>CBDBEU010000001.1:0-53645 GCA_965204565.1 Hyphomicrobiales bacterium
AGGCCCAGATGCTCGCTATGCCCCTTGCCGGGCGTCACCCCGCCCACCATGCGTGTGCCATAGGCGATAGCCTGCTCGGAATGGAAGGTCCCCTGGCTGCCGGTAAAACCCTGGCAAATGATCTTTGTGGTATCGTCAACGAGAACGGACATACATCAGGCCCTTCTTTACCGCCGCAACAACTTTTTCGGCGGCATCGCCCAGATCGTTTGCAGGCGTAATGGCCAGATCCGAATCGGACAGCATCTTCTTGCCAAGCTCAACATTGGTGCCCTCAAGCCGCACCACCAAGGGCACGTGAATGTGGAGTTCCTCGGCTGCGGCAATTATGCCCTCGGCGATAATGTCGCAACGCATGATGCCGCCGAAGATATTGACCAAGATGCCCTTGACGTTCGGATCGGAAAGAATGATCCGGAACGCATTCATCACTTGGTCCTTGTCGGCGCCGCCGCCAACATCGAGAAAATTGGCTGGTGCCGAGCCATAAAGCTTGATGATGTCCATTGTTGCCATGGCAAGGCCGGCGCCGTTGACCATGCAGCCAATCTCACCATCGAGCTTGACATAGTTAAGATCGAACTTCGAGGCTTCGATTTCGGCCGGATCTTCCTCCTCCAGATCGCGCAACTCAAGGATTTCCTTCTGCCGATACAGAGCGTTGGAATCGAAGTTCATCTTGGCATCGAGGCAGACGAGATCGCCGTCGGTGGTCACCACCATCGGATTGATCTCAAGCAAGCCGGAATCGCTCTCCACAAATGCCCGGTACAGCAAATCGATCAGCCGCGTGCACTGCTTGATCTGATCGCCTTCAAGCCCGAGCGCAAAAGCGATCCGCCGCCCATGATGCGGCATCAGACCGCTCGCCGGATCAATTGACAAAGTCAGAATCTTTTCAGGCGTGTTGTGGGCGACTTCCTCGATATCCATGCCGCCCTCGGTGGACGCGATAAACGCAACGCGCGAAGATCCGCGATCGACTAGGCAGGACAGATAAAGCTCGCGTTCTATCGCGCAGCCATCCTCAATGAACAGCCGCTTGACCACCCGGCCTGCCGGTCCCGTCTGATGGGTCACCAGCGTCATACCGAGTATGCGCTCAGCCTCCGCGCGTATCTCATCCATCGATTTGACGACTTTGACACCGCCGCCCTTGCCGCGTCCGCCAGCATGGATCTGCGCCTTGACCACCCACACCGGCCCGCCAAGGCGCTCCGCCGCCCCCACCGCTTCATCGATACTGAAAGCCACCTCGCCTTTCAGTATCGGCGCGCCATAAGCGCCGAGCAGCGCCTTGGCCTGATACTCATGAATATTCATGGAGTGCCCCCGCGATTGGCCGCCACCGCATGGCCTGTCGCATCGCCAGCCTTATACATTGACAAGATCGGCCGCAACCACATCCCCACGCCAAGGTGCAACGAGTGCGTACCTCAATCCGCACCTGTCAGCATCTGTGGTGCAATTTCCTTGCACGCATCAACCAGACCGCGCACCGATTCGACCGACTTGTTGAACTGCGTCTTTTCCGAGCGGTTAAGCTCGATTTCAACAATCCGCTCCACGCCCTTGGCGCCGATCACCACCGGCACGCCGACATAAAGCCCGCGCACGCCGTACTCACCGGCAAGATAGGCAGCCGCCGGAAGCACCCGTTTCTCGTCCCGCAAATAGGATTTCGCCATTGAGATCGCCGAGCTTGCGGGGGCATAGAATGCCGATCCGGTCTTCAGCAGCGACACCAGTTCAGCTCCGCCATCGCGGGTGCGCTGGACAATCTCATCAAGCCGCGATTTCTCCAGCCAACCCATCTTGATCAGATCCGGAAGCGGCACGCCCGCAACCGTCGAATAGCGCGGCAGCGGCACCATGGTATCGCCATGCCCGCCCAGCACGAATGCTGACACGTCCTGCACCGACACATTCATCTCATCGGCGAGGAAATACCGGAAGCGCGACGAATCGAGCACACCGGCCATGCCGCACACCATGCTGGTGTCGAGCCCACAGGCTTTTTGCAGGGCCCAGACCATGGCATCCAGAGGATTTGTGATGCAGATGACGAACGCCTTGGGCGCGTATTTCTTGATGCCGGCGCCAACCTGACCCATCACCTTGAGATTGATTTCAAGCAGATCACCACGGCTCATGCCGGGCTTGCGCGGCACGCCGGCGGTGACAATCACCACATCCGCGCCGCGAATTGCCGAATAACGCGACGTGCCCGACAGCGACGCATCGAAACCTTCAACCGAACTTGCCTGGGCAATATCGAGCGCCTTGCCCTGCGGAACGCCGTCGACAATATCGAACAGCACCACATCGCCCAGTTCCTTGAGACCCGCAAGCAGCGCCAGAGTGCCGCCGATCTGCCCCGCCCCGATCAACGCAATTCTGTCGCGTGCCATGGATTCCCCTCCTGTTCACTTGATGCCCGCAGCACATCAATGCCGCGCTCCGTGAGTAACGTGATTGCCCTTTGATCGCAAGCGCGAGCACCCAGACCGAACCCGGCGCCAACCACCCGGCGATTGGTGCTCCGCTATCCCCCGGCGATGGTCTCCAGATAGTCGGCCGAGCGCATCTCCTCCAGTCTTGATGCGGTACGCTGATAGGTTGGCGCTTCATCACCCGCCGCCACGATTTCTCCAGGTTCACCCGCAGCGGTGATGAACACAAATGCGTGAGCATCGTATAGCGTGTCGATCAGATTGATGAAACGGCGCGATGCATTGCGTTGCAGCGCATCAAGCACCGGCACGCCGGAGATAAAGATGCGGTCGAAACGCTCGGCGATGGCGAGAAAGTCCCGGGGGCCCAGCGGCGCTTCGCACAATTGTGAAAAAGTAAAGCGCGCGGCGCGTCCGACTGCGCGCGGCACCGCGATCTCACGGCCCTTCAGCTCAATCGATGTTGCCTGCTCGGCAAGCCCCGCCGTTGCCTCCCGCCATGCAGCATCAAGCGCCTTCGCCGCCGCGTCGTCATCGGGTGCATGGTAAACTGGCTCGGTGCGCAACCGGTCGAGCCTGTAATCATGGGGCGATTCGAGATGCAGGACATCCATCCGCTGCTTGATCAGCGAGATGAAAGGCAGGAACAGATTTCTGTTGAGCCCTCCGGCATAAAGATCGTCAGGAGCGGTGTTCGATGTCGCAACAACAACAACGCCAAGATCAAACAGCCGCTCGAACAACCGGCCCAGAATCATTGCATCGGCAATATCGGTGACTTGGAATTCATCAAAGCAGATCAGCACCGCGGCATCGGCGATCGCATCGGCCATCGGCACAATCGGGTCATCGCCCTTGGCGGTGCCGGCCTTCAGTTTCTGACGCCAGCCATGAATGGCATCCTGGGTTTCGGCCATAAAGCCAAGAAAATGAACCCGCCGTTTCAGCGCCACCGGTGCTGTTTCGAAAAACAGATCCATCAGCATCGACTTGCCGCGCCCGACATCGCCGAAAATGTAAAGCCCGCACGGCGCCGGATCAGGCGTGCTGATCCTGAGAAATCCCTTGAAGCCGCCCTTGTGCCGGCCGGGCGTGTAGTAGACCAACCGGGTATGGAGAACATGCAGCGCTTCGGCCGCCGCAATCTGCGCCGGATCCGCATTGAGCGCACCGCTCCTGACCAACGCCCGGTAGCGGAAGATCGGTCCTTCGGTCATCGCAAGATCAATTGACCCATAACTTGGAGCACAATTTACGGCGCGCACCGCCGCGGCGATGAGCCATTACACGCTTCGCACCTGCGCCGAAAGCCCCCGGGAACCGAATTGTGCCAACAATTTCGGGGCGTCGGCAAACCAGGCTGGTAGCGATCAGACCCTCGTGTGCAACGAATTCTGCGGGCTCGGCCACCATCAGATGGTCGGCTGTAGTTTGACATCTGGTTTGAGAATTTGACGGAAAAATCGGTGTTGAAGGCAAAATCGGCAACGACCTTCAACGACCCTTCAAACCGGCTGTGAAGGGTTTTTGATTGCGGCCCGAAAATGCCGGAAATCCAGGACTTTGAGGATTTGAAGGCGGTCGTGAAAACGTCGGAACCGGCGTTGTGATATTGCGGGAAAATCCAATTTGAGGTGGACCATTTTGGTTGACCTCGGAAGACAACCGGAAAAAACAAACGAACACATACAGATAAAGCAAAGCCGCGGATGAAATACCGATTTTGAGGTAGACCACGCAAATGAAGTCTGATGTTCTCAGTTGACCGATCACCCTGCCTCTTTTCGTTTCGCCGGATTTGTCGGAAGAGCAGAGTCAAATTGCGCGTTCTCGATAACTATGCCTCGTTCGGTTCTGGGTCGATATCGTCACCTGCGATACTTTCCGTGGTCTGCGCTTGGTGGACCTCTTCGTCTGGTTTTTCCCATGTCTTGACCACTTGCGTCCAGTTTGGCGGAGCGCCTTTGCAGCCAAGCCATGTGTGCCAGAAACTCGGATCATCCGAACGCGGGCGCTGCGGCTTTTGCAGGTCGCGGATGCGAACGGGAACGGGTATGGTGGCTGCCCGGCCGAGAGGGATTTCCTGCTGCGAAGGAATCATGGGAAGCTCGTCGAGAAGCCCGCCCAAAGCGTCGGGAACAAGACGGCGGACAAGATTCTGATCGACGTCGTTGACGATGCGGTGGAGCAGGAACGAGTTACACTGCGCCAAGACTGTCGGCGAGAGTTCGGACGGGCGTTGCGATGCCAGAACCAGCCCAAGACCGAATTTCCGCCCTTCCCTTGCTATTCGCTCAAAGGTCTGGCGGCATAGATCAGCGGCCTGTTCGCTCGCACCAATATCGGCATTCTTGCGCACGAAGCTGTGCGCTTCCTCCAGCACGAGCACAGTCGGAAGGGCTTCGTTTGTTTCCTTGATATAGCGTTGCAGTGCCTCGAATATCAGTCGCGAAATCACGGCAACGGCAATATGTACAACATCCGATGGCACGAGTGAGAGATCAAGAATAGCAAGCGGTTCGGGAGCGCCTTCACCGGGACCAAGCAGGCCTGCAAGCCACTCGCTGAACGAAGCTGCACCTTCGGTATCGATGACCGGACGGAGCCCGGCATCACCAAGCATGACCTAGACGCGGTTGATAAGCGGTTCGACGTTATTAACCGCCCGCCCGCCCGTTTCCATAGCAACATTACGGATACAGTCAGGAAGTGCCACGACATCAAACCGCACCGGTGCATCTTCGCTGATCTCGCCGTGAGTTGCAGCGATTGGAAAGGCTTCGGTGATCGTGCGGAGTGCCTTTAGAACAGCTTGAAGGTCATCCAGACTGGAAATCGTTGTATCCGGTCCCCTTGACCCAATGGCGCTTGGTACGCACCTGCTCGATCGGATCGCGTATTGCCGCAATCGCGGTCACGAGATCGGCTGTCTCATTGCCGCAGGTGGCAAGCTCTTTCTCGTCGCATTTACTCATTTCAATCAGGCTCTCTAGCAGTGACCCGAAGTCTTTGTTTTGCGGAAAGCCGGTAACGCTTTGAGGCAGGTCCGCATAGTTCTGCTCAATCCGCCGGACATGATTGATATAGCGCCTGATCGCCTGTGCTTTTTTCGTCAAGGCGGTCGAACCTGCATTGCGCAACCGCCGCAGTGCTCCGAGCAATACGGGGCGCTGAACTCCGGGTTGCGCGGACGTGAAAGCCGCCCACTCCTGTCCATTCCAAAGCCAGCCCGGCACTGTGAGTGGAATCGCGCCGTCACTACCGCCAACCGAAAAGCGCCTGACCGGCAATGCGCCATCCTCAAAGGCCTGTGAATACTCGCCGTTGGGGTCTAGAATGATGAACCTGGCATTGGTCGGCTGGGCTTTTTCACCTTTCTGCGTCGCCGCTTTCGAGGCCTCCGCCGCACTTTCAAGCGACCAGCGAACAACACCGGCAACGGAGCAGGACTTCCCGCTGCCGGTGTTGCCAAGGACGGCAAGATGCCGGCCAAACAGCTTGTCCGGGTGTACCCATACACGAGCGTTGTCGGCAAAGGGAGCAGAGCCAATCCGGATCAAGCGGTCGTCGGTTTTGGCTTCGACGATGGAACGAAGTTGCATTGCCGTTGGAAGGAGAACCGGATCGCCAACCGAAGGCAGCACCGGGATGCCGCGTTCCAGTGCATAGCGTGGCTGGCCGTCGCCGTCATTTCCCTCAAGCAGCAGTGTGCCGAACGGAATGGCCAAAATAGTCCGGGCAGGATATGGAAGGTCCACAAGGGCATCGTCGTGCTTTCCGGGAGCCGGTTTAGCACGAACGATGCAGATTTCCTTGATTACCGCAACGACCGCGCCGATCTCGTTCGGTATCAGTACATAGGCATTGACGCGCGGAAAACCGGTAGGCGTGCCGGTATTCAACGCGGTCGCCTGTGGAGTTTCATTGAAAAGCGCGATGCACAACTCTTCGGCGGTGACGGCATCAACCCGGCCGACTGAAAGCGTGCCGATGCGTTCGACGATCGTGGTCATAACACATCGCCATCTTCACCCGGCTCTTTGCCTTTGGTCTTGCCGCGCTGCTCCATAAGTTCGCTCATGCGGATCGTGAGCGGATCGATGACCGGTTTGGGCAGATATTTTTCAACCGGCATCCGAATATTGCCGAAGTGCTTGCCGATCAGCAGTGTGAGTTGTTGCCGCCTGGGCACAGGCCAACCCGGAACCGGCAAGCGTGCTCGTGCAGAGCGCAGCCGCAATGCTGGCCTTCGGCATTGCATCGCGCGTGGCCGGTTTCCTCTGGGCAGCGTTCGGCCTGCGACTGTTCAGGTTTCTTGGCCTGTTCATGCGCTTTGGCCGCGCCGGTCGCAATGTGGCGCTATTGGCCGGGCCAATCAGGATGCTTGCCGGCGCCGGCCGGATATTCGGTCGTCTGGCCCGTTCTGCCGGCTGGTTTCTGGCATCGATCGCACCCGGGCGGATCAAGGGCGCACTGGCGGGATTGCACATGCTTGCGACCTTCGGCAAGGGAACGGCTCTGGCGACGCTGTTTACCGGTCTGCGCACCGCTGCCGTTGCGGCCTTGTCGGCGATCGCAGCTGCCGGATGGCCGGTCGTTCTCACCATCGTCCTGATCGCAGCGGCTGTCTTCCTGCTCTGGAAATACTGGGAGCGTTTCAAAGCGTTCATGAAGGGTTTTGGAGACGGCCTTTACGATGCTTTTGCACCCGATATCGAATGGATTTCAGGCAAGTGGGAAAGCCTTGTCTCGGATGTTCGTGGCTGGGTGGGCGAGATCGCCGAGATAACCGGAGCAGACGCCGAGGCGGCGATGGCCGCATTCGACCGCTTGTTCGACTTCTCCAGCGTTGATGCCCAGCTTGCCAGGGTCAGGGACGCCGTTGTCAATTTCTTTTCCGATCTGTTCACGCAGGAGCAGCTCGGCGATGCCGAGAAGGGCGAGGTCGAAGCGGCCGGCCGGCGCATCGGCAAGGGGCTCGGGAACGCGATCCGGTCAGCAATCGCAAATCTGGTCACTCTTGGCGCTTTGATCGTCGAACACATTATCGCCGGCCTGGAAGCAGCCTGGTCTGACCTGACAGACTGGTTCAGTACAAGGTTTGATGCCCTTGGCGAGCTGATCTCATTCGATATCGATTGGCCGGAGCCGCCGAGCTGGATGAAATGGCTCGCCGAAAAGGCCGGCTTTGTCGATGAGCCGAAACAATCGGCACCGTCCGAGACACCTGCGCCAGAGCCCGCTGCGCCGAAATCGGACAGGTCCGGACCGACCGAACCGAACCCGCGATGGAAGGCCGGCTTTGTCGATGAGCCGGAACAACCGGCACCGTCCGAGACAACCGCGCCAGAGCCCGTTGCGCCGAAATCGGACGGGTCCGGACTGACCGAACCGAACCCGCAATGGTTTGATCGAGTGACGCAGGCTGTTCAGTCCGTGTCGCTCAGCGCAGCCGGTCGCGAACTCGGAACGGCCCTTACCGCCTTCCGGGAGCGCGCGGCATTGCCGACGCCGCGACCGATCGGTGAAGAAAAAGCGGTGCGCGAGATCGGCGAGGCGTTCACCGATTTCGTATCCGATGCCGATCGTGTCGGCGATGCACTCGAGGCTGGAGCGGAGCGGGCCGGAAACAAGCTCAGATCGTCGGCATCGGACGCCGGAAATGAGCTTGGCAATACGGCGGAACAGAAACTGCGCGCCTCCGCAACGACTGTGGGAACGGCAATCGGCCGGGCGGCGGCGGCGCAGATCAGGAAGGCATCGGTCGATGTGCGGGTGTCGGCTTCTGCCGGCCGGGGCGGCGGCAACAAGGCTGCGGCTCTGCATGACGGAGTGGATGAATAATGGCTTTACTGGCGCTCGGACCGCATATCTGCGAGATCGTAGGTCTTAACTATCAGAAGCTCGAACGCGAGAGCCAGGCCGTATGGCCGGCGATCAAGCGGTTCGGCGGCCATGCGGCGCGGCAGTTCACCGGCCTCGGACCTGACAGCCAGACCGTCAACGGGCTGCTGTTTCCCGACGAATTCGGCGGGCGCGGTGAATATGAGGCGATCCGCGCGACACAATCGCGCGGATCGCCTGTGATGATGGTCGGGTTTTCGGGCGCGACACCGGGGCGTGTCTTCGGCCTGGTCATCATTGAGACGGTTTCCGACACGCAATTTCACATCGACCGGAGCGGCGCGGGAAAGCAGTTGGAATTCCCGGTCACCGTCTCCCCCTATGGGGGCGGTGCATTTGGAGGGCTGTTCTGATGGCGACGGTCAAGGTCACCGGCACCGAAATGGGCATCGAGGAAATCGCCTGGAGGTTTCGCCAGAAGCTCTATCCCGACGACCCGGACCGCGCCGCCCGGCTCTCCGGCTATGTCGAGCAAATCTTCGATCTCAATCCGGGCCTGGCGGAAGTGAGTCACAACGTGCCGGTCGGGACCGAAATTGTCATGCCGGATGCCGAGACGGAAACACCGATCGGCCCGAACCGGCTATGGGGCTGATCCATGCGTCCGGTCATCAGGGTGCTGGCAGGCGGTTCGCCGGTCAACGGCATTTTCTATTCCAGGCTCATTTCGTGCGGAATCAGGGACGAAAGCGGACAGGAAAGCGATACGCTCGAATGCACTTTCGACTGGCGCGGTTATGCCATCGCCCTGCCGAACGAAGGCGCCATTCTGGAACCCCTGTTCGGCTATGCCGGCGGCGCGCTCACCTCGATGGGCAAATTCGTGGTCGACGGCTACACGTCTGCCGGCGGACCGGACGGGTTGTTGCTGACCGTCACCGCCCACGCTGCGGATATCCGCGAAGAGCTCAAGCAGAAGAAGACCGAACATTTCGATGACACTACGCTTGGCTCGATGCTGCAAAAGGTATTCGGCGAGCATGGTGCGCAGATCGAGGTCGACGGCGAACTGTCAGGCATCGAAATCGAATACGAAGCCCGGCGCGACCAATCGCCCCTGGACTTCGCCACCCGCCTTGCAGACCGCCACAACGCCATTTTCAAAGCCGGTGGCGGCAGGTTCCTGTTTGTGTCGCGCGGTAGCCGGAAAAAGAGCTCCGGCGGCTCTCTTGCGCCGGTTCTGATCACGCGGCCGGAATGCCGGGACTGGAGCATCTCTGGCAAGCCGCGTCCGCGCTACGGCAAGGTGGTCGCCAAGTGGCATGATCCGAAGGAGGGAAAGACCAGGTTCGAAACGGTCGACACCGGCGGCAAGGGGCCTATCCGCACCATCAAGTCTCATTTCAAGAACAGGGAAGACGCCAGGCAGGGCGCGAAGGCCGAGGCGACCAGGCTGAACCGGGCACGCGCGGAAGGACACTTCACCCAATATGGCCGTGTCGATGCAACCGCGGAAGCCGATGTGATCGCCAGCGGCTTCGGACCCGCGGAGAATGGCATGTGGCGCGCACGGGCCGTCGCACACTCATTTGGACGCTCGGCGGGATTCATAACCACAATCGAGGTCGAAGCGCCGGAGACGCCGAAGAAATGAGGGCCTTCAAATGGATGTTGAAAGGTGTTCGAGAGAAAGACGATCGGAAGCGACAAAACCAATACCTGGCCACCGCCGATATGATAAAAACGGCCGCTGAAGATGACCTGCGCTGTGATCAAAACCGGTGTCAAAAAAAGCTCAAACCGGGTGTCACGCTACACCGGTGGACCTTTGCTTGGGGTGAACACCCACGAGCCAGCGAGCGGGCTGCAACAGACACTTGCCTCGTCATGCCCCGACTTGATCGGGGCATCCAGTAACCACTGATCCTTGCGTCTTCTCACTCCCACCGGGGGTACTGGATCGTCCGGTCGGGGGCGGACGATGACGGCGGGAAATTTGCACAGCCCAAATCCCCCACTCTTTTGCTTCCCTGTCGGAGCTGCGCTCCTCCGCGCCTCTTGTTTGATTCCCACCCACGCCAAATCCTCCCGCAACTCGTTTGAGCCCGGGTCGATCAGCAGTCAGGGGCGCAGGCGCTTTGCCTTGCACCACAGGGGTAGTCAGACACGGGGCTCGGCACAGCGCCCGCCACGGCGATTTTTGGCCATTGTCCGGACCGCAGCTTCGGCAAACAAACCCGGGCGCCGAGGATTTTCACCCCGCGCTGACCATCCATCCCTGTCCGCGCCAGAAGCGAAGAGAGTTCAGGACCGGCCCGGGCACCTTAAGCCGCACTCAAGCAGCAGACCCGCCGTGATACGGGACGGGCGGCCCGGACAACCCGCCGGGCGGTAGTGCCGATACACCGCTGCCGGACGTGCCGCCCCTCCCCACATGAGACCGTCATCGGTACTGGATCACGCCCCCTAAGACGGGGAAGGTGGGAGCATTGTAAGCGAGGTTCTGGAGGTGGGGATAAGTTCGCCAAACAAGAGGCGTGGAGCACACCAAGAGGCGAGGAGCGGCACGGCCGCGACAGGGAAGCAAACAAGAGGCGCGGAGGACGGAACGCCCGACAGGGAAACTCAAAATGTCACCCCGGACTTGATCCGGGGTGATATAAGTATTTGCCGCACCGCCTCAAGCCCAATCCACACCCCCGATCCCACCGCATGCCGCCGATGTTCCACCATCCATTCCCCGCACGGGCTAGGTCTGCAGCAGGCCGAAAATCTCACATGTCTCCTTGTCCCCTCGCAGGGTGTGTTGACCCAGGGAAACCATCGGGTCAGGCACGCTCTGGGCGAAGGTGGACGAAATAAGAATGCGCTGATTGAGCGTTTTTTGATAGGCTTTCGATGCGCGCCGTCTCATTGACCACAGAGCCGATAACGGTGAAGTCCAGATGCTTGATGGTACAGATATTTCCATAAGTGAGATCGCCGCGATGCAGGCCGATGGCGAAATCCAGCAACCACGCGCCTTGTTGACTTCCTCGAGCTGTCTTGATGCTTCCACTGCAGCTGCCAATGCACGGACGCAGGCGTCCGGCGCGGTCCCATCCGGGTCTTCGATGGCGAAGATCGCCAGCACCGAATCGCCGATGAATTTCAGAACCTCGCCGCCATGGTCGATCACCGCCCCGGCGACATTGTCGAAATAGCGGTTGAGCAGCGACATGTAGTCTTCTCGCGACATCGAGGCGGCAAGCGAGGTTGAATCGCGCAAGTCGGTGATCCAGATCGCCGCGTGCATATCCTCGTCGTCACCGCGCTTGACCAGCCCGTGCATCACCCTTTGACCGGCGTTCGAACCCAGATAGGTGCGCAGCAAGGTGGAAGAGGACAACCGCAGGGCGTGTGGTTCCAGAAGACGGCTCATGGTCGGCAGAATTTCATAAATCTGGCCGAGCTGTTCGGTGGAAAACCACCGGGCTGATCCGACACCAAGGTCAGAATGTTGAGTTGCCCGTCCGAGAAGCGAAGTGGCATGGCACATAGTCGGTGGCGCCTTGGGCAACGAGATCTTCCAGAACCGGAAATCCAGCTTGGCATCAGGACCTTCCAGCCGCCGGCGCACACTGCCTTCGCCATTGATCACCAGCGCATAGGGGCTGTTGAGGTATTGATCGCTTTGCAGGTTTTCGTGTGAGATCTCAAAAACCGTGACCTCATCGCCGTCGCGTTGCCACATATAGACCAACGCAAACAGCAACGGATTGCGCGTGCGCACCAGCAACCGAAGCCGCGTTAGCGGAATTCCCGCCGCAATCATGGCGTCCGAAAATTGCGCCACCAGTTCCCGGGAGGAATTCGGTGCCCAGGCATCGTTAACCAGCCAGTTTACAAGCGGATTTTCCTTGGCGGCCGCATCGTCCGGCTGTTGTTCGGCAATCTCATCATCGCCGGCATACCACTTGTGCATGGTCTGCCAATCGAAGGCGATATAGCCCTCTACGCCCGATGCCTCGTCATACGGCGTCTCATAGCTCCAAGCTGCATTCGCCGCTGATTGATCGCCGATGCGCACCGCCCAATAGGACGCATCGTCCTTGAATGGGCAGTGGGTGTGCCGGTCGCTTTTGCCAAAAGGTCCATGCGAACGTCATCGCACGGATGCGCCGTGGGTCGGGCTCCAGGGAAAGCCGATAGCCATCATGCGCCGGTGCCGGTAAACGGGCAGCCGAAGATTGAACGCTATGCAATGTGTCACCTCATATGAGCAAGCAGCGTCCTTTGCCAGACGCGGCGCCCGGTTCAGCAATGCCGGCTTCTGGGGGGCCTATCGGCGTGTTAAGCGCTCCCCGACCAATTCCAGCCACAACTGTGCGCTAATAAGTATTTGTCCGGGTACATGGTATCAAGGAACCGGTTTCAGCGTGTGTAGGAGTAGTTCTGGCCGACAGTGATCATCCACAAGATAGGGTGCAGACGCGGCGCAATTTGCTAAAGGCTGTTGCTGCAGTGGGCTTTGGCGTTTCAGTGGCATCACTTCCGGAAAAATGGACCAAGCCGATTGTGGAAGTGGTGATAACGCCAGCTCATGCCGCAACTTCCGTGACGACAACAAACGGCTACGACAGGCACCGGACCACCGACGACGCCGTCATAGTAACAGCCGGGCTGTCCGCAGCCGTTTGCCGGCAGCCTGGTTGCGCTGGCTATCGGGTTTTTGTCGTCTCTGGCCACTGTTGAGGTTGGTGAAACTGAACACCGACCCAGGCCTCACCCCCTGTCCACACGACGCGCGCGGGCAGCTCTGTCTTGCCCGCATTGAGATGTAGCAAAATCGTCTCTGGCAAATGTGGCTCGCTCTCGAATTCGAGCCGCGCGCCAGTTGCCGACAGATTTGTGACGACACAATCGATGCTCAAGGTTCCACTTGAACCCGACACTGAATAGTACTTCAGGACCTGATTCATATCGGCGTTGGGGTATTGAGCGAACACACGTGCAGGCTTGCGCACGTCCACTCTGACCGCTTTGCGCTTTTCTCGCCCGAACTTGCGCACCATGACCCCATGTTCCACCCGGATTCCCGGCCAAGGCGGGCGGGCGCACAATATGCGCCAAGGATATTGGCAAACCGTTGACGCAGCAGCGCCGCTGCGGACGTGAAGACGCTCCGCCGGCCGCTAACTCGAAAACCTGCGAGGGTGGCTATTTGCACTCGCCGATGGAATCTGCGGCGCATCTCCTGCCGACAGTCCAGCTTGCGCTGCGGCATGCTTTGTCTCAATCAATGGCCGGGGGTGTTCGGTTGAGCCTGGCCACGCGCATCTCGTCGATCCTTTGGCGGAAGGCTTCGCCGTCGCCATAGTCGACATAAGCGGCATAGTTCGCATGTGCGCCAATCACCCGGCGCGCATGCTTGATTAGGCACCAATGCCGCTCGGTGCGCGCGACGATCTCACGCATATAACCGATAAGACCGGTCGCATAGGAGCAATAGGCGCAGTTCAGCTTTTGCGGGGCATTGAGATAAGCAAGCTGGTGACGGTCGAAAACCAGATGGGCTGATCGCCACACCTTCTCAATTCCGTAAACCGGAAAACACACCGCCTGATAAAGACCGGCGAACAGATCGAGCAGCGCGAGCGGGATGATCACCGGGAGGTGAGAACCACCAAAGGCCGTGCACCCAGAACGTAGCGCACCAGCCCGATGCGCAACTCACGGTGGCGGCGCAGGATTTCCTGCTCGAACACCACCTTTCCCCGTTCAAGACCGAAATTCAGCTTGGCCCGCTGCTTGGCGAACTCGGCCTCCAGGTTGCCTTCCAGCTCATTGATCATCTCCGTCAGGGCTTTGACTTGCGGGTCCATGGCACCTTCTCAATCGCCATCCGGTGCTTGTGGCATTTCCATCAACACCGCACGCGCACTATCAGGCAAAAATATCCTGCAGCCCGCCATCAGGATGGGAGCGATCAGGCTGAAGGGGATACTTGCCGGCCCCCTCGTGCCGACGACGGGGGTGTTATTTCACGACCAGCACCGGCACGGTGCTGCTTGTAAGAACCTCTCTTGCCTGGCTGCCCAAAAGCATACGATCAATGCCGCGTCGTCCGTGTGACCCCATAACGATCAGGTTGCACTTGTTCTTGCAGGCAGCGGCGACGATGGCCTCCGATGGGCGTTGATCTGGAGGCGCATTCCGGTGGAGCGAGGTCGACCTCGAGCGACATCGTGCGGCGAAGGCACCAGAAGAAATGAGCTTCCACCGTTGTAAAGTGATCGAAGAAGAATTCGCGCCCCGCCAGCCTGTCGTCGGCGATGAGGAATACCTGTCACAGCTCCGCTTTCGCCAAGCGTCGAATGCGCTCCTCCTCTCCCGGCAAGTCGCAGCATTTCGGCGGCGAATTCAGGCGGCTCAGATAGGGGTGTATGCCGGAGGAGCACCATCCGTGCAGCGACACGGCATCAAGTTCGTCCCAAGGATCGGTTGGTAGAAGCTTCGCGTCAGGGAAATTTCGGGCGATCCAGAGTTGAATTGCCACATTTTCCGTGAGCGGTTTGCCATTGATGACGAGGACGGGAACCTTATGTTTAGGGTTGATCTGGAGATATTCGGCCGACGTTTGCTGCCTTCGGCCAAGACTAATGGGTCTGACCGCGAACTCCGCGCCAGCCTCAGTTAGTGTCACATAGGGAACGATCGAGCAGGCGATCGGTGCGTAGTACAGGACAATATCCATCTTGCCCTCCTCATTTGAAGTCGAGAGGCGGCGACTGATCACCGATCAACTCTGGGACCGCCCCTTGTGCACCCTCAGCTGGCGGCGAAGGGCTTTCGATCCCACCTTGAACGACGACATTTCGTTGGCAGTTTAATCTCTAGCCAGCCGTAGGGCCGCCACCGTTCGCCCTTGATTCGATTGACAACAGGAGTGGGTGTCCGTCATCAACGAGTGCGAATCTGCAGGGTGTGTTTCAGGTCTCGATCCGACGGGCACGTGGTGTGCCGGAGTCTCAGAAGTCGTCCTATTGCTACCTCCTGCACCGGTTTTTTCAAGCTTCAATGTGGTTTGGTCTCTGGGCACTGTTTGACTTCTTGGGTTCGCTAAAATCAATCCTCATTCCAAGAAGCGGTGCCACCTGCCAGACTGCTCACGCAGCCTAGTCTTCAAGACCTTCCCGGTGGCGCCCAGTGGAAGGGCATCGACGAATACGACGTCATCGGGAAGCTTCCATTTGGAAAGCCTGGTCGCTAGGTACTTGAGGATGGCTTTCTTGTCTGGATCACATCCTTCGATCGGAACAGCCACAAGCAGCGGACGTTCGCCCCACTTCTCATCAGTGATCGCAATTGCAGCTGCTTGAGCGATTTCAGGATGCCCAACCGCCAAATTCTCAATCTCAATTGAACTGATCCACTCACCGCCCGACTTGATGAGATCCTTTTTTCGATCAGTGATCTGGACATAGCCGTCCTCGTCGATGGTGGCGATATCACCTGTGTCGAGCCAGCCATCATCGTGGGGCGCGCCAATATTCTCCGCGTCAAATTCAGCCCGGTAATATTCCGAGCAGATCCACGGGCCTCGCGCGCGCAGCGAGCCATATGCACTACCGTCATGGGCAAGCGGCTTACCTTGATCGTCGACAATCTCAAGTTCTACGCCATAGACCTGCCGACCCTGTTTTGCTTGCTGCGCGAAGCGGCGCTCGCGCGACCATTGACCCATCTGAGGTTTTAGTGTCGAAACCGAGCCGACCGGGCTGGTCTCCGTCATGCCCCAGCCTTGGCAGACTTCGACACCAAATTGATCGAAATCATCGATCATCGATACCGGAACGGCAGCACCTCCTATGAATGTTCTTTCGAAACCATCTGGCGCCCGACCAGCCTTCTTCATTGAGTCGAGGAGCATCGTCCAGATGGTCGGAACGCCGGCGGAAGTCGTCACCTTTTCCTGATCCATTAGCGAGAACAGGCTGTCGCCGTCGAGCGCTGGGCCTGCCATCACCAGCTTGGCCCCGGTCATTGGGCAAGCATAGGGAAACCCCCAGGCCATGACATGGAACATCGGCACCACCGGCAGCATTGTCTGCGTCTCGGACAGCCGGCCAACACCGGCCTGGGCCAGCATCATGGCGTGCAAAACCGAAGAGCGGTGGCTGTAGAGCACGCCTTTGGGATGACCCGTGGTACCAGACGTGTAGCAGAGTGCGGCGGCTTCATTTTCGTCAAAGATGGGCCATTCGAACTGATCGCTTTCAGCCCCGATAAGCTCATCATAGCAGACCGCGTTTTCGAGCTTGGTATCTGGCATGTGTTCGCGATCGGTCATGACAGCGACCGTTTCGACGGATTTGAGATTGGCTGAGATTGCTTCCACAAGCGGCACGAATGTCACGTCGATAAAGAGCGCCCGGTCCTCGGCATGATTGATGATGTATACGAGCTGCTCTGGCGACAACCTCGGATTCATGACGTGCATCACGCCTCTTGATCCGGATACGCCATAATAAAGCTCAAGGTGGCGCTGGGTGTTCCAGGCAATCGAGCCCACGCGGTCGCCTGCCTCAAGGCCAAGCGATGTCAGCGCATTGGCCAATCGCCGGCAGCGGCGATGGACCTCACGATAGGTCGTGCAAACAATTGGCCCTTCGACCGTTCGGGTGACGACTTCCTGGTAGGCATGGACCGTGTCAGCATGGGAGATAATGCCAGACAGAAGGAGTGGCATTTCCATCATCAGACCGCGCATTTGAGATCTCCCGCCTTGCCTTTTGCCATGGCCGAGAATAACGCCAACCTCTCAAGGCGACAAGGCTGGCCGTCACGTCATCGCTTACCCGACATTCACGGGATGACGGCCATCGTAGAGTTGATATTGCCTCCACGCGCGGACATCTTCAACCCGGACCATCGTCGTGGGGATCGAGGGACAGCGAGAACGGTGACGCCGGCGTATATCGCACCGGGATTGCCGATTTCGTCGTCATCAGGACACACCGCGCCCTCGGCCCCAACCGGAAGGTGACGTACCGGCCGTGTGTGACGATCCTGATCGGCTTCTCCTTCAGGCCGGTCGGCGACCATCGCCTGACCGCCTCCCGCAGCGTCGGTGACAGCTATGATAACGCGCTGGCCGAGAGCGCAGTCGGCCTGTTCAAAACCGAGGTCATCGACTTCATAGGGCCCTGGAAATCCGTCGGACAGGTCGAGTGGAAAACTCTGAAACGGGTCAACTGATACAACACAAAACGCCTACACAGCAAAATCGCATATATCACCCCGCAGGAAGCAGAGGAGAAATTCCATGAAGCCTTGAACAACGCTGAAAAAGCAGCCTAACATTTGAACCAACCACTCTCCGACAAACCCGGGGCGATTCAGTTTGGTTTGAAGAATATTTCGGGCCACAAGGAGAACCGAGATGAAGCTTGCCCGCAGAATGCTTGGGGTAACCCTAGGCGCGGTCGTGATGATTGGCATGGCGACCTCAAGCTGGGCGCAAAGCGCGATCCAGAAACTGTCCAGCGAAAGTGTTATTGAAACCATCAAGCAGGACGGGGTGATCCGGATCGGTCTGTCGCTGTTCGATCCGTGGTCAATGCGGGACAAGAATGGCGATTTGATCGGATTTGAACTGGATATCGGGCGTAAACTGTCCGAAGATATGGGGGTCGATGTCGAATTTGTACCGACCGCCTGGGATGGTATCATCCCGGCGCTGGTGTCGGGCAACTTCGATGTGATTATCTCCGGTATGTCGGTGACTGCACAGCGAAACCTGACGATTAATTTCACCGATCCTTATGCCTATTCTGGTCTGGCGATCCTTGCCAACAAGTTAATGACCGAAGGCATGACCCTAGAGGATTTCAACAATCCTGAAGTGACCTTTACCGCCCGTCGCGGAACTACACCCGCTGCTGTGATTGCACAGAACTTCCCTAAGGCGACGCTGTTACTGTTTGATGAGGATGGTGCCTCGATCCAAGAGATTCTGAACGGCAGCGCTCATGCGTCAATGGCCGCGCAACCGACCCCGCACCACGAGGCGGAACGCCATCCCGAGGTGTTGGTTGTCCCGTTTGAAAACCTCTACGACCCACGAGGCGAAGCCTTTGGCGTGCGCAAGGGTGATCCGGACGCCATGAACTTTTTCAACAACTGGATTGCACAGCAATGGCGGTCCGGCTGGCTGGAAGAGCGTCACAATTACTGGTTCACCACCCAAGAGTGGGCCGATCAGGTTGTACGCTTGAATGCTGACAAGGGCAATTTTGGCTCAATCACTACTCGCCGCATCATGGATATGATGTCGGACCTCGACGCCCAAAAAGCATTTGGCGACGGCACGATGAGCGAGAAGGATACGCTTGCTTACAACCTTGCCATAACAGATTATATCTTCCCAAAAAAATCATACAATCCGGATAAGGGATTTTTTGAAGAATCTTCGGGAAAGGCATTGCCCCCAGGGTGGATAAAAGCCATTAAATTACGCGAAGCACTGGACCTTCCTGTTCCGTATGTCCCTCGTGTAACGGGCCAAGCCGCTGATCCTCCGAATGGAGCCATGCCTAGTTGTTCAGTCCCGTCATCTTGTAGATCGGATTGACATTGAATTTATCTGGCTCTGAAGTCCGGATTTTGCAGATGTATTCGTAAGGCGTCCGGCCGTTGAGGGTCTTTAGCCCTCGGGCGAAATTGCAGGCTGCCATGAAGTCTGCCGGATGTGTGCGCAGCTGATCATGATTGTCGTCGTGATAGCGTTTGACGGTGGCGTCTTTGATCGTCCGGTTCATGCGCTCGACCTGGCCGTTGGTCCATGGATGGCTGGGCCTGGTCAGCCGGTGTTCAATCCCGTTGGCGTGGCAGATCATGTCAAAGCGCATGGGACGGGAATAGATCGTGTTTCGGTTCCGTGGCTGCGCGGCGAACCGGATGCCATTATTATCGGTCAGGATCGTGTGGATGTGATACGGGACGGCTTCGAGCAGATGTTCAAGGAACTCCCGGGCTGTCTTGCGGTTGGCCTTGTCTACGAGCTGAGTGACCGCAGATTTTCTGGTCCGATCAATGGATACGAACAGCTACAGCCTGCCCTCGGCGGTCTGGACCTCGGCGATGTACATGTGGAAGACCCCGATTGGATAGCTCTTGAAACGCTGCCGCTTTGGTGTGTCCCCTTCGACGTCAGGCAAACGCGATATGCCATGCCGTTGCAGGCACCGATGCAGGGCCGACCGTGTCAGGCGCGGGATTGACGGCTGAAGGGCATGGAGGCAGTCATCCAGCGGAAGCAACCTGTGTCGCCGGAAGGCAACGATCATCGCCTCCTTGGCTTCACTGAGAACGGTTGAGCGCGGTTCCTTCGGGCCTGTCTTGCGATCCTCAACCGTCTGCCGTTTCCGCCACCTGGCAATCGTCTCGGGGTTGACACCCGGTTCCCGGCTCAGTTCCGCGATCGAATCTTGCGATCGCTGTATTGCTGCTCTGACAGCGTGCGTGGTCGTGGCGCTCGCGTGACGAACCTGTCCCATAATGCTTTCTTCCATTCCAACGAAAGCATCACACCACTAAACCTTGGGATCAAACAACTAGGGTGAGCTTTCGAATTTCGCGTGGATTCACTGGACTTAAAACCGCTATTATAAGCATCCTCATGAAATGACCGCGCAGGCTGGCGATTCGCGCAGGCCGAAAGCGCCAAGCATAGGTTTGAGATGGCTGGACATTCACAGTTCAAGAACATCATGTTTCGCAAGGGCGCACAGGACAAGAAGCGCGCCAAGATCTTCTCCAAACTGGCACGCGAAATCACTATCGCGGCAAAGACCGGGTTACCGGATCCGGCAATGAACCCGCGCTTGCGTGTCGCCATTCAGGCCGCGCGTGCGCAGAATATGCCAAAGGATAATATCGAACGGGCGGTAAAGAAGAGCCAGGACACCGATGGCGTGGGCTTTGAAGAGGCCCGATATGAAGGTTTCGGGCTCGGAGGTGTCGGGGTGATTGTCGAGACGCTGACAGACAACCGCAACCGCACAGCCGGCGAAGTGCGCTCCATTTTTTCCAAGCATGGCGGCAATCTGGGTGAGACCGGCGCGGTCTCTTTCATGTTCGCGCGCTGCGGCCTTGTTGAATATCCCGCAGATACCGCCGACGAAGAGACCATGTTCGATGCCGCAATTAAGGCCGGTGCCGAAGACTGTGTGTCGGGACCTGAGACTCACGAACTCTATTGCCCGGCCGATGAATTGCACAATGTTGCCAGCATTCTTGAGGAGCGGTTTGGCGAGGCGACATCGGCACGCATCATCTGGCGTGCGCAGACGCTGGCGCCGATCGATGCCGAGGCCAGCGAGAAGGTCATCCGTATGATCGAAGCTCTCGAAGACAATGATGACATACAAAACGTCTATGCCAATTTCGACATCTCCGAGGAGGTGCTCGAAAAGTTGAGCGCCTGAGGCGGGTGGCGCCGTGGCGGTGCGCATCATCGGCATCGATCCCGGGCTGCGGCGTACCGGCTGGGGCATGATTGTGTCGGACGGCAGCCGCCTGATCCATGTCGAGCACGGCGTGGTCACTTCCGATCCCGCATCGCCAATGGCCGGGCGTTTGCTCGCCCTTCATACCGGTCTTGCTGCCGCAATTGCCTGTCACGATCCAGCCGAGGCGGCGATTGAGGAAACGTTCGTCAATCGCGACGCGGTTGCCAGCCTGAAACTCGGCCATGCCCGTGGTGCGGCGCTCCTAGCGATTTCCGTAGCGGGGCTCGCATGCGGTGAATACGCACCCAACCGCGTCAAGAAATCAGTCGTCGGACGTGGCCACGCCGACAAACGTCAAATTGCAGCCATGGTGTCAATGCTCCTGAATATTCCCGAACCCTCACCGTCTGATGCAGCCGACGCGCTGGCGGTGGCAATCACCCACGCCCATCACCGCGTGATCTCCACGCTTGTGCCATCATGATCGGTAAGCTCACAGGCACACTCGATGAGATCGGCGAGGAGTGGGTGATCATTGATGTCGGCGGCGTTGGTTATGAGGTGCATTGCCCAGCGCGCACCCTTGCCGAACTTCCCGCCAGCGGCGGCGGCACCACGCTGTTTATTGAAACCCATGTACGTGAGGATCAGATCCGCCTGTTTGGCTTCACCTCAGCTAACGAGCGCTATTGGTTCCGGCTCCTTCAAAGTGTTCAAGGGGTCGGCGCGCGAGTAGCGCTGGCGGTGCTCGGCACGCTTTCCACTGGCGAACTCGCCGATGCCATCGCACTTGGCGAGACCGCGCAGATCACGCGCACGCCTGGTGTCGGACCGAAAGTGGCACAGCGCATTGCCGCTGAATTGAAGGACAAGGCACGGCGCGAGGCCGGTGGCCTTTCTGTGGCAGCTGCAGAGGCGGGCGACGCTGGTGATGTTGCCGGCGCGCGCTCGGATGCCATTTCTGCTCTGGTCAATCTCGGCTATGGGCGCGCTGAAGCCTCCGCCGCTGTTGCCGGTGCCCTCAAACGCACCGGACAATCGGCCGAAGCCGGGGAACTGATTCGCCTCGGTTTAAAGGAACTGGCCTGATGAGTGAACGGCTTGTGGAGTCCGAACAGACCAGCGCCGACAGCGCCGACAGCGCCGAGATGTCGATCCGGCCGCAGTCGCTGGAGGAGTTTGTTGGCCAGGCGCAACTGCGCGCCAATCTTTCGGTGTTCGTCGCTGCCGCGCGTGCCCGCAGTGAGGCGTTGGATCACGTCTTGTTTGCAGGTCCGCCCGGGCTCGGCAAGACGACGCTTGCCCATATTGCGGCACGCGAGTTGGGGGTCAATTTTCGGGCAACTTCGGGGCCGGTGGTATCCAAGCCTGGTGATCTGGCGGCAATCCTCACCAATCTGGAGCCGCGTGATGTTCTGTTCATCGATGAAATCCACCGCCTTAATCCAACCGTTGAGGAAGTGCTCTATCCAGCGATGGAGGATTTTGTTCTCGACCTGATTATCGGCGAGGGACCGGCGGCGCGTTCGGTGCGCATCGACATCGCTCCCTTCACCCTGATCGGGGCGACCACCCGGCTGGGATTGTTGACCACGCCCTTGCGTGACCGTTTTGGAATTCCGTTGCGTCTCACATTCTACACCTCCGAGGAACTCGAACTCGTGGTGCGCCGCTCCGCACGGACACTCAGCGTGAGCATCGACGATGACGGCGCGGTGGAAATCGCCCACCGCTCACGCGGTACCCCGCGCATTGCCGGACGTTTGTTGCGCAGAGTGCGGGATTTCGCGCTTGTTGCAGGAGCCCAAACCATCGACCGCACGCTTGCCGATACGGCACTGCGCGAGCTTGAAGTTGATGAAAGCGGCCTCGATTCGCTCGACCGACGCTATCTGAACTGCATCGCTGTCAACTATGCGGGCGGACCGGTCGGTATCGATACTATTGCGGCAGCCCTTGGTGAAGCGCGTGACGCACTTGAAGATGTTGTCGAACCATTTCTCATCCAGCTCGGTTTCCTAGACCGCACCCCGCGAGGCCGCGCCCTGACGCCACACGCCTTTGCCCATCTGGGGATCGAACCAGCGCCCCGTGAGGCGGGGGCGCAAACCGCGCTATTCCCGCCGCAAGATGACAGCGCAAAATGATGAAGGCGGGTGATACATGGCCCGATATCGCCGGGCGGTTCACCACCGAGGGGCATGTGCTTCCGGTCCGCATCTATTATGAGGACACAGATTTTTCGGTCTGCGTCTATCACGCGAGCTATCTGCGCTTTTGCGAGCGCGGACGTTCTGAACTCCTTTGCTCGGCAGGTCTAAGCCATTCTGAGTTGCTTGAAGGCGCGCAAGAAGACAGCGCCATTTTCTTTGCCGTGCGCCGAACGGAAGTAGACTATTGGGCGCACGGTTGATCATCGATCAGCTGGTGTCGCTCGGGTCAACCGAAATCGCGCGCGTAACCGTTGCCGCCAATGGCCGCCCCCGCCGTCTTCCAGCCGCACTGGCGGCAAAACTGAAGCCCATGCCCTTGACACCGGCCACGGAGAAAAAAGCTGAAAGCGGATGAAAAAATGGTGACCTGGAATGATTGGCGCAGAGCAGCCGCGAGGCCGCAGTTTGGACACAATTGCACCGCTAGTTGCGGCCAATGCGAGGGGGCATGCGCGATCCAGGCTAAGGTGCTTTTCTTGCTCCGGATGGCGCCAGCGTTTGGCTGCGGCATTGAGAATGGCCGCTCATTGAGGGTGCCCACGGGGCTGTTTCTATGAATCCAGATTTGATTGCCGCACAGAGTCTCGCCGCGCCCGTGGGCGAGCTGTCGCTGATAGGCCTGTTCTGGCAGGCTGACATTGTCGTTAAGGTCGTCATGATTGGTCTTCTGGCGACTTCGATCTGGTGCTGGACCATCGTAATTGAAAAGCTCTGGTCGCTGCGCCGGGCAAAGCGCCATGCTGATCGCTTTGAACACACATTCTGGTCCGGCCAATCGCTGGATGGGCTCTATCAGGCCAATGTCCAGCGTCCCGGGCATGCCATGGCGGCACTGTTCGTTGCTGCAATGCGCGAGTGGCGACGTTCGCTCGATATGGGGGCAAAGGCAACCCCCGGCGGTGTGCAACTGCGGGTCCAGAAAGTCATGGAAGTAACGATTCAGCGTCAGATGGAGGCACTTGAGAGGCGGCTTCTGTTTCTTGCCACCGTCGGCTCGACCGCACCGTTTGTCGGCCTGTTCGGCACCGTGTGGGGCATCATGAACAGCTTTACCGCTATCGCTGTTTCCAAGAACACCAACCTGTCGGTTGTGGCGCCGGGAATCGCCGAAGCACTGTTTGCCACAGCACTTGGCCTTCTTGCCGCAATTCCGGCGGTGATTTTCTATAACAAGTTTTCCAGCGACCTTGCCCGGTTTGGTGCCCGGCTCGAAGGATTTGGTGACGAATTTTTGGCCATAATGTCTCGACAATTGGAAGAGCGGGACTGAGCAATGCAAATGTCCGCACGCACCATGAAAGGCGCCTCGCGCGCGAGGCGCGGCAGCTATCAGCCTTTGGCCGAGATCAATGTGACACCATTCGTCGATGTCATGCTGGTGCTGTTGATTGTTTTCATAGTGACAGCGCCGCTTCTGACCGTCGGCGTGCCGATCGAACTGCCCGAGACCAAGGCCAACCAACTCTCAGGCGATAAGGAGCCTCTCACCGTCTCTGTTGACCGGGAAGGCAAAGTGTTTCTTCAGGACACGGAAGTGGACATTGATGAGGTCGTCCCCAAGCTCGAGGCAATTGCAACCGGCAGCTATGAGGAGCGCATTTATGTGCGCGGCGACCGCGATATCGACTATGGCGATGTGATGCGCGTGATGGGACGTATCAGCGCTGCCGGCTTCCGCTCGATCGGGCTTGTCACCGCGATAGAGCAAGAGCGCTGAGACATGCGCGCGCCGCTTATCATCTCCTCTTCAGCCCACGGCGCGATTTTGCTGGCTGCAATCGTCGGTCTTCCATCTCCTGATGCCTTCCAGATCGCTGAGCCACCGCCGATCCCGGTGGAAATTCTGACGGTCGAGGAATTCACCAAGCTCACCGCCAAGGCGCCCGAACCCGAGACTGAGCCCGAACCCCTTCCGCTGCCGGAGCCGTTGCCTGAGCCGGTCACGGAGGTGGAGCCTTTGCCGCTACCCGAGCCGGACCCGTTGCCTGAACCCGTGGCCAAGACGCCGCCCGAGCCTGAGCCCGAACCTGTTGCCAAGCCGGAGCCAGAGCCCGAGATCGTGGCCGCGCCCAAGCGCAAACCCAAGCCATCGCCTTCAGCTCTCGCCGCTGCGCGTGAAAAGCCCGAGAAGGAGAGGAAGTTCGATCCAGACCGAATTTCGGCGCTCCTCAACAAACTCCCCGATGAAGCAGCACCTGCTCCCGCTCCAACTGCACCTAGCGAGGCCTCTCCCAATCAGGAGCGCAATCTGGGCGGTTTTGATTCCTCCCTGACGCTAAGTGAGGTTGCCTACCTGCGCCGACAGATAGAGCGTTGCTGGAGCCCACCCGTGGGTGTTGCAGGCGCTGCCGAGCTTGCGGTCAAGGTTCGCCTTGATCTGCGCCGCGATGGCGGGCTTTCTTCCGCACCGATTGTGATGAACAGTGGAGATGGGGTATTCCAAGTCGCAGCCGAAGCTGCGATGCGAGCAGTTAGCCAGTGCCAGCCTTATGATCTTCCTGGAGACAAATATGATGCTTGGCGGGAGATTATTTTCACCTTTGACCCGCGTTTCATGCTCGGTGGCTGATTTCTGCATCACAATGCCCCGGAGGATCTGCACGGCAACCTTGGCGGTGGTGGTCACTCTTGGCGTGCTCACCCAAGTTGCTCACGACGCGCACGCCGCCATTGAGATCGACGTCACCCAAGGAAATATCCGGCCCTTGCCAATCGCGATTCCCGAATTCATCGACAATGCCGGCGGCCCTGAACTCTTCGGTGCCAATATCGTCGCTGTAATATCGGACAATCTCGCGCGTTCAGGCCTGTTCCGGCCCTTGGATCAGCGTGCCTTCATCGAACCGATCACAAGCGTCGATCAACTGCCCGATTTTGGTCCTTGGCGTGTGATCAATTCCGAAGCGATGGTCGCCGGTCAGGTTACCCGCCAGTCCGATGGCAGGCTGCGGGCCGATTTTCGTCTGTGGGATGTCGTCGCCGGCAATCAGCTTGCCGGTCTCCGGTTCTTTTCACCGCCCAAGAATTGGCGCCGCATTGCCCATTTGATCTCTGATGCGATTTATGAACGCCTGACAGGCGAGCGTGGATATTTCGACACCCGCATCGTGTTCATCGATGAATCCGGGCCCAAGGAACAGCGCATCAAGCGCCTCGCCATCATGGATCAGGACGGCAACAATCCGCGCCACCTAACAAGTGGTCAGTCGTTGGTCCTCACTCCCAGATTCAGCCCCACGCGACAGGAGATCACCTATATGTCGTATGCGGGCGGCACTCCGCGTGTTTATCTGATGAATATCGAGACCGGACAGCAGGAGGTGGTCGGTGAATTTCCGGGCATGTCATTTTCGCCGCGTTTTTCACCCGGCGGACAGGAAATCGTGATGAGTGTTCAGCGCGGTTCAATCTCGAATATCTATTCCATGGACCTGCGTTCACGCCGAACCACACGCCTCACAGATTCACCTTCGATCGATACCGCGCCATGCTTTTCTCCGGATGGCCACCATATTGTGTTTGAGTCCGACCGCGGGGGCTCCAAGCAAATTTACGTAATGGATGCATCGGGCGCAAATGCGCGGCGTATCAGTTTCGGGTCCGGCAGTTACTCCACGCCCGTATGGTCGCCCAGAGGCGATCTGATAGCGTTCACCAAGCAATATCAGGGTCGCTTCATGATTGGTGTGATGCGCTCCGATGGCAGCGGCGAGCGCATTTTGACCGAAGGTTTCCATAATGAGGGTCCGACCTGGGCGCCCAATGGCCGGGTTTTAATGTTCTTTCGCGAGGCACCTGGCGAACTCGGGGGACCCAGCCTCTATACGGTCGATCTCACAGGGTACAACGAGAGGCGGATTAAAACTCCGGGCTATGCGTCCGACCCTGCCTGGTCGCCGTTGATCAATTGATTGTCAAAACTGCCGGAATCTCAGCGCAATTGCGTGATTTATTTATTCTGGTTCGGCATTTGTTAACGTTTCGCATGTTTTGACTGGGAAAGTGGAAAGTGATCACACATAGGTTTGAGGGGAGTTGAAATGAGTGGCGTAGGCATTGTGCGCCTTTTGGCGGTCGCAATCGTTATGGTTGCCGTGACAGGCTGCGCATCGCGCCAGGCTGCGGTTGACGCTTCAGTTCCGGGGCTTGGCGCCAGTGCCACACCTGGATCGAATGAAGACCTCTCCCTCAATGTCGGCGATCGCGTGTTCTTCACCGTCGATCAGGTGACCCTGACAGAAACTTCCAAGACCACGCTGCAGCGCCAAGCGGCCTGGCTCAAACTCTATCCCCAGAACAGTGTCACAATCGAAGGCCATGCAGATGAGCGTGGTACCCGCGAGTACAATATTGGTCTCAGCGCCCAGCGAGCCGAGGTGACGCGATCCTATCTGGCCAGCCTTGGAGTGCAAGCCCATCGCATGCGCACGATTTCATTCGGCAAGGAGCGCCCAGTCGCCGCCTGCGAGACCGAGTCTTGCTGGGCGCAAAACCGCCGCGCGGTTACAGTTCTGACCCAGGTCGGATCCGGCTGAACCTCACTGGCCGCCATGGCAGTGCCATATTGACCGGCAACGCTCCGACCTGCAGAAGGTGGAGCCTATGCACTGCAATGTGAGCAGATTGAAGCGAAAAGTAGTCCTGTCGGGCGTGATCGCTGCAGCCCTTGCCTGGCCACCGGCTGTGCTGGCGCAGAATTGGTTCAACCCGCAGCCACCTGCTTCTCAAGATCTGACATTGGCGCCCCCGGCGCCAGATGTTGGAGATCTCTTCACCCGCATCGACCGGCTTGAAGAGATTGTACGCCGTCTGAACAGTGAAGTTGAAAGTCTGCGCCGGCGACTTGGCGAGGGTACACAGGCTTCCGCGCCGGTTGATCCACCTCCGACGGCACCACAGTCGCTGACGTGGGTTTCCGATGAGGCGCAACCACAGCCCTTGGTGGAGGAGGGTGCGCCATTGTCAGAGCCAGAGCGTGCGCGTGCCATCGAGCCCCCAACTCCGCTCCTGCCACTACCGTCACCGGTAGTTGTCAGCACTGCCAATGCAGTTGTCCCGGCCGCGCGCATTACGGTCACGGGCTCCGCCGCCCCACGCTTTTCTGATGCGCAGCTTCCTGCCCCAGGCCAGCCATCGCTCCTGCGCGGTCCACAGGCGGGCAGTGATGTCGAAGTCGCTGCGCTTCCGCCTGGCCCTGCCGACACACAGGCAGAGAACGCCTATTCAGACGCTTATGACCGTTTGATTGCCGAGGGCATGGCTGGCGCCGGCACGGCGTTTTCCACCTTCCTGAAGCGCTATGCGGGTCATGAACTCGCCGGGAATGCCCAGTACTGGATGGCGGATACCCACTTTGTGCGCGGCGAGTATACGGCTGCTGCACGCGAGTTTCTGGCCGGATACAAGAGTTATGGATCAAGCCCCAAGGCGCCTGAAAGCCTGCTCAAGCTTGGCCTGTCGCTTGCAGCACTTGGCCGTGATGAGAAAGCCTGCAGCTCATTGCGTGAAGTCGCGGTACGCTTTCCGCAAGCTCCAACAGCGGTGCGTGAGCGCGCCGCCGAGGAACAAGTCAATGCCGGCTGCTGAGCTTAACTCCGCACCGATTGGTGCAGACGAGGCGGGCGCGCTGTTCGGCTGGATTACTGACAGGCCTACTTTAGCCGTCGCGGTCTCGGGTGGCCGCGACAGCATGACGTTGTTGCGGCTGATGGAGCGATGGGCAGGCGGGCGCGAAAAGCCAGCACGCATCATTGCTCTGACGGTCGATCATGGCCTGCGCACCGACTCGCTGGACGAGGTGAGACAAGTGAGTGAGTGGTGTTCCGCCATCGGCGTGGAGCATCATTGTCTGAGTTGGACCGGTATCAAGCCCCGAACCCGCATCCAGGAGAGGGCGCGAGAGGCCCGTTATCGGCTTATGACGGACTGGTGCAGCGCCCACGGCATTGGCGCGTTGGCACTCGCCCACCATCAGGATGACCAGGCAGAAACATTTCTCATGCGTCTGGCACGCTCCAGCGGCGTAGATGGGCTGGCCGCGATGGAACATGCATCGCTACGCGATGGCATCGAAATCCTGCGCCCGCTGATTGATATACCACGCACCCGCATCGAGGCGACGCTTGCCGATTTCGGTCAAACTTGGATTGATGATCCATCAAATGAGAATTCGGCGTTTGAGAGAGTTCGCATTCGCAAGGGCATGGGAGCATTGGCAGGCCTCGACATCGCCGCACCGGCGATCGCGGCCAGTGCCGCCAAGCTCGCCCGTGCTGCCGATGCTCTCAGCCAGATCACCGATGCGCGCTTCAGCGCTTTGGCCAATGTTGATGCCGCAGGCTTTGCCACTCTTGACGGTGAAGCCCTAGCGCGTGAGCCGCGAGAGATTGCCCTGCGCATCATGGCCCGCGTCATCCGGCTTGTTGGCCGCCGCGAGCGTCTGTCTGACGGTGCGCTTGCGCGAACCACGGCCAGCATGACTGACGGCAACGCAACATCTTTGACCATGGGTGGTTGCTGTATTTCTCGCACTTTCGGGAAGATTCTGGTGGTGCGGGAGAGCCGATCCTTGCCGCGCCGTTTGATTTCACCCGGCGTGACAACAATTTGGGACGACAGATTCACTGTCTCACTGGGCGTGCGCGAGACCGATGTTGAACTTGCCGCATTGGGCAAGCGCGGATTTGCCGCAGCCCGGCGCTTGAATCCGCTTCTTCAACCAATTCCGCCGCGTGCCGGCTGGGTTTTACCCGGAGGGTTTCGCGCTGGCGGGCTTGCGTTGGCACCAAATCTCGACATCGATGGCGCGGAATCGTCGTTGTCGGTGCGATTCTTGCGTGCTGACACGATGTTTAACCCGCATTTCCCATATGGCTCCATTGATTGATGTGATTGATCGTTGGTTCTGTGATGAGAATCAATGTCTTGAGCGCATTTTGGGGCGCGGCATATGGCGAACCCGGTGGGTGAACCGGTTGATGGGCCTCTTCGGCTCGATTTCGACTGCCGCCTGAAGCTTGAGTTCCACGGTTGCGGAATCACCACCAACGCCGGCTTGCCGGCCTGCCGCGAGCTTGATGACGCGTTCGGCTTGACGGACATGGCCGGCCATGAGCCTGTCGATCCGCGCACCGGCAAGAACGGCCGGCACGCGATGACGGGATTGTTGCGCCGATCCGTCTTCGGCCGCCTCGGTGGCTATGAGGACGTAAACGACGCCGACCACCCGGGACGCGATCCCGCGATGCGATGGATTGTCGGCGGGCGCGCCGTAGCCGGGCAGGCCGCGTGCGCCGTCCGTATGGGGCGATTGGAGACGGAGTTCCTTGCCGGTGAAGAGAACCTCCCCGCACCGGCCGATCTGTCGGGGCAATGGATTGACCGGGGGCACGCGCGGCATCCGCTGTTTGTGTTCAACCGGTTCGGCGATCCGGAACGCAGCCGACTTCGTCCCGGCAACGTCCACAGCGCCGACGGTCGGCGCGGCGTTCTGCAACCCGTCGTCGAGCGTTACCGGGAACGGGGCCTGCGCCGCTGTTGCCGAGGCGATGCCGCCTTCGCCGCACCGGACATCCATGAGTTCCCGGAGGCCGAGGGCGACCGGTATACGATCGGTCTCAAAGCCGACGCGATCCTTCGGCAAAGCATCGCCTGTCTTCCGACCCGACCCGTCGACCGCCCGCCCGATCACATGATCCGCACCCATGCCGGCTTCAGCCATCGGGCAGGGTCATGGGACAAGAAGCGTCGGGTCGCCGTCAGGGTCGAACGGCATCCGGGCGAACGTGTCTCGCGCATCGGCTTCATCGTCACCAGGCTGAGCCGCCCTGCCAGGCACGTGGTCGCCTTCTGCAACCGGCGCGGCGCGGCCGGTACGTCACGTTCCGGTTAGCCGAGGGCGCGGTGCCAGGGGGCCTGTTCGCCGAGATCCTGCGGCTGATCGCCGGACTTCGGCCGCAGCCGGCGCCGGCGTGACGCGTCCGGTTTTCATGCAGTCCGGCAAGAACCACGGGCGAGGTGTGTCCTGATGACGACGAAATCGGCACTCCCGGCGCGATATACGCCGGCGTCACCATTCTCGATGTCCCTCGATCCCCACAACGATGGTCCGGAGTTGCAGATGTCCGCCCGTGGAGGCAATATCGGCTCGACGATGGCCGTCATCCCGTGAATGTCGGTCAAGATCACCCGCGGTGGCAGCTGGGATCTGGTGTGTGTGAATTATGACGGCTGGCCGAACGGGCTCAAGTTCCACAAGGACGGTCGCGCCTTCATCGCCTGCTACAAGCAGAGTCTGATGGTGCTCGATGTCGCCAGCGCCGAAATCGAAACGGTGCTGGAGACCATGTATTCAGAAGGCTTCAAGGGCCTTAACGATCTTCATTTCACCCAGTCCGGCGATCTTTATTTCACCGATCAGGGACAGACCGGCATACTCGACTGGCCCGGCCGGGTGTTCCGCTATACCGCCGATGGACATCTGCACCGGGTGGCGACCAATGTGCCGAGCCCCAATGGCATTCACCCTCAACAATACCGAAAAGAAGGTCTATGTGGCGGTCACCCGCACCCAGCAGATCTGGCGCCTGCCGCTGATGGAAGACGGCAGCCCGACCACGACCGGCGTTGCCATCCAGCTTTCAGGTGGACATGTAGGGCATGACGGTGTTGAAATGGACTCAGAAGACGGCATGGTGGTGTGCCACCTCGGCGTTGGCGTATGGCGGTTCGACGACAATTGCCTGCCGACGCATCTGATTCATACTGACGATCATAGCCTGATGTCAATGTCGCGTTTGGCGGGCCGGTGTGCAAAACGCTCATATCACCGACTCGATGAATGGGCGTATCATGCGCACGGAACTGCCAGTCGCAGGCAAGCAGCTCTACGGATTGTCCTAGTGAGTACGTTGAGGCATCGGCTGGCGGCCGGGCACCATGCCCGGGCTGCGACAGCATACAAATCAACGATCGGCTACAGCACTGATGCGCTGTCCCGGCACTTCAAAGAGCGCAGTCATGGCCATTGTCGCTAGGGAGCATTTGCAGCAGGCCGACCAAGCACGGCCGGCTGAGGAAATTTCGCCGGCGGGGACTGCCGAGCCGCTCTATCTGCGGATCTCGACGGCGCTGCAAAAGGAAATCTCGGGCGGTGTCTATCCGGTATCGAACCGGTTCGGGGTCAGCCGCTATACCATTCGCGAGGTGCTGAGACGTCTCAGTGAGATCGGTCTGGTGCAGCGCCGGGCCGGTTCTGGAACGGTGGTGGTGGCGAAGGATCCGCCAACCACCTTTGTTCACCGCGTCGGCACGCTGCGCGGGCTTCTGGCCTATCCGGAAGACACCTATCGCGAATTGGTGGCAAGGGGGGTCATCAAGGCCGACGAGGAGATCAGCCAAACCATCGGCTGTCCGGTCGGAAAGATAATGGCTGCGCTTGACCTGTCTGCGCAAGTCGGCGGAGTCATCCACCCCGTTTTGCTGGGGCCAGTTTTATGTCCCACCTGAAGCCGAAGAATTGATGGATTTTCCCAAGATCGACCACGAGACGTCCATGGCCGCTTCAAAGGACCTACCCATCACCAGGCATTCAGGGCGGAGATTCAGATTTCCGCGAGCGCCATCCGCGGCACGCCTGCCACCATGCTGAAAGCCCGTGAGGGTGCTCCGGCTCTCAAAATCGTGCGCAGATATTTTGATGAACAGGATGGCAATTTCACCTCGACTGTGACGATCCACCCCGAGCATCGCTTCGTTTACTCGATGGATCTGGCACGCGAGGAGTAGCGAGCCCCTCAATATGGCCGGCACCACGGATATTGGTGGCGACAATCCGGCCATTGTGGACGGCCGGCAATCTCCGCGCGCTCTGCAAATTCAGCGCGGCGCCTGCCGGCTTTTGCGCGCACTCGGCTTTGCCACCATCACCGAACTGCACCTTGCCAGCGGCCGCCCCGCCGATATCGCCGCCCTCGGGCGCAAGGGCGAGATCTGGATCATCGAGATCAAGTCGAGCGTCGAGGATTTTCGATCAGATACCAAACGGCCAGCCTATCAGGATTATTGCGACCGACTGTACTTCACGGTGCTCGAAGATCTGCCGCTCGATATTCTGCCTGCTCAAACCGGCATCATCGTCGCCGACCGGTTCGGTGCGGCTGTCATTCGCGAGGCTCCCGATGAACCTTTGGCCGCGGTGCGGTGCAAGGCGGTGCAACTCAGATTTGCAAGGGCCGCGGCGCTCAGGCTGCATGCGCTGATGGACCCAGATGCCGCCAGTGCCAAAATCGTAGGGCGGCGGACCTTTGAACCTGCTCCATGACCATGCGGCCCGCGGCCCGGCGATCATCGTTCAGGCATTAGCCAAGACGTTCGGCGAGGTGGACGCGGTGCGCGATAAATATCAGGTTCTGCACCGCCTCAATTTCGAAAACCCCTATTTCGACATGCCGATGCGGCTCAGCGTGCGCGAAAATCTCACTGTCTATGCCCTGCTCTATGGGGTCCGGCTGGTTGATGAGCGCATTGCGCAGCTTGCCGGGGAGCTCGATCTCGCCGACCTTCTGGAGCGCCGGGTGTCAGTTGTCGGCCGGGCAGAAGACCAGAGTCGGGCTTGCCAAGGCGATGATCAACGAGCTGCAGGTGCTGTTTCTCGACGAGCCGACGGCTTCGCTCGATCCCGACACAGCCGATTGGGTGCGCGCCAGACTGGATTGACTGCGCGACGAAACCGGCACCACGATCATGCTGGCATCGCACAATATGGCCGAAGTCGAGCGGCTATGCGATCGGGTGTTGCTGATGAAAGATGGTGAGATCGTCAATGACGGCACTCCCAGACGGGCCAGCGCGCCCGCCGGCTCCACGCCATACTGCGGTGCTACACGTTCCTGCTGTTGCGCTCCTGGCCGCGCATTGTCGACATTATCTACTGGCCGACCGTCCAGCTTTTGATGTGGGGATTCCTGCAGACCTTTCTCGCCGGACAGTCCGGCTCACTGGCGGCCATTGCCGGTGTGTTCATCGGCTCAGTGCTGCTGTGGGATATTCTTTTCCGGGGCCAGATCGGGTTTTCGGTGACCTTTCTGGAGGAGATGTGGTCGCGCAATATCGGCCATCTGATAATCAACCCGCTGAGGCCCACCGAATTGGCCGCATCGCTGATGCTGGTCTCCATATTGCGGGTGCTGGTTGGCGTGGTACCGGTGAGCGTGCTGGTGATCGTGTTCTTCGGCTTCAATGCCTATGACATGGGGCTGATGCTGATCGCCTTCTTCTTCAATCTGATGGCGACGAGCTGGGCAATCGGGCTGTTGGTGTGCGGACTTCTGGTGCGTTACGGCCTTGGAGTTGAAAACCTCGCCTGGGGTTTCGACTTTTTCCTGCTGCCGCTTTGTTGCGTTTATTATCCGTTGGAAACGCTGCCGCAGTGGCTGCATCCGGTGGATTTGGCACTGCCGCCCACCCATGTGTTCGAGGGCATGCGGGCATTGCTGATCGATGAGGTGACTTCTGTTCACCGCACTGGCGCTCAATATGGTTTACCTAGGGCTTGGCTTTTGGGTGTTCCTGCACAATCTGGAATGTGCGCGCGACTCCTGCGCATTATTGCAAATCGGCGAATAGGCAAGATCGATGAATGTAAACTGGTTGGCTTTGGCGATCGCAGCTGTCGTGGTCGCGGGTGCGGCGGCAATCGCGGCGATGATGATCACCCGGCAGGACACCGGGCGCGGCCCGGAGTTTGTTCCCATTGGCGGCAATTTCACGCTCACCAGCCATGAGGGCAAGCGCGTCAACGACCCGGAGTTTCGCGGAAAGCTGATGCTGGTCTATTTCGGCTACACCTACTGCCCCGATGTGTGCCCGAGCGAGCTTCAGGTGATGGGTTCGGCGATCGATCATTTGGGCGGGAAGGCGGATGAGGTGACGCCAATCTTCATCACAGTCGATCCGCAGCGCGATGACTGGCAGGCGCTGGGCGAATATGTGCCGCATTTTCACGATCGGATGGTGGGCCTTACCGGAACGCCCGATGAGATCGCGGCGGTAGCTAAGGCCTACCGCGTCTATTTCGCAAAAGCCGAATCTGAGGACGATGAAGCGTATCTGATGGATCACACCTCGCTGGTTTATTTGATGGCGCGCGATGGCCAGTATCTGCGCCATTTCACGGGCGGAACCACAGCTGAGGAGATGGCAGCGGCCATTTCCGAGGAATTCTGAGACTTTCGAGCGCGAATTACCCAAAAAAGCGCACCTTGCCACCGCCAAATTCAATCGGTCGGCCGCATGTTGCGTTGCACACCGAATCTGCGGCACACTTGTGTTGCACTGCGATAAGCGATTGAACCCTCAGGGAGCAGCCGTCTTGCTATACACGCTATACGAGTTCACCCACGCGGCGGTGGCGCCGGCGCGGGCTGCTGCCGACATGGTCAATCTGGCGCTGAGAAACCCGTTCAATCCGCTCTCCCAGACCTTGCTCGGAAAATCGATCATCGCATCGGCCGATATGTTCGAGCGCGCCACGCGGCGCTACGGCAAACCGCATTTCGGCATCGAACAGGTCGAGATCGACGGCACCAAGGTGGCGGTCACAGAACACTGTGCATGGCACAGGCCGTTTTGCCGCCTGCTGCATTTTCAGGCCGTATTGCCGCAGAACGCACCGGAGCGGCCGCGCATCCTGCTGGTGGCGCCCATGTCGGGACACTATGCGACGTTGCTTCGCGGCACGGTCGAGACGCTGCTTGCCGATCACGATGTCTATGTCACCGACTGGTGCGATGCGCGCACAGTTTCGTTGGTGGATGGGCGCTTCGATCTTGACGACTATATCGACTACATCGTCGACATGCTGCATTTCCTGGGTGCCGGCACCCATGTGATCGCAGTGTGCCAGCCCTCCGTGCCGGTACTCGCCGCCACTGCGGTGATGGAGGCGGATGATGATCCGTTTGGCCCAAGCTCGATTGTGCTAATGGGCGGGCCGATCGACACAAGATGCAATCCGACAGCGATAAATACCCTTTTCGAACAGCGTGATACCGACTGGTTTGCGCACAATGTGATTGTCCGGGTACCCTTCCCCCATGCTGGGTTCATGCGCGAGGTTTATCCCGGTTTCCTACAGCTTTCCGGCTTCATGAGCATGAATCTGGACCGTCATGTGACGGCACATAAGGATCTATTTTTTCATTTCGTGGAAGGCGACGGCGACTCGATTGAAAAACACGAAATCTTTTATGACGAGTATCTTGCCGTAATGGATCTGACGGCCGAGTACTATCTCCAGACGGTGGAGACGGTTTTTGTTCGCCATGCGCTGCCAAAGGGCGAAATGATGCACCGCTGGCGCCCGGTCGATCCTTCAAAAATCCGGCGCGCGGCACTGATGACGGTCGAAGGCGAGCGTGACGACATCTCCGGCCGCGGCCAGACTGAGGCCGCCCATGGGCTGTGCAGCGGTATTCCCGATGCGGCGAAACTGGCCTATGTGCAGGCAGGCGTTGGCCATTACGGTGTGTTCAACGGCCGCCGGTTCCGCACTGAAACAGCGCCTGAAATCACCGCTTTCATCAAGCGCCATAACGGCACCGGCAAGCAGCGCACCCGGGCAGGCTCCCAGGAGCGCAAGGTGCTCACGCCATCTTGAAACTCCCGCGCAACCACCTCACCTTATGTCCTATGCAAGGCGGGTTTGGTTAACGCAAAATCGAGGGTTAACATGACGACTCACTGCGCGACAATGCACCCTTGCTGGACGCCTCTCAACGTGGCGTTGATGGTGCTGGGATTTATTATTTTCTGGCCCCTGGGGCTGGCCATGCTTGCCTATATTCTGTGGGGCGACCGGCTTCGCGGCGAATTTGACGGGCTGAAGCGGCAGGTCTCCTCATTCAATCATGGACATTCGACGGGAAACACCACGTTTGACGGCTATCGCACGCGAGTTGGAGCGGCTAGAAGCCGAAAGGCGCAAGCTCGATGAGGAACGGCGTGAATTTTCCGAGTTCCTGCGCGATCTGCGGCGTGCCAAGGACCATGACGAGTTCGACCGGTATCATGGCCGAGCGGGAAGAGAACGACGGCGATTATCGCCCGCAATCTGCCTGAGCGGGTATTGTAGGGCCGGGGGGTCGACCTCCCACCCTCTCGGGGCTCCCCAAAGGACAGGGCGTTGCGCTACGCGATCTACTTTATGCCCGGCTCCGAACACCCACTGACGCGCGCGGCAGGGATGTGGCTCGGCCGCGATGCGTTTACCGGTGACAGAGCATGCAAGGCTCACCAGCGAGCGGTGCAGCTATGGTTTCCATGCCAACCATGGTGGTGCCATTTCGGCTGAGCCGGGGATGCGGTTACGGCGTTTGCCGGTTTTCGTGCTGGGCTGAGTACGCCGGAAATCGAAAAGCGCCGGCCTCACACACTCACCGCCACGCAGGCACCTTAAGAGAGTGGGGCTATCCTTATGTGTTCGACGGGTTCCGGTTTCACATGACACTGACCGGACCGACCGAGCCGCAAGACCGTGAGCGTATTGAGCGCGCGCTTCACTGCTGGTTCGGCCCGATTCTGGCCGATGCAGTGGCAGTCGAACAGCTCGCTCTATTCACGGAGGCGAGCGCTGGCGCACCATTTCTGGTTCACGCGGCAAGCACCACTCGGCAAGCCGGCAGACAGGCCACAGAGCCCGTAGGCTTCGTTGCGGCGATGGCTGTCATGCGCGCAGAACAACCCTGCCGCCACTCGCCGAATCAGTCGAATATGGCGGTGCGCAGACCGCCGAATACGCGGCCTTGTTGTTGCCGGGACGGCTTTTGCCGCGGTGGTTCGTGGGCTTCAGCGGTGACTACCGGTTGCGGCGATTGCCCGGCAAGGGCCGCCGGATGAGTCATGCCGATTTCTGCCAGCAGACGGAAATTTGCCTCCGCCAGATCGCGTTCGGCGCTGACAGCGGCAATTTCGGCGCTTATGCGCTCGCGCTGGGCGTCGAGAATGTCTAGAATCAAGCGTTCGCCCACTTGCGCTTCCAGCTTGCCCCCCTTCAAGGCGATACGCGCAACTGTGACTTGGAGGCGGCAATGCGGCGGCGGAAAGCAGCGGTGACTCTGGCGGCAGTGACTGAACGGGCCTGGGCATGGTCGTAGTGGCGCGCCACCGATTGGGAGTTGGCCTCGCGAATGCGTGACAACCGGCCACCGCTTTCAAACAGCGGAAATGTCAGCCTGGCAAGCAGCGATGCCTCTTCGCTGGATCCATAGCTTGCCGAATCGCCGCGCCGGTTCTCATAGCTTGCCTCAAGAGACACGGTGGGCAGCAGCGCGCCCTTCCTGACCCGCGCCTGATGATCGGCAGCCTGCGCGTCGGCGCGAGCGGCGGCGATGGATGGCAGGGTCGTTCGCATCAGCCAGCGCAATGGCCTAGGCTCAAGGCCCATTAATTTGCATTGAAGTGCGATTTCTGATTCAGGATGGCAAAGGCGTTTGCCATGTCGGATCTGTTTCTGCTCTCACGCGCTCAAATGTCAAAGATCGAGCCATTCTTCCCTAGGTCCCACGGAGTTGCCCGGGGGGATGATCGTCGTGTTGTGTCAGGCATCGTCTGCGTGCTGAAGCACGGGCTGCAATGGAAGGACGCACCTGCGGCCTGCGGCCCGCACAAGACGCTCTGCAATAGCTTTCGACGCTGGACCGAACTCCGCGTGTTCGACAAGATTTTCAGTCACCTGACTGCTTCTGACGGGCCACCCGATACGCTGATGCCCGATACGCTGATGCCCGATACGCTGATGATTGATGCAACACACTTGAAGGCTCATCGCACCGCGTCGAGCCTTCTGAAAGGGGGTTCTTCCCCGCCACATCGGGCGCACAAAAGGCGGGCCGAACACCAGACTCCATGCCGTCTGCGATGGCGACGGACGACCCCCGGCCATGTGCCTGACGGCTGGCCAGCTGTCGGATCATATCGGTGCGAAGCTCTTGTATCCAAGTCTCTGTGATAGCGTCAAAGCTATAACGATCGCAGATAAGGGATACGATTCAGACGATGATCGCGCGGCGCTGAAAGCCGGGGGGCAGACGTCTTCATGGCCGCAATCACAATGTCAGCCACGTCATAATGGTGGCTTTAATGAGCACTGAGCCTAGGGTCTTGTGACCTCGGCGGCGCATATGCCGCGCGCGCTTGGTGTATTCGACCGACATCCCCCAATTAGAACGCCATTTCGATCATGCTGCCGCTGTTTTGCGTACGGATCAAGCCTCTCGGGAGGGCCGTGTCGTGGTTCGGGCATCCGGTTCGTGAACCGGGCGCGATTTATGGCCGCTGCAACGCGCTTGAACCGGAAGTCGGTCTGACCGGCACCAGTCGGGTCAGACCCGTCGAGCCGCTTTCCCCCGGGTTTGATCGCCGACAACGTCATGCCGGTAGCGCTGCCCGGTAGCGGTGGCGCACGGAGCCGTTGGATGGCCGTAAGGATGCGGGTGAACAGAGCGCCGCCGACAGCCGCCTCGGCCGGTTGGAACGTGACGGCTCGGGCGTGGCGGACGACCCGCGCTCCGATCCTGATGAGGCGGGGCCGCAGGCCGGTCGGCCGTCTCCTCCGGCAGATCGGCGCCCTGCAGCAAGACACCGGGATTGCGCAGGCCAATGCATGAAGCTGAAGCCGCACCTCGTTCCGCGCATGCCCTTGCAGGAAAGACGCGTCCGATTGATCGCCTGCCTGCCTTCTTCGATATGCTGTTCGGCGGTGCCGCGCTGGTTGTAGAACCGAATGATCCGGTCCGGCTCCATCGGCGGGTTGGTGACGACCCGCCGTGGTTTGTCCCGTGACGCGGCCTGATACGCGAAGTCGCCGCAGATGCCCCGCACATGGGTCGGCGGGCGATCCGCGGGGCGCTTGAGCACAGGCGCAATCCTGCTTTCCGGAACAGCAGTCTTCCCAGGCCGGACGGCGTAGGAACAGCCTTCCGCCTCCGGCGTCTTGTAGAGCTCCGGGACGGCAAGAGCGGCATCGGCCCGGAAGAGCCGCATCAGCTCACGATCCGCATATCGCGCCAACACCGGCTTGAGCACATTTTCCCGGCCGTCGGCGCTGTGAACATTGCCGAGGCGCAATGAACGGCGTTCGAAGCAGCCAAACCGGTTAAGGACGAACAAGGGGTGACGGCACATGCAGCCGAAATGCCCGTTCCAGGCGGTGCCTTCCTGCGCGCCGTGGGGCGGGCCGACCGAACCGTCCATGTCCGGTGTGATCCATTCGGGCGCCATCGCGGCGTGAGCCCGATCAATCCCCCGATCAATCCATTGACCGGATACGTCCGCCGGCGCACCGCGATTGTCGGTGGCCGCCGACACCCCGGTCTCGAACCGACCCATCCGGCCGGCAGACGCAGCCTCGGCATCAACACCACGTCCTCCAACCACCTGCCGCATCACCGGATCGAGCGCCGGACGGTCCGCGTCATTCACATCATCATATCCGGCCGATCGCCCGAAGACCGGCTGCCGCAAAAGCCCGACCACGGAATGCAGACGGTTGTGGACGCTTCGCGGATCTCCGAGAGGACCGCCGGCAATATCGTGCAATCCCGGGGTCTCGTCCAACTCCCGGAACGGCAACGGGCCACCGTCGGAACCGATCTTCGAGCCATGGCATTCCAGCCGCACCCGCCAACCGCCCCCGACTGTCGAAACCGCGCCTGATATCACCCGTTTCGCCTGCACCCTGCGGGTGATCCGCACCCTACAGCCCACACAACATGCTGAAATATGACATGTTACCGGCTGTCGGAGGCGCGAAAACGTCACGTTACTTGGGGAACGTGGGATTAAAGCAAATCCGGCCCGCACCTCGCAATTCCTCAAGTCGATCTGGATCGCAATGGGGTGTCAAAAGATGGCCGGTTCGCTAAATATCTGACATCCATGGCAATGGAGGCTATTTATCGCCAAAAGGTCAATTTCTGGCAGCTCCGCCAGTTGGCTGAGATTACGTATCAAGAGGATGATCATGTCAGAACAGGGACGGCTTGCAGGGGCGGTGGCGCTGGTTACTGCCGGTGGACAGGGAATCGGCGAGGCAGTGTCCAAGACCTATGCGCACGAGGGTGCGACGGTGGCGGTGGTCGATATCAACGAACAGGAAGCTAACCGCGTTGCCGGGGAAATCGAGGCTGCGGGCGGCAAGGCCTTCGCACTAACCGTCGATGTGACCGATTCAGCGAAGGTCAATGCTATGGTCGACACAGTGGTGGAGCGCGGCGGCACGGTTGATATCCTGCTTAACGGCGCCGGCGGTTTTCATCGCTTTTCGCCGATTACGGAAGTTTCCGATGAGGAGTGGAACGCTGTCATTACAGTCAATCTGACAACGGCTTTTTACTGCGCGCGCGCTTGCTCCAAGGTTATGATGGACAATAACCACGGCCGCATCATTTCAATTTCATCGGGCGCTGGCATTTCACCAAACCCGCATGCGCCGTCTTATGTGCCCTATGGCGCGGGCAAAGCGGGGTTGCTTGGCATGACAAGGCTGCTCGCCCGTGACCTTGGACCTTATGGCATTACAGTGAATGCGATCGCGCCGGGAACGGCGCTGACGCCGCGGGTCAAGAAAGTGCGTGATGAGGAGAGCCTCAAACGCATTGCTGAGCGCAATCCGATGCGCCATCTGATCGACCCGCAAGATGTTGCAGAGGCAGCACTTTATCTGGCATCTGAGGATGGTCGTTATGTCACCGGCGTCACTTTGCCGGTGAATGCTGGTAATCTGATCTTCTAGAGTGTGGCGCTTGTATCGGCGTCATGCTTGACGTGTGATTTTTCAAAGTTCTGGGACGTGCATGGCTGAAAAACAGTTCAGCGGTGGGAGCAAGTCCATCACCATCTCCACCCTGCAGAAGATGGCGCGGGAGGGCGAGAAAATCGCCAGCCTAACTGCCTATGACGCAAGTTTTGCAGCTCTGGTCGATGAAGCCGGCACCGACTTTGTGCTCGTCGGCGACTCACTTGGCATGGTGGTGCAGGGTCTTCGCACGACAGTGCCGGTCACTGTTGATGATATCGTCTATCACTCGGCCATGGTGGCACGTGGACTAAACCGTGCATTCCTGATCGCCGATATGCCGTTTTTGAGTTTTGCAACACCGGAACAGGCACTCACAAATGCGGCACGGCTGATGCAGGAAGGTGGTGCGCAAATGGTGAAGCTTGAAGCTCAACACGGTCAGGCGGACATAGTCGAGCGATTGGTTCTGTCGGATGTTCCTGTGTGTGCGCATTTGGGTTTACGCCCGCAAACGGTGCATAAAATGGGTGGCTACCGCGTGCATGGAAAAGGTGAAGATGCATCCGACCAATTGTTGAAAGAGGCGCTCAGGTTTCAGGATGCTGGAGCCGATATGTTGCTGCTTGAGTGTGTGTCATCGGCGGCTGCGGCGCGAGTCACTGCTGCGGTGGAGGTTCCGGTGATTGGTATTGGAGCGGGGCCTGATGTCCATGGGCAGATCTTGGTGCTCTACGATGTGATCGGTGTGACGCCCGGCAAATTGCCGCGATTTGCGATGAATTTCGCCGAGCCTGGACGTGCACCGGGTGACGCCGTGCGTGCCTATGTGGACGCAGTGCGTGATGGCTCCTACCCGACGGCGGAACACTGCTTTACCTAATGGGCTGGATCTGTTGAGGCAAAGCCCTTTGAAGATTGCAAAGACCGCAAAAGAGCTCGGAGAAATCGTGGATGGTTGGCGCAAGCAGGCCGAAACGGTTGGGTTTGTGCCGACCATGGGCAATTTGCATGCGGGTCATATGCGGTTCGTCGGTGCACTTCGCAGTGCGGGGGCTACGCGCATCGTGTCCAGCATTTTCGTCAATCCGACTCAGTTTGGTCCGAACGAGGATTTTGCGACTTATCCGCGCACTTTCGATGATGATTGTAGGCGCCTTGAGGCCGCGAATGTGGACCTATTATTCGCGCCGGACGTTGGGGAAATCTATCCTGAAAGCGGCAGGCCAACAGTTGAAATCAATATTGCCGGGCTGTCCTCGGAGCTTTGCGGCGCCTTTCGCCCGGGGCATTTCGTGGGCGTTCTGACGGTGGTTGCCAAGCTGTTGAATCTCACACGACCGCATCTGGCTGCCTTTGGTGAAAAGGACTACCAGCAGTTGGTGATGATCACGTGGATGGTCGAGAGCCTGTGTTTTCCAGTTCAGATCGTACCTGTCGCGACGGTGCGTGAAGAGGATGGCTTGGCGCTCTCTTCGCGCAATCAATACCTCTCACAGCAAGAGCGGGGGATTGCGCCCAAGCTGCGTCAGGTGCTGCTTGAAGCGGGGCAGATGCTCGAAAGTGGTGAGGCAATTGCCGATATTGAGCGCGCTGGTGCGGATAAGCTGGCAAAAAGAAGTTTTACAGTAGATTATTTTTCTGTTCGTGCAGCCGATGATCTGTCGGTTGTCGATCATCCGCACGGTGAACTTGTGGTGCTCTCGGCGGTGCGGCTTGGCAAAACGCGGTTGATTGACAATTTGCGTGTCACACTTGGCGTGAAGCAATAAGACAATCAGGGTCCGGCCCCGATAATTGTCTTCCCGATTTGATCTGAGGATGGTTTATTGCCTCCGATGAGGAGGTAACGAGATGTATGATTTCTCCCGGTTTTCCGATTCTCAGCGGGCCCGGATCGCGCCGCTTCTGCCGACCGATGCGCGCGGCGAGAAGCGTGTTGATGATCGTCCTGTGCCGAGCGGGACCGTCCATGCTCTGCGCTGTGGCGGTCGCCGGGCCGAAGAAGACGCTCTTCAACCGCTTCGTCAACTATAAAGAGAGACTTAAAAAAAAATGAAACTATTAAAATCACCTCATGGTTTACTATCACTATTGTTAATAATGTTAATGAGTTTTTTCTCTATTGATGCGTATTCTATAGCTGGAGGAATAAGATATAATGGAACAAAAAATGGTGAAAACTGTGGGATGAAATCTTCAAATGGTTCAGCCTCTGAGCTGAATGAAATCAACTGCATGTTAAACCCTGAAAGCTGTCTTCATAACGCTGCTTGGTATGAGGATCGGGACAATTCAATGTCCCCTGTTTCTACTAAAGAGGGAGTTGGGGCTGCCATGGCTACCTTTTGGACTTTGAATAGCTTTTCTCAAGGAATTCAAGTTTGTCCTGGGGTTTATTTAGCTACAGCTCATGGAGTTTTAGATAGTCCACTAAAAGCGAGAAAAGAAAATCGCTCCTTAAGAGAGCCTGTTCGAAACTCAGTTACAGTTGCTGCTTACCCTATAAATCCAAAGAATGTGACAGACGCCAGTCAAAGTAACTCTCAGTTTGTGTCTCCTAGAATAAATAATCCTTCTGCCTGGAATGAGCCCCCTACAGATTATGTTTTTGTAAAAGTAGATAAAGCTCTTAGGCCAAATAATTTTGTAATACCAGTAAGAAGTTCAAATCAAAGAATAGTGAATGCTTCAAGAAGCGGTGAAATAGATGTTCATCTTTATAGGCCACAAACTAGATTTAATACTGATTCAAGTGGAACTCCTGATTTTAATCCACAAACATTAAGCCAGCAAACTCCTAATGACATTGCAGACCTTTATCAATCCCCATTGAGAGTTAATGAGCCGTGTGAGCTATTAGACATTTATTGGAGTTTTGGGAGTTCTATTAGAAGTTACTGTCCCGTAGAAGGTGGCGTTTCTGGTAGTCCCAACATTGCGACAATTAATGGTGAAGACTATTTGGTAGGTTTGCAAACTAAAGGAGATAACCGCACCTATAGCAAAAGCTCAAAAGACAATTCTAATAATTCATTTGTTGTTTCTTCTAAGTTCTGTAATGACTATAAATCAGTCTGTGGCCAACCCTGTGCTGAGTTAGATGAAGTGTTACAATAAAAGATTAATGAAATCTCACTTTGATACAATTTACTAACTCTGGAACGAGCGCGGTATATGGGAAGGTATCTTCAGCGCTTCGGCAGGCGCCGAGGATACGCCTGACCGGCTGTTCATCGACATCCCGCATCAAGGTTCATCGCTGCGCCGGCGGCGGAAAAGGGGCCACTGGCCCCCATGCCCCCCCATGGTATCGGCCGCACCAAAGGCGGACGCAACACCGGGCTCCACGCCGTCCGCGACCACAAGGGCCGCCCCGTGTTTTTGTCAATTGCGTCCTGCTCCCGACGCCCGGCAACGTGCATGATTGCAAGGTCGCACAGCGCTGCATCGAGACCATGCCGCCATCCGCCGAACCTGTCGCCGGCAAGGGCCGTGACGGCCGGGAACTGCGCGAATGGCTTGAAGAGCGCGGGACCGGGCCCGTCATCCCGCCGCGAAAGAACCGCAGGATCCGATATCACCACGATCGGGCCATCTACAGGGAGAGAGATATCATCGAACGCATGTTCCGCCGCCTCAAAGACCGGCGGCGCATCGCAACGCGCTTCGAGCGCAACATTAAAAACGTCATGGCAGCTATCGCGCTCGCCGCAGCCATCATCTCGTGGCTATAATGAGTCCAGACGCTAGGGCATTTGCAGATTTACCCCGACTGTTCATCCCCACCGGGGTCTATATAAGTGTGGCATGATGGCGTGGTGGTTGCCGCTCGGGGAACTTTGGCATGGCAGTTGAAGAAGATGCTGCAGGTGTGTGGAAGTCGGGACGGGGCCTGGGGCGGCGAACGCCCAAAGGTCGCCAGCTCGACGACGCGGCTCTTGCTGAGATCCGTGTACTCCTAGGCGAGCGGCCGCGGCGGCGCGATCTCCTCATTGAACATCTGCATCTGATCCAGGATTCGTTCGGTCATTTGGGTGCCGCACATCTGCGAGCACTGGCCGAAGAGATGAGTCTGGCGCAGGCGGAAGTCTATGAAGTCGCGACATTCTATGCCCATTTCGATGTGGTCAAGGAAGGTGAGAGCCCCCCGCCAGATCTTACCATCAGGGTTTGTGATTCATTGTCCTGCGAGATGGCAGGCGCTGCCACGCTGATGGCCGAGTTAAAGGGAGGCCTTGACCCTTCCAAAGTGCGGGTGGTGCGTGCGCCGTGCATGGGGCGGTGTGATACGGCACCGGTTCTGGAGCTTGGCCACCACCACATCGATCATGCGAGCGCCGGCAAGGTCGCTACCGCAATTGCCGCTGGCGATACACATGCGCATCTGCCGGACTATGAAGACTTGGAATCTTATCAAGCGGCTGGAGGTTACACGGTAATTCAGGGCCTGCGTGCTGGCAGCCAGACGCCGGACGGGGTGCAGGACAAGATAGAGGCATCTGGCCTACGCGGGCTTGGCGGTGCCGGATTTCCTTGCGCACTTAAATGGTCGTTCGTGCGCGCTGAGGATGGCCCGCGTTATCTTGCCGTCAATGGCGATGAGGGTGAGCCAGGCACTTTCAAGGATAGATATTATCTTGAGCGGACGCCGCATCTCTTTCTCGAAGGCATGCTGATAGCGGCATGGGCGGTGGAAGCGCAGACCTCATTCATCTATATGCGCGACGAATATCCGGCGGTACTGGAAATCCTGCAGCGCGAGATCGCAGCGCTCGAACAAGCCGATATCGTCAAGCCGGGTTTCATTGATCTTCGCCGCGGTGCTGGCGCTTATATTTGCGGCGAAGAAAGCGCAATGATCGAATCGATCGAGGGGAAGCGCGGACTACCGCGCCATCGCCCTCCATTTGTTGCGCAGGTGGGCGTATTTGGTCGCCCGACCCTGGTGCACAATGTGGAAACACTCCATTGGGTTGCGCGGGTGTGCCGCGAGGGGCCGGAGATCCTGAACGCAATAGAGAAAAATGGCCGCACCGGACTGCGTTCCTATTCGGTTTCGGGCCGGGTCAACAAACCGGGTGTCCACCTTCTGCCAGCAGGCTCGACCATCACCGACATCATCGAAGCGGCCGGCGGCATGCTCGACGGACATGTTTTCAAGGCCTACCAGCCGGGAGGGCCGTCATCGGGGCTTTTGCCGGCATCGCTTGACGACGTGCCGCTCGATTTTGACACCCTGCAACCGCATGACAGTTTCATCGGCTCAGCCGCCGTGGTGGTGTTGTCGGACAAGGACAGCGCCTGGGCTGCGGCACTCAATATGCTGCGCTTTTTCGAAGATGAAAGCTGTGGTCAATGCACGCCCTGCCGGGTTGGCTGCGAGAAAGCGGTCAAGTTGATGCAGGTCGATAGTTGGGACAAGCCGCTATTGGAAGAGCTCTGTGTGGCCATGGCCAACACTTCGATTTGCGGGCTGGGGCAAGCGGCGGTCAACCCGATCCGTCTGGCGATCAAGCATTTTCCCGAGGAGAGCTGAACCCATGAAAGGCAAGATCACCTTCACCCTCGATGAACACGAAGTCACCGCTGAACCTGACGAGACCATCTGGGAGGTGGCCAAGCGCGAGGGCACGCTGATTCCACATCTGTGCCACAAGGATGCGCCAGGCTACCGTGCCGACGGCAATTGCCGCGCCTGCATGGTCGAGATTGAGGGTGAGCGCACTCTTGCCGCCTCATGCATTCGCACGCCCAATGAAGGTATGGTGGTGCGCTCACAGTCAGATCGCGCTAGGAAATCGCGCAAACTGGTGATGGAGTTGTTGGTTGCCGATCAACCCGCGCACCCAGATGCCCATGATCGCTCTTCGCATCTTTGGGAGATGGCGGACGCGCAAAATGTGTCGGCAAGCCGCTTTCCGGCGCTGGAAATTGACCGGGTGCCGCTGCTCGATGCGTCCCATCTTGCGATGAGCGTCAATCTCGATGCCTGTATTCACTGTAACCTGTGTGTGCGTGCGTGCCGTGATGTTCAGGTCAATGATGTGATCGGTATGGCCGGCAGGGGACATGACGCGAAGATTGCGTTCGACTTTGATGATGCGATGGGCGGTTCCACCTGTGTGGCCTGCGGTGAATGCGTTCAGGCCTGTCCGACTGGTGCGCTTATGCCGGCATCCGGCCTTGATGAGGCGGGAAGGGGCGATAGCGCCAGTTTCGACCGTGAAGTCAATTCCGTTTGCCCTTATTGCGGGGTTGGTTGCCAGATCTCATACAAAATCAAGAATGATCGTATTGCATGGGTGGACGGCATCAATGGTCCGGCCAATGAAAACCGGCTGTGCGTCAAGGGGCGTTTCGGTTTTGACTATGTCAACCATCCGCATCGTCTGAAGCGCCCGCTGATCAGGCGTGATGATGCGCCGGAAAAGGGGCTGAATGTCGATCCTGAAAACCCGCTAACCCATTTCCGCGAGGCGAGCTGGGAGGAAGCACTGGAGCGTGCTGCCGGCGGTCTTGCCGAACTGCGCGACAAGACCGGCGGGCGTGCGGTTGCGGGCTTCGGTTCGGCCAAATGCTCCAACGAAGAAGCCTATCTGTTTCAGAAATTGATCCGTCAGGGCTTTGGTCACAACAATGTCGATCATTGCACAAGGCTGTGCCACGCTTCATCGGTGGCGGCACTGCTTGAGAATGTCGGTTCGGGCGCGGTAACTGCGACATTCAATGAGATTGAACATGCCGACGTTGCCATCGTCATCGGTGCCAATCCGACCGAGAACCACCCGGTGGCTGCGACCTATTTCAAGCAGTTCACCAAGCGCGGCGGCAAGCTCATTGCCATGGACCCGCGCGGTCAGGGACTCAAGCGCTACGCCACCCATATGCTGCAGTTCCGCCCCGGTACTGATGTGTCGATGCTGAATGCAGTCATGAGCGCGATCGTCGAGGAAGAACTCTACGACGAGCAGTACATTGCCCGGTTCACGGAGAACTGGCAGGAGATGAAGGCCCATCTTTGCGATTTCACGCCAGAAAAGATGGCGCCGCATTGCGGCATTGAGGCGGGTGTTTTGCGCCAGGTGGCACGTGATTTCGCTTCAGCCAAAGCAGGTATGATTTTCTGGGGAATGGGAATTTCTCAGCACATTCACGGCACCGACAATTCAAGGTGCCTGATCTCGCTGGCACTGATGTGCGGGCATGTGGGCCGGCCCGGTACAGGGCTCCATCCGCTACGCGGCCAGAACAATGTGCAAGGCGCATCGGACGCGGGTCTCATTCCGATGTTCCTACCGGACTATCAATCTGTTACCGACGGCGGTGTGCTGCGCAATTTCAGCGATATCTGGGGCACCGGCGAGTTGTCGGATGAGACCGGGCTGACGGTTGTCGAAATCATGGATGCGGTCCATGCAGGCGATATTCGCGGCATGTATATCCTCGGTGAAAACCCGGCAATGTCCGATCCCGATGTCGGCCATGCCCGTGCAGCGCTGGCCAAGCTTGAACATCTGGTGGTGCAGGATATTTTTCTCATTGAAACCGCCAATTATGCCGATGTAATCCTTCCAGCTTCTGCATGGCCTGAAAAATGCGGCACCGTGACCAACACCAATCGGCAGGTGCAAATGGGCCGACCGGCGCTGCCGCTACCGGGGGAAGCGCGAGAGGACTGGTCGATTGTCGTTGAGATGGCAAACCGATTGGGACTTGCATGGGAATACACTCATCCGCGCGAGGTGTTTGCGGAAATGAAACAGACGATGAAGTCGCTCGACAACATCACGTGGGAGCGGTTGGAACAGACCGCTGTCACCTACCCCTCGCTGTCACCCGATGATCCGGGCCAGGCGATTGTTTTTGGTGATGGATTCCCGCGACCAGAGGGCAGGGCGCGGTTTACCCCGGCCAAGATCATCGCACCAGCCGAAGTGCCAGACGATCAATTCCCGATGATCCTGACCACTGGCCGGCAGCTTGAGCACTGGCATACCGGCTCGATGACCAGACGAACGGCAGTACTCGATTGGGCAGAACCGGAGGCAAATGCCTCATTCCACCCTAAGACTTTGCGCCGGCTGGGTGTGAGCCCCGGGGATCTGGTCACCATTCAAACGCGGCGCGGCGTAATCGAGATCATGGCGCGCGCCGATCGTGCGGTTGCTGAGGACATGGTGTTTGTGCCATTCGCCTTTGTCGAGGCGGCGGCCAACATGCTCACCAATCCGCAGCTTGATCCTTTCGGCAAGATACCGGAGTTCAAGTTTGCCGCCTGCCGGGTTGAAAAGTCTGACTCAGACGGCCTTGCGGCAGCGGAGTAGAGGGAAGGCGATCAATATCAATAAGCGTTTTATGTGGGGCAATCGCCGGCTAAATCTGAACAACCGAGTGATGCTTGATAATTGTTCAGACTCATAGAGTTCGGCAAACAATTTTCATGGAGAGATTTGGGAGATATTTGAATGTCCGCAAAAGCTGACAGCATTGACACTGACGCGAGTGACGCCGAACAGGAATTGACGGACGGCTTTCATCTCGTCATTCATGCGCTCAAGCTCAACGGTATCGAGAACATCTACATGGTGCCGGGCATACCGGTCACCGACTTGGGCCGCTTCATGCAGGCTGAAGGCATGCGCGTCCTCGCCTTCCGGCACGAACAGCATGCCGGATATGCCGCCGCGATCGCCGGATATCTGACCAAGAAACCCGGCGTGTGCATGACGGTGTCGGCGCCCGGATTTTTAAACGGCCTTACGGCGCTCGCCCATGCCACAACCAACTGCTACCCGATGATTTTGATGTCGGGCTCCTCGGAGCGCGAAATCGTCGATCTGATGCAGGGCGATTATGAGGAAATGGACCAACTCGCTATAGCCAAGCCGTTGTGCAAGGCGGCCTATCGTGTACTGCACGCCGAAGATATTGGGATCGCCATTGCCCGCGCCATTCGCGCGGCGGTGTCGGGGCGGCCAGGTGGCGTTTATCTCGACCTGCCCGCTAAACTGCTCGGGCAGGCCATCGACGCGGCGGCAGGGGCAAATTCCCTGGTCAAGGTCATTGATCCGGCGCCGGTGCAGATACCGTCGGCGGAATCGGTCAGCCGCGCGATTGAAGTGCTGAAAAGCGCGAAGCGACCGCTTATCATACTGGGCAAAGGTGCAGTCTACGCGCAGGTTGATGACGAGATCCGCACCTTGGTCGAAAAGAGCGGCATTCCCTATTTGCCGATGAGCATGGCCAAGGGGCTTTTGCCCGACAACCACGAGCAGTCGGCAGGTGCTGCGCGGTCATTGGTTCTCAAGCAATCCGATGTGGTGATGCTGATCGGTGTGCGGCTCAACTGGCTCTTGTCGCATGGCAAGGGCAGGGCGTGGGGTGATGAGCCGAAGAAGTTCATCCAGATCGATATCGAGCCCAAGGAAATGGACTCTAACAAGGAGGTCGCTGCACCCATTGTTGGCGACATTGGCTCGTGCGTGACGGCGCTTCTGGATGGGATGGGCGAGGACTGGCCGGCATCGCCGGCTGAGTGGACAAAGGAAGTACGGAAAAAGGTTGAGTCCAACGTCGAAAGAATGGCGCCCAGGCTCCAGAACAACAATGTGCCCATGGACTATCACGGGGCGCTTGGCGCTTTGCGCACCATCATCAAGGAAAGGCCGGAGGTCATACTGGTCAACGAAGGTGCCAACACACTCGATTTTGCCCGTTCGATCATCGATATGTACCGCCCGCGCAAGCGCCTTGATGTGGGCACCTGGGGCGTTATGGGAATCGGCATGGGGCAGGCGATTGCAGCGGCGGTCGAAACCGGCCATCCGGTTCTGGCCGTCGAAGGCGACAGTGCCTTCGGTTTTTCGGGCATGGAAGTCGAGACGATCTGCCGCTACAAGCTGCCGGTCTGCGTTGTGGTGTTCAATAATGGAGGCATTTACCGCGGCACCGATGTTAATCCGTCCGGAGGCGAGGACGTGGCCACCACTGTGTTCGTGAAGGGCGCGCGCTACGACCAGATGATGGAAGCGTTTGGCGGCGCGGGCTACAACGCAACCTCTCCCGATGAGTTGAGGCGCGCGGTTATGCAAGCCATGGATTCAGGCAAGCCTGCTTTGGTGAACGCGGTGATTGACGAGCAAGCCGGCACTGAAAGTGGGCGGATCGGTAATCTCAATCCGAAGAGTGTCGTTGGCAGGAAGTAGGCGAATGCGAGCCGCAAGAGGCAATTGGCGCCAGTACACATCGGTGCCCATATGAAATTTTGAGGAAGGCAAATGTCAAAATCACTTGAGGGTGTCAGGGTACTTGATTTCACCCACGTCCAGTCCGGTCCCACCTGCACACAGCTTCTGGCGTGGTTCGGTGCCGATGTGATCAAAGTTGAGCGTCCCGGTGTTGGCGATGCGACACGCAAGCAGCTGGTCGACAAACCGGGAGTGGACAGCCTGTATTTCACCATGCTGAACCACAACAAGCGCTCGATCGAACTTAACTCGAAGCACGAGACCGGCAAGGAAGTCCTGACGCGGCTGATCAAGCAGTGCGATGTTCTCGTCGAGAATTTCGCACCGGGCGCGCTTGACCGCATGGGATTTGGCTGGGAGCAGATCCAGAAGATCAATCCGCGGATGATCATGGCTTCGGTCAAGGGTTTCGGGCCGGGACGATACGAGAGCTGCAAGGTTTACGAGAATATCGCGCAATGCGCCGGAGGCGCCGCATCGACCACCGGGTTTCTCGGCGATGTGCCGCTGGTTACCGGCGCGCAGATTGGCGATTCGGGAACCGGGCTGCATCTGGCTCTTGGCATCGTCACCGCCCTTTTTCAGCGTGAGAAGACTGGGCGTGGACAGCGGGTGATGGCGGCGATGCAGGACGGTGTAATCAATCTGTGCCGGGTCAAGCTTCGTGACCAGCAGCGCCTTGAGGCTGGGCCGCTGAACGAGTACTCGCAGTTTGGAGAGGGCATTCCGTTCGGAGATGCGGTGCCGCGCGCCGGCAATGATTCCGGCGGTGGCCAGCCCGGCAAAATCCTCAAATGCAAGGGATGGGAGACCGACCCCGACGCCTACACCTATTTCATCACTCAGGCGCCAGTATGGGAGAAGATCTGCGATCTCATCGGCAAGCCTGAATGGAAGACCGTCGAAGGTTATGCCACCCCGCCGGCGCGACTCGACAAGCTCAATCATATCTTCGAGACGATTGAGGATTGGACCAAGACCAAGACCAAATACGAGGTCATGGACATTTGTGATCCGCTGGACATTCCGGTCGGACCGATCCTGTCGATGAAGGAGGTCATGGAAGACGAGGGGCTGAGGTCGACCGGCACCATCGTCGATGTCGAGCATCCCGAGCGCGGCACCTATGTATCTGTCGGTTGCCCGGTGAAGCTGTCGGATTGTCAGGTCGAGGTGGTTCGTTCACCGCTGCTGGGCGAGCACACGGTCGAGGTTCTGAGAGACGTTCTGGGTTACGAGGACGAGGCGCTGGACCAGGTGATCAGTTCGGGCGCGGTTGGCGGGCGCGTGACCAACAAGGCTGCGGCGGAGTAGAGCGGTTGTCAGCCGCTGCAAAACGCAATCACAGGCCACTTAAAAAAAGAGAACGCACCGGTACAGGCGCGGTGAATGAGTGAGGGGGAAGAGCATGCGCATTGTGGTTCATGGCCAGCAGGCCTTCGGCAAGGCGGTGTTGGAGCAATTGTTCGTACGTGGAGAAGACGTTGTGGCGGTGTGTTCGGCTCCAACCAAGGAAGGCCGGCCTGACGATCCGCTGGTGGCATTGGCGCACGAGAAGGGTCTGCCGGTGCATCAACCGGCCTCGTGGAAGACACCAG
>CBDBEU010000002.1:0-56475 GCA_965204565.1 Hyphomicrobiales bacterium
GGAGCCGGCCTGGGCAGACAGCACCACGAGCACCGCAAGGCCTGTTAGTGACGCGCCCAGTATGCCGCGCTGAATACCTTCACCGCCGCCTGCCGCCTGTACGCTCATTTTAAGTCATGTCTCACTTGATTTAGCCGGCATTCCCCGATTAGAACGCTGTTTCGACCATGCTGCCGCTGTTTTGCGTACGGATCAAGCCTCCTGGGCGGGCTGTGTCATGGTTCGGGCATCCGGTTGGTGAACCGGGCGCGATTTATGGACGCTGCAACGGGCTTGAACTGGAATTCGATCTGACCGGCACCCGTCGGGTCAGACCCGTCGAGCCGCTTTCGCCGGGTTTGATCGCCGACCACCGTCATGCAGGTAGCGGTGGCGCACGGAGCCGTTGGATGGCCGCAAGGATGCGGGTGAACAGAGCGCCGCCGACAGCCGCCTCGGCCGGTTGGAACGTGACGGCTCGGGCGTGGCGAACGACCCGCGCTCCGATCCTGATGAGGCGGGTCCGCAGGCCGGTCAGCGACCGGTCGGCCGTCTCCTCCGGTAGGTCGGCGCCCCTGCAGGAAGACACCGGGATTGCGGGCCGATGCATGAAGCTGAAGCCGCACCTCGTTCCGCGCCATGCCCTTGCAGGAAAGACGCGTCCGATTGACCGCCTTCCTTCCTTCCTCGACATGCTGTTCGCCGGTGCCGCGCTGGTTGTAGAACCGAATGATCCGGTCCGGCTCCATCGGCGGGTTGGTGACGACAAAGCCGATCTTCGGGAAGCAAGTCACCCGGATGCCGTTCGATCCTGGCGACGACCCGCCATGATTTGTCCCATGACGGTTTGCCCCGTGACGCGGCCTGATACGCGAAGTCGCCGCAGATGCGCCGCATATGGGTCGGCGGGCGACCCGCGGGGCGCTTGAGCACAGGCGCAATCCTGCTTTCCGGAACAGCGGTCTTCCCAGGCCGGATGGCGCAGGAACAGCCTTCCGCCCCCGGCGTCTTGTAGAGCTCCGGGACGGCAAAAGCGGCATCGGCCCGGAAGAGCCGCATCAGCTCACGATCCGCATATCGCGCCAACACCGGCTTGAGCACATCGGCGCTGTGAACATTGCCGGGGTGCAAAAACGGCGTTCGAGGCGGCCAAACCGGTTAAGGACGAACAAGGGGTGATGGCACATGCAGCCGATGCCCGTTCCAGGCGGTGCCTTCCTGTGCGCCATGGGGCGGGCCGACCGAACCGTCCATGTCCGGTGTGATCCATTCGGGCGCCGTCGCAGCGTGAGCCCGATCGATCCATTAACTGGATACGTCCACCGGCGCACCGCGATTGTCGGCGGCCGCCGGCACCTCGGTCTCGAACCGACTCATCCGGCCTGCAGACGCAGCCTCGGCATCAACGCCACGCCCTCCGACCACCTGCCGCACCACCGGATCGACGGCCGGCAATACCGTGCAATCCCGGGGTCTCATCCAACTCCCGGAACAGCAACGGGCCACCGTCGGAACCGATCTTCGAGCCATGGCATTCCAGCCGCACCCTACAGCCCACACAACATGCTGAAACATAACATGTTATCGGCTGTCGGAGGCGCGAAAACGTCACGTTACTTGGGAAATGTGGGCTTTAAGCCAATTTGGCGCCGTCCTTGACGCCGCGCTGCCGACGTAATACGGCCAACGCCAATCTGCAACCTTTCAGCTTGCGCGTTTTGGAGAAAACCGGCGTGGCACGGCTTGTAATGAAATTCGGCGGGACCTCGCTTGGTGACATCGAGCGCATGCAACACGCCGCCCGTCACATCAAGTGGGAACACGATGCCGGCCATGAGGTCGCCGTCGTGGTTTCGGCCATGGGCGGCGAGACCGACCGCCTAGCAGAACTCGCCCGTTCCGCCGCGCCGATGCACGACGCGCGCGAATATGACGCGATTGTCGCCACCGGCGAGCAGGTCAGCGCCGCCATGATCGCCACCATCCTGCAGTCGCTGGGCATGCAGGCGCGCTCCTGGCAGGGCTGGCAGATCGCGCTCAACACCTCTGATGCTCATGGCGCGGCCCGCATTCTGGGAATAGATACCGCAGCGCTCGATGAGCGCTTTGCCCTCGGCCATGTTGCGGTGATCTGCGGCTTTCAGGGTATCAGCTCCGATGGCCGCGTCACCACGCTCGGCCGTGGCGGCTCCGACACCAGCGCCGTTGCCATTGCCTCCGCGCTCAATGCCGCCTGCTGCGACATCTACACCGATGTCGATGGCGTTTACACCACCGATCCGCGCATTGTGCCCGAAGCGCACAGGCTTGACAGGATCTCTTATGAGGAAATGCTGGAGATGGCCTCCCTTGGGGCCAAGGTTCTTCAGACCCGCTCGGTCGAACTGGCAATGACCCAAGGTGTGCGCTTGCGCGTGCGCTCCACGTTCGATCAACCCGATGCCCTGGCTTCGGACATTCCTGCCCTCGATGGCGGGATCGGAACCCTGGTATGCGATGAGGACGAGATTGTGGAACAACAGATTGTCAGTGGCATTGCCTATGCCCGCGACGAAGCCAAGGTGACGTTGCTGCGGGTTGCCGACAAACCCGGAGTTGCAGCGGCCGTTTTCGGCCCGTTGGCCGAAGCCGGCATCAATGTCGACATGATCGTCCAGAATGTGTCCGACGACGGCAAGTATACTGACCTCACATTCACCGTGCCCAAGGCCGATCTTGATCGCGCGCTGGCCACCATCGAAAAGGCGCGTGAAGTCATCGGCTATGAGCGGCTGGCGGGGTCGACCGACGTCGTCAAGGTCTCGATTATCGGCATTGGCATGCGCAGTCACGCTGGTGTCGCCGCCCAGATGTTTCACACATTGGCCGAACGTGGCATCAACATACAGGCGATCACCACGTCGGAGATCAAGGTATCGGTACTGATTGAGGCCGCCTATGCCGAACTTGCGGTCAGGGCGCTGCACACGGCCTATGGTCTCGACGCGCATTAAGAAAATGGCTTGGGATTGACGCGCTGGGGGAGCCAGGCGCGCGTCACTCGGCAAAGCCCGGTCTGGTAACGGAGAATGCGGCATGACGGTGGACACTGCGGGTCCGCGTTCCTTGTTGCGCCGATTGCGCGAGCTCATGGCGGGCCCGCAGAGCGCCGAGGTGCGGCTCGACAGGATCACCACGCTGATCGCTTCCAACATGGTGGCGGAAGTGTGTTCGATCTATGTCGCCCGAACGGGCGAGCGTCTTGAGCTGTTCGCCACTGAAGGCCTCAACAAGTCGGCCGTCCACGATACCATCCTGCAGGTGGGTGAAGGGCTGGTCGGCCTGATTGCCGAGGAGGCCCAGTCACTCGCCATCTCCGATGCCCAGTCCCATCCCCGGTTCGCCTACCGGCCTGAAACCGGCGAGGAGGCTTATCACAGCTTTCTCGGCGTGCCAGTTTTGCGCTCCGGTCACACACTCGGCGTACTCGTGGTCCAGAACGTCCGCCCTCGCGACTATGAAGACGAGGAAGTGGAAGCTTTGGAGACCATCGCCATGGTCATTGCAGAGATGGTAGCAACCGGTGATCTAGGCGAGTTCGCCGCGGTGTGCGAGACCGATCCACGCCACGTCCATGCCTATTCCGCGCGCGGCGCGGTATTGTCGGACGGAATTGCGCTCGGCCGCGCGGTGCTGCACGAGCCACGCGTCGCGGTCGAACAGATCATTGCCGAGGACATTGAGAGCGAACGCCTAAGGCTGGAGCGCGCGCTTGAGGACTTGCGCCAGTCGATCGACCGCATGCTGGGCTCGCCCGAGATGGCGCGCGGCGGCGAGCACCGCGATGTGCTGGAGGCCTACCGCATGTTCGCCCAGGATCGCGGCTGGGCCCGCAGCCTCACCGAGGCGGTCGAAAAGGGGCTGACCGCCGAGGCAGCGGTGCAGCGGGTGCAGTCAGAAGCGCGTGCACGCATGTTGCGCCAGACCGACCCATATTTGCGCGAGCGCCTGCATGATCTTGACGATCTGGCACGCCGTTTGCTCCGCCACCTCACCGGGCGCGGCGAGACTGTCTCGACCGATGAACTGGTCGACAATGCCATCCTCATCGCCCGCAATATGGGACCGGCCGAAGTTCTCGATTATGAACACACCAAGGTTCGTGGCCTGATCATCGAGGAGACTTCTCCCACATCCCATGTGACTATTGTGGCGCGCGCATTGGGGCTGCCCGCGGTTGGCGGATTTGACGGCATCGCCGAGCTTGTCGATCAGGGCGATGCGGTGATCGTCGATGGCGAGGTCGGCGATGTGCATATCCGCCCGACCGCCGATATCGAGGCCGCCTATCAGGACAAGGTACGTTTCCGCGCCCGCCGTCAGGCGCAATATGCCAAGCTGCGAGATGTCCCCACCACGACCAACGACGGTGTGCCGATTGAGCTTGGCATCAATGCCGGCTTGCTTGTCGATCTGCCGCATCTTGACGATTCCGGCGCTTCCGGCATCGGCCTGTTCCGCACCGAGCTGCAATTCATGATCGCCTCGAAATTTCCGCGCCTGGCCGAGCAGGAACGCCATTACCGCGCTGTCCTCGATGCCGCTGGCGACCGGTCCGTGGTGTTTCGCTCGCTCGATATCGGGTCCGACAAGGTGGTGCCCTTTATGCAGCGCTCCAAGGAGGACAATCCGGCGCTGGGCTGGCGCGCGCTGCGCTTTGCGCTGACCCGCCCCGGCCTGTTGCGTCTGCAACTGCGCGCCTTGATCCACGCCGCCGCCGGACGTCATTTGCGCTTGATGTTTCCGCTGGTCGCCGAAATCAGCGAGTTCGTCGAAGCCCGAAGCCATGTCGAGCACGAACTGAAGGTGCTCAAGGATCGTGGGGGAGCAGTGCCTGAGCATATTTCGCTAGGCGTGATGATCGAGGTGCCGGCGCTTTTATGGCAGCTCGACCGGCTGCTGTCGCAAGTTGATTTCGCCGCCGTCGGCAGCAATGACCTGCTGCAATATCTGTTTGCCAGCGATCGCGGCCATCCGCTTCTGGCCGAGCGATACGACCCCTTGAGTGTGCCGGTGCTGCGCGCCCTACGGCATATTCTGGAAGCTGGCGAACGCGCCAGCGTGCCAATCTCGCTGTGCGGCGAAATGGCGGGCCGGCCGCTAGAGGCGCTGGCGCTTCTGGGGCTCGGCTTTCGCCAGATTTCGGTCGCACCGGCCAACATTGGCCCGGTCAAGGCGATGATCCTGGCAACTTCCCATGCCGGCGTCAGTGATGAAGTCGCCAGATTGATGGACTCAGATGCGCCCACGATCAGACAGGGCCTTGCGGATTTCGCTGGCCGTCACAACATACCGGTTTGAAGCGTTTTGGGTACGCTGACGATGCAACGAAGCTGGTGGCGCACAAGGCGCATTGTGCACAGGACATGGCGCGGGTAACATGGCTGCGAGTAATCCAGTTAACCAAGTTTTAACTATGGGTCGGGCGACGTGACCCCGTTCAGATTATTGTAAGAGTGACTGGTGGGGCAGCAGCAAAGTGAACGGCTGACAAAGATGGTCGAACACGACTACGAAAACGCGTATCGGGCGCACATCTCACGCTGGGGTGTGGGGGCTGCCTTGCGTGGTGCTCGCGAGGCGGGCGGTGAGACAATCAACGACGCTGCGACCGCGTCGCGCATTCGCGCAGCTTACATTCATGCACTCGAGACCGAGGATTATAAGCAGTTGTCGGGCTGGACGCATGCGCTGAGCTATGCGCGCACCTATGCCGAGTATCTGGGCCTTGAACCCACACCGCTGGTGCGCCGGGTGCGCGAGCAGATCGAGCTACGCCAGCATCTGGCCCAGCCCCCCGAGCCGTCCCAGCGCCGCCGTGGAGGCTGGCGCATCGCTGCCGGCATTGTCCTGATGTTTGGCGGCATTGCCGCGTCAGGTTGGTACTTCACCAGCCCGGCCGCCAGCTTGAACATTGCCACTGTGTTCGATCCGCTGCCGCGTGGATTGAAGTCGCTGATCAACCGCACCTTCGTCACCGTTGCCGATACCGAAGCAACTGCCGGTGGATCCGAACCGGTCGAAACTGAAGAAGTGCTGGCCGTCAATATCGAGATTGAGCCGACGGCGCGTTCTGTGCGGGCGCGGGCGCCGGCAGCACCAGCGCGGGCTACCACCGCTCCTATCGCGGCGGCCACGTCAACCGAGCCCGGCGTCATGCCGATCGCAGCCTCCACCGCGGCACGATTCGCACCGTTGCGGGACACGCCAGCCGAGACCGCCGCACCCAGTTCCGAGCCGGAGCCCTCGGGCACCGTGGTAACCGACCGCACCAGTGAGCTTGTCTCAGATGTAATCCTGCGCGCCCGCGGCACCGTCTGGCTCACGGTCGAGGATGCCATCGGGCGCAGCCTGCTCGCCCAGCAGATCAATGAGGGCGAGCTCTACCGCCTGCCCACCGGCTCCGGATTTACCGTGACCACCGACAATGCCGGTGCTTTCGAGGTCTATGTCAAAGGCGCTCTTGCCGGCCTGATGGGCCCGGCGGGCACCAAGGTCACCAATCTGCCGGTCGAGCGTCTGGCCGCGTCGCGCGCCGACGGCTAGCACCTTGCCGGTTGTTTCACGCACCGCTTCTCCGGACTTTGACGCCGGTGAAAATTGACGATTGGCGTTTAATCTGCGACGAGGCGACGAACCCCGGGACATGAATCCAAGGTCTTGCCCGCTTGATCAAGCGCAAATGTACCGAAAGCTCAAACCCGTTTCGCTTCCCATATCGACTATTGTGAATCTTACATGCTCGACCCGCTCAAACTGCAGCCACTGATCGACCGCTTCGAAACGGTTAAGCATGAGATGTCGACCGGTCCGGATGCACAGACCTATGTGGCGCTGTCCAAGGAATATGCCGAGCTTGAACCGGTGGCCAAGGCAGCGCGGATCTATCGCGCCGCACTTGACGAGCGTGATGAATTGGACGCTCTGCTCGCCGATCCGCAAAGCGACAGTGAACTGGCCGACCTGGCGCGCGAAGAGCTCGCCAGCCTGCGCACCCGGCTCGAGCAGCTTGAGGGCGAGCTCAAGATGATGCTCCTGCCCAAGGACGCCGACGATCAAAGGAGCGCCATTCTTGAGGTGCGCGCCGGCACCGGCGGTGGCGAGGCAGCCCTGTTTGCCGGTGACCTTGCGCGCATGTATCTGCACTATGCCGAGCTGCGCGGCTGGAAGTCGGAGATCATGACCGCAAGTGACGGCGAAGTCGGCGGCTACAAGGAATTCGTCGCCACCATTACCGGCACCGATGTGTTTCAGCGCCTGAAGTTCGAATCCGGCGTGCACCGTGTTCAACGCGTGCCGCAGACCGAATCGAGCGGCCGCATCCACACATCCGCCGCTACCGTGGCGGTTCTGCCGGTGGTCGAAGATGTTGATGTGACCATTGACGACAAGGATTTGCGCGTCGACGTGTTCCGCGCCAGCGGACCGGGGGGCCAGTCGGTCAACACCACCGACAGCGCGGTGCGCATCACCCATCTGCCGAGCGGCATCGTGGTCTCCCAGCAGGACGAAAAATCCCAGCACAAGAACAAGGCCAAGGCGCTGAAGGTGCTGCGCTCGCGGCTTTATGAGGCCAAGCGCCAGCGCCTTGCCGACGAGCGCGCCACCGAGCGCCGCGGCCAGATCGGATCGGGCGATCGCTCCGAGCGCATTCGCACCTATAATTTTCTGCAAGGAAGGGTCACGGACCACCACATCAATCTGACGCTGTACAAGCTTGATTTGGTGCTCGAAGGCGCAGCGCTCGATGAACTGGTCGAGGCGCTGATCGCCGATGATCAGGCCCGCCTACTGGCCGAATCCGAGGAGGTCGTGTGAACGCCGCCGCGCCCTGTGATCGCACCATTGCCGGTGTTATCGAAGAGGCAACAGGCAGGCTGGCGCGCGCCGGTGTCGCAAGCCCGCGCCTTGATGCCCGCCTCTTGCTCGCCCATATATTACGAACCGATCAGGCAGCCCTGATCCGCCGCTCGCGCGAGGGGGTCGATCGGGCATGCTGCGACAAGTTCAAAGCGCTTGTTGAGCGACGTGCGGCACGCGAGCCGGTAGCACGCATATTGGGAGAGCGAGAGTTCTTTGGCCGCCGGTTTGCGATCGCACCGGTCGTGCTTGATCCGCGCCCCGATAGTGAAATCCTGATCGAAACCGCGCTCGAACTTACCGCATCGCGCGCAGACCAACATATCAGGATCTGCGATCTCGGCACCGGATCGGGTGTGCTGTTGGTGACGCTCCTGGCCGAGCTGCGGCAAGCCGTCGGGCTTGGCATCGACATTGACTGCGAGGCGGTGGAAGTCGCACGCGCCAATGCGCGCCGTCATGGCGTGGATCGGCGCTGCACCTTTAGCGTCGGCGACTGGGACCGGGCAATTGAAGGTATGTTTGATCTGATTGTCGCAAATCCGCCCTATATTGATCGCCGCGCCATCGCCGGCCTTGAGCCGGAAGTGCGCGATCACGATCCGCTAGTGGCGCTTGATGGCGGTGAGGACGTGCTTGATGCTCATCGTGCCGTGGCCGCCGCCGCAAACCGGTTGCTGGAGCCGCTTCAGGGCCGCGTCATTGTCGAGCTTGGCGCGGATCAGGGCAGCGCCGTTACCGACCTGTTTCAGGCCGGCGGATTGTCGGCGGTTTTGCCCGGCGGCATCAAGCGCGATCTCGCTGGCCGCGATCGCGTTTTTGCCTCTGGTAAAGCATAGCGTTGAATGGTTGAGAAATGACTTGGAATAGATGTTCGAACCCGTTAGGGTCCGCCAAGCTCACGGCCTTGGAACCGGTCGGGCTTGTGCCATCCCGAGGGGTATTGGGTTGGCAACAAGGGGCGGATTTCGCAGACCCAAAAGAGGCAATCCGGCCAGCTACTGTCGTCGCAACGGGCAGGCATTTTCGGGAATCGCCCGGTCTTGCTGCGGTGATCAGGCAAAACTCCGCCAATTTGGCGTATGAACGACGCATTCTGCCAGCACAACACGGACCCGATGGTGATTACCAAGCACACGGCGAGTGAGATACCGATTCAAGAAATGATCCGGTGATAATGAGACAAGCACAGCACGGAAAAAAGCCGCGCGGCCGCGGACGCAAGCCGCACAATCCACTTAGTCGCGTCTATGACTCCAATGGACCCGACGTCAAGATTCGAGGCTCGGCCTCACATATAGCTGACAAATATCTCACGCTCGCCCGCGATGCGCATTCCTCCGGCGATCGCATCGCGGCGGAGAGCTACCACCAGCATGCCGAGCACTATCTGCGCATCGTCGCTGCGGCGCAGGCGCAAATGGTCACAAACGCACCTCAAAATGCCGAGCAGCAACCCAGCGAAGAGGTGCGCGACCAGCAAGGTGCGTCCGGCGCTGAGAATACCGAGAACGCCCAATCTCAGCCACAACAGCAAGTGCAAGGTGAGGGACGGCCGCGGCGTAGCAGGAACCGGCGCAATAACGGTGCCGCCCGTGCCGCAGAACAGTCTGAGAGTGCCCAGCCGGAATTGAATGGCGCCGCTGACCCCGCACCGGACGAACTCGACGGCGCGGCGGCTGAGCCGGCAGGTAACGGCGCTGCGGAAACACAAGCAGCCGCGCCTGCTCCGGCACCGGCTGAAGAGGCCGCCAACACACATGGCGATGGTGATGCCGCAGAGAAAAATCCCCTGAGCCCTGATCCGCTCAACGCCTGAGCGTTCTGATCTCCATTCCGGGCGCCAGGTGCCCGCCATGTTCGATGCGCGCATAGACCCCGCAATCGGCATGCCCGAGCGCATATGACAACAGCCGCGGGATGTTGATATCACGCTTGGCGGTCTCGGGATTGACCGTAGTTGCTGCGCATCTGACGATTGAGCCGCACCTCACTAATGGTGAAGTCGCGGTCAACGTGATCGAACTCGGCCCATGGCGCCAGCCCATCCACATGAATGTTGCCGCGAAAGCGCAAAGCATCGACCGGCTGGCCGGCGACACGCTTGATCTCGCGCATGCTGGCCAGATTGATGATCGAGACGCATTTGTCGGCGACGTCGGAAAAGCTGTGACCGGGTGCTGAGACCACCCGCGGCGCGCCGCGCAACTCCTTGCCCATGAAGCCGGCGATGAATTGTTCGATCAGCGCCCGTCTGACCGGCTGACCGAGTTGCCCGCGCGCCACGCTGTGCCGCTGCGTGTGATTTCCAGCATCTTTGTTTCCGGCTCGAACCGCGCCTCAAGCTGCGCCAGCCATTCATTGCGCGTCAGCATGAGGAACGCCGCTTTGGGCACATGGCGCGGCGCCAAGGGATCGAACGAACCGGGGCCATTTTCGATCGCAAAGGCGCGGCCGAACGGCAAGGTGGCGCCAGCCTCGACATCCACTTCATCAAGCTTTTCGGCTGATAGGCCCTTGACCGGGTAGCGGTAAAGCGCCGTCACGCGTGCCGTTTCACCCTCGCCCATGCGCTTCCCCGATTTGCACAGCGTCAACCACGCTGAAAGATTTTGCGGTAATTGTCGACCTGCCATCTTTTGTTGTCGATTTGCAACACTATATACCCTTGGGACCGGCCATTGGCGGCGGTCCTAGAACATTTGACTGATCTTCAAACGATGACGCGCATCTCATGCTTCGGGTGGGGCGCACGGGCTACAAGGAGTGGGAGATGGAATTCGACAAGTTTACCGAGCGCGCACGCGGTTTGATCCAGTCGGCGCAGGGCCTAGCACTCAGATCAGGCCATCAGCAATATCGCCCAGAACATGTTCTCAAGGTCCTGCTCGACGACGATCAGGGGCTGGCTTCCGGCCTGATCGACCGCGCCGGCGGCGATTCGCGCAGTGCCCGGTCCGAGATCGAAGCCGCCCTTGAAAAGCTGCCGCGGGTTGAAGGCGGTGGCGCTGGCCAGCTCTATCTGGCGCCGGAGACCGCGCGCGTTTTCGATGCTGCGCTCAAGACCGCCGACAAGGCTGGAGATACCTATGTCACCGTCGAGCGGCTGTTGTTAGCCTTGGCGCTTGAGAAGGGCAGCGGTGCGGCCAAAATCCTTTCCGATGCCGGGGTCTCTGCTGACGGGCTCAATCGCGCCATCAACGATCTGAGACAGGGTCGAACTGCCGATTCCGCCAGTGCGGAGGACTCATATGAGGCGCTCAAGAAATATGCCCGCGACCTCACCGAGGCAGCCCGTGAAGGCAAGCTCGACCCGGTGATTGGCCGTGACGAGGAAATCCGCCGCGCCATTCAGGTTCTCTCCCGCCGCACCAAGAACAATCCGGTGCTGATCGGCGAGCCCGGTGTCGGCAAGACCGCGATTGCCGAAGGTCTGGCGCTGCGCATCGTCAATGGCGATGTGCCCGAAAGCCTCAAGCAAAAGCAGCTTCTGGCGCTCGATATGGGCGCGCTGATTGCCGGTGCCAAGTATCGCGGCGAATTCGAGGAGCGCCTGAAGGCGGTCCTGTCGGAAGTCGAGGCGGCCGAGGGCGGCATCGTCCTGTTCATCGATGAAATGCACACGCTGGTCGGCGCCGGTAAGGCCGATGGCGCCATGGACGCATCGAACCTGCTCAAGCCCGCTTTGGCGCGCGGCGAGTTGCACTGCATCGGCGCGACGACGCTCGATGAATATCGCAAGAACGTCGAAAAGGACGCGGCCCTTGCCCGCCGGTTCCAGCCGGTATTTGTCTCCGAGCCGACGGTCGAGGACACCGTCTCGATTCTGCGCGGGCTGAAGGAGAAGTACGAACTCCATCACGGCGTGCGCATCACCGACAATGCGCTGGTTTCGGCATCTGCGTTGTCGAACCGCTATATCACCGACCGCTTCCTGCCTGACAAGGCGATCGATCTGGTCGATGAGGCGGCCTCGCGCCTGCGCATGCAGGTCGATTCCAAGCCCGAAGAGCTCGACGAGCTCGACCGCCGCATTATCCAGCTCAAAATCGAACGTGAAGCTCTGAAGAAGGAAGACGATCAGCCCTCGCGCGACCGGCTTGAACTGATCGAGCGCGAAGTCGCCGATCTGGAGGAAAAGGCAGGCGCTTTAACCCAGCGCTGGGAAGGTGAGAAATCGAAACTTGCCGGCGCGCGCGACGTCAAGGCGGCGCTGGAGCAGGCCCGTGTCGAGCTTGAACAGGCCCAGCGCAGCGGCGACCTCGCCAAGGCGGGGGAGCTTGCCTACAGCATCGTTCCCAACCTAGAGCGCCGTCTGGCGGACGCTGAGGGCGAGGACGAAGCAGGCGAAGGCCCGATGGTCGAAGAAGCAGTCACCAGCGACCATATCGCCCATGTGGTCTCGCGCTGGACCGGCATTCCGGTCGATCGCATGCTGGAGGGCGAGCGCGACAAGCTGTTGCGCATGGAAGATGAGCTGGCAAAGCGCGTGATCGGCCAGGAAGAGGCGGTCGAGGCGGTCTCCACCGCCGTGCGCCGCGCCCGTGCCGGCCTTCAGGACCCCAACAGGCCGATTGGCTCATTCATGTTTTTGGGCCCCACCGGTGTCGGCAAGACCGAGCTTACCAAGACCCTGGCAGACTTCCTGTTCGATGATGACAATGCGCTGATCCGCATCGACATGTCCGAATATATGGAAAGACACTCGGTCTCGCGGCTGATCGGCGCACCTCCTGGCTATGTCGGCTATGACGAGGGCGGCGCACTGACCGAGGCCGTACGGCGCCGGCCCCATCAGGTGGTGCTGTTCGACGAGATCGAAAAAGCGCACCCGGATGTGTTCAACATCCTGCTGCAGGTGCTCGATGACGGAAGGCTGACCGACGGTCAGGGCCGCACGGTCGATTTCCGCAATACCCTGATCGTGATGACCTCCAATCTCGGCTCGGAATTCCTTGCCGCTGATACCGATGGCGATGTCACCAGCGAGGCGCGCGATGCGGTGATGGGTGTGGTGCGTTTAAGCTTCCGGCCTGAATTCCTCAATCGCATCGACGAGATCATCCTGTTCCACCGGCTGAGGCGCGATCAGATGGCGGAGATTGTCGATATCCATATGGTCGAGCTCAAGGCGCGTCTGGCCGAGCGCAAGCTCACGCTCGAGCTTGATGAGGCGGCGCGCCAGTGGATTGCCGACAAGGGCTTCGATCCGGCCTATGGCGCACGGCCTCTGAAGCGGGTTATTCAAAAGCAGGTGCAAGATCACCTCGCCCAAGGGATCTTGGCAGGCCAAATCGCCGATGGCGCCATCGTACGGGTGAGTGTGGACGGAGACGGGCTTGCCTTTGAGGCTGGTGAGGCCGAAGCCGCGGCTGCCGCCTGATGCGCAACCCCATTTGACCAATGCCAGAGTTGGGCCATGCGCCCAGCTCTGGTTTTTTTGAGTCTTGACACATGATGTGGTGTGGGGTAGTGCGTGTTTGTTTTAATCCCTTGCCAACGGACAGGGGTATAAATGTCAAAATACACACCACTCCAAGCGCATTTGTGCCAGAATGGAAAAACATTGGTTGCGATGAGCTTTGATGAGATTGAAGCGCTTCTCGGTTTTGCTCTGCCGCCATCAGCACACAATCATCGCGCTTGGTGGAGCAACAATCCGACCAACAATGTGATGACCAAGGAATGGCTGGAGGCTGGCTACGAGACTGAAGAAGTCGATCTTAGGCGCGAGCGCCTCGTATTCCGTCGTACCGACCGTGATGTCAGCTCCAGTTTTGGTTCGGGTACGCCGCCTTCCGCGCCCCAATCACCACCAGCGGGCCGGTCGATCATCGGTGTGCTCGAAGGTACCGTTACCCTGCATCCTAGAACTGATCTGACCGAGCCAACCGGCGAAAGCTGGCAGGCAGAAGCCTGATGGCTGCGAGCCTACTGCTCGATACCTGCTCATTGATCTGGATCGCCAATGGCGACCCGATCGGCGAGGAGGCAATGCAGGCCATTCGCAAGGCCGAGGCCAACCAAGATCCAATCCATATCTCTGCGATATCAGCTTGGGAGATTGCAACCCTGTCGGCCAGGGGGCGGCTCCGTCTTAACGAGCGCACCTGAAACCTGGTTCGGCCGGGTGATGGACACACCGGTGGCACGCCTCGCCGAGTTTTCGGTCACAATCTTGATCAGGTCGGCATTCCTGCCGGGTGAACCGCCAGCCGATCCGGCTGACCGCATGATCATCGCCACCGCGCGTGAAAACGGGCACACCATCGTTACCCGCGACCGGCAAATTCTCGCCTATGCGGAAGAAGGGCTGGTGGCTGCCCAGCGCTGCTGAGCGCCTTACGGTTGTGCGGCGGCGACCGGTGCTTCGACCGGGGCCTCGGCTCTCAGCGCGTCGATGCGCTTGCGCTCGGTCTCTAAACTCACCAGCTCATTGCCTTCAAGCTTGCGCCCGCCGCCCGCGACCTTGACCGTCAGCGGGTTCTTCTTCTTGCCGTTGATATGGACTTCGTAATGCAGATGCGGCCCAGTGGACGCACCGGTCGAGCCGACATATCCGATCACATCGCCCTGATAGATCCTCTTGCCCTGCCGGATGCCCTTGGCAAAGCGGCTCAAATGGGCATAGGCGGTCTTCAGGCCGTCCTTGTGCTTCAGTTTCACGTAATTGCCGTGCCGCCCCCCATTGCGCCCGGCCATCTCGACCTTGCCATCGCCTGCCGCCAGAATTGGCGTACCCCTGGGAACTGCGAAGTCGGTACCGCCATGCATCTTGGTGTAACCGAGGATTGGATGGCGGCGCATGCCAAAGCCCGATGACATGCGCGCGCCGTTCACCGTCGTCTTCGTCAGCGGCTTTTTCGAGCTCACGCTCTTGACGTCGTAATAGTCGGTAACACCATCAACCGTGGTGAAGCGGTAATAGCTGCGGGTCTTGTCATTGATGGTCAGTGAGGAGAACAGAATCTGGTCGCGCTCGGCACTGTCCAGCGAACCGGCATCGCTGGCGATATAGAACACCTCGAACGGGTCGCCTGCGTGGATCTCGCGCTGGAAATCGACGTCATAGGAATGGGCGTGCATCATTTTCACGATCACCGAATCCGGCACACCCTGTTCGCGCGCCGTGCGGTAGAGACTGCCTTCGATGCCGACGATACTGCGCCTGTAGTCCCGTTTGGCTTCAACAATCGCGCTGGTACGGGCGACGAACTGGTTGTTGCCGTCGCGGAGCTCTACAAGACGCCGGAGGCGGAAGGCTGTTCCTACGCCATCCGGCCCGGGAAGACCGCTGTTCCGGAAAGCAGGATTGCGCCTGTGCTCAAGCGCCCCGCGGGTCGCCCGCCGACCCATGTGCGGCGCACCTGCGGCGACTTCGCGTATCAGGCCACGTCACGGGACAAACCACGGCGGATCGTCGCCGAGGTCGAGCGGCATCGGGGTGACTTGTTCCCGAAGATCGGCTTCCCAAAGATAGGCTTCGTGGTCACCAAGCTGCCGATAGAGCCGGACCGGATCATTCGGTTCTACAACCAGCGCGGCACCGCCGAACAGCATGTCGAGGAAGGAAGGAAGGCGGTCAATCGGACGCGTCTTTCCTGCAAGGGCATGGCGCGGAACGAGGTGCGGCTTTAGCTTCATGCATCGGCCTGCAATCCCGGTGTCTTCCTGCAGGGCGCCGACCTGCCGGAGGAGACGGCCGACCGGTTGCCAACCGGCCTGCGGACCCGCCTCATCAGGATCGGAGCGCGGGTCGTCCGCCACGCCCGAGCCATCACGTTCCAACCGGCCGAGGCGGCTGTCGGCGGCGCTCTGTTCAGCCGCATCCCTGCGGCCATCCAACGGCTCCGTGCGCCCCCGGTACCGGCCAGCGCTACCTGCATGACGGTGTCGGCGATCAAACCCGGCGAAAGCGGCTCGACGGGTCTGACCCGACGGGTGCCGGTCAGATCGAATTCCAGTTCAAGCCCGTTGCAGCAGCCATAAATCGCGCCCGGTTCACGAACCGGATGCCCGAACCACGACACAGCCCGCCCAAGAGGCTTGATCCGTACGCAAAACAGCGGCAGCATGATCGAAATGGCTTTCTAATTGAGGAATGTCGGCTGACATCACTTGCCATGCCAAGGCTTGCGACGGGCGTTGGCGGGCTCGATTGGTCCGACTTTTACCCTCTGATCGAAAACGCCTTGGGCGATCTGAATGCCAGCGTGTTTATTTATGATACCTGTGTGAAGGGTAAGGCAGTGGTCGAAAAGCCGACCCGATCCTAATCTGTTCTTGAGTACGCCGATGCGTGTGCAGGCGGTGCGACCCTAAGGAAGCTGGAAATGAGTAATCCAACAAATGGCGGTAACGGTGTGAACGACGGCCAGGTGGAGAATGCCCCACCAGCTGAGACTGCCTCCCTGCCGGATGAACCGGCCAGTCCAACCGCCGAGGCCGTGGCGCCGGTGAATCCGATTCATCGCCTCGCTGAAATACGGCACGACCCGGAAGCCATTCGCCGCGCTTTTGAGACCGGCGAGTTTCCCTACAAGCGCAAAATGCGCCGCACGGCCTATGAAAAACACAAGGCCGAGTTGCAGGTCGAACTCCTGAAGGTTCAGGAATGGGTCAAGAATACGGACCAGAAGATCGTCATCCTGTTTGAGGGCCGCGACGGCGCCGGCAAGGGCGGCACCATCAAACGCTTCATGGAACATCTCAACCCTCGTGGCGCGCGGGTGGTCGCTCTTGAAAAACCGACCGATCAGGAACGCACCCAGTGGTTCTTCCAGCGCTATATCGAATGCCTGCCGTTCGGCGGTGAAATGGTGATGTTCGACCGCTCCTGGTACAACCGGGCCGGCGTCGAGCGTGTCATGGGGTTTTGCTCGCCCAGTGACTATCTGGAGTTCATGCGCCAGTGCCCCGAGATCGAGCGCATGATGGTGCGCAGCGACATCAGACTGTTCAAATACTGGTTCTCGGTGACCCGTGAAGAACAGATGCGACGGTTTGAATCTCGTGAAAACACACCGCTGAAGCGTTGGAAATTGTCGCCCATCGATCGGCAATCGCTCGACAAATGGGACGATTACACTGAAGCCAAGGAGGCGATGTTCTTCTATACCGACACCGCCGATGCGCCATGGACGATTGTCAAATCAGATGACAAGAAACGCGCCCGGCTCAACTGCATGCTGCATTTTCTGTCGTCACTGCCCTATACCGGCAAGGATGAGGCCATCGCCCATGTGCCAGACCCGCTGATCGTCGGCTCAAGCGCCGATGTGATCCGCCAGAACGAACATATTCTGGGCACTAGCTTGCATCCTGAACATCGGCGTAACACCAGCTGATTGGCCGACGAGTCCAAATGCCAATAATTTGATCAGCTCTTGGCGACGAAATTTTTTGCCTGGCCTGTGCAAATCAATTCCCGTCACCGGGTGTAATTGGGGATTTCAACCTCCAATGTGGCCGGTTTGCAGACGTTTTGACCGATGGGTGAGTTGGTGCGATGGGCAGTTCCCTGGCTGCAAAAAAGGCAATCCGTGCAGCGGAACGTATGAGGGTCGGCATTTCGGCAGAAATTTATGAACCCGGAGGAGACGACAAATACTATTGCCTGATCATGGATGCCACCCGCGATGGGTGCCGCATTTTCTGCGACAGCGTTAACAAGCTTCCCGACGACGTCCACTTGCATCCTGAAAAGCTCGGCAAATCCATCAAGGCCAGCTTGCGATGGCGCAAACACATGACCGAAGGTCTGAAGCTGGACTGGGCCGAAACACTGTTTGAATAGTCGTGCACCGAACCGGTGAATATCATCCGCTCCGGCACCGCGCATCGACCCTTATGAGCAACGGCATTTGCAGCTAGACTTCCCGCCGGCATATCCGGCAGGAGCCGGTGGTGCTTTGATGTGAGTGCGCCCATCGCGCACGCAAGCATGTGAGGGGGAAGCCATGACAATCCACAAACTACGCACCGAACGCGATGACCAGCAATGGATGCTCGATCTGGCACTCAACATGCGCGGCCAGGGGCGGAACTTTGAACGTGATGAGCGGGAAACGCCCAAACACACACGCAATTACCGCATACTTCCAAAAATGTGGCGCGGAAGGCCGAGCATGATTAGGCGCTGGCAAGACAGGCGCATGCAAATGGGTTCAACACCACGGCCTGCTCCCATTACGACCATGCGATCGAGGCTTATCGCATGGCCCAGCATCCAATCTTTTACGATGATAATCCGGTCAAGCTGGCGCTATGTGCCAAGCTCAACGAACTGGTCGACCGGCGCTGCGAAGTGGCCTCCTATCCAATCGAGCGCGTGGAAGTGCCGTTCGATGATGGCAAGACGATTTCATGCCTGCTGCACCTGCTACCCGACCGGCGCAAGGCGCCTTGCATGATCTATGTGCCGGGCATAGACCAGACCAAGGAATCCTTTCCCAAGGTCTCGGCCAGCGAGGGCATTGCGCGCGGCATGCATGTGATCTCGATGGACGGCCCGGGGCAGGGCAACTCGAACATCCAGAAGATCCGCGCGGTTGGAGACACCTATGAGCGCGCCGGCGCCGCAGTGATCGACTATCTGCAGACACGACCGGAAATCGATGGTGAGCGCATCGGCATCTATGGCGTCAGCATGGGCAGCTTCTGGTCGCTGAGGCTTGCAAGCTATGACCACCGCCCGGCAGCACTGGCCTCGACGGTTTCCTGCTTTTATCCCAACAGCACGATATTTACCCAATCCTCGCCGCGCTTCAAACAGCAGTTCATGTACATGGCCGGCATGGTCGATGAAGAGGCAGCCTTCAACGAGATGGCGCGCGAGATGACGGTCGAGGGCTATCTGGACAAGGTGCAATGCCCGACACTTTTGGCAACCGGCGAGTTCGATCCGCTATGCCCGCTTGAAGATGCCATCCAAGCCTATGGGAAACTCACCTGCCGCAAGGAAATGTGGGTGGTTGAAAACCAGTTCCATCCACTGACCGCAATTTCCAATCTTGGCGGGCTCGACAGTCATGAATACATCATGGATTGGCTGAAGCTGGCGCTTGTCAGAGGCAAGATCAATGACGGCCGCATCGCCTATGTGCGCGAAGGCGGCGACGGGCCATTCGGGCAATGCGAATGGACCCCGCCAGTGGGCCCCGAGGAGGCCTATTTCTGAGATCGACTTGAAGGGCCCTTGGGGGGGGGGGACTGATGCCGTTTGGCTGGCAGGTGATCTAGACCCCGAGCAGCTTGTGCAGCCGCGTATCCCTGGTCTTGAAATGATCCACGAACCAGTCCCACACCGCCTCTGACAGTGCGGTCTTGTGATCGGCGTAAACACCCGCTTCGAAGTCATCCATGATGTCGCGAATATCGTCGAGCAGGCGTTCGTGGTCGGATTTGTGGGCGGCATACTTGTCATAGTCGTGCTTGCGCATCACCGTTTCCTCAAGCGCGAAAACACTTCGCCCAGGAAAGACTGGACCAGCGCATGGTCGCTTTCCTCGCCACGCTTATCATGCAGATCATTGATCAGATCGACCAGTTCACGATGCTCGTGGTCGACATCGGCAATACCGGTCTCGAATTCTGTCCGCCACTCGATCAGCACCATGACGTTCTCCCTTACTGGAACTCGAATCCACCCTTGTCGACTTTGAAGTCGATGGCAAGATTCTGCCATGCGACAAGGTCGGCCTCATGGGTGGATTCATAGTCGAAACCATCATCGCGCCGGCTGTCACGCAGCCGCGCGGTGATCACATGACGTCCCGCCGGAACCAGGAATTTTTCATAGATGCGCACCGGCCCATCGCCCGAAAGGCCGGTGGGCTGCAAAATCTCACCATGGATCGGCTGTCCGTCGATTTTGATCTGCATATGCACCGCGCCGCGCCATGGGCAAAGCTGAGCTTGATTGGCGCCATGCCCTCTTCGAGTTGATGGTAGACTAGCCAGCTTGACAGAAAGCTGACCGCCACCGCCACCGCGGTGAAGAACGCGAGCCGACCGCCATATCGCACAATGTTATGCATCGACTTCTTCACGCTCGCGCGGTACCCGGCCTCACGCCTTCCGGCAAGCCGGTCCTTTGTCCATTGGATGCCGAGCCGGTTGTGGCAAGCATTGAGCGCGCATCCAGTCAAGACCACACCATCGGCGAGTTTGTGGCTCAGCACATAGTCGATAAAGGCGGGTGGCAATTGCCCGGCACAGGCGAGTTTCACCTCTGCGACACCAGCCTTTTGAACATGGTCGAGCGCAACGCCTTCATCACAACCGAACACGAAGATCCGCGCCGCTCCGGATAGTTCGTCTGCCTTTTAATCTCGTCGCGTAGGTTCAACATGGTGCGTTCTGGCAGATCAATGCCGGGCGACAGCGGCACCATGCGTCTGAACGGCATTGATGTCGGGCACGCACCAGCACAGATACCGCATGAGACACAGCGGTTTGGATCTACCACCGGCTCAAGCGCGAAGGGCCGCCCCGCCCGTCTTGGCGCCGGACCATGTCGATGGCGTTATACGTTATAGGGGCAATCGGCATAAAAGCGGGAGCAACCATTGCAATTGGCAAGATCAAGCGCCGCGACTGCCGGCCTGCGCATCGGGGCAGCCACGGCATTGCCGCCATGATGTGGAGCAGGGCCTCCCTGCCGCCCTAGGTCACAGGGTCCGGCCAGATCTCAAACAGCGGATAGAGCGGTAGATAGAACCAGTCGAGCCCGACGCTGCCCGGCACTTGGGAAAGATCGGCCGGCCCTTGGCTCACGGCGGGATGAATCAGGCTGGGCGCCAGCATCGCCCCGAAACTTCCCAGCGCAAGCCCGCGCGGCGGATTGATGCGCGGCTTGGTAACCCGTGCCAGATGCAGCCACAACACAAACAGCGCGAACAGCGGCACTGCGATATGCATGAAGATCATGAGGGTGAAAAAGCGGCTGTCGAGCGTTCCCGGCGACAGGAAGTTGCGGGCGATCGGTTTTCCCAGAATTGCCAGACGGTCGAGCCACTCGGTGGAAACGATCGCCACATCTTGTCCCACACCAGCCAGTAGCCGGAAATGCCGGCTATATAGACCATCACCGTCACGCCCGTTCCCCACCGGCGAGGTACTACTGCTCATTGGTGATGTACTCGACCGAGGCATAGGCCGCATCGACCCCGGTATCGAAGAAGATGAACAGGTAAATGCCGGTGACGGTGATGATCCAGTAGAGGAAAAACCCGAGCACACCGAGATTCAACAGCTGGTTCCAGTTGGCCGGGAACGCCAGGCCCAAGAGGGCTTCGGCGCGCTCGAACAGGCGCCGCACAAGGAAGCGGACATAACTCATCGGTTGGATTGCTTCAGGTTTGTGACGCTGTGCGACGGAATTTGCGGATCAACCAGGCGAGTACCAAGAGAAGACTGGCTATGCCAATCGCCATCCCGATAAACATCGAATAGTTGAAATAATAGCGCCCCGTGCTGGCGCTGTAGGTGGTGCAGAACAGTTTTATCCTGTCGATCAGCCCGTCAATCGAGGTCAGCGGGCGCTGGCGGCGAACACCAGCTCCTTCAGCGTCTCGACAATCGCCGGCGGTTCGAATGCGTCGCGATAGATCCTCCCATCCTCATCGAGGATGCTGATCTGCACCATATGTTCAAATCCACCGCCAGCGGTCTCGATGGTGAAACCCACCGCTTCGCTCAAGCGATCAACGCTCGCCTGATCGGTCGACAGAAAATGCCAGTCCGACAGATCAGAACCGAGCGAGCGGGCAAACGAGGCCATCCTCTGGGGCGTGTCATTGGCGACGTCAAAGCCGACGGTGACCGATGTGAAACTGTCGGCGCCCAGCGCTTCCTGTCCAATCTCGATTGCCGGATGAAGACTGTCGATGATCTCCGGGCAGACATCTCTGCAACCGGTATAGACCAGAGAAATCAGCAGCGGCTGGCCGCGAAATACGCCAAGCGAAACCGACTTGCCTGAGACATCGACAAATGCCAGATCGCTGTCAACGACACTGCCGATCGCGCCCTATGAACGCTCAAGCCTGACCTCTTGCGGCGGCAGGTCCGCCCATGCCGGCGCCGGTTTCATCATGAGCCGCCGATCAGGCGGTCCGCCATGGCGCTGCCGAGCAGCACGATCAATTGCACCAGGGATGCGAGAAAGTTTCTGAGCGCCGCCTTGCGTGAGGGCTGCAATACCAGCGCCAAGGCTGGTGGCGGTAAATAGCATGCCGCCCAGTGCCGCGCCAGCTAGATAGATCACGCCCATGCCATGCCAGTAGGGCACGATCGACAGCGCTGACAAGGCCAGCGTGTGCCCCAGCCCAGAATGACCCAAGCGGTGCGCTTTTCCCCGGCCACCACCGGCAGCATTGGTACTCCGGCGCGCGCATAATCGCCTTGGCCCAGGTCCGGCACTTCAGCCACAGCGTGTAGACCACGCCATAGGTGAATGCACCGAGAAATATGTGCACCGTCGCCCACCAGTTGGTCGCCCATGCCACTGCCAGCACCGAGACCAGCAAAACCCCGCCAATCGCCGCAAGCCAGATGGCATCGGCCTCGAATTGGCCGGTAACGAACGGGCGCCGGGCGGTGCGCGCCATACGCGCGTCAAGATCGCGCTCTGCCCATTGGTTGAAGGCGCCGACAGCTCCGGCGGCTAGGAAGACGCCTACAGCGAGCACCGCGATGCGCTAGGCATCGGGCGCGGCGCCCGGTGACATCGTGATGCCGCCCAGGGCGATCCTCGGCTTGAACACCAAGGCGACGTCGCACAGCGTGCTTGTGCTTGCTATGGCGCTCGCCGTCATCACTCACATTCCGCCCGGGCCGGGCCGCTCAGCCGAGCGGTCAAAGCTCGGAAATGTACTTCCAGTTGATGAAGTAGTAGAGCACGAAGGTGGTGAAAAACACCGCCACCAGCACGTAGGTGTCCGGCAGATGCCATGTACCGGCATTGCCATAGGTGGACACCGCTTCAGGGGTGCGTTTTTCAGGCATCGGTTCAAAAGCTGCAACGATGTTGGAAACGTCGACCTTCTTGCCGAACAGCACGCTGAACACCGTGATCAGCACATAGAGCGCACCGCCGAGCGATGCCAGGACCGCGAAGATGCCGTTCAGAGCCATCCTCAGGAAGGCGGCTGAAGGATAATCGAAGCTCAGTGCCGCATCCGAGAAGGTGATGTCCCAGTGACGCCGTGACACGCCGAGCGTTCCTGCTCCCATCATGAACAGCGAGATGCCGGCAACCCCAAGAGCGAACAGATACGGCTGGATCTTGGCAAGTTTCGGCCACCACGGTGGCGTGGAAATGGCCCGGCACATAGAGCGTGTTGTGCATGATCAGATTGATTTGTTCGGTGCCCATAACAACGCCGGAGATAGCGCCGAGAAAGCCGAACAGCACCAGCGACAGGAACATGCCGGCAAAGGCCGGATTGCCCTAGGGCACCTTGCGCAGCCATCCGAACACACCATTGGTGAAGCCGTTCTTGCGCTGTGCCGCCTCAATCGCGCCCGGAACCGTCATGCCGCGGATCAGGCTGCCGAGAACCGCCAGATAGAGCGCATAGGAGGTATTGAACACCTTCCATTCGGCGCTGAGGCCGGGCTCCACCAGCATAGATGGGCGGAGGCCAGTTGCAGGAACAGAATGTAAAGAAGGAATGCGGTGCGCGAGACCTTCTCCGAAAATGGTGTTGCGCCGATGGTGATTGCGGCAATCGCGTACCACACCGCAACATGCGCCGAGACGTTGATCTGCTGCGATGAATGGCCCATGCCCCACCACACCAGCTTATACATCAGCGTATCGATCTCGGAGATATAGCCGAGCGATCACAGCAGCGGTAATGGCGCCGAAAGTGACCAGCGGCACCGAGACGTCATAGGTTTTTTCTTCACGCGCCACCACCAGCGTACCAAAGAAGATGAAGCAGGCGAGAAGTGCGCCGACCGCGAATAAAATGAGTCCCAAATAGAAATTGGGCTTGGCCTGCATCGGCACGTAGCTGGTGAACATGACGCTCGATTCGCCCATGATCACCGTGACGTTGGTCTACAGACCGCCAGCCACTATCAGCACGAAAGCGAGCCATGCCAGTTTGGGCGTTGCCAGCCGGCAGTTGAGCAGCATTGCGGCGGCGAAATAGAGCACCACGATCTCGAAAAAGATGATCCACAACAAAAGCACATCAAGGCCATGCGCCGTGAGCACCAAGTAGAATACGTCGGCGGACAGCAGATGCACCTCTGGCCAGCGGGTAAGCGCCACCAGAAGGCCGAATACGACCGCCGCGACGGCATTGACCTTGATCAGGGGTTGCGCCGCCAGATCGATTTGCCGGGCATGTGCGGAACCTGGCGGTGATCCCGCCAATCATACCTGCGGACGTCTGAGGCTGCCATTGTCCTGCCCTCCCCGGGGCCCTATTCGGTCACGTGGATACGGCCGGTGTAGCGTGACACCCGGTTTGAGATTTTTTGATACCGGTTTTGATCACAGCGCAGGTCATCTTTAGCGGCCGTTTTTGTCATATCGGCGGTGGCCAGGTATTGGTTTTATCGCTTCCGATCGTCTTTCTCTCGAACACCTTTCAACATCCATTTGAAGGCCCTCATTTCTTCGGCGTCTCCGGCGCTTCGACCTCGATTGTGGTTATGAAGCCCGCCGAGCGTTCAAATGAGTGCGCGACGGCCCGTGCGCGCCACATGCCATTCTCCGCGGGCCCGAAGCCGCTGGCGATCACATCGGCTTCCGCGGTTGCATCGACACGGCCATATTGGGTGAAGTGTCCTTCCGCGCGTGCCCGGTTCAGCCTGGTCGCCTCGGCCTTCGCGCCCTGCCTGGCGTCTTCCCTGTTCTTGAAATGAGACTTGATGGTGCGGATAGGCCCCTTGCCGCCGGTGTCGACCGTTTCGAATCTGGTCTTTCCCTCCTTCGGATCATGCCACTTGGCGACCACCTTGCCGTAGCGCGGACGCGGCTTGCCAGAGATGCTCCAGTCGCGGCATTCCGGCCGCGTGATCAGAACCGGCGCAAGAGAGCCGCCGGAGCTCTTTTTCCGGCTACCGCGCGACACAAACAGGAACCTGCCGCCACCGGCTTTGAAAATGGCGTTGTGGCGGTCTGCAAGGCGGGTGGCGAAGTCCAGGGGCGATTGGTCGCGCCGGGCTTCGTATTCGATTTCGATGCCTGACAGTTCGCCGTCGACCTCGATCTGCGCACCATGCTCGCCGAATACCTTTTGCAGCATCGAGCCAAGCGTGGTGTCATCGAAATGTTCGGTCTTCTTCTGCTTGAGCTCTTCGCGGATATCCGCAGCGTGGGCGGTGACGGTCAGCAACAACCCGTCCGGTCCGCCGGCAGACGTGTAGCCGTCGACCACGAATTTGCCCATCGAGGTGAGCGCGCCGCCGGCATAGCCGAACAGGGGTTCCAGAATGGCGCCCTCGTTCGGCAGGGCGATGGCATAACCGCGCCAGTCGAACGTGCATTCGAGCGTATCGCTTTCCTGTCCGCTTTCGTCCCTGATTCCGCACGAAATGAGCCTGGAATAGAAAATGCCGTTGACCGGCGAACCGCCTGCCAGCACCCTGATGACCGGACGCATGGATCAGCCCCATAGCCGGTTCGGGCCGATCGGTGTTTCCGTCTCGGCATCCGGCATGACAATTTCGGTCCCGACCGGCACGTTGTGACTCACTTCCGCCAGGCCCGGATTGAGATCGAAGATTTGCTCGACATAGCCGGAGAGCCGGGCGGCGCGGTCCGGGTCGTCGGGATAGAGCTTCTGGCGAAACTTCCAGGCGATTTCCTCGATGCCCATTTCGGTGCCGGTGACCTTGACCGTCGCCATCAGAACAGCCCTCCAAATGCACCGCCCCCATAGGGGGAGACGGTGACCGGGAATTCCAACTGCTTTCCCGCGCCGGCCATATCGAAGGCGACGGCTGCGTTGGCCACATAGAGCGAGAAGGCTTCCAGTTCATTGACCGGCACGCCGCCCTGGGCGGCCTCGGCCATGAGTTCGATAATGTCCTTTGCCGCGACCGGGACAATGGCGCTGGTGTCGAGCGCGAATTTACGAAGCTCCTGAAGCCGCTTCAATGGGGCACCGACGACCTTTTCAAGGCCCTTGAATGACTGGTCGAAGTCAGCGGCGAGTTTCACCGGGGCGGCAAGCGACAGCGCCATGCCAAGCGCGCCGGTAAGGTGGGAACGTGCATGTGAGGCGCGGGCTTCAAGGCGGTTCAGATGATCGCCGAAGGCTCGCTCGTCAAAGCGGGCGGCAAGACCGGATGTGACGACCTCTTCCAGGCCGCGACCGAAATCGCGCACGCCCGTGCGCATCCCCTGAAGCGTCCTTTTTGAATTTGGACGCTTCCGCCGAATATCGGTCTATCAGGGAGACAATGACCGAGACGTTCATGGATTGCCGCCTCCGTCGGCTCCAGCTTTCAGAGCACCGGCAATTGCATTCAGAAGCCGGCCATTGTCCCGATCGGTGGCGGCAAGCGCCTGTTCGTGCCAGAAAGCAAGTTCGTCGAGCTCAAGGTCACCGATCTCCAGCGCGGACCAGCCGAAGCGGCCGGCTATGTCGCCTGGCCCGAAGAGCAAGGCGCTTGCGTCAATGTCTCGAGCGCGGGAAAAAATCGGCTAGGGCCCTTCCGATTGCCGGATAATCGGCCGGATCGATCAAAAGGAATTGCTCCGGTGTCACGCCAAACAGTTTTGCCAAAGCCGCCGCCAGGGTGTCGAGCTTGTGGGCATCCAGAAGCGAAGCGATCCGACCGACCAGTTCGCTATCCCCCGATTTGAGCGCGGCGACCTTGTCCTGCATGCTGTCCCCGTCGCCCGACAACAAAATGGTCACGATGTCCTTGCCGAACAGCTTGATCAGTTCCAGGACGTTGGCGGTCTTCGGGCGGCTGATCGTCAGCTTTGAGATCGCCGCATTGCCCTCCAGTTCGATCGGAAAGGTGAGCCTGACGTCTACCGAGCTTGCCGCCTTCGTCATCCGCCAACCCTCAGGATGCGGCGATGATCGTCACCGACGCCCGTGCCGTTGAGAATGGTCCAGCCGCCAGGCCGGAAGTTGAACGCGCGTATGACCTTCTTGTCGTGCACCTCGGAATACCAGGTCACTGCCGAAAGCATGTGATCGTAGCCGGCCTTCTCGCCGCCCTTCATCTGTTCGGGATCGATCTTCATCAGACGGGCCTTGATATCGACCGTCACCTCGATTGCGCGGCCGCTGTCGTCGTGGTCATCGAACAGCGACTTGACCGCCGTGAACGAAGTGCGCTGCCCCGGCGGACTACCGAACAGCACGTCCATGCCAGGATTGTGCGAGACCAGCTTGAAGGGCAGTTCCAGCTTGTTGGTGATGCCGAGCGGGACCGCTGTTTCGCCGGTGCCGCCTCCCGGCGTGAAGTCGAAGCTTTTTTCCTCCAGGACCGGAAGCTTCATCTCCTCGATTTCGATGGTCAGCGCCATGGTGTCCCCGGCAATCAGGGTAAATCCGCGAAGCAGGCGAAGATTGTTCATGTCGGTTCTCCTTATGCTGCGCGATCGAGACCGGTCAGAATGTCCTCGGCCAGAACGTTGAAGTAGACCGAGTTGCGGCGGAAACCGAACTGCAGGTCATTGAGCGGCGGCGCTTCCTCGGCGTCGAATTCAACGCGCAGGATGCCGGACCGCAGCGACTGGGACGAGTTGCGCGCCTTGTCCCAATAGGCCCGCCCCCCGAGGATGGCGCCGGCTGCCTTTAATTCGTCCAGAAAGATTTGCAGCGACCGGATGATGGCGATGCCGAGCTGTGCCGACAGGTTTTCGTCCATTACCGAGCGGAACGCCGGTGCAATGGCCTTTTCGATCGCAGCCCGCGTCCGCGTCACGTTGATGAACCGCCACAGAGCATCGGACGACGTGGTCTCGCTGCCCCAAAGGATCGTTCCGTTGGCGGCTACCGCGCCGCCTGCGCCCTGAACGGTCACGGCCGGGATGATCGTATTGATACGGTTTTCGTTCAGATGGTTGGCCTCATGGCTGGCCTCGCCATCGAAATAGGACACCGGTCGCGATGTGCCGACAATGCCGCCGATCGCCTGATTGGACGGCGACCAGTATGGTCCGCCCCTGTCCTGGTCACGCTTGACAAACAGGCCGGCAACACGCGCCGAGGCAGGCGCAACCACATTGCCTGCCAGCTTGACGGCCGGCTCGACCAGATAGGTGTACCGGTCGGAGAAATCGGCGCGATAGGCGAGCGCGCTTTCCTTGGTCGTCGCCGGGCACCAGCAGACCGGCCATTCCCATGGAGGAGCGACAGGGCGGCGGCTGCATGAATTCGCGCCACACCGTGTCGATATCGTTGAAGGTCTGCAGATCAGGCTCGTAGAGATAGGCCTCCAATGCGTTTTGCAGTGAAGTATCCGCCCCGGCAAGCACGCGATTGAGCCGCTTGAACACGAAATTGGCCTGCATGGCGGCGTTGCTGCCGTAATTGGGAAATCCGGGTGGCCGACCGACAGCAAGGCCGGTCTCCAGATCGCTCGCAGTCAAGGCCGAACAAAACACGAAACTGCCAGCGCGCACCGCGTGCGGTGCCCATTCGGCCTCCATCGGGTCGCTGCCTTGGGGATCAAACAGGGCAACCGGCTTGAGTTTTGAATCACCAGCCAGGACGATGGCGTCAATGCTGATCCTGGCACCGCTTAGAGGAAGCGTATCGCCAACCTCGACCGTGGTCCGCGCCGGTGGATTTTTCGGAAAGTGTTCCCGCCATACGAGCTTGAACTCGTGGTAGTCGGCGGCATCGGCCAGATGAACCGAGGCCTTGATTACGCGGTCAAGCGCGCCGCCAATCTCTTCGCGTATCGAACCGGGGTTCGAAACGCCGGCGACAAATGGTCCATTCGACCGTCCTCGCCGGTCGACCGACGCCCCGCCGATGGCGAGCAGTTTTGGGGGAGATGCCGTCAATTTTATCCGCTACCTGTCATCCTGCCGGTCCGCTGACAATAGGCGCGGCGTACGGCACGGACCAACGCCCCGGCGGTCCGAATGATGAATCCCGTCATGGCGCGGGAAATGCGGTTCTTGCTATCGAATTTCCGCGCAAACACAATGCGTACACTCACATCTTCGCATTCGATTGCGGATGACCATGCGACCGATAATCGACGCCATCGGGCCAAACGGCAACGGCGAGAGCCGGAAACCGATCTTCGAGCCTTGCAAAATGCGGCGCGTGCGGATCACTTACCGTACGTCGAACAAGGGTATTTTTCGGTGCTCAAAACATGATAGAGGTAAGGACCGATTTCGAACTTATAGCAAATTTCGATCTGGTCGAGACCGGCTAGGAGGTCTTTTGATCCCGGTATGTCATTTCTTGTTTCAAGCAAAACCGGAACGATCACCAAAATTCGTTCACCCAATGTTAAGTATTCGGCAAACGCTTCCGGCGAAGCGCATAGCGCCCGATTGCCGATATATTTGCTACAAATTTTAAAAAAATCTTCCATTCCGCATGGTAATTGCCTGAGTGGGTTATAGTCTCTGGCTCGATCCTCATACAGATAAACGCCAGTGCACGAAAAGGGCTCATGATTTAACCGGTCGACAAACTCTCTGGCCTTCGCAAACCTGAAATCGCGATGGGACGGCCGTGGAACCCATGGTGCAAATGGATTCGCAAAATAACCCTGCTCATTGAAAGAGTGAGTTCCGGCAAAGGTTCCCGGTGAGCCGGTCAGGGAAAACAGCAATTGAACCGGCACGAATAGCGAAAGCAGTAAAATCACGGTCTTTTTGTTGTCTGCAACCGAGTAGAGCAGAAGCGCACCGAATATCACAATGACCGTGATTGGCAGCATAAAGTAATTTGAATCGTTACCGACAAATCGTGCGTTCTCCAAGAGGATAGTCCACGCAACGATGCCAAATGACAGTACGACCAGGATAGCAATCAGCATCTTGTTGGATGCAACCGTCTCACGCCAACGTGAAATGATGAGCCAGAAAACGGAAATCCAGAGAAATGGCGACAGAATGCCCAGCCATCTTTTCCAATGGTGAATGTAGCTTTGCGGACTGAAATGCACACCCCACAATACGGATAGTCGTTCGCCAAATCCGCTGTATTTGTAGGTCGGTCGGCGCCAGGGATTGTCCGATAACGGGTAGCCGAAATCCCAACCGGCCAGTTTGAACAAGTCGTAGAGAAAAGATAGGCTTTCACCACCGGGGGCGAGAATGGGCACTCCGACAAGATGCGCATTTCGATAGAGCGCTAAAATCGCGACCGCGACCGCCGCGAACAGGACCGGCAGCGGCCGAACCAAATCGCGTTTTTGCAGGGCGGATAAACGCTCCCTGTGCATGACCGCAACGACAATCGACAACGCAAAGAGAATGGCTGCGTAGGGCACGTTCGTCATCTTGACGATGCCCGCCAGACCAAGGAATGCAAGAATCACCGGCAACCGGGAATGATCTCCGTCTTCGGCGTATTTCAATAAGGCTATCGAGGCGGCTACACCGTAGAGGCAGGCCAGAATATCGGACTTTCCGGTGGCGCCATACGCGGTCAGGACCGGCAGTGAAGCAAGCAAAACGGCGGTGGCGAGTGACGCCACCTGAGAGCGTGAGAATCCGTTAACCGCCAATGCGCCGGTAAGAACCGCGCCGAAGCCAAGAAGCAGGCCGAAAACCTTGAATGTCTTTTCAAGTCCCAAGCCGAACAGCGGAACGATCAGGAGTTCATACAGTTTCGGATAGTAGTGTACGGTAGCGACATATCCCGTTTTGTCGAACAGGGAGTTTTCGCCGATCAGCAGCCATGGCAGGCGCGTGAGGTACCAGTAGCAATCGCCGCAATATTTCAATTGACCGGCATTGCCCAGGAGGATCAAAAAGGCGACGAGAATCACCGTTGCAAGGACCCTCGGAACGCCCCGGCTGGATATGTAGCCACGCATGCATCGGACCGATAGCGGCGTGGAGCGAGTGTAAAGGACCGCCGCGACAAGGATGACGACGGAGTACACTTGAAGATGGTGGACGGCGCCGAAACCGAAAAGAGAAATTACAAGGGCTCCGAACAACCAGAACAGTATCCCAAGACATATACCGAAGCCATCGGAGAGGTGGAGCCCGGAGCGCACGTTGAATATATTCTGAGCGATCAGACCGAGCGCCAGCAAACCTTCGAAATATGCAAGAGCGAGAAACAGCGGGAGATCGACATTGTTGCGTCGTGCGAAAACGCATATCAGAGCAAAGAGCAGCAACACTCCGACATTCAGGTTTCGAACAAGGATGAAGTGGGCGAGCGCCGAAACGGCGACTATTTCAACCAGGCCATCCTTGAAAATCGGGGATCTTATGAAACCGGTGTCGACGAGGGACCAGACGACATAGGCATTCGCGGCAATTATAACCGCCACGATAGCGAGGAATGTGGGAGAGAGACGAAAGTCTCTTGAATTCAATATCACAAGCGGGTCACTGAAGGTGCTCCTGCATCGGGCGACCAAACGTCCCGCCGTAGTGTTGGATCATCCGGGTTCCGAATGTCGGAGTAGTTGCGGAATTTGCGCATCTCGACGATGCGGGATTTCATTGTGTGCTACTTGGACGCCTTGAACAACATTTTTTGGCTTGGTTTTGAAGGGAATGCATGGATGTATGCCGCGTTTTGCGAGTGTTTTGGTTTGAGCATTTGTCATGGAGTTGGTTTTGCCGACCTTTTGGCCCGCCGGAGCGGGTATTTTTGGATTGTGGGCAGTGTCAGGCCGCGGTCCGTCCTCGTTCATGAAAAATGAAGCGGCGGAAAGTGTAGCTGAGGTTGGCCATGGTGGTCCTGCCGGCGACGCGAACTTCGCCAATGCAACGGACGCCATTGGCCCCTTCTCGTGTCCGAAGACATGTTCCACGCAGGCACGGATGGATGAGTGCGCGGCATTGCCGCACCGGATATGTTTGGGCATCGGCTTGCCTCTGGGTTTCTTGCGATGAATATGTGATCTGAACCCGTTGGCCTTGAGCCAAGCTTCGTTCTTGGCGGACCGGTATCCGCCCGGACGCTCTTTGAACTGTTCGTCCCATCCGGAACCGATGTCAGTTCATGCCCATCATACCGCGCGGCATCGGTCCCGGTCTCGCCGCGGATAAAGCGCCACTTACGGTCAATCGAGAGATGGTTCTTGTCCCCGAAACGGGGAACCGGCATCCTCCTTGCCGTCTTTTGTCTCGCCTGTCTTGGTCCGTTCTTTCTCTTGCCCGCTCATCCGTTGGCGTGGGACAGACATCAGCGTGGCGTCTACAATCCGGCCCCGGCGGGCTTGTATCCCCTCTCGCGAAGTTGCTCTTCAAAACCTGCAAACAGGGCTTTAAACGCACCCGCCCGGGTCAGTTTCTCCCGAAACAGCCGGATCGTCTTTTGGTCCTGGGTCGGCTCGCCAATCCGAAACCCCGGAAACCGCAGCCAACTCAACTAGGGCCTGTTGACAATCACCGGGGAGCAACGAGCATTGCGCGGATGCGCCAGTTGGCTGCGTAGCTGGTATCGGTTTTGTCGTATCGGGTTGCTATACTCCTGAATTCCTTGATCGTTGCGAAGTAGTTTTCGATCAGGCGACGCCACTTGTACATGTGAGTATCGTAGTTTCGTAGCCCTTTTCGGTTTGATTTGGGTGGAATAACCGCGGTTGCGCCGCGCTCATCGAGGTCTTGCAGGAACCAATCGGCGCCGAAGGCCTTGTCGGCCGGTAATGCTCCGAAGGAGACATCGTGGATCAGGGGAGGACCCCCTTCATGTCGTGCGCTTGCCCCGGCAAAAGCAGAAAGCGAAACAAGTTGCCGAGCGCATCGACCAAGGCCAACGATTTTGGTCGTCAGCCCCCGCGAGAGCGTCCAATGGCTTGATGCTGTGTCCCCCTTTTGCGCCCGAAGCCTTCTGATGGGCCTGGACAATCGTTCCGTCGATGAGAGCATATTCAAGGTCTGGCTCGCCGCTTATGACGTTGAAAAGACTCTCAAACACCTGCCTTTGCCCATCGACGAAATCGTTTGAAAACCGAATTCCGGTTGCCGAAATCCTGGGGCAGGTCACGCCAGGGAGACCCTGTTCGCACACGCCAAAGAACGGCCTCTACGAACCGACAATTATCCTGACCGGTGGCTCCCGGGTCCCCGGCTTTACCGGGTAAGAGGGGCGCAATCTTCTCCCAAAGATCATCCGAAACAACCAGGCGATCTTCGTTCATTCAAACCTCCATTTTGGAAGCTTGAATCACAGTCCAGACACAATGGGAATCCCCAATGTCAACAGGCCCTAATTGGAGAATGTCGGTTTACATTATTAAATGCAACACGCGGACGGCCCGCATACGCAGCAGTTACTGAACCGCTGAATCGCCTTTTCCGCCCGATGAGACAGCAGCAGCCGGCGCAGTTTGTCCGGCAGCACCATCACCTGAAGAATTCGCCGCGGCTTCAATTATCTCCGACGGCGGGCCGTCATAGGCAGCGGTAAAGCCATTCAGCGATACTGTGGTGACAACCGGCGGCCGGTTCCCGTAGGTGAACTGAACCTGCAGTTCACCGCCCTTTTTCAGTTGATCGACAAATCCCTGATCTGCACCAGTGATCGCCTGACATCCCTGCAACTGAAAACAAACGGAATATTGCGCTGTCCTTGCCTTGGAATCGTCCACCCGGTAAGCAACGCCGCGGCGCAGCGACGAGCCAAGAGGTGTAAATACAAACAAGTCTTTCTTGTCTCCCCGCAAAAACAAGCCGGCAACCGCCGCCCAAACGCGCTTTTCGCGGATCTCCACGAATTTGCCAAAGCTGACTTCGCAAAAAGCGTCTGCATCTCGACCGCTGCAACGCTTGATCCATTTGCTTTGAAGAGCTAAGGCATTAGAGCCCGCGGATGCTGACCGACCGTCCTGCGCCGCAGCTGGCGTGCCCGCACCAATCCCCAAGATCAGAACAGCCAAAATGCCGGCGATGGCGAATGGGGCACAAATTCGCCCCGGTTTTTTCTCATTCATGACGACTTGTTCCAGTTCAACTTGGCCAATAGCTGTGCACGTTCACCCGGTCGCTATCGGTTAAACCGGGCATTTGCATGGCAAGAAAGAGACGAATCGCACTAGAATAACTATGTTGAAGGAGGGTCGACACGATGGTCCATGTGCGCCTCTCGAATGCGCTTGTGCGTCAATCCGTCCAATCGCACTCTCCTGCCCGCAAGCAGGGGCCTTGTGGCGGATGAGCGCTGTGCGGTCAAGGACATCATTTGCAGCCGTGCTGGCATCGGCCGTGCTGACGATGATGTTTGCAGGTGCCGTATTTGCATCACCCAGCCATGGCATTGCCATGCATGGTGCTCCTGCGCTCGCACCTGATTTCAGTCATCTTGCCTATGCCAACCCAGATGCACCGCGCGGCGGGCGTTTGACACTCGCCGCCATGGGCACCTTCGACAGTCTCAATCCGTTCATTGTCCGGGGAAGGCCTGCAACAGCCATACGCAACTATGTGTTTGAAAGCCTGCTCAAGCGCAATTTCGATGAACCCTTTGCCCTTTATGGTCTGCTCGCTGAAACCGTCGAAACGCCTGATGACAGATCTTGGGTTGAGTTCAAGCTGCGCCGCGAAGCACGGTTCTCCGATGGCACGCCGGTTACCATCGACGATGTGATTTTTTCTCTGGAAACTCTGAGAACATCCGGCCGCCCCAATCACCGCTCCTACTACTCCAAGGTAACCCGGGTGGAGCGCAGGGCAGGCGACACGGTGCGCTTTGTGTTCGAGACCGGAACAGATCGCGAAATGCCGCTGATCATCGGTCTCATGCCGATCCTGCCCAAGCACTATTATGACAACCGTCAGTTCGATAAGACCTCCCTTGAGCCTCCTGTCGGCTCAGGCCCCTACACCATCTCAGAAGTCGATCCCGGCAGCCTCGTGGTCTATCGCCGCAATCCCGACTATTGGGGTGAAGGGCTTGGCATAAATCGCGGTTTTTATAATTTCGAGACCATTCGCTACGAATATTTCCGCCAGGAATCCTCCCGCTTCGAAGCCTTCAAGAAAGGTCTTTACGACTTCCATCAGGAATACGATCCGGCCCATTGGGCAACCGCCTATACCTTTCCTGCCGTCGAAGACGGGAGTGTGGTACGCGAGGAATTCGCCCGCGAAACGCCAGCCGGCATGCTGGGACTTGCCTTCAACACACGCCGTGCGATCTTCGCCGATCGCCGCGTGCGCCAGGCATTGACCCTGATGTTCGATTTTGACTGGCTGAACGCTAATCTCTATCATGGCCTCTACAGGCGCACACAGGGCTACTTTGACGGCTCGGAACTTTCCGCCGTTGGACGCGATGCAAGCGAGACTGAGCGTAGCTTGCTTGAACCTTTTGCCGCCGTTGTTCAGGACGATGTGCTGGATGGCACCTGGACACTCGGCGCCAGTGACGGGTCTGGACGCGACCGCAAGCGCATGCGGGCCGCCCTCAATCTGTTCAACCAGGCCGGCTACACCCTCAACAACGGCGCCATGGTATCACAATCTACCGGCGCTCCGTTTGAATTCGAGATCATGGTGGCTGAGCAGCGCCAGGAACGCTACGCGCTGACCTATGCTAAATCACTTGCGCGCATCGGCATATCCGCAACCGTCCGCCATGTCGATTCAGTGCAGTATCAAACGCGCCGCCAAACGTACGACTTCGATATGGTCGAACACTTCTGGTACGCCTCGCTTTCGCCCGGAAATGAGCAGCAATTCTACTGGTCTGGCTGGTCTGCCGGGGTTGAAGGAACGCGCAACTACATGGGTGCCGGCGAGCCGGGGATCGACACCATGATCGAGGCGCTGCTTGCTGCACGAGCGCGCGGCCAATTTGTTACGGCGGTCCGTGCTCTAGATCGACTGTTGATTTCGGGAAACTACGTCATTCCGCTATTTCACGCCCCCGGTCAGTGGATTGCCTATCGTAGCCGCCTCGGTAGACCCGAGCGCCATTCAATAGACGGATTCAAGATCGACACTTGGTGGATGGAAGCTGGCCAATGAACGCTGAACACCCTGTCTGCCTTGGCCCCCCGGTTTTGGCCAGCGCCACCCGTGTCGCTCGTTTTACCAAACAGTGGCTTTGGGGAACGCACTCGCTGCCCGCGATCTTCCATCACCATGCCGATGCCCATGGCGACACACGGGCATCGACCGACTATGCGCCGGGCACCGATGACGCAACCGAAACGCGCCGCGAGTTGACATATGCCGAGGTTGATGTGGCCGTGCGTCATATCGCCGCGCGCTTTGAATCATGTGGCCTCAAACCCGGTGACATTGTGGCCCTGCAATTGCCGCCGCAATCGAAGCACCGGTGGCCTGCCTCGGGCTTGGCTTTATCGTCTGCACTCTGCCAATGCCCCGGCGGCGCATGGAGATCGAAGCAGCCCTCAACCAGATTGGTGCACGCGCAATTTTGTCATCTGGAGCGACAGCAAGGATTGCGACCGGGTGGAAACCGCCTGTGAAGTGGCATTCAGGGTCTCTTCCATTCGCTTTGTAATCGCTTTTGGTGACACGAATGGACACCCTGCCGACCCCTGTCTGCTGCCTGGAATCGGGTGACGAGAGCGCATTTACGGCCGCGATGCGTGTCGGCCCTTTGCCTGGGTTGTGGTTCGGGATCTGGTTTCGCCGGGGCCGGGCTATGCCACGGCGCCTTTGCGCTCCCGGAACAGGAGCCGTTTCATGTTGACTGCCATGTTGGCCATGCCGATCCTGGCCCTCGCCCGGTCGATGCCGATGGTGCGGACGAAGAGCCCCATTCGTGCCTTCATCCCGGCGAAGGGATGTTCGATCGCGGATCGGACCTTCGACCCTGCGGCATTGGCCCTCTCGTGATGCACGGGCATCGGCTTGCCGGGCGGGCGGCGGAAATGGACCTTCGAGGTCAGCCCGGCCCGGGCGATTTTCTTCTCGTTGTTCTGCGACCGATACGTCGTGTCCGCCCGGACAGTCGAGCCGGTGGCAGTCGAGCCGGTGTTCGCCTGATCCGGAAGCCCGCCCGCTACGCGTCCGTCATGCCGGGCGGCGTCGGTGACGATCCATGTCCGGACGAAGCCGTGGCGCCGGTCGGCATCGATATGGGATTTGTCGCCGAACACCGGCGTGGCGATTGCGCCCATCGCCGTGCCCGTCCGGGCTCGTCTTCCTGCGCCCTCGCTTGAGCGTCCAACGCGCGTCGCGATCCTTTTGCGCCGGTTTCCGGGGATTGGCCTGCCAATCAGGCGGGATGCCCCCGCCCTTGACGATCTCCTTCCCGGCATCGGTCATGCGCTGGCGCGGAACCGCCGGATGGTCGTCTCGTCCGGCGCCCGCGCGCCGTCATCGAGGCTGAGGAAACGGCCAAAGCTGCGCCGGTCCATGATTTGGAACGCCGCCTGCGCATCCGACAGACCGTAGAGCGCCTGGATCACCGGCACCTTGAACATGAGGATCGGGTCCATCGGCGGGCGCCCGCCCTGCCTGCCACCGGAACGATCGAGCGTCGCATCCAACTCCGGCCGGCAACTCTGGCCGGAAGAGCTCGAAGTTGATAACCCCTGCAGGCCGCTCCAGCGGATCTCCCGCCTTCGATAACGCCGCGTAGCGCTCATCCGGATCGAACAACCCGCGCTGTGCAGCCATCGTACCCTCCGTCGCCGATATCCCCACGGAATCACACCAACACGCTCAAAGCCAAGGGGGTTCAGGGCGTCCGAATGTCGATGGCGTTACGCCTTTGAAACTCGATACCGACAATGACGGCGATCAACTAGGCCGCGCTGATTATCCGCTCACTATTGATACCAATGCACTGGCTGTCATCACTTGGTATATGGTCATCGGAGAAGGTCCGCGTGCAGTGGCACGTTTGCACAATGAGTGCATCGCCGCCGCTTCCGCCATCACCGTGTCCCCACCGGTGTTGGTGCTGGTTCATGAAGCTGGAACCGCACCCCATCACCCGAATGTTGAGGGTATTCGATTGATCGACCTGCTTTGCCTCGGCGACATTGCCCTGATTGCGTGCGACCTCAGCGATGCTCTTCCCAGTGAATCCGGTACAGTCCGATCGGCATTATTCGACCGGGTGGCGACAGTGGCCCGGACCTGTTTGAGACCCGCTGGGTGATGCGCTGTTTGGTGACGAGAATGGCTTCCCCCCTCCTCGTCTGGGGAGCGGCAGTACCTTCGGCGATTTTGTCGGCGTCATCGCGCAGTCGCGGATTTCTTGCTACCGCCGATGATGAAGAGTTTGTATCGGCCGGCTTTTATGTTTGCTCCGTTGCCGACGCCGATGGGTGCGGCATCTTCGCCACCAATGGCGATATCGCCCATGTCGGTGCAGTCGCTGTATCACTTGACGACCTCGGCGACCTCTACGCAGCCTGTGAGGGAATAACCGACGCCGCCGTTGCCAGCACCGACCCTATTATGGGTGCGCGTCTGACCGCCGCTGTAGTCGCAGGCCTTGGATAAGAACCCAGTCTTGAACGTCTTGCAGACCATTTGAAGGCTTTGTGTGCGGCCAATTTCAAAATCCCCGAACCGTGCATCAACCTTGAATTCATCCCCCGTGACGAAGGCGGCACTGTCATTCGCAGTGAAATCCATGCCTATCTTTGAACCTCCACCTAATTTCGTCATCGTTAACCTTAGTCGACGATCATTCGAACAGTCCGGATACGGGGAAATTCATGGGTCAACCTGCACGCGTATTGCTCGTCGGCAAGGACGATGGTGAGAACGCTTTGTCACATACACTGCGCCTTTGCAGCTGGGACTGTATCGAAGTTGGCCCGGACGGCGAGCCGCCAAGCGACATGACAGGTCCCGACCGTCCTGATGTTGTCATTCTCAATCTATTGAGTGAATTCGGCCGCAGGCCTCCTCGTGATTTTGTCGGCTTTGCACGCGCTGTACGCGCACTTCCCGGCGGTCCCACATTGCCAGTGATGATGGTCGGCGAACGCATACCCGAACACGCCGCCGGTGCGCTTCTCGCAGCCTCCGATGTTGACGTTGATGACGTCATGCTGTGCCCCTTGAATGGCATTCAGATCTCCAGCCACCTGAAAGCGCTGACACGTCTTGCCACCATGCACGAGGAGTTGCTGTGCCGTTTCGGAGACCTCCAGCCGCTATGGCATAGATGCACCAACCTTGACCCCGGACATGTCGCCGATCGAAAATGCCGAGGTGCTGATTGTTGGAACCGGCCGATTGCATGGCATGTTTGAGTCTGTGATCGCCAGCACCGCCACCCTAACCGGCGCACTCAGTCACGACACCGCGCTGGATTATCTCGGACGCCGCAATTTCGATCTTGTGATCGTCGATGCAGAAGACGATGGTTCGAGCGTAGAGGAATTCTGACGCCGTTGCCGCGCCGACTCACGTCTTTATAATTTGCCCATTTTTGTCGTCGCCGACCCCGGAATTGTTCCCGACACATCGACTGCATTTGCCTCCGGCGTTACCGACCTGCTTGAAACCACGATCCAGCCGGAAGAATTGCGCATGCGCACCATGGCTCTCGGGCGCGAAGTGCGTTTCCGCAATTCGATGCGCAAGATCTATCAGCAGTTTCGCCATCACGCGACTGGCGATGCATTGTCCGGCCTGTTCACCAGGGGTTTGTTCTGCAACACCTCTCGAGCCTGATCAAAACTGCTGAAGAGCGCGGAACCACTTTCTCACTATTTTACGGAGAGATCAGAAATATCCCTGAAATCAATAGTTTATATGACTATACCGTTGGCGACAGGATCATCAGACAAGTCGGCAATCTGATCGGTATGCTGATGCGTGGCGAAGACCTGAGCGCGCGCTATCGCGGCGCCTCATTCGTCGCCTTGATGCCCGATACGCCATTGAATGCCGCCAAAGTTGCGGTCGCGCGGGTCAGCGGTGCCATCAATCACACCGACTTCACCGTTGCCGAAGTAACCTCACCGATACCGGTGGTTTGCGCCACCGCAACCAGCAAGTTTGTGCCGGGCGAAACGCCTGAGCAAATGATCGAGCGCATCGCCAGATCCGCTGGCGATTAGGCTGGCATTGGGCTCAAGCCGCGACCTGGCCGGTGACGGCAATACGCGCAATCTGACACGCCAAAGTTTCGGCGCCGCGTAGGCGCTCTGCTATACTGTCCCAGGAACGCTGCACCACAATTTTCTGGTCTGGCCTGATCTTGGCCAGCGTCCCCATTGACTGAATCCAACCGATGAGCTCCTCCGGTCTGGCGAACACATCGTTGCGAAACGACACCACAACGCCTTTTGATCCTGCATCCAGTCGCGAAATTCCGGCCCTGCGGCACTGGATCTTGATCGCCACAACGCGCATGAGATGTTCGACTTCCTCGGGCATCGGTCCGAAGCGATCTGTGAGTTCAGCCGCGAATGAATCAAGATCCTGCTCTTGCTCAATCGAAGACAGACGGCGGTACAGCCCAAGCCTGAGTTGCAGGTCGAGCACATAGCGCTCAGGGATCAGCACCGCAGCTCCCACCGAAATCGATGGCGACCAGCTTTCATCGTCACTACTTGCGCCTTCGCCCGAGCGCAGCGACGCCACCGCGTCCTCCAGCATCGATTGATAGAGTTCGAAACCAACCTCGCGAATATGCCCCGATTGTTCCTCGCCAAGCAGATTGCCCGCTCCCCTGATATCGAGATCATGGCTGGCGAGCGTGAACCCGGCACCTAGAGAATCGAGCGATTGCAGGACTTTAAGGCGTTTTTCCGCACCCTCGCCCAGCACCCGGTCGGCCGGAACTGTAAAAAGAGCATAGGCGCGTGTCTTAGAGCGTCCGACGCGCCCGCGAAGCTGATAGAGTTGTGACAATCCGAATCTGTCAGCGCGAAACACAATCAGCGTATTGGCACTTGGTATATCGAGACCGGATTCGACAATTGTGGTCGATAAAAGTACGTCGAATTTACCTTCGTAAAAGGCGTTCATCACCGCGTCCAGATCACGCGCCGCCATACGGCCATGCGCACGTGCGACTTTCACTTCCGGCACGTGTTCACTCAAAAATTCGGCCATGGGCCCAAGATCGGCAATGCGCGGGCACACGAAAAAGCTCTGACCGCCCCGGTAGAGCTCGCGTAACAGAGCTTCGCGCACGACCACCGGATCGAACGGCGTAATGAAGGTCCTAACCGCCAAACGGTCAACCGGCGGCGAAGCAATCAGCGACAGATCACGTACCCCCGACAGGGCAAGTTGCAGGGTGCGCGGAATCGGTGTTGCCGTGAGCGTCAGTACATGCACCTCGTGGCGCATTTCCTTCAACCGTTCCTTGTGGGTGACGCCAAAATGCTGCTCCTCATCGACAATCAGCAGTCCAAGCCTTTGAAACGAAACATCCTTGGCAAGAAGCGCATGGGTGCCGATAACGATGTCGATAGTGCCGTCGGCAAGGCCCTTCTTGGTCTCGGCCAACTCCTTAGCTCCAACCAATCGTGATGCACCCGCAATTCTGACCAGAAAACTCTGAAAGCGCTCGGTAAATGTCTGCAGATGCTGACGTGCCAGAAGCGTCGTTGGCACCACAACCGCGCATTGATAGCCGGCACTGGCAGCGGCAAACGCAGAACGCAGCGCAACTTCGGTCTTGCCGAAACCGACATCACCACACACCAGACGGTCCATTGGCTGACCGCCCGCGAGGTCATCCAGCACGGCATCGATCGAATTCTGCTGATCCTCGGTTTCATCAAATGCAAAGCGCGCGCAGAACTCGGAAAACAGTCCTTCTTCAGCCACGATCCTGAGACCGGGCCTCATGGCGCGCGCTGCTGCAACCTTGATCAACTGGTCGGCGATCTCGCGAATGCGCTCTCGCGCCTGCGCCTTGCGTGCCTTCCAGCCAGCACCGCCCAGCCGGTCAAGGGTAACGCCGGTATCCTCATGGCCGTATCGGCTGAGGATTTCGATATTCTCGACCGGAACGTAGAGCTTGTCGCTGCCCAGATAGTGGAGTTCCAGACAGTCATGTGGTGCGCCTACCGCTTGCACTGCGGAAAGACCGGCAAAACGTCCAATGCCGTGATCCACATGAACCACCAGATCGCCCGGCGCCAGAGCTGCAACCTCGGTCAGAAAATCCTGAGCCCGGCGAGCCCGCTTGTGTGGACGCACCAGCCGCGCACCTAGAATGTCCTGTTCGCTGATCAGCGCCAGCTCATCCGTTTCAAAGCCGGTTTCGACATCAAGTGTTGCAAGGGCTGTGCAGGCGCGCTCGAATCCGCGTGCTTTAGCAAAACTCTCGGCTGTGCTGCTGGGGCCAAGATCATGGTCATCGAGCAGATCGCCTAGCCGGTCGCGCGCGCCGTCGCTTGCTGCCACGACAATGACCTGCTTGCCGGCGGCCTTCAGCGCCTGAATGTGACCGACAACCGCATCAAACACCGATGCGCCCTCAACGGCCCGCTCCGGCGCGAAATCACGGCCCGCACGCGCACCCAGATCCATGTGAGATACCGCATTCTCATTGCTTTCTCCTGCGTGTTCGAATGCGCTGAGGTTCAAATGCGGGCGGGCCAGAACATTCCGCCATTCTTCGCGTGACAGATAGAGCTCGTCCGGCGCCAGCGGTTTGTAGGGTGGCGCACCCAGCGAAGTACCCTCAGGTACGTTGTACCGGTTTTGATAGTGATCGGTGATTTGTGCAAGCCGCTCGTCGGCCGCCGCCTCACCCAGTTGATCGATCGAGACCAATGTGCCATCGGCAACTTCAAAGATGGTCTCCAAGCGTTCATGGAACAGTGGCATCCAATGTTCAAAACCGCGATAGCGCCGTCCGGCCGTGACCGACTCGTATAGTGGATCGGACGCGGTGGCAGGGCCAAAGCGCGCCACATATCCCTGCCGAAATCTGGTGATGGCGTTGGCATCGAGCACCACCTCGCTAACGGGTATTATTCGGATGTCGCGGTGCTGAACCGTGGTTCTCTGCGTTTCGGGATCGAATGCGCGCACCGACTCAAGAGCCTTGCCAAACAGATCGAGCCGTACCGGTGCTTCATCGCCTGCGGGGAAGACATCGATGATGCCGCCGCGTACAGCATATTCGCCGGGTTCGACCACCGTTCCCGAACGTTGATAGCCATGACCGTCGAGAAAGGCGATCAGATCGTCGACTTCGATCGTCGCACCTGCTTCCGCACGCCAGCTGCGTTGTGCGATGGTTGCGCGTGCCGGCAGGCGCTGTAGTGCAGCCGACACTGTGGTGATAATCACCGCTGGCGCTTTTTGCCCCGCCGCCGCCTCACCGCGTCCGGCCAAATGCACCATGGCGCGCAACCGCCGGCTCTCAATAGCGGAATTGGGGCCCACCCGGTCATAGGGCAGGCAATCCCAGGCGGGAAACTCGATCACCTCGACATCGGGTGCGAAGAACCCGAACCCTTGGCGCAGTACCGCAAGTCTTTGCTCGTCGCGCGCAATGTGGATCAGTGAGGCAACTGTTCCGGGCAGTTGGCCATGACGCGCGCGCGCAATATAGCCAAGCACCAGTGCGTCAAATCCTGCCGGCGTGCGCGAAAGCGTAATTGGACGCTGAGGATTTGCCAGCAAATTCAATCCTTTGTCGGACACCGAACCGGCAATTGTCACTTTAAGCCCGCGCCTGGAAAACTTGGAAGACTGTTTCGGAGTTTGGATAGAGTGGCCGCATCGATCGCTTCATCGGCTTCGCCACCGCCCACAACCCAGTAATAGATATCGGGATCGGCGGCATCGAGCAGCGCTTCAAAAGAAGCAAGTTCATCTTCACTCATGCTATCGGCATGCTCGTCCGCAAAGCGGCCGAGAATCAGGTCAAGCTCGCGCGTGCCGCGATGCCATGCCCGATAACGCAAACGTTTTAGTTGAATGTCAGACATGCAATCCTGCATTTCAATCGACAAAGGAGGTTCGTCCTTGCCCCAACGAAGAGATATAAAGCCCGTGGAACGATCTGTCAGCCGCGGATGGCTGTCAGACACACAAATGAGTATGGATTGAATGTGCCCCTCTGCTCTCACACCGCTGTTTGCAGGACTTTCAAGCCTTCTTCCGCGAATCGGCCCTAAGACCGCACGCCTGATGGGCGTGCTGTTGAATATGGCACCAGTAGCAGGCGAAGCGCGCATAATCGATCTTGTTTGGCACTGGCCTTACAGACTGATCGATCGACGCGCGCACCCCACAATCGCCGAGGCCATAGAGGGCGAAATTTCCAGTTTCGAGATCGAGATTCTGCGCCACGAACCTGCCGCCACCAGACGCCAGCCCTACAAGGTGGTCGTCGGCGACGATAGCGGTGAGCTTGTTCTGGTGTTCTTTCACGCCTTCCCCGCATTCCTCAAACGCCAACTGCCTATTGGAGAAAAACGCTTTGTTTCCGGCCGATTGGAGACTTTTTCCGGCGAGCGCCAGATTGTCCATCCCGACTATATCCTGACCACTCAGGAATTTGCCGAAATGCCGCAGGTGGAACCGATCTATCCGCTGACCGCCGGGCTCACCAACCGCACCATTGCAGGTGCCATCAGGGCAGCTCTGCCGCACCTGCCTGATTTTCCCGAATGGCTCGACGGGGGCCTTGTTGAAAGCCTTTCCTGGCCGTCCTTTGCCGATGCGTTGAAAGCTGTACACACACCGCAGGAAGAACCGGATCTTGAGCCCAATGCGCCGGCGCGCCAGCGCCTTGCCTTCGATGAACTGACCGCCAGTCAGCTGGCCCTTGCAATACTGCGCCGCCAGCGCCGGCGCGAAAAGGGCCGTTCCCTCACCGCCCCCAGCGCCTATGCCGAGGCTGCACGCGCCGCCCTACCGTTCGATCTGACCGCCGCCCAGAATGCCGCGATCGATGAAATCCTAACCGACATGGCAAGGCCCGAGCAGATGGTGCGCCTGGTTCAGGGCGATGTTGGCAGCGGCAAGACGCTGGTTGCGGCGATGGCCATGCTCACCGCCTGTGAAGCCGGCGCGCAGGCAGCGCTTATGGCACCGACCGAGGTTCTGGCGCGCCAGCACCTTAAGACGCTGACGCCGATTTTTACCGCCGCCGGGGTCAATATATCGCTCCTCACCGGACGCGAGAAGGGTGCCGCCCGCCGCGCCCTGCTCGATGATTTGGCAAACGGCAGCATTGGCGCCCTGATCGGCACCCATGCACTGTTTCAGGATGATGTCGCCTTTACCGATCTGGCACTCGCCGTGATCGACGAACAGCAGCGTTTCGGTGTGCATCAGCGCCTTGCCCTGCAGGCCAAATCGGGCACTGGAGCAGCCGATCTTCTGGTGATGACCGCAACGCCCATTCCCCGCACCCTTGTGCTCACTCACTACGGCAATATGGATGTGACCCGCATTGCCGAACACCCGCCTGGACGCGGGCACATCGAAACCCGAGTGGTGGCAGTCGACCGCGTCAATAAGGTTGTCGACCGCCTCCAGGCTGCATTGAACAACGGTGCCCGGGCCTACTGGATTTGCCCCCAGATTGACGAGGACGGTGAGGAACGCGGCGCCGCTGCAATCGCCCGTCATCAAGCGCTTGTTGCACGCTTTGGCGACAGCGTTGCCTTGGCGCATGGCCGCCAAAGTGCGGCGGAGCGCGATCACGCCATGTCAGCCTTCAGAAACGGCGATGCAAACGTGCTTGTCGCCACCACGGTCGTCGAGGTCGGCGTAGATGTGTCTGAGGCCACCATCATGGTGATCGAGCAGGCCGAGCGCTTTGGTCTCAGTCAGCTTCACCAATTGCGCGGCCGTATTGGCCGCGGCGGCCATGACGGTGCTTGCGTTCTCTTGTATTCAACACCGCTCGGTGCCATTGCCACGCGGCGTCTCGACATCATGCGCGAAACCGATGATGGTTTTCGCATCGCCGAGGAAGATCTGGCGCTCAGAGGCGGCGGCGAGTTATTGGGCACCCGCCAGAGCGGACTGCCGGAATTCCGCGCCGTCGATCCGGTCGCTCATGGCGGACTGATTGAGATGGCCCGCGACAATGCTGAGCTCATTTTGTCGCGCAATCCCGATCTTGACGGGAGTGAGAGTAAGGCTGCTCGTTTGCTGCTCTACGTATTCGAGCGCGACGATGCGCTTCGGCTGACCGGAGCCGGTTGAGGCTTGCCCTTTGAGCGGCCCTTCTTTCCGGGCCTGCTGGTCAATTCATCGACCTTTTCGCCCGGAATCACCAGCCCGGCTGAAATTACCAGCTTTGCTGCCTCTTCGACCGACATATCGAGAATCTTGATGTCGGCACGTGGCACGAATAGCAAAAAGCCCGATGTCGGATTGGGCGTGGTTGGCAAAAACACACTCAACATGTCGCCGTCACCATCCGCCCGATCTGCAACCTCTCCGCGCGTTTCTGTCGAGATGAAGACCAGCGCCCACAGTCCTTTGCGCGGATACTCGATCAGTCCCACTTGGCGGAAAGACTGATTGCTCTGCGACAGCACCGTCTCGAAAATCTGCTTCAGCGCCCGGTAGACATTGCGCACCACCGGCATTTGATCGAGCAGCCGCTCTCCATAGCGAACCACCGTGCGCCCGAACAAATTGGCCGCCAGAGCACCCAACAGTGTCAAAAAGAACAGCGCCACTACAAGACCGACGCCTGGTATGGTGAATGGTAGATAGGTATCTGGATCATACTGCGCTGGCAGAAGCGGTTTGAACCAAGTATCGACGAAGCGAATGAACCACCAGGTCACATAGACCGTGATCGAAATCGGTGCGGCAATAACCAGACCGGTCAGGAAGTACGATCTTAACCGGTCACCAAGTGGCGCATGGCGCCGGCGCGGCTTATCAACAGCACTGCGCAATTGTTCGATCAACGGCGGCAAATCTTTGCCGTCATCGCCGGGCCGTTCGCTCATGTTAATTCTCCGCAGCCTTCAGCCTTGAATGGCTATTATGCCACTCGGCCGCGCCGGCGTCCGCAAAATCGGTGATCCAAGCTTAAATTGGCGCTGAAAAACAAGACTTCGCAGATTGGAGCTACAGTTTGACAGCAAAGCAATCCGTGCCACGGCCCTTGAGTTGCTGGCAAACCAAATTGGCCGACTGATTGCCAGCGAACGGCCCCACACGCACACGGTAATAGGTGCCTTTGCCAGGAATATCGGCGCGGGTAATGAACGGCCTCGCACCGGACAGAACATCGCCATGACGACGCGTAATCGACGCTGCCGAGGCTTCGGCCTCCTCCATTGTCCGTTGCGCCATCACTTGCACTGCATAATTGCCTGAACCGTTGCTTGCCGCTGGGGCAGAAGCCACGGCTGGACGATTGGCCGACCTGCGTGCCGCGCGCGCGGCACGTCTTGATTCTGCATTGCTGCGGCGCGGAGTAGCCACAACACGTGCCGGCGGCGTTACCGCCGGTCTGGGCTCGATATTTCCGGAAAATGCCTGGCTCGCGACCTCGAAAATTCGAGACGAAACCGAACCGCCAACCGGCTGTTGACCGCTCGTCGTTGCAACCGCTGGCGGCGATTGCGGTGTGCCCACGACAACCTGTCGAGCCGGTTCAGGGCGCGACCGTACAGGTTCGGGAATATAGCGCGAACCGTTCACCACCCGTCCGGAACTGCGCTGTGGCGGGCGGGCCTCGCGTAACGCCGGAGCGGGAACCGGTGCTACTACCGGCGTTGGTACTACGCGTATTTCTGTAGCCGAATCCCAGTCAAGCGCGGCGACGTCGCGTTGTGCCGCTGAAGCTGTCCGCTGCGGACGGACTGGCGCTGGAATGGTTCGCACCGTCGGTGAGATCGACCTGCGGGTCGGAGCTGGGATTGTTTGCGCACCGGTAGAGGTCTCTGCAATGCGCGCTGGCGCTGCTGGAGCAGGTGAGGTGCCGACCGATGTTGCCTCGTTCCAGTCCAGCACCGCATTGCTGGTCGCCCGCGATGGTGCTTCTGGTACGGTCCGAATTGGTGCTGGCACTGCGGTCGGCGCTGGTTCTGGGACCGATATCCACACCGGTGCTGCTTCACGGCGTGGACGGCGGCGGTTATTGGTCCATTTCCGCTTGCCGCTGGTCACGCGCGCGGCCGGCACTCGTGGTTGAGCCGGGATTGGCGGCAATACGGCACGTTCTTCGCGCGATGAGGGATTATCAGCACCCAATGTCCAGGGAGGCGCACTTGCAATGCGAGATTCAGAATAAGTGATGGTTTCCGGCGTGGCAGAAGGCGTTGTCGCAACTGTCCCCGATGAGCTGCCGAACAGCGATTTGACCAAACCCGGACGAGTTGCTGCAGCATTGGTCTGCGGCTGGGCCCGGGCCGAACTGTTATCAACATTGACCAGCCGAACAGGCCCCGCCTGTGCACTATTTCCGGCAATGGCAGCCGGTTTGGCCCTTGGCACAGCCGCCGCAACCGGCGCTGGTTCTGATGCCGGCAGTATTCGAGACAGCAAACTCGGTTGTGAAGCCGTCTGCTGGGGTGTCGGTGCCGCTCTAGCGTTTCGCGCCGGTCTGGCCGGCTCCAGTCGCCTTACTGAAACACGGCTATCTGCACTGGCAACCTGCCCAGAATTGATATTGGACTCTGGCTCATCGCTCCCGAACCACCCCGACCACAGGCCTGAACCAAGATCATCCAGCCCGCCAAGAACACCCGAGTCATCCGATTCAGCCGGCTGGCGCTGAACGGTGCGCGCCGGCGCCGCCTGACGGCGCGGCGCTGTAGCCACTTGCGCTGCTGCTGGTTTTGCTTGCGTCGGTGTACCCGAGATCAAGCGGTTGAGCAGACCATCGGATTGTGCCGTGCCTGTGTTCTGGCTTGCTGCCGGCGCGCGCGCGGCAGTGGTGGCCGCGGCGGCCGCAGGTGCGAGCGCAAACGCAGCTGTGAATTGCGGATTGAGACTCTTGGCCTTGGTCAGATCGGCCGCGGCAAGCCCTGACTGGCCGAGCGCCTGGCGCGAAGTTGCCCGCCACCCATGGGCGCGCGCTTGATCGTCGCCGGACAGCGATTCCAGCCAAAGTGCGTTGGTGAAATCTGCAACCGCGCGCGCATGTGAGCCTGATGACTGGTAGGCCCGGCCGCGCTGAAGGAACGCCTGGGAAAGTTTGGGCTTGTCTAACCGGCCTGAACGTATCGCCTGGCTGTAAAGATCGGCAGCTTTACTTGCGTCATTGGCGCTGAGCGCGGTACTAGCTTGATTGAGCAGCTCGTCGCCGCTCTGCGCATGTGCTGGAACGGTGGTCAACACTGCCAGAACACCAATTAGCACCGCACCTGCCGCCCCCCTATTCCGCATCATTGCAGTTTTCCAATCATCCAATATCATAAGCATTGCAGCTTTCGTATTGCTTTGTAACAAAATTCCAGAAGGACATGGCATTTATTCGACTGTCACCGATTTGGCCAGATTGCGCGGCTGATCGACGTCCGTACCCATCTGGACGGCCGTGTGATAGGCAATCAGCTGCAGCGGCACTACGGCAATAATCGGGCTGGTCAGCGCACACACATCGGGCAGCGCAATCCCCGCCAGAATATTGTTTTCAGACGTAATTATCTCCCGTGCCGCCAGCAGAACAATCTGTCCACCCCGCGCGGCCACTTCCTGCATGTTCGACAGTGTTTTGTCATAGTGTCCATCCGGGGGTGCCACGACCAAGAGCGGAACTGACTCGTCAATCAGTGCGATTGGACCGTGTTTAAGCTCACCCGCCGCATAGCCTTCTGCATGCAGGTATGAAATCTCCTTCATCTTGAGGGCACCCTCAAGCGCCAGCGCATAGGCCGTCCCCCGGCCAATGAACAGGACATCCTTGACCTTGCTCATCACTTTCGCGAGTTCCTCAATTTGAGGTTCCTGCTTCATAACGTCAAGAATATGGCGAGGCACTTGTCCAAGTGCGCGAACTTGCTTTTGTTCTTGAACCGCATCGATAGTGCCGCGTGCACGCGCCGCGTGCAGCACCAGCGCTGCGAGTGCTGTCAGTTGGCAGGTGAAGGCCTTGGTCGAAGCGACGCCTATTTCAGGACCTGCGAATGTGGGCAGCACAACATCTGATTCACGCGCAATTGTGGATTCCGGCACATTGATGATCGAGACGATTCCCTCACCGCAGGAGCGGCAATAGCGCAGCGCCGCCAGCGTGTCGGCGGTTTCACCTGATTGCGAGATGAACAACGCCAGCCCTCCGCCTTTGAGCGGCGATTCTCGGTAGCGGAATTCCGATGCGATATCGACCTCGACCTGCAGGCGGGCAATGCTTTCGAACCAGTATTTGGCGACCAGCGCGGCAAAGAAGGCAGTGCCGCAAGCTAAAATTGTCAACCGGTCGAGAGTGGCAAAGTCTGCCGGGAATTCCGGCATGCGCACTGTTCCCTCGCAGATATCGGTATAGTGCGCCAGCGTATGGGCGATCACTTCAGGCTGTTCGTGGATCTCCTTGGCCATGAAATGGCGGTAATTGCCGCGATCGACCATGAACACCGATGCTGCTGATTGCTGCACCGGGCGTGTCACTGCGGCGCCTGCTGAATCAAAGATTTGCGCGCCCGAACGGGTAATCACCACCCAGTCGCCATCCTCCAGATAGGTCACCGAACTGGTAAAAGGCGCGAGTGCTATAGCATCCGATCCCAGAAACATCTCTTCATCGCCGTGACCTATCACCAGCGGACTTCCCTTTCGCGCACCAATGATCAGATCGTCATTTCCGGCAAACAGAATTGCCAGCGCGAACGCGCCTTCAAGGCGTTCCAGAGTTAGCTTCACTGCCTCTTGCGGCGCGTGTCCGCCCTCCAGTGCACGACTCACCAGGTGAGCTATTACTTCTGTGTCTGTATCGGTCGACAATTCGATGCCGGCTTCGTTGATCTCGTCGCGTAATTCGCGGTAGTTTTCGATAATACCATTGTGAATAACGGCCACCTGGTCGGTCGCGTGCGGATGAGCATTGCGCTCGGTTGGCGCCCCATGAGTGGCCCAGCGCGTATGGCCGATTCCGATCTGTCCTGATAGCGGCGCTGTGTTCAGTTTTTCAGAAAGTTTGGCAAGCTTTCCTTCCGCGCGGCATCGATCAAGATGTCCATCCACCAGCGTTGCGATGCCTGCTGAATCATACCCGCGATATTCAAGCCGTCGCAGCGCTTCGAGAATATTCTCCGCCACCGGTTCCTTGCCAATTATGCCGACAATGCCGCACATTGCGTGCTACTCTCCCTCGTCTTGGCGATTGCTGCCTTTGTTCGCACGCGCATGCAGGGCACGAAACTTGTTCGCCCAATCAGGTTTGTTATCCTGCCGGCCACGCGCAACCGCCAACGCATTGTCTTCGACATTGCCTGTCACCACACTGCCCGAGGCGATATAGGCGCCCTTGCCGATCGATACCGGTGCGACAAGCGCACTGTTCGAACCGACAAACGCACCGGCCCCTATTTCGGTGCGGTGCTTGTGGAAACCATCATAATTGCAGGTAATTGTCCCGGCACCGATATTGACGTCAGCGCCGACGCTCGCATCTCCGATGTAGGTTAGATGGTTTGTCTTGGCCCCTTCGCCAAGTACTGCATTCTTGATTTCAACAAAATTTCCGACATGGGCTTTGTTGGCGATACGTGCACCCGGGCGGAGCCGCGCGAACGGGCCGATGATAGCGCCCTTACCGACCTCAGCATCCTCAAGATGGCAATTGGCGCGGATGCGCGTGCCCTCACCGACGCTGACGCCGGGCGCAAAGATCACATTGGGTTCGACCACAACATCACGCGCCAGAACAGTATCATACGAAAAATGGACAGTTTCGGGCGCGATCAGCGTTACACCGCCCTCCATCGCGCGGCCTCTCAGCCGCGCTTGCATGTGCGCTTCGGCAACAGCAAGCTCAGCGCGCGAATTAACGCCGATTACGTCGATTGAATCGACGTCGTGGCATGCTGTCACGAGGCCGCGTGCATGTGCGATCTCGATAATTTCGGTGAGATAGAGCTCGCCTTGTGCATTGTGCGGCTGCAGGTCATCAAGAAGCTGCAGCATGGATGCAGCGGAAAACGCCATCAATCCGGACCAGCAAGATGAAATGGCGCGCTCTTCTTCGCTGGCATCTGCGTGTTCGCGAATCGCCACTACCTGGCCGGAGGCATCCCGCACAACACGGCCATATCCAGTGGGGTCTTCAGGGCTGAAAGCCAGAAGGACAATATCTGCATCTTCCATGCCCTGTTGCATCGCCAAAATGGTCTCAGGTCTGACCAGCGGTGTGTCACCGTAAAGGATGAATACCGAGCGCATTTCTGGCGCGATTGCGGGCCGTGCGGTCAATACCGCATGGCCGGTGCCGCGCCGGTCAGCCTGCATCACAAAGCTGGTCTGTCCTTGATCGCCTTGCGTAAGAGATCTGACCTCATCGCTCTCGGGACCGGTGACCACGATATGGCGGCCAAGCCCCGCCTTTCGCGCCGCATCCAATACATGTGCAAGCATCGCTTGCCCCGCGACTTCGTGCATCACCTTGGGCCGCGCGGAATGCATCCGCGTCCCGAGCCCCGCCGCAAGCACGATAGCAACCGCATTTTCGTCAATCATTGTCCGATCCGAGAAAGATCCACACCCGAGCGCCACCGCTTGCCGCACTAGGGTCTGGACTCATTATAGCCACGAGATGAGGGCTGCGGCGAGCGCGATAGCTGCCATGACGTTTTTAATGTTGCGCTCGAAGCGAGTTGCGATGCGGCGCCGGTCCTTGAGCGGTGCGAACATGTTCTCAACCTTATGGCGCTGTTTGTATTGAATGTTGCAGAAGGAAGCGGGTGCCTTTCGTCCTGTTCGGGGCGGAATGCATGGGGTGATCCCCCCGGCTTTCAGCGCCGCGCAATAATCGTCTGAATCGTATCCCTTATCTGCGATCATTATAGCTTTGACGCTATCACAGAGACCCGGATACAAGAGCTTCGCACCGATATGATCCGACAGCTGGCCAGCCGCCAGGCACATGGCCGGCGGTCGTCCGTCGCCATCGCAGACGGCATGGAGTCTGGTGTTCGGCCCGCCTTTTGTGCGCCCGATGTGGCGGGGAAGACCCCCTTTCAGAAGGCTCGACGCGGTGCGATGAGCCTTCAAGTGTGTTGCATCAATCATCAGCGTATCGGGTGGCCCGTCGGAAGCAGTCAGGTGACTGAAAATCTTGTCGAACACACGGAGTTCGGTCCAGCGTCGAAAGCGATTGCAGAGCGTCTTGTGCGGGCCGCAGGTGCGTCCCTCTCCATTGCAGCCCGTGCTTCAGCACGCAGACGATGCTTGACACAACACGACGATCATCCCCCCGGCAACTCTGTGGGACCTGGGAAAGAATGGCTCGATCTTCGACATTTGAGCGCGTGAGAGCAGAAACAGATCCGGCATGGCAAACGCCTTTGCCATCCTGAATCAGAAATCGCACTTCAATGCAAATTAATGGGTCCTGAGCCTAGTAAGCATAAGCACTTGTGCTGATGGCCAAGTCTGGATCAAGTGGCATTGGAGGCTGACATCTCCCGCAACGCACGTGCCACCAGCTGTTTGGTAATGCGGCGCCCCTCGGCGAGGCTGAGCCAGTCAACGCATTCGACCAGCGTGCGCGCGGCGCCAAACGAGCGCTCCATGCGGGCGATTGCAAAACCGGCAATATCGGAGCTCATGTCGATCTGGCGGTCGGCGAACAACTTAACCAGAACGGCCTTTATCAACTCATCGTCGGGCGGGTCGATCTGGACCAGAGTCGCGGCACGCAGACGAGAGATCAGATCGGGCAAAATCAGGCCGAGACGCGCGGGCGGGACATCGGCGCTGAACAGCAGTGCGCCATCCGATTCAAGGCAATGATTGAAGAGATGAAACAGACTGTGTTCATCAACACTGCCGCGGCCGCAATCCTCGATCACCAGACGCAGCGGCCGGTCTGGTTCGATCAGCATCAAATTCGCTTCGCGGGCAGCAACGATTGTAGCACCTAAACGCTCGGCCCAGATGCGCGCCAAATGGCTCTTGCCGCTTCCAGAAGGTCCACACAGAAATGTCGCAGGATGCGGCCAATGAGGCCAGGCGAGCAGAAATTCGAAAGCCGTCTGATTGGCCTTGCCTTGCATGAAATCGGCGAGTCCGCGCGCTTCTCCATGCGGCAGATCAAACACCAACTGGGCGCTTCGATCAGACGGGTCGGCTGACAATGTCATGCCCCCTTCGCGCCATCATCACCATTGCTTGGCTGCCCGGTAGTACCGAGATAGAGCCTGCTTTGAACATACTGCGCCAACAGGAAACGCATAACCACTGCGATCGCGGCTGCGGCTGGAACAGCAACCAGCATGCCGACAAAACCGAACAGATAACCGAACGCAAACAAGGCAAACATCAACGCCACGGGGTGGAGGCCGACACTGCCGCCGATCATGCGCGGCGAGAGGATGTTGCCTTCGAAAAACTGGCCAACTGCGAAGACGCCGGCAATCAGGGCGACAAAAAGCCAATCGATGCCAGGCCAGGTCTGGGCGATTGCCATGCCAACCGACAGCACCAGCCCAACCGTTGATCCGACATAGGGAATGAAGCTGATGGCACCAGAGGTAAAACCGATAAGCAATCCGAAATCGAGCCCGGCGGCGGTCAGGCCTAGCATGTAGAAAATGCCAAGGATCAGACAGACCACGGACTGGCCGCGCAGGAAACCGGCAATCGAACCATCGATATCGGTCATGATCTGACGGATGGTCGCAGCATGGTCACGCGGCAGCCAGCGGTCGAGATTGGCCACCATATGGTCCCAGTCGACCAGAAGGTAGAACGCTACCACCGGGGTGACGACAAACAGCGAAATCAGGCTCAGCAGCGCCATGCCGCCGCTCCAGAGCGACTTGATCACGGCCGCGAGCCAGCCAACGCTCTGCTTGACGATGTCGCTCATCTGTCCATCAAGGCTGATCTGTTCGCCAAGAATAGTGGATAGCCAACTGTCGGGATTTTCCAGAAGAGTTTCGATTTCGGCAATTGCTTGCGGGATCAAGGATGCAAGGCGCGCTAATTGCTGGCCCAGAAGCGGCAGCACGAACACAAGCGTCAATGCGAACAGGAGTAGCGCCAATCCAATGATCAGCGACGTGGCGAAGCCCCGCCCCAAGCCTGCGCGTTCAAGGCGGTCGGCTACCGGGTCAAGCAGATAGGCGAGCCCCATACCCGCCACAAACGGCAGAAGAATGCCTCGCAACAGGTGGAGTGCGGCAACAAAAACGATCAATCCGATCGCCCAATAGATCAATTGACGCTGCGCGGTCATTGCGCTAACATCTTCCTTTGCCATTGGTTCCGAGCTGGTAGGAGTTACAGTTATTGCCCGTTTTCACGCGGGCCGGGCTTGGCCGCAGGCGAACCGGCCAGATGCCGCGTCCAAGCTGCGAAATAGACAGCCCAAGACAGCCCAGTCAACAATGCAACTGAGATGATAGCGGATTGTCGCAATTGATCGGGGAGTTCGATCATGACCGCCAGATCAGCCAAGGCACCTCCCGCCAGCACGATCTGAAGGGCGGTATTGGCCTTGCTCACATTGAGCGGACGCACCTTGATCGGGCGGCCAACCAGATGGGCGACGCCAAAGGCAATTACGATCATCAGGTCGCGGCTGACAATCAGGACGACAAGCCAAGATGGCAGAGCATGGACAATCCCCAGCGTCACGAACACGCCAACCAGAAGCAGCTTGTCGGCAACCGGATCGAGATAGGCGCCAAGCAGGGTCGCCTGATCAAAGCGCTTGGCGATAAAGCCGTCGACCGCATCGGTGGCGCCGGCAAACAGGAACAGCCAAAAGGCCAGCGACACTTCACCGGTAATGATCAACCAGATCACCACCGGTACCAGCACCATGCGAAGCAGGGTGAGTATGTTGGGAATGCTCACGCTCTAGGGTCCGGACTCATTATAGCCATGAGATGAGGGCTGCGGCGAGCGCGATAGCTGCCATGACGTTTTTAATGTTGCGCTCGAAGCGCGTCGCGATGCGCCGCCAGTCTTTGAGGCGGCAGAACATGCGTTCGATGATATCTCGCTCCGTGTAGATGGTCTGTCGTAGGGATATCGGCTCTTGCGGTTCTTTCGCGGCGGGATGACGGGCCCGGTCCCGCGCTCTTCAAGCCATTCGCGCAGTTTCCGGCCTTCACGGCCTTTGTCGGCGACAGGTTCGGCGGATGGCGGCATGGCCTCGATGCAGCGCTGTGCGACCTTGCAATCATGCACGTTGCCGGGCGTCGGGAGCAGGACGCAATTGACAAAAACATGGGGCGGCCCTTGTGGTCGCGGACGGTGTGGAGCCCGGTGTTGCGTCCGCCTTTGGTGCGGCCGATACCATGGGCCCCAGGGGGCCCTTTTCCGCCGCCGGCGCAGCGATGAACCTTGATGCAGGAGCTGTCGATGAACAGCCGGTCAGGCGTATCCTCGGCGCCTGCCGGAGCGCTGAAGATACCTTTCCATATAGCGCGCCCGGCCCGGCGGAC
>CBDBEU010000003.1:0-322500 GCA_965204565.1 Hyphomicrobiales bacterium
ATTTTCTGGTCTGTTCGATCTGAAGGCTGCCGGATTCAGAGATCCGCTGCTGGTTGCGGCGACCGACGGGGTGGGCACCAAGCTCAAGATTTCAATTGAAGCTGGCAAGCACGACACGGTCGGCATTGACCTGGTAGCGATGTGCGTCAACGACATTGTGGTGCAGGGCGCTGAACCGCTGTTTTTTCTTGATTATTACGCAACAGCGCGGCTTGAGCCGGAGATCGCGGCGGCTGTGGTCGCGGGTATTGCCGAAGGATGCCGCCAATCTGGCTGCGCACTGATTGGCGGCGAGACAGCGGAAATGCCGGGCATGTATCAGACTGGCGACTATGATCTTGCCGGATTTTCGGTCGGCGCGGCCGAGCGCGGCAGGCTATTGCCGCGAGACGACATGGCGGCGGGCGATGCCCTGATCTCGCTTGCATCAAGCGGCGCCCATTCCAACGGATTTTCTCTGGTTCGCCGATTTGTGGAAGCTGCGGGCACCGGTTACGACGCACCGTGTCCCTGGGCTGGGGAACAATCACTCGGCCACGCATTGCTGACGCCCACCAGAATCTATGTGCGCCCGATCCTAAGGGCCAAGGCAGACACCGGTGCGATCAAGGCGCTGGCGCATATTACCGGCGGCGGCATTGCCGGAAATCTGTCGCGCGTGATGCCGGACAATTTGTCAGCGCGGGTCGACCTTTCCGCCCTGCCCCGTCTTGACCTTTTCGGATGGCTTGCCGGGTCAGGCATGATCCAGCTTGATGAGATGCTGGCGACATTCAATTGTGGTGCCGGCATGATCGTCGTGGTCGAACAGAGCGCTGCTTCGGTGGTTATTGAGTCTCTGAACAAGGCCGGTGAACAAGCAAGCGTTCTCGGCGCCATCGAGGATCGCACCGATCAGGAAGCGGTCACATTCCAGGGCCAGCCATGGTGGATTGATTGATTGCCAAGCGGCCCATTAGCGTTTTGATTTCCGGGCGTGGCAGCAATCTGAAAGCCCTGATCGAGGCGACGCAGAAACCGGATTTTCTGGCCCGGATTGCGCTGGTGATCTCAAACCGCCCGGACGCGCCGGGGCTCGATATTGCGCGCAAGGCCGGCATTGAAGCCCAGGTTATTGACCACAAGGCTTATGGCGAGCGGCCGGAATTTGAACAGGCGCTCACAGAAGCGCTCGAGTCCGCTGGCGTCGAGATTGTGTGCAATGCCGGGTTCATGCGGCTCCTGACCGCACATTTCGTCGAACACTGGCGCGACCGCCAGCTCAATATCCACCCATCGCTGCTGCCCGCCTATCGCGGCCTCGACACCCATGAGCGGGTGATTGCGGACGGCACACGGATTTCCGGTTGTACCGTCCATTTCGTGCGTGTGGACATGGATGCAGGTCCGATCATCGCCCAGGCAGCGGTGCCGGTGCTACCGTCCGATACTCCCGAAAGTCTGGCCGAACGGGTCCTGCAGGCCGAACACCTGCTTTATCCGCATGCGCTGGAGCTTGTTGCCGGCGGTCACGTTCGCGTTGAAGGCGAACGTGTTGTTGGCGACGACGACGCCAGCCCCGAGATACTGTTTTCACCGGAGCTTGGCGGCACCAGTCGTTAGATTGACTGCGGCTTGATTCGCACCAATCACCAGCCTGTTTGCCTAACCAACGATTTCGCTGTCATCGAAAAAGAAGTCGATTTCGATCTTGGCGTTGTCGGCGCTGTCGGAGCCATGGGCGGAATTTGCTTCGATATTCTCAGCGAAATCTTTGCGGATCGTGCCTTCGGCAGCTTCGGCCGGATTGGTCGCACCCATCACATCGCGATTGCGCTGCACCGCATCCTCGCCTTCAAGCACCTGCACCACCACAGGGCCGCAGGTCATGAATTCCACCAGACCGTCAAAAAACGGACGTTCGCGATGGACCGCATAAAAAGCCTCGGCGCGCTCGCGGGTCAGCTTCAGACGCTTTTGCGCCACCACCCTGAGCCCTGCGCTCTCCAGCCGGTCGATGATCTTGCCGGTGATATTGCGCCGGGTCGCATCCGGCTTGATGATTGAAAGTGTGCGTTCAGATGCCATCGGGCTCGGTCCATCCATTGAGTTGGTGCTGATTGCCGGTGCCACCGGCGGTCCGGCTTATAGTGGTGTGCGGTGATACCATCAAGCTTTGCCGCAGTGGCAGCCACATTTCAGCGGTTTCGCGCAACTGCACAATGCGCTAGAGCGTCCTGGATGCAAAAGCGTTTACATCCAACCTTTATTGAAACCGGGCTGAGCCGGCCTTGACGAGACACCCACCTATTCGCGCGATGACATGCTGCAAATCAGCAATCTGACATATCAGATCAATGGCCGACCCTTGTTCGATGGCGCCAGTGCGGCAATTGCGCGCGGCCACAAGGTGGGTCTGGTCGGACGCAACGGCTCCGGCAAAACTACCCTGCTGTCGCTGATTTCTGGTGAATTGACGCCTGATGAGGGGTCAATCGACATGCCGCGCAATGCGCGCATCGGAAAGGTGACGCAGGAGGCGCCCGGTGATGAGCGCAGTCTGATCGACTTCGTGCTGGAAGCCGACGAAGAGCGCGCAGACCTAATGGCGGAAGCTGAGCACGCGCAAGACCCGCATCACATTGCAGAAATCCAGGTGCGGCTGAGCGACATCGGTGCCCACGAAGCACCGGCACGTGCGGCAACGATCCTCGCCGGTCTGTGCTTTAACGAAGCAGCGCAGAAACGCACGCTTTCGAGCTTTTCCGGCGGCTGGCGCATGCGGATTGCACTTTGCGCGCTGTTGTTTCGCGAGCCCGACCTGCTTCTGCTCGACGAGCCCACCAACTATCTCGACCTTGAAGGCGCGCTGTGGCTTGAGGCCTATCTGCGCCGCTACCGCCATACGGTGATCATTGTCAGCCATGACCGCGATCTTCTGAACGGCGCGGTGCAGTCGATCATCCATCTGGAGCGCACCAAACTTGTCACCTATTCTGGCGGCTATGAAGGCTTTGAGCGCCAGCGGCGTGAGAACCAGGTGCAGCAGCTCAAACTCAAGAAGCGCCAAGATGCAGCGCGCCGGCACATGGAATCCTTTGTCGAACGCTTCAGGGCCAAGGCAACCAAGGCCCGGCAGGCGCAGAGCCGGCTAAAGGCGCTGTCGCGCATGCAACCGATTCCCAATCTGGTTGAGGGCCGGATTATTCCGTTCCGCTTTGCCGGTCCGGACAAGGCATTGGCACCGCCGCTGATCCGTCTGGAAGGCATCTCGGCCGGCTATGGCACTGATACGGTGGTGCTTGACAATGTCGCGTTGCGTCTCGATCCGGATGACCGGATCGGGCTGATTGGCGCCAATGGTAATGGCAAGAGCACTTTCGCCAAGCTGCTGGCGGGCAGGATCGCGCCGCTTGGTGGCACAATGCTGACCGACCGGCGCATGGTGGCAGGCTATTTCGCCCAACATCAGTTGGATGAACTCAATGCTGGCCAGACCGCTTTCCAGCATCTGAGCGCGCTTATGAGTGAAGCGGGGGAAACGCAAGTGCGTGCCAAACTCGGCTTTTCCGGTTTTACCGCGGCGATGGCCGACACGCCGGTGGGCACGCTGTCGGGCGGCGAGAAAGCGCGGCTGTTGCTGGCGATCGCATCACACGCAAAGCCGCATTTGCTGATTCTCGATGAGCCAACCAACCATCTTGATGTCGACAGCCGCGAATCCCTGGCACTGGCGCTTGGCGAATATGAAGGCGCTGTGATCTTGATCAGCCATGACCGACATCTGATCAACGCGGTCGCAGACCGGCTATGGCTGGTCGATCAGGGCACGGTCACACCATTTGACGGCGATCTTGATGATTATCGCGTGGCATTGTTCGACCAGCCGCGCAACCGCACTCAAGCTGACAAGAATGAAAAGGCGAATAGCGGCACCAAGCACGAAGATGCGGCAAGCCGCAGGCGCGAGGCAGCGGCGGCGCGGGCGCGCATCGCACCGCTGAAGCGAGCGGTGGAGCAGCAAGAAAAGCGCATTGAGATGCAAAAGCGCAATATTGCGTTGCTTGATGACCAACTCGCCGCCGGATCTCTTTATACGCGAGATCCCGATCGCGCGAGCGAACTGGCGCACCAGCGCGCTATCGCGGTGCGCGCACTTGGCGAGGCTGAAGATACATGGCTAAAAGCATCGGAACACTATGAATCTGCCAGAGACGGTGCTGAGGTGACAAACGATGGCGGTGCCAACCCATCGTGAACACCGCCACGAAGTTCACGAACGATGTGCGAGTGGTGTATGAGAGCGCCCATGCGCACCAATGCACTGGTCGTATTCATTTTTGGCCTTGCCGCGATATTGGCCTATCCGGCCTCGGCACAGCTTGGCCCGGGCGATTTACAGCGTGCCTACGCGCTGACCGCCAATATGGCGGGTTGGGTGGCATTGCGCACTGCGATGAAGTTGGTCGTCGAAGATGCCGGCATTGCAGGCAGCAACGCCACCGAAACCGCCGATACGCTGGCGGTGCTGCTGGCGCTTGAGGATGGCAACGGACGGCTTGATGCGGTGATTGTCGGGGCGGCGCGCGCGGCGTTGACCGCACATGGGACACGCGATCCACAAATCGCCAAGCTTTTTGCCGAACAGGGCCTCTCATTCGGGCGCGCCAAGGCGGTTGCGTGCCTGGCATTCGGCCAGGCTCCTGAGCGGCGGGCGGGCATTGTCGAGCCATTGGACTTGTCTGAACATGACGTCCAGTCGTGCCCGCGAGCTTATGCACAATTTCGCACTCACTGGCTCGCCAAAGCCTCATTACTGCGCAATCAGGCGGGCGGCTCATTCAAATCCGGACAAATCGAACTGGTGCCTGCGGGCGGCGCCATGGCTAGCGCCCGCGCGGTGCTGATCGCCGGGCGAACGCTTGATGAAGTGGCATCCTTCTACGCCAATGCCGTGAGCTATTCCGGACAAATCGCCATCAGAGCGCTTGACTGCGAGCAGACACAAACGCTGGCTGAAATAGACGAAGTGCGGGTGTGCTACCGACTTGTCGGCGAACTCGCCTCGGGCATTGAACGCGGTATTGTCGCCGGCAGATAGTTTGGCACTCTGCCGGCGTGGCGCCTTACCGATATTCTGAAAATTCAGGCCTGTTTGACCCAGCGCCCACTTTCGTCCTGCTTCCAATAGGTGACGTTGTGGCCGTTCTGCGCCGCCGCTCGCCAGTGCGAGCGGGCGCGCTCACGCTCTTCGGCGTCCTGACCGTTGAACAGATAGACCGCTCGTTCATAGCCTGAAATGTCGCTGATTTCGGCGCCATCGACAAAAAAACGGACAGCCGCTTGGTTGGGGTTGTCATCGCCATCCGACAGATAGACCGGCTGAAGCTGGGCATAACCGGTAGCTGCGGTACCATGGGCCAGAAAGGCCTCATCGCGGTAGGTCCACAGATAGGCATCAAGCACCTCGACGCGCTCGCGAGAAGCGGCCTGCACGACCGCGTTCCAGCCACGTTCAAGGCAGCGCTCAAGCAAGGATGTGAGGGCGCTCTCAAGACGTTGGCGGTCAAGTTCGTAGAAAAGAACCTCCGTCATCAGTAAGTCGTGTCTATGCTGGGCCGCACAAGGTGACGCAAAGGCGCGGTCCCAGACCTCAGGCTCATGTCAAATCTATTTCTCATTGCATTTGCCAAGACGCTGCTTCTTGCGGGGATCATATTCTGGTTACCCCCGGTCCGTACCGGCCTGTTCAACAAGCTTGCCATCGCCTACGGAGTTGGCTCGATATTTGGCCTCGCCTTCTTTGCGCTTTTTTACATTCTCGTGCCGGCAATCGCCTATCACCATGAACTCACCTTCGCCTTTGTCACAGCCAATGTGGTACTTTCCTATGGGGCAACCGCAGCGACAGTAATGCTGTTGCCGTTCGATCTGAAACCGCGAAATCGGGAACTACCTCTCACCCTCGAGCGAGCCTATTTTGCGACGACGATTGTGCTCGGTTTCGGCGCATTTACATTCACGCAAAGCGAATTTGTGCGCGCCTTTTCGACCGGCGTCATATTGATGTCGCTGGCTGAGATCGCAGCACTTGTACGCCTTCTCAGAGGGCCAGTGTCGCGCATGCTGCGCGGCGAATTCAAGCCGCTTGGCATAATCTTGGCCGCCTCAGCCGGATTGGGCGTGTTATACGAATGCCTCAATCTTGCATTCCCGGTCTGGGAATGGGTTACACTTGCCGGTCTACCTGCGGGCGCGGACATCGCAATCATGATGTCAGTGGGCTATATCGTTCTGATCCACCCGCTATTCGTGGTGACCAAGCTGTTGGTTACACACCCCGATCAATGTTTTTCATAGTGCTCGGCGGTGGGGCGTTCGAGCAGGCGGACGCCAAAACCCGTGCCCCAACTGCGATTGATGTCGGTTTTTGGTGCATCCATCGCCACACCGGCAATATCGATATGCGCCAAGGGCGTATCGCCGACAAGTCTGGCAAGAAACTGTGCCGCGGTGATCGCACCAGCACCGCGTCCACCAACATTTTTCATGTCTGCCACCGTCGAGTTGATGAGTTCATCATATTCGCCGGCCAGCGGCATGCGCCAAACCTGCTCGCCAGTGGCGGTGCCGCAGGCGGCCAGCCTTTCGGCCAGGGCATCATCGCTGGCAAAAAACCGGCGCGGTACTTGCCGAGTGCCATGACGATGGCGCCCGTAAGGGTTGCAAGAGCAATCATCGCCGCCAGTTTGAACCGTTCCCTGGCATAGTGAAGCACGTCGGCCAGAACGAGCCGGCCTTCGGCATCGGTGTTCAAGACTTCAATTGTTTTGGCCAGACATGGGTGTGATCACATCGCCCGGGCGCACAGCATTGCCGTCGGGCATGTTCTCAACCAGACCCACAAGCCCAATGGCGTTGGCCTTGCGCGCAGCAAGTGCCTGCATCAGTCCGGCAACGCATGCGGCACCGGCCATGTCACCCTTCATCGAGCCCATGCCGGCAGAAGGCCTCAACGACAGGCCGCCTGAATCGAAAGTCACACCTTTGCCAACAGAGGTGATCGGCGTCTGTTTTCCTCCGCCGGCATAGTTCATCACCGCAATCATTGGTTCGCGACGGCTGCCGGCAACCACGGCAAGCAAGGCGCCCATCGCCGTGCCGTCCGGGCGCGTCTTCCTGCGCCCTTGCTTGAGCGTCCAACGCGCGTCGCGATCCTTTTGCGCCGGTTTCCGGGAATTGGCCTGCCAATCAGGCGGGCCCCCCGTTTCCATACCTCTATGCCCTTGACGATCTCCTTCCCGGCATCGGTCATGCGCCGGCGCGGGGCCGCCACGATGGCGGCATCGACGATCTGCCCGCCCATGGCGAGATATCCGGGCGAGATATCCGGCGTCCTTAAGATGCGCGTCTAACCGGGCGAAGAGTTTCTCTACCGCGCCGGTCCGCGCCAGGGCTTCCCGGAATCGCCGGATGGTCGTCTCGTCCGGCGCCCGCGCGCCATCATCGAGGCCGAGGAAACGGCCAAAGCTGCACCGGTCCATGATTTGCAACGCCGCCTGCGCATCCGACAGACCGTAGAGCGCCTGGATCACCGGCACCTTGAACATGAGGACCGGGTCCATCGGCGCCCGCCCGCCTTGCCTGCCATCGGAACGATCGAGCGTCGCATCCAACTCTGGCCGGAAGAGCTAGCTCGAAGTCGATAACCCCGGCAGGCCGCTCCAGCGGATCTCCCGCCTTCGATAACGCCGCGTAGCGCTCATCCGGATCGAACAACCCGCGCTGTGCAGCCATCGTACCCTCCGTCGCCGATATCCCCACGGGATCACGCCAACACGCTCAAAGCCAAGGGGTTTTCAGGGCGTCCGGGTGACGACGAAATCGGCAATCCCGGCGCGATATGCGCCAGCGTCATCGTTTTCGATGTCCATCGATCCCCACGACGATGGCCGTCATCCCGTGAATGTCGGTTTAACCATCACTGATGGTCTTGATCTTGCGTGAACTTTCGGCGCATCGGCATAATCACACGATGCATGCTGCAGGCGGCATGAGGCGGGCGATTTCGCGGAGTCTTGGTGAAAATTTCATGCCGGGATGCCGCAAAATGCGCATTTGGGCGCCATACTCGCTTTGAATCCGGCGCTGCTGGGGGCACGCTGGGAAGCGGCGGGCATCACACCAAATCGGCTATACTGGAAGGCGCGAAACCTCTTGCGCACCGCGGCATCCTCTGCGACCAAGGGGCACCATGTCGCACAACACATTCGGTCATCTGTTCCGCGTCACCACCTGGGGCGAGAGCCACGGGCCCGCAATAGGCTGCGTGGTCGATGGTTGCCCGCCGCTGATCGAGCTGGACGAGAGCGACATTCAGGTCGAGCTCGACCGGCGCAAGCCCGGCCAGTCGCGCTTCACCACCCAGCGCAAGGAACCGGACGCGGTGCGCATCATGTCTGGCGTGATGGCCAACGATGCCGGGCGCCAAGTGACAACCGGCACGCCGATCGCTTTGCAGATCGACAATGTCGACCAGCGCTCCAAGGACTATTCCAACATCGCCTCGGCCTACCGCCCGGGCCATGCGGACTACAACTACATCGCTAAATACGGCGTTCGCGACTTTCGCGGCGGCGGGCGCTCCTCGGCGCGCGAGACCGCGATGCGGGTGGCGGCGGGTGCGATTGCGCGCAAAATCCTTGACGACGTCACCATAAGGGGCGCGCTGATCCAGATCGGGTCGCACAAGATCGACCGGGCGCGCTGGGACTGGGAGGAGACCGGGCTCAATCCGTTCTTCTCACCCGATGCGCAAATGGCGGCTCAATGGGCCGATTATCTCGACGGCATCCGCAAGGCCGGCTCGTCCATCGGTGCGGTGATCGAAGTGGTGGCAGAGGGCGTCCCTGCGGGCCTTGGCGCGCCGGTTTATGGCAAGCTCGACCAGGATCTGGCATCGGCGATGATGTCGATCAATGCGGTCAAGGGCGTGGAGATCGGCGCCGGCATGGGTGCGGCGAAACTGACCGGCGAGCAAAACGTCGATGAAATGCGCGCCGGGGCGGATGGTCCGCAGTTCCTGTCGAACCACGCAGGCGGCGTGCTCGGCGGCATATCCACCGGCCAGCCGGTGGTGGTGCGTTTTGCGGTCAAGCCGACCTCGTCGATCCTGACGCCGCGGCGCACCGTGGATGAGGACGGCACCGAGACGGAAATCTCGACCAAGGGCCGCCACGATCCTTGCGTCGGCATCCGCGCGGTACCGATTGGTGAGGCGATGATGGCGCTGGTGCTGGCCGATCATCTGCTGCGCCACCGCGCGCAAGTCGGGTGAGGTCAGAAAGCCTTTGCGAACACCATCACTTTGGACAAGAACGCCGTCCATGAGGCGGTGAGTACAAGGCCTTGATCGGCAAAGCAGGCTTCAAGATCATCCTCGATATAGCTCAGATAATAGGGCTCGTTGAACGAGCGCTCAAAGCCGTCGAGAATGCCGTCCCAGTCCGGCCGGTCACCGCGCTGCAGTGAATCGATCAGCACGAAAGGTGCGCCGGGTTTGAGCACCTGCGCTGCCTCGCGCGCGACATCACGGCGGACTTCCCCGGGTAGTTCGTGAAACAAGAAGATCGACACACCGGCATCGATTGCCTGATCGCCGAGCGGCAGCGCCTCGCCCGGTGCCTGCATCAGGCTCACGCCGCGCCGGGAGATCAGCGTGCGCTCGGCCTCGCGCAAATAGGTGGGCGAGAGATCAATGCCGATTGCGTTGATCGCCGGTAGCGCCTGCTTGGCCTGATGGATGAAGCGCCCGGTGCTGCAGCCAATGTCGACCAATGTGGCGTGGCGCTGGTCGAGCTTGGCGAAATGCTCAACCAGCGGTGCCAGCGCCTGGCGGCGCATGGCATTGGCGGCGCCGATAAACAGGGTCTCGACCTGGGTGTCATAGAGCTTTGCCGAGGTCTCGGTCAGATAGCCGCCCTGCTGGTAGTGAAAATCGGTGAGATAATAGTTGGGCAGCGCTTCGGCGCCGGGCAGTTGCGCGGGATCCGCACGCCCCTTACCGGCGCGGCGCGCGCCTGCCGGTTCGATATCGGCCAGAAAAGCGCGCAGCCTGACAATGCGGCGGGCGGGGCTGCCATCGCCATCGTCGGGCGCAGGATAAATGCCTTTTGCGATATTGGCGGCATCGCGGGCAAAAAGGCGCGCCAGATCGGCGAGAAGATCGGAAAAGGAAGGTGTAGGCTGGCACGGCGCGTCTTGCGTCTCATTTGATGTCACTTCCGGCGCCCCCGGCGGCGGCGGAACGTTGCGCCCCGCCCTGCGGCCGGCGGCGCGGTGGCCCATATACCAGGCGATACGGGCTGATTGACCGAGCGCATAGGCGCCAAGCTCCACCATGCCGGCTCGCCTTGTCATGACTGCACCGCCACAATCAGCCATTCGCGATTGCCGGATTTGCCGGCCAGCGGCGAAGCCGTGTGGCCGGTGAGCTGCCAGCCGGATGCCTCCAGCCAGTTCGTGACATTTTCGAGCGCGCGCAGGCGCGCCGCCTCGTCACGCACCATGCCATCCTTGCCGAACACCTGCGGCCCAAGTTCGAATTGCGGTTTGACCAGCGCCCCACCAGCCGCGTCTGATCGGTAGCGAGCGCCAAAGCGGCGGGCAGGGCTTTTGCAAGGCTGATGAAACTCACATCGGCGGCGTAGATGCGCGCGCGCGCCGCGTTCGAGCAGCGCCTGACAAAAACCGCCGGTCGAGGCACCAATATCAAGCCGACATTCACGGGATATTGCCGATTTCGTCGTCATCGGGACACACCTCGCCTGTGGTTCTTGCCGGACTGCATGACAACCGGACGCGTCACGCCGGCACCGGCTGCGGCCGAAGTTCGGCGATCAGCCGCAGGATCTCGGCGAACAGGCCCCCTGGCACCGCGCCCTCGGCCAACCGGGCCAACTGGACTGGAACGTGACGTACCGGCCGTGTGTGACGATTCCGGCGCCGATCCTGAGAAGTTACCGGGATTGCAGACGAGCGCATGAAGCCGGAGCCGCACGGCATTGTTCCGGAACCTCCGGCATGACAGCTGGGTCCGCACAATCGTGTTCCTGCCTTCCTCGATGTGCTGCCCGGCCGCGCCGGTTGCAGGAGGCGACCACGCGCCCGGCAGGGCGGCCCAGCCTGGTGACGATGAAGCCGACGCGCGGGACACGTTCGCCCGGATGCCGTTCGACCCTGGCGACGACCCGACGCTTCTTGTCCCATGAGCCTGCCCGATGGCTGAAGCCGGCATGGGTGCGGACCATGTGATCGGGTGGGCGGCCGACGGGTCGGGTCGGAAGGTAGGCGATGCTTTGCCGAAGGATCGCGTCGGCTTTGAGACCGATCGTATACCGGTCGTCCTCGGCTGCGTTCCGGATCGCCGAACTGCCGGATCGCCGAATCGGTTGAACACAAACAGCGGATGGCAGCGGGTGCAGGCGAAGTGCCCATTCCAGGCGGTGCCTGCCTGATTGCCATGGAATCCATGTCGAGCACGACAGCCTTGGGCGGATGCCGCGCGTGCCCCCGGTCAATCCATTGTCCCGACAGATCGGCCGGTGCGGGGAGGTTCTCGTCACCGGCAAGGAACTCTGTCTCCAATCGCCCCATCCGGCCGTTGCACGCGGCCTGCCCGGCTAAGGCGCGCCCGCCGACAATCCATCGCATCGCGGGATCGCATCCCGGGCGATCGGCGTCGTTTACGTCCTCATGGCCACCGAGGCGACCGAAGACGGATCGGCGAAACAGTCCCGTCATCGCGTGCCGACCGTTCTTGCCGGTGCGCGGATCGGCAGGCTCATGGCCGGCCATGTCCGTCAAGCCGAGCGCGTCATCAAGCTCGCGGCAGGCCGGCCATCCGGCGTCGGTGGTGATTCCGCAACCGTGGAACGCGAGCTTCAGGCGGCGGTCGAAATCGAGCCGAAGAGGCACCTCAACCGGTTCACCCGCCGGGCTCGCCACATGCCACGCCCCGTCAATGTTCACAGCTCCGATGGCCGGGAAAATGTGCTCAAGCCGGTGTTAGCGCGATATGCAGATCGTTGGATCTTGGGTAAAATGATTTTATCTCAATACCCTCAACAGCGTGACGCTATCAAGTCAAAAATTTCTTAATCGGAGATTTTTACGTCTACGGGAATTCATTTGGTGCTTGAATTGGTCCACTCAACAACGTGGTCCTCCAGCTCTTCACTGGCCACTTCAGTCTCCAGAACGACCCTATTGCGCACCGATATTCCCGCCAAATGCACGGTTTCCACGTTACCCGAAACCAAAGGGTGCCACCAATATAACTCATGTCCTTCAGTGATCAGGCGGTAGGCGCAGGTCACCGGCATCCACTCCAAATCAGCAATTGAATCAGCGGAGAAAGTTACGCAATCGGATACCAACTCCTGTCGATCGGGATATGAAGTGCACCGGCAACTGTCGCAATCGAACAAATGGCAGGCGACATCGGTAAAGGCGAGTTCGCCGCTGTCTATGTCCTCAAGTTTGATGAGACAGCACCTGCCGCATCCGTCGCACAGCGATTCCCACTCCTCGGTCGTCATCTGTGAAAGCGTCTTGCGTTTCCAGAAGGGAGTATCACCGTCAGATTTTTGCCCGATTTGTTTCATGTCTTACGGCTTCCCAACCGCTACAATATCAAGTTTATACTGTTTTGCATCGATCATCATAATACGGGGCCTCAGGTGGCAACTCCACGGCAGATAAAACGCCTTTGGAACCAAATTCTCGACATCGATTCAGCAATTGATGCGGGATTTTACGGTCTGACCCAGTGGTTTGCAGACCGATGGACCAGCTATTCGGAGCTGGTTGATCGGATGCGCATCACCGGTCTGAAGCGGGTATTTGTCGACATCACCTCCGATGGCATCACCTATGCGACAGGTATCACCTTGGTCTTTTATGTCTGGGCCCTGCCCCAGACGCCCGACCAGGAAGAACTGCGTGCGGGAGCGCGTCAATATGCTGTTGTGTTCACTGACCGCAATGGCCGCTATATCGGGCGGCGCGGTGTGCGCCATAGTGATGCCATCCAGCTAGAAGACATCCCTGACAATGTCATCAACGCAGTTCTGGCAACTGAGGATGAGCGGTTCTATCTGCATTTTGGTGTCGACGTCATCGGCACGCTGCGTGCCATGTTCGAGAATGTTAAGGCCAATGACATCGTTCAGGGCGGCTCGTCTTTGACCCAGCAGGTGGCAAAAAACCTATTCCTGACGCCGGAGCAGACGATTGAGCGCAAGATCAAGGAGGCGTTCCTCGCCTTGTGGATCGAAGCAAGACTGACCAAGCGCGAAATTCTGGAGCTCTACCTTGACCGCGCTTATATGGGTGCTGGCGTCTATGGCATCGAAGGGGCAGCGGAATTTTATTTCGGCAAATCTGTGCGCGACGTCAATCTCGCGGAATCTGCAATGCTCGCAGGACTGTTCAAGGCACCATCACGATTTGCTCCGCACAGAAATCTGCCGGTGGCGCGCGAGCGGGCGAACATTGTGCTCGCCCGGATGACAGATGCCGGTTTTATCACTGAAGGCCAAGCACGTATCGCACGTCTCAATCCGGCCAAGCTGGTCGAAGTCACTGACATCTATACGCCCGAGCACTTCCTCGATTGGGCATTCGATGAGGTTCAGCGCATCGTGGGTGGACGGGCGCATGTTCTGTCGGTGCGCACCACACTCGATCTATCAATGCAAAAAAAGGCCGATGAAGCCGTGCGTGCAGCACTGCGCGAGCACGGGCAAGCCCGTAAGATCGGCGACGCGGCGCTGGTGTCGATGAATGTTGATGGTGCCGTGCGAGCGCTCGTTGGGGGTGAGGATTACGGCGAAAGCCAGTTCAATCGGGCGGTCAACGCCAAACGCCAGCCCGGATCGTCGTGGAAACCGTTTGTCTATCTGGCGGCGCTCCAGAATGGCTTTTCGCCCAAATCAGTGGTGGTTGATGCGCCCTTCTGCCTGCGCGGCTGGTGTCCGCGGAACTATGGGCGCAGCTATCGGGGGCGTGTCAGTCTGACCGCGGCGCTGCAGAAATCGATCAATACCATTCCGGTACGACTGGCTCAGAGTATTGGCCGCAAGAAAATCGCGGAAACGGCGCGTGACGTCGGAATCAACACCGAAATTCGGCTCAACCTGTCCATGCCGCTTGGCACCAACGAAGTGACCCTGCTTGACATGACGGGGGCCTATTCGACCTTCGCCGCCGGCGGCCTCAAGGCCACCCCATACGCTGTCACCGATATCCGGACCCAAGCCGGTGAGCTTATTTATCTGCACGAGCGCGATGCGCCCGAACAACAGCAAGTGGCTGATCCGAAAAAGATCAAACAGCTCAACATGATGCTGAACCAGGTGGTGGTCGGGGGAACCGGCAGGCGCGCCAATCTCGATTTCACACCGGTCGCCGGCAAGACCGGCACCAATCAGGCCTATCGCGATGCCTGGTTCGTTGCCTACACGGGCAAGATCGCGACCGGGGTGTGGATGGGTAATGACAATTTCCTGCCCACCAATCGTGTTACCGGCGGCAGCATCCCGGCGCAGGTCTGGCACGACTACATGAACCAGGCGATCAGTGATCGCTATGCCAAGAACATCCCGGGCGTGAAACTCTATGGCACGCCAAAACCGGTCGAAAGCGAAGAAACCAAAGCCCGCCGCTTGGCGCAGGCAGAAAAAGATCGCGCCCAGCTCAATCGCAAGACGATGTTTCTTGATGAACTGAACCAGCTATTCCAGCATGGCATGCTTGGACCGATTCCAGCACCGCTGGAAGAAACCGAAGACGAGCGCGCCGATGGCGATGAACACGGTAAGATCTACCAGGCTCGGGTTCAATCTCGTGCGGGCGAAAAGGCCGTGGCTCAATGACACTGACCAGCCCAACTTTTTCGCCCGCACCGATACAGAAAGCACACGCGATGTCGACGCTGGTCGTTGAGCGACGCTCAAGGTCGCGGCGCGGTCCGGTTGCGGAGAGCCCACTGCGGTCGTTTGCCCGTTTTGTCGTCTATCTTGGGCTCGGTGCTTTTATCGGATTGGGCTCGACCTGGTATGTACTCGAAAATGGCATCAGTCTTGATCGCATAACATTGGGTCCCTGGGTGATGCGCGCTGACGCCGGCCAACCGATCGCCGACCCGTACACAAGTGCCTATATCGCACGCACTGGTCACATTCCCATGCGGTTTGATGGGGCGATGTATTTTACCGCATCGACCGACGGAGATGGCGCAGCGCTCCAAGGCGATTGCTCATATGCGGTCTATGGCACCGCACCGTCAGGTGCGTGGTGGACATTGTCGCTGCAAGATGGCAGCGGCAATCTGGTTGAAAATCCTGCCAAACGTTATTCGTTCAGTTCAACCAATGTGCTCTACGAACAAGAGGACCAATTCAGGATTTCAGTCTCACCAACGGCGCGCGCCGGTAACTGGCTGCCGACTGGAGGGCCAGACCCCTTTGTCCTGATGTTGAGGATTCATGGCCCCGATCCGGACTATGTGCGGGATCCAGCATCCGTCGTGATGCCAGAGATCGAGACGGAGCAGTGCTCATGAGGGATGGTGTCTTCTGGCTGGGACTTGCGGTTATTCTGGGGGGCATCGTGCATATCGCCGCTATGCTGGTGATCCCGGCATTGGCACCGAAGAGTGGTTATAGCCGATTTGAAGCGGCGATTGATGCCAATGTGCCGGTGGTGCGCGGCCCAGCAGCTCCGGGATCTGAGCCATTTCCGTATTCCAGCCCCGACACGATCTATGTGATCTGCAGATATGATGTGGCGCAGGACCCGGTCCGGTTCATGGCCAAGCTACCCGATACCTATTGGTCGCTGGCACTGACCGAAACCGATGGCGGAAACTACTATCATCTGAATTCAATGCAATCGCCTACCGGTCAGCCTGACCTCGTATTGCTGGGCAGGGGACAGGAATTTGAACCGGACGCCGACCAAACGGTTATCCAGGCGAGCAGCCCGCGCGGACTGATGATTTTGCGGATATTCCTGCGCGACCGAACCCTAGCGCCATCCATAGCTGAGGCGGCGACGGGCGCAACGTGCGCACCGCTTGAAATTGGATAGTGAACGGCACTTGAAATTCAGCAGGTACGCGCGATCGAGCGGTTGAGACACCGGGGCTCGCGCGGCAATGTCATAGCGTAGCGCCCCTCATTGTGGCGAAGCTCCGCTTCAGGGCGGCAAACCGGCGCTTGATGTTTTCGAGCTCCTGGGCCGCGCCGGCACGGCTGCGAAGAGCACTGATAAAAATTGCATCGCCTAGCGCAAGCTCGTATCCGGAGATCTTTTCGGTCAACGCGACCATGGTATGCTCAACAATCTGGCGATTTTCCGCAATGCGCACAGAAACTGAGTGTGCGACCGGTTCGGACGTGGCAACCTGGTCAAGGTCAAGCAATCTTGCACCATCGGCCGCTCGCAGCAGGTCCTCTTGGAAGTTCGTTTTATTGAGGCCTTTCGTGATTCACAGCGTGAGGTAGGCATCAACTGGCGGGTGGTCGGTGATGATCTGAATTTGAGACTCGGTACATTTGGCGCCACTACTCTGGTAAGCGGGACGGTTCCCTTTGGTTCGCTGCCGGGAACCACCCTAACCGGTGGCGTAAAGGTGGATGCGCCGATTCAGGCGTTGGAGCAGCGCGGACTTGCGCGCCGGCTGGCTGAACCAAACCTGATCGCTCTGTCCGGCGATACCGCAACGTTCCTTGCTGTGAGAACGCCGGAGCGATACTCCCCCGGTGAAGCGGCCTGATCGGCCGGAGTGATATTCCACCATTGACAGCTTTCGTGCCTTTGGCAGAGGGCGGGGGATGAAGGGTGTGGCGCTTTGCGTTAAGGTGCGGCGTGCGGTTTTGTTGAAGGGATGAGCCGGCGCGAAGCAGCGGGATTGATCGGCGCACGGTCGACAGGATGCTGCGGTATTCGCTGCCTTCCGGCGATCGGCGCAAGAAGCCTCCGGCGCGCGCCCGAAGCTCGATCCGTTTGTCGGCATCATCGACCGGATTCTCGAGGAAGACGGCCAGCGCCCGAACAAGCAGCGTCACATCTCGAAGCGGATATTCGAACGCCTGCGCGATGAGCACGGTTTTGCCGGTGGCATCACGATTGTGAAGGATTATGTCTTTGCGGCGCGTCAGCGTCGGCGCGATATGTATGTGCCGCTGTGCCATGGGCCGGGTCATGCCCGGGTGGACTTCGGTGAGGCGCTTGCGGTGATCGCCGGTGTCGAACGCAGGATCCACTTCTTGGCGATGGATGTGCCGCAGAGCGATGCCTGCTTCGTCAAGGCCTGTCCGGCCTCGACGACGGAAGCGTTCCGCGATGGCAATGTGTCGGCTTTTGCCTTCTTCAGTGGCGTGCCGCTATCGATCCTCCACGACAACACCGGGATTGCCGTTGCCCGCATTATGGGAGAGGGCCGCCGGCAGCGGACCCGGGTCTTCAGCGAACCGATCTCCCATTATCTGTTCGAGGATCGTTTTGGCCGTCCGGGCAAAGGCAATAACAAGGGCAGGGTCGAGAGATCGGTTGGCGATGCCCGTCGCAACTACATGGTGCGACTGCCTCGGTTTGAGAGCTTTGAGGCGTTCAATGCCCGGCTCGAAGCACAGTGCCGGCACCGGATGCAGGACAGACTGCGTGGTCACCCGGAAACGATCGGCAAGCGGCCGGAGCAGGATCCTGCCCGTTTCCGGGATCTGCCGGCTGATCCTGCGATGCCTGCGACAAGCGCACCGCCGGGTGAGTTCTCCGTCGCCGGTTCGCTACCGCGGCAATGACTACCCGGTTCCGACAGCCTGCGGGCACCGCGAGGTTCCGGTCCGCGGCTATGTCCATGAGGTGGCGATCTCCGGCGGTGCCGAGGTCATCGCCCGCCATCGCCGGTCTTGCGAGAGGGAAAACTTCGTCTTCGACCCGCTGCACTCCCCGGCGCTCATCGAGCATAAGATCAATGCTCCGGACCAGGCTGCCCCACTGACCGGCCGGGAACGACCCGATACCTTTGCCGCATTGCCGCGCCGGCCGGAGGCCCGCATGGATAAACAGGGCAAAGGCGAGTTTGTCCGGATCCTGCGTGTGATGGAGACCTTCTCGCCGGAAGATGTCGATGCCGGCATTCGTGCTGCGCCGGAGCGCGGTACGATCGGCTTCGATGCTTGTTCCGTGCCGGATCGAGCGCCGGCCGGTGGACGCTCATGAGTGACACGCCGCAGCTCCTGCTCCTGCTTGCCCATCATCTGAAGATCCTGAAGCTGCCGACGTTCCTGCGCGACGACGACAAGGTCGCCAGGCAATGCGCTGCCGAGGGGATCGATCATACCCGTTATCCCCTGCGCCTTGCCGGGCCGGAGCCGATCGACCGGGAACGGCGCATGGTCGAACGGCGGATCGAAGCGGCCCGCTTCCCGACAACCGAAAACCTCGACGGCTTCGATTTCAAAGCCATCCCGTCGTTGAACGAGATGATGATTCCGGAATCGGCACGGTGCGACGACATCACCCGCAATGAGAACATTATCGCTGTCGGCAACTCGGGAACCGGCAAGACCCACATCGCGCTCGGGCCGGCATCGGCAGCCTGTCTGAAGGGCCTCACCGTCGGCTTCATCACCGCATCGGCCCCGGTCCGTGAACTGCCGGAGCCCGCGACGAGAAGCGGCTTCTGCGTCTGCTTGAAGGAGCTCACTGAATACCGGCTGCCGATCATCGATGAACCAGGATATGTGCCCCCTGTCGCCGACCGACGCCGAAACTCCTGTTCGAGGTGTTCTCCCGTCGCCATACATCCAACCTGCCGGTCGTGATCATCCGCAGGCTAACGCTACGGCTTGCCAAAGGGGATAGCGAGTTCGAATGTCAGGCCCCAGCTCTCGAAATCGGACCGCCCGATCCCGTCATGGGTCGCTCCAAGCGAGAGCCGCGTTCCATGCTCGGTCGTCATGCCGACACCGGCCTTCAGGCGCGCACGCCACCCCTCGACTTCGGGCCCGTTCGTATTGGTGAGCGTATCGCCGGTATTGTATATGCCCTCGACCTCCAGGTAGGGCGAGTAGGTCCGACCTTCCGGACCTTCGAACCGTCCGGTGAATGTGGGGCCGATCTTGATCTGGCCAAGCCGCACGGTCTGGCCGGGGATTGTTGCCCCGACGCTGTCGACGTAACGCTGCTGTGGTTCCTCGAAATAGGACAGGCGCGCATGCGGCCGGATCGTCCAGTTGCCGTGCTGAGCCTCGCCGGTCAGGCTCGCCCTGGCAAGCCAGCGCCTGGTCGAGAAGGTGTCGGTATAGGTGTCGAACAGGCTGATCCGGTTATCCGATCTGCCAACTGCGACATGACCGTCGAAATACAGATTTGAGGCCAGCCGCGCCGTCATATAGGGCCCGAACATGTAACCGAAGCCACTGACCGTGCCTGTATCGGTCAACTCTTCCATCGTGTCGAAGGATACGAGCGCGCCAACCAGGACATCAGGCGTCAGCAGGTAATCCACCCCGGTATGGGCGATGGCGAAATCACCATGCTCATCCGCACCGCCGCCGAATGTCCTGTATTGTGCTTCGAACCAGGCATCGAAGCGGTGGTTTTCGACGTAAGCGACTTCCCCGGCCGATCCGGAGACCAGCGCGACGCTCGCAGCCGCTTGGCGCGCCTGCAGCAGGCTGGTCGAGAACTCGAAATTACCGTTGCCGCCTTGCTGCCCCGTGAACGGCACGAGCGCCTCAAGGTCCCCGTTCGAGAAGCGCAACGTGCTGGTCTGGCCCGAACCGTGTTTCAGGCGCTCGAATCTGCGGTTTGGATTGGATTCGCTCGACAGGATCAGGTCCGCCCGGCGGGTCAGGAAGCTGTTGATCGTCTCGACCGTCGGCTGAACCGAGGATCGCGCCGTGAGCGTGCAGGTGACGACTTCTAAGGCACCGACTGTCACGGAGATCATCGCCGCAGACACATCGGCGGTGCTGTCCGTGTCATCGCAGACCATTGCCGTCAGCGCGACGCCCGTGGGCGCCGCCACTGCGACTGAATAGCTATCCGTCGCGACCGGGAGTGCACCTGTGGATCCAGTCCCGCCCTTGACGTCAAGAGAGATGGTCAAAACCGGTTCGGCGGATGAGAAGCTGAAGATGCCGTCGGTATCCGATTCCACATTAAAGGTGACTATCCCCGCCCCGGCCGCATCGACCGTCAGCGTCGCCGAAGCGGCGGTGCCGGTGCCCAGCGACGAGGTCACGGTCTCCGGGCCGTTGCTATAGCTTCCCGCAACCGCGGAGGTCACATCGAGGGCGATCGCGCAGGTGTCGCCCGCGCCAAGCTCACCGTCGGCAAAGGCGATCGTGTCACCGCCCGCCGCAGCCGTCAGCGTGCCGCCGCAGGTCGTCGCCGCGTTCGGTGCGTCCGCCACCGCCACATCGGCGGGCAGCGTGTCGGACAGCGAAATCGACGTCGCCCCGACCACCGCATCGTTGCGCAGATCATAGCTCAACCTTGAGACCCCGCCCTGGGCGATCGTCGAAGGCGAGAACGACATCAAGGCGATAAGCGGCGCTTCATCGACCGTCAGCGTCGCCGAAGCGGGCGGCGCGGCATCCGGCAGGTCCGAGGTAAGTTCGCCCGACGTGTTCGGGTAGCTTCCGGCAACCGCGGAGGTCACGTCGACGGAAATCGTACAACTTACCCCGGCCGCGACAGCGCCGCCGGTGAAGGCAAGCGAGACATCCGACGCCCCGGGCGCGAACGTCCCACCGGTGCAGGTGGTCGACCCGTTGGGGGTCCCGGCCACGACAAGACCGGCCGGGAAGGCGTCGGTAAAGGCGAGACCGGCGGCTTCGATGCCGTTGGCCCCATTGTCGATCGTGAACGTCAGCCTGGAAATCCCGCCCGGATCGATCGTCGAAGGCGAAAACGCCTTGGAAAAGCCGGGCGCGTCCGCCGCGTTCACCGTAAGCGTCGCCGGCGCGGCGGTGCTTGCGCCCAGCGACGAGGTCACGGCCTCCGGGCCGTTGCTATAGCTTCCCGCAACCGCGGAGGTCACGTCAACGGAAATCGCGCAGGTGTCGCCCGCCGCAAGCTCACCGTCGGCGAAGGCGATCGTGTCACCGCCCGCCGCAGCCGTCAGCGTGCCGCCGCAGGTCGTCGCCGCGTTGGGCTCGGGTGCCACCGCCACATCGGCGGGCAGCGTGTCGGACAGCGAAATCGACGTCGCCCCGACCACCGCATCGTTGCGCAGATCATAGCTCAACCTTGAGACCCCGCCCTGGGCGATCGTCGAAGGCGAGAACGACATCAAGGCGATAAGCGGCGCTTCATCGACCGTCAGCGTCGCCGAAGCGGGCGGCGCGGCATCCGGCAGGTCCGAGGTAAGTTCGCCCGACGTGTTCGGGTAGCTTCCGGCAACCGCGGAGGTCACGTCGACGGAAATCGTACAACTTACCCCGGCCGCGACAGCGCCGCCGGTGAAGGCAAGCGAGACATCCGACGCCCCGGGCGCGAACGTCCCACCGGTGCAGGTGGTCGACCCGTTGGGGGTCCCGGCCACGACAAGACCGGCCGGGAAGGCGTCGGTAAAGGCGAGACCGGCGGCTTCGATGCCGTTGGCCCCATTGTCGATCGTGAACGTCAGCCTGGAAATCCCGCCCGGATCGATCGTCGAAGGCGAAAACGCCTTGGAAAAGCCGGGCGCGTCCGCCGCGTTCACCGTAAGCGTCGCCGGCGCGGCGGTGCTTGCGCCCAGCGACGAGGTCACGGCCTCCGGGCCGTTGCTATAGCTTCCCGCAACCGCGGAGGTCACGTCAACGGAAATCGCGCAGGTGTCGCCCGCCGCAAGCTCACCGTCGGCGAAGGCGATCGTGTCACCGCCCGCCGCAGCCGTCAGCGTGCCGCCGCAGGTCGTCGCCGCGTTGGGCTCGGGTGCCACCGCCACATCGGCGGGCAGCGTGTCGGACAGCGAAATCGACGTCGCCCCGACCACCGCATCGTTGCGCAGATCATAGCTCAACCTTGAGACCCCGCCCTGGGCGATCGTCGAAGGCGAGAACGACATCAAGGCGATAAGCGGCGCTTCATCGACCGTCAGCGTCGCCGAAGCGGGCGGCGCGGCATCCGGCAGGTCCGAGGTAAGTTCGCCCGACGTGTTCGGGTAGCTTCCGGCAACCGCGGAGGTCACGTCGACGGAAATCGTACAACTTACCCCGGCCGCGACAGCGCCGCCGGTGAAGGCAAGCGAGACATCCGATGCCCCGGGCGCGAACGTCCCGCCGGTGCAGGTGGTCGACCCGTTGGGGGTCCCGGCCACGACAAGACCGGCCGGGAAGGCGTCGGTAAAGGCGAGACCGGCGGCTTCGATGCCGTTGGCCCCATTGTCGATCGTGAACGTCAGCCTGGAAATCCCGCCCGGATCGATCGTCGAAGGCGAAAACGCCTTGGAAAAGCCGGGCGCGTCCGCCGCGTTCACCGTAAGCGTCGCCGGCGCGGCGGTGCTTGCGCCCAGCGACGAGGTCACGGCCTCCGGGCCGTTGCTATAGCTTCCCGCAACCGCGGAGGTCACGTCAACGGAAATCGCGCAGGTGTCGCCCGCCGCAAGCTCACCGTCGGCAAAGGCGATCGTGTCACCGCCCGCCGCAGCCGTCAGCGTGCCGCCGCAGGTCGTCGCCGCGTTCGGTGCGTCCGCCACCGCCACATCGGCGGGCAGCGTGTCGGACAGCGAAATCGACGTCGCCCCGACCACCGCATCGTTGCGCAGATCATAGCTCAACCTTGAGACCCCGCCCTGGGCGATCGTCGAAGGCGAGAACGACATCAAGGCGATAAGCGGCGCTTCATCGACCGTCAGCGTCGCCGAAGCGGGCGGCGCGGCATCCGGCAGGTCCGAGGTAAGTTCGCCCGACGTGTTCGGGTAGCTTCCGGCAACCGCGGAGGTCACGTCGACGGAAATCGTACAACTTACCCCGGCCGCGACAGCGCCGCCGGTGAAGGCAAGCGAGACATCCGATGCCCCGGGCGCGAACGTCCCGCCGGTGCAGGTGGTCGACCCGTTGGGGGTCCCGGCCACGACAAGACCGGCCGGGAAGGCGTCGGTAAAGGCGAGACCGGCGGCTTCGATGCCGTTGGCCCCATTGTCGATCGTGAACGTCAGCCTGGAAATCCCGCCCGGATCGATCGTCGAAGGCGAAAACGCCTTGGAAAAGCCGGGCGCGTCCGACGCGTTCACCGTAAGCGTCGCCGGCGCGGCGGTGCTTGCGCCCAGCGACGAGGTCACGGCCTCCGGGCCGTTGCTATAGCTTCCCGCAACCGCGGAGGTCACGTCAACGGAAATCGCGCAGGTGTCGCCCGCCGCAAGCTCACCGTCGGCAAAGGCGATCGTGTCACCGCCCGCCGCAGCCGTCAGCGTGCCGCCGCAGGTCGTCGCCGCGTTCGGTGCGTCCGCCACCGCCACATCGGCGGGCAGCGTGTCGGACAGCGAAATCGACGTCGCCCCGACCACCGCATCGTTGCGCAGATCATAGCTCAACCTTGAGACCCCGCCCTGGGCGATCGTCGAAGGCGAGAACGACATCAAGGCGATAAGCGGCGCTTCATCGACCGTCAGCGTCGCCGAAGCGGGCGGCGCGGCATCCGGCAGGTCCGAGGTAAGTTCGCCCGACGTGTTCGGGTAGCTTCCGGCAACCGCGGAGGTCACGTCGACGGAAATCGTACAACTTACCCCGGCCGCGACAGCGCCGCCGGTGAAGGCAAGCGAGACATCCGACGCCCCGGGCGCGAACGTCCCGCCGGTGCAGGTGGTCGACCCGTTGGGGGTCCCGGCCACGACAAGACCGGCCGGGAAGGCGTCGGTAAAGGCGAGACCGGCGGCTTCGATGCCGTTGGCCCCATTGTCGATCGTGAACGTCAGCCTGGAAATCCCGCCCGGATCGATCGTCGAAGGCGAAAACGCCTTGGAAAAGCCGGGCGCGTCCGACGCGTTCACCGTAAGCGTCGCCGGCGCGGCGGTGCTTGCGCCCAGCGACGAGGTCACGGCCTCCGGGCCGTTGCTATAGCTTCCCGCAACCGCGGAGGTCACGTCAACGGAAATCGCGCAGGTGTCGCCCGCCGCAAGCTCACCGTCGGCGAAGGCGATCGTGTCACCGCCCGCCGCAGCCGTCAGCGTGCCGCCGCAGGTCGTCGCCGCGTTCGGTGCGTCCGCCACCGCCACATCGGCGGGCAGCGTGTCGGACAGCGAAATCGACGTCGCCCTGACCACCGCATCGTTGCGCAGATCATAGCTCAACCTTGAGACCCCGCCCTGGGCGATCGTCGAAGGCGAGAACGACATCAAGGCGATAAGCGGCGCTTCATCGACCGTCAGCGTCGCCGAAGCGGGCGGCGCGGCATCCGGCAGGTCCGAGGTAAGTTCGCCCGACGTGTTCGGGTAGCTTCCGGCAACCGCGGAGGTCACGTCGACGGAAATCGTACAACTTACCCCGGCCGCGACAGCGCCGCCGGTGAAGGCAAGCGAGACATCCGACGCCCCGGGCGCGAACGTCCCGCCGGTGCAGGTGGTCGACCCGTTGGGGGTCCCGGCCACGACAAGACCGGCCGGGAAGGCGTCGGTAAAGGCGAGACCGGCGGCTTCGATGCCGTTGGCCCCATTGTCGATCGTGAACGTCAGCCTGGAAATCCCGCCCGGATCGATCGTCGAAGGCGAAAACGCCTTGGAAAAGCCGGGCGCGTCCGACGCGTTCACCGTAAGCGTCGCCGGCGCGGCGGTGCTTGCGCCCAGCGACGAGGTCACGGCCTCCGGGCCGTTGCTATAGCTTCCCGCAACCGCGGAGGTCACGTCAACGGAAATCGCGCAGGTGTCGCCCGCCGCAAGCTCACCGTCGGCGAAGGCGATCGTGTCACCGCCCGCCGCAGCCGTCAGCGTGCCGCCGCAGGTCGTCGCCGCGTTCGGTGCGTCCGCCACCGCCACATCGGCGGGCAGCGTGTCGGACAGCGAAATCGACGTCGCCCCGACCACCGCATCGTTGCGCAGATCATAGCTCAACCTTGAGACCCCGCCCTGGGCGATCGTCGAAGGCGAGAACGACATCAAGGCGATAAGCGGCGCTTCATCGACCGTCAGCGTCGCCGAAGCGGGCGGCGCGGCATCCGGCAGGTCCGAGGTAAGTTCGCCCGACGTGTTCGGGTAGCTTCCGGCAACCGCGGAGGTCACGTCGACGGAAATCGTACAACTTACCCCGGCCGCGACAGCGCCGCCGGTGAAGGCAAGCGAGACATCCGACGCCCCGGGCGCGAACGTCCCGCCGGTGCAGGTGGTCGACCCGTTGGGGGTCCCGGCCACGACAAGACCGGCCGGGAAGGCGTCGGTAAAGGCGAGACCGGCGGCTTCGATGCCGTTGGCCCCATTGTCGATCGTGAACGTCAGCCTGGAAATCCCGCCCGGATCGATCGTCGAAGGCGAAAACGCCTTGGAAAAGCCGGGCGCGTCCGACGCGTTCACCGTAAGCGTCGCCGGCGCGGCGGTGCTTGCGCCCAGCGACGAGGTCACGGCCTCCGGGCCGTTGCTATAGCTTCCCGCAACCGCGGAGGTCACATCGAGGGCGATCGCGCAGGTGTCGCCCGCGCCAAGCTCACCGTCGGCAAAGGCGATCGTGTCACCGCCCGCCGCAGCCGTCAGCGTGCCGCCGCAGGTCGTCGCCGCGTTGGGCTCGGGTGCCACCGCCACATCGGCGGGCAGCGTGTCGGACAGCGAAATCGACGTCGCCCCGACCACCGCATCGTTGCGCAGATCATAGCTCAACCTTGAGACCCCGCCCTGGGCGATCGTCGAAGGCGAGAACGACATCAAGGCGATAAGCGGCGCTTCATCGACCGTCAGCGTCGCCGAAGCGGGCGGCGCGGCATCCGGCAGGTCCGAGGTAAGTTCGCCCGACGTGTTCGGGTAGCTTCCGGCAACCGCGGAGGTCACGTCGACGGAAATCGTACAACTTACCCCGGCCGCGACAGCGCCGCCGGTGAAGGCAAGCGAGACATCCGACGCCCCGGGCGCGAACGTCCCGCCGGTGCAGGTGGTCGACCCGTTGGGGGTCCCGGCCACGACAAGACCGGCCGGGAAGGCGTCGGTAAAGGCGAGACCGGCGGCTTCGATGCCGTTGGCCCCATTGTCGATCGTGAACGTCAGCCTGGAAATCCCGCCCGGATCGATCGTCGAAGGCGAAAACGCCTTGGAAAAGCCGGGCGCGTCCGACGCGTTCACCGTAAGCGTCGCCGGCGCGGCGGTGCTTGCGCCCAGCGACGAGGTCACGGCCTCCGGGCCGTTGCTATAGCTTCCCGCAACCGCGGAGGTCACATCGAGGGCGATCGCGCAGGTGTCGCCCGCGCCAAGCTCACCGTCGGCAAAGGCGATCGTGTCACCGCCCGCCGCAGCCGTCAGCGTGCCGCCGCAGGTCGTCGCCGCGTTGGGCTCGGGTGCCACCGCCACATCGGCGGGCAGCGTGTCGGACAGCGAAATCGACGTCGCCCCGACCACCGCATCGTTGCGCAGATCATAGCTCAACCTTGAGACCCCGCCCTGGGCGATCGTCGAAGGCGAGAACGACATCAAGGCGATAAGCGGCGCTTCATCGACCGTCAGCGTCGCCGAAGCGGGCGGCGCGGCATCCGGCAGGTCCGAGGTAAGTTCGCCCGACGTGTTCGGGTAGCTTCCGGCAACCGCGGAGGTCACGTCGACGGAAATCGTACAACTTACCCCGGCCGCGACAGCGCCGCCGGTGAAGGCAAGCGAGACATCCGATGCCCCGGGCGCGAACGTCCCGCCGGTGCAGGTGGTCGACCCGTTGGGGGTCCCGGCCACGACAAGACCGGCCGGGAAGGCGTCGGTAAAGGCGAGACCGGCGGCTTCGATGCCGTTGGCCCCATTGTCGATCGTGAACGTCAGCCTGGAAATCCCGCCCGGATCGATCGTCGAAGGCGAAAACGCCTTGGAAAAGCCGGGCGCGTCCGACGCGTTCACCGTAAGCGTCGCCGGCGCGGCGGTGCTTGCGCCCAGCGACGAGGTCACGGCCTCCGGGCCGTTGCTATAGCTTCCCGCAACCGCGGAGGTCACGTCAACGGAAATCGCGCAGGTGTCGCCCGCCGCAAGCTCACCGTCGGCAAAGGCGATCGTGTCACCGCCCGCCGCAGCCGTCAGCGTGCCGCCGCAGGTCGTCGCCGCGTTGGGCTCGGGTGCCACCGCCACATCGGCGGGCAGCGTGTCGGACAGCGAAATCGACGTCGCCCCGACCACCGCATCGTTGCGCAGATCATAGCTCAACCTTGAGACCCCGCCCTGGGCGATCGTCGAAGGCGAGAACGACATCAAGGCGATAAGCGGCGCTTCATCGACCGTCAGCGTCGCCGAAGCGGGCGGCGCGGCATCCGGCAGGTCCGAGGTAAGTTCGCCCGACGTGTTCGGGTAGCTTCCGGCAACCGCGGAGGTCACGTCGACGGAAATCGTACAACTTACCCCGGCCGCGACAGCGCCGCCGGTGAAGGCAAGCGAGACATCCGACGCCCCGGGCGCGAACGTCCCGCCGGTGCAGGTGGTCGACCCGTTGGGGGTCCCGGCCACGACAAGACCGGCCGGGAAGGCGTCGGTAAAGGCGAGACCGGCGGCTTCGATGCCGTTGGCCCCATTGTCGATCGTGAACGTCAGCCTGGAAATCCCGCCCGGATCGATCGTCGAAGGCGAAAACGCCTTGGAAAAGCCGGGCGCGTCCGACGCGTTCACCGTAAGCGTGGCTTCGGCGGGTGGAGAATTGACGATCCGGCGGTTGTCAATGGTCCCTTGGCGCGCCGTCAGTTCACTCGTCGTATTGGTGTAATCGCCCGGGGGCAGGTCAGCTGGAATGGTAAATTCGACAACAAGTTCGCATCTGCTGCCGTTCAGCACCGTTACTCCTGCTACGGACAAAACCAATTCGCCGGTCGAGGCGGATGTCGATGCATTTGATCCCAAATCGCAAAATCCCCTTTGAGGCAGGTTGGTCACGGTCGGAACGACACCGCGCAAGAAGCCTGAAAGGTTGTCGGTAAATTCGATGTCGAAGGAATCGCCCACACCTGTGCCGTCGATCGTGAAGGTCAGCGTGGAAATCCCGCCCGGATCGATCGTCGCCGGGTCGAAGACCTTGGCAAAGCCCGGCGGCGTCTGTGCGAAAACCGGCGAGGCTTTGAATATGGCAAACCCCGCCAGGAGACAGGCTATAATGAGTGATCCGGCGGAAAACCGCATTGCGCACCTATGGGCTTATCGGTCAGCCCGACGGCAGGGCGGTTTTGCCTCTGCCGGGGCCTCCCGGATTAAGCGGGGCGGGGGGATAACGCATTGTCATTACTTGATCTATTACGCCTGCGCGGCCTGCCGCGCAAGTGCGTTGCTGCTTGAAACATGCAGACTCATGATCGAGATCGCGGACCGATTGATTATCCGACAAGCTCTTTTGCGCGTTGACGTATGAATCGCATCATCATGAACCGTTTGGGAAGGGGAACCCCGATCTTTCCAAGACCTGTCATTTTCAAGCATCAAAGTTCCGTGCCCTGAACTCCGTGCTTCCGGCTTGGCGCATGCGAATTTCGGAAACGCTCACGCATTGATTCATTTTGCTGACCTCTATAGCAAACCGTTTTCTGACATTGCGTCCTCCCTTTCGAAGTCATGGATGGCGAGAAAGATCGGCTTGGCGGCGGCATCTTCCGTCGGGAACGACCACCGCGTTTCGATGGATTTCCGGATCGTCCTGTTCGGGCTTTCAATCGCCTTCCTCGTATAAATGATTCCGCGGGTCGCCGGACCGAAGGCGAAGAACGGTGTGACCTCTTCCCGGACCCTGCGCCGGACGGGGGCTCAATCGCCGCCCATTCTTCGTCGCCCGGATCGAATCCCGCCATGGCCGCCGCCTTTTTTCGGCTCGGAAACTTGAATGAGTATCGAGAGATCGACGAATCGGGGTCGCACCTTAGTGTGGTTTCCTCGTTTTGTGGTTGGTGCGCACCGCCATCAAAACGGACAACCACCATCTCCTTCAAGAGATGCGCCGTCCCCTGTTCAGCTTGCTGTGAAGGGAGCGGTGTCAGATCACATTGAGTGTCAACGGCGGATCAAAAGCCGGTCAGTTTGGGGTGCGCGCCTTGGAGCGTGCGGCCCTCCAATAGCATGCGCTGTCAGGCCAATTCCTGGAAGATCAATTTCCGGAATTGGCGATGCGGGCGCGGCTTTGGTTCAGGCGATAGCTTTCGCCGTTCATCTCGAGGATGTTGACGTGATGTGTCAGCCGGTCGAGGAGGGCGCCGGTCAGGCGTTCGGTACCGAATGTTTCCGTCCATTCTTCGAACGGCAGGTTTGATGTGATGAGTGTGGAGCCGCGCTCGTAGCGCTGCGAGATCAGTTCGAAGAGGAGTTCGGCACCGATCTTGCTCAGCGGTACGAAGCCCGGTTCATCGATGATCATCAGTTTGACCCTGGCCATTTGGCGCTGGAGGCGCAGCAGACGCTTCTCATCGCGGGTGTAGCGTGACACCCGGTTTGAGCTTTTTTGACACCGGGTTTGATCACAGCGCAGGTCATCTTCAGCGGCCGTTTTTGTCATATCGGCGGTGGCCAGGTATTGGTTTTATCGCTTCCGATCGTCTCTCTCTCTCTCTCGAACACCTTTCAACATCCATTTGAAGGCCCCTCATTTCTTTGGCGTCTCCGGCGCTTCGACCTCGATTGTGGTTATGAATCCCGCCGAGCGTTCAAATGAGTGTGCGACGGCTCGTGCGCGCCACATGCCATTCTCCGCGGGTCCGAAGCCGCTGGCGATCACATCGGCTTCCGCGGTTGCATCGACACGGCCATATTGGGTGAAGTGTCCTTCCGCGCGTGCCCGGTTCAGCCTGGTCGCCTCGGCCTTCGCGCCCTGCCTGGCGTCTTCCCTGTTCTTGAAATGAGACTTGATGGTGCGGATAGGCCCCTTGCCGCCGGTGTCGACCGTTTCGAACCTGGTCTTTCCCTCCTTCGGATCATGCCACTTGGCGACCACCTTGCCGTAGCGCGGACGCGGCTTGCCAGAGATGCTCCAGTCCCGGCATTCCGACCGCGTGATCAGAACCGGCGCAAGAGAGCCGCCGGAGCTCTTTTTCCGGCTACCGCGCGACACAAACAGGAACCTGCCGCCACCGGCTTTGAAAATGGCGTTGTGGCGGTCTGCAAGGCGGGTGGCGAAGTCCAGGGGCGATTGGTCGCGCCGGGCTTCGTATTCGATTTCGATGCCTGACAGTTCGCCGTCGACCTCGATCTGCGCACCATGCTCGCCGAATACCTTTTGCAGCATCGAGCCAAGCGTGGTGTCATCGAAATGTTCGGTCTTCTTCTGCTTGAGCTCTTCGCGGATATCCGCAGCGTGGGCGGTGACGGTCAGCAACAACCCGTCCGGTCCGCCGGCAGATGTGTAGCCGTCGACCACGAATTTGCCCATCGAGGTGAGCGCGCCGCCGGCATAGCCGAACAGGGGTTCCAGAATGGCGCCCTCGTTCGGCAGGGCGATGGCATAACCGCGCCAGTCGAACGTGCATTCGAGCGTATCGCTTTCCTGTCCGCTTTCGTCCCTGATTCCGCATGAAATGAGCCTGGAATAGAAAATGCCGTTGACCGGCGAACCGCCTGCCAGCACCCTGATGACCGGACGCATGGATCAGCCCCATAGCCGGTTCGGGCCGATCGGTGTTTCCGTCTCGGCATCCGGCATGACAATTTCGGTCCCGACCGGCACGTTGTGACTCACTTCCGCCAGGCCCGGATTGAGATCGAAGATTTGCTCGACATAACCGGAGAGCCGGGCGGCGCGGTCCGGGTCGTCAGGATAGAGTTGCTGGCGAAACTTCCAGGCGATTTCCTCGATGCCCATTTCGGTGCCGGTGACCTTGACCGTCGCCATCAGAACAGCCCTCCAAATGCACCGCCCCCATAGGGGGAGACGGTGACCGAGAATTCCAACTGCTTTCCCGCGCCGCTCCGGTCGATGTGAAATTGCGTGTCGGAAACCGTCTCAATGATGACCAGGCCGAAGACACGCCCCAGTGTCGCGCCCGAAAACCCGACCATCATCACAGGCGATCCGCGCGATTGTGTCGCGCGGATCGCCTCATATTCACCGCGCCCGCCGAATTCGTCGGGAAACAGCAGCCCGTTGACGGTCTGGCTGTCAGGTCCGAGGCCGGTGAACTGCCGCGCCGCATGGCCGCCGAACCGCTTGATCGCCGGCCATACGGCCTGGCTCTCGCGTTCGAGCTTCTGATAGTTAAGACCTACGATCTCGAAGATATGCGGTCCGAGCGCCAGCAAAGCCATTATTCGTCCACTCCGTCATGCAGGGCCGCAGCCTTGTTGCCGCCGCCCCGGCCGGCAGAAGCCGACACCCGCACATCGACCGATGCCTTCCTGATCTGCACCGCCGCCGCCCGGCCGATTGCCGTTCCCACAGTCGTTGCGGAGGCGCGCAGTTTCTGTTCCGCCGTATTGCCAGGCTCATTTCCGGCGTCCGATGCCGACGATCTGAGCTTGTTTCCGGCCCGCTCCGCTCCAGCCTCGAGTGCATCGCCGACACGACCGGCATCGGATACGAAATCGGTGAGCGCCTCGCCGATCTCGCGCACCGCTTTTTCTTCACCGATCGGTCGCGGCGTCGGCAATGCCGCACGCTCCCGGAAGGCGGTAAGGGCCGTTCCGAGTTCGCGACCGGCTGCGCTGAGCGACACGGACTGAACAGCCTGCGTCACTCGATCAAACCATTGCGGGTTCGGTTCGGTCAGTCCGGACCCGTCCGATTTCGGCGCATCGGGCTCTGGCGCGGTTGTCTCGGACGGTGCCGGTTGTTCCGGCTCATCGACAAAGCCGGCCTTCCATTGCGGGTTCGGTTCGGTCAGTCCGGACCCGTCCGATTTCGGCGCATCGGGCTCTGGCGCGGTTGTCTCGGGCGGTGCCGATTGTTCCGGCTCATCGACAAAGCCGGCCTTTTCGGCGAACCATTTCATCCAGCTCGGCGGCTCCGGCCAATCGATATCGAATGAGATCAGCTCGCCAAGGGCATCAAACCTTGTACTGAACCAGTCTGTCAGGTCAGACCAGGCTTCTTCCATGCCGTCAATAATGAGCTCTACGATCAAAGTGCCAAGAGTGAACCGATATGTGATTGCCGACCGGATCGCGTTCCCGAGCCACTTGCCGATGCGCCGGCCGGCCGCTTCGACCTCGCCCTTCTCGGCATCGCCGAGCTGCTCCTGCGTGAACAGGTCGGAAAAGAAATTGTCAACGGCGTCCCTGGCCCTGGCAAGCCGGGCATCAACGCCGGAGAAGTCGAACCAGCGGTCGAATGCGGCCATCGCCGCCTCGGCGTCTATTCCGATTATCTCGGCGATCTCGTCCACCCAGCCACGAACATCCGAGACAAGGCTTTCCCACTTGCCTGAAATCCATTCGATATCGGGTGCAAAAGCATCGTAAAGGCCGTCTCCAAAACCCTTCATGAACGCTTTGAAACGCTCCCGGTATTTGCAGAGCAGGAAGACAGCCGCTGCGATCAGGCCGACGGTGAGAACGACCGGCCATCCGGCAGCTGCGATCGCCGACAAGGCCACAACGGCAGCGGTGCGCAAACCGGTAAACAGCGTCGTCAGAGCCGTTCCCCTGCCGAAGGTCGCAAGCATGTGCAATCCCGCCAGTGCGCCCTTGATCCGCCCGGGTGCGATCGATGCCAGAAACCAGCCGGCAGAACGGGCCAGACGACCGAATATCCGGCCGGCGCCGGCAAGCATCCTGATTGGCCCGGCCAATAGCGCCACATTGCGACCGGCGCGGCCAAAGCGCATGAACAGGCCAAGAAACCTGAACAGTCGCAGGCCGAACGCTGCCCAGAGGAAACCGGCCACGCGCGATGCAATGCCGAAGGCCAGCATTGCGGTTGCGCTCTGCACGAGCACGCTTGCCGGTTCCGGGTTGGCCTGTGCCCAGGCGGCAAACTGATCGGTTACGCCCCCGACGGTTTCCGCGAGCTTCAGTAGTGGCGGCAGCAACACCGTTCCGATCAGGATTGCGGTGCGAGTAAGCCGGTTTTTCAGCAGATCGAACTGCCTTGTCGCGCCAGATGCCTGTTTGCGGGCTTCCTCCACAGCCGAGCCGGCGTATGCGGCCGCATCACCGGTAAGTTCAAAGGCCTGTTTCAGCAGTTCGGGATTGCCGAGGAACTTGGCGAAGTCGTCGGCGAAGTCCTGACCGACCAGGGCGATAAGGGCTTCCATACCCTTTTTGCTTTCGGCCATTGCCGCAAACAGGTTCCGGATCGCCGCCGCGCCGTCTGTATCCAGGTCCCCCAGGAACTGCTCACGCGAGGTGCCAAGTGCCTCGAATGCGTCCTCGACACCCTTGGCGTTGGCCTCGACCCGGGTGGCCATGGCGTTGAAGCCGCGCGCCGCTGTCTCGGGTATGATGCCGGCTGCGATCATCGCCGCGCCAACCGAGCCGGTCTCGATTGCCGTCAAATTGAATATCTTCGCCGCGCCCGCTGCCCGATTGGTAAAATTCGTGATCTCCGCTGCCTTTGCCGCCATGTTGTTCGACAGGTGATTTGTCGCGTCGCCAAGGGTTTCCAAACCCTCCCGATTGAGGCGATAGACATTGCGCAGCTTGGCGAAACGCTCGCCGATCTCCGCGCCGGCCATGTCGAAGGCGACGGCTGCGTTGGCCACATAGAGTGAGAAGGCTTCCAGTTCATTGACCGGCACGCCGCCCTGGGCGGCCTCGGCCATGAGTTCGATAATGTCCTTTGCCGCAACCGGGACAATGGCGCTGGTGTCGAGCGCGAATTTACGAAGCTCCTGAAGCCGCTTCAATGGGGCATCGACGACCTTTTCAAGGCCCTTGAATGACTGGTCGAAGTCAGCGGCGAGTTTCACCGGGGCGGCAAACGACAGCGCCATGCCAAGCGCGCCGGTAAGGCGGGAACGTGCATGTGAGGCGCGGGCTTCAAGGCGGTTCAGATGATCGCCGAAGGCTCGCTCGTCAAAGCGGGTGGCAAGACCGGATGTGACGACCTCTTCCAGGCCGCGACCGAAATCGCGCACGCCCGTGCGCATCCCCTGAAGCGTCCTTTTGAATTTGGACGCTTCCGCCGAATATCGGTCTATCAGGGAGACAATGACCGAGACGTTCATGGATTGCCGCCTCCGTCGGCTCCAGCTTTCAGAGCACCGGCAATTGCATTCAGAAGCCGGCCATTGTCCCGATCGGCGGCGGCAAGCGCCTGTTCGTGCCAGAAAGCAAGTTCGTCGAGCTCAAGGTCACCGATCTCCAGCGCGGACCAGCCGAAGCGGCCGGCTATGTCGCCTGGCCCGAAGAGCAAGGCGCTCGCGTCAATGTCTCGAGCGCGGGAAAAAAATCGGCTAGGGCCCTTCCGATTGCCGGATAATCGGCCGGATCGATCAAAAGGAATTGCTCCGGTGTCACGCCAAACAGTTTTGCCAAAGCCGCCGCCAGGGCGTCGAGCTTGTGGGCATCCAGAAGCGAAGCGATCCGACCGACCAGTTCGCTATCCCCCGATTTGAGCGCGGCGACCTTGTCCTGCATGCTGTCCCCGTCGCCCGACAACAAAATGGTCACGATGTCCTTGCCGAACAGCTTGATCAGTTCCAGGACGTTGGCGGTCTTCGGGCGGCTGATCGTCAGCTTTGAGATCGCCGCATTGCCCTCCAGTTCGATCGGAAAGGTGAGCCTGACGTCTACCGAGCTTGCCGCCTTCGTCATCCGCCAACCCTCAGGATGCGGCGATGATCGTCACCGACGCCCGTGCCGTTGAGAATGGTCCAGCCGCCAAGCCGGAAATTGAACGCGCGTATGACCTTCTTGTCGTGCACCTCGGAATACCAGGTCACTGCCGAAAGCATGTGATCGTAGCCGGCCTTCTCGCCGCCCTTCATCTGTTCGGGATCGATCTTCATCAGACGGGCCTTGATATCGACCGTCACCTCGATTGCGCGGCCGCTGTCGTCCTCATCGTCGAACAGCGACTTGACCGCCGTGAACGAAGTGCGCTGCCCCGGCGGACTACCGAACAGCACGTCCATGTCAGGATTGTGCGAGACCAGCTTGAAGGGCAGTTCCAGCTTGTTGGTGATGCCGAGCGGGACCGCTGTTTCGCCGGTGCCGCCTCCCGGCGTGAAGTCGAAGCTTTTTTCCTCCAGGACCGGAAGCTTCATCTCCTCGATTTCGATGGTCAGCGCCATGGTGTCCCCGGCAATCAGGGTAAATCCGCGAAGCAGGCGAAGATTGTTCATGTCGGTTCTCCTTATGCTGCGCGATCGAGACCGGTCAGAATGTCCTCGGCCAGAACGTTGAAGTAGACCGAGTTGCGGCGGAAACCGAACTGCAGGTCATTGAGCGGCGGCGCTTCCTCGGCGTCGAATTCAACGCGCAGGATGCCGGACCGCAGCGACTGGGACGAGTTGCGCGCCTTGTCCCAATAGGCCCGCCCCCCGAGGATGGCGCCGTCTGCCTTTAATTCGTCCAGAAAGATTTGCAGCGACCGGATGATGGCGATGCCGAGCTGTGCCGACAGGTTTTCGTCCATTACCGAGCGGAACGCCGGTGCAATGGCCTTTTCGATCGCAGCCCGCGTCCGCGTCACGTTGATGAACCGCCACAGAGCATCGGACGACGTGGTCTCGCTGCCCCAAAGGATCGTTCCGTTGGCGGCTACCGCGCCGCCTGCGCCCTGAACGGTCACGGCCGGAATGATCGTATTGATACGGTTTTCGTTCAGATAGTTGGCCTCATGGCTGGCCTCGCCATCGAAATAGGACACCGGTCGCGATGTGCCGACAATGCCGCCGATCGCCTGATTGGACGGCGACCAGTATGGTCCGCCCCTGTCCTGGTCACGCTTGACAAACAGGCCGGCAACACGCGCCGAGGCAGGCGCAACCACATTGCCCGCCAGCTTGACGGCCGGCTCGACCAGATAGGTGTACCGGTCGGAGAAATCGGCGCGATAGGCGAGCGCGCTTTCCTTGGTCGTCGCCGGGCAATCGCCGATCTTGACCGCCTTCAGCGCTGCTGAGATGCCTTCGAGTTCGGCCATGACCGGGTTCTTGCCGCCGCCCGGCCGCTGCGAAGTGTAACCGGGAACGATCAGAAGTCCCGGCTCGACACCCGTGTGCCCCTTGGCATAGCGGAAGGCATTGACGCCGGTCATCGCGGCGCTCGACCCGGCCAGATTGGCCAGGGTAGTGTCGGTATCGACGCCTTCGGCCACGCGGACCAGCACGATGGATGCGACGACACCCTGGTCGCTGATCGCATCGATGGCCGCCCTGGCGGTTCCCGTTGCGCCGAGATCCGCGATCTTGTCGGTGTCGTTGGAGTAGAAGTGAACAGGTTCGTTTAGCGGAAATTTGCTTGCATCGGCAGCCTCCGCGACTACCGCCATGCCGATCGAAGACAGATCGGCGGCAGAAATCGGAAGTTCGGTTTTACCAGCGTCAAAGACGCGGACGCCATGGTTGTAAGGGGCTGTCGCCATGGTCGATCCTTATCTTTCTTGCACCCACCTGGCGCGGGTAGACCTCGCGGCGCATTCGGATTTCACAGTTGGCTTCGCCGATCTGCGTCTGGATCGAGACCGCCATCGGCTACTCCTCCGTCCTGCCGATCGTGTCGCCATTCAGCCCGCGCGTCCGCTCCACCAGGATCGAGCGGCCCCTCGGCGGGATTCTCCGCCCGGTCCGGATGGAGATCGTAGAAAACCTCTCCGCCGGCATGGCGGAGGATGATCGCGATCCGCGCGCAATCCGCGCGCTCGGTCACACACAGCGCCAGCCCGTCCGCGCTCATGCCGACACCGCCTTTTCCGGGCGGAACCGATGCCGGTCGATCAGCCGGTAGCCAACGCCCCACACGGCCTTGATTTGCACGCCGGACGGCCCCGGCCTCCGACGCAGATTATGGATCTGGGCATCGACGATCTTCGGATCGGGCCATGGCTCCGGTCGGTCGCTGACGATCACCTGATAGATATGCTCTTTCGCCGCCACCTCATGCGCGACCAGGCAGCGGAACACCATCTGCAATTGCGGCGGGAGATAGACGCCCATCGGAAACATCGTCACCCAGGACGGCGCCGCGCTTGATCTCGCCGTATTTCAGCCCCCATACCTCGCGATAGGTCGAGACGAATTGCGCCCGGTCCAGCACCGACAGATCGTTGCGAAACAGATTTTCGACAATCTCGATCAGTGTCGCCTCGCCGTCGGCGGAGGCGCCCAGATCATCGATAGGGCGACGGTGAACAGGCCGGATTTCGCACGGCCCTCCGACGCCAGAATGAAGGCCACGGATCCGCACAGCGTCGCGCCGAGGATCAGAAAAACCGCCAGCGCGATCCAGGCGCTCATCTCCGCGCCTCCGCTTCGGGCTTCTCCGACCGGTTCATCTGACGTAGAGCCCGCAAAAGGTCGACAAGCTGAAAGCCGAGCGTTGCCGCTGATCTGAGCGCGAAGTTTCTACCAGCTACAATTAGAGCCTGTGCCCGTTTTGAGGCCCAACGCCGGGCGTGATGGCAACAACCGTGTTTGCCGGTTGATCCAGCCCCGATCCCGGCCGGGGTTTTGTCCCCGAGGCTCGAGTGGGGCCGGAAGTGATTGTAGTCGTGCCGCCAGGCTTCGAGTTCCCGGCGGGCATGGGTCGGGCTGGTGAAGATCGTCTCGTTCAGACATTCGTCCCTGAGCCGCGCATTGAAGCTCTCGGTGAACCCGTTCGACAGGGCTTGCCCGGCGCGATAGAGTGCCACTCGACATTGCGCTCCTTTGAACGGCGCCCGATCGCCATGCCGGTCGGTTCGGTGCCGTTGTCGCTGACGATCGTGCCGGGCCGCGCCATTCGCTCGAAGATCGCCGCATCAGGCTCGCAACCGACCCTTGCGCCGGAGATCGACGTATCGGCAATCAGGCGCACGCACTCCCGGCTGAAGTCGTCGACCACGGCGAAGATCCGGAACCTGCGTCCGCAGGCAAAGGCATCCGACATGAAGTCCAGGCTCCAGCGCTGGTTCGGTCCCTGCGGTAACACCATCGGCGCTCGTGTCCCCAATGCCCGCTTGCGCCCGCCACGGCGACAAACCTGCAAGCGCTCATCCCGATGATACAGCCTGCGGAACTTCTTGTGGTTCATGACCCATCCCTCACGGCACGGCAGCCAGTGCAAGCGCCGACAGCCGAACCGGCGGCGCTCGCCGGCCAGTTCCCTGATACGTGTCCGCGCCTCGGTGTCGTCAGGGCGGCAGCTGATGTAGCGCACCGTCGTTCGGTCCACGCCCGGCACCGCGCAGGCGCGACGCCGGCTCACTTCGAAGACCTCCCGGAAATGAGCCACCGCCTGCCGCCCGGCACCGGGCGTCAGAACTTTTTGCACTGATCTCCCTGAGCATTGCGTTGTCCAGCATCGAGCCCGCCAGCAGCTTCTTCAGCTGCGCATTCTCCTGCTCCAACTGACGAAGCCGCCGGGCATCGGACACCTCAAGCCCGCCATAGTTCGACTTCCACTTGTAAAAGGTCGCCGGGCTGATCCCGTGACGGCGGCACACATCCGCCGTCGGCATCCCCGCCTCCTGCTCCTTCAACACAGCGATCATCTGTTCCTCGCCAAACCTGCTCCGCTTCATATCGTCCGTCTCCTTGTCAGCGCCGGACGCTCATTATCATTGGAGAAAACCTAAGGGCGCAGACCACAGTCTTTGATGGAAAGATGGAGTGTTCACGATGGGCTGCCGTCGACGTATCCATTTTACCGATAGCCGGAAGGCAGAGATTTGGGATCGCCGGCAGCGTGGGGAGTCGATGCGTTCGATTGGCCACGGGCTCGATCGCAACTCATCGTCGATCTTTCCCTTGCTGCCCCGGACGTGTGCTATCCGGCAGCTGGCGCGCGCAAGGTCGCGTCCAGCATTGGCTCATTGTGATCGAGAGGAGATCTCCGGAGGACTTGGGGCGCAACGGTCCTTTCGTGCGATCGCGCGTCAGCTACGCCGAGCGCCGTGGACAATCAGCCGCGCGGTGGAGCGCAATGGCGGCCGCGCCGGGTATCCCGAGGCGAAGAAACCTGTGATCAATGCCGACTGTGGGGGCTCGAACGGGGTGCGTGTCAGGCTGTGGAAAGTCGAGTTGCAAAAGCTTGCCGACGAGACCGGGCGCACGCTCCAGATCCACCACTATCCGCCCGGCACATCGAAGTGGAACAAGATTGAGTACCGCCTGTTCTGTCACATCACCCAGAACTGGAGCGGTCGTCCGCTCACCGACCGCATGACTGTGGTCGAACTGATCGGTGCAACGACAACCAAGGCTGGCCTCAGGGTCAAATGCGCAATCGACGAGCGGACCTACCAAAAGAGCATCAAAGTCTCCAAACCCGAAATGGACGCACTCAACATTACCGAAGACGAGTTCCACCCTGAATGGAACTACACCATCAAGCCAAGAACTACCGCATCGTCAACGATGTCGATCAGAATCTTGTCCGCCGTCTTGTTCCCGACGCTTTGGGCGGGCTTCTCGACGAGCTTCCCATGATTCCTTCGCAGCAGGAAATCCCTCTCGGCCGGGCAGCCACCATACCCGTTCCCGTTCGCATCCGCGACCTGCAAAAGCCGCAGCGCCCGCGTTCGGATGATCCGAGTTTCTGGCACACATGGCTTGGCTGCAAAGGCGCTCCGCCAAACTGGACGCAAGTGGTCAAGACATGGGAAAAACCAGACGAAGAGGTCCACCAAGCGCAGACCACGGAAAGTATCGCAGGTGACGATATCGACCCAGAACCGAACGAGGCATAGTTATCGAGAACGCGCAATTTGACTCTGCTCTTCCGACAAATCCGGCGAAACGAAAAGAGGCAGGGTGATCGGTCAACTGAGAACATCAGACTTCATTTGCGTGGTCTACCTCAAAATCGGTATTTCATCCGCGGCTTTGCTTTATCTGTATGTGTTCGTTTGTTTTTTCCGGTTGTCTTCCGAGGTCAACCAAAATGGTCCACCTCAAATTGGATTTTCCCGCAATATCACAACGCCGGTTCCGACGTTTTCACGACCGCCTTCAAATCCTCAAAGTCCTGGATTTCCGGCATTTTCGGGCCGCAATCAAAAACCCTTCACAGCCGGTTTGAAGGGTCGTTGAAGGTCGTTGCCGATTTTGCCTTCAACACCGATTTTTCCGTCAAAGGAGCCGTTGGATGGCCGCAGGGATGCGGGTGAACAGAGCGCCGCCGACAGCCGCCTCGGCCGGTTGGAACGTGACGGCTAGGGCGTGGCGGACGACCCGCGCTCCGACCGCGCCGGGATTTCCCACCCGCTCGCCCCATGCGCCCATCGAGCATGCTATCACGGCATAGTCGGTATCGGGGAATTTATTGCCGACCGCGCGGTTGCCCATGCTCTCACTGGTCATGCCCGGCCGCGAATTGTTCATCACCACATGAACCGGATTGAGCCGGTGCTGAACGGCGGTCAGGATCACATGCATCTGCATGGCAAAACCGCCATCACTGGAAACGCCAATGGCGGGCCGTTCGGCATCGAGAAACTTGGCGCACAGCACCGCCGGCAGCGACCAGCTGACGCCGCCAAGCCCGCCAGTACCGTAATAGCAATTGGCGCGCTTGGTCTGGAAAAAACGGTTCATCCAGTGGCGGTTGTTGCCGGCATCGGAACAGATTACAGCCCCCTCCGGTGCGGCTCTTGCGATCTCGCTCACCAGACGCTGAGACGCCATCGGCACGTTGTCGCTTGCCTGCATCGGATGGGTGAAATAATCGCGCGCCACCTTGAACGCGGCAAAGCTCTTGCGCCGCTGTGACACCGCGCTCGCATCGAGCCGCCCGGCAAGACGCCGGTGCAGCAGTTCCAGTGTTCTTGCCGCATCGCCAACCAGCGCCACTTCGGTTGGAACGATCCAGGACGCGTTACGCGGCTCAACATCAATCTGCACGATCCACTGCCGGTTGGGATCGAACATTTCTGGATGTTCGAAACAGGTCTCCTGGGATTTAGACGGCAACCGACCACCAGAATGGTGTCCGCCGCGCCCACAGGGTCATTCGCCAAAGGCAGGCTGGTATAACCGATTGGCCCGGCTGCCAGCTCATGGGTTTCGGAAATCGCGCTTTTGCCGAGTGTCAAGGTCACCACCGGCGCGCCAATCAGCCCGGCAATGGCTTTAAGCTCTCCAAAGGCGCGCGAGATGCGCATGCCATTCCGGCAACGATCACCGGTGATGTCGCGCCAACCAGCACGTCCGATGCCGCATCAAGTGCTGCTTCCGGCGGCACCGAGTTATTCGGATTAAGCAGGCGTGTGGTATCATGGATTTCAGGCAGGCCGTTTTCCGCCACCGGCTCACGTAATGAATTGCCGCGAAACAAACAGACCGCAGGTCCGGGCCTTCCTGCAATCGCATGCTTGATGCCGAGTCGAACACCCAATACCGCTTCACTCGGACAATGCGCGACTGTCGTGAACTTGGTCGCGCCCTTGAACATCGCTGGCAGATCGAACGAGCCATACTGGCCTGCGGCTGACTGGATGGGGCCATGCATGACGAATTCATGGGCCTCAGAAAGCTCGCTCAATACCAGCATCGGCGAGCTTGCAAGACAGGCTTCTATGACGCCGAACATGCCGGGTTTGCCAGTGAGCTTGCCATACATGTCGGCCATGCAGGACGAGGTCTGCTCGTCGCGCGGCACCACCGTGCGGATCTCACCTTCCCGGCCATGAAGGACCTTGTAGACATCCATCATCGCACCGCCCGGCAGGCCGAACACATGGTCGATCCCGGCTTCGATCAGGCAGTCGACAATGAGTTCGGATGCCAGTTTTTCAGCCATGTCATTCATCCCTAAAGGTTCAGGCCGGCGAGCCCCAACTATATGAATTTTGCCTCGCCGGTAATCCTTCGCCAGGCATCGGCGGCAATTTCAAATGAGTGCAGACGCGCGCCGTGATCGAATATCTGCCCGGTGATGATGAGCTCATTGGCGCCGGAATCCTCCATGAACTCCCTAAGACCCTGCTCGATCGTCTGAGGTGAGCCGACCAGCGAACAAGCGAGCTGATGATTGACCATCCCTGCCAGTTGCGGATCGAGCGAGGCCTCGAAATCATCGACCGGCGGCGGCAGGCGGCCAGGCTTCCCGGTGCGCAAATTGATCACCGCCTGCTGATGTGAACTCATCAGACGGCGTGCTTCTTCATCTCTGTCTGCGGCAAAGACATTGACGCTCAGCATGACGTGCGGCTGGCCGAGTTGATCGGAGGGTTGAAACCGCTCGCGATAGACTGCCGGCGCGCGGATCATTTCACCCGGCGCGAAATGTGACGCGAATGCGTAAGGCAGCCCCAGATGAGCTGCGAGCTGCGCGCCATAAAGGCTGGAGCCCAGCATCCAAATTAGCACATCAAGCCCCTCGCCCGGCACCGCATGAACACGGGCGTCAGGCGTTACGGGCTGAAAATAGTTCATCAGCTCGACCACATCGGCAGGGAATGAATCTTCTCCCGATGACGCAAGCGAGCGCCGAAGCGCCCGCGCCGTCATCTGGTCAGTACCGGGCGCACGCCCCAGACCCAGATCAATGCGGTCTGGATAAAGCGCTGCGAGGGTTCCGAAATGCTCGGCAATGATCAGCGGCGCATGGTTGGGCAGCATGATGCCGCCGGCGCCAACCCGGATGGTCGCGGTTCTTGCGGCAATATGCCCGATCACCACCGACGTTGCTGCGCTGGCAATGCCCGGCAGATTGTGATGTTCGGCCACCCAATAGCGCTTGTAGCCCCATTTCTCGGCATGGGCTGCAAGGTCGGCGGTATTGTTCAGCGATTGCGCTGCATCCCCTCCCTCGACAATAGGTGACAGGTCAAGAACGGAAAGCGGAACATTCATTTGATATGCCGGAACCGGGCCGAGGGTGGCGCGAGAAGGACGATGGCGTCAGCCTATGGCCGATCGCGCGCCACTGGCAAGACGGGCAGAACCGTCGTGCAAGGTCCGCCCCCTGCCCCAACCTATTTTCCAGGTGCAGGCGTTCCGGCAAAGCTGCCGCGACCGAGCACCACATCGGCCCCGCCAATGCGCTCAAGCAGCGCCGCCTGATCGGCACGTGCGCGTTTGTCGGCCTCGTTTGGATCGAGCACCGTGCGCAGCAACTCGTCCATCTTCACCAGCACAGAGGAGTAGTCTACCTTGGGTGCGAGATTGTTGCGCTCCTCAGGGTCGGCCTCGACGTCAAACAGCTCAGGTTCATGGCCGACATAATGGATCAGTTTGTAGCGGTCCTGACGCACCATGAATGCAGCCCCCGCCGCTCCCGCGCCGTGATACTCGCTGAACACGAAGCGCTCTTCATCGTCGCGCCCATTGGCAACTTCAATCAGCGAAGAGCCGGGAAAGCTCAGCTCATGCTCGTTGGGCTCAATACACGCCGTGTCGAGCACGGTTGGGTAGATGTCGATCAGCGATACCGGCGTGCGCTCCACCCAGCCTGAAGGAATGCCGGGGCCTGCCATCATCAGCGGAATGCGGCACGCATCCTCATACATTGTCATCTTGCCCCACAGACCGCGATTTCCCAGGCATTCGCCATGGTCGCTGGCATAGATCACCCGGGTGGTATCGCCGAGCCCGGTCTCTTCGATCGCATCCAGCACGCGGCCAACATTGGCATCCATGAACGAGCACATGCCGAAATAGGCGATCACCGCGATACGCCGTTTTTCATCGTCCATGTAGTCGTCATAGGGCCAGGCCTTGCGAATGCCCCTGATCCACGGATGGAGGGCAGGATCGTCGGGATCGACCACATCAGGAATCGGCACATCGAGATCGGCATAAAGATCGTAAAATTCCGGCGGCGCAATCAGCGGATAGTGCGGCGAAACGAAGGAGACAAACAGCACGAACGGAGGCGCGTCCTTGCGACCTGCTGCCTGCCCAAGCCATTGGCAGGTATGATCGGCAATACGGCGGTCATAGCGCAAATAGCCGCATTCGCCGCTGCCAAGCTCCTCCGACAGGCGCTTGCACGCGGTCTTGGGTGGCATCTGCTCACGTAACAGGCCATAGACATCGCCGAGACCGTCGAGCAGATGCATCTCCTCAATGGTCTCATCAAAGCCGGTATCAACCCGGTCATCGCGATAGTGAAGCTTGCCGATGGAGGAGGCACGGTGGCCCGCCGCATTCAACCGGTGCGGCCAGCCCTTTACCCGCCCATCATAGGCAATGGCGCCATCCCAATAGCCGGTATCGTTGGGCAGCCGTCCGGTGGCCATCGCCGCACGCGCCGGCACACACAAGGGCGAAGGCGTATAGGCGCTCACAAATTGTGTGCCCGACGCTGCAAGGGCATCGAGGCGCGGTGTCTTGACCATGTCATGGCCGGCACAGCCCATCACCGAGGCATTGTGCTCATCGGCCATGATGAATACCAGATTGCTGGGTTGCATTGAGTTTTCCCTGGACAGGTTTTGGGCACCCGGCGGGGCATGCAGGGCAACATCTGATAAAAAAACCCGCGGCCGCTGCCGCAGTCAAGACCTGGGCGTTTGCCAATCACCTTCCAACACTGATAGGTGAGCCGACTGCGTTTTTCCCAACAACCAATCTGCGCGGCCACACTGCCCGTGGTTCGCCGCACCCGCTTATATCGCCCATGCTCAAGACCTTAGCGGTAACGCTGATCACACTGACTATCGGCACGGTGGGCGGGTTTGTATTCTTCCATCTGAAGATGCCGCTGCCATGGCTGTTGGGCGCATTTGCCGCAACCCTCATCGTCACTGTTTCCACAGGCGCCATTGATATCGACCGTCGGATTCGCCTGGTTGCGATGCCGATCATGGGGGTGATGATCGGCTCTTCGTTCCAGCCTGCAATTATTGAAAACATCTGGCGCTGGCCAGCGGGCATTGCCGCAGCCTCCGCCTATACGCTGATTGCAAGTGTGCTCGGTTATTTTTATCTCACGCGCGTGGCTGGCTGGGATCGCCCGACCGCGCTGTGCGCAGCGCCGCCTGGAGGTCTGGCCGAAATGGTCTCGATCGGCGGCGAGGTCGGCGGCGATGAGCGCCGCATCGTCCTCACCCATACAATCAGGATCGCCACGGTGGTTGTTCTGGCGACACTGACGATCCAGTTCTATTTCGATGTCGATGCCGCCACCCTCGGGCAAAGGCTACCCGGTCCGGCCTCGATCGAGTTGAACGAATGGCTGATCCTCGGTGCCTGCGCGGTGATTGGTGGGATCCTTGGTACACGTCTGCATTTGCCGGGCGGTGCCATATTTGCGGTGATGATCCTGAGTGCCGCGGTGCACATCACAGCGATCAGCCAGGCCGGCCCGCCCTGGTGGCTGGTTGCCGCGGTTCAGATTGCCCTCGGCTCATCTCTGGGCGTTAAATTTCGCGGCATTACCCGGCTGGAAGCAGCCTCCATCGTCTCCCATTCCATGGTCTGGGCGCTGTTTCTTCTGCTTCTTGCGCTGACCACGGCAATGGTACTCTCGCCGATATTCGGGCTTGATGCGCGAGGCATGTTTCTCGCCGCCGCCCCCGGCGGTTTTTCCGAGATGCTGCTGGTGGCGCTCGCTATCGGCATTGAGCCCGCCTTCGTTGCCACCTGCCACACAGCGCGCCTGATCGTGATCTTTGTCGGCGTGCCGCTGGGCGCCGCGTGGGTCACGCGAAAGGGCAACACTGAAAGAAAAGTGGACGAAGCAAATTGAGCCCTAATGGCAATCATGCGCAAGGGTCAGGACACTCTTAAGCGCAAGCCGACCTTTCGCCACAGCCGGGCAATTTCACCCATGATGCGCGAATATTTTGCTTCAAGCCGTTTGCCCCCATGAGGTGCTTCTCTCCCAGAACCCAGTCCACCCTGCTCGGTCGCACTGTTGTCGCTGCTGACCGGTAACGCGCTTCCAGATCCGGAGTTGCCCGGACATCGAATGGATCAACCACATCCGACAACATAGGATCATCCAGGCTTATCGCCTCACGCCAATGCGCCTTGATCTTTGTACCGTCAGAAAGCCTGGAATACCCGTATTCCAGCGATGCGCACGCATCATGCCCGTTGGCTTTCAGGCATTGCGCATACGCGCGCGCAAGCTCACCCAAGACCGGATGGTCGGCCAATATCCTCGGGTTTTGATGACGCGATAGTACATCCGGGCAATCCGAGTCAAAGCCGGAAAAGTGGAAAGTGACAAGCGGTTCACCATCGATCCGCAAGCTATTGTCAGCTCCTCTGTCGATGCAACTGCTCCGGACATGCCAGCAGGCGGCGTTGTGCCCCAGCGTGCGGTCGATTTTGACGCGATCTAATAGGCCGGGCGCGAGATCAAGCCAGGCCTGATCCAAAAAAGCCCGCCGTGAACATCAACCACGAATTGCCGCTCGGCTTTTGACCGCCACCAGGCCAGGAATGCTCTATTTGTTTGCTCCCGCGGTTTGATGGTGTGATGCTTTCGTTGGAATGGAAGGAAGCATTATGGGACAGGTTCGTCACGCGAGCGCCACGACCACACACGCTGTAAGAGCAGCAATACAGCGATCGCAAGATTCGATCGCGGAACTGAGCCGGGAACCGGGTGTCAACCCCAAGACGATTGCCAGGTGGCGGAAACTGCAGACGGTTGAGGATCGCAAGACAGGCCCGAAGGAACCGCGTTCAACCGTTCTCAGTGAAGCCGGGGAGGCGATGATCGTTGTCTTCCGGCGGACACAGCCTGCTTCCGCTGGATGACTGCCTCCATGCCCTTCAGCCGTCAATCCCGCGCCTGACATGGTCGGCCCTGCATCGGTGCCTGCAACGGCATGGCCTATCGCGCTTGCCTGACGTCGAAGGGGACACACCAAAGCGGCAGCGTTTCAAGAGCTATCCAATCGGGGGCTTCCACATGTACATCGCCGAGGTCCAGACCGCCGAGGGCAGGCTGTAGCTGTTCGCAGCCATTGATCGGACCGGCAAATTTGCGTCACTCAGCTCGTAGACAAGGCCAACCGCAAAACAGCCCGGGAGTTCCTTGAACATCTGCTCGAAGCCGTCCCGTATCACATCCACACGATCCTGACCGATAATGGCATCCGGTTCGCCGCGCAGCCACGGAACCGAAACATGATCTATTCCCGGCCCATGCGCTTTGACATGATCCGCCACGCCAACGGGATTGAACACCGGCTGACCAGGCCCAGCCATCCATGGACCAACGGCCAGGTCGAGCGGATCAACCGGACGATCAAAGACGCCACCGTCAAACGCTATCACGACGACAATCATGATCAGCTGCGCACACATCCGGCAGACTTCATGGCAGCCTGCAATTTCGCCCGGGGGCTAAAGACCCTCAACGGCCTGACGCCTTACGAATACATCTGCAAAATCCGGACTTCAGAGCCAGATAAATTCAATGGCAATCCGATCTACATGATGGCGGGACTGAACAACTGGGGTCCGGCCCCGATAACCGTCTTCCCGATTTGATCTGAGGATGGTTCATTGCCTCCGATGAGGAGGTAACGAGATGTATGATTCCTTCTGGTTTTCCGATTCTCAGCGGGCCCGGATCGCGCGCTTCTGCCGGCCGCCGCTTCTGCCGATCCTCAACCGTCTGCCGTCTCCGCCACTTGGCAATCGGACGCCCTGAAAACCCCCTGGCTTTGAGCGTGTTGGCGTGATTCCGTGGGGATATCGGCGACGGAGGGTAGGATGGCTGCACAGCGCGGGTTGTTCGATCCGGATGAGCGCTACGCGGCGTTATCGAAGGCGGGAGATGAGATCGATCTTGGCGGCTGGTATGCGCAATATCGCCTGCCGCATATGGCCCAGATGCCGGGTGCCATGCGCACCCGCAAGCTATCGTGCATTGCCGGTTGGGCGACCCATTCGGTGCTTTATGAGTTCACCTCGCTCGAGGCGCGGATGAAGAATTTCGAAGAGCCGCATGAAGCGCTGGCGCTGGAGGAGGGCGAGTGGACCTCGCGGGTGGTGAAATACACCATTCATGCGCCGGGTTCGCCGACGGTCGGTCAGCGGCTGTGGCCGCCGGTGGAGTAGGACGTCAGTCGCGCACCACAGGCCAGTCGCGCGGTCAATTGCCAGCCTCGATCACCAGCTGCAGCGCGGCACGATTATCGGTGCCCATGGCGTTTTTGGCCTTAGTGAACAGCCGGTCCAGATCAGGGTCCGCGCGCGCGGATGAAACAGGCAAATTCTGGGGTCAGGCGCACTCCCTGCTCGCGCTCTGATCGTCTGGCAAGTTCAAGCCGGGCCGGGGTCCTCTCATGCAAGTGCGATCAGTGACATGAGGACATGAGATCCATCTAGCGGTGTCGGACCGGGTCGTCGACCAGGATCGCCGGATTGAAGTGTCGGGAGACAGGCAGATCAGCGTTTTCTCCCCCGGCAACGGCAGTCTCGATCTACGCCAGATATTCCATCGCTTTACAGAACAGAAGATTGGGATAGCGCTTGGGAAGCACGATGTATTTCCAAGCGTAGAGCATAGCAGAAAGGCCATAGAGAATCTTGGTTGTGCTGTTTTCCCGCCAGAATGCTTGACCGAGGTCCCATTCGGTGTCGGCGCAGTTGCCATCAGATACTAGGTTTCGTGGACCAAGCTTGACATGAGATTCACATTTCGATTCAGGGCTGCCTTTTGGAGGCTGCCTTTTGGAGGCGGCCTTGGGCGAGCGGATTGGTGTAACGGATGAGGAATGGGCGCTGATCGGGCCGCTGTTGGCGCCACATGAGATTCACATTGGAGCGCGGTCGCGGGTGCCGTCCTGCACAGGACAACCGCCTGTATTTCGAAGGCATGATGTGGATCGCGCGAACCGGAGCGCAGTGGCGGTCTCTGCCGGATGACTATGGCAAGTGGAACAGCATTTTCCGACGCTACCGAAGATGGGTCACGACCGGCGTGTTCGATGCGATGCTCGAGACGCTGGCCGAACCGGCGGGACGCGATGCCACCGCCGACATGATCGATAGCACGGTGGTCCGGGCACATCATTGTGCCGTCGGCATAAAAAGGGGGCTCAGCAAACAGAGGGGCCTGGCCGGTCGCGCGGCGGCTTTACGACCGGGCTCCATGCGAGGTGCGATGCCAGAGGCCCCCCGCCCGACTTCGTGCTGACACCCGGCAAGCGCACGATGTGCAGGGCTTTGCACCGCTGTTCCGCATGATGACCGACCGCATTGAGGCGTTCCTCGCAGATCGCGGCTATGATGCCGATGCTATCCGCCAGGAAATCGCCGCCGCAGGCGTCGAAGCGGTGATCCCTGCAAAGAGCAATCGTCTTGCCCCCATCACGCACGACCGGGCCAAATACAAATGGCGCAATCTCGTCGAGCGGTTGTTCAACAAACTCAAGAACTGGCGCAGGGTCGCCACCCGCTACGACGAAACCAAAGAGTCCTACCCTGGCTTCTTCGCCATCGCATCAATCAAACTCTGGATACCATTTGTCCACGAAACCTAACGCAAAGACAACGCCTCCGGGGGGCTTCAAAGGGAATATATTGAAAAGTGCTGCAGTTTGATGCAAGATGCTGCAGGTTTTCACTCTAGGGGGGATGTCTTGAAAACAACAAAAGCAACGAGAGTAACGGTCAACCTGCGAGAAGAAGAATACGCAGAACTGGTTAGACTTTCCGAACAACATGATGTTTCAATCTCTCGGATTACCCGCCAAGCCATCACTGAGTTTCTCGAACGGTACGGGAAATGCGAATCAAATCTTCGCGCTGAATTTCGCTGATACTCCACGCAGTGCGAACGGATAGGAAAGCTTGATACATATGAAAACCGCCGTCGCTGAAACAACAGAATTTTTCCGAGTTGACGCATCTTTAAGGCTTGATCCGAAAAAAAGGCAGTCCTTGGACAATATATGACCCCCGCTCCGATTGGTTATTTCATGTCTAGTCTGTTTTGTGATGCAAGCGGCGAGGTTCGATTGCTGGATGCAGGGGCGGGCGTTGGTTCATTGACTGCCGCTTTTGTCGAAATGCTCTGCAGGCGGTCAAAAAAACCACAATCGGCTTCGCTCGTTTGTTACGAGATCGAGTCTATGTCGCTCGATTATTTATCGAGCAGTTTGGCCGAGGCAGAGGCGCAATGCGCAGGCGCGGAGATTGCGGCAAGCAGCGAAATACGAACAGACGATTTTATTCTCAGTCATTCGGACGAATATCAGGCAGATATTTTTCATGGGCAGAAAGCCACGAAAGACGGGTTTACCCACGTCATTATGAATCCGCCCTACAAGAAAATTAACGCGGGTTCGGGGCATCGGGCAGCCTTACGAAAAGCCGGAATTGAAACATCGAATCTGTATACAGGATTCATGTTCCTTGCGGCGGAGCGTTTGCAGGATGGCGGAGAGATGGTGGCAATCGTGCCTCGATCATTCTGCAATGGGCCATATTTCAAGCCCTTCAGAGAGCAATTCTTCTCAATGATGGGGCTACGGCATATTCATATTTTTGAGAAACGAAACCATGCTTTTAAGAGTGATGAAGTCCTGCAGGAAAACATCATCATTCATGCCGTGAGGGGCGCGAAGCCTGAAAATGTGCGAATTACGACTAGCAGGGGTGGCCATTTCCATTTTGACCCCAGTTCGCAGGAATACACGGCGGAAGATATGACACAGCGCGTTGTTACTTACGCGACTGTGGTTAATCCCAACGACCCCGATATGTTTGTTCACATTGCCGCCAATGATCTTGAGCAGGGCATTGTTGATCGAATGGCGGGCTTCACCACGACCCTTGCCGATCTTGGTTTAGAGCTATCGACGGGGCCAGTAGTCGATTTTCGGCTTAAGGATGATTTACGCATCGAACCGAACAAGCACACAGCCCCGCTTTTGTATGCGGCGCACTTTAAAGGCGGCATACTCGAATGGCCTAAAGCCATGAAGAAGCCAAACGCCATTGAAGTAAACGATAACACACGAAAATGGCTGTGGGAGAACAAAGGCCATTTCGTAGTCACAAAACGTTTTACCTCGAAAGAGGAAGCGCGGCGTGTAGTGGCTTCGGTGTATTCATCTAGCCTGCAGGGCGAGCTGGTTGGTTTCGAAAATCATTTGAATGTCTATCATGTCAATCAGCGAGGATTTTCCAAATCGCTTGCTGCAGGCTTAAGTGTGTATCTGAACAGCAGTCTTGTTGATCGGTTTTTCCGACAGTTCAACGGACATACACAGGTAAATGTTAGCGATTTACGATCACTGAACTATCCAGACAGGGAAACGCTTGAGCGCATAGGAAAATTGAGCCGTGGCGCAACACTCTCCCAGCAGGAGACCGATAATCTAATAGAGGGGGAATTAGCACACATGGCAGATGATGAAAATCCACTAATGGTGCAACGGCGAATCGAGGAAGCGCTAGAAATTGTCCGTGCTTTGGGTATGCCGCGCGGCCAGCAAAACGAAAGATCGGCCCTAACTTTGTTGGCAATTCTCGACCTTAAGCCGTCCGGTAGCTGGGACAGCTTGGAAAAGCCGCTCATGGGGATAACCCCGATCATGGATTATTGCCGTGAGCATTATGGACGGGAGTACGCTCCGAATACACGCGAGACTTTTCGCCGCCAGACAATGCACCAGTTCGTTGAGGCCGGAATTGCACTCTACAATCCCGACCAACCAGACCGCCCCGTGAACAGTCCGAAGGCTTGTTATCAGATAAGCCAAGAGGCATTTGAGGTGATTCAAACCTTTGGCACGGATACATGGGAAGCGACGTTAGCTGAATACTTGGAAGGGCAGTAAACACTCGCTGAAAAATGGGCGAAGCATCGTGAAATGCAAATGATTCCGGTGCGGTTATCGGAAGGACAAGAGATAAACTTAACGCCCGGTGCTCATAGCGAACTGATTAAGCAAATCATTACGGAATTTGCACCACGGTTCGCGCCTAATTCGGAATTAATCTATGTCGGAGATACAGGCTCTAAGATTGGATGCTTCGAGGAAAAGCGGCTTGCGGCTCTTGGCGTGACCGTCGATAAACACGGCAAGATGCCGGACGTAGTTCTTTATTTTGTCGTGAAAGATTGGCTCTTGCTTGTTGAGTCTGTCACCAATCATGGTCCTGTCGATGCGAAACGGCATAACGAGCTAGCCGACTTGTTCGCAGGCTCGAAAGCCAGACTGGTTTATGTAACCGCTTTTCCAGATCGAGCGATCGTGGGGCGATATCTAAGCGAGATTTCTTGGGAAACCGAAGTTTGGTGTGCAGATGCACCGAGCCACCTAATTCATTTCAATGGGGAACGGTTTCTAGGCCCGTATGAGAGGGAATAGCGATGGCGGATGAACGAAAGCACAAGCACCTCGAATTGATTCAAGGCGTAATTAATCGTCTTTCGACGAATTCGTTTATCTTGAAGGGTTGGAGTGTCGTTCTCGTTTCTGCTTTTTTTGCACTTTCGGCACAGGATGGCCGACCAGTCTTTGTTTTTCTTGCTTGTATCCCAGCAATTGTATTATGGGTTTTGGACGGATTTTTTATATGGCAGGAGCAACTTTATCGAAAACTCTATGACCATGTTCGGGTTTTAAAAGACGAGGACGTTGACTTTTCGATGAATACAACGCCTTTCAAATCAGGCAATGCGTCCACGTGGCTCAGCGCAACACTATCGAAAACATTAATACAGTTGCACGGCGTTCTGATTCTTTCTATTATCGTCGTTGTTGTTTTAACAATCACCACACAGGTGTAACAGCAATGCCAAAGCATAGAGCGTTTTATAGTTTTCACTACACACCGGATAATTGGCGGGCTTCAATAGTACGTAATATCGGAGCGATAGAGGGCAACAAGCCCGTACCAGATAACGACTGGGAAACCGTGAAGAAGGGCGGGGATACTGCTATCAAGGAATGGATTGCCGACCAGATGAAAGGCCGCTCCTGTACGGTCGTACTCGTTGGTACAGACACGGCAGGGCGTAAATGGATTAAGCACGAAATCATTAAGTCGTGGGATGACCACATGGGGGTTGTCGGCATCCACATTTACGGCCTAAAAAACTCTGATGGCGAGACGTCTGCAAAAGGCAAGAATCCATTTGATTCGATTGACTATGGCAATACGGGGGAAAAACTATCTTCTATCGTGAAATGTTATGACCCTTCTGGATTGAATAGCCAAGAACGATATGACTGGATAAAACAGCATTTGGCGAACGCCGTTGCCGAGGCCAACAAAATCCGCGAGGACAATTAATTTTCTCTTAAACCCATTCGCGTACTGTGGTTTCGAGAAAAACAACAATAAAACAAATCAATGTGGCGACAGGCTAGGCAAGGACGACTGTTGTCTTAGCCCCCGAGGTTGTCGTGGACACCTGGCCACCCTGAAGGCCCCTGATCTTCTGCTTGGAATCGGGTGACGAGAGCGCATTTACGGCCGCGATGCGGGTCGGCCCTTTGCCTGGGTTGTGGTTCGGGATCTGGTCTCGCCGGGGCCGGGCTATGCCACGGCGCCTTTGCGCTCCCGGAACAGGAGCCGTTTCATGTTGAATGCGATGTTGGCCATGCCGATCCTGGCCCTCGCCCGGTCGATGCCGATGGTGCGGAGGAAGAGCCCATTCGTGCCTTCATACCGGCGAAGGGATGTTCGATCGCGGATCGGACCTTCGACCGTGCGGCATTGGCCCTCTCGTGATGCACGGGCATCGGCTTGCCGGGCGGGCGACGGAAATGGACCTTCGAGGTCAGCCCGGCCCGGGCGATTTTCTTCTCGTTGTTCTGCGACCGATACGCCGTGTCCGCCCAGACAGTCGAGCCGGTGTCCGCCTGATCCAGTCCTGCAATACCGTGGTCTTGGTCTGCGGCAGCACGAAGCCCGCAAGCAGTACGTCGAGTAGGGTCTGCGGCAGCACGAAGCCCGCAAGCAGTACGTCGAGTAGGGTTTCCACCACCCGGTTGGACTGGCGCATGTCTTCCGGCGAAAGACCAAAGATCGGCAAGACGGCATGACCGCGGGCTGCGCCGGCATCAAGTGCTTCCTGGCCCGATCGCAACATCATCTCGCGCATGCCCGGAAGCTCTGCGGCTTCCTGCATCGGCAAGCCGAGGAGGGCGGTTGAGACCAGTGTCGTGGTGTTTGCTCACCAGCTTCATCCACTTGGTCGCCTCGATATCTTCGACTATCTCGACCGTGCCGGAATGGGAAAGAAGTTCGGAAATCTCCGTTTCACGGCCTTTAGCGGTCTGATCGATCGCGCCCACCGCAAACCATGAGCGTGACGGTGGCGAGTGACGCATGACCACACCCGGATCAAACATCATTGAGGAGATCTCGATCACGCAGCCCATGGTGCGCTGGGCCCCGACGACGTCCGCGATGGTGTGGGTGGTCATGCCGTTCTGGACCCCTGCGACAAGCCCGTCCTGCTTGAGATGAGGTGCAATCAGATGGCACGCCCACCGCGTGTCACAGGCCTTGAAAAGCAGGAGGATGATGTCGAAGGGTTCTTTGAAGGTTTCGATGTCGCAAAGGTGGTGCGCCCGCACGGATATCTCGAGCGTTTCCTCCGGCATCTCGATGCGCACACCTTGCTCACACATCGCTTCGACATGGGCAGACCATTGATCGATGAGTACGACATCATGGCCGGCCCTGGTCAGGTCCGCGCCGATCGAAGCGCCGTTAGCGTCGCTGCCAAGGACGGCAATCCTGTCCGACATGGGCCAGCCACCTCCTCCGCCTCTGCATGGAACTTGAGCGCAACTCTGCCGTCAGCGCCCCTTCGCTACCACGCCTAGCGCGGTGTGCCGTGACAGATTATCAGGGAACGATTGAGAGCCGCACTGTAGCGGCCCACTGCGTGATCAGTCCTGTGGGATCATGGCCTTCGGGTCGCGTGACAGCTATCCGGCCATTGCCTCCGGAACATGGCCCGGATCAATCTGCACTGCAGCGTGCTGCGGGGGTCAGCGTCTTCCAAGCGGCTCCTTGCCGAACGATCCAGCGGCGAACATAAGCACGGCACCACCAATCATGCCTCCGATGATTGCGGTTGCCAATGTCGCGAACTCCGCATCGCTGCCAGTAGTGAACCAGCCCGCGACTGTGCCCGACAATTGCCCCAGCACGAGGCCGCCAAACATGCCAACGCCGAGTTTAATCCATATTCCTTCATCAAGTCTGGGAAGAATTTTGCAGATCAATAAAGCAGCACCCGCACCGCATGCAAACTGTAGTAATAGCGGAATAATTTCCATCGAATATCTCCTTGGAGCGCACAAATTCATCAGGCGCGCGAACACAGCACGCCTGCATCCGATTTCTGCTCTTTCTCAGGAGAGCCGGTAGGGGTCATACCCGGTCGGGTGCAAAAGCCAGATGCGGGTTTTGGGGCTGGACCATGGTCGGAGTCAAGCCCGCCTGATCCCGCGGTATCGATACTGTGTCGTGTCGCAGGTGCAGCCGTTTTTCGGCCAGGAACTATGGTCTGGCCTCATTATTATAGCCACGAGATGAGGGCTGCGGCGAGCACGATAGCTGCCATGACGTTTTTAATGTTGCGCTCGAAGCGAGTTGCGATGCGCCGCCGGTCTTTGAGGCGGCAGAACATGCGTTCGATGATGTTTCGCTCCCTGTAGACGGCCTGATCGTAGTGACATCGGATTTTGCAGGTCTTTCGCGGCGGGATGACAGGCCCGGTCCCGCGCCCTTCAAGCCATTCGCGCAGTTCCCGGCCGTCACGGCCTTTGTCGGCGACAATTTCGGCGGATGGCGGCATGGCCTCGATGCAGCGCTGTGCGACCTTGCAATCATGCACGTTTCCGGGCGTCGGGAGCAGGACGCAATTGACAAAAACACGGGGCGGCCCTTGTGGTCGCGGACGGCGTGGAGCCCGGTGTTGCATCCGCCTTTGGTGCGGCCGATACCATGGGGGCATGGGGCCAGGACCGCCCTTTTCCGCCGCCGGCGCAGAGCGATGAACCTTGATGCGGGAACTGTCGATGAATAGCCGGTCAGGCGTATCCTCGACGCCTGCCGGAGCGCTGAAGATACCTTCCCATATAGCGGCGCGCTCGGCCCGGCGGACGAAGCGGTTGCAGAGCGTCTTCTTCGGCCCGTGGGTAGCGGCGCAGTCGGCCCGGCGACCGCCGCAGCGCAGTGCATGGACGATCATCAACGTGCTTCTTGCCGCGCACATCGGTCGGCAGAAGCGGCGCGATCCGAGCCCGCTGAGAATCGGAAAACAAGAAGAAATCATACATCCCCTTACCTCCTCATCGGCGGCAATGAACCATCCCCGGATCAAATCGGGAAGACAATTATCGGGGCCGGACCCTAGATAACCGATCAGTTAGAACAGAACATCAGCGTGCCACCGTTGTTGTCGGGCCAGGCTTGATCGCCAGTAATCGACCTGCATGACAATGGCAGTGCAGATGCGTCGCCCTTGTCATTATGGCTTGCTGCAATGTATCGTTGATGCCGGTTTGAACTCCTTCTTAAGCCGCGCCGTTTCAGCCAAATCTCTCATGGGGATGTGTTGTTGGATTGCGTGAAAACCGATGGGGGATTCCTGACACAGGACAATCAGACGAGGTTGTACGAGATAAATGAGCGTCTGGGCGACCTCATCGAGAATTGGAGGCTTTTCATGGTAGAGAACAATACCTGACTCTGTCCGTGATATCAGATGCCTGCCAGAAAAGCCTGGCAGGCATTTTTTCGCACTTTTCAAGGGCTTTTGTTATAATGATCAAACCCTCTTTCATTCGATGGGACCGGGTAACCCCAAAACAAGGAGGTAGTCAATGCACGTGTTCATCGCGCCTTGGGGACCGGTGTACATAACCGAGATCTGACCTTTCGAGCGAGTGACGATCTGCCCGATGGCATTGCGCATGCGCTTGTATCTCTTTCTAAGAATTGTTGATCCTTATATACGGATATACGGAGCTCAGTGGAACAATTCGGAACACGATTGGAGAGAGCATGGACGGCGGAAACAGGTGCCCAGTGTCTGGCGCAAACACAGCGATGGGGGCCCAATCAATCCAGGACTGGTGGCCAAACCAGTTGAACCTGAGAATTCTCCATCAGAACTCTGCCCTGGTCGATCCAATGGGCAAGGGATTCAACTATGCCAAGGAATTCAAGACCCTCGATCTTGGTGCCTTGAAAAACGACCTCTACGCGCTGATGACCGACAGCCAGGACTGGTGGCCTGCCGACTACGGTCATTATGGCCCGTTCTTTATTCGGATGGCCTGGCACAGCGCCGGCACCTACCGCATCGGCGATGGCCGCGGCGGCGCATCGTCGGGCACGCAGCGCTTTGCACCCCTCAATAGCTGGCCGGACAATGTCAGCCTCGACAAGGCCCGCAGGCTGCTGTGGCCGATCAAACAGAAATACGGCAACAAGATCTCATGGGCCGACCTGATGATCCTCGCCGGCAACTGTGCCATCGAGTCGATGGGCGGCAAGACCTTCGGTTTTGCTGGCGGACGCGAGGATGTTTGGGAGCCTGAAGAGGATATCTGCTGGGGAGCCGAGACCGAGTGGCTCGGTGACAAGCGCTACTCCGGTGACCGGGAGCTTGAGAACCCGCTGGCGGCCGTGCAGATGGGTCTGATCTACGTGAACCCGGAAGGGCCGAACGGCCAGCCGAGTATCGTCGCTTCCGGCCGCGATATACGAGAGACGTTCGCGCGCATGGCGATGAATGACGAGGAGACCGTCGCGCTCGTTGCCGGCGGGCATACATTCGGCAAATGCCACGGCGCTGCCGATCCGGAAAAGTATGTCGGCCCCGATCCCGAGGGCGCCAGCATCGAAGAGCAGGGCCTCGGCTGGAAGAACAGTTTCGGCAGCGGTATAGGCGACGACACGATCAGCAGCGGGATTGAAGGTGCATGGACCCCCAACCCGGTGAAGTGGGATAATGGCTATTTCGACATGCTGTTCGGCCACGATTGGGATTTGGTGAAAAGCCCTGCCGGTGCATGGCAATGGGTCCCGGTAAGCCCTGATGATAAGGATCTTGCGCCGGCAGCCCACGACCCGTCTGAGCGGACAACAACCATCATGACCACAGCGGACATGGCGATGCGGATGGACCCGATCTACGAGCCGATTTCGCGACGCTTTCACGAGAACCCGGACGAGTTCGCCGACGCTTTCGCCCGGGCGTGGTACAAGCTGACCCACCGCGACATGGGCCCGCGTGCGCGCTATCTCGGCGCGGAAGTTCCCGCGGAAGTGTTGTTGTGGCAGGATCCCGTCCCCGAAGTTGATCACGAATTGGCCGACGCAAAGGACATTGCGGATCTTAAGGACAAGATCCTCGCATCGGGATTATCCATCTCCCAATTGGTGTCGACCGCCTGGGCTTCGGCCTCGACATTCCGCGGCTCCGACAAACGCGGTGGAGCGAACGGCGCACGCATTCGCCTCAGCCCGCAGAAGGACTGGGACGCCAACCAGCCGGCCCAGCTGGCTAAGATGCTGAACAAGCTGGAGGAGGTCCAGAAGGACTTCAATGGCTCACAATCTGGCGGCAAGAAGGTCTCGCTGGCAGACGTGATCGTGCTTGGCGGCTGTGCTGCTGTCGAGCAGGCGGCAAAGAACGCCGGGCACAGCATCGAGGTTCCCTTCACCCCGGGCCGCACCGATGCGCCGCAGGAGCAAACTGACGTTGAGTCCTTTACTGTACTCGAACCGGTCGCTGACGGGTTCCGTAACTACCTCAAGACGCAATACGCCGTTTCGGCAGAGGGACTGATGATCGACAAGGCGCAATTGCTGACGCTGACCGCGCCTGAGATGACGGTACTCGTCGGCGGCATGCGCGTTCTGAACGCAAACGCTCCGCAGTCTGAGCATGGCGTCTTCACCAAGAAGCCAGAGACGTTGACCAATGATTTCTTCGTCAATCTGCTCGACATGAGCACGGCGTGGAAGGCGTCGCCGCAGACCGAAGGCGTGTTCGAGGGACGTGACCGCGCAACCGATGAGCTCAAGTGGACCGGCACCAGCGCAGACCTCGTCTTCGGTTCGAACTCCCAGCTCCGGGCTGTCGCGGAAGTCTATGCATGCGATGACTCCAGCCAAATGTTTGTGCGTGATTTCGTGGCAGCATGGAACAAGGTGATGAATCTAGATCGCTTCGACCTTGCCTGATCCGCAGGCCAAGACAAGGACATGACATCGGGATGGCGTTTCAATTCAATTTGAAACGCCATTCTGACTCCACAACCTCGCAATCTAAGTCTCCAGGGCTCAAGCCCTCCTCCATCTCAAAAAATTCAAAATGAAGCCAGCCATGCGCTCCGCAGGGTCAAATTTGCCTTGCAGGCCATCATTGTGCTGGGTTTCCCGCACACACAGCAATATCGGCCTACGACTGCGGGTCTCGACCTTCAACAGGCACGAGCATCTCGCGAGGAGAAGCATGGCAGGTGATGCGTAACGACAGGAAGGTCTTACACCACATTTCCCATATGGCTCCATTGATTGATGTGATTGATCGTCGGTTCCGTCATAAGAAAAAATGTCTTGAGCGCATTTTGGGGCGCGGCATATGGCAAACCCGGCGGATGAACCGGTTGACGGGCCTCTTCGGCTCGATTTCGACCGCCGCCTGAAGCTCGAGTCCACAGTTCCGGAATCACCACCGACGCCGGATAGCCGGCCTGCCGCGAGCTTGATGACGCGCTCGGCTTGACGGACATGGCCGGCCATGAGGACGTAAACGATGCCGCCCGCCCGGGACGCGATCCCGCGATGCGATGGATTGTCGGCGGGCGCGCCGTAGCCGGGCAGGCCGCGTGCAACGGCCGGATGGGGCGATTGGAGACAGAGTTCCTTGCCGGTGACGAGAACCTCCCCGCACCGACCGATCTGTCGGGGCAACGGATTGATCGGGTGCACGCGCGGCATCCGCCCAGGGCCATCGTGCTCGCCATGGATTCCATGGCGATCAGGCCGACCCATGGCGATCAGAAAGGTGCCGCCTGGAATGGACACTTCGCCTGCACACGCCGACATCTGCTGTTTGTGTTCAACCGGTTCGGCGATCCGGAACGCAGCCGAGGGCGACCGGTATACGATCCGTCTCAAAGCCGACGCGATCCTTCGGCAAAGCATCGCCCGCCTTCCGACCCGCCCGTCGGCCGCCCACCCGATCATATGATCCGCACCCATGCCGGCTTCAGCCGTCAGGCAGGGTCATGGGACAAGAAGCGTCGGGTCGTCGCCAGGATCGAACGACATCCGGGCGAACTTGTCCCGCGCGTCGGCTTCATGCGCTCTCCTGCAATCCCGGTAACTTCATGCGGACGCCGGGTCTGCCGGAGGCGGTCAGGCGATGGTCGCCGACCGGTCTGAAGGAGAAGCCGATCAGGATCGGCGCCGGGATCGTCACACACGGCCGGTACGTCACGTTCCAGTCCAGTTGGCCCGGTTGGCCGAGGGCGCGGTGCTAGGGGGCCTGATCGCCGAACTTCGGCCGCAGCCGGCGCCGGCGTGACGTGTCCGGTTGTCATGCAGTCCGGCAAGGACCACGGGCGAGGTGTGTCCTGATGACGACGAAATCGGCAATCCCGGCGCGATATACGCCGGCGTCACCGTTCTCGATGTCCATCGATCCCCACGACGATGGTCCGGGGTTGCAGATGTCCGCCCGTGGAGGGCAATATCAACTCGACGATGGCCGTCAGCCCGTGAATGTGGGCCTATACAAGTTTTTGAGGAGCGTGGATTGTTGGTACGAAGAATTACAAACTCAACAAGCCCCAGTCGCCGAGTGCGGAGTAACATCATGTTTTATCGCGTGCAGCCCATTGTCTTTACGGCATTTCTCTCGGCATCGTGTGCATCGCCAGCTAGTGATGTAGTAGCCACTCCCGTGTCACCCAATGTCTACGCGAACTACTCGTGCGAGCAGATTGGTCAAGAGATGCAGTGGGTATCATCAAAGGCATCCCAATTCGCAGGACGGCAAGATAGCTAGGCTAAGGAGGACGCCTTTGCTAGGGGTGTAGGCTTGATAGTTTTTTGGCCCGCGCTTTTCCTGATAGAGGGCGACAATGAAGTGAAGTACGGACTTTCCAGACTACGTGGACAAATGGATGCGCTTAAATTGGCATCGAGAAAGAAACAATGTGGACATACCGTACAAGAAACTTATTAGATTTATTCATTTGTATTTTTAATACTTGTCTCATATTGGTTTGTCGGAGTGGATGCTTCACTAATTCGCAAAGTTGCTGCGGTCTGGCTGTTCACGGTGCGCGAACAGCAGCTTCATTGGGCTGGCCCGGGGCCGTTGGCAAGACGCTGCAGTTCCGGAAATCGAGCGCTGTTTGCGGCGCCAGTCACATTTCGCCCAAAATATCTGATATCCCCCTCATCTCTTTCTGGAACCTGGCAAAATTCGCTGATATTGGTTTGTGGGGGAGGCTCGTGCGAGGGCATGCCGGATACATCGCGAAACGATTGCCGCAATTGCAGCGCCTTTTAGTGATATACCCTTTCACGCACAGAGTTTGATTCCATGTGCGGGGCGCTTGACAGGATCGGTGTTCGTGCGCCTTGCCAAGGGTTGAATTGTGCTTGAATCTCGGCCGAACAGCGACAGAAGGTCATCGAAGCGTGAGAGTTGAAGCCTCAAAGCCGTTGGAGCGTTGCGCATTCGCTGGCGTGCTGGCGGTTGTGCTCGCGCTTTTTTTCGGCCATTTGAGCCCAGCACTGGCACAACTCGGCGTGCGCACGGATGATTCTTTTCCAGCCCCCGTCGTGCCCACCGTCGCCGAAGACGCCCAGGTTCTGCTCGAAGCTGACAGTCTGACCTATGACAACCGCACCGAGACGGTGACGGCGACCGGCAATGCAACGGTCTATTACGGAACCTACACGGTGCGTGCTGACCGCATCGTCTACAATCGCGCAATCGATACGGTGGTGGCATTTGGTGACATCACCATCACCGAAGAAAGCGGCACCATCGTCAAGGCTGGTGAAATCGAGCTCAGTAATGAGCTGAGAGAGGGTTTCATCTACTCAGTCACCGCTCTTCTTTCGAACAATGCCAGGATTGGCGCGGCGCGCGGCGTCCGCACTGGCGGTACAGTCACCGAGTTCGACAAGGCTGTGTACACGACCTGCGAGGCTTGCGAGGACAATCCGGACAAGCCCCTCACCTGGCAGTTGAAGGCTGACAAGGTTCACCACGACAAGACGGAACAAATCATCGAATACCGGAATGTCACGCTTGAGCTGTTTGGCCATCCGGTTATGTATCTGCCATATTTTTACCATCCCGATCCGTCGGTAAAACGTAAATCGGGGTTTTTGACGCCTTCGTTTTCATCGTCGGATTTTTACGGTTTCGGCGTGCGAACCCCGTATTTCTTCAACCTGGCGCCAAATTATGACCTGACATTTGCGCCTTTGATCACAACCAAACAGGGGCCCCTGTTCGATTTCGATTTCCGATACAAGGCATCAGATTCCGGATCGTTCAATATTCGTCCAACATTTATCTGGCAGGCCGATCCCCCAGCCGCGCCGCCCGGCAACGAGACATTTCGCGGTAGCATTGCATCTACAGGCGATTTTGCGATCAATAACGAGTGGAGCTATGGCTGGGATGTGATTGCGTCCACGGATGACACATACCTCAAAAGATATGGCTTGGGTTCAGCCACCGATCTTGTCTCGGAGGTCCACCTGACCGGGATCTCCGAGCGCAACTATCTAACGGTCAAGGGCTACCATTTTGAAGGCCTGCTCGCGAGCGACATCGACTCAATGACACCGGCTGTCCATCCGGCTCTGGACCACAACTATATTTTCGATGATCCGGTTTGGAACGGAGAGCTATCGCTGGATACCCAACTGGTCAGCCTGTCACGTGATGTAGGCGCGGATTCAACGCGCCTGTCCAGCGATTTACATTGGCAGCGCAGCTTTATCAGCTCAGGCGGCCAGGTGGTAACGCCGTTCATGAACCTGCGGGGCGATGTTTATGTCGCCGATAATTTGCCCAACCCGGTACCTCCGGGTGGCATCCGCTCAGAGACCAGTTTCGGGCGTCTATTGCCTAGCACCGGGGTTCAAGCGAGTTGGCCGCTGGCGCGGACCGACGATTGGGGCACGCATGTTTTCGAACCAATCACCCAATTCGTCATTCGTGCCAACGAAACCCACCTCGCAAATGTCGCGAATGAAGACGCCCTAAGTTTGAACTTCGAAGTTTCAAATGCTTTTGAGCCTGACAAATACTCCGGCATAGACCGTTACGATGAGGGCATACGCGCCAATGTCGGCGGACGTTACACGCTGGCAGACAATATGGGTGGCACCTTGACCGCATCCGCCGCCCAATCATTCCATGTCGGAAACTCCAACAGCTTCATGTCAACGAGCGGCCTAGGGTCGGATTCATCGGACTATGTGACCTCGATTTCCTACCAGAATGATTCGGTGAGAGCTGGATGGCGGGCACGGCTGGATGAAGATGATCTGTCAGTCAATATCACCGAAATCAGCCTTGCCGCGAATTACGGGGCGTTTGATATACGCGGTGCGTATTCCTACGTCGACAAGACAGCAAACCAGCTTGCCCCGGTGACCGCCGAGGAAATCGCCGGCGGCGGGTCGGTGCAAATCTATGAAAACTGGAGTGTGAACGGTGGCGCCACCTACAACATCGCCACCAATTCCATGATCAAGGATTATGTTGGTCTAGGGTATGATGACGAGTGTTTCGCCGTGGATCTGACTTTCTCGGAATCATTCTTCGTTGATCGGGATATCCAACCGGACCAATCGGTGATGCTGACCGTTTCACTCAAATCCATTGGCAGTACGACGCTTTCGCAATCATTCGGCGAGAATAAAGCCAGCGTGTTCTGAGAACCGCAGCATACAGACAGAACATTTAATGCCACCAGAGACACTATTTCTGAATCAAATGGCATTCCGTTTGGAAGGGAAAATGGCATCTCTACTGCAATCTATGGAAACACTACTTTACAAGCTGTCTTTTCTGCTGGTCCCAGCCGCACTGTCTGTCATCCTGGTGGCTGCAAGTGTATCTGCGCAGACCTTCACCATCGCGGTGACAGTCAATGACCAGCCTATCTCGGAGTGGGATGTGGGCCAGCGGGTCAAGTTCTACCAAGCGACCGGTGGAGGGCGTGAAAATGTTGAGAAATTGCGCAAACGGGCTCTGGATGAACTCGTCGAAGAGCAGTTGATCAGTCAGGAAGCGCGGCGGCTCGGGTTAAGCGTCGAGGAAACAAGAGTCGTAGCTGCAATCGAACAACGCCTGAAACCGCTTAAAAGAAACTACGCTCAATTCAAACAGTACCTGTCCAGCCGCAAAGTCGATATTTCAACACTCGAGAACCAGGTCCGATGGCAGCTCGCTTGGTCAACCGTTGTTGGCCAAACATTCCGAAACCAGGTTTCGATCTCTGAAACCGATATCTCTGAAGCTGCCGAAGAAGTCGCCAGCAAAAGTGAGAACAGTGCCGAGGAACTTTTCATCCTGCAGAAAATCCACCTTGAGGTTCCAGAGGGATCGGACGATTTGACCATTGTCCGGCGCATGAAAGAGGCCGAAGAGATTCGTAAATTCTTCGTTGATTGCAAGCGCAACAAATCGGCATTGAAACATTTCGATGCCGTCTCCATTGAGGATCTCCCCAGAACCAAAACCGATAGCCTTGAAGAACCTACCCGCTCCCTGGTCTTGCAAGCAAAAGAAGGTGAAATGACGCCGCCCAATCTCACGCCAGACGGCATCGAAATGATTGCCGTTTGTAAAAGACAAACGGGCGGAGGCAGCCGTCAGGTGGCAGAACGACAACTGCTGCGTCAGGAACTGGGTATGCTCGCTTCACGTCATTTGCGCGACCTGCGTCAGGATGCGGTCGTCGACTACCGGTGAAAGCAAACTGGGGAGATCAACCATGACGCTTCCCGTTGCGCTGACGATGGGAGAACCGGCGGGAATCGGTCCTGATATTGCACTTAAAGTTTGGTCAGAGCGGCGCCGGAATGGTGTCGCACCATTCGTGGTGCTCGCCGACATTGCGGTGATGGACGCCCGTGCAAAACTGCTGGGAGTCGACGTCCCAATTTGTGAAATCGACCAGCCCGCGAAAGCATCGGACCAGTTCGATTCGAGCCTGCCGGTAATACCTGTGCCCTGCAATCCGGTCACACCGGGTACGTCAGACGGCAAAACGGCAGCAGCCGTAATCCAGGCTATTGAGATGGCGGTTGATCTCACACTTGGCGGCAAAACCGCAGCCGTGGTGACAAATCCGGTCGCCAAGAGCGTGCTGGCGCATGAAGGATTTGCCTATCCAGGCCACACAGAATTCCTGGCAGAACTCGGCGCGTGCGATGGAAACGTTCCACTGCCGGTGATGATGCTTGCAGCACCTGCTCTTCGTGTCGTGCCGGTGACAACCCATATCGCGTTGAAAGACGTGCCCGGTGCGCTGACCAAGGAACTGATCACAAAGATATCGCGGATTACGGCGGCGGGCCTGTGCCAATTTTTCGGTGTCGCGCAGCCGCGCCTGATGTTCGCCGGTCTCAACCCCCACGCGGGTGAAGACGGCTTGATGGGAGTGGAAGACGACCAGATCGTGCACCCGGCGGTTGAAGAGCTTGCTGCGGAGGGAATCGATGCCACCGGTCCGGTTTCCGCCGACACGATGTTCCACGAAGAGGCACGGCAACGATACGATGTGGCGATGTGCATGTATCACGATCAGGCCCTGATTCCAGTCAAGACGCTGGCATTTGACAATGCGGTCAATGTAACGCTAGGATTACCATTCCTGCGCACTTCGCCGGATCATGGGACAGCGTTCTCACTGGCTGGAACGGGAAAAGCACGCGAGGCGAGCCTAGTTGCAGCACTCCAGCTTGCTTCTTCCCAAGGTGAGGCGGCACTGGCGGCGGCGAAAGAAGTTGACTGACCAACTACCGCCACTCGGTGATGTTATTCGCCGTCATGGTTTGGTGGCGAAAAAGTCGCTGGGTCAGAATTTCCTCCTTGATCTCAATCTGACCGGACGTATTGCGCGTGCAGCCCTTGGAGGCGACAGACCGGAGGTTCTGGAAATCGGACCCGGACCTGGCGGTCTTACGCGCGCGCTCATCGCTGAAGGCGCACCTCACATTGTCGCAATCGAACGTGACCGGCGATGCATTGACGCGCTTGAGGAAATCGCCGCCGCCTATCCGGGCCGGCTTGAAATTGTGGAAGGTGATGCACTGAAAACCGACCACCGCCAACTGGTGACTCCGCCAGTGCGGATCGCCGCCAATCTGCCTTACAATATCGCAACACCACTTTTTGTTGGCTGGCTGTCGGCAGACACCTGGTCGCCCTGGTGGGAGAGTGCGGTGCTGATGTTTCAAAAGGAGGTGGCCGAAAGACTGGTCGCGGCCCCAGGCAACCGCTCCTATGGCCGCCTGTCAGTGATCGCGCAGTGGCGTGCGCGCGTCTGTGAGTTGTTCACGGTCAATGCGCGTGCATTTACGCCGCCACCCAAGATCACATCTGCGGTGGTCAAGATCGTGCCATTGCCACAGCCCGCCAACGTGCCGCAGCTTTCGACCCTTGGGCGGGTAACCGCCGCGGCCTTTGGCCAAAGGCGAAAGATGCTGCGCTCGAGTCTGAAAGGACTTTCGGGCGATAGTATTGAATTGGCGCGGGCAGCAGGCATCGACCCATCGCTGAGGGCCGAACAGATTGCTGTTGCCGACTATGTCAATCTCGCGCGGATTGTCGAAACGCAGCGGATCTGACTTATGTTTCATTCAATTGTTGAGCCTGCCCAACAAATCGTGGCGTAGGCGCTCTACGTGAGCAGCAGCGGCAACACGGCGCGATGCACGAAGCCTTTCGGCAACCAACACTGCACGCAACTGGTCGAATGCTGCATCCAGATCGTCATTGACGATGACGTAGTCATACTCGCCCCAATGTTCGATCTCAGCGATGGCACCGGACAGGCGGCGCTTGATCACATCAAAGGGGTCCTGCCCGCGCTTGACGAGCCTGCTCATCAACTCGCTAGCCGATGGCGGCAAGACGAAAACACTGGCAACATCTGCGGGCGCGTTTTCACGGATCTGCCTGGTACCCTGCCAGTCAATGTCGAACAGAACCTCACGCCCGGACTCCAAAGCCGCCAAAACCGGTACGCGCGGAGTGCCGTAGAAATTTCCGAACACATCGGCCCATTCGAGCAGTTCTCCGCCATCGCGCATGCGCGAAAACTCATCGACGGAGATAAAGTGATAGTCGTGCCGGTCACGCTCATCGGGCCGGCGCTCGCGAGTTGTGACCGAGATCGACAGATCGACCCCGCTTTCGGTTTCGATCAGGCGGCGGGTGAGTGTGGTCTTGCCGGCGCCCGAGGGCGATGAGACGACGAGCATGACGCCGCGCCGTCCCACCACATCATTGGTGTTGCGATCACTCAACGTTCTGCACCTGCTCGCGGAACTGATCGATCACCGCCTTGAGTTCGAGGCCGAGCCGCGTGGTCTCAATATCGCTGGACTTGGCGCATACCGTGTTCGCTTCACGGTTGAATTCCTGCGCCAGAAAATCGAAGCGCCTGCCAACCGCCTCCTCGCCCGCGATCAATCCGCGAGCGGCTTCGACATGGGCATTGAGGCGGTCAATCTCCTCACGGATATCGACCTTGGTGACACGCAGAGCCGCCTCTTGGTGTAGGCGTTCGGAGGACAGCTCGATACCGGTCTCCAGCAGACGCTCAAGCTGACCGCGCAAACGCTCCAATTGGGCTTGCCGGGTTCGGGTAGGAAGGTCGGATATTGCCGAGACAAGACTTGATATTTCATCGAGCTGGCTGGTCAGGTGGCGCTCCAGTTCAAGCCCTTCGCTCCAGCGCACATCATTCAGACCGGCGAGCGCTTCAATCAATCCTTCCAACAATATTTCGCTGCTTCTATCGCGCTGTTCGGTCGATTCTTGCGGCTCAATCAACTCAATAATGCCTTTCAGCGCCAAAATGCCATCCGCACTCGGTGGTTCGATCTCACCGGATTGGCGCATCTGGGCGACCAGTGCCAATACCCGTTCCAGCACTGCATCGTTGATTTTCAAATCCGCACCGCCGGAGGCGCGGCGCACTTGCAGATTGACCTGGCAGTTGCCCCGGGAGACGACCTTCGAGATCTGCTCGCGCGCTACCGGTTCTATGTGTTCAAAGCCGGGCGGAAGATGAAGGCGCATGTCGAGACCCCGGCCATTCACCGTTCTCACATCCCAGCGCCAGTCAATTCCGTCCACTTCGCCACTGGTGACAGCGAGGCCGGTCATGCTTTTTATTTCCATGGCAAGATCGCACAGCGGCCGAAGATCATCTCTTAATTCACAGATGCTAGCCGGTCTACCGGAACCGCAACAAGACAAGGCACGCCTATTGGCCGGGCAGAGGCAAATCCCCCGTTTCGGTTTCAACCACAGCCGAACTCGAACCTAGATCGCTGGCGGCTTTTTCAGCCGCATCTTTCTCGGCGTTCCGGCGTTCGGCGGCGCGCTCGCGCTCAATCGTTCGCCAACGCGCGACATTGCGGGTGTGTTCGGCAAGAGTGGACGCAAATACGTGCCCACCAGTGCCGTCGGCGACAAAAAACAGATAGCCCGACTGAGCCGGTTTCAGTGTTGCCTCGAGTGAGGCTCGACCAGGATTGGTGATTGGCGTCGGCGGCAAACCATTCACCTGGTAAGTGTTGTAAGGCGTGACCTTGTCGATTTCGCTTTGCCGAATTGGCCGGCCGAGAGGACCGCGTCCCTCGGTGATACCGTAAATGATGGTGGGGTCGGATTGCAACCGCATGCCCCGGCGCAATCGATTGATGAACACGCTGGCAACCAATGGACGCTCTTCTGGGCGTCCTGTTTCCTTTTCAACGATCGAGGCCAATATCACTGCTTCGGCTTTGGAGGAGATCGGCAAGTCTGGCGAGCGCTCTTCCCATAGCTGGTCGAGCAAGCGCGTATGGGCATCTCGCATTTGGGAGACAACTTTGGCTCTGATTGTGCCGCGCGGGAAGCTGTAGGTCTCGGGCAACAACATGCCCTCGGCAGGAACGCTGACCTGCGCACCTCCGAGCGACTCGTCGCCATTGATCCGTTGCGCCACATCATAACTATTCCACCCCTCCGGGATGGTCACCGAATAGAGCAGCACCTTGCCCTCAACCAAGAGATCCATCACATCGCGCATACTGGCACGCGGAGGAATTCGGTACTCGCCGGCCTTCAAGCGGCCCTTGACGTCATTCAAGATCACACCGCCCATGAAGACGAACTCATCCTCGATGACATTTTCGCGCAGCAATTGTTCTGCAATGGTGGCAAGGCCGACACCGGAGCGAATATTCACAACCTCCTGTTGCGCGAGCGGTCCAGGCGCTTCAAAACTCCGCCATGCGAAAAACAGCAGCGTCCCGCCAACAATGCCGATGATCAGAAATAAAGACACGAAGAAGTAGACGAACCTGGCAAAACCGCTGCGCCCCTCCCCCTCCATTGACCTTGTCCTTCCACGTTTGCCTCGGTTGTCTTCAGCCGGTCCGGGAGCCGGTTTCGGCTCCAGAGCTTCAGCAGCACTGGTCGGGCGGCGAATAGCATCTGAACGGCGGGGGGGATTTGCAAGCTGTGGCGGGGAATCTGCGCCCACAGGTGTGGCGAGGCTCGGCTCATTTGGTTGGGCCGATTGTGACTGAGAAAACGACGGTTCGATGTCGGATGCGCGAGCTTGACCGCGTCTGGACAACCAGCGGCTTTGCGTTAGGCCGCCTTCAGGCGGTGTGTCGTCCGATTTCGACATTTGCGGCTCTTGCAGTCCACGAGCCAATGCGGCTCACTCGGCCATCTCAGACAATATCAACGACGCGTTGGTCCCACCAAAACCAAATGAATTGGTCAGAACCTTGCTGATCTCACGCTCCTGCGCCTCCTTGGCAACGAGATCAATCGATGTCTCAACACAGGGTTCATCCAAGTTCAATGTCGGCGGTGCGACATTGTCACGAATGGCAAGAACCGAAAAAACGACTTCAACGGCGCCCGCAGCACCCAGCATATGCCCGACAGCGGACTTGGTCGATGACATGGCCAAACCGTTGGCTGCGTTGCCGAACAAGCGCTCGACTGATCTGAGTTCAATTTCGTCACCCATCGGGGTCGATGTACCGTGAGCATTGATGTAGTCGATGTCGGATGGAGCCAGCCTGGCGCGCTTCAACGCTGCAGCCATGGCCCTATAGGCGCCGTCTCCGTCACTTGCAGGTGCGGTAACGTGGTAGGCATCGCCCGAAAGGCCGTATCCGATTACCTCACCGTAAATAGTCGCACCGCGCACGCGCGCATGCTCAAGCTCTTCAAGAACGACAGCGCCGGCGCCCTCGCTCATGACAAAACCATCACGGCGAACATCAAACGGACGCGAAGCCTGTTCGGGTGTGTCGTTGTAGTTGGTGGCCAGAGCCTTGCAGGCGGCAAAGCCGGCAATGGCAAGCGGGAAGACCGGCGATTCGGTGCCGCCGGCAACCATCACATCGGCATCATCGAGTGCGATCAGGCGCGAAGCATCGCCAATTGCGTGGGCGCCAGTGGAACAGGCGGTGACCACGGCATGGTTGGGCCCACGTAATTGATGGCGAATCGAAATCTGCCCGGATGCGAGGTTGATCAGCCGTCCCGGGATAAAGAAAGGACTGATCCGGCGCGGGCCCTTCTCGGCCATGAGTAGGGCTGTCTGCTCAATTCCCTGAAGACCGCCGACACCGGAGCCGAACAAGACACCGCTGCGAATCTGGTCTTCATATTCCTCAGGATGCCAACCTGCGTCGTCCAGCGCCTGGCCGGCGGCAGCGATCGCAAAGGGAATGAACTCATCCACCTTGCGCTGTTCCTTGAGCACCATGTAGTCGTCGGGATTGTAGGTTCCTGCGCCGTCTCCGCGCGGCATCTGGCCGGCAATCTTCACCGACAGTTCCGACACATCGAATGAGGAGATGGCATTAATCCCGGAAGCACTGTTGATCAGGGGCTCCCAGACAGTCGAGACTCCAACGCCCAGCGGCGTGACCAGACCAAGGCCAGTTATGACGACACGTCTCATGTATGCGTCCGCCGCAATTCAGTCAGCTCAATGCTGCCATCCGCCAGCGCCCAAAGGTGGCAGCGCGTTCAAGATTGTTGCTGTTCAAGAAATTTCACCGCGTCACCAACAGTCAAGATGGTCTCGGCAGCATCATCGGGAATCTCGCAGCCGAATTCTTCCTCAAAGGCCATCACAAGTTCTACGGTATCGAGGCTGTCGGCACCAAGATCATCAATGAAGCTCGCTTTATCATCGACCTTTTCGGCTTCGACCCCGAGATGTTCGACCACGATTTTTTTCACCCGTTCGGCAACATCGCTCATATTTCCTACCCCAGTCGTGTCTATTGAAGTTTGTCTTCTCTCTTGAAGAGCTGGTTAGTCTGCGGCGGGTGGTTAGCGCCAATGCGCTCACGCAACGATCGAACGGTTGCCCACTCATGTCCGGCAGCGCCGCTTCCTAACACACTTTAAAACCGGAGGCCAACACAGCAAACGGCGAGGGATTTCGCAGTGTCGAAGTCGGCCAGGTCCGCCTTAGATCATGGCCAACCCCCCATTCATGTGGATGGTCTGACCCGTCACGTAAGCTGCCTCATCACTGGCGAGGAACAATACACTGGCCGCTACTTCATCGGGTGCGCCCAATCGGCGCGCCGGAATCCGTGACGCAATGGCCGCTCGCTGGTCATCATTCAGCTTGGCGATCATATCGGTATCGATCATTCCAGGCGCGATGCAGTTGGCGGTCACGCCACGAGTGGCCAGTTCGAGCGCCAATGACTTGGACATGGCAATCATTGCAGCCTTTGATGCGGCGTAGTTCGCTTGTCCAGGATTCCCGATCACACCGACCACAGAGGTGATTGAGATAATTCGGCCATAGCACCTTTGCATCATCCCCTTCGCCGCGGCACGTGCAAGCCGAAAGGCAGAGGTCAGATTGACGTTGAGCACTTGCTCCCACTCTTCGTCGCGCATCCGCAACAGCAAATTGTCGCGCGTTATGCCAGCGTTGTTGACTAGGATGTCAATTTTTCCGAACGCTTCCTCGACCTGCGGCACCAGTGTCTCGACGGCATCCCCGTCAGCCAGATCGCAAGGGAAAGCCGCAGCGCCGCCGTCAAGTTCGCCAACCAGTTGATCAAGCCGCTCGCGCCGTGTGCCTGAAACCGCAAGGCGTGCGCCAGCGCCAGCAAGAATCTGTGCCGTCGCCCAACCGATGCCGCCTGAGGCACCGGTTATGAGCGCTGTCTTGCCTTGAAGTGAAAACATGAAGTTGTGTCTCTGTGATCAGCCGACGGTCAATCCAGGGCCGCGGCTAGGGTTTCCAGATCTCCGGGGCCAGCGACCGACATGGTATTCAGGTCGGGGCTGATCCGGCGCGCAAGCCCGGAGAGAACTTTACCCGAGCCAATTTCATAGACCGCATCAACACCTGCTTGTGCCATGGTCAGAACGCACTCACGCCAGCGCACCATAGCGGTCACCTGCTCGACAAGAAGATCAACAATCTCATCTGAATCGGAAACCGGTTCGGCCGTGACATTGGCAACCAGTGCCACCGCCGGCGATCGCATAGAGGCATTGCCCAAAGTCTCGTGCATGACCTGCGCAGCCGGTTCCATCAGCGCGCAGTGGAATGGTGCGCTCACCGGCAAGAGAAGCGCGCGGCGGGCACCGGCATCCTTGGCAAACTCCATGGCCTGCTCGACGGCTTCACGCGCGCCTGAGACGACAACCTGGCCTGGCGCGTTGTCATTTGCGGGTGCGCACACTGCTCCGCCGCAGGCTTGCTCAGCGCGTTTGGTTATATCTTTTGCCGCATCAACATCAATGCCGATCAAAGCCGCCATCGCCCCTTCGCCGACCGGCACTGCTTCCTGCATGGCGCGACCGCGTGTACGCAGGATTCTGGCGGTATCTGCGATGGTGAGTGATCCGGCAGCGGCAAGAGCGGAATACTCGCCTAGAGAGTGGCCAACCACAAAACGCGCGCGTGTCACATTGATATCGACTTCGGCTTCCAGCGCGCGCATCACCGCCACTGAGACCGCCATCAAAGCCGGCTGGGTGTTTTCGGTCAACTGGAGGTCACTCTCCGGCCCTTCCCACATCAACTTGGAAAGGTGCTGGGAGAGCGCATCATCAATTTCCGCAAACACGTCGCGCGCCGCGGTGAACGCTTCGGCGAGCTCTCGGCCCATGCCGACATGTTGGCTTCCCTGGCCCGGAAAGGTGAAGGCAAATGCCATGTGATGTTACAATCCCGACGAGAATTGAGGTTTGAAATCACGAATCATCCGCGAAATCAAGCAAGGCGGAACAATAGGGCTTGGTGGCTCGATCCTTGCGTTACCTGTGTAAATCCGTATAACCGCGCCAGTTAACAGCCGGTTGGAGGCTGAAAGGAAATTCCGTATAGGTGGGCACTGAGCCCGTTTCCCTTGTCTCCGCTCTTTTGGCCAACATCTGCAGCCTTTCCCATTGAACGGCTCAGAAGGGGCTTTGCGCCGGCGATCGAAACAACGGAAAGGCGTATTCATGGCGCTCTATGAGCATGTATTCCTGGCCCGCCAGGACATCTCGCCGCAGCAGATCGAAGCACTCACCGACACCTTCAAAGGCGTGATCGAGGAGGGCGGCGGATCAATCAGCAAATCCGAATATTGGGGCCTTAAGTCACTGACCTACCGGATCAAGAAGAACCGGAAGGCCCATTTCACTCTCCTGAATATTGACGCTCCGTCGGACGCATTGGCGGAAATGGAGCGCCAGATGGGGATCAACGATGATATCATCCGGCATATGACAATCCGGGTGGATGATCATGAAGAAGGCCCGTCGGCGATGATGCGTTCGCGCGGCGGACGCGACCGGGATGACCGGCGCGGAAGACGCGATGACCGACGCGACGGCGAGGCACGCAGCGAGAGCCCACCGCAAGACAAAACCGCCCCAGCCGGCGAAGCTGCTGCGGACCAGGAAGCGGCAAACGGCGACAGCGCCGCTGTCGCAACCGAAAGCGAGAGTGAAGAATGAATATTCCTCAGATACCGGTCCGACGGCCATTCTTCCGCCGCCGCAAGACGTGCCCGTTTTCCGGCGCCAATGCGCCTGTCATCGACTACAAGGATGTCAAGCTCCTGCAGCGCTATCTGTCGGAGCGAGGCAAGATTGTGCCGAGCCGCATCACTGCGGTATCGGCGAAGAAACAGCGCGAGCTCGCCAAGGCGGTCAAGCGCGCCCGTTTTTTGGGCCTGCTTCCATATCTGATGAACTAGACCAGCGAGGATTGGTCTCGGTTGGGGTGACCTGCCGCCTCTAACCGCGGTTAACGCGGGACAGCTTTACGATGACCGGAACACTTTTCATCGGCCTCGGCGCCGGGCTGACTTCAAGTCTGCTCTACGGATCGGTATTTACCGGCTCGTTTCTGGCGATCATTCTGTTCTATCTGGCACCCCTGCCACTCATCCTGGCAGGGATCGGCTGGGGCTGGCGCGGCGCGGCGGTTGGCGCTGTGGCCGGTGCGATTGCCGACGTACTGCTGCTCAATACCGATGTTGGACTGTTTTTCACTGTGACCTGCGCTGCGCCGGCAGTCTGGCTCAGTTATTTGGCGATGCTGTCGCGTCCGATCGATGAGAGTGTCGAGTGGTACCCGCCAGGCCGTCTGGTCGCATGGACGGCCTGCTTTGCCTTTGCTCTGGCAGCCATCGCAATGCTCGCCATCGGTCCGGATATTGAAACCTACCGCGCCAATGTGAAGGCGGCAGTGGAAGAACTGATGAATACTCAGTCCGGTGACCCGGACTCGCTCAGCGATGCGGAACAAATGCCCGACTCTCTGGCCCGATTGCTGCTGCCGGCGACGGTGTCGGCTTGGATGATCACCATGCTCGCCAATCTTTGGATTGCAGGGCGTGTACTGCGGACATCTTCGCGGCTGGCCCGCCCCTGGCCCGATCTGCATGCCCTCGAACTACCGCGGCCATTTGTCATTGCAGTGGTGTTGTGCATTGCGCTTAGCATGTTGCCTGGCTCTGCCGGGCTGATCGGGACAGCCGCACTCAGCGCTTGCGTCATTGCATACATGCTGGTCGGCCTTGCCATTTTGCACATGGTGACGCTGAATTTCGCGGCACGGCGCGTGCTGCTGACGCTGGTCTATTTTTCGCTCCTGGCAGCATCCATTTTTGCAGCGCTGATTGTCGCGGCGATCGGAATTGGCGAGCCCTATCTGCGCTTGCGCGCGCGATCAAACCAGAGCGACTCGACGTAACAACGCACTCAAACAATACCGCCTAGCAAGGAAAGGTTCACGACAATGCAAGTCATTCTGCTTCAACGCATCGAAAAGCTTGGCCAGATGGGAGACGTGGTCAACATCAAGCCTGGCTATGCCCGCAACTTCCTGCTGCCGACCGGACGGGCGCTCAGGGCCAATGATGCGAACATGAAACACTTCGAAGGCCAGTGGGCACAACTCGAAGCGCAAAACCTTGAACTCAAGACCGAAGCATCGGCGGTCTCGGAAAAACTCGAAGGCCAGTCGTTCATCGCCATTCGCCAAGCCGGTGATTCTGGACAGCTTTATGGTTCGGTCAGCCCCAACAATATTGCTGGACTAGTGACCGAGGGCGGTTTTGCGGTGCACCGCAACCAGATTGTGCTTGATCGGCCGATCAAGGTGCTGGGACTGCATGAGGTTCGTGTGGCGCTTCATCCTGAGGTCAACGTCTCGGTCACGGTCAATGTCGCGCGCACAAATGAAGAGGCCGAACGCCAAGCACGCGGCGAAGATGTCACCATTGAGCGCGATGACGAGGAAATCGCCGAAGTTTTCGACAATGAAGCGATTGCACATGCCGTGCTGGCGGGATCAGAATTCGCCGCACCGTCAAAGACTGCATCAGAAGAGATGCCCTCTGATGAGCCTAGCGAACCGGAGAGTGAAGAGCCGCTTAACTGAATCACCGTTCTGGCGACCGGCTTTGACCTCACATTGCGGTCACAGACGCGAAAGGCAAAACCGGTCATATTGAAAAAAGAACGGTGGATGAAATTGAATCACGGGTAGAGAGGCGATTGCTGCCTGCGCTTTGTCCTCTCCCCTGATATTCAAGCAGCCATGGCAGAACCCGCCACCCAACATGCCGATGAGACGCCAGTCCCGGAATCTGTCAGCTTTGCGCTGCCGTTCCGCGAGGCACCACACAATATTGAAGCTGAGCAGGCACTGCTGGGTGCGCTGCTCACCAACAATGACGCAGCGGACCGGGTTTCGGCCTTTCTTGATGCAGATCATTTCTTCGAGCCCGTGCATGGGCGGATATTTGAAGCTGCGACGAAACTGATTCGCGCTGGCAAGCTTGCCTCACCGATCACGCTCAAGACGTATTTTGAAGCCGATGAAGCGTTGCAGGAAATCGGTGGCACAACCTATCTGGCCCGTCTTGCAGGCGCTGCCACCACCATCATCAATGCCGAGGAATATGGCCGCGTCATTTACGATCTGGCGATCAGGCGCAACCTGATTGCCGTTGGCACCGATATGGTCAACCAGGCCTACGATGCCAAGGTCGACGCACCACCACAGCGTCAGATCGAAGAGGCCGAGCAGCAGCTCTACGGGCTTGCCGAGCGGGGCCGCTTTGGCGGCGACTTCATGAATTTTTCCGTGGCGCTGACCGAAGCCGTCGACATGGCGGCGAACGCCTATCATCGCGACGGCCACACATCGGGCCTCGCGACCGGATTTCGCGATATCGATGAAGTGATGGGCGGGCTTCAGCCCTCGGACCTTCTCATCGTTGCGGGCAGACCATCCATGGGCAAGACCGCATTCGGCACCAATATCGCCTACCATGTGGCACGCAATTATCGCAGTGAGATCAAGGAAGATGGCACCACCAATGTGCTGGATGGCGCTGTTGTCGGCTTCTTTTCTCTTGAGATGTCATCAGCCCAGCTCGCGACCCGAGTGATTTCCGAGCAGGCTGCAATTCCATCAGAAAAGATCCGCCGCGGCACGATCGATCGTGAAGAATTCGGGCGGCTGGTCGAAGTGGCGCGTGATCTGCAGGACATGCCTCTGTTTATCGACGAAACCGGCGGCATCAATCTGGCGCAACTCACGGCACGAGCACGCCGGTTGAAGCGCGAACATGGTCTCGGGCTGCTGATTGTCGACTATCTGCAGCTTCTGACCTCATCGTCGCGCCGTTCGAGCGAAAACCGCGTTCAGGAAGTCACTGAGATCACTCAAGGACTGAAGGCGCTGGCCAAGGAACTCAACATACCGATCGTTGCACTTTCTCAGCTTTCACGTCAGGTCGAAAGCCGGGACGATAAGCGCCCGCAACTGGCGGATTTGCGTGAATCAGGATCGATCGAGCAGGATGCCGATATCGTCATGTTCGTGTTTCGCAAAGAATATTATCTGCAACGCTGCGAACCACGCGTGGGAACGGACGAGCATTTGGCTTGGCAGAATGAAATGGCTCAGGTGCACCAGCAGGCCGAGATTATCATCGGCAAGAATCGGCACGGCCCAACTAGCTCGATTGCATTGCATTTCGAAGGCGAGTTCACACGCTTCAGCGATCTTGCCCATTCAGACCGTCTACCGGAACGGTTCGACTAATACGGCAGGACTGCTTGGGCGCGCGCCGCCGTGCGGCTATGCTAGCAAGCGATGGATACCACGTCTCCACAACATAATATCGCACCTGCGGGCGGGCATGGCGGTGTGCTGTCAATCGATCTGGACGCGCTTGCCTCGAACTACCGGCGCCTTTCAAAACTCGCAGGACCGGTCGAAACCGCCGCTGCGGTCAAGGGCGATGGCTATGGGCTGGGTCTTAACCGTGTGGTGCAAACACTCAGCCGTGCCGGGTGCCGCACCTTTTTCGTCGCGCATCTGGGCGAGGCGGAAGCACTGCGCCGCATTTGCCCGCCCGATGATGCCACCATCTACGTACTGAACGGGCTGATGCCGGCAATGGCGCCGGCTCTGGCCGCCATCCATGCCCGTCCGGTTCTGGGCTCGGTCGAAGAGATCGAGGAATGGCGCAGCTTTGCCAATGCTCACAGTGCCCCACCGGCAGCAATCCACATTGATACCGGCTTTACACGGCTTGGCCTTGCGCCGGGCGCGTTGGACGATTTAGTAGGAGCGAACGAGTTGTTCTCCGGCATGGGGGTGGCGTTGTTGATGAGCCACCTTGCCTGCGCCGATGAGCCTGAGCACCCGATGAACCGCGAGCAGCTGGCGCGCTTCCGCCAAGCCGTAGAACTGTTCACCGATATACCGGCGAGCCTTGCCAGTTCCGCAGGTATCGCACTGGGCACCGGCTTTCATTTTGACATGGTGCGCCCAGGGATTGCGCTTTATGGCGGACGGGCGCGGATATCGGGTGAAAACGCCATGCAGCGCGTGATCGGTCTGGAGGTTCCGACCCTGCAAATCCGCGATGCAGAGATCGGATCAACAGCCGGCTACGGTGCGACCTATCAGTTCGAGCACATGTCTAGAGTGGCGCTGGTATCGATCGGATATGCCGATGGCTTTTTCCGATCACTCAGTGCGTCTAACCAGCGCGCTGGCGGCCGGTTGTTCATCGCCGGTACCCCCTGCCCGATTGTCGGGCGTGTGTCGATGGACATCACCGCGATCGATGTTTCGCACATCGGCGAACAGCATCTGGAGCGCGGCGCAATGGTCGAGGTGTTCGGAGATCATCAGAGCATTGACGATCTGGCGGCAGCAGCTGGAACCATCGGCTATGAGGTGTTAACGCACTTGGGTTTGCGCCACGCACGGGTATACTCCGGCTCCTGACCGACTCGCCGCCAATCCGGAGATTCCCCACCTTGAGTTTTTTAGCGACCATTGGCCGCATGGCCCTCGCTGCAATGGCTGAGACCGGACGCGGGGCTCTTTTTTTGCGCGATGCGTTAGTGCAGGGACTAACCCCGCCCTATTATCCGCACGCGATTTTCGCCCAGATGATGCGCATCGGCTACAATTCGCTGCCGGTCGTGGGGCTCACCGCGTTCTTCACCGGCGGGGTTCTGGCACTGCAGATCTATGTCGGTGGATCGCGCTTCAATGCTGAAAACATCGTCGCCTCTATCGTCGCCCTCGGCATCACCCGTGAATTGGGACCGGTGATCGCTGGTCTGATGGTTGCTGGACGCGTCTCCGCTGCGATCGCGGCGGAAATCGGCACCATGCGGGTCACCGAGCAGATCGATGCGCTGGTGACATTATCGACCAGCCCGTTTCGCTATTTGATGGCACCGCGCATCTTTGCCGCCCTTTTGACATTGCCCATTCTTGTGGCGATCGCCGATACCATCGGCATTTTAGGCGGTTATGTGGTGGGCACACAAAGTCTGGGCTTCAACCCGCAGAGCTATCTTAAGAACACTGCCGACATCATCGAGTTCAATGACGTGTTCTCCGGCTTGGTCAAATCGGCGGTATTCGGCTTCATCATCGCCTTTATGGGCTGCTACCACGGTTATTACAGCCGCGGCGGTGCGCAGGGTGTGGGACGGGCGACAACCAGCGCGGTGGTGTCGGCATCGATTTTCATTCTCGCGGCCAACTACGCCCTCACCTCTCTAATTTTTTCCGAATGATGACCAAATCCCCACCAAAGATCGCGCTCAATGGCGTCAAGAAAGCTTTCGGCTCCAAGGTGGTGCTAGATGGGGTCGATCTTGAGATCGAGCACGGAAGCTCGGTTGTCATCATCGGCGGTTCGGGCACCGGCAAGTCGGTGATGCTTAAATGTGTGCTCGGATTGATCACGCTTGATGAGGGCGAAATTCGCTTTGACGGAACACCGCTTACGCGGCGCAATCGCGCAGAGATCGATTTCTACGGCCGCATCGGGATGCTGTTTCAGGGGGCGGCTCTGTTCGACAGCCTAACGGTCTGGGAAAATGTTGGCTTCGGATTGATCCAGGGCAAGAGCATGAGCCGGGCCGAGGCACACGATGTTGCTATCGACAAGCTGCGCCGGGTCGGACTGGATGCTGATGTCGCCTATCTGTCGCCTGCGGAACTTTCCGGCGGCATGCAAAAACGCGTCGGGCTGGCACGCGCGATCGCAGCCGATCCCGAAGTGATCTTCTTTGATGAACCGACTACCGGGCTTGATCCGATCATGGCCGACGTCATCAACGAACTGATTCGCGAGCTTGCGCACGATATCGGGGCGACCGCGGTTTCGATCACCCATGATATGTCGAGCGCAAACAAGATCGCCGATCGAATTGCCATGATCTACCACGGTCAGATCATCTGGCAGGGTCCGGCGGCTGAAATTCACTCCAGCGGCAATGAATATGTCGATCAGTTCGTGCATGGCCGCGCCGAGGGGCCGATCAAGGTCGGCGTCCTTGACGAATAGCGACAAGGCCTGACCCAAAGTGGCCCGCGCACAAACACGTTATGTCTGCCAGGATTGCGGCTCGGTCAGCCCCAAATGGTCGGGCCGTTGCGAGGATTGCGGCGCCTGGAACTCAATCGTTGAGGAAGCAGCCACCCCCCCAGTAGGAGGAACCTCTGGCAGAAGCCGCGGCAGCGGGCGGGTCATCGAGCTTGCCGATCTGCGCACCCACGGGGCAGCAATTGAACGGCTGGCAACGGGGAATCGGGAATTCGATCGTGTGATCGGGGGCGGTCTGGTCGAAGGCTCGGCGCTGTTGCTTGGCGGTGATCCCGGAATCGGCAAATCGACATTGTTGCTTCAGGTGGCGGCCTCGATTGCATCAGCCGGACATCGCGTCGTTTATATTTCCGGTGAGGAAGCCACAGATCAGGTGCGCTTGCGGGCGAGCCGGCTTGAATTCACCGACGCGCCTGTAGAACTGGGTGCAGCGACCTCAACCTCGGAAATCATTCAGACCCTGCAGCGCGGATCGGTACCACGCATGGTGGTGATCGATTCGATCCAGACCATGTGGGATGAGCGAATCGACTCAGCGCCCGGCACAGTCGCCCAGGTGCGCGCTTCCTCACAGTCGCTGATTCGTTTTGCCAAGGATCGCGGCAGCGCCGTTGTTCTGGTCGGGCACGTCACCAAAGACGGGCAGATCTCAGGCCCCCGCGTGGTCGAACACATGGTTGATGCGGTGCTCTATTTCGAGGGCGACAGGGGCCATCGCTTTCGCATTCTGCGCGGGGTGAAGAATCGGTTTGGACCCACTGATGAAATCGGTGTTTTCGACATGACCGGCAAGGGATTGGCCCAAGTCGAAAATCCCTCAGCTTTGTTTATCGCCACTCGCGACCAAGATGCGCCGGGCGCTGCGGTATTTGCAGGACTTGAAGGCTCACGTCCGCTCCTGGTCGAGATTCAGGCTCTGGTTGCACCATCCACACTGGGCACGCCACGGCGGGCGGTGGTCGGTGCTGACGCCGCCCGCCTTTCCATGATTCTTGCCGTTCTTGAAGCCCGCTGCGGCGTTTCGCTCGCGGGCCGCGACGTCTATCTCAATGTCGCCGGTGGTTTGCGCATCCAGGAACCGGCGGCCGATCTGGCCATGGCGGCAGCGCTTCTGTCATCGCTCTACGGGACGCCGCTCGATGATGGCGCGGTCTATTTTGGTGAAATCAGCCTGTCAGGAGCGCTGCGCCCGGTCGCTCAATCGGCAGCGCGGGTCAAGGAAGCGGCCAAGCTCGGTTTCAACAAGGCGGTACTGGCGGCATCAGACGAGATTCCGGGTGAAGTCACGGGCGGGATCTTGCTCGAACAGATCGAAAATCTTGCAAGTTTTGTCGGCCAGCTATCGCAAACGGACGAATAAGCGGCGAATTTTTGGAACGTTCACAGCCAATCGCAGCAAAAATCTCGACGGCTGTGCGCAAACGAAGCTAAAAACGAGCAGTTGAGGTTGGAGAAAATTGGATATGGATGCGCTGTTCACAACGATGGATGCGCTGTTCACAGCGCTTGATGCCATCGTTTTCGTCATTGTGCTTCTTTCCGGCACCCTCGCGATGCTGCGTGGATTTACCAGGGAAGTACTCTCGATCCTGTCTTGGGTGGTGGCGCTGGGTGCTTCCGTGTTCGCCTACTTCAATGCCGACATTCGCGGCCAGGTACGTGGAATGGTTCAGCCCGACTGGCAGGCCGATGCTGTGCTTGTGGGCACGACTTTCATCATCGTACTGATTATCATTTCATTCATTACGGTGCGATTGACAGATTTCATTCTGGACAGCCGAGTCGGCGCAATAGACCGGACATTGGGTCTTCTGTTCGGGGTCGCGCGTGGCATGATCCTAGTGGCGGTGGCATATCAGTTTTTCGCATGGCTGGTGCCAAGCGAGCAGCAGCCAAGCTGGGTACGCAACGCACAGGCTCGGCCCTATATGGAACAATCACGTGACGTGCTTTTGTCATTCCTGCCTGAAGATCCTTCCGATCTGATCGACCGGCTTTCCGGGGGCTTGCGCAATTTCGGCAATCCGGAAGCTGACGGGCGGGTGCCGGACAGCGGCACACCCGACGCCGGTGCGATCCAGCCCGATCCGACCGGCGGCATGGCGCCTGAGTTTGGACCGATCGGCGGTAGCAACCAGCGCGATGCTCTGTTAAAGCCCGGTATTGGCGCATTGAGCTTTGGCTGAGTCCGCGCTGGACACAGATGGCCCGCATGAGCATGCCGAGGGCGGAGCGATGATCCTAGACATTGACGGCGAACGGCTACGCGAAGAGTGTGGTGTGTTCGGCGTTTTTGGACACCCCGATGCCGCGGCACTGACCGCGCTCGGGTTGCACGCACTTCAGCACCGCGGACAGGAAGCCGCTGGTATTGTCACCTTCGACGGGGAGCACTTTCAATCCGAGCGACGGCTCGGGCGGGTGGGAGATCATTTCACCAACAAGCCGGTGATGCAGCGCCTCGGCGGCACCAGCGCCATCGGTCATGTGCGTTACTCGACCCGTGGCGGCACCGTGTTGCGCAATGTTCAGCCACTGTTTGCCGATCTTGTCAGCGGCGGGTTTGCCGTCTGTCACAATGGCAATCTGACGAATGCGTTGGTGCTGCGTGATGAGTTGGTCGGGAAAGGCGCGATTTTTCAGTCCACGTCGGATACCGAAGTCATTCTGCACCTAGTGGCGCGCAGTAAGTACGGCCTGTTCATCGAGCGTTTCGTTGATGCGATCAGGCAGCTTGAGGGCGCCTATTCCCTTGTCGGCCTTACCAACAAGAAGCTGATTGGCGCACGCGACCCGCTTGGAATTCGCCCCTTGGTTCTGGGCGATCTCAACGGAGCTCCGATCCTTGCCTCAGAAACCTGCGCGCTCGACATTATTGGCGCGGCCCATGTTCGCGACATCGAAAATGGCGAGGTGGTGATCGCGAGCAGCGAGGGTATCGATTCGCACCGCCCGTTCCCCGCCCAACCGCCGCGGCCGTGCATATTCGAGTTCATCTATTTCGCCCGCCCCGACAGCATCGTCGGCGGCAAGAGCGTTTATGAGGTGCGCAAGGCGCTAGGCCGCGAGCTGGCGCGCGAAAATCTGCCTGAGGCTGACACTGTGGTTCCGGTTCCTGATTCCGGCGTGCCGGCAGCACTGGGGTTTGCAGAGGCTTCGTCGCTTCCCTTCGAGCTTGGTTTGATCCGCAATCACTATGTCGGGCGCACCTTTATCGAGCCAACTCAACAGATTCGTGCGCTCGGTGTGCGGCTGAAGCATTCGGCAACCAGAGAGGTGGTCGAGGGAAAACGCATCGTGTTGATCGATGACAGCCTGGTGCGCGGCACGACATCAGTCAAAATCGTCAAGATGCTCTATGATGCCGGCGCGGCAGAAGTGCATATGCGCATCGCTAGCCCGCCAATCACGCATCCCGACTATTACGGCATCGATACTCCCGAGCGTGATCAACTGCTGGCTGCGAGCCATGACCTTGAGGGCATGCGTGCCTATATCGGCGCCGACTCACTAGCGTTTTTGTCGGTTGATGAGCTCTACAAAGCCGTTGGCGGTGTTTCGCGCGACGAGGCCTGCCCGCAATTTACAGATCACTGTTTCACCGGTGATTATCCAACGCTGCTCTCAGATCTGACCGAGTTGCCGGCACGGCCTCAGCAGCTCTCACTTCTGGCGGAAACCGCCTAGCCCCCGAGCAGCGGTCACTAAGATTATGGCACCCAGATTCGATGGTAAAGTTGCCTTGGTGACTGGAGCTTCGCGCGGTATTGGCCGTGCAATCGCTGTGGCGCTGGCGGCTGAGGGCGCCCATATCGTCGCTGTGGCGCGCAATCAGGGAGCGCTCGAAGAGCTGGATGATGAACTGCGGGAGTTGAGCTCACCTGCGACACTGGTACCACTCGATCTCACTGATCTTGAAGGCATTGACCGTCTGGGCGGCGCACTGCATGAGCGGTTCGGGCTGCTCGATATCCTGATTGGCAACGCTGCGATACTGGGCACGCTGACGCCGGTTGGCCACATTGATCCTGATGAATGGCAGCAGGTGATGGCCATCAATGTCACAGCCAATCTGCGGCTCATTCGCGCATTCAACAGTCTGCTGAAGGCAGCGCCTGCAGGGCGTGCGGTATTCGCCACATCCGCATCATCTTGGCTGCACAACCCTTTTTGGGGGTCTTATGCGGCCTCAAAAGCAGCTCTCGAATGCCTTGTGAAGACCTATGCGGCTGAAATCAAAAATACAGAGGTGCGGGCCAATTTGGTGGCACCCGGTGCTGTCGCCACCCAGATGCGGGCGAAGGCAATGCCTGGCGAAGATCCCAATACCCTCGCAAAACCCGCCGCGGTCGCACCCTTGTTTCTCGAACTTGCCGATGTCGCGTGCGAGCGTAATGGCGAGATTGTGGACTTAAATGTCTGGAAAACCCAAGTCTGAATCATTTCCAGACTAGGTTGTCGTGGACCAAGCTTGACATGAGATTCACATTTGGATTCAAGGCGGCCTTGGGCGAGCGGGTTGGTGTAACGGATGAGGAATGGGTGCTGATCGGGCCGCTGTTGGCGCCACATGAGATTCGCATTGGAGCGCGGTCGCGGGTGCTGTCCTGCACAGGACAACCGCCTGTATTTCGAAGGCATGATGTGGATCACGCGAACCGAAGCGCAGTGGCGGCCTCTGCAGGATGACTATGGCAAGTGGAACAGCATTTTCCGATGCTACCGAAGATGGGTCACGACCGGCGTGTTCGATGCGATGCTCGAGACGCTGGCCGAACTAGCGGGACGCGATGCCACCGCCGACATGATCGATGGCACGGTGGTCCGGGCACATCATTGTGCCGTCGGCATAAAAAGGGGGCTCAGCAAACAGAGGGGCCTGGCCGGTCGCGCGGCGGCTTTACGACCGGGCTCCATGCGAGGTGCGATGCCAGAGGCCCCCCGCCCGACTTCGTGCTGACACCCGGCAAGCGCACGATGTGCAGGGCTTTGCACCGCTGTTCCGCATGATGACCGACCGCATCGAGGCGTTCCTCGCAGATCGCGGCTATGATGCCGATGCTATCCGCCAGGAAATCGCCGCCGCAGGCGTCGAAGCGGTGATCTCTGCAAAGAGCAATCGTCTTGCCCCCATCACGCACGACCGGGCCAAATACAAATGGCGCAATCTCGTCGAGCGGTTGTTCAACAAACTCAAGAACTGGCGCAGGGTCGCCACCCGCTACGACAAAACCAAAGAGTCCTGCCCTGGCTTCTTCGCCATCGCATCGATCAAACTCTGGATACCATTTGTCCACGACAAACCAGTTGTTCAGTCCCGTCATCTTGTAGATCGGATTGCCATTGAATGTATCTGGCTCTGAAGTCCGGATTTTGCAGATGTATTCGTAATGCGTCAGGACGTTGAGGGTCTTTAGCCTTCGGGCGAAATTGCAGGCTGCCATGAAGTCTGCCGGATGTGTGCGCAGCTGATCATGATTGTCGTCGTGATAGCGTTTGACGGTGGCGTCTTTGATCGTCCGGTTCATGCGCTCGACCTGGCCGTTGGTCCATGGATGGTTGGGCCTGGTCAGCCGGTGTTCAATCCCGTTGGCGTGGCAGATCATGTCAAAGCGCATGGGCCGGGAATAGATCGTGTTTCGGTTCCGTGGCTGCGCGGCGAACCGGATGCCATTATCGGTCAGGATCGTGTGGATGTGATACGGGACGGCTTCGAGCAGATGTTCAAGGAACTCCCGGGCTGTCTTGCGGTTGGCCTTGTCTACGAGCTGAGTGACGCAAATTTGCCGGTCCGATCAATGGCTGCGAACAGCTACAGCCTGCCCTCGGCGGTCTGGACCTCGGCGATGTACATGTGGAAGCCCCCGATTGGATAGCTCTTGAAACGCTGCCGCTTTGGTGTGTCCCCTTCGACGTCAGGCAAGCACGATAGGCCATGCCGTTGCAGGCACCGATGCAGGGCCGACCGTGTCAGGCGCGGGATTGACGGCTGAAGGGCATGGAGGCAGTCATCCAGCGGAAGCAGGCTGTGTCGCCGGAAGGCAACGATCATCGCCTCCTCGGCTTCACTGAGAACGGTTGAGCGCGGTTCCTTCGGGCCTGTCTTGCGATCCTCAACCGTCTGCCGTTTCCGCCACCTGGCAATCGTCTTGGGGTTGACACCCGGTTCCCGGCTCAGTTCCGCGATCGCTGTATTGCTGCTCCGACAGCGTGCGTGGTCGTGGCGCTCACGTGACGAACCTGTCCCATAATGCTTTCTTCCATTCCAACGAAAGCATCACACCATCAAACCGCGGGAGCAAATACCTAGGCAGACGCAAGCCAAGAGCGCACTGTTTTCATCTTCGACGATGCGGTCATCGACACGATCATCAACGAGATCTGCACGCCGCACATCGGTCGGCAGAAGCGGCGCGATCCGAGCCCGCTGAGAATCGGAAAACCAAAGGAAATCATACATCTCGTTACCTCCTCATTGGAGGCAATGAACCATCCTCAGATCAAATCGGGAAGACGGTTATTGGGGCCGGACCCTAGCACCGATCGGCTCTGCCGCCCCTTTTGTCCCAGCCCCATCTTCTTGGCGAGGTCAGACTGCGCACGCGCGTAGTTTGGCACCACCATCGGATAGTCGTGGGCCAGGTTCCACTTTTCCCGATACTGCTCCGGAGAGAGGTCATAGTGTGCGCGCAAGTGACGCTTGAGGGATTTGAATTTTCCCCCATCCTCAAGGCAGATGATGTAGTCAGGCGTGATCGATTTTCGCACAGGCATAGCAGGACGCGCAGGTTCAATGAACCGCCCCGGATTTAGCGGAGACTTTTTTGTTCCAAATCTATGCGACTTTATCAAGGGCGTTCATGTTTGCATGGAAGGCGTCCTCCATTTCCTGCGGCGGTCGGTGGCCGATGGCGCCGTGTAGCCGCTCTGTGTTGTACCAACTGACCCATTGCAGGGTTTCCCAATCGACCCGGGCCACGGATTTCCACGGCCCGAAGAACTCGATGACATCGGTCTTGAACAGGCCGATGACGCTTTCCGCCAGGGCGTTGTCATAGCTGTCGCCAATGCTGCCGACCGAGATGTCAATCCCGGCCTCCCCCAGACGTTCGGTATAGCGGATTGACAGATACCGGCTGCCGCGGTCCGAGTGATGGATCAACCCGCTGCCTTCAGCCGGACACTGCTGGCAGATCGCCTGGCTCAAGGCATCCAGTTCAAGGCATCCGGCACGAAGCCCGTCGTCATGGACGTCGAGACGCGCCAGCCCACGATCTTGCGGGCGAAGACATCAATGACAAAGGCCACATAGACCATCCCCATCCAGGTCGACACGCAGGTGAAGTCCGACACCCGGATCTGGTTGGCAGATCCGGGTGGGCGCGGTGGCGGTGAAGTCGCGATTGACCTTGTCATCCGGGCAGGACTGCGCCGGATCAGGGATCGTGGTTCTCTTCCTGCCGCGCGTAACCCCTTGTAATCCATGCTCTCTCATGAGCCGCTCTACAGTGCACCGTGCGATATCCCTGTCTTCCCGGCGCAACGGGTGCCAGACTTTGCGGGCTGCGTATCTGCCTTTGCTCTCGTCATGGACACGCTTGATCTCCTTCAGGTCTGTCGCATCCTGCCGGGCTCGGTCTGACGCCAAATCAGGATCCCGGGCGATGGCCGCATGCCTGTAGCAGCTCGATGGGGCGATCGGCAGCACACGGCAGGTCGGCTCGACCCCAAAGTCCCCTTGATGCTCTTCAATGAAGGCAATCATTTGCGGAACGGGCGGTCGAGCTCCGCCTGTGCAAAATACGCGGACGCCTTCTTCAGGATCTCGTTGGCCTGGCGTAGCTCTTTATTCTCGCGCTCCAACGCCTTGAGCCGGGCGCGCTGGTCACTGGTCAAACCGTCGCGCTCACCGGCGTCTCCGGCCGCTTGAACGCACCAGGCGCATAGCGTGTCGGGTGAGCAGCCAAGCTTCGACGCAATCGCCTTGTGGGCTGCGTTGTCACGGGCATACTCAGGCCGCTGTTCGCGAAAAGGACGGACCCCGCGTTCCCGGAACCCGGCCGTGTACTTCGGGGGGATTTCTTCTTGTCCACAGGGCTCATCCTTTGAGAGTTTTACTCTCCGGTAAACCCGGGGCGGTTCACAACTGGCTCCTCAACAGGCTCATTGGCCACTTTACCCTAATGCCGTGTGTACTTCACGGATTAGGAGCGGCAATTCGCTTGCAGACACTGTGTTCTTGCTCACATAAGCCGAGACAATGTCGGCGGCCAAATCAATCAGGCCCTCAGTTTCGTTCGCATCGCTCATTAAATCGATATATGCCTGATGGCCTATGTGTTGCTGTTCGTGCCAGAGGCGATTTTAAACGCGCCCCGGCTGGGCACCTTCCAGTATCATCCATCGCTCTGTCCCCATCACCGGGGCCCTAGCTCGATCAACTGGCCGATCGCGATGGGCCGTACACAGACCGGGCTCACCATCTTCTGGCCTGATGACGGGCTTGATGAGGGACCGATCCTGATGCAGAAGACATGCGCTATCGGGCCGGACGAGACACTGGGCGATGTATATTTCAACAAGCTGTTCCCGATGGGAGTCGATGCGATGATGGAAAGCCTCGACCTGGTCAAGGCGGGCATCATCCTTAAGCACGACCAGCGCCTGGATAACGGCTCCTATGAGAGCTGGTTTGGCAAGGATCAGGCTGCAATCGACTGGGCACAGCCTGCGGGCGACGTCTACAATATCATCCGCGCCGCCAATCCGACGCCTGGGGCGTGGACCGTGTTGGGCGAGAACGAGGTGCAGGTTTATGACAGCGCCCGCGCCGATGGAGTCGGTGGCCCCGGCGAGGTGGTGGCAATTACACCGGATGGTGTGACGGTTCAGGCCAATGTTGGGCGCATACTCGTCAAGCGCGTACGGCCCAAAGGTGGGGACAAACAGGCAGCCAGTGAATGGGCTGAAACAGTGGGGCTCAAGCCCGGCACAAAGCTTGGGTAATTTTGGGGACATAGATGTCTGACATTGAGATAGCGCGGTCTGCCTCAAAGCGGCCGATCCAGGATGTTGGCGCGGGTCTTGGCATTCCTTCGAGCGCCTTGCTGCCGTTTGGCCATGACAAGGCCAAGTTGTCGGCTGAGTTCATTGCCTCCCTTTCGGATAGGCCAGACGGCAAGCTGATCCTGGTGACGGCGATGAGCCCGACGCCGGCGGGCGAGGGCAAGACCACCACCACGGTGGGGCTTGGTGATGGGCTGAACGCGATCGGCAGGAAGGCGATCATCTGCATTCGCGAGGCATCGCTGGGTCCATGTTTCGGTATGAAGGGCGGCGCTGCCGGGGGCGGCTATGCGCAGGTGGTGCCGATGGAGGAGATGAACCTTCATTTCACCGGCGACTTTCACGCCATCACCTCGGCGCACAATCTGCTGGCGGCGATGATCGACAACCACATCTATTGGGGCAACGGGCTTGAGATCGACAGCCGCCGGGTGGTGTGGCGGCGGGTGATGGACATGAACGACCGGGCGCTGCGTCAGATCACCGCCAGCCTTGGCGGGGTGGCGAACGGCTTTCCGTGTGAAGCCGGCTTTGACATCACGGTGGCATCCGAGGTGATGGCGATCTTGTGCCTGGCGCGCGATCTTGATGATCTGGAACGCCGGCTTGGCGATATTATCGTTGCCTATCGCCGCGATCGCTCGCCGGTCACCTGTCGCGACATCAAGGCGGACGGGGCGATGACGGTGCTGTTGAAGGATGCGATGCAGCCCAATCTGGTGCAAACGCTGGAGAACAACCCGGCCTTCGTACATGGCGGCCCGTTTGCCAATATCGCCCATGGCTGCAACTCGGTGGTGGCGACCAGAACGGCGCTGAAGCTGGCTGACTATGTGGTCACCGAGGCCGGCTTCGGGGCGGATCTGGGGGCTGAGAAGTTCATGGACATCAAGTGCCGCAAGGCCGGCCTTGCGCCCGATGCGGCGGTGATCGTGGCCACGGTCAGGGCGCTGAAGATGCACGGCGGTGTGGGACGCGAGGATCTGGGCACGGCCAATATCGAGGCGGTGCAAAAGGGCTGCGCCAATCTGGCGCGCCAGATTGAGAATGTGAAGGGTTTTGGGGTGCCGGCGGTGGTGGCGATCAACCACTTTGTATCGGACACCGATAAAGAGATCGAAGCGGTCAGGGCGGAGGTGGCAAAGCGCGACAGCGAGGCGATTTTATGCCGGCACTGGGCGGACGGCTCTGCCGGGATTACCGATCTTGCAACCCGCATTGCCGAGATCGCCGACAGCGGCGCGGCGCGCTTCAAGACGCTTTATCCCGACGAGATGGGGCTGTTTGACAAGATCGAGACCATCGCAAAGCGCATCTACCGGGCAGACGAGGTGATTGCCGATACCCGCACCCGCAATCAGCTCAAGCAGTGGGAAGATGAGGGCTATGGCGATGTGCCGGTGTGCATAGCCAAGACCCAGTACTCGTTCACCACCGATCCTAACCTCAAGGGCGCGCCGGACAGCCACACGGTGCCGGTGCGCGAGGTGCGGCTGTCAGCTGGCGCGGGCTTTGTTGTGGCGATCTGCGGCGACATCATGACCATGCCGGGCCTGCCCAGAAAGCCCGCCGCCGAGACCATCCAGATCGACGAGCAGGGAAATGTCGAGGGACTGTTTTGAGGGCTGCACTCCGCGCCGCGAGGGGCTGCTCTGCCCGGCCCGACTAGGCCATAAGATCGACTGGTCAGCCGCCATACACTTCCTGTAACGTTTTGACCAGACCACGCTGCGAGCATACCGCTAATGAAGCGAGCTGCGCGGGTGTGCGGGGGGAGCGATGGAATATTTCGCGCAGCAATTGATCAACGGTATCACTCTTGGGTCGATCTACGGGCTGATCGCAATCGGCTACACGATGGTCTACGGCATCATCGGCATGATTAATTTCGCCCATGGCGATATTTTCATGATCGGTGCCTTTATCGCGCTCATCTCATTTTTGGTGCTTGGTCTTGCTGGCATCACCTTTATCCCCTTGGCGCTGTTGATCGTGCTGGTGGTGGCGATGATGTTCACCTCGATTTATGGCTGGGCAGTCGAGCGCCTCGCATATCGACCCTTGCGCGGTTCGTTTCGTCTGGCACCGCTGATATCAGCGATCGGCATGTCGATCTTCCTGCAGAACTATGTACAGCTCCTGCAAGGTGCGCGCGTGCGCCCCTTGCCGCCGGTGGTGCAGGGAGGCTTCACAGTGATGGAGCGGGGTGATTTCACCGTCATTCTGAGTTATCTGCAGATCATCATCGTGCTTGTCACCATCGTTTTGATGGGCGCGTTTTCGATGCTGATCGCCAGAACCTCGCTGGGACGGGCGCAGCGCGCCTGTGAGCAGGATCGAATCATGGCCGGCTTGCTGGGCATCAATGTCGACCGCACCATTTCGCTGACATTCGTGACCGGTGCGGCCCTTGCTGCGGTCGCGGGCGTGATGTTCGTGATCTATTACGGCGTGATCGATTTCTATATCGGCTTTCTTGCAGGCATCAAGGCGTTCACCGCGGCGGTTCTGGGCGGCATCGGATCACTGCCCGGAGCGATGCTCGGCGGTATTCTGATCGGTCTGATCGAGACCTTTTGGTCGGCCTATTTCACCATTGAATACAAGGATGTGGCAGCGTTTTCGATCCTTGTTCTGGTGCTGATCTTCCGGCCCAACGGTCTGCTTGGCAGGCCTGAGATCGAGAAGGTCTAACCCGTGGCGGTTGAGGCAGGTCCGAGCCAGGCGCAGCCTCCAGCCGAGGCCCGACAAGTCGATTGCACCGCGATCGCCAAGGAGTCCGGACTTGCGGCACTGGTTGCCTTCGGGCTTGCCTTTTTCATCATCGGCTTGAAGACTGAAACCGTGACAGGCGGGCTGGCGCTGCGCGAGCGTTGGTCATGGGTTGCGATCGCGGTTGTGGTGGCGTTTGTCGGCCGGTTTGTTTTCGCACTGCGCCGACAGACCAAGCGCGCGGCAACGCGTGAGCGCTCGGAACAGATTGCCGATTGCATTGCCGTGGGCGTGCGTGCTTTCGCTCGATATGCCGGGCCGGTATTGATCATATTCGCGATCGCGCTGCCGCTGATGCCGTTCGCCAATCGATACTATGTCGACATCGCAATCCTAGTCGTCACCTACATCATGCTGGGTTGGGGTCTCAATATCGTGGTCGGTTTGGCCGGCCTGCTCGACCTCGGTTATGTGGCGTTTTACGCTATCGGTGCCTATTCGTTTGCACTGTTCGCCATTCATCTCGACTGGGGGTTTTGGGGAGCTTTGCCGTTAGCCGGCGTGTTCGCGGCGTTGTTCGGAATCCTTTTGGGCTTTCCGGTGCTGCGGCTGCGCGGCGATTATCTTGCTATCGTCACGCTCGCCTTTGGCGAGATGATCAGAGTTATTCTCCTGAACTGGTACTCGGTGACCAAGGGACCGGACGGATTGTCCGGGATTCCGCGCCCGAGTTTCTTCGGTCTGGAGTTCACAAAGCGGCCGGCTGAAGGGGTTGAATCGTTCAGCTCATTTTTTGGACTCGACTATTCGTCACTGCATCGCATTGTGTTTCTTTATTACGTCATCCTGGCGCTGGCGCTGATCACCAATTTTTTCACCTTGCGCATTCGTAAATTGCCGGTCGGGCGCGCTTGGGAGGCGCTGCGTGAGGATGAGATCGCATGCCGCTCACTTGGCATCAATCCGACCAACACCAAGCTTACCGCTTTTGCCGTCGGTGCCATGTTCGGCGGATTCTCGGGCGCGTTTTTCGCCACCCGCCAGGGTTTCATCTCACCCGAAAGCTTCACCTTCATCGAATCGGCGGTGATCCTGGCGATTGTCGTTCTTGGCGGCATGGGCAGCCAGATCGGCGTGGTGGTGGCGGCCGTTCTTTTGATTGGCGGTACCGAAGTTCTGCGCGAACTTGAGGAATTCCGCATGCTGGTATTCGGGGCCGCCATGGTGGCGATCATGGTGTGGCGGCCGCGCGGGCTGCTCGCCCATCGCGACCCGACGCTGCGGCTTGGCGAGCCGCCGGGCAAGACCGGTCATGGCCATGAGTGAGGTGAGCCTGGATACCGGCATGGCGGTGCCAAGCGGGGCACCGGCGCTGCTGAGGGTAGAGCATCTGACCATGCGCTTTGGCGGGCTTACAGCAGTAGGCGATGTCTCGTTTTCGGTTGGAAACAGCGAGATCACTGCCATTATCGGTCCCAACGGTGCCGGTAAGACAACGGTCTTCAACTGTTTGACCGGCTTCTACAAACCAACTGTCGGGCGGCTTTCACTCGATCACGGGGACCGGATTTTCTATCTGGAGCGGATGGACGATTTCCGCATTGCCCAGCATGCACATGTCGCTCGCACATTTCAGAACATAAGGCTGTTTCCGGCCATGTCGGTTCTGGAAAATCTGATAGTCGCGCAGCACAACCTTTTGATGAAGGCATCCGGGTTTACCGTCGCCGGTCTTTTGGGATGGAGTGGATACAAGAAGGCTGAAGGCGAGGCGATGGAGCTTGCGCGCCATTGGCTGGGCAAGGTCGGATTGGTCGAGGAGGCGGATATCAATGCAGGCGGGCTTCCCTATGGGGCACAACGGCGGCTGGAGATCGCGCGCGCCATGTGCACGCAGCCGGTTCTGCTTTGCCTCGATGAGCCGGCAGCAGGTCTGAATCCGCGTGAAACGGCCGAGCTTGGAGAGTTGTTGATATCGATCCGAGACGAAGAGCAAATCGGACTGATGCTGATCGAGCATGACATGGGCGTGGTGATGGGGGTCGCCGACCACATTGTGGTGCTCGACTATGGCCGCAAGATTTCCGATGGAACGCCCGAGACGGTTCGCAATGATCCGGCAGTCGTAAGCGCCTATCTCGGTGAAGATGAATCCGACGAAGCGGTTTCGGAGGAGGGGGCCTAATTATGCTGTCTCTTTCCGGTCTTTACTCTTCCCATGGCCGCATAGAAGCGCTTCGGGGCATTGATCTCGAGGTCGGGAATCAAGAGATTGTGGCCCTGATTGGCGCCAATGGCGCTGGCAAGTCGACCACATTGATGACGATTTGCGGTAACCCCTGCGCAACTGGGGGGCGCATCGTATTCGACGGGCAGGATATTACGCATCTGGCGACCTTCGAGATCATCCGGCTGGGCATCGCTCATGCACCGGAGGGGCGGCGGATTTTTCCGCGCATGACCGTGTTCGAAAACCTGCAAATGGGTGCGACAACGGGGGTTCCAGAACATTTTGATGCCGATGTCGAACGCGTTTTCGCCCTTTTTCCAATCTTGAAGGAACGTCACAAACAGCGTGGAGGCACGCTTTCGGGCGGAGAGCAGCAAATGCTGGCTATCGCCCGGGCGCTGATGAGCCGGTCGCGACTGTTGTTGCTCGACGAACCGTCGCTGGGACTGGCGCCGATGGTGGTGAAACAGATTTTCGAGGTCATTGACGAGATCAACCGCGAGGACAAAATGACTATCCTGCTGGTTGAACAGAATGCGTTTCATGCGCTTCGGCTTGCCCATCGCGGTTATGTAATGGTCAATGGCCAAATCACCTTGAGTGGCACTGGTGAGGAGTTGCTGTCCCATCCGGAGGTGCGCAGCGCCTATCTGGAAGGGTGGTGTCGAGACGGCTGAAGAGACATCGGTATGAGTGAACTTCTGGGTAATTCTTTGGCGGTGTTTTTCGGCGTTACGGTGATGATCGAAGGAGGTGCCGGGTGGCTCATGGGCCAAGCCCTTGGGGGGCGCTGGCGGCCGGTCTGGCAGGTCTTTCCCTACGCCTTCCTGTTGGGGCTAACCGACCGGTTTTTCATCTGGGGATTGTTTGGCGGAGAACTTCTGTCCCTGTGGGGTTTTGTCATCGACACATGTGTCATTCTGGCGATCGCGCTTGCCGCTTTTCGCATCACCCGCGTGCGCCGCATGGTGAGCCAGTATCCCTGGCTTTACGAGCGCGCGGGACCGTTCGCCCTGCGCGACAGAAATTAATCCTGATACTTTATCCGACATTCACGGGATGACGACATCGTCGAGCCGATATTGCCTCCACAGGCGGACATCTGCAACCCCGGACCATCGTCGTGGGGATCGAGGGACATCGAGAACGGTAACGCCGGCGTATATCGCGCCGGGATTGCCGATTTCGTCGTCATCAGGACACACCTCGCATGTGGTTCTTGCCGGACTGCATGACAACCGGACGCGTCACGCCGGCGCCGGCTGCGGCCGAAGTTCGGCGATCAGCCGCAGGATCTCGGCGAACAGGCCCCCTGGCACCGCGCCCTCGGCCAACTGGAACGTGACGTACCGGCCGTGTGTGACGATCCCGGCGCCGATCCTGATCGGCTTCTCCTTCAGCGCCAGCGCCACCGTGTCTTCGATCTCAACGCCGGCGCCATCGACCGCCGAGGCGGCAAGGATTTCGTCCGCATGCGTTGAAATACCTGCCGGAAGCGCTGAATTGGTTCGATAATCATCGCGCGAACAGGCACAATTCAGGCATCAACATTTTGGAGAATGACATGACCGTACAGCCGCCATTCAAGACCTCGCCGACTAATCCCGGCATTGGCGAGATTCACACCGAGCCCGAGCGTATCGCCGACATGCCCTATGCGCCAGCGATCAGGGTGAGCTCGCCCGGCGACCTGCTGTTCATTTCCGGCGCCACCTCCTCACCGCTCTATCACAAGCACCCGCATGTGGAGGAGGAACACGATCACCCCTGTGACATTCGCGAGCAAACCCGCAACGCCATGAACGCCATCAAGTCGATTCTCGACCATCAGGGCTTGGCATGGACCGATGTGGTGCGGGTGGTGCGCTACATGACTGATATGCGCGATTTCAATGACGTGCTGAAAACCATGGGAGAATATATGGGTGGCTGGAACCCGGCAAGCACCGCGATCTGCGTCAACCAGCTGTCCTCGCCCGGCGCGCGCATCGAAATCGAGATGGTCGCGGTATATCCAAAGGACGCTTGATGAAAGCAGTCCAACTCACGCGCTAAAGCGCCAGCCTCGAGGGCCTTGCTTGCGCCGACATCGACGAGCCGCCGCCGCCCGGCGCCGGCGAGGCAACCGGCCGCATCGTTGCGGTTGGGCCGGGGGTTGAGGCGTTTGCCGTGGGCGATCGGGCTATGCCGCTCAGCCGTGGCAACTGGGTCGAGCGCCGCACCGTGCCGGTGAGCGATGTGATCGCGGTTCCGGACGGCGATCCGTTGCAACTCGCCATGCTCAAGGTGGTGCCGGCAACGGCGCACCTGATGCTGACCAGCATCATCGATCTTCCCGAGGGCTGCGGTGTGATTCAGAACACCGCCAACTCATCGGTCGGACTGGCCGCCATACGCCTTGCCAAGCGCATGGGGGTGACCATGATCAATGTCGTGCGCCGCGAGGAGCTGATCGACGATCTGGTGGCCTATGGCGCCAGCAATGCGTTTCTTGATGATTCAGATCTCGAAGACCATGTGCGCGCCGCATTCGGCGATGGCCAGATCAGGCTCGCCATCGATGTGGTGGCGGGTGAAGCCTCGCTGCGGCTTGTCCGAGTGCCTGTCGCCCGGTGGCACCATGGTGAACTATGGGCTGTTATCGGGCGAGCCCTGCATGGTGCGTCCCTATCGCACGATCTTCGAGGGCATCAAGCTCACCGGTTTCTGGATCAGCAAACATATCGCCAACGCCGGGCGCGCCGAGCTCGAAGCGCTTTATGCCGATCTGGCAAAGCTGGTGATCGACGGCGTGATTTCGACGCCAATCGAGGCGTCATATCCGATTGCGGAGGCCATGGACGCGATTCGCCACGCTGGCGGTTTTAGGCGCAGTGGCAAGGTCATGATTTTGCCGAATGGGTGAGGTGCGGCGGACGATCTTGGAATTTGGCTGACTTGTGCAGTTTGCGGCTGCGTTGCTTTTTTCTTGGCGCTGACGCGCAGTCGGTACCAGCCCTCTCCCCCACCCGGCCACCCGCGGGAGTATCCTTGTTGGGTGGCCGGGTGGGGGAGAGGGCCAAGAATGGGGTTTTTGGGCCGTTTGCGGCACCTGGCCGCAGGTTTTCCTGCTAGGCTGAAGGCTTGATGGCAAAGCCGCGATGCATCTTGAGGATGTGGCCGGCAAGATAGAGCGAGCCGGTAATCAGAACCCGGACCGGCTCTTCTTCGCCCGCAGTGACCATCAGGGCATCGTCGATATTCGAAGCCACCGAAGCGCCGAGCCCGACATCGGCTGCGGCTTGCGCGATCTCCTCCGGGCTCTGGCAATTTTCGTGATCGGGAATCGGCACCCCCACCACCTGATCTGCAAGTCCGGCGAAAGGCGCCAGGAACTGGCGCACGTCCTTTCCGGTCATCATGCCGACGATCAGACGCAGCGGCTTGGAAACGCGCTCTTCCAGATCGCCCATCTCCGCCGCAATGACAACACCAGCAGCGGCATTGTGACCGCCATCGAGCCACAGTTCGCTCTCTCCGCCGACCGTCTCGTAAAGCCGTCCCGGCCCCAGCCGCTCAAGCTGCGCCGGCCATTCAGCGCTCTCAAGTCCGCCGGCAATATGCTCCTCGCGCAGTCCTTCGGGTGCCAGCGCGCGCAGCGTGGCAATGGCGATTCCGGCATTTGCGACCTGATGGCGGCCGAACAGGCGCGGCGGTGGCAGATCGAGAAGCCCGCTGTCATCATTGAAGATCAGCCGGCCCTGTTGCTCGAACGCTTCAAAGTCGCTGCCCCACTGTATGAGCGGTGCACCGATCTCATCCGCGCGCTGTTCAAGCACTTCCATCGCCTCATCAGCCTGTTCACCGATCACCGCAGGAACACCGGGCTTCAAAATTCCGGCCTTTTCAGCGGCGATTTCAGCAATGCTCTGGCCGAGAAAACTCTGATGATCGATGCTTACCGGCGTAATCACGCTGATCGCCGGACGCTCCAGCACATTGGTAGCATCCAGACGCCCGCCAAGACCGGTTTCCAGCAGCACGAAGTCAGCCTGCTGGCGTGCAAAAGCAAGGAAGGCGGCAGCCGTGGTGATCTCGAAAAAGGTAATCGGCGCACCCGCATTGGCGAGTTCACATTCCTCCAGAAGCTCAATCAGCAGAGCTTCATTGATCGGGCGGGGCAGTCCATCATCGCCAAGGCGCACGCGCTCGGAAAACCGCACCAGATGCGGAGATGTGTATGTTTGCACCTTGTAGCCGGCGGTTGACAGCGCAGCGGACAGGAATGCCAGCACCGAGCCCTTGCCATTGGTCCCGGCAATATGGATCGCCGGGGCCATGGTGCGCTCCGGATTTCCGAGTTTTTCAAGAAGCCGTTCGATGCGTCCGAGCGACAGGTCGATCGATTTGGGATGCAGTTGCATCAACCGTTTCAGAACGGCCTCGGTACGGGCATCGAAAATGCCCGGCGCCTTTGAAGGTGCTTGTCGCGTCATCGTATGTGAGCTCTATGTGTGGTCAGCTATCGGCCGACTCTTTGTGCCCCGGATTGGTGAGCGCTGTTTCGCCGGTTTGCGCGGGCGAGGCCTCGTCTGTTTGGTCTTTCGCCATAGGGACATCCTCGTCCCTCGCAGATGCTGGCATCGCATCGGCAGGCGGTGTGTCCTCCGGCGAAGGCTGTTTCATGAACAGGCGGCAAAGCCGCGAAATCGTGGCTTTGAGGTCATGGCGATGAACCACCATATCGACCATGCCATGGTCGAACAGATATTCGGCGCGCTGGAACCCTTCGGGGAGTTTTTCGCGAATGGTCTGCTCGATCACCCTTGGTCCGGCAAATCCGATGAGCGCGCCGGGCTCGGCGATATGCACATCTCCCAGCATGGCGTAGGAAGCGGTGACCCCCCCCGTGGTCGGGTTGGTCAGAACCACGATATAGGGAAGACCTGCCTCGTTGAGGCGCTGCACCGCCACCGTGGTGCGCGGCATCTGCATCAGCGATAATACGCCCTCTTGCATGCGCGCCCCGCCCGCTGCGGCAAACAGCACCATCGGCGTATGGCGTTCGACCGCCTGTGTCATCGCCGTGATCACCGCCTCGCCTGCTGCCATGCCAAGCGAGCCGCCAAGAAAGGCGAAGTCCTGCACAGCAGCCACCACTTCGAGCGTGTTAATCTTGCCTGCCGCGACCAGCACCGCATCATCAAGCCCGGTTTTGGTGCGCGCATCTTTCAGCCGGTCGACATAGCGCCGTTCGTCGCGGAATTTCAGCGGATCGACCGGCACCTCGGCAACTTCGATGTGCTCAAATTCGCCGCCGTCGAGCAATAGTTCGACACGCTTCTGGGCGGCGATCTTCATGTGATAGCCTGACCCCGGCACCACCCATTGGTTGGCGACGAGGTCGCGGTGAAATACCATTTGCCCGGTTTCCGGGCATTTGATCCACAAATTCTCGGGAACGTCGCGCTTGCGCCAAAACCCCTGAATTTTCGGTCTGACGACGCTGTTGATCCAGTTCACGTCTACATACTCTCACGATGCCGCGCGCTGAACACCTGCTGCAAGCCCCGACACCATATCTAGCCCGGCGCGCACCGGGTCCTCACCCTGATCCGCAGCCCTTGCGACCGCATCGACCAGTGCCGATCCGACCACCACCGCATCGGCGGCGCGGGCGATCGCTTCGGCCTGATCGGCGGTGCGCACACCAAACCCGACCGCAACCGGCAGGTCGGTGTGTCCCTTGATGCGGCTGACCGCTGCCGCGACCGTGCTTGCATCCGGCGCCCTAGTGCCGGTAATGCCTGCAATTGATACGTAATAAACGAAGCCTGAGGTATTGGCGAGCACTGTCAGCAGGCGTTTGTCGTCGGTGGTCGGCGTTGCCAGGCGAATGAAGGAAAGGCCTGCGGCGAGCGCCGGCAGGCACAGTTCGTCATCTTCTTCCGGCGGCAGGTCGACAACGATCAGCCCGTCGACGCCGGCGGATTTGGCATCGGCCAGAAAGCGCTCATTGCCGTAGGAATAAATCGGGTTGTAGTAGCCCATCAGCACGATCGGCGTGTCGGTGTCATCGGCGCGAAAGGCGCGCACCAGTTCACGCGTGCGCACCATCGACTGGCCGGCATGGAGCGCGCGCAAGGACGAGGCCTGGATCGAAGGTCCATCGGCCATCGGATCGGTGAACGGCATGCCGATCTCGATCACATCGGCGCCGGCCCCAGGCAGCCCCTTCAAAAGTGCAAGTGAGGTTTCCGAATCGGGATCGCCAGCGGTGATGAAGGTGACGAGCCCCTTGCGCCCCTTGGCTGCCAGATCAGCAAAGCGCTGGTTGATACGAGTTTGGCTCACCGGTCAGATCTCCAGCCCGAGATGACCGGCGACCGCGAACACATCCTTGTCGCCGCGCCCGCACATATTCATCAGGATGACTTTGTCGCGGTCCATGCCCGGTGCGATCTTGGTCACATGGGCCAGCGCGTGCGCCGGCTCCAGCGCCGGGATGATACCCTCAAGTCTGGTGCATAACTGGAACGCCTCCAGCGCCTCGGCGTCGGTGATTGCCACATAGGAAACGCGGCCCGTTTCCTTCAGCCATGAATGCTCAGGCCCGATGCCCGGATAGTCGAGCCCGGCCGATATCGAATGGCCTTCCAGAATCTGGCCGTCCTCGTTCTGAAGGAGATAGGTGCGATTGCCGTGCAGAACCCCCGGCCTGCCGCCATTGAGGCTGGCGCAGTGCTCATCCGTCTCAAGGCCCTTGCCGCCGGCTTCAACACCGGTGATCTCTACTGAAGGCTCATCGAGGAACGGATGGAACAGTCCCATCGCATTCGAGCCACCGCCGATGCAGGCAACCAGGTGGTCGGGCAACCTTCCTTCGGCCTGCATCATTTGCTCGCGCGCTTCGGTTCCGATCACCGATTGGAAGTCGCGCACCATCGCCGGATAGGGATGGGGCCCGGCGACGGTGCCGATGATGTAAAAGGTCGATTCCACGTTGGTGACCCAGTCACGCAGCGCCTCGTTCATCGCGTCTTTCAGGGTACCGGTGCCCGATGTCACGGGAACCACTTCGGCGCCCAAGAGCTTCATGCGGAACATGTTGGGCTTTTGCCGCTCAATGTCGGTGGCGCCCATATAGACAACGCAGGGAAGCCCAAAACGTGCCGCCACCGTCGCCACTGCAACGCCGTGCTGGCCGGCGCCGGTCTCAGCGATGATGCGGGTCTTTTCCATGCGCCGGGCGAGCAGGATCTGGCCAAGGCAATTATTGATCTTGTGGCTGCCGGTATGGTTGAGTTCGTCGCGCTTGAGGTAGACCTTGGCGCCGCCGAAATGTTCGGTCAGCCGTTCGGCCAGATAAAGTGGGCTTGGCCGGCCGGCATAGTGGTGGTTGAGAAATTCGATCTCGCCCTGAAACGAAGGGTCGGCCTTGGCTTGAGTGTAAGCGCGCTCCAGATCGAGGATCAGCGGCATCAGCGTTTCGGCGACAAAACGTCCGCCGAAAATACCAAAGCGGCCACGTTCATCCGGCCCGATTCGAAACGTATTGGGTTGCACGCAGCTCATGCCCGCGCCTCACTCATGATATCTGCCTCACGCGCCGCCTTGATGAAGCGTCGGATCAGGCCAGCGTCCTTTACGCCAAGTCGGCTCTCGATGCCAGAGGAGACATCGACCGCATGTGCGCCGGAAGTGGTAATCGCTTCCGCCACATTGCCGGGATTGAGCCCGCCGGACAGCATCCACGGCAGCTTTCCCTTATAAGAGCGCGCCAGACCCCAGTCGAACGGTGCGCCATGTCCGCCCGGCCGTGTTGCCCCTTCGGGCGGCTTGGCATCGAACAGCAGCCTTGCAGCGGCGCCCTCGAACGCATCGACGGCGGCAAGATCGGCCTTGCTCGCCAACGCCAGCGCCTTCATCACCGGCAATCCGCTGCGCGCGGCAATGGCGCTGATGCGCTGAGGGCTTTCGCTGCCATGAGCCTGGATCATGGCGGGCTGCGCCTCGCTCACGATCTGATCGATCAGCCGGTCATCGGCATCGACGGTCAGCACCACTGCGCTGACATCGTCCGACAGATCGGCGATCAGGCAAGCCACCTCGGCAATCTCGATATGGCGCGGGCTTGGCGGGAAATTGACAAAGCCCACCATGTCGGCACCTGCATCAAGCGCGGTATCGACGCTCTCGCGGGTCTTGAGCCCGCAAATCTTGATTTCGAGGGTCATCAGCTGAAGCGGATCAGGCGGCAAGGGAGAGCTGGATATCCTGCGCCGCACCGGCCGGGTCGGCGGCTGCGGTGATCGGTCGGCCGATCACCAGAATATCGGCGCCACCGGCACGCGCTGCCGCAGGCGTCAGCACACGCTTTTGGTCATCACTAGCGCTGCCGGCGGGGCGAATGCCCGGTACCACGGTGAGAAATTCAGCGCCGCATTCGGCCTTGATTGCACCCGCTTCATGGGCGGAACACACAACGCCGTCAATTCCGGCCTCGCGCGCGCTTCGGGCAAGCCGCAGCGCGTGCTCGTGCGCACCGCCACAAATCGCCTGGGCGGCAAGGTCAGCATCATCAAGGCTTGTGAGAACCGTGACCGCGATGATGCGGATGCGGCCCTCGGCGGCCTCGGCGGCTGCCTCCATCACCGCCCGACCGCCGCTTGCATGGACATTGAGGATCGCGGGCCTCAACGGTGCCAGTGCACGCACCGCACCCGCCACGGTATTTGGAATATCGTGCAGTTTGAGGTCGAGAAAGATCGGAAGGCCGGTTTGAGCAATCGCCTCATAGCCATCACGGCCAAGGGCGTAAAATGCTTCCATGCCGATTTTCAGCCCACCGACAGCCGGGGTTACCTGGCACGCAAGCTCCAATGCGCGCGCGCGCTCAGCCGTATCGAGGGCGCAAAACACCGGATTGTCGAATGTTGTCATCAGTTTCTTTCTTCGCACCTCTGTCTGGCAATATCAGTTGGTCGGCTCAGCCATCGCAACCGCAAAACAGACGATGTTCAAATCCATTGCCGTCCCAGCGGATCACTTCCCAGCCCCCGCCATAGATATATCCGCCTTCAGTGATGATTTCGGTGGCGCCATCGCCGTCAATATCGACCACGGCGGTAATCTTGTTCACCCACAATGTACTTGAATAGGGGCTTTCGGAGATATCAACTTCTTCTTGAATGATGAATGTCCTTTGCGCGCGGACTTCGCCGCGCACCGCCATGATGATTGAATGGTCGCCCGTCTCGGCGTGTTCCTTTCCCACGCGCACCGCATTCAATATGTAGTCAATGGTACCGTCGCCTTCCAGATCAGTGTGGATGGCTTGGATAATGTTGGGCTCCGGCTCGGGGATGTCGCGGCGCGAGAGGAACCCGTGCAGCAGCTCGACATGCGCCGCCAATGGCTCATCCATCAGCTCCAGAGGATCGGGCAGGGGCGAAGTGGCAGATGCACCGCTGTGGCCGAGCTTTGCCTCCTCTCCCTTGGCGGGCGGTTTGAGCGCCAGGTCCTGGCACCACAAATCAACACACTCGCCCGAGTCGCCCTCCGGGCGGGGCTGGCCGATGGCGATGGTTTTTCCGGTTTCACCCGAAAGATCGAACAACCGGTAGGACTGGCCATCGCGCAGCCGCGGCGCCAGATCGCTGGCGTTGAGGAACTCCCCGTCAACCGAACCGCCGATGAAACAGGTCAACTGATCTGGATCTATGCCGACAATGGCGCTCATCGGGCTTGATGTCGAAATTTTCGGATCGCCCTCGGCGACATTTGCCGCCTCGGTGACATGGGGCGCGGCGATGCCCGCCATAAGGGCGATGATCGCAATCGGGAATGGGGCCTTGCGCGCGATTGCGTCGTCATGATTTTCCCTCAACTCACGCCGCGCAGTCCCCATTGTGTGCCGGCATCACTTTCAACGCTTTGGCGGCCACGATCGCTCAACTCCCATCATAATGCGCAAAGATTGAACTGTCGCCCTAGCGGCAAATGGCTCCCGCAAGGGCAAACCAGATCAGGATCGCTGCAGGAGCGCACATTTGTCGCCGCCGCTCTTGGGTTCCATGCCACCAGGCAAATGGCCCGGCGTTGCATTGGTGCTGCGCGCTGTGTGCCGTCGCGAGAACCGCCCGCTCCAGCCGACGACCCAGCCAATCACCAGGCCGAGGAAGACGGCGGCGAACAAAAGCGCAAACAAGGGCGCTTCGAGCGCCAGCACAGGCTCGCCCAAGGAATACGGATCAAGGGAAAATGTAACGGGCTTGCGATTGGCGACGGACAATAAAATTGCGGCAATGGCCAATGGCGCAACAACGATCCAAGTAACAAGCCGTCTCACGCCAATCCCGTCATGGTCGGATTCAGCCCGTCTGGTTCAGGCGCTCGCGCAGATCCTTGCCGGTCTTGAAGAACGGCACCTGCTTTTCAGGAATCTGCACCGCCTCGCCAGTGCGCGGATTGCGCCCGGTGCGCGCCGGCCGGTTCTTGACCGAAAAAGCGCCAAAACCGCGAAGTTCCACACGACCGCCGCACGCCAGTGCTTCGGCTACTTCCTCAAATACCGTATTGACGATGCGCTCGACGTCACGGCGATATAAATGAGGATAGTCTCGCGAAACCTGCTGTATCAGTTCAGATTTTATCATGGCCTCCACCAAGCAACCGGAATTAACGAGGTAAATCAGGATGCCAAAGCGACAAGAGACCGTCAAGCCGCTGCGAAGAAACAACGCTGCCAATGCCAAGTGCCTCGACGGGCAGTCCGATCAGCGTTACCGCCCATGAAGCGATCCTGATATTGACCGGCAGGGAAGTGGAATACTCGGTTTCCCACTCCTTGATTTCCAGATCTTCACCGAGGCTCTTATTGGCGACCAGCCAGTCTTTTGCCTCGCGTTCACCGCCAATCTCGTCGATCAGCTCAGCCTCCAGAGCCTGGCGACCGGTGTAGATGCGGCCATCGATAAGGACATGGGCACGGATTATATTGATCGGGCGGTTGTCGGTGACCAAGCGCACGAACCAATCATGTGAATCGCTGATCATCTTTCTGGTGACCGCGCGCGCCTTAAGTGAGGTTGCGCCGAACAGATCGGGCTCGGCCTTCAATAGGCCGGACTTGATCTGGTCGACTTCAACGCCGAGTGACGCCAACGCCTCGTCAATCCGCGCCCATTGCACATAAACACCGATTGACCCGGTGATCGTGTTGCCGCGTGCGATCACATGTTCGGCAGCCATCGCGATCAGATAACCGCCAGACGCCGCCACACTCTTCATGACTGCGACCACGGGCTTTTCGGCGGCGATCTCGCGCAGTTCATCAAAGATGATTTCCGAGCCCGCCGGGGCTGTCGATGCGCACAATCAGCACCTTTGCCGATTTGGACTCCTTGATCTTGCGCAACAGCTCAACCCTCTTGCGCTTGCCGGTGATCAGACCGTCGACGTCAATCGCTGCAATATGGTTCTTGCGGGCGAAAGGTATATCGCTGCCGGAAAAACCTGAAATGAGGTCAGTGCTGCGGCAACCACCTCAAGCACAGCGACAAACCGCCACAGTGAAAACCGGCGTTTGATGCGCCTGCGGTCAACGATCACATCTGGATCGAGCGATACCATCAATCCGCTCTCCACTGCCGGCGCGCCAGCTGTTGTTACCCGCCGTCAGCCTCCCGACAGCCCCCCATCAGCCCACGCGCCCGTTCAGTCTTTCTTTGCCGCTTCGGCTTTTGGCTTGGCAGCTTCTTTTACTGCGTCTTCTGCGCCCTCAGCAGCTTCGGCCTCGACCGCCGGCTGCGCGCGATTGAGCACCTCGCCCAGAATATCACCGAGAGAGGCACCTGAATCGGCCGAGCCATACTGTGCCACGGCTTCCTTCTCTTCGGCGATTTCAAGTGCCTTGATCGACAGACCGACCTTGCGGTTGGCGCGGTCGATCTGGGTGACGCGCGCGTCCACCACGTCGCCAATCGCGAAACGCTCAGGCCGCTGATCGGAGCGGTCACGCGAAAGATCGGAGCGGCGGATGAAGGTGCTGACACCATCTTCGCCAATCGTCACATCAACGCCGCCATCGCGGATTTCCTTGATCGTGCAGGTGACGACATCGCCGCGCTTGACCTGGTCAAGCGCTTCGTACGGATCGCCATCGAGCTGCTTGATGCCGAGGCTGATGCGTTCCTTCTCGATATCGACATCAAGCACCTTGGCCTTGACCATGGTGCCCTTGTGATAATCGTTGATGACCTCTTCGCCGGGGCGATTCCAGTCCAGGTCGGACAGATGCACCATGCCGTCGACGTCATTTTCAAGGCCGATAAACAGCCCGAACTCGGTGGTATTCTTGACCTCGCCCTCGACAATCGTGCCGACCGGGAACAAGGAGGCAAATTCGGTCCACGGATTGTCGAAGCACTGTTTGAGGCCCAGCGAAATCCGTCGTTTCACCGAATCAACCTCAAGCACCATGACCTCGACTTCCTGGCTGGTCGAAACAATCTTGCCGGGATGCACGTTCTTCTTGGTCCAACTCATCTCCGAGACATGAGCCAGCCCCTCGACGCCGGCTTCCAGCTCGACGAAGGCACCATAGTCGGTGATGTTGGTGACCGTGCCGCGGAAACGTCCTTCAAGCGGATATTTTGCTTCCACACCATCCCAAGGATCGGCCTCCAGCTGCTTCATGCCGAGGCTGATGCGCTGGGTATCGGGGTTGATCTTGATGATCTGAACCTTGGCGGTCTGGCCGATGGTCAACACATCTGACGGGTGGTTGACCCGCTTCCAGGCGATGTCGGTGACATGCAGCAGACCGTCAATGCCGCCAAGATCGACGAACGCACCATAATCGGTAATATTCTTCACCACGCCGTCGATAACTTGGCCCTCTTTCAGGTTCTGCACCAATTCGTGACGCTGCTCGGCGCGGGTCTCTTCCAGAACCGCGCGCCGCGACACCACAATGTTGCCGCGCCTCTTGTCCATCTTCAGGACCTGGAAAGGTTGCGGCGTGTTGAGCAGCGGTCCTATATCGCGCACCGGACGGATATCGACCTGGCTGCCTGGCAGGAACGCCACGGCGCCATCGAGATCGACGGTAAAGCCGCCCTTGACGCGGCCGAAGATCACACCTTCAACCTTTTCGCCATCGGCGAAGGATTTCTCCAGCTTGGTCCAGCTTTCCTCGCGCCGCGCCTTTTCGCGGCTGAGCACCGCTTCGCCCAGCGCATTCTCGATGCGGTCGAGATAGACCTCGACCTTGGCGCCAACATCGAGCTCTTCGGAGCTGCCGGGGGCGCGGAATTCCTTGAGCGGAATCCGGCCTTCGGTCTTCAGTCCGACATCAACAACCGCGAGATCGTTCTCAATCGCGACAACCTTGCCTCTGACAACCTTCCCTTCCTCGAAATTGGCTGCCAGCATGCATTCTTCAAGCAATGCCGCAAAATCATCAGTACTCGGATTCATCTCGCCGATGGCTGTCTCAACCATGCCTACTCCTGACTTGTGCCGTCACGGGCCAATCTCTTTCCTCGGTCACATGATCTCGGGTGGAGGCGTCATACCTTCCCAATCCTGCCGTAAATCATGCCGAATGTTCCAAGGCGACCACGCGAGCGACTTGCTTCCCGGTACGCAAACACCTAAACCGGCCCGCCCCATTAGCATTGGGAAGAGCCTTATCCGGCTGTGTCAAGGCGGCGTTCGATCAACGATAGAGCAGCCTGGAACGTCGCTTCTATATCCAAATCGGTGGTATCGAGCAAGAGTGCGTCGTCAGCCATTTTAAGCGGGGCGTGTGTGCGTTCGGTGTCACGGCGGTCGCGCTCGGCAAGATCGGTGCGGATTGCGGCCGCGTCAGGCGCGCGTCTGAGCGCTGCCAGTTCGGCGGTGCGCCGCCGCGCACGTTCATCCAGACTGGCGGTGATATAGAGTTTTACCTCCGCTTCAGGCGCCACAATCGTTGCGATGTCGCGCCCGTCAATCACCGCGCCACGCCGTGCAAAAACGCGTTGGAAATCGATCAACGCCTGGCGCACTTCGGGGATCACTGCAACGATTGAAGCCGCTGAGCCGACGCGGCGCGAGCGCAGTTCAGCTGCATCGACTTGATTGAGATCGAGTGCGCGCGCTGCCCTAATGGCTGCATCCCGATCGGCCGGATCTTCCCCCCTGACCAGCACCGCAGCGGCAACCGAGCGGTAAAGACTTCCGGAATCAAGATAATCGAGACTGAAATGTTGCGCGACGCGGCGTGCCAGCGTGCCCTTGCCGCTGCCCGCCGGTCCGTCAATGGCGATGATCACCGGCTTAACCCGCGCAAGGCACGATTTCGGCGCCCAGGCCGCCCATAAGATTGGTGAACCCGGTGAAGCTGGTGCCGATCGGCGTGCCGTCGTCGATGCTCACCGGCTCCTTGGTGGCAAGGCCCATCACCAGCGCCGACATGGCAAGGCGATGATCGAGATGGGTTTCGACCTTGCAGCCGCCTGAAACGGTGCCATCGGAGCCAAATACGGAAAGATCATCATCGCCCGCCTCGGCGCGTACGCCCGCGCCGGTCAATATGTCGCAGATTGCCGCCAGCCGGTCGCTCTCCTTGACCCGCAACTCGCCAAGTCCCGCCATATGGGTGGTGCCGCTGGCAAACGCGGCAGCCACCGCCAGCACCGGATATTCATCAATCATGCTGGGAGCCCGTTCGGCCGGAACATCGACACCGCTAAGGCTGCTGGCGCGCACACGCATGTCGGCCACCGGCTCGCCCCCGGCCTCGCGTTCGGCCATCAGTGCGATGTCGCCGCCCATCTCGCGCAAGGTCTCGATCAGACCGGCCCTAGTTGGATTCATCATCACATTTTCAATCACAATGTCCGACCCCGGCAAGATCAGACCCGCAACCACAAGAAATGCCGCCGAGCTTGGATCGCCGGGAACCTCGATCTCGCAGGGGTGCAATTCAGGCCGGCCGGTGAGCGCGATATGCCGCGCGCCCTCAGCATCGGTGGTAATCCCCAGCTCGGCGCCAAAACGCGCCAGCATGCGCTCGGTGTGATCGCGCGTCGCTTGCGGCTCGATCACCGTGGTCACGCCGGGAGCATTGAGACCGGCAAGCAAGATTGCCGATTTCACCTGTGCCGAGGACACCGGCAGGCGATAAGTGATGGGAAGCGGATCGCGTGCGCCCTTCAGTGTCAGGGGCAGGCGATCGCCGTCAGGGGGGGGCACCCGGGCACCAATCGAGCCCAGCGGTTCGAGCACCCGGCCCATCGGCCGGTGCGACAAGGATGCATCGCCGCTGAACGCAACTTCGATATCGTGACCGGCGACCAGGCCCAGAAGCAGGCGGGTGCTGGTTCCCGAATTTCCCATCTCAAGGCCATGGGAAGGTTGCCTGAGCCCGCCGACACCGACACCGCTGACCGAATGAACGCCGCCATTGCTGGTGATCTGGGCGCCCATCGCCGTCAGCGCGCTGGCGGTGGCTGCCACGTCGTCAGCCTCCAGCAGGCCGGTTATCCGGGTCTTGCCCAGTGCCAGCGCGCCAAAGATCAGCGCCCGGTGCGAAATCGACTTGTCGCCGGGGATTCGAGCGCTTCCAGACAGCGGTTTGCCGCGTCTTGCGATCAGGGGTCTGGTTGTTGTCACGCTGCCTCCGCGATCAAAAAAATACATTTAGTGCCGGCACAGGGCCGATTTCTCTTTGACGTCGCCCTCACGCCGTGGCAAGGGGATTCGCCGATCGAGCGGGGGAAATGAGCAGTGGCGCGACCGGAACTAGGAACCAAGAGAACCTGCACCGAGTGTGGGGCGACATTTTACGATCTGAACCGCGATCCTTTGGTTTGTGCAAAATGCGGCTACACGTTCACCGCCGCGATGGCAAGTCCGTCGCCGCGCGGAGGGCGAGCAGCGGCGGCTGAGACCGTGCCAGAGCCGGCTCCAGCGGCAGCTAAGGCGGTGGAGGAAGAAGCAGAAGCGGCAAGCTCGGTATTGGCGCCTGCCGATGATGAGGCAGCGGCAGTTGGTGATGCCGATTTGTCGGAGATCGACGACGACGACGAAATCGATGATGGCGACACCAATGACGTGTTCCTCGAAGAAGAGGAAGACGGTGCCGACCCGGTCACCATTATTGGCGGTGCGCCAGCCAAGGACGAAACAGACAGTTGAGGCGTGATGCGGCTGGTCCGCATCAAAGGTTGTGATGCCGGCAGTTTTGACGCCGCCGGTGTGATGCGCGCATTTTAAGATGTGACCTGGAGGGAGTTTGCGCACTTGATATCTGCAGGTCTGGCGCATAATTTCGTGCCAACGGCCCGCAAGGGCCGACCGGTGGGGCCATAGCTCAGTTGGGAGAGCGCTTGAATGGCATTCAAGAGGTCGGCGGTTCGATTCCGCTTGGCTCCACCAAATTTCCCACGCGTTCAAAACTGCCTTGATCCGGTCCCGGCTTTCCGATCGGATCGAAGCCATTTGAAAAGCGTCAGAACAAGTCGCTTTGATCCATCCCCTCGCATGCCGGTCACATGATTGCTAAGCTCGCGTCAGCCCCGGCAAACTGAGTGCCGGGATTTGAGAATACGGGCCATGGCGCACACGCTTTTTTTGATTTTCATCGCCGATGACCGGCCGGGCTTGGTTGAGACGCTATCCGAAGCAGTGAGCGAGGACACCAAATATCTCTTGCCGGAGAGCGAGATTCCGGCCAACTGGTACAATATTGCAGCAGACCTGCCAAAGCCGCTTGATCCGGTGCTGCATCCGGGCACCGGCCAGCCAATCGGACCGGATGATCTGGCGCCGCTGTTCCCGATGGCACTCATCGGTCAGGAAGTCAACCAGGAGCGCGAGATCGAAATCCCCGAGCCGGTGCGCGATGTGTACCGCCTGTGGCGGCCATCGCCGCTATACCGGGCGCGGCGGCTGGAACGGGCGCTCGATACGCCGGCGCGCATCTAATACAAATATGAGGGCGTTATAGCCCTACCGGCAACCACAAGCCCAATACCGCCGTGGCGCAGGCTTTCTACAATCGCGAAGAAGGCGTGACCACGCTGTCGATCGAGACAGGTGCCGGCCAATGGGGCTCCTCGCTTGCCTTTGCCGGCTCCCTGTTCGGGCTCGATGTGTCGGTCTACATGGTCAAGGTCAGCTACCAGCAAAAGCCCTATCACCGCGACATGATGGAAACCCACGGTGCGCGCTGCGTTGCCTCTCCCAGCGAAGAGACCGAGGCCGGCAGGGCGATCCTTGCAAAAGACCCCGACACCACCGGAAGCCTTGGCATTGCCATTTCCGAGGCCGTCGAAGTCGCTGCCACGAATGATCACATCAAATATGCGCTGGGCAGCGTTCTCAACCACGTGATGTTGCGCCAGACGGTGATCAGCCAAGAAGCAATGGCGCAAATGGAGATGGCTGGCGATTATCCCGATATCGTCATCGGGTGCGCCGGCGGCGGCAGCAATTTCGCCGGCATCGCCTTTCCGTTTCTCGGCGCCAAGTTCCGGGGCGGCCCGGCGCCGCAAGTCATTGCCGTTGAACCCGCCGCATGCCCGACCATGACGCGCGGCAAATTCGCCTATGATTTCGGTAATACCGGCCATCTGACGCCGCTGGTCAGCCATCTGCTCGATCTGGGAGAGATCGAAGCCCGTGCCGTCTATCAAAATCCGAGCTTTGAGGCAGGTCTTGCATTTGCCCGGGCCGAGGGAATTATTCCTGCACCCGAAGCCACTCACGCCGTGCGTGCGGTGTTTGACGAGGCGATGAAGTGCAAAAAGGAGGGAAAGCCCCGCGTCATCCTGTTCAATCTGTCAGGTCATGACCATTTCGATATGGCCGCTTAGGACGCCTATCTCAGCGGCAAGCTGGAGGATCGCAATTACGATCCGAGCGCGCTTGAAAGTTCGCTCGCCGAATTACCGCCGATGGCGGCTGAATAAACGCCGGGCGCGCTGCTGCTGGGCAACCTGCCCGGCGGGGGCGCTCGCCCGCTAGAGCATTTTCACATTGAGCGTTGATATCCTGCTGCGTGGAAGACGTTTTCGCATTCGGCCGGGAGGAAGCAGTCGATAGTGCAGCCGATGCGTTCAACGAGGGCGTCGACGGTTCGGGCCGGATCTTGCCCGAGCAGCGCCTTGAGCCTGGCAAAGGCCATCTCGATGGGATTCATGTCGGGGCTGTAGGGCGGCAGATAGAAGATCCGGGCGCGTGGGGAGACGATGATCATGACGGATGCCGGTGACCTTATGGGCAGGTAGATGGGCAGGCAGGTTGTCGAGCACCACGACATCACCGCGTGTCGGGGTCGGTGCCGGCACCTCCTCAATATAGACGCGAAAAGCCTGGTCATCCATCGGACCATCGAGGACCCGGGGGCCGTGAGGCCTGAGAGGCGAAGACCGGCAATGAAAGTCATCGTCTTCCAGTGGCCGAAGGATACGCTGTCCCGGTAGCGCTTGCCGACCGGCGCCCAACCGTAGAGGCGGGCCATCCTGGTGTTGACGCCGGTCTCGTCGAGCAAGACCGGACGCTCGGGATCAATGAAGGGCTGGGCGGCCTTCCACATCCGCCGGCGGGCTGCCACGTCCGGCCGGTCCTGCCCGACGGCCCTCAGGGCTTTTTTTGAACGACGGACCGCGCCGGCGGACCGCATTCCACACCGCGCCGGTGGAGATCAACACGCCATGATCGGCCTCGAGCCGGGTTTGCACGCTCGCCGGTGTTATGCCGGGGTGAGATCTCATATGTCCGGCCAGCGCCATTTCCTGAGCCGCCGTTGGCTTGCGCGGCTCATGGCTCCGGTTCGGGTTGGGACCGCTGCTGCCTACCTCACCGCCATCCCGCCGTCTACCGCCGAAAGAACCCGATCCCGCAAGTCCTGCGAACAGCGCTGCCCAGATCTCCAACCCATGATGCGCCTCCATCTTGCGGCATCCCGTGAATCACATCAGTGCGCGATTGGGAACCCCCAAACGATTCCGCCCATCGCGAAGACGCTCTAGTGGCGGAAATGCCTGATGCCGGTAAACACCATTGCCACGCCGGCACGATCGGCCGCCGCGATCACTTCCTCATCCCGCATCGAGTCGCCCGGTTGAATGACCGCCGTTGCGCCCGCCTCGATCGCAGCTTCCAGACCGTCGGCAAAGGGAAAAAACGCATCGGACGCAACCACCGAGCCCTCGGCAAGCGAGCGATCGAGCCCGGCCGCGCTTGCCGCCTCACCCGCCTTGAGCGCTGCGATACGCGATGAATCGACCCGGCTCATCTGCCCCGCCCCGATGCCAACGGTTGCGCCATCCTTGACATAGACAATGGCATTCGACTTGACGTGCTTGGCCACACGGAAAGCGAACAGAAGGTCTGCCCGCTCGTTCTTGCTGGCCTCACGTTTGCTCACCAGTTTCAAGTCATCATCGCCGATGCGCGCAATGTCGCGGTTCTGCACCAGCATGCCGCCGGTGAGCGAGCGCCACTCCACCGCCACCTCACTAGGATCCAGCATCGGATCGACCAGCAGCAAACGCAGATTGGACTTCGCCGCCAGCACCGCGCGCGCGGCTCCATCGGCAGCCGGCGCGATGATCACCTCGGTGAAGATCTTGGCAATTTCCGAGGCTGCTGCCTCATCGAGTGGCCGGTTGGTGGCGACAATGCTGCCAAAGGCACTCACCGGATCGCAGCGCAACGCCAGAAGATAGGCATCAGCCAAGCTGTCGGCGGTGGCGACGCCACACGGATTTGCATGCTTGATGATCGCAACCGCCGGCCGCACCGTGTCGAGATCACAGATAAGACGCAACGCCGCATCTGCATCGTTGATATTGTTGTAGGAAAGCTCCTTGCCCTGCACCTGTTCGGCACCGGCAATCCCCCCCGCCGCCGCGCCGCAAGCATAAAACGCCGCCTGTTGATGCGGATTTTCGCCATAGCGCAATGTCGAGACGAGTTGACCCGCAAATGTGCGCCGCTTGGGCGCCTCGTCTGACGTGATACCGGCAAACCACTCAGCTATCGCCGCGTCATAGGCCGAAGTGCGCGCATAGGCGCGCGCGGCAAGCATGCGGCGCAATTGGGCGCTGGTGCCGCCACACTCGACGATTTCGCCTGCCACCGCCTGATAATCGCCCGGCTCGACGATCACCGCCACATGGGCGTGGTTCTTGGCGGCTGCGCGGATCAGCGCCGGGCCGCCAATATCGATATTCTCAATCGCGGTTGCGAAATCAGCCCCTGCGGCGATCGTCGCCTCGAACGGATAGAGATTGACCACCGACAGATCGATCCCCTCAATCTCATGGGCCTGCATTGCCGCAAGATCACCTTGATGGTCGCGCCTGCCGAGCAGTCCGCCATGGATCTTGGGATGCAGTGTCTTGACCCTGCCGTCCATGATTTCGGGAAAACCGGTGACGGTTGACACATCGGTGACCACCAGCCCGGCTTTGGCAAGCGTCGCGGCGGTGCCGCCGGTGGAAATCAGCTCGGCACCTGCCGTTGCAAGTGCACTGGCAAATTCGACAAGTCCTGATTTGTCGGAGACCGACAGAAGCGCGCGGCGCACCGGCTGAAACCGATCAGGCATGAAGGTCCTCCCCCTGATAGAACCGGCGCCAGATAACACGGAGCGTTGCGTTGGGCAAAATTCACTGAGAACGGTCAGCCGCGGCCATCATCCTTGCCGCTGTCATCGTTATTCTTTTCCGGCGCATCATCGCCTGATTCACCTTCACCCTGATCGGGCCGCGTTGGGCCGGCCTCGCCATCATCGCCGCTGGAACCGCTGCCGGCTTCGAGCTTGGGCTCAATTCTCTTGCCGCTTTCACTCTCTGCTTTACCGTCTTGCGCAGCCGGATCGTCAAGCGAGGGCTCGGTGCGCACCTCTGAGGCCGGGGCCGCCGCTCACCAGCAAGATCAGGAAGCGCGATCGGCGTTGCAAGGCTCATGAACGGGCGGCCTTCGGACGCAGCTTCCGGCGTCTGGGCGGGCCCGGAAGCATCTGAAGATGCGTCATCGGGCTCAGCCTCGGATTGCCCATCGCTCTCAGGAGCGGCCGGAGGCACCGGGCGACCAGCTGCATCTGCTTCAATATCCGGCAGTATGGAACTGGAGTAACGCGCACATAAGTGGTGCACCGCCAAGAGCCTTGGGCGCGGGCTCCGTCTTTTCGGGGCTGTCCAGCTGCGATGTGCCGGTCGCCGCCTCTTCCGCAGGCCTGCCAGGTTCCGGTGATGGCGCGGGCTCAGTGCTTGCGGGCGGGTTGGCTGCCAGCGCTTCACGGTCGACCTCTCCTGGCAATGTCGAATCGTCCTCGTTGAACGGCGTGACCGCGAGCGGCAGCACCTATTCCTCACGCTCGCCCTCGCGCACCTGGCGCATCCGCGGCAACGGATCGGTCCTCTCACGATGCAGCGTCCATCGAATCAGGGTCTCATTACCGCACTGACCTGAAATCACGATCTGCTCGGTACGGCGAACGCCCTTGGGATCGACGAGATTGACGCTCTCTTCAAGACGCATGCTGGATCCAAAGATCGACAGCCTCCAGGTCTCCTCGCCCGGCAGCGCCAGCAGCGCCGAGCGCGAATCCTGCGAAACCGACGCCCGAACCGCCGGATGCAGATGAAAGCGCAGGGAAAAGCGCCGCGTGCGGCTGAATAGCGTGCTGGAACGGGTCAACCGGTCCTGCCCCTCGACATGGTTGCCATCGGGCGTCAGCACGATCCGACGGTGGTGGATGATCCCCAATCGCCGATAGCCGTCATGGCGCGCCTCGACCACCAGCTCATCGGCATTTTCCTCGCGTTCGGCAGCAACATCGCGCGGTCCGGAAAATACCGGCGTGCCGAGCAATCTGGCTAATGGCTCGCCCGACAAAAAACGAGCCGAGGAGGCACCGCCGACCACCATGGTCGAATGCGCGGCTGTCGCGCGCGCCGCCTGACGCCACTCGTCTTTCAGTATGGCTCCACTACCGCAATTGGAAATGATCCGGCGGCTCCTCGACGACATTTCAAACGACAGACAGCCCGCATGGGCCGAATGGCTGAACGAGGTCGGTGGCGGCGCACCGACATCCATGAGGATAACGCTGCCGCCAGCTTCCAACCGCTGATATCCCGAATGCGGTGCCTGATCCGGCACCCGGCCGCGTGAATCGTCATAGGCAAGGATCGCCGAGACCACTTCGACCTGGGTCCGGCCCATGCCATTGAAAAGGCCGAATGTGCCATCTCCCATACGGAAGAAGCGGACCATTGGCATCATGCGATCGATGGCGCCAAGAAGTGCCTGCGGTGGTGCAATATCGCGGCTGAGGAAGGTCTGCCGCAGGGGCAGGAGTTCCAGCAGAAGATTGAGTATCGCGCCCGGATCGCGGCTGATGTGGCCACCATCGGGCAGCACCTGACGATCGAGCTCATCGGCCAGCATGCGCGCCGCCCTGAGTTGCAGGCGTTCCAGGCCGCTGATGCACAATGTCGCGTATGTCATGGCGATCAGCACGGTGAGCCGCAGCATGCCATCGGGCGCACTACTCACATGACGCGCCAGATAGCGCAGCTGCCGCCCGAGGCTGCGCATCACCAACCGGTAGAAATCGGGATCTGCCTGCGTCAGATAGGCCTGCGAATGGGCGAGCCACGATATGATCCGGCGCGCCACCACTTCAGGCTTCCAGCCGACCGGATGGCCCCTGCCCTGAACCGCGATCCAGTCACCAATCAGCGCGCGCGCATTGACCCGGTTGATCGGCTCTTCGGCGGCATGGAAGTGCCGCAGCCAGGAAAACCCTAAAAGCTCCTCCTCCCATGTAGCGCTCGGCGGCTCCACCGCGAACGGCGAGACCGCACCAATCTCCACAGCGGTGCCCGACAGCGAGAACCGGCCACGATAAATATCGGCGGCAATGGTCGGATCGGTGGTTCTCAGATCATGCGGTGCAATCAACAGCCGCGTCGGCGCACGACCATCCAGCGGCAGCCCCCCGACGAAAAAATTGCCGACACGCTCCACCGCGCGGCGAACTCCGCTCGCCGCGACGAAACTGATTAGCCTCGCACGGTCTCTCGTCGAGGTCATACCCTGCCTTCGCCCTCAGCGCTGCGGACGGGCTTGGCCCGTTGGTTCCGCTGCGAAGGATGAACCTTTAACCGACATTCACGAGATGACGGCCATCGTCGAGCCGATATTGCCTCCACGGGCGAACATCTGCAACTCCGGACCATCGCCGTGGGGATCGAGGGACATCGAGAACGGTGACGCCGGCGTATATCGCGCCGGGAGTGACGATTTCGTCGTCATCAGGACACACCTTGCCCGTGGTTCTTGCCGGACTGCATGACAACCGGACGCGTCACGCCGGCGCCGGCTGCGGCCGAAGTTCGGCGATCAGCCGCAGGATCTCGGCGAACAGGCCCCCTGGCACCGCGCCCTCGGCCAACCGGGCCAACTGGACTGGAACGTGACGTACCGGCTCGTGTGTGACCATCCCGGCGCCGATCCTGATCGGCGTCTCCTTCACGCCGGTCGGCGACCATCGCCTGACCGCCTCCGGCAGACCCGGCGTCCGTATGAAGTTAACGGGGTTGCAGACGAGCGCATGAAGCCGGAGCCGCACGGCAGTGTTCCGGAACCTCCGGCATGACAGCGCCGGGTCCGCACAATTGCGTTCCTGCCTTCCTTGATGTGCTGCCCGGCCGTGCCGCGCCGGTTGCAGAAGGCGACCACGCGCCTGGCAGGGCGGCTCAGCCCATTGCCGGTCACCCTCACCGGGCTTGAGCGTGAGGTCGAGCGGCGGCTCGGTGAGCAGCAAACGCGACATGGCGCTCGTCTCCTGTGCGCCGCAGGCCTTTGTCCAGCGCTCTGAAAGCTAGGCCGGCGCGACCCTAACCGGCAAGCAAGGTCGTAATATTGACCACCGCGTGGCTCGCAATATCGAGAAACAGGATCTGGGCGGTCGCAGTTGTGAGAATTGCCGGCACCGTGCCGGCGCGCGCATCGATCGGCACCTTGAGGAAAGTGTCCAGCACTGCATTGATCTGCCTGAGCCGGCGCAATGTGGTGTCAACGATCAGCCGTGCCAATCCGCAATCACGCTCTTCAAGCCGGCCCATTTCCCCGCTGGCGAGGCTTTTTTCAAGCGCCAGACCGAGAGACATTCCATCATTGAGCACATTGCCGAGAAGATCGGCGGCAACACGCCGCACCTGGCGCGCATTTTCTTACCTGGCAATCGCCTCGCCCCCCATCAGCCTTGATCTGGCCCCGATCAACCCCAGGGGCCGTGGCGGGGACGGCCCCTGCCATCGGCGCGATCCCACGGACCGGCAGCACGCGCGCTGGCTTGCACTGGCGCGCCCGGAGCGCTTGAAACACCGCCCTCCCGCGTCAGCTGTTCAAGGGCTGCTATACGGTTTCGCGTTGCCGGATGGGTCGAGAACAGATTGTCCATATTGGCCCCTGAAAGCGGGTTGATGATGAACAGATGCGCGCTCGCCGGATTGCGCTCCGCACATTGGTTGACCACACTGCGGGCTGCACTTTCCAGCTTCGCCAACGCGCTGGCAAGCCACATCGGTTGGCCGCAAATCTGCGCCCCCATGCGGTCTGCCTCATATTCGCGTGATCGGCTGATCGCCATCTGTACCAATCCGGCCGCCAAAGGCGCCAGAACCACCATGGCGATAGTGCCGATCAACCCGAGCCCCCCCTCCCGCCTGCCGCCCAACACGGACGACCACATCGTTATACTGGCGAGCATCGAAATCGCCCCGGCAATGGTCGCGGTGACCGTCATGATCAGCGTGTCGCGATTCTTGATATGCGCCAGCTCATGCGCCATCACGCCGGCGATCTCCTCCCGGCTCATCAGCCGCAACAAGCCGGTGGTTGCCGCCACCGCCGCATGATCGGGATCGCGCCCGGTGGCAAAAGCGTTGGGTTGATCGTTGTCCATCACATAAACCCGTGGCATCGGCAGATCTGCGGCACGGGCAAGATCGGCGACAATGCCGTAATATGCGGGCGAGGACGTCCGGTCGACCTCGCGCGCGCCATGCATCGACAGAACGATCTTGTCTGAATTCCAGTAGGAGAAGGCATTCAAGCCAAGCGCCAGCACAAACGCCACAATCACCCCGCCGCTGCCGCCCATGAGATAACCGACCATCAGGAACAGGCCAGTCAACGCCGCCAGCAATATCGATGTCTTGAAGAAGTTCATCGGCACTCGGTCTCGTCCATCATTGTCTCAACACAAGATGCGTGGCAGCACCATTGCCGCTATAATCGCCACGACCATATGTTGGGGTCCACACAAGGGATCGCAAGTGAAAGGCCAAGCAGAACAGTGACCCATGGCGAACCGGGCCAGGGTGGAGGCAACGCACGCACCCGGCAACTCACACCGCAGGCCGAACGCGCGCTCGCCGAGGCACAACAGCGGCGCGAAAAGGCGCAAGACACTGGTGACACACCGGCGCACGGCAAATCTGGACAGAAGGAAATTGGCGGGCCCGCCTGCCCCGAACCCACCCGCTATGGCGACTGGGAGCGCAAGGGCATCGCCTCGGATTTCTAATACAGAAATGCTCACACTGCATTGATTCGAATTTGTTAATTAGGGTCAGAGGGTTCGGTTACAATGTCAATGTCAAAGTGCAGAACGTCCTCAGGCTTACCCAGTTTTGTGTAGCGATTGATGGCGGGATCGTCGCCATCATCGGCCTGAACGATGATCACATACACGCCGAGGAGCCGCTCAAAATAGGCAGCGCTCGGCCACGCCCGGCAATAGGTCTCCATTTCATCGAACGCATCGCCGAAAACCGTCATCAGGCCTTCCATCAACGTCACATCTGCAGGCGTTAGCTGACATATGGACGCCCTGACCCCCCTGGCTTTGAGCGTGTTGGCGTGATTCCGTGGGGATATCAGCGACGGAGGGTACGATGGCTGCACAGCGCGGGTTCTTCGATCTGGATGAGCGCTACGCGGCGTTATCGAAGGCGGGAGATCCGCTGGAGCGGCCTGCCGGGGGTATCGACTTCGAGCTCTTCCGGCCAGAGTTGCCGGCCAGAGTTGGATGCGACGCTTGATCGTTCCGATGGCAGGCAAGGCGGGCGCCCGCCGATGGACCCGGTCCTCATCTTCAAGGTGCCGGTGATCCAGGCGCTCTAAGGTGTATCGGATGCGCAGGCGGCGTTGCAAATCATGGACCGGCGCAGCTTTGGCCGTTTCCTCGGCCTCGATGACGGCGCGCGGGCTTCTGGATCAGGCGAACACCGGCTCGACTGTCCGGGCGGACACGGCGTATCGGTCGCAGAGGAACGAGAAGAAAATCGCCCGGACCGGGCTGACCTCGAAGGTCCATTTCCGCCGCCCGCCCGGCAAGCCGATGCCTGTGCATCACGAGAGGGCCAATGCCGCACGGTCGAAGGTCCGATCCGCGATCGAACATCCCTTCGCCGGGATGAAGGCACGAACGGGGTTCTTCGTCCGCACCATCGGCATCGCCCGGGCGAGGGCCAGGATCGGCATGGCCAACATCGCATTCAACATGAAACGGCTGCTGTTCCGGGAGCGCAAAGGCGCCGTGGCATAGCCCGGCCCCGGCGAAACCAAATCCCGAACCACAACCCAGGCAAAGGGCCGACACGCATCGCGGCCGTAAATGCGCTCTCGTCACCCGATTCCAAGCAGCAGACAGGGGGGCTGCAGGGTGTCCATTTGAATTTAAAGTCCTGTTGGCCCATGACATAGGACCAAAATCTGTTCTAAGATTTGATTTTTCTTCAAAAAATTATAGATTTATGATTATCAAGAAATAGTTGGTTGATCGAGCTGTCTTCATTGTCTTGGGAAATTTCTTTGCCCTGATCGACATTTGGAAATGCACTCTGTTCAGTTTGTTGCACCACGGTTTCATTCGGAGTTTGTTCAACCTGTATTTGTGCATCCGTTGCCAGATCAGCCTCTTGTTGTGCAGGATAAGGAATGGGGACACCACCCGTCTGTCGGACCGCGCCTCCTTCGCTAAAGTTTACGGGGCAACGAACCTCTGGCACCCTGAGCAAGCGTTCCAACCGGTGCCAGCGTAATCGCCGACGCGATCAGTGTGGTTACAATGAAAAGTTGCAAATATCTCATAATCAGGTGTCGGCGCTCTCCATGAGGGACCTCTTCAAGTCATCAATAATGTCGCGCAGATGCTCGTTTATCTGATGCAACCTCTTAATGATTCTCCTGTGGCATGAATTTCTCCCCGGTTACCGCGTAATCCCGCAACCTATTCGCGTTGCTTTTAATTTCATCAAGCAGTTCCATGTTCGACATCATCTTGTCCTCCTTTGTCGGTTGCATTTATCAGTATTTATTTCTTAACGTGAATGGGAAATTGTGTCAAATTAATAGGAATAAAATCATAACACAGGATCTCTCCTGCCGATTGTCAGGCGGCGGGCCGCGCGGTGGGCCATTTTGGGCGTGCGGAGGGTTTGATTGACACCCGGCCCCGGGCTGTTCATCGTCACTCGCAAAAATCATCCGCATCAATTTGGATATGAACGATGGCGCAATCGGAAAATGAAAAATTTCTTATAGAATTCAATGCGGTAAAGCTTCTGACAATGGCCGTGACCAAGGTCATTCTGGAAAATTCGCGCGATAGCGAACAGTCGGCCAACAAATTGATCGGTATGATTAACGAACACATCAAGACTCAGCGGGTTGAGGGCTTGGACGTTCAGGAAACCGATGCCATGCGCAGGGCGATCACGCAGCGCGTCGAGACAATGATCAATTCGGTGAAGGCGAAACCGAGCTATTTGCGCCAAGGCCAGTGAAGACGCCTGCACGTGCTGGCCGTCAGAGCCTTGCAGCGTTGAGCGGCTGTAAAATGTCGTTACTGGCGGCGGCTATGAACCGTGTCTCGCCCAGATTGGCCTGTTTGGTGGCGGCCTTGGCGGCAATCAGTTGGACCCCCCCTGCAGCCCCCCTGTCTGATGCCTGGAATCGGGTGACGAGAGCGCATTTACGGCCGCGATGCGGGTCGGCCCTTTGCCCGGGTTGTGGTTCGGGATTTGGTTTCGCCGGGGCCGGGCTATGCCACGGCGCCTTTGCGCTCCCGGAACAGGAGCCGTTTCATGTTGAATGCGATGTTGGCCATGCCGATCCTGGCCCTCGCCCGGGCGATGCCGATGGTGCGGACGAAGAGCCCCGTTCATGCCTTCATCCCGGCGAAGGGATGTTCGATCGCGGATCGGACCTTCGACCGTGCGGCATTGGCCCTCTCGTGATGCACGGGCATCGGCTTGCCGGGCGGGCGGCGGAAATGGACCTTCGAGGTCAGCCCGGCCCGGGCGATTTTCTTATCGTTCTTCTGCGACCGATACGCCGTGTCCGCCCGGACAGTCGAGCCGGTGGCAGTCGAGCCGGTGTTCGCCTGATCCGGAAGCCCGCCCGCTACGCGTCCGTCATGCCGGGCGGCGTCGGTGACGATCCATGTCCGGACGAAGCCGTGGCGCCGGTCGGCATTGATATGGGATTTGCAGCCGAACACCGGCGTGGCGATTGCGCCCATCGCCATGCCGTCCGGGCGCGTCTTCCTGCGCCCTGGCTTGAGCGTCCAACGCGCGTCGCGATCCTTTTGCGCCGGTTTCCGGGGATTGGCCTGCCAATCAGGCGGGATGCCCCCCGTTTCCATACCTCTATGCCCTTGACGATCTCCTTCCCGGCATCGGTCATGCGCTGGCGCGGGGCCGCCACGATGGCGGCATCGACGATCTGCCCGCCCATGGCGGGATATCGCGCGTCCTTAAGATGCGCGTCGAACCGGGCGAAGAGTTTCTCCACCACGCCGGTCCGCACCAGGGCTTCCCGGAACCGCCGGATGGTCGTCTCGTCCGGCGCCCGCGCGCCGTCATCGAGGCTGAGGAAACGGCCAAGGGTGCGCCGGTCCATGATGTGCAACGCCGCCTGCGCATCCGACAGACCGTAGAGCGCCTGGATCACCGGCACCTTGAACATGAGGACCGGGTCCATCGGCGGGCGCCCGCCCTGCCTGCCATCGGAACGATCAAGCGTCGCATCCAGCTCTGGCCGGCAACTCTGGCCGGAAGAGCTCGAAGTCGATAACCCCTGCAAGTCGCTCCAGCGGATCTCCCGCCTTCGATAACGCCGCGTAGCGCTCATCCGGATCGAACAACCCGCGCTGTGCAGCCATCGTACCCTCCGTCGCCGATATCCCCACGGAATCACGCCAACACGCTCAAAGCCAGGGGGGTTCAGGGCGTCCCCTAGATTGGGTTGAGAGTATTCAATCGGAGACTTTCGACATGCGCATTGCCAACGCTATTATCGCCATCATCGCATCCAACACATGGACAAAATTGTGACCCTCACTGCTCGTTTTGCGGGACAATACAAGTCGCGGACCTCGCCCGATGCGGTCGGATTCGTCATACTCGCGCTGCTGGCGGTCGCATTTATCCACACTCAGGTCCGGAACGGCCACAATATTTCGTTCCATGGTGATGACATCCTATTTTTTCTCGACCAGTTCATGCGGCGGTTTCTGGACGTCGACTCCGTTTCCGAGAAGATCGCCTACTTCTTTTCACCCTCCCATTTTCCACATGCGAAATTGTCCGGGCGGCTGATTTCCACCGTTCATTATCTGTTGTTCGGGATGGTCGATTACACCTTCCTGAAGGTTGCGGGCGGCTTGATACTCTGTGCTTTCGTATTCGTCGTGCGCTTTACGCTCATCGGGAATTTCCTGCTTGTAATCCCGCTCGGCGTAATCCTGCTCGCTCCCCATTGGGTAAATTACTGGGTTACTCTGATAACCGGATATCCGTTCCTTCTGCTCTATGCGGCGCTGATTTACCGGCTGTTTTCGAGGAAGCGCGATTTCATGGCGCTGCCGATCGCGGCGGTCGCGTCCTTCACCCATTCTCCCGGGCTTCTCGTATTCGTTCCCGTTCTCGTCGTCCTGCTGCTGTCCCGTCCGATCGATTTTCGGCGCGTCGCGCTTTGGGGGCTGGTCTTCGCGCTGATGATCGTTCTCTACTACTTTTTCGTATTGCAGCATGGGCCATCGGTCTTTCGCAATCGCGAAAGCGCGGACGTTTCGGTCGGATTGAGCCTGCTGTCGGGGATCGTGTATGGCGCGAAATGCGTCATGATGCCGTTCGCACCTTTCCTGGGCAGTAGTTTGCCGGTCTGGAACTATCTGGCGGTCGCCGCATTGTTCGCGCTGCCGGGGGTTGTCTTCGTCCACGGCATCGTCAGGCGTGGGTTTCTCGCCTGCCCGGACAAGCGGGCCTCGTTCGCGTTTTATCTGTTTTGTCTGGCGCCCCTGGGCGTCGCCATGGTGGCGGTCGACGACCCGGCGTCATTGACCGACAATCCGGTTGGACACTATTTCATATACTCACTGATGGCGTGGTCCGGGACGTATGTGATCGTTTCAGGCACGGTGTCGAAATTCGCCGCCAAATCGCTTGTGGCGCTCGTATTCTCGGCAATATTCATAATGGTTTTTTCCGACGCGTATCGCTGGACGGATAATTATACCGAATCAGATGTGTATGCGTGGTATGAACGCGCAACACGGAATGCGGATAACCCAATAAACCCAATGCGGATCAAAGCACTGCAACGCATGGGCCGCACCGTGCAGGCGGCCGCCGAGCGCGGCATTTATGCGCCGTCGTTTCCGGGCAGCGGTCCGCTGGAAGGGCCGGTTCCGCCGGTAAGCGAATGGAAAAGCATATCGCAATTGGAAAATCTGCATTGGCATCGGCTCAGAACGAATGACGATTTCATTATGCTGGAGCTTCTAGGGTCCCGTGTCATGGGTGACGATGTTTCCGTCGTGCTCTCGACTTCCCGCGGCAATCAGCGGTTCTCGGTCCTTAGACCGGCGGTCGAACCTGTCCTTTACTGGCGCCCGGACGCGCAAGTGGTCGTGGACGGTTCCGGCGTGCGCAGGAACGAACTTGTCGCGGCGGCATTCGCCCGGTATGTGAGTGGGCTGACCGTCAACGCGGTCGGGCTCATGGTCGACGGGCAGGTGTTTGAACTGGCCGCTGCTTCGCCGGGTGTTGACATGCCATCCAGAGGTTCGTGATTCCGCCAAAACGCAGATTATGCTCTGGCGGGGTTTGCAAGGCGTTCTGCCGCCCTCATGGCGACATTGTTTCGGCGGTGCGCGCAAAGGTGAATGAAACTGCCTTCAAGCGGGTTGCATCCCGGTTGCGCGCCCGTTCATTCTTTTGCTTCGAGGATAAATGGGCGCCCGACCCTGAACGTCTAGCTGAAAAACTGACCGCCATTCACCGAAATCGTCGAACCGGTGATGAAACCGGCGTTGTCGGACGCCAGGAACACGACGCAGCGGGCGATTGCGATTGATGTGATTGATCGTTGGTTCTGTGATGAGAACCAATGTCTTGAGCGCATTTTGGGGCGCGGCATATGGCGAACCCGGCGGGTGAACCGGTTGATGGGTCTCTTCGGCTCGATTTCGACCGCCGCCTGAAGCTCGCGTTCCACGGTTGCGGAATCACCACCGACGTCGGATTGTCGGCCTGCCGTGAGCTTGATGACGCGCTCGGCTTGACGGGCATGGCCATGAGCCTGTCGATCCGCGCACCGGTAAGAATGACCATGAAGACGTCTGCCCGCCGGTCATATGGCGTTGCGATGCGGCGCCGGTCCTTGAGCAGTGCGAACATGTTCTCAACCTTATGGCGCTGTTTGTATTGAATGTTGCAGAAGGAAGCGGGTGCCTTTCGTCCTGTTCGGGGCGGAATGCACGGGGTGATCCCCCCGGCTTTCAGCGCCGCGCGATCATCGTCTGAATCGTATCCCTTATCTGCGATCATTATGGCTTTGACGCTATCACAGAGACCCGGATACAAGAGCTTCGCACCGATATGATCCGACAGCTGGCCAGCCGCCAGGCACATGGCCGGCGGTCGTCCGTCGCCATCGCAGACGGCATGGAGTCTGGTGTTCGGCCCGCCTTTTGTGCGCCCGATGTGGCGGGGAAGAACCTCCCTTTCAGAAGGCTCGACGCGGTGCGATGAGCCTTCATGTGTGTTGCATTAATCATCAGCGTATCGGGTGGCCCGTCGGAAGCAGTCAGGTGACTGAAAATCTTGTCGAACACGCGGGGCTCGGTCCGGCGTCGAAAGCGATTGCAGAGCGTTCTGTGCGGGCCGCAGGCCGCAGCTGCGTCCTTCCATTGCAGCCCGTGCTTCAGCACGCGGACGATGCCTGACACAACACGACGATCATCCCCCCGGCAACTCTGTGGGACATGGGGAAGAATGGCTCGATCTTTGACATTTGAGCGCATGAGAGCAGAAACAGATCCGACATGGCAAACTCCTTTGCCATCCTGAATCAGAAATCAAACTTCAATGCAAATTAATGGATCCTGAGCCTAGAGCATTTTCACATTGAGCGTTGATATCCTGCTGCGTGGAAGACGTTTTCGCATTCGGCCGGGAGGAAGCAGTCGATAGTGCAGCCGATGCGTTCAACGAGGGCGTCGACGGTTCGGGCCGGATCTTGCCCGAGCAGCGCCTTGAGCCTGGCAAAGGCCATCTCGATGGGATTCATGTCGGGGCTGTAGGGCGGCAGATAGAAGATCCGGGCGCGTGGGGAGACGATGATCATGACGGATGCCGGTGACCTTATGGGCAGGTAGATGGGCAGGCAGGTTGTCGAGCACCACGACATCACCGCGTGTCGGGGTCGGTGCCGGCACCTCCTCAATATAGACGCGAAAAGCCTGGTCATCCATCGGACCATCGAGGACCCGGGGGCCGTGAGGCCTGAGAGGCGAAGACCGGCAATGAAAGTCATCGTCTTCCAGTGGCCGAAGGATACGCTGTCCCGGTAGCGCTTGCCGACCGGCGCCCAACCGTAGAGGCGGGCCATCCTGGTGTTGACGCCGGTCTCGTCGAGCAAGATCGGACGCTCGGGATCAATGAAGGGCTGGGCGGCCTTCCACATCCGCCGGCGGGCTGCCACGTCCGGCCGGTCCTGCCCGGCGGCCCTCAGGGCTTTTTTTGAACGACGGACCGCGCCGGCGGACCGCATTCCACACCGCGCCGGTGGAGATGAACACGCCATGATCGGCCTCGAGCCGGGTTTGCACGCTCGCCGGTGTTATGCCGGGGTGAGATCTCATATGTCCGGCCAGCGCCATTTCCTGAGCCGCCGTTGGCTTGCGCGGCTCATGGCTCCGGTTCGGGTTGGGACCGCTGCTGCCTACCTCACCGCCATCCTCGCCGTCTACCGCCGAAAGAACCCGATCCCGCAAGTCCTGCGAACAGCGCTGCCCAGATCTCCAACCCATGATGCGCCTCCATCTTGCGGCATCCCGTGAATCACATCAGTGCGCGATTGGGAACCCCCAAACGATTCCGCTCATCGCGAAGACGCTCTAGGTTGTCGTGGACAAATGGTATTCAGAGTTTGATTGATGCGATGGCGACGAAGCCAGGGCAGGACTCTTTGGTTTTGTCGTAGCGGGTGGCGACCCTGCGCCAGTTCTTGAGTTTGTTGAACAACCGCTCGACGAGATTGCGCCATTTGTATTTGGCCCGGTCGTGCGTGATGGGGTCAAGACGATTGCTCTTTGCAGGGATCACCGCTTCGACGCCTGCGGCGGCGATTTCCTGGCGGATAGCATCGGCATCATAGCCGCGATCTGCGAGGAACGCCTCAATGCGGTCGGTCATCATGCGGAACAGCGGTGCAAAGCCCTGTACATCGTGCGCTTGGCCAGGTGTCAGCACAAAGCCGGGCGGGAGGCCTCTGGCATCGCACCTCGCGTGGAGCCTGGTCGTAAAGCCGCCGCGCGACCGGCCAGGCCCCTCTGTTTGCTGAGCCCCCTTTTTATGCCGACGGCACAATGATGTGCCCGGACCACCGTGCTATCGATCATGTCGGCGGTGGCATCGCGTCCCGCCGGTTCGGCCAGCGTCTCGAGCATCGCATCGAACACGCCGGTCGTGACCCATCTTCGGTAGCGTCGGAAAATGCTGTTCCACTTGCCATAGTCATCCCGCAGAGGCCCGCCACTGCGCTCCGGTTCGCGCGATCCACATCATGCCTTCGAAATACAGGCGGTTGTCCTGTGCAGGACGGCACCCGCGACCGCGCTCCAATGCGAATCTCATGTGGCGCCAACAGCGGCCCGATCAGCACCCATTCCTCATCCGTTACACCAACCCGCTCGCCCAAGGCCGCCTTGAATCCAAATGTGAATCTCATGTCAAGCTTGGTCCACGACAACCTAGCCTGTTTTTTTGCCGCATCATCTGATCGATCCTCGCTTCGCTCCGGTCGGATGATGCTCTAGAGCAGAATGAGTGGAATCCAATTCACTCGCACTGCTCTATCTCGCTGTTTTGAAACGCATTTTAGGTCGATATGCCAGCCCCGCATTTCTGCAAAATGTGTTCTAGCTCGCTTCGCGCCGGTTTCGGTCGCGGCGCGGCCTTGAACTCTGCTTGTCACCCTCGTCGTCGTGGGCGCCTTCTTCACGCGGGATTTCCTGACCGGTTTCCTGATCCACAACCTTCATGGACAGGCGAACCTTGCCCCGGTCATCGACGCCGACCAGCTTGACATAGACCTCATCACCCTCATTGACGACTTCGGTCACCGTTTTGGGCCGACCATCGTTGAGTTGGGATATGTGTACAAGTCCGTCGCGGGGGCCGAAGAAATTCACGAACGCACCGAAGTCGACGACCTTGACCACTTTGCCCTTGTAGATCGTACCAACTTCAGGCTCGGCGACAATGGTGTGGATCCAGTTTTTGGCAACCTCTATCGAATGGAGATCGGTCGATGCGATCTTGATAGTGCCGTCGTCTTGAATGTCGATCTTGGCACCGGTCGATTCGACAATCTCGCGGATCACCTTACCGCCCGAACCGATAACATCACGGATCTTGTCGACCGGAACATGGATCATTTCGATGCGCGGAGCATATTCGCCAAGCACACCGCGGGATTCTGTCAGTGCCTTGGCCATTTCGCCCAGAATGTGCAAGCGGCCGCGCTTGGCCTGGTCCAAGGCCTGGCGCATGATTTCTTCGGTAATCCCGGCGATCTTGATGTCCATCTGCAGCGAGGTGACACCCTGATCGGTTCCAGCGACCTTGAAGTCCATGTCGCCAAGATGATCCTCATCACCCAGAATGTCGGACAGAACGGCGAATCCCTCGTCTTCGAGGATAAGACCCATAGCGATGCCGGCAACCGGCCGTTTGACCGGAACGCCTGCATCCATCAATGCGAGAGATGTGCCGCAAACGGTCGCCATCGAAGAGGAGCCGTTCGACTCTGTGATTTCGGAAACCACCCTCAATGTGTAAGGAAACTCCTCGGTAGTCGGCATCATCGGACGCAGAGCGCGCCAGGCGAGCTTACCGTGTCCAATCTCACGGCGGCCGGTAAAGCCGGTGCGCCCGGTCTCGCCTACAGAGAAGGGGGGGAAATTGTAGTGAAGGAGGAACGATTCCTTGTAAGTCCCTGCAAGTGCGTCGACGAATTGCTCATCTTCACCCGTGCCGAGGGTGGCCACGACCAGAGCTTGGGTCTCGCCGCGGGTAAACAGTGCTGATCCATGGGTTCGCGGAAGAATGCCGACCTCAACCGAAATCTGACGCACATCTTCAAGTCCGCGGCCGTCGATACGCTGTGAGGTCTTGAGTATAGAGCTACGCACAATCGATTTTTCAAGTCCCTTGAGGGAGCCTGAAACAAGGTTGGGATCTGCAGCGGTGTCGTCGTCAGGCGGGCAAAGTGCAGCCAGGGCCTTTTCCTTGGCGGCAGCGACGGCGCTTACTCTTTCCTGCTTGTCAACGATGGTGTAGGCCGCGCTCAGGTCGCTTTCAGCAGCTGTGCGGACTTCCTCATCGATCTCGGAGGTGTCCTTGGTTTCGATATCGCGTGGATCACGGGCGGCCTTCTCGGCCAAGCGAATGATCGCGTCGACCACCGGCTGGAAACCCTGATGGCCAAACATCACTGCCCCCAGCATGTCGTCCTCGGATAGCTCCTGGGCTTCCGATTCGACCATCAAGACCGCATCGCTGGTGCCTGCAACCACTAGATCGAGTGTCGTTTCCGGCAATTCGTCAAGCTGAGGATTGAGAACAAAGTCGCCATTGATACGGCCGACACGGGCAGCGCCGATTGGTCCCATGAAGGGAATACCGGAGATGGTCAGTGCCGCGGAACTGGCGACCATGGCAACGATATCCGGATCGTTCTCCAGATCGTGGCTCAGTACGGTGGAGATTACCTGGGTTTCATTTTTGAATCCGCTGGCAAAGAGCGGCCGAATCGGTCGGTCGATCAGACGCGAGACCAGCGTTTCCTTTTCGGATGGGCGACCTTCGCGTTTGAAATAGCCGCCTGGAATCTTACCGGCGGCGTAGGTCTTTTCCTGGTAATTGACGGTCAGAGGAAAAAAGTCGATGCCGAGCTTGGGCTGACGCTCGGCGACGGCGGTGGCGAGAACCGTGGTCTCGCCATAGGTGACCAGAACGGCGCCATCGGCCTGACGGGCAATGCCGCCAGTCTCAATGGTGAGTGGGCGCCCAACCCAGGTTATCTCTTCTTTGTGTATCGTAAACATAGATAATTCTTTTACGCGGTGTGACCGGTGTATTCCGGTCGCTCGCGCCCTTGTGCTGTGACTTGCATGAACCCGGCTAGCGGCGAATGCCGAGGTGGGTAATGAGTGTGCGATAGCGCTCCTTGTTGCGTGATCTCACATAGTCGAGGAGGCGGCGGCGCTGGCTCACCATCTTGAGCAAGCCGCGGCGCGAATGATTGTCTTTCTTGTGAGATTTGAAATGCTCAGTCAGGTTGGTGATGCGCTCAGTGAGAATCGCAACCTGTACTTCCGGCGACCCGGTGTCGTCGCCCTTCAATGCATATTCCTGGATGAGCGACTGCTTGCGCTCGCTGGTAATCGACATCAATAATGCTCCTGAATTCGGTGCCCGCCCCTTAAAGCGGTATATTGAAGACTCGGGTGGGATGCAGTTCGCCACGATTGATTTTGCCTAGTGCAACCAATGAACCCCGGCAAACCGCATATGCGGCGCCACAATTCACTGGCGCATCCCGACCCCGAAGAATGAGTGGCTGACCAGATCTCAGCTTTGCTGCGTCTCCTGTGCCAATGGCCAGTGCCGGGATGTCGTCCAGCACGATCTCGACGGGATACAGCTCAGCCTTCAAGGCCTCGCAGCCGACGGTACTATGGCTGATTTCCTTCAGTCTATCTAGCGAAATCATGGCGTCTTGTTTGAATGGACCGACATGGGTTCGTCTGAGGGCGATCACATGGGCAAATGTACCCAAGGCGCGACCTAGGTCACGCGCGATAGCGCGCACATAAGTACCCTTGCCACATACCGCCTCGAATGTGGTGCAGTCAGGCAATTTCTGATCGACAATTTTCAGAGATTCTATGTGAACTTCGTGCTCTTCGAGTTCTGGCTCTATACCTTCGCGCGCCAGGTCATAGGCGCGCTGACCTTTGATCTTCTTGGCGGAATAGCGCGGGGGCATCTGATCAATCGTGCCGATGAACTTGTCGAGTGCAGCGGTGATTTCGGGCTCGCTTGGGCGCACGTCGCCTGATGACGTGATGGTGCCTTCACTATCGCCAGTATCGGTTTCGACTCCCCATGCGACAGTGAAGCGGTAAGTTTTGAGCGAGTCGACGAGGAAGGATACGGTCTTTGTCGCTTCACCAAAGGCGATCGGCAACAGGCCGGATGCCAAGGGATCGAGTGTTCCACCATGGCCGGCCTTGGCCGCATCGAACAACCGTTTGACGGTTGCCAAAGCTGCAGTCGAGGTCATCTCCTCGGGTTTGTCGAGTGCGAGCCAGCCATTGATTGCCTTGACCTTGCTGCGTCGGGCCATGACTATTCGTCCTCATCATGTTCGAGGTCGCGGCGCACGCGCTCGGAGTTGAGCAAGCTGGACACTTGCGCGTAATTGTCGAACGAGCTGTCGAGATGAAAGTCGATCTCGGGGATGTGCCTGAGTTCAACCATTCGGGCGAGCCGTCCGCGGATGAAAGAGCGGGAGCGCCCAAGGGCCTTCATCACGGTATCTTTATTGGCGCCTGCCAGTGGCACCACATAGGCTCTGGCGTGGTCCAAGTCACGTCCAACGGTTACTTCGGTGACTGTCAAAGCGACGCCTTCCACGCCCGGGTCGCGAATTTCGCCCTTGGCGAACAGTTCGGCCAGTGCATGGCGTATCAATTCACCAACTCGAAGCTGGCGCTGGGAGGGCTCGGCACGGACATTCCGTTTACGATTTCGTGGCATTTGAGTTGCGACCAATAGGCGCTTCAGAGAATGATCAAAGCGCACGCTCTATCGACTCGACGGAATAGCACTCGATCATGTCGCCCTGCTTCAGGTCCTGATAATTCTCGAACGACATGCCGCATTCTTGGCCGGTCTGGACTTCCTTAACCTCGTCCTGGAACCGTTTAAGCGTTGACAATGTACCCTCGTGGATTACCACATTGTCGCGGATAAGGCGGACCTTTCCACCGCGCCGAACGACACCCTCGACAATGCGGCAACCGGCAACCTTGCCGACCTTGGAAATGTGAAAGACTTCGAGAGCTTCGGCGGTACCAAGGGTGGTTTCACGAATAGTCGGATCAAGCATGCTGGACATGGCCACCTTGACGTCGTCAACAAGGTGGTAAATCACGGAGTAGGTACGAATTTCAGTGCCGGTGCGTGCAGAAGCCTCGCGGGCCTGGACATTAGGCCGCACATTGAACGCCAGAATAACGGCACCCGATGCGTCAGCAAGCGTCACATCCGATTCGGTAATTGCGCCGACGCCGCCGTGAACGACACGGGCGGCAACCTCGTTGGTGCCAAGTTTTTCCAGAGCGATGGAGATGGCTTCCACCGAGCCTTGAACATCGGCTTTAACCAAAATCGGAAATTCCTTGCGGCCTTCTTCCTTGAGCTGATTCATCATCTGCTCGAGGGTTGCGCGTTCGCTGGCGCCGGCAATCAGCATGTCGCGGCGCTTGCGTTTGCGATATTCGGTGATTTCACGAGCCCGGGCTTCGCTTTCAACGGCGGCAAAGCGGTCTCCCGCTTCAGGCGTGCCGTTGAGGCCAAGAACTTCAACCGGCACTGACGGGCCCGCCTGTTCAACGCTGCCGCCGTGATCGTCGACCAGGGCACGAACCCGGCCCCATTCGGAGCCAAGGACGATTATATCTCCAACCCTGAGAGTGCCGCGCTGCACCAACACGCTGGCCACCGAGCCCCGGGCACGATCGAGTTTTGCCTCGATGACAACGCCTTCAGCCGCACGATTCGGATTTGCCTTGAGCTCTGCAATTTCAGCCTGCAACAGCACGGTCTCTATCAATTTGTCGAGATTGGTTCCATTGAGGGCGGAGACTTCCACATTGAGGGTCTCACCACTCATCGATTCAACGACAACCTCATGTTGCAGGAGTTCGGTGCGCACGCGGTTTGGATCGGCGCCCTCGACATCGATCTTGTTGATCGCAACGATCATCGGCACGCCGGCTTCGCGGGCGTGTGAGATCGCCTCAATCGTTTGCGGCATGACGCCATCGTCGGCCGCGATAACCAGAATGACGATATCGGTGACCTTGGCGCCGCGGGCGCGCATCGATGTGAAGGCCGCATGGCCCGGTGTATCGATGAATGTGACCTTATCGCCGGAGGCAATGGTAACCTGGTAGGCGCCGATATGCTGGGTAATGCCGCCGGCTTCGCCTGATACTACGTCGGTCTGGCGAAGTGCATCGAGAAGTGATGTCTTGCCGTGATCGACATGGCCCATGACCGTCACCACCGCCGCGCGCGGGCGCAGCTCGGCTTGGTCGTCCTGATCCCCATGCAGGCCTTCCTCGACATCGGCTTCCGACACGCGCTTGACGGAGTGCCCCAATTCTTCGGCGATCAGTTGGGCAGTATCTGCATCGATCACATCGTTGATCTTCAGCATCTGACCCTGCTTCATCAAGAGCTTGATGACATCTACGGAGCGCTCTGCCATTCTATTGGCAAGTTCCTGAATGGTGATCGCCTCAGGAATAGTCACTTCACGGCTGATCTTGGCTTGCGGCTCAAGTTCGCCCATAGCCTGGCGGCGCTCACGTTCGCGCCGGCGCCGCATTGAAGCGAGGGATCGTTCACGCGGCGAGTCGTCAAGCGCCTTGGTGACAGTGAGCTTGGAACGCCTGCGTTCAGTTGTCGTGCGGGTACGGGCAGGGCGTGGTAGTGCCGCCCGCCGTTTGCCGGTTTCACCAGAATTCGCTTCAACGGGGGGTGTCGCGGTATTCTCTTCACGCCGGCGCGCTTCCTCTTCGGCGCGCTTACGGCCTTCTTCTTCGCGCAGCCGGCGCTGCTTTTCTTCGGCCTGGCGTGCTTCGGCCTCGGCGCGTTCGCGTGCAAGACGTTCTTCATCGCGTTCGCGGTCACGCGCGTCGGCTACAGCCTGTTTGCGTTCCTCTGCCTCGCGTACGCGCGCTTCGGCCAAGGCATGAGCGCGGGCGACCTTTTCTTCCTCGGTCAGGGTACGCAGAACAACGCCAGCGGGACGGTCATCGCGCTCCGCTGTTTTTTCTGGTTCCGGGACGGCAACTTCGGATGGTGCTACCGCCGGCGCGGCCTTTTCTACGACGGGAGAAGGTGGCGTCGTCGCTGATTCAGCACGTTCTGGCGCAGGGCGAACCGTCCTGCTGCGCTTCTTCTCAACGACAACGGTTTTAGAACGACCTTGAGAAAAACTCTGTTTGACTCGGCCAGCATCGCCAACCGAACGCTTGAGGCTAAGCGTTTTGCCGCTTCCAGACAGCCGCAGTTTCTTATCTCTGGTATCTTTTGTTTCGCTCATCGTGATCCGTACTGCTGCCACAAATTATTCAGTCATGCGGCGCAAATGTCTGCAACTGTGCCGTCAATATAATTCTCGTACCGCAATAGAGCGGATTCAAGAGATGCCGCTGCCCGCCCGGCAGTGACACCTGCATGTACCACATTTGGCCGCCCCAATGCCAAACTCAATTGTTGGCTTGAAAAGGCATGGCTTTGATGGGGGCAGGGCGATGGTGCCGCCGCGAGCGCCTGATCAATTTTTCGCCGACTGTCGGTGGCTGCATCGGTTGCGCAAAATACAATCGCAAGATCGCCGTGTCTGACCGCGCGATCGACTTTTGAAAAGCCGTTCATAACAGCACCTGTTCGGGCGGCAAGACCGATTGCGCTGAGTGCCCGCTCCTGGATGAGATGTGACACCTGCTCGGCAAGGTCGGCGGAAGCCACAGCGCCGGTTTTAAGGGCGCGGGCAAAAGAGCCTTGGTGTACAGCGCGATCGACCATTGTGCGATGCGCTATTACCCAGGCCCCGCGGCCCGGCAGACGGGCTTTGAGATCGGGCACCATGGAGCCTTCCGGTCCCAGGACGAAGCGGATCAACTCGCTTGCGGGACGGTTCTGGCGGGTAACAATGCAGCGTCGTTCGTTCATTTCAACCTTCAACAGGTGGCACGGGCGGGTTCAAGTCAGTATCCGGGCGTTGGCAAAGGAGCGGGTTGTTTCCTCAGGTTCTTCTTCAGCAGCGCTTTCCTCTTCGCTCTCGCTTTCGTCTGCAATCAAATCCTCTGGTTTGACCCAGCCGGCAGAAATGCGTGCGGCCATGATCAGGTTTTCCGCTTGATCGCGCGACACCCCAAAACCGGACAGGATGCCTTCAAAACGCTTGACTTCATTGTCCTCGCGCTCGGTCCAGCCGAGCAGATCGTCCGGTACGCAGCCGGCGAGATCTTCGGTAGTCTTGACGTTATTTTCGCCCAGCGCGACCAACATCTGGATGGAAATGCCCTCAATTTCCTTCAACTCATCGGTAACTCCAAGTTCAACTCGGCGAGCATCGAGTTCGGCGTCGCATGCAGCCAGATAGTCGGTGGCGCGCTGCTGGATTTCGGCTGCGGTATCCTCGTCAAAGCCCTCGATTTCAGAGATCTCTTTAACCGCCACATAGGCAAGCTCTTCTACCGAGGCAAAACCTTCCGATGCCAGCAGCTGAGCGATCATTTCATCAACATCGAGAGAGTCCATGAACATGGCGCTGCGCTCGGCGAACTCACTCTGACGCTTTTCAGATTCCTCGGCCTCGGTCAGGATGTCGATATCCCAGCCGGTCAGTTGAGAGGCAAGGCGGACATTCTGGCCACGCCGTCCGATGGCCAGTGAAAGCTGATCGTCAGGAACCACCACTTCGATGCGCGCGGCATCCTCGTCCAGAACCACCTTGGCAACCTCCGCCGGTGCCAGGGCATTGACGATGAAAGTGGCAGCATCGTCGTTCCACTGGATGATATCGATCTTCTCACCCTGTAGCTCATTGACCACCGCCTGAACACGACTGCCTCGCATGCCAACACAAGCTCCGACCGGGTCGATGGAGGAATCTCGCGAAAGCACGGCGATCTTGGCGCGGCTGCCCGGATCGCGGGCGACGGACATGATCTCGATAATGCCGTCATAGATCTCCGGCACTTCCTGCATGAACAATTTGGACATGAACTGGGGATGGGTGCGTGAGAGGAAAATCTGCGGACCGCGCTGCTCGCGGCGCACATCGTAGATATAGGCGCGGATGCGGTCTCCATTGTGGAACGTCTCACGCGGCAGCAGTTCATCACAGCGCACAATGGCTTCGGCGCGGCCAAGATCAACAACCACATTGCCGTATTCGACCCGCTTGACCATGCCGGATACGACATCGCCGATCCGGTCCTTGAATTCCTCATATTGATGCTCGCGTTCGGCATCACGGACCTTTTGCACGATCACCTGCTTGGCGTTCTGGGCCGCGATGCGGCCAAAATCAAACGACGGGAGAGGCTCGGCGATAAAATCTCCGACCTGAGCTGCCGGATTACGTGCACGCGCTGTTTCAAGGCTGATTTCGGTGGCGTCCGAAGTCGCTTTCTCGACAACCCCCAAGAGTCTGGAGAGATTCATCTCACCGGTTTTGAGATCGATCTCAGCACGAATTTCGTTTTCGGCACCATAACGTGATTTTGCCGCTTTCTGGATGGCATCCTCCATGGCGGCGATTACAATTTCCTTGTCGATCGACTTGTCGCGAGCCACCGCATCGGCGATTTGCAGCAGCTCAAGGCGATTTGCGCTTACGCCCAATTGTGCCATTTTCGGTCTCTCCGTTGGTTACTGTGTGGCGCCGACCGAAGATTTTGGATCCGATGCCGCGCGTTTGAGTAGATAATCGTTCATGACGAGCTTTGCCGAATGAATGAGATCGAACGGAATCCCCACGATCTGCGTATCATCGAGATCTTCGATCTTGAGGCGAACTTCGCCATCGGCAAATCCTTCGATCAGTCCACGGAAACGCTTGCGCCCGGCGAGCAATTCCCTGACCTCGATTTTTGCTTCGTATCCAGCCCAGCGCTCGAAGTCTCCGGGCCTGGCCAGCGGACGGTCGATTCCGGGCGAAGACACTTCAAGATGGTAGCCGCTCGGAAGTGGATCCTCGACATCCAGAAGCGATGACAATACGTGCGAGACAGCAACGCAATCGCTGATCTCCAGCGTTCCATCGGGACGTTCGATCATCACCTGAACAGTCGTCCCGTGTTGCCCGCTCAGCTGAACACGCACAAGGCGGTAGCCCATATCCTCAATGACCGGTTCGGCGACATTGGCGATATGTTGAGCCGGTCCGGTTTCTGAGCATATTCGCGGCTCTTGGCGATCTCGGTTGTGCACCTGTGTATGTTCGGGTTCTGTGTTCATTGCCTGTTGCCAAAGCGAAAAGAGCGGGCCCCGAAAGACCCACTCGCAACGATAGTCTGTCGTTGTTATAAATTATTTCCCAGATATATTGCGCTCGAGCTTGGAATGCAAGCGATCAGACCCGGGCATCTAACCGGCGGAGGGTGAACAACTAGTGGATTGATCGAGACAAATGGTTCCGGGTGTGCGCTTCTTTGGGATGGGCACTGGAGCACATCCGACGATCACGGTCGAGGACAGAATTGGGCTTGAAGCAATCATGTCGCATCCGGCGATGCCGGATCGTGCTGTCGAGCAGCGATGGCGTCGGCACGATGGGGATCGTGCGCGCCACCGGAAAGTCGAAGAAATGCGTCCGGCGCCGGCAGGGACGGTTCATGGCTGAAGGCGTGGATGGTCTGCTCCGCGAGAAAAGCCGCCCGCCCGGCACGCTGGTGACGCCGGATGAAAGGACGGTCGAGGTGATCCGTCCGGCGCCGCACCGCCGGCGGGTGTTCAAGTTCTCGCGGGATCCGGCTTTTGTGGAGAAACCGCACGATATTGTGGGGCTTTACGTCAGCCCTCCTGCGCATGCAGTGGTGCTCTCGGTGGATGAAAAGTCGGAAATTCAGGCGCCGGACCGAACACAACCCGGCCGGGAACTCGAAGCCTGGCGGCACGACTACAATCACTTCCGGCCCCACTCGAGCCTCAGGAACAAAACCCCGGCCGGGATCGGGGCTGGATCAACCGGCAAACCGTGTCGGGGGCATGCCCCCGACACGGTTGTTGCCATCACGCCCTGCGTTGGGCATCAAAACGGGCACAGGCTCTAATTGTAGCTGGTAGAAACTTCGCGCTCAGATCAGCGCCGGTTGGGGTTTTGGCAAGAAGCATGGTTTCCATATCACCATCAACAAGCACCACTATAAGAATTCTTGCTGGAACTGGGTGTGGAACGGCTATGGCTATCTCAAGGTTTGGACCTGTGGCGTCTACTCAGTTTTGATCACCACTCAACAAACCGTCATAAGGTGATGAAACGTGAGTAGACTGAACCACTAGGAGGATTTGGGCTGATCGGTCAGGCGACCACAAAGCCCGGATCCTCCTTAACTTTTTTTGTATCGTTTGTATTATTGATCTTCGAAGGTCTTCAAGAACGGCAGATTTTGTCGGGCGCACGACTTCAAAATCATCCGTGAGCGTCGACAATATTCCTGTCAAATCAATGAGTTGAACAGCGTTTCTAGCCTGATCCGTACTCTGCGCGGTATGGCCCTTTTCCCGATTACGAGCGGTAGAGATTTAGCTGAATGCCTGTTCGGCCAATGTGCGACCGTCAATGCTCTTGGACTCAGGCGCTGGGGGCGTCATATTTGCACGACGCCATTGCCGGGGGATCAAGCGCCATGTCCGATCAGCAAAGCGATGACTACATCATTGTCGGCGCCGGCAGCGCCGGATGCGTGCTCGCCAACCGCTTGACCGCGTCGGGCAAGAACCAGGTGCTGCTTCTGGAAGCCGGCGGGCGCGATCTCAATCCGTGGATCCATATTCCCGTCGGTTACGGCAAGACCTTCGTCAATCCGGCGGTCAACTGGCTGTATACCAGCGAGCCGGATGAAGGCACTGGGGGTGAGCGGCGCATTCGCCAGCCGCGCGGCAAGGTGCTGGGCGGGTCGTCATCGATCAACGGGCTTATCTACATTCGCGGTCAGCGTGAAGACTATGACATGTGGCGCCAGCTTGGAAATGCCGGCTGGTCGTATGACGATGTGCTGCCGTATTTCAAAAAGGCCGAGGACCAGCCGAGTTTCAAGAACGAATATCATGGTGTGGGCGGGCCGCTGCAGGTGTCCGATCCCAAGGAGCCGCACCCTTTGGCGGAAGCCTTTTTCGAGGCGGCGGTTGAGTGCGGCTATCCGCGCAATGATGATTTCAATGGCGCCGATCAGGAGGGGTTTGGATATTACCAGTGGACGCTGCGCGATGGGCGGCGCTCAAGTGCGGCGCGTGCCTATCTCAACGGTGCCAAGGCACGGGATAATCTCACAATTGTCACGCATGCCCATGCGAGCCGGGTTCTGTTCGAGGGTAGACGCGCGGTCGGTATCGCCTATCTCCAGGGTGGGATTGAACATGAGGCGCGCATGGGGCGGGAGCTGATCCTGTCCAGCGGTTCATTCAACACACCGCAATTGCTGCAACTTTCAGGTGTGGGACCGGGGGAGCTACTGGCACAGCACGGCATTGAGGTGGTTGCAGATGTTCCCGGCGTGGGCGCCAATCTGATCGATCATTACAACAGCCGCAAAATCTACAGCACACCGTTCCGCTTCACCCTCAATGATGCGGTGGGGCTGAAGAATGTTCATCGCGGTGTTGCCGAGGTGTGGCGCTATGTCACCCGCCGCGCCGGACTGCTCGCCATGGGCGGGTCTTACGCGGCAGGCTTCTTCAAGACAGCCCCATCAGTGGCAACGCCTGATATCCAGTCCACTGTGGCGCTGTTCAGTGGTGACAAGGCGGGCGATTATCTGCACCCGTTTTCGGGCTTTACCATTGTTGACCGGTTGTTGCGGCCGGAAAGCAGAGGCAGCGTCACCATCGCCAATTCCGATCCCCTGGCGGCGCCGATCATCAAAAACAATTATCTGTCGACCGAGCGCGATGCGGCGGTGCTGTTGGAGGGCTTCAAGGTGACGCGCCGGATCTGCGAGGCAGCACCCATGCAGCCCTTCATTGCGGATGAATATATGCCGGGCACTCACATTAGAGATGATGGCGAACTGATCGAATACATCCGCCAGACCGGTGGAACCAGTTTCCATCCGGTGTGCACTTGCCGGATGGGCACCGATCCTGAAGCGGTGGTCGATCCGCGCCTCAAACTCAAAGGTTTTGAGGGCGTGCGGGTAGTCGATGCCTCGATCATGCCGACCATTCCATCGGGTAATACCAATGCGCCGACAATCATGGTGGCGGAAAAGGCAGCCGATATGATCGTGGAGGATCAGCGCGGCAACTAGATCAGTGGTTGGCTTTGTGACGCGGTTTTCAGCGACCGGCGAACCCTGCCAGCAATTGCTCGACTGCAGAATCGATTTCCTTCCATTCGCCAAGCATGGTGCGGCGAAACCGGTAGCGGGCAAGAATGCGCGGTTCAATGACCTTGTCGCCAACGCAATCGGCAGGCATCAGCTCAGGTTTGTCGCGCAGGCAGTGGAACAGGGTGAATGTGTTTTCGTCTTGGTAGTAGAGAACGTCGTGGTCGGCAATGCCGGAGCCTGGATCCATCTTGCGCGTTTTTAGGCTGAATTCGGCAGGCTCTTCGGGGCCGGCAAAATAATAGGGATAAACCTGATAGAAGCGCTCGGCCGGGCGCCAGACCTGGGTCGGCGCCGTCAGGGTGATGTAGATGACCCGCGCGCGCGCGCGCTTGTCGCGAAAATCATCGGCCTCCGACTCGCTGAATCCGTTCATAGACGGCCATAGGGCGTGGAGAGAAATCTTTTCGACTTCGCCGCCGGCGCGTTCCTGACGTGAGCGCAGATAATTTTCTGGAATGAAAAAGCGCTGATTTGCCAGATCGAGCGTAACCACCCGGTTTGAATCAGTTGGGGTCGTGTCGGAGCGGAACGGGTTGGACGGACCCTGACCGGAAATCTGCCACCAGCCGATGCCAATCAAACCGGCGATGACTACAAGCCCCAGTATATAGGGCCAGAAATTGAATCGCCGTTGCGTTTGCAGGGGCTGCGAATACATGGTTGAATAATGGTTCTGCAAACGTGAGCGCATGAACACGCAACGGTTGAAATTGATCCCCATAGGCAATCGCAAGGCAAAGTTCGCGATTTCCCTATGTCCCCAAGATAGCTCGTATTTATACCGAGCGACAGTTCCCGGCGGATTGGTTTTGGTACGGTGCTAGTATGACGCTTGCTCACAAAAAAAGCAAGATGGTTGAGCAACCCCTGGCTGTTTCAATCGGGGTAAGGAGTGTGTTCAGTTGTTGTCCATCATCGCCGCAATCGCGTTTTCGATCGCCATGGGCTTCGCCGTGGCCGGAATTTGTAACAGTGGTTTCCGGCTGGTCACCAATACGAGGCTCAGATTTGAAAGTCCACGGGCGAGGATACCCGCTCTGGATGGCAGATGGCGCTCCTGGTGATCGCTGGCCCGCTTGTCATTCCGCGCAATAGCTGGCGGGCCGTGAGATGTGGCGAAAGAACCAGAGGCTGGCTTGTTGCACCAGCGCTGATTGCCTCTTGCTGGAGTTTTTGACTTGGCCTTGCTGCGCTTAACCTGATGTTCGCGGTTGGCATATTCTCTGGCTGACCTTGTTTAAAAGCGGATGCGCCTGCTGCATAATCAGAACATAGCTGTCCTCGATCAGCGCCAGCGATCCAAAACGCTCGGGGATGTCTGCAAAGGCGCTGAGGCCGAAGTCGATCTCCTGCGCATCCAGCACCTCGAATGTGCGGCCAGCCGATGGAACCAGCCGCACGCTGATGCCGGGCGCCTCGCTCTCAAGCCGCGATTCGTAAACCGGCATGCCGATCTTGCTGCCGGCGCGGGTGACGTGCCGCTCCTGCATGATGGCGTCAAACACCAGCAACAGGTCGAGATCGATGCCCGCTAAATTCATTCAAATGATAATGGTCATACAAACAATCAATTTCAATTATCATTCGAAACGCCATAGCTTCATCTCATCGACAAACACAGGCCGCCGACTTAGCAGACGGGCCGCCAGCACACAGGGAGCCAATGACATGAGCATTTACCCGACATTCCCCAATTAGAACGCCATTTCGATCATGCTGCCGCTGTTTTGCGTACGGATCAATCCTCTTGGGCGGGCTGTGTCATGGTTCAGGCATCCGGTTCGTGAACCGGGCGCGATTTATGGCTGCTGCAACGGGCTTGAACCGGAAATCGGTCTGACCGACACCCGTCGGGTCAGACCCGTCGAGCCGCTTTCGCCCGGGTTTGATCGCCGACACCGTCATGCCGACAGCCGCCTCGGCCGGTTGGAACGTGACGGCTCGGGCGCGGCCGGAGCAGCTACGGCCCGTCGGGAAGCAAGGCTGCGAGTTCCGGTTTCTTCATCTCCGCTGACATGGCGAGATGGAAAGTCTGCCAGTCCGTGATGCGCAAGTTCTGCAACAGGCTGCGCATCCTGTCCCAAAGGTAGAGGATACGCTCCTGGTGCTCTCGCGCCTTCCCGAACAGCGGGCAGCAGTGCCGCTGCACCTGATCGATCAGGAAGGCGAGCGTCGCGAAAACGTCCGTCGGATGGTTGTTGCCATGCTCGAAGTTATATCCGTCCCGCGCCTTGGGTGTCTGGAACGTTTCGTTCTCAATCGCCCATCTGCGGCGGGCGGCCCGCATGACGGACATCACCGTGTCCAGCTCCGGCGGGAGATCGGTGATCCATGAGAAACTCTTTCTCTTTCCTTTCGTGCCTTTCGTGTCAGTCTCCTCGTCGTTCAGCATGTTGACCTTCACCTCGAAGTTCGCGTCGTTGAGCGGCAGGTGTGCGTCCCACTCAAAGCGATGCATCCTGCCGGTCGTCTTGTCACGCGTCTCCCGTGTCTGCTTCGTCTCGCTGGCCTTGACCCGACTGAACAGCAGTTCGTGATTGCCCGGCTTCGCGCCGAGGATGAAACGAAAACCCTTGTCCCGCAGATGCCTGATGCGGGGTCCGTTGGACGCCGGCCCGTCCTCGACGATGACCGCCTTGATGTGCGCGTGCTCCCGGCGCAGGTCGCTGAGGAGACGCTTCGCGGCGTTCCGCTCGGCAGTCGTTCTTCGTGGTTCCGTCCTCATTCCGGATCGGCTCCGGCGCCAGTGGGAACACCTCCTTCAGGTCGGGGTGGACCACCGCCGCGCCGAGGGGCTGGTGGTTGTACGTCTTCGACCCGTCGCGGTGGCTCTTCACGCAGCAGCGCCTGCAACCGACCTTGTGCGAGGAATGCTGGCCGGTGCCATCCACCGAGATCAGCAGATGCCCGTCGAAGACCGTCCAGCCTTCGAGCACCTTGCCGCGCTGCAGTGCGGCATAGGATCTGCTCGAAGCAGCGGCGCGGGTCGCAGGGGTCGACTGCGTCAAGGCGCGCGCGCATCCGCATGTCCGAGGGCACCTTTTCCACGCCAAAGAGCGAGCGGAGGTTCCACGCCTGGACCGGACCCTCGCCGCCGCGCACCTGCCGGTCAAACTGAAGCCCGGTCAAACTGAAGCAACGACGGAAACTTGAGTGAAAACATCGCCAGTGCGGACATCAGGCAGTCGGACAGACTGAAGTCACCTGTGTTGATCGGGTCGGGGATGCGGGCGAAGCATGCCTGGCATCGACAGATGTTTGCGGAAAGAGTTTCCGGACATCTGAGAGCCTCTCTCAACTGCCGATGGAGCAGGTGCGTGGATCGCATTGCGGGCGGTGGATGGCACGACGAAAAACGGGCCGGCGCAAAAAGCCCACGAAAGAAAACGCGTAGACCTTCCCCGACAAATTGATAATGAACAAAAATAATCCTACAGGAAATTGCTGTAATGAGCCCTGAGCCTAGCTATTCAGTAGACGCCGCCGTTCTAGGTTGTCGTGGACCAAGCTTGACATGAGATTCACATTTCGATTCAAGGCTACCTTTGGAGGCGGCCTTGGGCAAGCGGATTGGTGTAACGGATGAGGAGTGGGCGCTGATCGGGCCGCTGTTGGCGCCGGAGCGCAGTGGCGGCCTCTGCCGGATGACTATGGCAAGTGGAACAGCATTTTCCAATGCTACCGAAGATGGGTCACGGCCTGCGTGTTCGATGCGATGCTCAAGAACGCTGGCGGGACGCGATGCCGCCGCCGACATGATCGATAGCACGGTGGTCCGGGCACATCATTGTGCCGTCGGCATAAAAAGGGGGCTCAGCAAACAGAGGGGCCTGGCCGGTCGCGCGGCGGCTTTACGACCAGGCTCCACGCGAGGTGCGATGCCACTTGGACGCCCTGAAACCCCCCTGGCTTTGAGCGTGTTGGCGTGATTCCGTGGGGATATCGGCGACGGAGGGTACGATGGCTGCACAGCGCGGGTTGTTCGATCCGGATGATCGTCCTGTGCCGAGCGGGATCGTCCATGCTCTGCGCTGTGGCGGTCGCCGGGCCGACTGCGCCGCTATCCACGGGTCGAAGAAGACGCTCTTCAACCGCTTCGTCAACTATAAAGAGAGAATTAAAAAAAATGAAACTATTAAAATCACCTCATGGTTTACTATCACTATTGTTAATAATGTTAATGAGTTTTTTCTCTATTGATTCGCATTCTATAGCTGGAGGAATAAGATATAATGGAACAAAAAATTGTGAAAAATGTGGGATGAAATCTTCAAATGGTTCAGCCTCTGAGCTGAATGAAATCAACTGCATGTTAAACCCTGAAAGCTGTCTTCATAACGCCGGTTGGTATGAGGATCGGGACAATTCAATGTCCCCTGTTTCTACTAAAGAGGGAGTTGGGGCTGCCATGGCTACCTTTTGGACTTTGAATAGCTTTTCTCAAGGAATTCAAGTTTGTCCTGGGGTTTATTTAGCTACAGCTCATGGAGTTTTAGATGATCCACGAAAAGCGAGAAAAGAAAATCGCTCCTTAAGAGAGCCTGTTCGAAACTCAGTTACAGTTGCTGCTTACCCTATAAATCCAAAGAATGTGACAGACGCCAGTCAAAGTAACTCTCAGTTTGTGTCTCCTAGAATAAATAATCCTTCTGCCTGGAATGAGCCCTCTACAGATTATGTTTTTGTAAAAGTAGATAAAGCTCTTAGGCCAAATAATTTTGTAAGACCAGTAAGAGGTTCAAATAAAAGAATAGTGAATGCTTCAAGAAGTGGTGAAATAGATGTTCATCTTTATAGGCCACAAACTAGATTTAATACTGATTCAAGTGGAACTCCTGATTTTAATCCACAAACATTAAGCCAGCAAACTGGTAATGACATTGCAGACCTTTATCAATCCCCATTGAGAGTTAACGAACCGTGTGATCTATTAGACATTTATTGGAGTTTTGGGAGTTTTGTTACAAGTTACTGTCCCGCAGAAGGGGGTGTTTCTGGTAGTCCCAACATTGCGACAATTAATGGTGAAGACTATTTGGTAGGTTTGCAAACTAGAGGAAATAACCGCACCTATAGCCGAAAAGAGAAAAGTATTCTCGGTAATCCTTTTGTTGTTTCTTCTGAGTTCTGCAATGATTATAAATCAGTCTGTGGCCAACCCTGTGCTGAGTTAGATGAAGTGTTACAATAAAAGATTAATGAAATCTCACTTTGATACAATTTACTAACTCCGGGACGAGCGCGGTATATGGGAAGGTATCTTCAGCGCTTCGGCAGGCGCCGAGGATACGCCTGACCGGCTGTTCATCGACAGTTCCTGCATCAGGGTTCATCGCTGCGCCGGCGGTGGAAAAGGGGCCACTAGCCCCCATGCCCCCCATGGTACCGGCCGCACCAGAGGCGGACGCAACACCGGGCTCCACGCCGTCCGCGACCACAAGGGCCGCGCCGTGTTTTGTCAATTGCGTCCTGCTCCCGACGCCCGGAAACGTGCATGATTGCAAGGTCGCACAGCGCTGCATCGAGGCCATGCCGCCATCCGCCGAACCTGTCGCCGACAAAGGCCGTGACAGCCGGGAACTGCGCAAATGGCTTGAAGAGCGCGGGACCGGGCCCGTCATCCCGCCGCGAAAGAACCGCAAGATCCGATATCCCTACGATCGGGCCGTCTACAGGGAGCGAAATATCATCGAACGCATGTTCTGCCGCCTCAAGGACCGGCGGCGCATCGCAACTCGCTTCGAGCGCAACATTAAAAACGTCATGGCGGCTATCGCGCGCGCCGCAGCCCTCATCTCGTGGCTATAATGAGGCCGGACCCTAGGCTCTCCTTGAGGATCAGCTTGTCGAGTTCGATATCGGCGACGATCTTCTTGAGACGCCGGTTCTCTTTCTCAAGCGCTTTCAACTTGGACAATTGAGACCGCCCCATGCCACCAAACGTCTTGCGCCGGTTGTCGTACGTCGCATCACCGATGCCGGCAGAACGGCACGCTGTCGCAACATCAACCCCACCCGCCGGATGAAGTTCGATCTCACGCAAGAGCTTCAGGATATCCTCATCGGAATACCGTTTCCGAGCCATGACAACCTCCCCAACTCCTAACCAAAAACCGGCACGGTTTTAGGGGGCTAAGACACCGGCATAATCGGTGCTTGACGCGATTTTTTGCGGCAATCTCACAGACTATTGTGCCTTAAAGCGCGGCGGGGGCTGCGAGTTCAGGGAGGCTGTAAATGGCGGGAAAGTTCGAGATCAAGAAGCGTAAGGACGATCAGTTCTATTTCAACCTTAAAGCTGGCAATGGTGAAGTCATTGCCACTTCGGAGGCCTATCGTCAGAAGGCCGGCGCGTCGAAGGGGATTGAGTCAGTGCGCAGCAATGCACCGGAAGCCAAAGTAGAGGACGTATCTGGCGAGGCGTAAGCCGAACCATATGACCAACCGAACCGCCGGCCCCTTGGCCGGCGGTTCTGATTTGAGCCACCCGCTATGCCCGGATACCGGCTTGCCGGCGCGCTGCCAGCACGGTACTGTGCATCAGGCAGGCGACGGTCATAGGCCCGACGCCGCCGGGTACGGGCGTGATGGCGCCGGCTGTCGGGCTGGCAGTGTCAAAATTGACATCACCGACAAGTCTGGTCCGGCCTTCGCCGCGCTCCGGCGCGGGGATGCGATTCATGCCGACATCAATGACGATTGCCCCGGGTTTGATCCAGTCGCCCGGCACGAGCCTGGGGCGCCCGGCGGCGGCGACCAGAATGTCGGCGCGGCGGGCGTGAGCGCCAAGGTCGATCGTGCGTGAATGGGCAAGCGTAACCGTGCAGTTTTCACCAAGCAGCAATTGGGCGATCGGTTTGCCGACAAGATTGGAGCGTCCGATGACCAGCGCATCCAGGCCTGCGATCTCCCGGCGTACCGTCTTGATCAGAATCAGGCAGCCCTGGGGTGTGCATGGAACGAGCGCATCTAGGTCCGAGGACAGCCGGCCCGCATTCAGCGGATGCAGACCGTCCACGTCCTTTGCCGGGTCGATCGCATTGATCACTTTTTGCTGGGAAATGTGATCGGGCACGGGGAACTGAACCAGAATGCCGTGAATGGCGGGGTCGCGGTTGAGCTCACCAACAAGTGCCAGCAAGTCGGCTTGGGAAGTGTTGCGCGCCAGATTGTGCGGAAATGATGCAATCCCGACTTCCTCAGTGGCCCTGGCCTTGTTGCGGACATAGACCTCACTTGCCGGATCATCGCCGACCAGAACAACGGCAAGGCCCGGTACCAGACCAGCGCTTTTGAGGCTGTCGACGTCGCGTGCGACTTTAGCTCGCAATTCGGCGGCAACGGCCTTGCCGTTAATGATGCGGCTCTGTGTTTCAGTCATCTTTGCAGCTTCGGCCAAATGCCGTACTGGCGGCATGTGCAAGTGCACTGGCATCGCCATGGGTGACGACCGATTTGACCCGGTTGCGGTGACCAGAAACTACGCTTGCCGACGTACGGGGAACGCCCAGCGCTCGCGCCATGACCTTTTCCAATGCTTTGTTCGCGGCAGCATCGACCGGCGGTGCCGTGACCTTGACGATGAGCGCATCGCGGCCGCTGCCGATGTCGGTGAACCCTTCAATTGCCTCGCTTCTGGCGCGCGGTGTCAAGCGCACCGTGATGGTAATGCCACCTGCGACCTTGCGAATTACCGCGCGCGGTAAAACCTCAGGCGAAATGTCACTATGCAAAGACACTAATGACAATGTCCTGCAGCAGCACCAGCGCAAAAATCAAAACAATTGGAGAAATGTCGATACCGCCGAGATCGGGTATGAAGCGCCGGATCGGCGCCAGCGCCGGATCGGTGATGCGGTAGAGAAATTCACCGATCTGGCGCACCACATTGTTGCGGGAATTGACGACATTTAAGGCCACCAGCCAACTCAGGATGGCACTGGCCACAATGAGCCAGATGTAAAGGTTGATAATCTGAACGAGCAGTGCCGCAAAACCGGGCATGGGGGCCGGTCCTCCTGAGTAAATCGAGTCGCTCTGATGTATCGGACCGGTTGGCCGAGTTCAAGCAAAGCGCAAGGTGCGCGCTTGACAGGCCCGGGTGGCGGCACCTAAATGCCGCTCATCGCGGGAGCAATCCTCACGCACGCCGGGGCCGTAGCTCAGTTGGGAGAGCGCTACGTTCGCAATGTAGAGGTCAGGGGTTCGATTCCCCTCGGCTCCACCACTCTCTAATTGAAAAAATAGTGACATTTAATCAGATGGCTCGTTGCCACATTGGATGTTGCCGCTGTGTCAGCGCCATGTTAAGCTCAGGGCTCATTAAAGCTACCATTATGAGGATGGCTGCCATTGTGATTGCGGCCATGAAGACGTCTGCCCGCCGGTCATATCGCGATGCGGCGCCGGTCCTTGAGCGGTGCGAACATGTTCTCAACCTTATGGCGCTGTTTGTATTGAATGTTGCAGAAGGAAGCGGGTGCCTTTCGTCCTGTTCGGGGCGGAATGTATGGGGTGATCCCCCCGGCTTTCAGCGCCGCGCGATCATCGTCTGAATCGTATCCCTTATCTGCGATCATTATAGCTTTGACGCTATCACGGAGACCCGGATACAAGAGTTTCGCACCGATATGATCCGACAGCTGGCCAGCCGCCAGGCACATGGCCGGCGGTCGTCCGTCGCCATCGCAGACGGCATGGAGTCTGGTGTTCGGCCCGCCTTTTGTGCGCCCGATGTGGCGGGGAAGAACCCCCTTTCAGAAGGCTCGACGCGGTGCGATGAGCCTTCAAGTGTGTTGCATCAATCATCAGCGTATCGGGTGGCCCGTCAGAAGCAGTCAAGTGACTGAAAATCTTGTCGAACACGCGGAGTTCGGTCCAGCGTCGAAAGCTATTGCAGAGCGTCTTGTGCGGGCCGCAGGCCGCAGCTGCGTCCTTCCATTGCAGCCCGTGCTTCAGCACGCAGACGATGCCTGACACAACACGACGATCATCCCCCGGGCAACTCTGTGGGACATGGGGAAGAATGGCTCGACCTTTGACATTCGAGCGCATGAGAGCAGAAACAGATCCGACATGGCAAACGCCTTTGCCATCCTGAATCAGAAATCAAACTTCAATGCAAATTAATGGGTCCTGAGCCTAGTGGATTGATCGAGACAAATGGCTCCGGATGTGCGCTTCTTTGGGATGGGCACCGGAACACATCCGACGATCACGGCCGAGGACGGAATTCGGCTTGAAGCAATCATATCGCATCCGGCGATGCCGGATCGTGCTGTCGAGCAGCGATGGCGTCAGCACGATGGGGATCGTGCGCGCCACCGGAAAGTCGGAGAAATGCGCCCGGCGCCGGCAGGAACGGTTCATGGCTGAAGGCGTGGATGGTCTGCTCCGCGAGAAAAGCCGCCCGCCCGGCACGCCGATGCCCGTGCATCACGAGAGGGCCAATGCCGCACGGTCGAAGGTCCGATCCGCGATCGAACATCCCTTCGCCGGTATGAAGGCACGAATGGGGCTCTTCGTCCGCACCATCGGCATCGACCGGGCGAGGGCCAGGATCGGCATGGCCAGGATCGCAGTCAACATGAGACGGCTCCTGTTCCGGGAGCGCAAAGGCGCCGTGGCATAGCCCGGCCCCGGCGAAACCAAATCCCGAAGCACAACCCAAGCAAAGGGCCGACCCGCATCGCGGCCGTAAATGCGCTCTCGTCACCCGATTCCAGGCAGCAGACAGGGTTCGAAGGGTGTCCAATCGCAACGGCCACGAGCTAGAAAGTTTGAGGTGGGCTGCAATCGACATCGTGCTTTCATGCCTTCCACTCACTCGTGCAGATAATTCAGTGAGATCAACGCAAATCGATCACACAACTTCAGACCGGCTGAACCCCGCGTGGCGTCTTTTCTGACGTCACGTGGGGCGGTTTTTCGAGTCTAAGCATAGTCTCAACGCCGGTCTTAGGGCCGATCGATAGCGTCCGCGAGCCTCAAAAGACTTAGAAACTCATTACGATAGCCGTGCGGATCGTTACCGCGCGCGCCTGCGGCAAGCATTGCAATCTGATCGTAGCCATAATCACCCAGATAGGCGCTTGCGCGCAGTTTCTGGCCGAATGCCGCCACTGCGGCAGCGAACCGCATGTCATCATCCGCCGATGCGATCCTGTCATGCTCATCACTTGCGGTGATCGGGCGTTCGATCAGATTGCCTTCGCTTTCGCCCGGCAATTTGTAACGCAGTCTGAGATGAGCATATTCGTCCGATGGGCCGATCTGCCCATCACTCGCTTCGCTTTGATAGCGTAGATCATCGACCAGACGCGCCGGCGAGCCGATCGGCGTCAGCTCATAAAGAGCCGTCACGGTGTGGCCCGAACCGATATCGCCCGCATCGACGCGGTCATTGTTGAAGTCCTCGCGCGCCAGCACCCGCGTCTCATAGCCAACCAGCCGATATTCGGACACCGTGGCCGGGTTAAACTCGACCTGGATCTTCACATCATCCGCAATCGGCACGATGGTTGCACCAGCCTCGTCGACCAGCACTTTGCGTGCTTCGTTCAAAGTGTCGATATAGGCCGCATTGCCGTTGCCGCTCTGGGCCAGAGCCTGCATCAGCTGGTCATTGTAGTTGCCAGCACCGAAGCCCAGCACCGACAAATAGATGCCGCTCTCGCGCTTGCGCTTGATGTAATCCTCAAGAGCTTCGGGATTGGACATGCCGACATTGAAGTCGCCATCGGTCGCAAGGATCACGCGGTTGATCCCACCTTCAACAAAACCGTCTTTGGCAAGCTCATACGCGCCTTCGATACCGGCAGCTCCCGCCGTCGAACCACCAGCACCGAGCGCCTCGATGGCTGTTCGGATTTCGCGCCGCTCCTTGGCCTTGGTTGGCTCAAGCACAGTTTCGGCAGTCCTCGCATAGGTGACGATCGAGACCGTATCTTCCGGATCGAGGCTGTCCAGCAGCAGCCGGAACGCGCTTTTCAAAAGCGGCAGCTTGTCAGCCGATTCCATTGATCCCGACACATCGATCAGGAACACCAGATTGGCGCGCGGCCTGGACTCGGGCGCAACTTCAAAGCCCTTTATACCGATCTGAACCAGCTTGGTGTCAGCATTCCACGGCGTCGGAAATACCGCAACCGTCGGGCGGAACGGTTCATCCGCGCTTTCAGCCGGCTGATAGGCGTATTCGAAATAATTGATCATTTCCTCGACCCGCACCGCATCCTCCAGCGGTAGGTTTCCCTCGCGAAGCATGCGGCGCACAAAGGCATATGAGGCAGTGTCGACATCAATCGGGAATGTCGAAACCGGATCTTCCTGAACCGTGTGCACCGGATTTTCGTCAAAACTTTCAAACCGGTCGCGGCGGGTGAGTTCTGGTGGACGTGGCGGCATCGACTCTGAAACCATTAGCGGCGCCGCTGCAAAGTTGTTTGGCGCGCCAGAGTGCGCAGCCTGCGATGTAGGGCCCGCCGCATCCGGCAATGCTCCCAGTTGCATCAGTGTGGGAGGGTTCACCACCCTTGGAGCATTGAATCTCAGACGTTTGCCGGCAACCTGATCCTTTGCCACCGCCACGATCTCTTGGGCGGAGGAGACGGGTTCCGATTCACGCTCTTCTACTAATCTTGAGGTTTTCTTCGTTCCGTCAGCGATTGAAGCTGTGCTTCCATCGTTTTGGATTCTATACTGAGCTCTCCATCCATCGACTTCGACATTTCCCTCCGCAACCCGCATCTCGGATTTCGGATTACCCAAAGGAATAAGACCCCGTTCAAGTGAAAACTGAACGGCGATCGCCACCACGGCGAGGCTTGCCGCCGTCGCTCCAAATGCCATGCGTCTTTCCATTGTCCATCTCCATGGAATTGCGTTGAAGATGGAAGTAAGACGCGCGCCGAAGCTCGATCCTTGGGTTGCCTGGGTCTCACGAAATGCGGCAAGCGCTGCGTCGAGCGCCCGTTCACGCACTCCCGGGCCGGGCTCCGGCATCGGTGCATCCTTCAATGCGGCAAGGTCTCTCTCATCCATAGATTTCGTCCTTCAGCTGCCGCTTTAGTGTCTTGCGCGCCTCATGCACATGCCAGGAAAGCGTGCTCTCGCGGCATCCCAGCACTTCAGCGGCCTGCGCGTGCGTCATACCCTCGGCATAGACCAACAGCATCGCATCGTGCTGGCGCGGCGGAAGTGCCCGCACCGCCTGCCAAACGGCACTTGCATTCTCTCCCGATTGCATCTGCGAACAACATGCTGCGTGGCTTTCCTCGATCACCGCCAGGGCTGAAACATCGCGCTCGCGGCGCGCCCTGGCGCGCACCAGATGCTTGGCGGTGTTGATGGTCATCCGTGTCAGCCAGGTGGTGAATGCCGCTTTTTGTCGGAATGAGCCGATCGCGCGCCCAAGTTTGATGCATACATCCTGGGCAACGTCTTCCGCGTCCGTGCGGTCACCCGTCCACCGCCAAGCGACTCTGAAGACGAGCCCATAGTGTCGCTCGACAAGACGCGCGAAAGCGCTCTCATCGCCGCGCTTAGCGCGCGTTACCAGCGTCTCGTCGCCATCGTGTCTCATCGCCGTCCGTTATTTGACGTTGCGCTTGAGCAAATCCTTGGGGTCGATGGTGATTTTTGTATGGGCTAACTGAACCGGGAATGAAGGGGCGCTGAAACGCCGCGCATATGGGCTAACGTCATGACCGCAAAATACTGAGCCCTGTGCCAACCCGACCGCCAATCAGGAACTCCAGTCGGCGGTCGGGCGAAGAGAGGCCCCCGTGTCGGTACAATATTCAAGCGCCTTGGCGCTTGACGCCCGCAAGCCGGTCGGTAACAGCGCAGACCGATGCGGTATCCTCAAATTCAAATCCTTGGGCAACGGCAGAAAGATGCATGTCGGCCGCGAGGTTCAACAGCGGCGTCGGGCACGCAATCTGGGCCGCGTAGTCGAGGATCACCGACAAATCCTTTTGCATCAGCCGGTGAGTGGCAGACACATTATCGTCGTAGACGCCCTCGACCATCATCGGGCCCCTGATCTCGAACATCCGCGAGGTTCCGGCACTGGTTGAAATCACGTCATAGACGGTTTGCGGATCGATACCGGCCTTGATGCCAAAGGTGATCGCTTCGGCGCTCGACACATTGTGAATCGCAACCAGAAGGTTGGCGATGAATTTCATTTTCGAGCCGGTGCCGAATTCGCCCAGATAATGCACTAGCCGGCCCATCTTCTCGAATGCCGGCCGCATCCGCTCAAATGCCGCTTCATCACCTGACCCGAACACAACCAGATCGCCGGCGGCTGCCTGGTGGCCAGTGCCACTGACCGGCGTATCCAGCATGATCACCCCGGCCTTTGCGAAAACATCGCGTGCAGCTTCCTTGTCGGAGATTTTGAGCGTGCAGGTATCGGCAACGATGACCTTTTGGCCGGCCTCGGCTATTTCGGCCGCAACGGCGTGAAGCGCCGCCGGATTGGGCAGAGATGTGATGATACGGTCAACCATGGAGGCAACGTCGCCAGGCGATGTCGCACGCGTCACCCGCGCATTTCCAAGCGCCTCAAAACTCGATTCATCGACATCAAACCCGATAATCTCCATGCCCGCCGCTGAGAGGTTCTTGGCATATGCCCCTCCCATGATGCCAAGCCCGATAATTCCAACCTGTTCAGTCATCATCCTTACCCCTCTGTTTTCGAATTCTCATACGACCTGCGCTGAGCGTTGCGTCAGCCGCTCGCGAGCCTTACTACATCAAGGTCAAACCATGATCGACACTTGGAGGATCATCAATGTCTGTGCCTGGATCTTCGGATATCGACATTCGCGATGCCGACATTCTAACCCGTCCGCTCCCTCAAATGGACCTCGGCCCTTTTCTTGCCGGTGAACCCGGCGTACTGGAAGAATTGGCGGCAAAGTGGCGCAAAGCCTGCGAGGGCGTCGGTTTTATGTGCCTCGTCAATCACGGTCTGCCGCAATCGGACATCGAGAAGATGGACGCCGAAGCCCGCCGCTTTCACTCGCTGCCAGATCCGGACAAGCTGACAATCAGGGTCAATGAGCACCAGCGCGGGTTCATTCCCGGCAAGGCGACGATTCTCACCCATTCTGAATATGACGAAAACACCAAGCTCGATTCTGTCGAGTGCCTTGTCGTTGCAACTGATTATTCCGAAGACGATCCGAATGTAAGAGCCGGCAAGCAGTTCTACTCACAGAGCCAATGGCCGGCCAATCTCCCCGGATTTCGCGAGGCTGTTGAAGGCTACATGGGCAAGGTGATCGATGTGTGCAAACGCACGCTGCCCGTGTGGGCAACCGCGCTAGAACTGGAGCCCGGATTCTTCGATCCCTATTTCGAGAACAGTTACACCTATATGCGCATCGCCAAATATCCAAAGGTCGAGCACGCAGCAGAAAAGGAATTCGGTCTCGGTTCCCATGCCGATACCGGCTTCATGACCTTCCTGCCCCCAGCCAAGGAACGCGGCTTGCAGATTCTCGACACTGACGGTGTCTGGTTCTGGCCGGAAATCCCCGAAGGGGCAATCATTCTCAATACTGGCTGGTTCCTGTCACGCTGGACCAATGATCGCTTCAAGGCAACGCCGCATCGTGTGCTGCCGCCGCGTGACAATGACCGCTATTCATGCGCGTGCTTTGTCAACACCAGCCTCAACACCGAAGTCGATTGCCTGCCGACCTGTACCGGCCCGGACAATCTGGCGAGATATCCGCGCCAGAGCTACTGGGACTTCTATCAGTGGTACATCAAGCGCACTTACACCCACTATGGTGAAGTCGACGGCGAGGAAGCAGCTGAATAGCACGCTCGGGTCAGAACACAGTACATTTTTTGGCTCAGCTTGGTTGGGAAGCCCCTAGTGGATTGATCGAGACAAACGGCTCCGGATGTGCGCTTCTTTGGGATGGGCACCGGAACACATCTGACGATCACGGCCGAGGACAGAATTCGGCTTGAAGCAATCATATCGCATCCGGCGATGCAGGATCGTGCTGTCGAGCAGCGATGGCGTCGGCACGATGGGGATCGTGCGCGCCACCGGAAAGTCGAAGAAATGCGTCCGGCGCCGCACCGCCGGCGGGTGTTCAAGCTCTCGCGAGATCCGGCTTTTGTCGAGAAACCGCACGATATCGTGGGGCTTTACGTCAACCCCCCTGCGCACGCAGTGGTGCTCTCGGTGGATGAAAAGTCGCAAATTCAGGCGCCGGACCGAACGCAACCCGGCCTGCCGCCGAAAAAGGGCCGTGGCCGGACCATGCCCCATGATGACAAACGCAACGGTACGACCAAGCTGTTCGCCGCGCCGAACGTGCTGACCGGAGAGGTGTTCGGCAGGAACATGGGCAGGCACAGGCATCAGGAATTCATCCGCTTCCTGAATGCGACGGAGCACGACATGCCCGCCGTAAAGGTCGTGCATGTCGTGCCGGACAATGTCGCGACGCACAACACACGGAGGTGATGCGCCGGCTCGAGCGTTACCCGCGCCGGACATTCCACTTTACCCCGACATCGGCGTCATGGCCGAACGCCGTCGAAGGCTTCTTTGCCGGACTGGCCGGGCGCCGCCTGAAACACGGCGTCTTCTGCTCGGTCGTCGATCTCCAGGCCGCCATCAACCGCTTCATCAAGCAGCACACCGAAACCGAGGCAAAACCCTTCACCCGGCGCGCCGATCCTGACCAAATCATCGCCCCGCCGGAAATCGAGGGTTCCAAATGTTGGAAGCAATTCACTAGCCGAGACGTGCCGCCTCTCGCGCCAGCGCTTCGATTGCTTCCCAGTCGCCAGACGCAATCGCATTTGGAGGCGCAATCCATGAGCCACCAACGCAGGCGACATTATTAAGAACCAGATAGCCGCCGGCATTTGCCGGCGTCACACCACCGGTTGGGCAGAACCGCGCCATTGGCAAGGGCGAGATGAGCGATGCCAGATAGCCCGCTCCACCTGAAGCCCTCGCTGGAAAGAATTTCTGGTGGTGGATTCCACGCTCAATCAGCGCCATCGATTCTGATGCCGTCGCAGCGCCAGGCAGCAACGGCAGCGGATTATCTTCAGCAGCATCAAGCAGTGCGGGCGTGGCACCGGGCGAAACCGCAAACTGTGCACCGGCCTCACGTGAGGCATCGAGTTGACTAGCATCAAGCACAGTACCTGCGCCTGGTATTATTCCCTCAACCTCAGCGGTAATGGCGCGGATCGCCTCCAATGCAACGGACGTTCTGAGCGTTACTTCAATCACCGTAATCCCGCCGGCAAGGAGCGCTCGAGCAAGCGGAACGGCGTTTGCCAATTCATTGATCACCACTACCGGAATGACCGGGCCAGCCTCCATCACCAATGCGACAAAGCGCGACTTATTGCCTTCAGACATCATCATCAAAACACCGACGCGCCGGTGTCCGCCGGACCCACGGCATTTCGAAGTGAGGCGAACAACTCCCGGCCAAGCCCGTATTGATGCGCGGCAAGATCGGCAGATGCCAGCTCTCGGCCCTGCCACTCGCTGGTATCAATGAGCGCATCTATAGTGCCCGAGACCGCATCGATACGCACCATGTCGCCGTCACGTAATCGCGCGATGGCGCCCCCATCAAGGGCTTCGGGTGTGACATGGATCGCCGCAGGCACCTTGCCCGAAGCTCCCGACATCCGCCCATCAGTGAGGAGCGCAACCTTGTGCCCCCGCCCCTGGAGCACACTCAAGGCCGGGGTCAACTTGTGGAGTTCCGGCATGCCGTTGGCACGCGGCCCCTGAAACCTCAGCACAGCGATGAAATCGCGCTCAAGCTCACCCGCCCTGAACGCGTCTTGCAATGCTTCCTGCGATTCAAAGATGGTCGCCGGCGCTTCGACAATTCGCGCTTCCGGTTTGACCGCCGAGGTCTTGATCACCGCCTTGCCGAGATTTCCGCCAAGTAGCTTTAAGCCGCCATCGGTCTGGAACGGATCGGTCACCGGACGAAGGACCACCTCATCATGGCTTGCGCTGGCCGCATCAACCCAGGCAATGGCGCCCTCACCATCAAGCTTGGGCTCGCGTTCATAACCCTCAAGTCCGCCACCCCACACCGTTCTAACATCGCGGTGAACAAGCCCGGCACCTGCCAATTCGCGGATCAGGAATCCCATGCCGCCGGCAGCGTGGAAATGATTCACGTCCGCCAAACCACTTGGATAAATCTTGGTGAGCAAAGGCACAACTTCAGAAAGATCGGCGAAATCACCCCACTTCAGCTCAATTCCAGCCGCCGCCGCCATGGCAACCAGATGCAGCGTGTGATTGGTCGACCCTCCAGTCGCATGCAAACCGACCACTCCATTCACAACAGCACGCTCATCGATCACATGGCCGACCGGAGTGAACTCGTTGCCAAGCGCGGTGATCGCAAGCGCACGCTTTGCCGCCTCCTTGGTCAGCGCATCGCGCAGCGGCGTATTCGGATTGACGAAGGACGAACCCGGCAAATGCAGCCCCATGATTTCCATCAGCATCTGATTGGAATTGGCGGTGCCGTAAAAAGTGCAGGTTCCAGGGCCATGATAGGATTGCGACTCCGCTTCAAGCAGCGCCTCGCGATCGACCTTGCCCTCAGCATAGAGTTCGCGAATGCGTGCTTTTTCTGAATTGGGAAGACCGCTCGGCATTGGACCGGCTGGGATGAAAACCGCCGGAATGTGTCCGAATGTCAAAGCCGCGATCACCAGCCCTGGCACGATCTTGTCGCACACGCCCAGAAATACAGCGGCGTCGAACATATTGTGCGAAAGCGCAATGCCTGCCGACATGGCAATCACATCGCGTGAAAACAGTGAAAGCTCCATGCCGGGCTGGCCCTGGGTGACACCGTCGCACATCGCCGGCACACCGCCTGCAACCTGCGCAACGCCGCCCGCCTCTCGCGCCGCCTGCTTGATCAGTTCGGGAAATCGCTCCAGCGGTTGGTGCGCCGAAAGCATGTCGTTATAGGCCGTAACGATGCCGAGATTCGGCACCACATCACCCTTGAGTGCGGTCTTGTTGGCAGCCGGACAGGCGGCAAATCCATGCGCGAGATTGCCGCATGAGAGTATTGCGCGATGCGGGCTGGTCTCGGCAGCCGCATTCACCCGTTCGAGATAGCTCCGGCGCCGATCGCGGCTGCGTTTCTCGATCCGCTCGGTCACTTCGCCGATACGCGTCTGAATGGTCATAGCAAGACTCCTGTCGGCAGTTGCGGGATCAATTTCTCAACCGCACCAATATAGCGCGACCGGCCGCGCGTTCTGGTGCAATACGGCGCGCACCGGCAACTCCGTCACGGGCCCCTTTTCGAGCGCCCGATCAAGCACCGCGAGCTTATCCTCGCCCTCGATATGGAGAACCAAAAAGCCGGTGTCGAGCACCACTGGCAAGGTGAGCGTGATACGAGGCTCACCCGCCGAAGCTGAACGCAGGGCTAAAACTGTGTTTGGACAGGCAGGATCGGTGGCAAGGTCCACGCAGTCCCCGTCCGGGAACCAGGATGCGGTGTGCCCATCCGCGCCCATGCCAAGAATGACGGCGGCGAATGGGCGCGACATTGCAGCCAATCGCACTTCTGCTTGTTGGGTACCGTGGTCAAGGTCGCAACCCTCTGAAAACAGCGGCACGAATGTCGCCGATGAAGCCGGGCCCACAAGCAATTGCTCGTGCACTAGCCGCGCATTGGTGCGCGGCGATGTCTCTTCCACCCAGCGCTCGTCAACCAGCGTCACGGTGACGCGGAGCCAGTCGAGATCCCAATTCGCAAGACTTTCAAAAAAACGCACCGGCGTCGAGCCACCGGATACCGCCAGACTGGCACCGCCAACGTCCGCAATCCGGCTTTCAAGCGCGGCTGCGACACGCGACGCCAGCGCCTCCGCCAACGGCTCTGACCCTTCAAATTCGTGCCACTCAAGCGGCATCTGACCAATCGTCGTCCTCATGCCAGGTGCGGCCATCGCGCTCAATCAGCGCCACCGCCGCGCTCGGTCCCCAGGTTCCTGCCGTATAAGCTTTTGGCTTGAGCTGGAGTGTCTCCCAGCCAGCGAGTATGGGATCGATCCACCGCCATGCAGCCTCAACCTCCCCGCGTCCCATGAACAATGTCTGGTTGCCACGGATCACATCCATGATCAGCCGTTCATAGGCATCCGGATTGCGCACTTTGAAGGCCTCGGCAAAGCTCATGTCGAGCGGCACGTGGCGCAGCCGCATACCGCCGGGCCCCGGATCCTTGATCATGATCCACAGCTTGACCCCTTCATCGGGTTGCAGCCGGATGACCAGCTGATTGGCGGCGATCGGACCTGCGGTATCGGAAAAAATCGAATGCGGGATTGGCCGAAACGCCACCACAATTTCCGAAACCCGGGTCGCCAGCCGCTTACCTGTGCGCAGATAGAAGGGCACGCCGGCCCAGCGCCAGTTCGCAACCTCGGCTTTGAGCGCGACAAATGTCTCGGTCATGCTCTCGCGGTTGGAGATTTCATCGAGATAAGCCGGCACGGGGCCCCCGGCCGATGCTCCGGCCCGGTACTGCCCGCGCACCGTCATGTCCGATACAACCGCCTCATCGATCGGCCGCAACGCCTTCAGAACCTTCACTTTCTCATCGCACACCGATGAGGCTTCCATCGATTCCGGCGGCTCCATCGCGATCAGGCACAAAAGCTGCATGATGTGGTTTTGCACCATGTCGCGCAGCGCGCCGGCGCCATCGTAATAATAACCACGCCCCCCGACGCCGAGTTCCTCGGAAACCGTGATCTGTACATGGTCGATATGCGCCGCATTCCACAACGGCTCAAACAGGGCATTACCAAATCTGAGCGCCATTAGGTTCTGCACCGTTTCCTTGCCCAGATAGTGGTCGATGCGGAATATTTGTTCCTCGGTGAAAACACCGCCGACCATATCATTGATCTGGCTCGCCGAAGCGAGGTCATGACCGATCGGCTTTTCGATCACTGCCCGGGCCTGGTCCGTGACCAGCCGGAATTGTGCGAGGCGTTGGCAAATTGTGCCAAAAAGCGAGGGATCGACCGCAAGATAGAACGCGCGCGCCACGTCTTCCCGGCCCGATAGAGCGCCCGCAAGATCCGACCAGCCAGCATCTGATGAGGCATCGACACGGATGTAGGACACCCGCTCGATGAAGTGCGTCAGCGCCGCCTCATCGTCCGCATCATTGCCGAGGCTGGCGCCAATTGATTTACGGGCAAATTCCCGATAAGCCGCATCGTTAATCTCCCGGCGTGAAACCGCGATGATGCGTGCATCATCAGGGATTTGGCCGTCCAGATCCCGATGACAAAGCGCAGGCAGCAGCTTGCGATGGGTGAGATCGCCAGTCCCGCCGAATACCACGAGATCAAACGGATCGACCTGGATCACTCGCGAGGTCATGAACTTCTCCACAAAAACGTGTCAGACGACGTCGCGCTCGCGCAGTTTCGCGACTTGGCTATCACTTAGCCCAAGGTATTCTTCAAGCACTTCATGTGTGTGCTCACCCAACATCGGCGGCGGCCTGCGATAACTGACCGGGCTTGCCGACAGGCGAAGCGGGCTACCAATCAATTTGGCCGGCCGACCAGGCGTTGCCGGATGCTCCATATCGATCACCATGTCGCGCGCGGTGACCTGCGGGTCGGCGAAAACCTGATCGAGGCGATTGATCGGCCCGCAGCCGATTTTTGCTGCTTCCAGCTTTTCGATCCACCAGCCATGCGGGTGCTGGCGGGTGATCTCGTTCAGCGTATCGGTAACCACATCGCGATTGCGAACCCGTTCGACCGCAGCGGAAAATCGTAAATCCTGCATGAGCTGCTGGCATCCGGCGACCTCGCAAAATCGCTCGAAAGTGGCGTCATTGGCGACCGAAAGTACAAAGTAGCCGTCCGCCGAGGGCATCACCTGGTAGGGCACGATATTGGGGTGTTGGTTGCCAAGCCTGTCAGGATTTTCTCCGGTGGCCAGATAATTCATGCCCTGATTGGCGAGCCAAGCGACATGAGCATCGAGCATCGAGATATCGAGATGTTGGCCTTCACCGCTGGCATCGTGATGACGCACCGCGGCAAGGATCGCGACCGCCGCATACATGCCGGCCATCAGGTCTGCTATCGACACGCCAACCTTCATCGGCTCGCCATCGGGCTCGCCTGTGAGGCTCATGACACCGCCCATCGCCTGGATCAGCGCATCATAGGCCGGTCGATCGGCATAGGGACCGGTCTGCCCGAAACCGGTCACCGAGCAGTAGATGAGCCCCGGAAAATCGCCCCGCAGGCTTTGATAATCGAGCCCGTAGCGTGCCAGAGTGCCGGTCTTGAAGTTCTCCGCCAGAATATCGCTTTTGGCGATCAGCCGCCGTGCCAGCGCGTGTCCCTCCTCGCTGGCGAGATTGAGCGTCACTGAACGCTTGTTGCGGTTGGTGCCGGCGAAATAGGCGCTTTCGCTTGAATCATTTCCTCGCGCATCGGGAAGATAGGGCGGTGCAAAATTACGTGTGTCATCGCCCACGCCAGCACGCTCGATCTTGATCACATCAGCGCCAAGATCTCCCAGAATCTGGGTGCAATGCGGCCCCGCCAACACCCGCGTTAAATCGAAGACGACCAGGCCGTCAAGCGGACCCTTCATGGCTGTGTGTTCCTTCTTTTCGATTGCTGAGGGCGTGGCGAGATGACGTCAGTCTGTCAAGTGCCTGCTTCAGAATTTCCCTGTCGTTCGCCCCGCAAAAGGCTACGAACCGCGAAAGAGGCCGCAATCTCGCCATTGTTGGCATACGCCTCATGATTGCGTTCGATGTCCTTGAGAATATAACTGTAGTTGACCATCAGACCGGCAGCATCGGCGAGCCCCTTGGGCGATGTATCGGCAAGCCAATTGAGACGCTCAAGCCTTGCACCATTGCCAAGATGGAAGCGTGCCGCCGGATCGAGTGGTGTGCCGCGTGTTGTTTTCGCACGCATCAGATAGTGCGCCGCAATAGGCGTCACTAGAGGTTTGAGTTTCTTGACGGCATCGGTTTTGCCCGCCCATTGGTCATGCTTGAGAATGGCGAGTGCCTTGCGTTGCTCGTTTGTCAGTTTGAGATCATCCGCGGCATCAACGAGCGCATTGTCAAGCCAGCGCCGAAATCCCGGAATTGGCGATAATGTGACAAACGTCTTGATGGTTTGGCAATCGCGCGCCAGTTCCTCCACCACCTGCTTGATCAGGAAGTTGCCAAACGAGATACCCCTCAGCCCCTCCTGGCAGTTGGAGATCGAATAGAACACCGCCGTTGTCGCGCGGGAGGGATCGATCGGTTCCCGATCATGGGACAGAATCGGGGAAATAGCCTCGGGGGTATTACCCGTCAGTGCAACTTCAACAAAGATCAGCGGATCATCGACCAATGAGGGGTGAAAGAAGGCAAAACATCGGCGATCGGGCGGGTCGATACGCCTGCGCAAATCCTCCCAATCGCTGATTTCGTGAACCGCTTCATAGCGAATGATGCGCTCCAGAATGACTGCCGGTGTCGACCAGTCAATGCGCCTGAGCACTAAAAATCCACGATTGAACCAGGATGCAAACAGGTGTTCGAAGTCGCGGTCAGCAATTTCGAGCGCCGGATCACCATCAAGGTGGTCCAGAAGATCATTTCGCATACCAACCAGTTCAGCCGTCCCACCGGGCGCGAGGTTGAGCCTCCTGATAAGTTCCTGACGGCTGGCCTCCGATGCCTCATTGACGGCAGCCGCGTCGGCCAGACTTTGGGACTGGTTAAACGCAGTAATCGCCTGATCGATGGCTTCCAGATCGGGACCAAACTCATGCGTTAAAGACTTAAAAAATGCCGCTCGCCCGTCTTCTTCCAACTCGTGATACGAGCCAAGAATCTGCTGCGCGAGCGCCACGCCCGATGCTTCGCCCCGCTCCGACAACAGCGCATTGCACAGGCTTACTATATTGTCCTCAGCGGTCGGGCGCGTGCGATTGAGCTCGAGCAGCATTTGCCCACGCTCGGCGATGGACGACAGCAGATCGCTGAAAAATGAGGTATTCGAAGCCATCTTTGCCGAATTCTCCGCGAGACAGCAGCATCTGCCATCAGGGCATCAGTGCAATTGACCGGCGAGTGTGCTGGTTACGGTGCGGAATTAAAGTCCCGCCCCAATCAGGCCGAACCCCCTGCTTCGGCGTGCCATTCCTCATTGATCACCGTACCTGCCGCCCGGATCAGCTTTGCCAGCGGGCAGTATTTACGCAGTTCCGTTTGCAGGAACTGGATCTGTTCGCCGCTGACATCTCCATTCAAGACGATCTTAAGCGTGATCGAAACGAACGGCTTTTCGATTTCCTCCATCAACTGGGTGCCGCGCCGGTCGAATTCCCAGTTGATGTTGATATCCATGCCGTCAAGATGGATGTCATTGGCATGCGCGATCTTGTGGGTAATCACATTGGTGCAGCCGGCAAGCGCGGCTACCAGCGTGTCTGTCGGGGCCGGCCCTTCATTGGTGCCACCACGGGCAATCGGCTCATCGATAATCGAAGTCGCATCGCCGGACGTGAAATGAGTGCGCGAATGGGTCGGACAATGCGCTGATGAATGCCGGTTGACTATGGTCTTTTGTTTGATCGCCATTAATTTTCTCCGATTTCTGTCAGCACGCCCTTCGCTGAAACGTGCAATTCGCTGTGGGGTTGGTTTTCGCGCGGGCAGCGCCCGCCGTCAACGCCTGGCAGCTCACTTCCGATTGACCTGGCAAGTGGCTGTGCCGGTTGACGCCAACAGATACGACATTGAAACTGCCTCACGCCACTCGATGGCTCACACTCCAAGCATTTGCTTCCAACCAACAGGACCCAGAATGGCACTCCTCAGCGACCGTGTTCAGTATCAAGCTTTTGTCGACCGCCCAAAACTCAGCCTTCCCGATGGCGCGCGCATTTGCGTGTGGCCGATCGTCAATGTCGAGGAATGGCGCATCGACCGTAATATGCCGCGCAACGTCCTGCCTCCACCAATGGGCCAGCCATTGATGCCCAATGTCCCCAACTGGGCATGGCACGAATATGGAATGCGGGTCGGGTTTTGGCGCCACTTGAAAGCATTCGAGGACCGTGAGATTCGCGCAACCTTGGCAATCAATGGCCGGGTCTGCATCGCCTATCCACGCGTCGCCCAGGCAGCCCATGATGCCGGCTGGGAATTCATGGGCCATGGCTGGGAGCAGCGCCCGCAACACTCGCTCGGAGACGAAGCCGCCGCCATTCGCGATACCGTCGAGGCGATCAAGGCATTTACCGGCAAACCGCCCGTCGGCTGGGAAAGCCCGGGTCTTACCGAAACCGACAACACGCTCGATCTGCTAAAGGAAAACGGCATCGACTATGTCTCAAACTGGCCGTTCGACGATTTGCCGGTTGAGATCGAAACCGCCCACGGGCACATCTGGTCACTTCCATATCCGTTAGAGACCAATGATATCGTCGTTCATGTTGTCCAGGAGCAACACTCGCCGGTGTTCTTTGAGCGCGGCCGCGACAGCTTTGACCGCCTCTATGCTGAAAGTGCCGACAATACCAAGATTTTGGGTATTAGCCTGCACCCCTATATCACCGGCGTTCCCCACCGTATCGGTCAGGTTGAAGCACTGCTCGATCACATCAAGGAGCATGAGGGCGTGATCTTCATGACCGGAGATGAGATACTTAACTGGTACCGCGAAGCAAACGTCGAGGGAGGGAACTGATGACCCAGCGCCTTTCAGGGCTTACCGATGAAGAGGCGACCGGCGTCGCCAAGGAGGTTTTTTGATGCCTCCACCCCCACCCGTTTTCTTGGACGTACCGCGAATTTGCAGCGCATCCTTGCCAAGCACGCGCCCTATCTGGCGCGCTGGATGCTGGGGTTCACAGCGGCCATTCGCCAGCCGGACCTTGGCGCGATGACGGAACCGCGCCTGCGCGCCCTTGCCACCATCAAAACTTCAATGGCCAACGAGTGCAATTACTGCACCACGCACACCTCGATGTATGGGCCAGGCTCTCGGCCTCACTGAGGAAGAAATCAAGGCCATGATGGGCGATGGTTGGAAAACCAGCCCGGCATTCAACAAGCGTGACCGTGCGGTGATCGCGTGGTCGGAGGCAATGACCCTCAATACGGCGAAATTCGACGGACCCGCGTGGGATGATATGAAGCAACTGTTTAGCGAGGCGGAAATCGTCGAGATTTCTCTCGCCAGCGGCATCTTCAACATGATCAACCGGCTGAACGCTTCCTTCCGCACTGAACTGGAAACCGAAGAATACAACCACCGCCAGGGACGCGCCATCTCCGGTCTGACGGTCGAGGAAATCGAGGATTATGCCGCCCGCTTCCCCACCGTCGGCGATGCTTCGCGGCGCGCGGCTGCTGAATAGCGCATTCACGCTACCGGGCGGCTGCAAACCGCCCAGACCGGCGAGAAGATCAGAACACACTCGGGCGTAATCGGTTGCGCGCTCACTAACGCGCCGTGCGGGCTGAGCGCGTCGTTGACCGCATTCATGATCGCACCCGGCGCACCACCTGTGCCGGCTTCGCCCACTCCCTTGGCGCCAAGCGTCGAGGTTGATGTCGGTGTTTCCACATGGGCAACATCGATATGCGGCATTTCCGCTGCCATCGGCACCAGATAGTCGGCCATGGTGGCGTTGAGTAGCTGCCCACCCCGGCTCATAAAGGCAATGCCCTGAACCACGCCGCCGCGAACCTGCTCATCCACCAACTGGGGACTACCCGCCCGCAATCCTCAACCACTCAATGCTTGAGAAGCGTCACGATGCCGGTCTCGATATCAACCTCAAGCCAGGACGCCTAGGCGCCATTGGTGAACACAAACGGATAATCGGTAACTCGGAAATGCTTGGTTACGATGAGCTCCGGGCGCACATTGTCGGGCAGTTCATTGCCACGGTAATAGACCATTCGGGCAAGGTCTGTGAGCGACATGCGGTGGCACCGCCCTGTGCCTCCACCACCGAACCATCGACGATCGGAAGCGTCTCCGCATCGGCCTGCAATACCGTTGCCGCCACATCGAGGATCTGCCTGCGCAAGACCTTACCGGCAAGGAGTGCCGCCTCACCGCCAATGCCAACCCCGCGCGAGGCCCAGGTGCCACCACCATAGGGAGTAGTGTCGGTATCGCCCGTGGTCACTCGAACAGCATCAAGAGGAACACCCGACTGCCGTTGCGACAATCTGCACCATCACCGCTTCTGTACCTTGGCACTGTTTGGTGATGCTGGAAGCAACATGCAGCGCGCCGGACGCATCAAGGCGCACGGTGGCGCCATCCTGTGAGGCGATCGGCACCCCGCCGACGCCGTAGAACATCGGGCTCAGATTGATCACTTCGACAAATGAGGAAAGGCCGCCGCCGCGCCAGATGCCTTGCCCGCGCAAACGCGACTGCTCCTCACGCAGCCTTTCATAGTCCATCTGCGCCAGAAGCTTTTCCAGGCATGCCTGATGCGGCAGCTCGTTAAACTGCATGCCGGTCGGCGAAGTGCATGGATAGGCATCATCCCGGATCAGATTGCGCCGGCGAATTTCCGCCGCATCGAGCCCGAGCTCTGCCGCTGCCGCGTCAACCATCCCCTCACCCACCGCGATCGCGATCGGATGGCCGACGGCGCGGTACTGGCACATCACATTCTTGTTCTGAAACACCACCTGCCCCCGTGCCCGATAGGCCGGAACCACATAAGGACGCCCTGCAAAACCCCCTGGCTTTGAGCGTGTTGGCGTGATTCCGTGGGGATATCAGCGACGGAGGGTAGGATGGCTGCACAGCGCGGGTTGTTCGATCCGGATGAGCGCTACGCGGCGTTATCGAAGGTGGGAGATCCGCTGGAGCGGCCTGCAGGGGGGTATCGACTTCGAGCTCTTCCGGCCAGGGTTGGATGCGACGCTCGATCGTTCCGATGGCAGGCAAGGCGGGCGCCCGCCGATGGACCCGGTCCTCATGTTCAAGGTGCCGGTGATCCAGGCGCTCTACGGTGTGTCGGATGCGCAGGCGGCGTTGCACATCATGGACCGGCGCACCCTTGGCCGTTTCCTCAGCCTCGATGACGGCGCGCGGGCGCCGGACGAGACGACCATCCGGCGGTTCCGGGAAGCCCTGGTGCGGACCGGCGCGGTGGAGAAACTCTTCGCCCGGTTCGACGCGCATCTTAACGACGCCGGATATCCCGCCATGGGCAGGCAGATCGTCGATGCCACCATCGTGGCAGCCCCGCGCTAGCGCATGACCGATGCCGGGAAGGAGATCGTCAAGGGCGGGGGCATCCCGCCTGATTGGCAGGCCAATCCCCGGAAACCGGCGCAAAAGGATCGCGACGCGCGTTGGACGCTCAAGCGAGGGCGCAGGAAGACGCGCCCGGACGGCACGGCGATGGGCGCAATCGCCACGCCGGTGTTCGGCGACAAATCCCATATCGATGCCGACCGGCGCCACGGCTTCGTCCGGACATGGATCGTCACCGACGCCGCCCGGCATGACGAACGCGTAGCGGGCGGGCTTCCGGATCAGGCGAACACCGGCTCGACTGCCACCGGCTCGACTGTCCGGGCGGACACGGCGTATCGGTCGCAGAAGAACGAGAAGAAAATCGCCCGGGCCGGGCTGACCTCGAAGGTCCATTTCCGCCGCCCGCCCGGCAAGCCGATGCCCGTGCATCACGAGAGGGCCAATGCCGCACGGTCGAAGGTCCGATCCGCGATCGAACATCCCTTCGCCGGGATGAAGGCATGAACGGGGCTCTTCGTCCGCACCATCGGCATCGCCCGGGCGAGGGCCAGGATCGGCATGGCCAACATCGCATTCAACATGAAACGGCTCCTGTTCCGGAAGCGCAAAGGCGCCGTGGCATAGCCCGGCCCCGGCGAAACCAGATCCCGAACCACAACCCAGGCAAGAGGCCGACCCGCATCGCGGCCGTAAATGCGCTCTCGTCACCCGATTCCAGGCAGAAGACAGGGGTCTTCACGGTGGCCATATGGCGCACAAGTCAGGTTCAACACCTAATTGGCTTCAATCGCGGAAGTGCGCGGATAAACCGAATAGGGTCCGATGCCCGTCAGATCATCCATATAAAAGCCGGTGATATGGCCGTCACATGGATGTCACTATGAAAGCTCTCAAGCCGGTCGGCGATGAATTTGATCGGCCGTTTCAGCAGCATCGATGCAGCCGCCGCCGCGATTTCATCTCTATAGGTGTGAACTTTAATGCCGAAGGCACCGCCGACATCGCCCACAATCACCCGCACATTGCCTTCCGGCAGGCCGAGATGCTTGGCATAGAGCACCTGCATCATATGGGGCGCCTGACCCGAGTAATGGACCGTCAGATGGTTTTCCGAAGGATCAAATGAGGCAAGCGTCACTCCGGTGTGGCAGCCAAAGTGGAATGTGCGCTCGACAACCACCGCATCCGGGTGCTGGAAGGCGGAATCGACATCGCCTTCAAGAACCTGAGAACCTCTATCAATCCTGTTTGTTCGTCCGATTTTCTGTGATTTTGGCGCGGCGTGTTCATCTGAACCGGTCTTGTGTTTCAGATGCAGCGACTTGCCCCGCTTTCAGAGCGTTCCTGGTTGCTATTGAACGGACACGTCCTGTGATCAGATCAGGGGGTGACGCTGCCTCCGAGTTGGACCAGGCGGCGGATGTTGCAGGCGATGTCTGTCATGCAGATCCCCGGTTTTTGCGTGGGCCGGACCGATGGTGCGGACTGCCATACCCATCATGTGCTTCCGGACGGCAAAGACGTGCTCGACCGGCGCGCGGTGTTTTGACTTTGTCCTGTTCCCACGGCGGATATGCTTCGGCATGAGCCTGCCCCCGGGTTTGCGATGGTGGGCATGGCTGACAAAACCGTGGCGTGCCGGGAACGCTTCGTTCTGCTTCGAACGGTACGCGCTATCGGCACGGACGCCAGAGCCAGTGTTGGTTTTGTCCGCAATCCCTGGGGCGGCGACCGCCGTCCACGGGCGTCTTCGCCTTGCCGAACCGGACGGTCCAGCGCGCATCAATGTCTTTCCGGCGTGCTTTGGCGGGATCCGAGGGCCAGATCCCGGCGGCGGTCCTGCCTGCCTCGATGTCTTTCTTTTCCTCGTCCGTATTGCGTTGCCTGGGGGCGGCGACCGGCGTGCTGTCCACCAATGGCCCTGACATGGAGATATACCTGCGCGATATAGCCTGCGTCCCGCAGGGCGGTCTCGAACCGGGCGAACAGAGCGTCGATCGCCCTGGCCGGGGTCAGGCGCTCGGGAAACGCCCGGATCGTCTTCGCGTCGGGGACCTTGTCTTGCAGGCCCGTCCCCGGGAAACGCATGAACGACAGACGGTCGCGGATCAGGAACTCCGCACGGTCGTCCGAGAGAGTGTTCTGCGCCTGAATGATCGGGATCCTGAACATGAGCACAGGGTCATGGGGCGGGCGTGCGCCCTTCCTGCCATCCGCCTACGCCGGTGCCGTGTCCGGATCGGCACGGAAAATCTCGACGTCCACCGCCGCAACGCAGGCTTCGAGCTGATCGCCCAAATCGCTCAAACGCTTGAGCCGTTCATCAACGTCGAAAAGTCCAGCCTGCTGAACCATCCATCCCCCCTCACTTCATAGCGCCAGTGAATCATGATCAGCCAGGGTTGACGAGGTAAATCGAGGCCCTCACCTCCCGCTCCCAGGCGAGATTTGAGTCATAATCTGAGTGAATAATCGTCGCGCCGGCATCAAGCGCACCGTCCATATCCGCCGCTGGCGGCAGCTCCTCATATTCGATCTCGACCAGCGATATCGCGTCCTCGTCCTCGGCCCGGCTCGCCGCGACCACCATCGCCACCGACTCGCCCTGCCAGCGCGCCACATCCACCGCGACCGCCGGCTGTGGCGGTGAGCGCAATCCCTTGAGATGGCTCAGAACACCAACCCACGGTTCGATATGCTGCACAAGATCGGACCCCGACCAGGCTGCAACCACACCCCGCGCGCCAAGAGCCCCGTCCAGTTTGATCGAAGCAATGCGCGCATGTGCATGGGGCGAGCGGACAAAAGCCGCATAAACCATGCGCGGCAATGTTAGATCATCGACAAACCGTCCTCTACCCTCGACTAGCCGGCGTGCATTGGGACGCGGAACGGCGCGGCCGATATAGCTGTTAGGCCGATCGAATACGCTGAGCGGCTCACTCATGGCCGATCCTCCCCATCGCAGCAACATCGGCAATCGCGTCGACAATCGACTGATAGCCGGTGCAACGGCAGTAGTTCCCCCAGATCGCCTCACGGATCTGCGTATGGTCACCACTACTGCCGGCGGCGAGATAGGCATGGGCGCTCACCAGCATGGCCGGCGTGCAATAGCCACATTGCAGCGCATTGCGGGCGATGAAGGCCTCTTGCAGGGCCAAAATCGTGGCCGCTCTCGCTCAATCCTTCAATCGTCTCGACCCGCGCACAATCAGCCTGTACCGCAAGCATCAGACACCCACGCGCAGGCGCCTTGTCGACAAGCACTGTGCAGGCACCGCAAACACCGTGCTCGCAGCCCACATGTGAGCCGGTGAGACCCAACTCCCCGCGCAGAAAATCGACCAGATTGAGTCGCACCGGAACGATGCTTTCAACCTGTTCGCCATTGACATCAAGCGCGATGGTCACCTTCTGAGAGCTCATGCGCCCGACCCTTCACGTTGCGCCATGGCCCTGTTCAGCAATACCCGAGCCAGCTGCCGCTTCAGCACCGCCGAAGCACTGGGATCGCCATGCATCTCGATTGTCTCAAGTGCCGCATCCTCGGTGATCAGAATGGGGCGGTCTGCAATGGCGAAAACACCATTCACGAATTGGCTATCGTCTTGGCCTCGGCGGTCGTCGCTAGGCCCGCAAGCGCATAATCTCCATGGCGGCGGGTGATTTCGTGGAACACATGGCGCCGACCCGGCGACTTGGGCACTTCGATAGCGGTGATGACTTTGGCCTCGCCAAGCGCTGTTTCATACGCTCCGAAAAAGAAGTCCTCTGCCGCGACACGCCTCTCGCCCGATGTCGAGAGCGCAATGATGGTTGCTTCCAGCGCCATCATGCAGGCTGGCAATTCAGCCGCCGGATCAGCCAGCGCCAGCGAGCCGCCAATAGTGACGCGCGAGCGGACCGCGGCATGGGCAATGTGATGAACCGCCTCATGGATCAACGGCGCGTGATGGCGCACCAAATCTGAGCGCTCAAGCGTAGCATGCCGCACCAGCGCTCCGATACGCAAAATTTGCTCCTGCTCCTCAATGTCTGAAAGTTCGCTCACCCGATTGATATCGATCAACACCTCCGGCTCAACCACCCAGAAATTCAGCATCGGCATCAGGCTTTGACCGCCCGCTAAGATACGTCATTCATCACCAGCCTCAACCAGCGCCGCCATCGCTTCGCCGAGATCAACGGGACGAACATAGAAAAAAGTCCGGCGCTTTCATTCCCCGCTTCCCGAAAACTGCCACATCCATGGCCGCGCTTTGCCGCATGCCACGCAAGTAGTATCAAACACCGATCCGATTTCAGGCAAGCAGGCAGGCGATGACCTCCGGAGTACACATGACATACGACCTTTCTGGCAAATATGCGCTCGTGACCGGCGCCGGACTCGGCCTCGGCCGTGCCGCGTCCCTGGCGCTAAGTGAATGCGGCGCCACCATCATCGCGGTTTCGCGCACTAGGGGCGACCTTGAATCGCTGGCCGCGGAAGCCTCCAGCAAGGTTGAGATCTGGCCTGAGGATGTGACCAGCAACGCTTTTTATCAGCGTGTCACCAGCCTCGACCGCCTCGATATCTGTGTCAACAATGCCGGCACCAACAAGCCCATGCCGATCGACGAGGTAGATGACGAAACGCTTGATCTGATGCTCGATCTCAATGTCCGCGCTGCCTTCAAGACCGCCCAGGCCGCGACCATCGCCATGAAGCGCCGCAAATCCGGCGTCATCATTAACATGAGCTCGCAGATGGGTCACATCGGCTCGCCGCGGCGTACCGTCTACTGCCTGACCAAGCACGCGCTCGAAGGCCTCACCAAGGCAATGGCAGTCGAGCTTGCGCCCTTCGGCATCCGTGTCTGCTCGGTGGCGCCGACTTTTGCCGACACGCCAATGACCAAACCGATGTTCGCGAACAAGGAATTCTACGATTTCGTCTACGGCATGATCCCGATGAAAAAACTCGCCACCCCGGAAGACGTGGCGGCTGGCGTTGTCTTTCTAGCCTCGCCTGCCGCCGGTATGATCACCGGCGATAGTCTGCGGATCGACGGCGGCTGGACGGCCCACTAAGCGTAGGGCACGCCGTCCGATCAGGGGGTGGCGCGCTCCTTTTTAATCAGGCACAAACGATCCTAGCCGGCCTGCAAAAACCGGCATGAGCGGAGGCAGAAATGGACATCAAGGTCGGCCGAAAGGCCATTGAGGAAGCATCCGAAAAGCTTTCAAACTGGGGACGGTGGGGCAAGGACGACCATATCGGCACGCTCAATATCGTCACCCTGGAAGATATCGTCGAAGCTGCCAAGCTGATTAAGAGGGGCAAGGCTTTCTCGCTCGGCATCCCGCTCGACCGCGAAGGCCCGCAGACCGGCCTGTTTGGTGGCCGCTTCAATCCGATCCATCAGATGCTGGCGACCGGCACCGATGCGATTGCCGGCCAGCAGGACTGGAACAAGATCCGTTATGCCGACGACACGCTCAATCTGTGCGTTCAGGGCGCAACCCACTGGGATGCGCTTGGCCACATTCTTTATGAGGACAAGGCCTATAACGGCCATGACGCGAAACTGATCGACTCGCGTGGCCTTTCGGTCCTTGGAATCGAGCATTCGCGCGATAAGATGAACGGGCGTGGCGTTCTTCTCGATATTGCCCGCCATCGCGGCGTCGACTGGCTGCAGGATGGCGAGGCGGTCTCCAATGACGAACTCGATGAATGCGCCAAAGCCCAGGGCGTCGAGATCCGCCGCGCTGACTTCGTCATCGTCCGCACCGGCCAGATGGAGCGCTGCATGGCGGAAGGTGAATGGGGCGGATATGCCGGCGGCGACGCGCCGGGCGTCAAGTTCGAGAACTGCTATTGGTGCCATGACAAGGACATCGCCGCTATCTGCACCGACACATGGGGCGTTGAGGTCAGGCCCAACGAGACCAGCGAAGCTAACCAGCCATGGCACTGGGTGGTGATCCCCGCCATGGGTCTGTGCATGGGAGAGATTTTCTATCTTGAGGAACTCGCCAAGGATTGCGACCAGGACAAGGTCTATGAGTTCTTCTTCTGCGGACCGCCACTGATCATTACCGGCGGCACCGGTTCTCCAATTAATCCACAGGCGTTCAAGTAGCAACGCGCCGGGAACAAACTGGGAGGCTAGGGTGGCAGAATATCTGAAACGCGGCATGGACCCCATGAGCGTGCGCGAAGCCGATGCCAAGGTTCGCCAGACCGTCGAATCGATCCTCACCGACATCGAGGAGAATGGCGATGCGGCAGTGCGCTCGCTGTCGGAAAAATTCGACCAATGGTCGCCTGAAAACTTTCGGCTAACCGAGCCTGAGATCGAAGCAGCGATGTCAAAGGTCGCCAAGCGCGACCTGGAGGATATTGACTTTGCCCAGGTTCAGGTCAGGAACTTCGCCCAAAGACAGCGCGAAGCGCTGCAGGACGTCGAAGTCGAAACCATGCCGAGGGTGATATTGGGCCACCGCAACATTCCGGTGGGTTCGGTTGGCTGTTATGTGCCCGGCGGACGCTACCCGATGGTCGCCTCGGCCCATATGAGTGTGGTTACCGCCAAGGTCGCTGGCGTGAAGCGCATCATCGCCTGCGCACCGCCACATCAGGGTGGCCCGCACCCTGCGATCGTTGCGGCGATGCATATGGGAGGCGCCGATGAAATCTATGTGCTTGGCGGCGTTCAGGCGATCGGTGCAATGGCACTCGGAACAGGCTCGATCGACCCTGTCGATATGCTGGTCGGTCCCGGAAATGCCTTTGTCGCCGAGGCAAAGCGTCAGCTGTTTGGCCGCGTTGGCATCGATCTTCTGGCCGGCCCCACCGAAACCTTGATCATCGCCGATGAAACCGTTGACGGCGAGCTTTGCGCTACTGACCTACTCGGCCAGGCCGAACACGGGCCAACCTCTCCGGCGGTGTTGCTGACGAAATCGGAAAAACTAGCCCGCGACACCATGGACGAAATCGAACGGCTTTTGAAAATCCTCCCCACCGCCGAGGTCGCGGGCCAGGCGTGGGCCGATTATGGCGAGGTCATCATCTGCGACGATGATGCCGAAATGGTGCGCGAAGCAGACCGCATCGCCTCAGAACATGTTCAGGTGATGACGCACGATCCCGACTACTTCCTCGCCAACATGACCAATTATGGCGCGCTGTTCCTGGGTCCCCGCACCAATGTCGCCTATGGCGACAAGGTGATCGGCACCAACCATACGCTCCCAACCCGCAAGGCCGGCCGCTACACTGGCGGGCTGTGGGTCGGCAAGTTCTTGAAAACCTGCACCTATCAAAAGGTGTTGTCCGACGAGGCTTCGGCCAAGCTGGGCGAGGCCTGCTCGCGGCTTTGCGTGCTTGAAGGTTTTCTCGCACATGCCGAACAAGCGAACATCCGCGTGCGCCGCTACGGCGGGCGAAATGTGCCCTACGCCGAACCTGCTAATTAGAGTAGCTTGAGCCTCCGCCAATGGTCAGCCTGCTGGCCTGCTATTCTGCCGCTTGGTCGTCCACCCCGATCAGTCCCTCACATACTTTGGGCATTGTCTATGCAAGATCGAGAATCGGCAGACCGTGGGTTGGGGCGACAATCTCAACGCCAAGTTCTTCAACCATCTGATTAAGTCGATCCACATAGATCTGCATGTCGGCGAAATTGGTCCAGAACAAGGTGAGCTCTGCAAAAATCGCCGACACCTCCATCAGATCGAGTGAGGTCGCCTCCTCCGCCACCTGACCGCAATGACCATCCCAGTGATAATGGCTATAGGCAAAACCATCGCCCGGAAACAGGGCTTTGGCTCCGGTATCAAACCCCCAAAGCGAGGTGCCGATATCGCGCACCACCGGTTCGACCGCCAAGAAATGCTGATCACCGAGATCGATTGAATCGCCCACTTCCATCGACACCATACGCTCGACATATTGCGGAAACGCCATGTGATAATCGCACAAATCAGCATGCACCTTGATGTCATCGTAACGCGCCAAAAAGCGCCCGAGACCGCCTGAATGCGGCATCTCCTGATGAGTAATGAAAAGATGCTTCAGCGCTCATCCAGAATAGATCTCATCTGCCGGTCGATCGTCGGGAAATCCTTTGGATGTCCGGTCTCCACCAATATCGCCGCCTTGGTACCGACAATTAGATAGATCGAATTGTAGCCGTGATAGATCTTGCCTCGATAGGGCTGCTCAAGGCATTCGCCGAGCCAGAAGATGCCAGGCGCCAGTTCGCGCGGCAGCGGGTTTTCCTTCATTTCGACTATCTCTCCAATCCGCGGGGCACATAGGCGGCGCGCGTGCGCGACCGATCAAGGTCACGCAGGACCCTGTCCAAAGTCGAATACTCCTTATCGACCAACTCCCGACCTTTGAAAATCGCACCATTGCCCGGCGCAATGATCTCGATATCATACCGTTCGAAGACACCCGCGATGGCACGGCGTAGCGTTTCCGTTGCCGCCCCTTCGAGCCACCAGTAACGCGTATTGAGAAGAAACGAGCGCAGGAACGCGTCGTCTGTCACCTCATCATGCTCAATCACCCAGGGTCCCTGTTCGTTCGGCTGGGAATGCTGGGCAAACATGTCCGAAGTGAACAATGTGTGTGACGCCGGATCATAGGCCCATGTGGTGTTGATCAGTCTTAAGGGCGCACTGAAGGCATCAATCTTGCGTCCACCGCCCTTGCCTACATCCAGGTTGAGAAGGCCGCGCAGAAGCGTTGTTGGAATTTCACGCCGTGCCGCCTTCTCGTCGATTGCCCTCGATCCTCGGCGTGGTTCCCGACCTTGCCGCCCCGCCGCCGGGGTGCCTGTTTCATCCACGCTGCAGACTGGCTGATGAGACCTGCCGCACCATGGTACCTGAGCGTGCTGATCCATCGCTCGGCCATGCGCTGTGCCACCACCCGGTCAACCGGGGCGGCGCGAGCTCATGACGGAGCCAATCATGCAGGCGCGGGCCCTGACCCGCGAATATGCGCTTAGCCGCGGGCCACTATGCGAGCTCTTTGTTCTTACCGCCATTGATAATGCGACCTTCAACGTGAATCCTGGCACCACGCTGGCCGTGGTTGGAGAATCGGGCTGCGGCAAATCGACGCTGGCGCGCATGATCACATGATCGAACCGGCCAGTACCGGCTCGCTGGAAATTGACGGCATACGTGTTGAAACCGCGCAATTAGGCAAGCGCCGGCACTTGCGGCGCATGATTCAGATCGTCTTTCAGGATCCATATAGTTCGCTCACCCCGCGGCAGAAGATTGGCGCCGCACTTGAAGAACCGCTGGCAATCAACACATCCATGGCCAAAGCCGAACGGCGCAAACGCGCCGCCGACATGCTTACCCGTGTTGGCCTCAGGCCGAGCATTATAGCCGCTATCCGCACATGTTCTCCGGCGGCCAGCGCATCCTAGTGCTGGATGAACCGGTCTCGGCTCTCAATGTTGAAATCCAGGCGCAGATCCTAAATCTCTTGCGTGACCTGCAGGAGGAGATTGGGCTTACCTATATGTTCATCAGCCACGATCTGTCTGTGGTGCGCCATGTCGCTGACGATGTGCTGGTGATGTATCCCGGCCGGGCGATGGAATTTGGGGGTGCCGCTGAGGTGCTGGGTGGCCCTCGCCACCCCTATACGCGCGCTTTGCTTTCGGCCACGCCGATTGCCGATCCTTCGCTCAGGCGTGAGCGCATCAGGCTTTCAGGCGAACTCCCATCACCGATCAATCCACCGGCCGGTTGCGCGTTTCATCCGCGCTGTCCATTCGCCGGGGCCGGTGCCGCCAGGAATTGCCGGTGCCAATCGAGCCTGTTGCGGTCCGCTTCACCGCAGCAGTCATTCAGGTTCGATCCTCCCGAGGTCAGATTGAGGAACCGCTGTTGCATGAAGCCTCGACAAGTTGCACCCACCACCGAATCCGGCAGTCGTGTAGGCACTTCGTCCGACGCGGGGTGATGATGAATTACTCTAGGCATGATCTGGAGCATCACGTCGGGCGCGGGTTGGAGCCCCGTTTGATCCGCCTGCCGAAGTGAACCGAGGACGAGCAGTGAGCGAAGGCGCAAGATTGGCGGGCGATGTGACTGGGTCCGCTATGGTCGATGCCATGGTGGAGCAGGTCTCCGCGTACTGCGGCCCCTTCAATATTCTTGTGAACGGTGCCGGCGGTTGGCAGCGCATACAGCCAATTGCCGAAATCGCGGACGATGAATGGGAGCGTCTGATCACCCTTAATCTTACCTGCGCGTTTTACTGCTCGCGCGCTGCGGCCCGCATTATGATCGAGAACAATCGCGGCCGCATCATATCGATCACGTCGAATGCCGAAATTGCACCAAGTCCGGGCGTCCCATCCTCGCTACCCTATTCCGCCGGCAAAGCGGGGCTCATTGGCACGACCAAGCTGCTCACCCGCGACCTCGAGCCCCACGGCATCACCGCCAACTGCATCGCGCCAGACACCACTGCGACACCGCGGGTGCGCAAGGCAAGAGACCAGGAAAGCCTCGACCGGTTGCCTCAACCAATCCTCTGGGTCATCTCGTGGAGCCACTTGATGCTGCGCAGGCAAGTCTGTTTATGGCATCAAGGCAAGCCCGATACATCATCGGGGTTACATTGAAAGTGAGCGCAGGCAAGCTGATTTCCTGAATCAGCGGTTGGATTTCCGCTCCAAAAACGACTATACTTTCCCATTAATCATCAGAACGCAGTTCAACGTGCAACCCGTGCGCATCACACATGCCTCCGGGAGCCATGAGAATAGCGGTGGCACGGTATTCACTCCCCTATGGAGCTTGCCATTTCGGCGGTGGAATTTTCTCCCAAGTCCCACTAAATCCCCGCCATGATTGCCAGGCCCTCACGGGCAATGGCAATGAGAAGATGTTCGTTCAGCAATGAGAAACGGCCAGCTTCCCTCATGTATCGTTCTGCAATCGAAACCGAGAGGCTCCAATGCGGGGATAATCTCCGTTTCGAGACACTGCTTCAGCACCGGCGCTCGATTGGGATTCTGACTTTCGGTTGGCACTGCCACGCGGCGCGCCAGGTCTTCGTGAAGCACCCCTGCCTCGAGATAGGCGATTGCGTGGTCTACTGCTTTGTCTCGGATCATGCGTGTAGCTATCACATCCCCAAGTCTTCACGCTCAATACGGGCTGCTTCGCGCGCCGGAATGTCGGCTTTCCTCAACAACGAATATGCCAAGACCAACAGACACAGTCCGCTTAGTGTCAATGGCTGTCCGCACGAATGAACAGTTCTGCCGCAAACGGCGGTGCCCAACGTTCTCACGCTCAAGCATATCGACGAGATGTTGGGTGTGCGTCATGATGCCGGTCACTCCGCCTGCCGGCCAACGTAGATTCGAGGGTCATATTCAAACTAGATTTGTACAATCAGTGTCCGGACGGTTTCCAGATCGCAAGGTCACTGCATTACAGAAAACCGCTGTCTTGGGGAAACCATGAAGGACAAGGTGATCGATGACTTCGATGCAGCCGTTGCCGGCATCAAGGACGGCGCTAGCATCATGGTCGGGGGCTTCGGTCCTCCGGGGCTACCGCAAAACCTGACGGCGGCGTTACTGCGCCATAATGCCAGGGATCTCACAATCATCACCAACCGAGCAGACCAGGTGTGGGCGCACGCCCATTCGGGGATGCTGGTTGAGCAGGGCCGGGTAAAGAAAATCTGCTGCGCGTTTTCTGCCGCCATGCATCCATCCAAGGCCGCTGAATTCGATCGCCTGCATGAAGCTGGCGCGTTCGAGGTCGAGTTGATACCTCAGGGAACGCTGGTCGAGCGCATGCGGGCGGCGGCGGCCGGCCTCGGCGGCGTTTACACACCGGCGGGCGTCGGCACGCAGATTGTCGATGGCAAGGAGGAGAAGGTTATTGACGGGCGGACCTACCTCCTGGAACTGCCGCTGTCGGCAGACTACGCGTTCATCCGCGCGACCACAGCCGACACTTTTGGCAATCTTCAGTATCATCTGACCCAGCGCAATTTCGCACCGGTCATGGCAATGGCGGCTCGGACCACCTTGGTGGAAATTGAGGGAGACATCGTGGCGGTGGGAGATATCGATCCCAACCATATCCATACGCCCGGCATTTTCGTCGACGGCGTCATCAAGATCCCGCCCGCACCCGAGGGGCTGTGGACCACACCTGCCGAGCGGCGGGCCGTCTAGATGTTTGCCGGATTGATGACCCGCACGGGAGATATTGCAATGACAGACGCCGAAAAACCTCGCCTTGATCGACAGACCATGTGCAATCGTCTGGCGATGGCCTTCGAGGAGGACTGGGTGGTCAACCTTGGGGTCGGCATGCCGACGCTATGCTCCAACTACCCGTTGGACGATCGCGGTGTCATCTTTCAATCAGAAAACGGTCTCATCGGTCTCGGCGCCCACGCCGCGGTCGGTGAGGAGGATCCAAACCTGGTCAATGCGGGCTCACAATACGTGACGTTGAAACCCGGAGCGGCGATCGTGCATCACCTCGACTCATACACCATCATTCGTGGCGGCTATGTGGATCTGACCGTGCTGGGTGCCTACGAGGTGGCGGAGAATGGTGATTTCGCCAATTGGAAGACTGCCGGGCGAAAGGGCGGCGGTATCGGCGGAGCGATGGATCTCGCGGCGGGGGCGAAGAACGTTTGGATTGCGATGGTGCACACGACCCGCGACGGTCAGGCGCGGCTTAAAACGCGGTGCGCACTCCCATTGACGGCGGCTGGTGTGGTCTCACGCGTCATGAGCGATCTGGGCTTGTTCGACGTGACGCCTGAGGGCTTTGTACTTCGTGAAATAGCGCCGGGTTTCACACCCGACGAGGTGCGTGCTCTGACCGAAGCGGACCTGCAGGTCGATCCGGCTCTTTGCAAAGTTCGGGGTGCCTGAGTGCCGTCAACTGCCGGTTTTTGGGACTGCGCGGGTTGCAGATGAAGACGTCGGTATCCCTCGCCAGGTTGAATCATCGCGTTGCGGCCAACGGACAGGTGTGCCGCATCGGAGACGCCACATATTCCAACTTGCTTGACTCAGCGCCAACGATATTGCACACTTTTTTGATGAAAAAGTGATGGCAAGAGTACCAGTCATCGGCACACCATGGAGCGTCTCGCATCAGCAGTTTCTCCTAAGTCAGAAGGAGGGTAGCACTACGCGCGGCGAGCTTGGCTGTACGGCCTTCAAGACAAAACGACAGCAATTACCGAGGTTCACCATTGTGGTGCGCGCTCCGGACAAGGCTTGACGCTTCAAGCCCGGTGATGTCGCTCTGAGCGCTATCGCCACCGGATTCGTAATCGAGGCGGACAACGGTCTCCGTCTTGGCAGTGAATGAAAATTGACAAAGGAAGGAACTAAATATGACGAGGAAGCGTAACTACCTGACTGGCGGTATTCTCGCCGCAGTTGCGGGAGCCTTCATGGCGGTCAGCGCATTCGGCACCGCCAGCGCTAATGATTTCCCGGATCATGACATCACATTCGTCGTTCCGTATTCGCCGGGCGGCGGATCGGATCAGCAGGCGCGCCGGCTTCAGGCTGGTCTGGAAAAGGCGCTCGGCGTCGGTATCCGGATCGTCTACAAGACCGGTGGCGGCGGCGCCGTCGGGTTCCTCGAATTGCATTCGTCCAAGCCCGATGGCTACACGATCGCCAACGTCGTCGTTCCGAACATCATCGTGACTTCTCAGGGCGAGGACGTCGGTTTTAAGCCGGAAGAATTTTCCTATATCGGAATGACCGATCAAGCGGTCGGCGCCTTCGTCGTGCCGAATCAAAGCGATTTCCAGACCCTTGACGACTTGGTTGCATACGCTAGGGAAAATCCGGGCAAACTAACGGTCTCCGGCGTTGGGGCCACGGGTAAGGCAAACTTCGCATTGCTTGTCGATGCGCTCGACATCGAGGCGACCTATGTGCCGGTATCGGGCGGCGTCGGCAAGATCATGCCTCTGCTTCAGGGCGGCCATGTTGATTCATCGCTTCTGGCATCCTCGCATGCGACCAGGCACAAAGAGACGGTCAGGGCCCTCGTGGTTGCCGGGACGGCATCGCCGGCACTGTCGGATGTTCCGACGGCCGAATCTCTTGGTTTTGACTCTTTTGCCTATGCGACGACATGGGGTGTCATGGCGCCTCCGGGAACGCCTGACGACATTATTGCGATCCTCAACGACGCACTTAACAAAGCGGTTGCAGATCCCGCCGTGCGGGAAATGCAGGTCGGCAATGGGCTCACGCCGATGAGCATGACGCCGGCCGAAGCGAAGGATTTTGTCCTGAGCAATGTTGCCGACGTTGATAAAAAAGCGAAACTTTTGGAAGAACTGGGCCTTTAATAGAGTCTCGCAACGATTCCGGGCTGCCCCTTTGTCAAGTCGTCTGGCGTCAGATGACTAGGCTCGGGGCAGCCCAGCTACCTTAGGATTGTTTGAACGAACTTTTTGATCTTTTGTCTGTCTCCAAGGTTTGAAGGCGCGCGCTCACAAACCCTTTACGGATTACGGATGCGGCTGATGATAGGATTTTCCCGGTGATTGAAGGACTGATGCAGGCGCTTCAGCCGGAGTACATGCTCTGGCTCACCGTGGGCGTCATGATGGGCATGGTGGTCGGCACGCTGCCTGGCCTCACTGCGACCATGGGCACAGCATTGCTCGTGCCCTTCACGTTCGCCCTGGAACCCGGTGCAGGCATCGCCATGTTGGGTGGCCTTTATGTCTGCGCGATGTTTTCCGATTCCATACCGGCGGTACTGGTAAATACGCCCGGTACGCCAGCTGCGATGGCGACCGCATTCGACGGTCACCCCATGACCCAGAAGGGACGCGCACAGGAGGCGATTGTTGCCGCCTGTTTCAGCTCGGCACTGGGAACGCTGTTCGGTGCCGGCTGCTACCTTTTGCTCGCTTGGCCGATGATTGAGATTGCGCTCAAATTCGGCCCGCCCGAGTTTTTCTGGCTCGCGGTTTTCGCGCTGACCATTGTCGGCAGCGTGGCCGGCAAGTCGTTGCTCAGGGGTCTGGCCGGCGGTGCCATCGGTCTTCTGATCAGCTCTGTCGGCATCAGCCACGCCGCGGAGGTCTCGCGTTTCACCTTTGGCATCCCGAACCTTCGGGGCGGCGTGTCCCTCGTCGCCGCGCTGATCGGCGTCTTTGCAATCCCGCAAATTCTGTTGATGGTCTCCGAGATGCGCAAGAAGGAATTCATCGCCGATTACAAACGCAAGCCCGGTGTTGCACTGAAGACAATCGGAGAAGTGATATCACGCCCAGTGCACTTCATCCGCTCGGCGATGATCGGCAGCTTCATCGGAATCCTTCCCGGCGCCGGCAGCCCGATCGCTGCATTGGTCTCATACAATGAGGCGAAGCGCTGGAGTAAGGACGGCAGCAGCTTTGGAAAGGGGAGCGTGCATGGCGTGACGGCGTCAGAGATCGCCAACAATGCGGCGGCGCCAACCTCGATGATTCCGATGGTGACGATGGGTATCCCGGGCTCGGCGCCAGCCGCAGTCGTCGCTGGCGCGCTCATGTTGCGCGGCCTCAATCCAGGCCCGGAGCTGTTCCGGAGTGATGGATCGCTCATATACTCGTTCGGCTGGTCCTTGTTGTTTGCCGGCGTTATCATATTTGTCCTTGGCACCTTGTTTGCGCCGGTGCTTGCTCGGATCATCCGCATACCCTTGCGGCTGCTGGCCCCCTTGATCATGTTCCTGGCCGTGATCGGCGCCTACGCAATCCGAAACACGATCTTCGACGTGTATTTCATGCTCGGCCTTGGCTTGTTCGTTTTCCTGATCCGCAAGATTGGTTTCCATCCCGGTCCCATTGGCCTCGGCCTGATTTTGGGACCCATCATTGAACCCAATCTGGTGCAGGCGATGTATATGTCCGACGCAACGTCCGTCGGCAATGTGTTCTTCACTGGAACGGTCAACATCGTGATCATCCTGTGCATTGTCTTTTCGGTCGCCTTCGTAGCCTGGACGCGCTGGAGGAAGACACCGAGGAACCTGCCGACGAACGCCCCGACGAACGCAACGTCGACCTGAGCGCGAGCTAGCCGATGGCCGTTGCCCAAACCAAGGAGGATGCAGCGTGCATCGACTAGTGGACCGTGACTTCCTCAGTGCGGTACTCCTGTTATTCATTGGTGCCGTGGCATGGTCCCAGGCGGATACCGATCCGCGCGATTGGATATTGCCGCTCCTCGCCACCTACTCCATTTTGGCGATCGCTGCGGCTCTGTTACTGCGTTTTTTGGTGGTGGTCATCAATAACGCACTGGACGTGGTTCGATTTCTTCGCGAAGAGCGGCCTGTCTATACCGACCTGATCGTGTTCGGCGTAATCATACTGATCTGGCAGTCCGTGATGTTCGCCATCGGATTCTGGATAGCCAGCTTCCTCATGCTGTTCGCAACGTCTCTCTATCTGACGTTGGAAAAGACACGCAAAAACCTGGCTCTCGATATGGTCGTTCCACTCGGCGCTTGCATCGTTGCCTATTTCGTCTTTTTGCACGTGTTTTATGTGCCATTGCCCGTGCCGACCTGGGGGCCATTTGCGGGGTGAGGGGAGCTGCGCACCAGCCGGTCATGAACAAATGGCAGGGCGGTAGCATTGGAGCAGATTTTTTTCAGCATTTTCTGGATTGGTAGGCGCGAGTTCTAAACTACATAGTTTATCTCATCTCTCCCTGGCGCTTTGTGCCCATCAAGGAGATGAACAATGCCGTTTTACAAGATCTCGGAGATGGAAGAGATCAAGGATTTGCACAACCCTACTTGGCACACACTGGTGTCCGGCGAATTCATCAAGGTCGCGATCGTCACCTATCTTGAGGGCGAGGCGCCGCCGCCGCATTTCCGTCCCAACGAAGAGCAGTTCATCTTGATGCTCTCCGGCAAGTTACAAATGGTGCTGGGCGAAGGGACCCGCGAGGTTGGCGAGGGTGATCTTGTGCACGTGCCGCGCAATGTTGTGCATGGCATTCGCATATCCCAGTCTCCGGCATTATTATTTACCTGCAAGAGCCCGGTCACATCCTCAGCATTAGCCTCGACTACAACGCCGCGCCCAATGCTGAGGATGTGACCGAATGGCTATCCTGAGATGCGCTACGCTCTCGTGAGATCAGGCTTTGGCGGGCGGTTTTTCCAACCTATCCGGTGAAGGACAACTTCTCGGATTTACGTTAATATTGGATGCTCGCCGCAAGTGCTAGGCAGATCCATCCTCGCCCCTATTTGTCGTATATCCGGGACAGATCCTCGGTTGGCAGATACTTTACCCCACATTCCCTAGGTAACGTGACGTTTTCGCGCCTCCGACAGCCGGTAACATGTTACATTTCAGCATGTTGTGTGGGCTGTAGGGGGCGGATCACGGATGACCCGCAGGGTGCATGCGAAACACGGGTGGACACCCTGAAGACCCCTGTCTGCTGCCTGGGATCGGGTGACGAGAGCGCATTTACGGCCGCGATGCGTGTCGGCTCTTTGCCTGGGTTGTGGTTCGGGATCTGGTTTTGCTGGGGCCGGGCTATGCCACGGCACCTTTGCGCTCCCGGAACAGGAGCCGTTTCATGTTGACTGCGATGTTGGCCATGCCGATCCTGGCCCTCGCCCGGGCGATGCCGATGGTGCGGATGAAGAGCCCCGTTCCTGCTTTCATCCCGGCGAAGGGATGTTCGATCGCGGATCGGACCTTCGACCCTGCGGCATTGGCCCTCTCGTGATGCACGGGCATCGGCTTGCCGGGCGGGCGGCGGAAATGGACCTTCGAGGTTAGCCCGGCCCGGGCGATTTTCTTCTCGTTCCTCTGCGACCGATACGCCGTGTCCGCCCGGACAGTCGAGCCGGTGTTCGCCTGATCCACAAGCCCGCCCGCTACGCGTCCGTCATGCCGGGCGGCGTCGGTGACGATCCATGTCCGGACGAAGCCGTGGCGCCGGTCGGCATCGATATGGGATTTGCAGCCGAACACCGGCGTGGCGATTGCGCCCATCGCCGTGCTGTCCGGGCGCGTCTTCCTGCGCCCTCGCTTGAGCGTCCAACGCGCGTCGCGATCCTTTTGCGCCGGTTTCCGGGGATTGGCCTGCCAATCAGGCGGGATGCCCCCGCCCTTGACGATCTCCTTCCCGGCATCGGTCATGCGCTGGCGCGGGGCTGCCACGATGGTGGCATCGACGATCTGCCCGCCCATGGCGGGATATCCGGCGTCGTTAAGATGCGCGTCGAACCGGGCGAAGAGTTTCTCCACCGTGCCGGTCCGCACCAGGGCTTCCCGGAACCGCCGGATGGTCGTCTCGTCCGGCGCCCGCGCGCCGTCATCGAGGCTGAGGAAACGGCCAAAGCTGCGCCGGTCCATGATTTGCAACGCCGCCTGCGCATCCGACAGACCGTAGAGCGCCTGGATCACCGGCACCTTGAACATGAGGACCGGGTCCATCGGCGGGCGCCCGCCTTGCCTGCCCCCGCCTTGCCTGCCATCGGAACGATCAAGCGTCGCATCCAACTCTGGCCGGAAGAGCTCGAAGTCGATAACCCCTGCAAGTCGCTCCAGCGGATCTCCCGCCTTCGATAACGCCGCGTAGCGCTCATCCGGATCGAAGAACCCGCGCTGTGCAGCCATCGTACCCTCCGTCGCTGATATCCCCACGGAATCACGCTAACACGCTCAAAGCCAAGGGGGTTCAGGGCGTCCATATGGCGAACCCGGCGGGTTAACCGGTTGACGGGCCTCTTCGGCTCGATTTCGACCGCCGCCTGAAGCTCGAGTTCCACGGTTGCGGAATCACCACCGACGCCGGATGGCCGGCCTGCCGCGAGCTTGATGATGCGCTCGGCTTGATGGACATGGCCGGCCATGAGCCTGTCGATCTGCGCACCGGCAAGAACGGCCGGCACGAGATGACGGGATTGTTTCGCCGATCCGGAATGCAGCCGACTTCGTCCCGGCAACGTCCACAGCGCCGACGGCCGGCGCGGCGTTCTCGCTGTCCCTAGATCCCCACGACGATGGTCCGGGGTTGCAGATGTCCGCCCGTGGAGGCAATATCAACTCTACCATGGCCGTCATCCCGTGAATGTCGGTTTAGAGTTTTAGTGGGTTTTACACGCGCATGGCCCGGGCAAAACCGGCAAGTCTAGAAACGATTATTTGGTACAGCGACGGCGCCCATATCCCCCGCCAGGATTGTAACTGCAATCGGATAGCCGGAATGAATTGTAGCCGGACTGATAGCCATTACACTTCTTTGCACAAGCATAAACGTTGCAGTAATTGCCGTAGCTATCCATAGTTGCACCACACCAGTTGGGAGTGACATAAACTGGCGCAGGCTGCACATAAACTGGCGGCGGTGGCGGCTGATAGCCGTAACGATATATTGGCGGTGCCCGATATCTGGGTTGAGATATCGCGTTGCCAATAATGCCACCGACCGCACCACCGACAAGGCCGCCGGCGAAACTCTCGCCGAAGCCGCCTGCCTTGGCGGGTGCCGGCAGTGCCACAGCCAATGCAAAGGCGCAGACTCCCATCAAAAATCTATTCATCTCTAGAACTCCAAACGATCCGGAGAATGAGTTTGCCCGGTTACAATTCCGGGCCCGACCCACAATCAGATCAATGTGTCGCCCCGGTTCTGAACAGACGATGAACGGCTCGGCCCGCACTTGACGCCCAATCGTGTCACCCGTCGTTTCGATACTACCATAGTCTGCAATGCGTCTAAAGAAAACGGCATTGGTCCGATTTGATGGCAACAATGGCGAGTATGCCCGTTGGTATTGACCGGATTGTGGCACTACTTACAGGATAAACTTGGACAAATCCGTATTCTTCGCTAGATCGCCAATGTGACGATCAACATAGGCCGCATCAACGGTAATCGTTTCACCGCTACGATCGGTCGCCTGAAAACTGATCTCGTCAAGCACCCTTTCCATCACTGTGTGTAGCCGCCGCGCGCCGATATTCTCGATGCTGGCATTGACCTCTGCGGCGATTTCGGCAACGCGCTCAATGCCGTCATTGGTGAAATCGAGAGTGATATTTTCGGTCGCCATCAGCGCTATGTACTGCTTGATGAGGCTAGCCTCTGTATCAGTCAGGATGCGCTTGAAATCGGCCTGCGTCAGTGCTTTCAGGTCAACCCTGATAGGCAAGCGGCCCTGAAGTTCTGGCAACAGGTCGGATGGCTTGGATAGATGAAACGCACCCGAAGTGATAAACAATATGTGATCGGTCTTCACCGGCCCATATTTGGTTGCCACTGTGGTGCCCTCAATCAGCGGCAAGAGATCGCGCTGTACACCTTCGCGGCTGATATCGGCACCCTGGCGATTTTCGCGCGCGCAAATCTTGTCCATCTCATCAATAAACACAATGCCATTGTTTTCCGCCACCTCGATTGCTTCCTGTGCCAGTTGGTCCTCATCCAGAAGCTTGTCTGACTCTTCCTGGATCAGGAGATCGTAGCTTTCGCGCACGCTTGTGCGTTTTGCGACCGAACGCCCGCCAAGTGCTTTACCGAGCATGTCGTTGAGATTGATCATGCCCATCTGTGCGCCTGGCATGCCTGGAATTTCGAATGTGGGCAGCCCGCTGGAAGCATCGCGCATCTTGATTTCGATTTCACGGTCGTCGAGCTCGCCCTCGCGCAGCTTCTTGCGAAACGCCTCGCGCGTTGACGACGATGCATTCTCACCGACCAATGCGTTGAGCACCCGCTCCTCAGCGCCCAGATGCGCGCGCGCCTCGACTGCCTTGCGTTTCTTGTCGCGCACCATCGCCACACCGATCTCGACCAGATCGCGAACGATCTGCTCGACATCGCGTCCGACATAGCCGACTTCGGTGTATTTTGTGGCTTCCACCTTCACGAATGGCGCGGTTGCAAGCCGCGCCAGGCGGCGTGAAATCTCGGTCTTGCCGACGCCGGTCGGCCCGATCATGAGGATATTCTTTGGTAACACCTCATCACGCATCGGACCTTCGAGCTGCTGGCGCCGCCAGCGGTTTCTGAGCGCAATGGCACAGGCTCTCTTGGCGTCATCCTGGCCAATAATATAGCGATCAAGTTCAGAAACGATCTCACGCGGCGAAAAATCACTCATTTGGGTCAACTCGAATGGTCGGTAAATGGTCACGAAGGTTTGCGGGCACCAGGGTTTCGACGATGGCGCAGCGTGCGCTCCTCCAGCCGGTACCGAGCACCACCACTGCAGCTCCAAGAAACAGGAGCGTGATGGCAAAAACAGATCCGGTATCGACCTGCGCCTCGCGCACCAAAACTGCGATCGCGATGCCGAGATAGGCAAGGCCCGCGACCAGCATGGCGCGCCGGTCGATGATCAGTGCCACCACTCCCAAGACAAACAAGACCGCAAGAATCATGGCTGCTTGCACGAATGTAATGTCGACATCGTCGCCGGTGATGGCGCCCACTACTGAGTGAACGATCAATGGGCCGGCAGCCAGATGCAGCCAGAACGCGTTGTCGGCGCGTAGCGTATTTCGTTTCGGATCGGATAGATCATAGATCATCGCCGCACAAAAAATGGTGGCGCCGGCAACAAAGAACAGCGGGCGCATGAGTTGTTCCAGCATGTTCGGTGCAGCGACAGCGATGATTGCTGCCAGTGTCACAGTCGCTGAAACCGCTACCATGCCGGTTGCAAAGGGTAGGCGGAAGCGTGCGAGAAAACCGCCACTTGCGGCAAGTCCGGCAAGTGCTACGATCAATCCCGACCAGGACAGCCAATCGTCAGGACTTTGATGCTCATCGTTCAACATCATCTCGGCAAGCATTCCCGCTGCGAAGGCAAACATCAGTGTAAATCCAATGCCAAGCGCGATGGACGGCAATACCAGCTTGCGCGCACGCGCGTAATACTCCGACAATAGCCATGCCACACCAGCACCCAGAAAACCGGCAAACCCGCCGGCAACAATGCCAGTGGAATAGACCACACCGACCATCAGGATCACGAGCCCGATGGTCAGGAACACGTCATGAAACCCGCGTGCGAAACGCACCGACTCAGCATCTGCATCTGTGAGTTGGTCAGCGTCCGGGCTTTGACGCGCGGCGATGAAACGGGAGAGCTCAAGGGCCTGTTCCGGTGAAATGATCCCGGCTTCAGCACCCGCGGTAATATGCTCATCGAGCGTCATCAATGACCTCGAGTACCACTTGATCGTTGGTATAGACGCAAATCTCGGCCGCAATTGCCATGGCCCGGCGCGCAATTTCCTCTGCATCGCGGTCCGAATCGATCAATGCCCGCGCCGCTGCCAGCGCGTAGTTTCCGCCTGATCCGATAGCCGCCACCCCGCCCTCGGGTTCAAGTACATCGCCAGTGCCGGTGATCACCAGGCTGGCGGAGGCATCAGCCACGATCATCATCGCTTCAAGCCGGCGCAAATAGCGATCCGTGCGCCAGTCTTTGGCCAGTTCCACCGCGGCGCGCATCAACTGGGTCGGATATTGTTCAAGCTTGGCCTCAAGCCGTTCAAACAGCGTTAGCGCATCCGCCGTTGCCCCGGCGAAGCCGCCAATCACCTGGGCATCAGCGCCAAGCCGGCGAACCTTGCGCGCATTGCCCTTGACCACCGTGTCGCCGATCGACACCTGGCCATCGCCGGCAACAATCACCTTGCCGCCCTTACGCACCGTGAGAATTGTGGTTCCGTGAAAAATGATCTCCAGCCTCTCGCTCCTGCGGATATATCCGAACCGGGAGCGATCCGGCCGGATGCGCCCCTAAACCGGGCCAACCATTGTGCGGACCCAGCCGTTGATGTAGGGCCAAGCGCCGGAATTGAAAAGCCCCGACTTTGACGCCGCCAGTGAGAAAGGTGTTCCCCCGGCAACCGGTGATTTACACCCTAAGGACAAGATACGCCCTCTGGTTCGAGTTTCCGAGCCGGATCGAGAAAGCGAAGAATCCGATGAGCAGTCAGAAAGGGCGCGGCGCTCGTGTCGAGCGACGCACCAACGAAACCGAGATTATTGCCGAGATCAACCTGGACGGGCAGGGCCGATCTGAGATCGAGACTGGCATCGGTTTTCTCGATCACATGCTGGATCAGCTTGCACGCCACGGTTTGATGGATATCAAGCTCACTGCTCGCGGTGACCTGCACATCGATATGCACCACACCACTGAAGACGTGGGTATCGTTTTGGGCCAGGCGGTGGTCCAAGCGCTTGGCGACAAGGCCGGCATTACCCGGTTTGCCGACGCAACCCAACCAATGGACGAGTGTCTCACCCGGGTTGCGCTTGATATTTCCGGCAGGCCCTACATGGTCTGGCGGGTCGATTTTCCGGCTTCCAAGGTCGGTGATATGGACACCGGGCTATTCAGCGAATGGTTCCGCGCCTTTGCCGTCAATGCCGGGATCACGCTGCATGTGGAGAATTTCTACGGCGACAATGCTCACCACATCGCAGAATCCTGCTTCAAGGCGCTGGCACATGCGATGCGCCGCGCAGTGGCTCTCGATCCTGATGCGCCGGCCCGTCCGCCTTCGACCAAGGGTGTTCTGTAACCTTTGTTTTGAGAACAACGCCGTCAGTCAAAAAACGCAAAGGTCCGGGTTTCGATGCTTTCGCGTGCCCAGCCATCCTCGGGAGTGTTGGGGTCATCGAATGAGGTATGAGCGGTAAACCGGGCGGGCTTTGATTCATCTGAATCAAATACCTTGAACACCAGCACTTCATCTCGCGTCATCTCGGGGAAGTAGAACCACACATGAGCGGGGTGAAAGGCGATATGATAAGTCTCGGCAGTTCGGTACGGATAGCGCCGCTGTAGCAGGATAAAGCCCTCCTGCGGGATGGACCGAGCATCGCAGATCGCCATCGGGTCGGCCACCACCGGCCGGCGGATCGGCCGCCAGACCTGGATGATCGCCCATCGCTTCTTCATCCGATGTTCTGCTTGCTTGCCGCCGATAATGTCACGCAGCCGCCTTGGCGCGGAGTTTTCCGTATAATCATTGTGCACCCCCCTGACCGGTGCGCGTGCGCCCAGTTCCTCACGCGTGTCGGAATCTCCCACCCGGATCGTGTGGTCGAACACCAGAACGTCACTGGCACCTGAATGTTTCTCGATCAGCGCGGCTACCTCCGCGTCATAGACATTGGCGCGCTCGGCATCATCGGTGAAGTCCTTGACCACTGTTGCATGATCGACAAACACGAAACCGTGGGTGTCGAGTTCAAACATGCTTTTCACTGGCCGGCCATTGGCGATCGTCACTTCATGGTCCTGATATTCGGCCGGAACCGCTGTATGCTCCATTCCCGGCCAGTCGACGATATGGATCGGCGGGCGTCCGTTATCGATGATGTAGTTGAGATGGGCTGTGATGGTATCGCTTGGCGCAATCGATTCGGCGGTTTGCATGGACTGACTCCGGCTGATGGGTGCGCAACCGATCTGGATTGCACCCGCGGGCTCCATTGTGCGTGCGTACGGCCATTCGTTTCAAGCCGCATGCATGACGAACGCGCCGGTTGGCCAGCACCCGCACAACTGCGCCATGAGCGCCCATCGCCAGCCACGGGCATCTTGGGCTATTATGCCGGAAATGAGTGAAATCGGGTGAATGCACCATGTTAGATGCAATCAAGCAGTTCTTCGCGCGCGCCACTGCCGATGTGGTGAAGGATGTGCCGGGCAAGCGCTCGGCAGCACAACCCTACAAGGAATTCATGATCCAGCCGGCGGCGCGCAAGCAGGGTTCGCAATGGCTGACCGCCGGTGTCATTTTCATGGATGGTCCGGATGGCCGGCGCGAGGCTGAATTCATCCGCTCCGACATGTTTGCCTCGCGTGATGACGCCGAAGCCTGCGCCTTTGCCAAGGCCTGCCAGATCATCGACGAGCAGGGCGAGAGACTGTTCGAGCAACAGTCACCTTAAATCGCCAAGCTCATCGATTGCTGACAAGAACGGCTCTGCTAGGCCTGTGCCGCGTATTTGCTGGCATTGGCCTTGAGCAGTCCCATGCGTTGTGGTGCAGATCTTCTCGCGGTCAGCCTCGCTCAACCCTTCGATCTGATAAACGTGCTCGACCGGATCATATTCGCCCATGTCGAACGGGTAGTCGGTACCGAGCACCACATGGTCGGCCCAGAAGAACCTGATCAGATTGTCGAGTTGTTCGATCGAGAACACCAGCGTGTCGACAAAGAATTTCTTCAGATAGACGGAAGGTTTCTGATGAATGTGCTGGCGGCAGTCGGGCCGGGCGCCATAGGCGTGGTCCATGCGCGCCCAATAATGCGTGGCAAAGGCGCCGCCATGGCTGAGCACGAATTTGAGATTTGGGAAGCACTCCATGACGCCGTCGAATATCAGGTAATGGACACCTGTCGTGGTATCGAGCGGATTGCCGATCAGATTCATGAAGTGGTTGCGCGCAAAACGCCCGCTGACGAATGACGAGGGATGGATCGGCATCGGCACATCGAGTTCCTGAACCACTTCCCAGAACGGATCGAGGCGTGGCGCCGAAAGCTCTTCGTCTTCCTTGATCCGGGCACCGATCTGCAGGCCGCCAAATCCGAGCTCGTTGATGCAGCGTTTGAGTTCGCGAATTGCCAGATCGGTATCCTGCAACGGCACCGTACCGAGGCCGATATGACGACCCGGAGCTTCCTTCATCTTGGCGGCCTTGCCGCATTGGCCTCGGTCTCGGCGCAACCGCACGATTTGGTGCGCCAGATCGTGCAACTCAAGGCGCGCACCGGCGTTGAGCGGGTTGCCGAATTCCTAGTTTCCCTTTGCAGTGCCCGAAAAGGCGCCTGTCAGATTCAGCTGCCATATGACAAGGTGCCGATCGCGGCCAGACTGGGCATGAAGCCGGAAACTCTGCCCCGCGCCTTTGCCAAACTGCGTCACATCGGGTTGCATATGGAGGAAGGCACGGCGGAGATCATGGATATAAACCGCCTTCGCCAATATGTGCTGACCGGACGGGCAATGGGTGAAGGCCGCAGACCTTGAGCCCTGCCCGTCTTGCGGGCGTCATCGAAATGATCGATGACGCCAATGCGCGCGATCCGCACAAAGTCGATATCGGCGGTGCGCCCTACCCGGCCAGATTGGTCTATGGCCTGCGCATGAGCGAAGCGCTGGGCCGATGGCGCCGGAGGCATCCGAGCATCTGCAGATGGCCGCGCGCGGCCAGTATATCGAGCGCTGGATACTGTCCCGTTCCGATTTTGCCGAAGGGCGAACAGGTTATCTCAAATGGCGCAAGCAGCTACAGATATTCCATGCCGGGAGACTGGCAAAACTGATGCTCTCAGCCGGATATGAGACGGCCGATTGCCTCGTTTATCTGAACTGATGAGGAAAGTGGGGCTTAAATCCGGCCCCGAGGTTCAGACATTGGAAGATGTCGCCTGTCTGGTGTTTCTCGAGCACTATGCAGCGGATTTGTTTGACCGCCATGACAATGACAAGGTCGTGGATATCCTGAAAAAGACCGCGCGCAAGATGTTGTCGGCTGAAGGACTGGCCGCGGCTGCCGGGCTGGACCTTGGCGCACGCTTGGCAAAGCTCCTGGGTCGGGCGCTATCGGATCAGAGCATTTGCTGATCTGAACAGGCCGGTACCGGCCCAATTACCTGTTCGACTTGCCTTGGCTGCGGGTTGTCATGCCAGGAACGCGCCGGTGCCGTCAGCGCCGAATTGCCTAATAGTGCGACTTGAAGCTGATCGCCTCACGATAGGCCAGATCCTCAAGATCGATGTAGGAGCGCTTGGTCTGCTTATCGACCGTGTACTGGATCTTGCGGTCGGTTTCGTTGGTGGCGCGGATGTCGATCAGCTCAAGGTATTCCTTGACCTCCCACTCATGGGCGCCGGCAATGCCGGGTGGCGCATAAATGATCGAACCGGCCTCGACCTCGAATTCCTTACCTTCGAAATTGCGCACCATGGCATGGCCGGCGATGACATAATAACAGGCCTCGATCGGGTGCCAGTGGAGCTGCTCATAGGTGCCGGGCTTATAGGTCGCCCTGCCAATGCGCACGCGGTCGGTTTCCTGAACTTCCGGCCAGCCGACGAGACGCTGATAGGTCTGCCCGTCGGTCACGCCGCGCCGTCCTGGATGATCGGCCTGGTTGAACACCTTGAGTGTTGATTTCACATCCATGTTTTTGTTCCCCATCTTCCTGAAATGCCGGACGCGATTGTAGGCAGGCGGTGGCGCTATTGCGAGTGGGAGAGAAACAGGTGCTGGCGGCAGTGCTCATTTTGGACGGCATGGCAAAAAATGGTGGGCCCGGCAGGACTCGAACCTGCAACCAGACCGTTATGAGCGGCCGGCTCTAACCAGTTGAGCTACGGGCCCGGAAGGCGTCATATGCACAGGTGCTATATGAACGCGCCGGCGCCATATGAACGTGCCGGGGGTGGGCGCGCAAGAGGTCTTGCGGTTGAAAACCGGCGCCGCGGCAATAACATGATCAGGCACGACAATCGCGCCAACCACACCGAAGAGTTTTCAACCCACATTCCCCAATTAACGTGACGTTTTCGCGCATCCGACAGCCGGTAACATGTTATATTTCAACATGTTGTGTGGACTGTAGGGGGCGGATCACGGATCATCCGCAGGGTGCAGGCGAAACGGGTGATATCAGGCTCGGTTTCGAAAGTCGGGGGCGGCTGGCGGGTGCGGCTGGAATGCCATGGCTCGAAGATCGGTTCCGACGGTGGCCCGTTGCTGTTCCGGGAGTTGGACGAGACCCCGGGATTGCACGATATTGCCGGCGGTCCTCTCGGAGATACGCGAACCGTCCACAACCGTCTGCATTCCGTGGTCGGGCTTTTGCGGCAGCCGGTCTTCGGGCGATGGCCGGATATGATGATGTGAATGACGCGGACCGTCCGGCGCTCGATCCGGTGATGCGGCAGGCGATCAATCGGACGCGTCTTTCCTGCAAGGGCATGGCGCGGAACGAGGTGCGGCTTCAGCTTCATGCATCGGCCTGCAATCCCGGTATCTTCCTGCAGGGCGCCGATCTGCCGGAGGAGACGGCCGACCGGTCGCCGACCGGCCTGCGGACCCGCCTCATCAGGATCGGAGCGCGGGTCGTCCGCCACGCCCTAGCCGTCACGTTCAGCGGCCTAGGAGCCACGGCCGAAGGAAGGAAGAGATGGCAGGGCCTGACTACACCGCAGCTATCGACACAGCCTTGCGGCCATCCAACGGCTCCGTGCGCCACAGGTACCGGCATGACGGTGTCGGCCGATCAAACCCTGGCGAAAGCGGCTCGACGGGTGCCGGTCAGATCGAATTCCGGTTCAAGCCCGTTGCAGCAGCCATCGAAAACGGGCGCGCCCGCATCTTCCGCCACAATGATGTTGATGATTTGCGCCGCCGGATCGATCTCACGAACCGGATGCCCGAACCACGACACGGTCCGCCCAAGAGGATTGATCCGTACGCAAAACAGCGGCAACATGATCGAAATGGCGTTCTAGTTGGGGAATGTCATCTGAAAGGCTCCGGCATTGAGCGCCAAACCCAGCAGGCAAGGGTGCGGCAACTCAAGGATCTGCTGCTTGAGTGCGGCCTACCGGTGATGCTGAGCGCCAGCCACATCGTGCCGGTGATGGTCGGCGATCCGGTGATCTGCAAGAAGATCACTGACACCCTGCTTGACGACTATGCGATCTATGCCCAGCCGATCAACTATCCGACGGTTCCCAAGGGCACCGAGCGCATTCGCCTGACGCCGGGGCCGGTGCATTCCGACGATGCAATGCGTGCGCTTGTTGATGCGCTTGATGAAATCTGGCTTGGCATGAAACTGGCGCGCGCCGCCTGAGTGGCGGTTATGCGGACATGACCGGCGGGGTCATATTCGAGTTTCACTTTATGCCCCATGCCGTCAAGGTCAGTGCCATTGACACTGACAGCACCGAAGTGTCGATCATGGGGCCACGAAATGCCAGTCAGGCCGAACCTGAACGCACGGCCAAGTCCAAGCTTGCCTGGGTGATCTCGAAAGACCGCCGGTCAGGCGGCGGAACCACCGTCTAAGGGCTGATTTTCCGTCCACCGCTGCCCTCTCCAGCTACCTTGGCGGGTTGGGTGGTTCGTGCTATTGAGCGCCGCGCAGCGCTGAATATGCAGCACTCGATTTACCGGCTCCGCCACAATGCCCAATGAGAATAGGGAACGGTCATGACGCTGACGTCGCATCTTGCCGAGATGAACTCCATCTCGCGATTCTTTGTCGGACGATGTTGTCGATGCCGATCCGGAGATCGCGGCAGCGATAGATGCGGAAAAATCGCGCCAGCAATACGATATTGAGCTGATTGCATCGGAAAACATCGTCTCGCGCGCCGTACTTGCCGCCCAGGCCTCGGTTCTCACCAACAAATATGCCGAGGGCTATCCGGGCCGGCGCTATTATGGCGGCTGCCGCCATGTCGATGTCAGCGAGAATATCGCGATTGAGCGCGCCACCAAGCTGTTTGGCTGCGGTTTTGCCAACGTCCAGCCCCATTCCGGCTCCCAGGCCAATCAGGCGGTGATGCTGGCGCTCGCCAAGCCCGGCGATGTGGTGTTCGGCATGAGCCTTGCCGCCGGCGGCCATCTGACCCACGGCGCCAAGCCCAATCTTTCCGGCAAATGGTTCCATGCGGTGCAATATGGCGTCAGGCGCGAGGATGCGCTGATCGATTTCGACGAGGTCGAACGCCTGGCCCGCGAGCACAAGCCCCACCTCATCATCGCCGGCGGTTCGGCCTATCCGCGGATCATCGATTTTGCCCGTTTCCGCGCCATCGCTGACGAGGTGCATGCCATCTTGATGGTCGACATGGCCCATTTTGCCGGCCTTGTGGCCGGTGGCGCCCATCCAAGCCCGTTTCCCCATGCCCATGTGGTGACCACCACCACCCACAAGACCTTGCGCGGTCCGCGTGGCGGCATGGTGCTGACCAATGACGAGGACATCGCCAAGAAGATCAACTCGGCGGTGTTTCCAGGCCTTCAGGGCGGCCCTCTGTGTCATGTCATCGCCGCCAAGGCGGTGGCCTTTGGCGAGGCTCTTCGGCCTGAATTTGCTGAATACGCCAAGGCGGTGGCCGACAATGCCCGGGTTCTGGCAAGCACCGTCGAGGCACGTGGTTTCGACATTGTTTCAGGCGGCACCGACACCCATTTGCTGCTGGTCGATTTGCGGCCCAGGGGGCTCACCGGCAAGCTTGCCGAGGTGGCGCTTGAGCGCGCCCATATTACCTGCAACAAGAATGGCGTTCCCTTCGATCCGGAAAAACCGACCGAGACGTCGGGCGTGCGTCTTGGATCGCCGGCCTGCACTTCACGCGGTTTCGGGCAGGAGGAATTCCGCCGTGTCGGTATGCTGATCGGCGACGTACTCGACGGATTGGTGGAAAATGGCGAGGATGGCAATGATGCGATCGAGCATGAAGCGCGCGATGCCGCGATTGAGCTGTGCGAGAGATTTCCGATCTATCCCCCGCACGAGCCCGGTGCAGGCGAATAGGCAAGGCTGATGCGCTGTCCTTATTGCGGAAACAACGATACCCAGGTCAAGGATTCGCGCCCCAGCGAAGACAACACCACGATCAGACGCAGGCGCTCGTGTCCTGCCTGCGGTGGGCGTTTCACCACATTCGAGCGCATCCAGTTGCGTGAGCTGATGGTGCTCAAGCGTAGCGGCAGGCGCTTGCCGTTCGATCGCGACAAGCTGATGCGCTCGGTACAGGTGGCGCTGAGGAAGCGTCCGGTCGAGCCCGAACGGGTCGAGCGCATGGTCTCCGGCATTGTCCGCCAGCTTGAAAATATGGGCGAGAGCGACGTCAAGTCGGAGATCATCGGCAGGCTGGTGATGGAAGGTCTGCGCCAGCTCGACGATGTCGCCTATGTGCGCTTTGCCTCCGTCTATCGCAATTTCCGCGAGGCCAAGGATTTCGAGGACTTCCTCGGCGAATTGACCGGCGAGTGTGCTGTTGGCGGGTGCACCTCCAGCGGGGGGCTTGAGCATGGCTGCCAAAGCCGCCGATCCGCCGGTGCTCACCTGCACTTTCGTTCACGGGCAGTGCCTGACGGAATGCGGCAAGGAAGCCGGACCCTTGATCTGCCGCCAGTACTGTATGAGCAGAAAGAATTCCTGCATGTTCACCGGACGGTGGATTGGACGGCATGGCGACGTATTCTCAACCCTCGTCGGGGAATAGCCGTTTGGGGGCTCACCATATCGCGACCAGTTCGCTGGCAAGGGCCACTGTCGCTGTTGTGACAAGAACGGCTGGAATGCTCCAGCGCCGCCACAACAGCAAAACCGCGCTAGCGGCGGCAAGCACCACGACCTTCCAATCAATGCTGCCGAGATCGGGGGTCCAGAGATGGAAAATGCCGATCTGCACCATTTCAACGTGGTTGAAAAACACATGCAGCGCGAACCAGAGCGCCAGATGGGCGACAAAGCCCACCACTGCAGCGGTGATGCCGGTCAGTGCGCCATTCAGGCGCGGCTGGTTGGTGATCCACTCAAGATAGGGCGCGCCGACAAAGATCCACAGGAAGCAGGGCGCAAAGGTCGCCCAAAGTGCGATACCCGCGCCGGCCACACCCATCGCCCAGGCAGGCTCGCCGCCATGGTGGAATGCTGCCAGAAAGCCGACAAATTCGGTGACCAAAATCAACGGTCCGGGCGTGGTTTCGGCCAAGCCCAGACCATCCATCATCTCGCGCGCATCTAGCCAGCCATAATTGGCCACCACGTCCTGCGCCATATAGGCGAGGACCGCATAGGCGCCGCCAAAGGTCACCACGGCGAGCTTTGAGAAGAACCAGCCAATGCTGCCCAGAACACCGTCGCGGTCCGAGGCCACTGTCAGCGCAAGGAGCGGCATCAACCAGATCGAGAGCCAGGTAATGGCTGTGCGGATGGTCCCCGCAGTCGTGACAGCGATGATCTGGCTTTCAGCGTGCGGGGCCGGTGCACGGAGCGAGCCATAGACGGCTGCCAGCGCCACGATCAGCGGATAGGGCAGGGCGAGGAAGAATATCGCCACAAATGACATGGCCGCGACAACCCAGTGTTCAGGCCGGGTAAGCGCGCGCCGGGCAATGCGCAACAGCGCATCGATAACAATCACCAAAACTGTTGCCTTGATGCCCAGGAACACAGCCTCAACGATGGGAACATGGCCGAGCAGGGCATAGACCATCGCCAGCGACAGGACGACGGCAGCGCCCGGCAGCACAAACAGCAGGCCCGCTGCGAGACCTCCCAAGGTGCGGTGAAGTTTCCACCCAACATAGGTCGCAAGCTGCATTGCCTCCGGGCCCGGCAGCAGCATGCAAAAACTGAGTGCATCGAGAAATTGCCGCTCGCTGAGCCAGTTTTTCTCATCGACGACCACGCGGTGCATCAGTGCAATCTGGGCGGCAGGACCGCCAAAGGACAGAACGCCGATGCTGGCCCAGGTCTTGAGCGCCTGATTGAAGGTCGGTTTTGCACCGCCTTCCTCGGCCTGGTCACCGGCAAGGTCTTTGCCGCTCATGGTCCACTCGCCAAGACAGCTGCAACAATGCGGCACGTTTGCCGGAATATTTGTCTGTCAGTCATCGGTGTTGGAGAGCTGAATGGGCGGGCACTGCCATGATCCGACAAGGTGTGGCACGCTATGAGCGCGTTGGCCACACTATCGGTGTGGGCGGCCAGAATTGATCGATTGCAATGAAAGGCCTTAGCAATGAGCCCAGAAGGCTCTGACGAGCGATTTGGCATAGGCGGCCGTGTGGCGCCGGTCACCGGCGCAAGCCGTAATATTGGCCGTGCCATTGCACTCACCCTGGCTGAAGCCGGCGCGAGGGTGATGGTGCTTTATCATCAGGACGAGGCGGCAGCGGATGGGGTGTGCGAAGAAATCAGACGGCAGGGTGGCAAATCCGCGAAATTTCAGGCTGATCTGTGCGACATTGCCCGACTGCGCGAGATTGCGCGCGCGGTCGAGGCCGATATCGGCGGGGTCGACATTCTGGTCAACAATGCGGCGCTTCGCCCCAATACCAAGATTTCCGATATCACCATCGGTGAATGGGATGGCGTGTTTGCCATCAATCTGAGGGCACCATTCTTTCTTGCCCAGGCGGTGCTGCCGCATATGGTCAAAAGCGGATGGGGACAGATCGTCAATATCGGCGGCAGCGACGCCTATCAGGGCAAGGCCCGGTGCGCCCATAGTGTCTCAGCACCAAATCGGGGATTGCAGGGTTGACGCGCGCCCTGGCGCTGGAGACGGCGCGTTTTGGCGTCACCGTCAACACGCTGGTTCCGGGCGTTACGACACCCAGCGCCCGCGCCCGGACTGGTATCCCGGCATCGACACGGGCTTTACCGAGCGCAAGCAAAGGCTGCCGATGGCAAGGCTTGGCAGACCTCAGGAAGTGGCTAATGCCTGCCTGTTTCTGGCAAGCGAGATGGCGACTTTCACTACCGGCCAGGAGCTGTTCGTCAGTGGCGGTACATGTCTGCTGGTGCGCCCGCCGCTGGAGAAATACGAGGCCGATGAATTCTGAACGGATGTTTCAAATGGGCTGCAATGTTCAGAAATTCTCCGCACGGCAGTCAGCTTGTCGTGATGCCGGGTACAGCGTGCCAGACGTGGCCGATATCCGCCTGAAGCGCGCCTATGAGGCGTCTGCGCCAGATGATGGTATGCGGATACTGGTCGAGCGGTTGTGGCCGCGGGGTGTGAAAAAGTCCGATGCGGCGATTGATCATTGGGCAAAGGATGTTTCCCCCTCGCCTGAGCTACGCAAATGGTACGGGCACCGCCCGAAACTGTGGGAGGAGTTTCGCCTGCGCTATGCCGCCGAGCTTAGGCAGAACGCTGATGGTGTTGCGGGCTTACTTCAATTGTTCGCCAACGGCCGGGTGACTTTCGTGTTCGCGGCCAAGGACCGGGGTCGAAACAGTGCCGTGCTGCTACGCGATTTCCTGCTTGGCGGCGGCAAGCCTTGATCGAATTGATGTCAGCGGCGATAGTGACATTCAGCGCGCGAGCGGGATAATCAGACCATACAAGATCAACAATCTTCAATGGGCGGTGGTTGTTGCCCATGTGTCATTTCAAAGGGGGGGGGCCATGACAATCCGCAAACTGCGTACCGAGCGCGACAGCCAGCAATGGATGCTCGATCTGGCGCTCAATATGCGCGGGCGGGTGCAGAACTTCGAGCGAGACGATTGGGAAACGCCAAAGCGCGCACACAATTATCGCATGCTGCCGAAAATGTGGCGCGAGAAGGCCGAACATGACGAGGTGCTTGCAAAGAAAGCCCAGGCGCAAGGCTTCAACGCCACGGCTTGCGCCCATTATGATCATGCGGTTGAAGGCTACCGCATGGCCCAGCACCCGATTTTTTTCGATGACAATCCGGTCAAGCTGGTGCTGTGCGCCAAACTCGACGAAATGGTCGATCGGCGGTCGGAAGTTGCGCCCTATCCGATCGAGCGGGTGGAAGTCCCGTTCGACGACGGCAAAACGATTTCATGCCTGCTGCATCTGCTGCCAGACCGTCGCAAGGCGCCCTGCGTGATCTATGTTCCGGGCATGGATCAGACCAAGGAGGCCTATCCCAAGGCGGTCGGCAATCCGGCGATTGCCTGCGGCATGCACATGATCTCGATGGACGGCCCGGGCCAGGGCAACTCGAATATCCAGAAAATCCGCGCGGCGGGCGATGCCTATGAACGTGCTGGCGCTGCGGTGATGGACTATCTGCAAACCAGGCCCGAAATCGACAATGAGCGCATCGGAATTTACGGCATTTCGATGGGCAGCTACTGGTCGCTCAGACTGGCAAGCTATGACCACCGGGCCGCTGCTCTGGCAAGCGGCGTCGCCTGCTTTTATCCCAACAACACCATCTTCACCCAGTCATCGCCGCGCTTCAAACAGCAGTTCATGTACATGGCGGGCATGATCGACAATGAAGAAGCGTTTGATGCCATGGCGCGTGAAATGACGGTCGATGGGTATCTCGATAAGGTTTCATGCCCGACCCTCCTGGTCACCGGCGAATTCGATCCGCTATGTCCGCTGGAGGACGCAGTGCGCGCCTATGGCGATCTGACTTGCAATCGTGAGATGTGGGTGATCGAAAACCAGTTCCATCCCTTGTGGAACATCCCCAATCTCGGCGGGCTCGATTGTCACCACTATGTGATCGATTGGCTGCAGCGCGCACTGGTCAGCGGCACCACCAATTCCGAGCGCGTGGCCTATGTGAAAGAAGGTGGCGACGGGCCGTTTGGCGATTGCGAATGGCAGCCGCCTGTGGGGCCCGACGAGGCATATTTCTAAGACCGCCGGGGGCACCCACCGGGGACAGCCGGGTCAGGCGAGATTTGCGAAATTTGAGGGGAACATCGCCCTTTTCGCCTGTTCGTCCATTTCGGTCTTGAAGCTGTGCCGGTCCTTGAGCGCGAGTGCGCGGGTGGCTGCCGGACGGGCGGAAATCTCCTCCACCAGCCGTGTGAGGGGGGTGAGCGGTGCTGCGTGCTCCTCGCCCATCACATGCGCCGCCATACGCGCCCAGCCCCAAACCGCCATGTCGACAATGGTATAGGTGTCGCCAAGCATGTAGCGATTGTCCGCAAGGCGGCGGTCGAGAATGCCGTAATGCCGCTTGGCCTCAAACAGGTAACGGTTGATGGCGTAAGGGATCTTTTCCGGTGCGGAGTGGCGGAAGTGAACGGACTGTCCTGAAAACGGTCCAACGCCGGAAGCAATAAACATCAGCCACGAATAGAGGCTGGCATGGGCGCAGGGCGCCGGGGAGGGCAGGAAACGACCGTGCTTTTCGGCAAGATAGAGAAGAATGGCGTTTGAATCGAATACCGCAATGCCGTCATCGACGATGGCTGGCGCCTTGGCATTGGGATTGATTGCAAGATAATCCGGCTTGTGCTGGTCGCCTTTTCTGGTGTCGAGCGGCACCAGTTCATAGTCGATGCCCAACTCCTCGAGCATCAAGGCCACCTTCATCGGGTTCGGCGCGGCGTTGTAGTAAAATTTGAGCACGTGAAGTCTCCTGGTTCTGCGATCGGAATGCTCGCAAGGCGTCAAGCTGTCCACCATTGCACTATGCCTTGCAAGCTCTGGAATGTACAACCGACGCGCAGATCTTGTCAGATGCGCTCGTTACGGCGCGCCTGTGCTGCTTGCCTTGGCTTGAAAACGACATTGTTGCTCAGCACTGTGACATCAGGATCTTCAAGGGCATCAAGAGCCGGCATCCACCGCCGATCGACAAGAATGGATGCTTCGTAATCGAGCAACTGAACAATCTTCATGATTTCGGCGCGGCTGTCGTGCCAATTGAGCATCAACTCGGCCAGTATATTGGGGCGGCAGCGCTTTATTGTCTCAAGCGCACCTTCTATGACCTCGATTTCGGCTCCCTCGACATCGATCTTGATGAATCCCACACCGTCAAGACCGAAACTGTTGAGTGTCGCGACGGTGACCTGGTGCTCGGTATTTGCTTGGTCGGGGTAGAGATTTCCGAGATTTCCAACGAGATGGCTATCAATGCCGCGTTTCGATTGAGGGATGAAGAAGGTTTCGCGGCCTTCCCGGTTGGTCAATGCGACTTCATGCACCGTCACTTTCGAACCGAGTTTCCGGCGGGCAAAACTGACAAGGTCCGCATTGGGTTCAAACGCGACGACCCGGCTTGCGATCTTCGACAGTGCCCAGCTGTAATATCCGCGGTTGCAACCGACATCGACTGCCGTGCACCCAACAGGCACGATATCATGCAGGATCGCGAGCTCTGGTTCGCCCTTGCGAACTTCCCTGGCGATCTTGTGAGCGTAGTAAATGTTTGCAGGAAGAAACCCTTTGACCTGGTCTTCGATTGACAGCGCCATGGCATGTTTATCCGATTGGTAATTCGGCAAAAAAGTTTGTGACGAGACAATGCCCAACCTGCCCGCACAGTGATTGCAGGCTAATAGGTAACCTGGCTCGTCATTCGGAGGCTGAACTCGCTGAAATGATTGGTGCCCCTGGCCGGACTCGAACCAGCACGTCCTTGCGGACAACAGATTTTGAGTCTGCCGCGTCTACCAATTCCGCCACAGGGGCTTGCCGCGCCTCGATATCATGCGAAGCGCGCGGATCATATCGGTGCATGGCACGGGGTCAACCGCGCCGATGGCAAAAATGCGCCCGCTGCCGCTGAATGAGCGGTGGTGCATAGGGGCAAGAAGGCCTTCAGCTCACAATGCCTCGTTGCCGGTTTCCCCGGTGCGGATTCTGATCGCGGATTCCACATCCCATACAAAGATCTTGCCGTCGCCGATTTTTCCGGTCTGGGCAGCGGCGGCGATGGTGTCGACAGCCTGTTGCGCCACAGCGTCATCGACCACCACTTCGATCTTCAACTTCGGTAAATAATTGATCTGGTACTCGGCGCCCCGATAGATCTCGGTATGGCCCTTTTGCCGGCCATAACCGCGAACCTCCGTCACCGTCATGCCCTGCACTTCCATTCCTGTCAGTGCCTCGCGCACATGATCGAGGCGGTATGGCTGAATGATTGCTGAAACCATTTTCATGAGTGAATTCCCTGCTCGCGCATTAGAGTTTGTAACCGGTTTCGCCATGGGCCGTGTAGTCGAGGCCCTCGACTTCTTCTTCCTCGTTCACTCTGAGCCCGACCAGGAGCTGGGTGATCTTGATCAGCACAAAAGTGGCGACGGCCGACCAGACGAGCGTTGCGGCAATGCCGATCAACTGGGCGACAAGCTGGTCACCCACACCAACGCCTTCATCAAGACCAATGCCGCCAAGCACCGGAAGAATGAGGATCGCGGTAAGAAGCGTTCCGGTGGCACCGCCGACGCCATGGACTGCCAGAACGTCAAGGGAGTCATCAATGTGGAAGGTGCGCTTTACAACATCCACTGCGAGATAGCAGATGATCCCGCCGGCAAGGCCCAGAACCACACCGCCAATGGGGCCGATGAAACCCGAGGCCGGTGTCACGGTGGCAAGACCGGCAATGGTGCCGGTCACGAGGCCGACCAGGCTCGGCTTGCCGAACCGCGCCCATTCAATCACCAGCCAGACAAGCGATGCCGTGGCCGCGGAAAGATGGGTGACCAGCAACGCCATGCCCGCATCAGCGCCGGCGGCCAGGGCGCTGCCGGCATTGAAGCCGAACCAGCCGACCCACAACATCGCCGCGCCGACCATCACCATCCAGGGAGCATGCGGCGGTTCGTTTTGTTCGGGAAAACCGCTTCTCGAACCCAGCACCGCCGCGACCACGAGGGCCGATACACCGGCTGTCACATGAACCACGATGCCACCGGCGAAATCCTTGACGCCCAGTTCGGACAGCCAGCCGCCACCCCAAACCCAGTGTGCAACAGGAGAATAGACGACAAGCAGCCAAAGAGCGGAAAACAACAGAACCGCACCGAATTTGATGCGCTCCACATAGGCGCCAACGATCAACGCCGGGGTAATGATGGCGAAAGTCATCTGGAAGGAGAAGAATACTGTTTCGGGAATGGTTGTGCCTGGAAATACCGCGTCGCGCTCAACACCGGACAGAAAAGCCTTGCCCAAGCCCCCCACCAGTCCGCTGCCGTCCGCAAATGCCAGTGAATAAGCGCACACAAACCAGAGCACGGATGCGCCGCAGCAAATCGCCGAACAATGCATCAGCACCGATAGAATGTTACGTGATCTGACGAGCCCGCCATAAAACAGCGCGAGCCCCGGCATGGTCATAAACAGAACCAGCGCGGTGGCAGTCAGAACCCACGCCGTGTTGCCTGAATCAATCATAATGTCCCCCAAGAATATTCCGCTGCAGTGGCATTCGCCGACGCTAACTTTAGGCAGTTGGCGGCAATGTGACCATAGGTGCGTGCGGATTGCTTGCGTAGCCGGTGGACACTCCCGGGCCAGCACATTAGAGGTTTGCGCGGCAAAGCTGTCTGCGGGCTGATCTCAGCCCACTTTGCCATTGATCGCGGCAATCGCGGTTCGCGTCCGGTGGCAACGGTCAGGGCGAGGCTGCGCAAAACCGAAACGGGCTCGTAAATTCAGATGCTGCGCAGCCTTTATGACTGGACATTGGCGTTGGCCGCTCACCCCAGAGCCCGGTGGGCGCTTGGCGGGATCTCATTTGCGGAAAGTTCGTTCTTTCCGGTTCCGCCAGACGTGATGTTGATCCCGATGGTGATTGCCGAGCGGGCGCGGGCCTGGTCGCTGGCGCTGATCACCACCTTGACGTCGGTGATCGGCGGTCTGGCTGGCTATGCAATCGGCTATTATCTGTTTGATGTGGCCGGTGAGCCGATCATCCGCTTCTATGGCGCCGAACAGGGCTTTGCCACATTGCGGGACTGGTACAATGAATGGGGCGCGTGGATTGTATTTGCCGCAGGGCTGACGCCGATCCCCTACAAGATCTTCACCATCTTCAGCGGTGTGACGCAGTTAGATATTGTGGTTTTCTCAATTGCCAGTCTGGCGTCGCGCGGCACGCGGTTTTTTGCTGTTGCCGGCATTCTTTACTGGCTCGGGCCGCCGATCCGCGAATTCATCGAACGCCGCCTGGGGCTGGTCTTTGCCATTTTCGTGATTGGCCTTTTCGGTGGCTTCGTGGTGGTGAAATACTTCATCTGACAAGCGGGTCGTGATCAAGATGCCTAGGTTCAGGACCCATTAATTTGCATTGAAGTGCGATTTCTGATTCAGGATGGCAAAGGCGTTTGCCATGTCGGATCTGTTTCTGCTCTCACGCGCTCAAATGTCAAAGATCGAGCCATTCTTCCCCAGGTCCAACGGAGTTGCCCGGGGGATGATCGTCGTGTTGTGTCAGGCATCGTCTGCGTGCTGAAGCACGGGCCTGCAATGGAAGGACGCAGCTGCGGCCTGCGGCCCGCACAAGACGCTCTGCAGTCGCTTTCGACGCTGGACCGAATTCGGTGTGTTCGACAAGATTTTCAGTCACCTGACTGCTTCTGACGGGCCACCCGATACGCTGGTGATTGATGCAACACACTTGAAGGCTCATCGCACCGCGTCGAGCCTTCTGAAAGGGGGTCTTCCCCGCCACATCGGGCGCACAAAAGGCGGGCCGAACACCAGACTCCATGCCGTCTGCGATGGCGACGAACGACCGCCGGCCATGTGCCTGACGGCTGGCCAGCTGTCGGATCATATCGGTGCGAAGCTCTTGTATCCGGGTCTTTGTGATAGCGTCAAAGCTATAATGATCGCAGATAAGAGATACGATTCAGACGATGATTGCGCGGCGCTGAAAGCCGGGGGGATCACCCCATGCATTCCGCCCCGAACAGGACGAAAGGCACCCGCTTCCTTCTGCAACATTCAATACAAACAGCGCCATAAGGTTGAGAACATGTTCGCACCGCTCAAGGACTGGCGCCGCATCGCAACGCGATATGACCGGCGGTCAGACGCCTTCATGGCCGCAATCACAATGGCAGCCATCCTCATATGGTGGCTTTAATGAGCCCTGAGCCTAAATTGACTGTCCAATCAGCGGCGTTGCTGGCAGCGCTGGGCGCATTTGCAACCATCGCGGGGGCATGGTGGTTTGAGCTCATCGTCGGACTTGAGCCCTGTCCGCTGTGCCTTGAGCAGCGTCTGCCTTTCTACACGGGCGTGCCGATTGCCGTTGTCGCGTTTGTTCTGGCACGCTCCGGCTGCGCCCGGTCAGCCGGCATATTGCTCGCCGTCTTTGCGTTGATCATGGTCTATGGTGCCGGCCTTGGGCTCTACCATTCCGGCATTGAATGGGAGTGGTGGGCAGGACCCGCAGCATGCAGTGGAGGCGGCGAGATACCGAGCGATGCCGGTTCGCTGCTGGAAAGTCTCAGCCAGGTCAGGGTGCCCAGTTGCGATGAGGCGCCGTGGAGGCTGTTTGGCCTGTCGCTTGCCGGATACAACGTGCTCCTGTCCATAGCACTGGCGCTGATCGCAACGTCTGGTGCCATTCGCGCATTGAGGCCGCCTAGCCAGTGATCCGACCGACTTACGGATCGAGCTCGGTGTCCCAGTACAGAAAGTCCTGCCAGCTTTCGTGCAGATAGTTGGGCGGAAACATACGGCCATTGCGGTGCAGATCATGCACGGTCGGGCGGTGTGGGGTCTGTGCTGGCCACATCTTCGCCTGGTGCGTCAACTCGCCGCCCTTGGCAAGATTGCACTTGCTGCACGCGGCAACGACATTCTCCCATGTGGTCATGCCGCCCAGCGAACGCGGGATGACATGGTCAAAGGTCAGATCTTCCTTGCCATCTCCGCAATATTGGCAGCTAAAACGATCGCGCAGAAACACATTGAACCGGGTAAACGCCGGATAGCGTGCCGAGCGGACATAGGTCTTGAGCGATACCACGCTCGGAATCTGAATCTCGAAGGAGGGGCTGCGGACCGTGCGGTCGTAGTAGGACAGAATATTGACCCGATCGAGAAAAACCGCCTTGATCGAGACCTGCCAAGCCCACAATGACAATGGATAATAGCTGAGTGGCCGGTAATCGGCATTGAGGACCAGTGCCGGACAGGATTCAACCGAGGCTGTCATACTCACAACCGGCTCCCAACATCAGACAACTCCTCACCCGAATATCCATTTCGAGCCGCATCGCCTCAATCGAATAATTGCGGCAGGTGTTTGATACTACATGGTGGATGGCAGAATTGTGAAGCGTGAGCCGGAAGCCGGAGCTTCAGCGAACACCGGCGGCAGTAAAACCGTCGGACAGGAATGTCCCTCCCATGGTGATCGATGGCCCGTCAATGCCGTGGCCGACGCTGTTACGGATGTGCCATTCGACGGGCACTTCAACGCCGTTGAGAGCCGCGGTGGCAAGGAACAGGGATTCCACCGGCACCACCTGATCGGCGTCACCATGGACCAGCAGAACGGGTGGTTTTGCGGAGATCTCCCGGGCCAGTGTTTCAGGCGATGCCAACGTGCCTGAATAGCCGACTATCGCGGCTGGCGAATGTGTCCGGCGTAACCCCACCTGAAGCGCCATCATGGTGCCCTGGCTGAAGCCGACCAAGGCGAGTGCCGCGTCAGGCAGGCCAAGGCGCTCAAGCTCAGCGGCAATGGAATCTTCAAGCATCGGACCAGTGCTGCGCGCGCCGACAGCCAATTCATCCGGGTCAATGCGGTTCAGCGCAAACTATTGATAACCCAACGGCGCTCCCGCGCAGGGCTCAGGTCCGTGCGGTGAGACGAAGGCGGTATCGGGCAAGGCGGCGGCCCATTCGCGTCCGAGGCCGATCGGATCGTTGCCGTCGGCGCCGAAGCCATGGACCAGCACCACCAGTTGGCAGACCTGGCCGCCGGATGCAGGCGCAAGGCGCGGCCCATCAAGAATAGTGCTCAAGTGGCAGTTCCCCCCTGCTGTCGGTCGGCCCCGGTCAACTTGCGCCGGATATGACGGTAATAGGCCCAAAGAAGAATAGCTGCAACGGTGCGCCAGGGCCGCCAGTTTTCAGACTCGGCCAGAAGCTGATCCGGGCCTGGCCGCGCGAGCAAGCCGAGCCCGATCCGGGCTGCCTCCTGCAATGCGAGATCGCGGGCGGGGAACACATCGGCGCGGCCAAGACAGGACAGGAGATAGATATCGGCCGTCCAGGGGCCGATACCCTTTACTTGGCAGAGCGTTTCACTGACCTGTGCATCGTCCATGTGGCGCAGCGCATCGGTGTCGAGCGTGCCGTCTTCCATCGCGCCGGCAACGGCACGCAGGGCCCGGATCTTGGGACGTGACAGACCAATATTCTGAAGCGTTGCGTCGGGCGCGCGGGCGATTGCCGCAGGTGTCAGGGGATCGACCGTGCTTACCAGCCGGGCGTGGATCGCGTCGGCACTGGCGCGCGAAAGCTGCTGGTAGACAAAGATGGCGGCAAGGCCCTCAAATCCATCGGCGCAGCGGCGCAGTGGCAAGTGGCCCGGCGGCGCGCACCAATGGCACCAGACGCGGATCTGCGGCTTGCAATGCGTCCACTGCCTCGGCGATATGCTGTTTGGTCTCGATGATCATCATGGGCGCTCGAGAATATGGCGGATCGACAGCTGCGAGAAGTTCCGGAGCCAGGAAAACCTGTGGTGCGATTTGCACCAAGCCCGAACGGCTATCTCCATCTTGGCCACGCGTTCTCGGCGCTGTTCTCGGCTGAATTCGCGCGCGCTATCGGTGCCCGTTTCATTTTGCGCATCGAAGACATCGACATGACACGCACGAGAGCGCAATTAGTCACCCAGATATTCGATGATCTGGCCTGGCTTGGGCTTGAGTGGGAAGAGCCGGTGCGCCGGCAATCGGAGCACATGGCAGACTACGCGCAAGCGCTGGACCGGCTGCAGGCTCAGGGCCTAGTTTATGCCACGCGGGCCAGCCGGCGCGAGATTTCCGATTTTGTCGCCGCACGCGAAGCCGAAGGATCGGTATGGCCGCGCGATCCGGAAGGTGCGCCGCTTTTTCCGGGCATCGGGCGGACCGAGTCGAATGAGCTGTCCGATACTGCTGTCAGGATCGACATGAACAAAGCTCTGGCGGCGGTGGATGCCACTCGTCACCATTTCACTGAAATCGGACCGGAACGCGGCGGACCGGAGCCGGTAGCGGCCGATCTTGCCAAATGGGGCGATGTGGTTCTGGCGCGCAGGGACATTGCCACCAGTTACCATCTGAGTGTGGTGGTCGACGATGCGCTGCAAGGCATCACCCATGTGACCCGCGGTATGGATCTTTTTGAGGCGAGCCATGTGCACCGCTTGCTGCAGGAACTGCTGGAATTGCCGGTGCCGGTCTATTGCCACCATCCCCTGATTGAGGATGCGACAGGCCGCAAGCTTGCCAAGAACCGCGCTTCGATCAGTTTGCGGAAATTACGCCAGGATGGCGCAACACAAGCGGACATACGCACCGAATGCAACTTTGATCGCTGGCGTGCGTGGATTGAGCGCATGGAGCGCGATATGGTTTCCAGAAACTTTCCGGATTACTGAAAAATGCTGATAATTCTGACATTTATCTACTCTATCATTCATCGATCCTTAAGCGCTGGCGCTGTATTTCTTGCGCGGGCCCTAGTGGTGTTGCGTAGGCGGCCGCGCTGTGTATCGCGCGGCCGCGCTCCACACTCCTTTCTGATGCGGGCGTTTGGCGTGATGAATTCCAAAGCCCGGACCAGCAACAACGACACCTTAGAACCTGACGTGAAATCGGTTCTGGTGGTCGAGGACCACCGCCCCAACCGCATATTGATTGAAATGCTGCTCACCGGGCTTGGATGTACGCCACATCTGGCGGTGAGCGGTGCCAAGGCGCTGGAAATCTCTGCGTGCCAAACTTTCGATCTGATCTTGATGGATATCCGCATGCCGCGCATGAATGGCATCGAAACGTTGCGCCGTTTGCGTGACAGCGGCGGGCCGAATTCCCTGACGCCAGTTGTTGCCCTGACGGCAAACACAGCCAAGAGCGATCATCGCGACTTCCAGGAAGCCGGTGTTGCCGCGATCCTGGTAAAACCCGTTTCGCCTGCCAGCCTGGCTGCGGTGATAAATCAATGCACACGCTTGTGCACACCCGATCCCGCGATCAGTCCGAGCGCTGCCTAATCTGATCGGATACGCAACTAGCCAATGCGGTCGGTTGCCAGAGTTGGCCTGCCAACGAGTTCAGGGTTCAGCAGCCAGGCGGGCTCGCTGCCTTCGATATGTGCGATGATGTTATCGACGACCTGACTGGCCATCCAGGCCCGCGTTTCCTCAGCCGAAGTTCCCATATGCGGGGTGAGCACGATATTGTCGCGTTCGAGCAGGCGCGGATTTGGGCCATGGCCCGGCTCGGGCGGTTCGACCTGGTAGACATCGAGCCCTGCGCCGCGAATGGTGCCGTTTTCGAGCGCATCGGCGAGCGCTTGTTCATCAAGCACCGGCCCGCGGGAGGTGTTGATCAGAAGGGCATTAGGTTTCATTTTCGCAATCAATGACGCATCGACCAGACTGCGGGTGTCTTCCGTCAGTGTGGTTGTCAGCGAAACAATGTCGGCTTCGGCGAACAGTGCGTCGATCTCACGCCATTCGGCGCTGATTTCAGCTTCCCGCGCGGTATCGAAACGCTCCTGATCTGTGTACAGAACCCGCATGCCGGCGGCATTGGCCATGCGTGCGACACCGCGCCCGATCGAACCCAGCCCGACTATGCCGAGTGATTTTCCCTTCAGGCGCTGGGCCGGCAGCGTGCGCGATTGATACTGGTGCCAGCCGCCGGCGCGCAGCAGGCGATCGGCCTCCGGGATGCGCCAGCTGGTCGCCATGATCAGCGCGAAGGTGAACTCAGCCGTGGTGTCGGTGACGACATGGGGTTGCTTCAGCGCACTCACCAAGATGCCGCGTGCAGTCGCGGCAGCAATATCGAGCCTGACCGGAAAGATCTCCATCACCGCCATCAGCTTCAGCTTGCCGGCAGCCGCGATCATTTCCGCATCGATCGGGTTTTCGCCAAGCGCGAACACATAGTCCGCCTAGCCTATTCCAGTCATCATCTCGTCACGGCTGGCCATGCGATCAAGCTGGTCGAACATGTCGATTTCAGCGTGCCGGGCGAGGCGTCCAAGCGGTTCGGGCGGGACTGGCTGAACGATAAAGACTCTGGGCTTCATGCAACTTCCTGTTGTTTTGACATGGCAGCAGCCGATCGGAGTTCGATTGTTGCTTTGATGTCTGGTGTGGTCAAACCACCGTTGGCGATGGTGTGAGGTGGAGCGCCATTGCCTAACCGCGTGTTCATATGGCACATGCGGCGTGAAAGGCGTATACTAAGTTCCCGCCGTCCGCTTTTTGTTCGGGTCATTTTTGACCCGAAAATGCGATCCGGCTTCCAGTTGGCCGCCGCACCATCAAGGTCGGGAACCGGTCAGAAGCCTCAACGGCTTTCATTCCGCAAGTGAAACTGGCCGCCAGATTGAGTGACGTCGATTCATAAACACGCCGAGCATCGAACCTGAAAAGTGCACACTGATAATTACAGGACAGCAAAGCCAAGCGCGCGCGGGGGCGTCGCGCGACCGCTGAATTCGCGCGCCTATCGCGGTCTTCCTGGCGAGGATGAAGCAGCCTCGCGGGGTGAATATGCCGTGTTGTTGCGCATTGTCGGTCTGACCATGCGCTATAAGGGCCGGCTTGCCATTGCCATGGGCGCGACCGTCGCCGCTGCGATATTCCAACTTCTGGTACCGCCGCTGTTGGGCGATGCGGTGGATGGAGCGCTGGGGCTTCTCGGCACCGTGGAGGTCACAAGAGAAGAGGCGCGCGCGTCCCTCATCGAGGCAGCCTGGCTGTTGCTTGCGGTCTCGGTGCTGCGCGGCCTGTTCACCCTGGTGCACAATTATTTCGGCGAAACCATCGGCCACCGGATTGCCTACGATTTGCGCTTGGCGTTCTACAACAAGTTGCAGCATTTGAGTTTTTCGTTCCACGACCGGGTGCATACAGGCGAGCTGATCACGCGCGGCATGCTCGATCTCGAAGGCGTGCGGATGTTCGTCAACACCGGCATGCTGCGCCTGGTGTTGCTGGTGGTACTGATCTCGGCCGGTGCCTGGTTGCTGCTTTCCACCGATGTGGTTCTGGGCGCCCTGTCACTCAGCTTTGTTCCGTTCGTTGCCTGGCGCTCGTCCACTGCTCGGCTCAGGCTGCGCGAGCTGTGGCTGACGCTTCAGGATCGCATGGCGCTGATCGGTCGCATCATGGACGAAAACCTCGCCGGTATCCGCGTGGTGCGCGCCTTCGGTGCAGAGGGCTACGAGTTCAACAAATATTCGGTCGCATCCGATGAGGCGATGGGAATTGCCGATCAGCGCATCAGGACCCGGGTGACGTCGACCACGGTGATGACTTACGCCTATTTCATCGCCATGGGATTGGTCTTGTGGGTCGGGGGCTTGCGGGTGCTGGAAGGCTCAATGAGAGTCGGCACGCTCACCGAATTCCTGACCTTCATGACGATCCTACAACTGCCTGTGCGCCAGCTCGGCCTTCTGGTCAATTCAACCGCAAGGGCGTCGACCTGCGGCGACCGGATCTTCGCCCTTCTCGACCTCGAGCCCGAAATCCGGGGTCGGCCGGAGGCGAAGGATCTGGATATCTCCGAAGGGGTGGTGCGTTTTGAAAATGTGTCCTTTGCCTATGACGGACCGGTTGGTGTTCCGGCTTTGCACGATGTCAGTTTTGAAGTCCGGCGCGGCAAGATTTTGGGTATTGTCGGCCCTCCAGGCAGCGGCAAGTCAACCATCGCGCATCTGCTGACGCGGTTTTACGATGCCGGTCAGGGCCGCATCACCATTGATAACCAAGATATCCGCGATGTTACGCTGGCTTCACTGCGCGACAATGTACGCACGGTGGCGCAGGCGCCCTATCTTTTCACCACGTCACTTGAAAACAACATCGCCTATGGCAACCCCTGGGCGGAAAACCCCGCCATTCGTGATGCCGCCATGCTGGCCCATATTGACGGCTTTGTCGCCGGCTTGCCGGAAGGCTACGGCACGCTGGTCGGCGAGCGCGGGGTGTCACTGTCTGGCGGCCAGAAGCAGCGTGTGGCGATTGCGCGCACCGCGATGCTCAACCCGACCGTGCTGATCCTTGATGATTCCATGGCCGCGATCGATGCCGGCACCGAAAGCCAGATCAGGGATGCGCTGGCCGAACAGCTCAGCCACAGCGCGACGATCATTATCTCCCACCGGTTGAGCGCGCTGATGCATGCCGATGAAATCGCCTTCCTCGAAGGCGGGCGCATTGTCGAGCGCGGCAGCCACAAGAGCCTGATCGAAGCCGGCGGGCGTTATGCGGCGCTTTACCGGTTGCAGACCCGCGAGGGCGCAATCGAAGGCGAAGACCAAGGTGCACCGCCTGAGGTGAGCGCACCATGAGCTTGCACATGGCAACGGGCGGTGATGAACAGCGCGGGCGTCCGCCACGCGCGGTGGTCGGCTCGCAGATCAACCAGGACGAGCAGATGTTCGGCGCACTGTTCGATGGCCGGGTGGTGCGCCGGTTCATGGAATATGTGCGGCCCTATCGCCGCCGCGTGGTGTTCTCGATTATCGCGGTGCTGATCGCGACGCTGGCCCAGCTCGCGATCCCGCTGGTGATCCGTCACGGCATTGATATTGCGGTTCAGGAAAGAGGCGGTTCGGGCAATCTGCTCAATATGGCGATCATTACCTTTACGCTGGTAATCACGATCAATTTTGTCGCTACATGGTGGCAGGATCTGTTGGTCGGGCTGACTGGCGAAAATGTCATTTTCGATTTGCGCAGCGCCATGTTCGCGCATCTTCAGCATGTCGCATTGGCATTCATGGACCGCACCGAAGTCGGGCGCATGATGTCGAGGTTGCAGGGCGATGTGAACGCGCTGCAGGAATTTCTGGAAAACTCGATCACCGCAATCGGCGACATCGTGCTGCTGGGCGGTATTGTCATCATCATGCTGTCGCTTGATTTCGAACTGGGCCTGCTGACACTTTCGGTGGTGCCGGTGCTGTTCCTGGTCAGGATCGTCTGGCTGCCGCGGGCACGCGAAGCGTTCCGGGTTGCACGTGAAACCAATTCGATCGCCAATGGCGCACTGGCCGAGGGCATTCATTCGGTACGCACGGTTCAGGGCATGGGCCGCCAAGACGTCAATTTCGCGCTTTATGACGAAAAGGCGAGCGACAATCTGAACGCTCATCTGAGATCGGCAAAACTGGCGCAGATTATGGTGCCGATTGTCGACACGCTGACCGGTGCTGCGTCGGGCATCGTGGTTGTGGTTGGTGGTACGCTGGTGCTCGACAATGCGCTCGATATCGGCGTGATGGTGGCGTTCCTGTTCTACATTCAGCGCTTTTTCGATCCGATCCGTTCACTCACCATCCAGTATTCGACGATGCAGCGGGCGATGGCCTCGGGCAAACGGATCTTTGAAGTTCTCGATGTGCCGTTGACCATCGCCGACAAGCCCGATGCGCACGATCCGCATGAGATCAGGGGCGAAATCGAGTTTCGCGACGTCTCCTTCCAGTATGTGGAAGACCAGCCGGTGCTCAAGGGTGTGAACTTCACCATCAAGCGCGGCGAGACGATTGCTCTTGTCGGCCCCACCGGCTCGGGCAAGACCAGCATCACCTCACTGCTGCACCGCTTTTATGAAGTGAGCGAGGGCGCGGTGCTGATCGATGGCATCGATGTGCGCGATTACACCAAGGCCGCGCTCGGGCGTCATATCGCCATGGTTCTGCAGGACCCGTTCCTGTTCACCGGCACGGTGTTAGAAAATATCCGCTACCGCAGCGCCGGTGCGAGCCGGGCCGATGTGGAACAGGCGGCGCGCATCGTCGGCGCCCATGATTTCATCGAAAAGCTCGATCAGGGGTATGACACGGTGCTTGAGCAGCAGAGCAGCAATCTGTCGCTTGGCCAGCGCCAACTCCTGAGCTTTGCCCGGGCGCTGGTCGCCGATGCCCGTATTCTGATCCTCGATGAGGCAACGGCAAATATCGATTCCTACACCGAGCGCCAGATCCAGATCGGGCTGGCGCGTTTGCTTGAGGGGCGTACCGGCATCGTTATCGCCCACCGCCTTGCCACGGTGCGCGGCGCAGACCGCATTATCGTGCTTCAGGAAGGTAATATGATCGAAACCGGCACCCATGATCAGCTGATCGCGCTTCAGGGGCTCTATGCGCGGCTTTACGCTTACAATTACGCATCATTCGATGATATTCCCGATGCCTTGATCCGCGAAGCGGTGGCCGAGACAACACGAACCTGAGTTTCAATGCCGGCTATTCGCCCTGCCGCTTCCACAAATCGGGGCGGCGCTGGCGTGTAGCCTTTTCGGCCTCGGCGCGCCGCCATCGGGCAACTTTTCCATGATCGCCGGACAACAGAACTTCGGGAATGGGGCGGCCTTCCCATGTCCGTGGCAGCGTGAATTGCGAGTATTCGAGAAGCCCGTCCTCGAAACTCTCTTCTGTGCCTGACAGGGCATGACCCATGACGCCGGGCAGGAGCCGCACCACCGTATCGATGATCGCGAGAGCTGCGATTTCACCGCCCGAGAGAACATAATCGCCAATCGAGACTTCCTGCGCCTGGCGTGCCTCGATGACCCGCTGATCGATGCCTTCAAAGCGCCCGCAAAGGATGACCACGCCTGATGCGGCAACAAGCTCGCGCGCAAAGGCCTGATCGAAGGGGCGCCCGCGGGCGGACGCCACCAGTAGCGGGCGGGTATCGCCCTCTGGCCGCGCCGCATCAATGGCGCGGGCGGTGACGTCGGCCCTCAGCACCATGCCGGGGCCGCCACCGGCAGGGGCGCCGTCGACGATGCAATGCTTGTCGGCGGAAAAGTTGCGAATGTTGTGGGTTTCAAGCGACCACAAGCCCTGATCGAGTGCTCTTCCGGCATTGGAAAGCCCGAGCGGGCCGGGAAAGACAGCAGACAGCAGTGTCAGCACACTGGCGCGCCATGGCGCATTTGCGGCCTCAGGCGCGGCCATCATGGTGTCTCAACTGGCGCATCGGGAAAGCCATCCGGCGCGTGCTCGACGATCATGTGAGCGCCGGCGATGTCGACCAGAGGAACACTTTCCTTGGTGAAGGGGATGAGTACGGTCTTGCCGGTGCCGGGATCGATTTCGATCAGTTCACCGGCACCGAAATCATGGACCGCCACCACGCGGCCAAGCTCCCGGCCCTCGCTGTCGCGCGCCTTAATGCCGATCAGGTCGGCGTGGTAATACTCGCCCTCTTCAGTCTCGGGCAGCCGGCTTCGTTCGACATAGAGCCTGGCGCCCTTTAGCAGGTCCGCCGCTTCGCGGCTGCCAATACCGGCGATGGCGGCAATCAGACCCGATTTCTTGGCGCCTTTCAACTCAAGTGAAAGTTCGATGCCATCCTCGGTGGTCAGCGCGCCATAGGCTGCGATGTCTTCGGAGATTTCGGTGAAAGAGCGGACTATCACCAATCCGCGAACGCCGTGCGGTGCGCCAATCTGGCCGACGCACACGCGCTCGGTCTTCACCGCGCCATCCCCTATTCGGTCTTTTCTGGCTCTGGTTCGGCTTCAGGTGCTTCATCATCGCTTGCGGTCTCTTCGGCCGGTGCTTCCGCAGCAGGTGCGTTGGCTGCTGCCTCAGCGGCGTCCTGCTCGGCTTCCAGGCGCTCCTGGGCCTTTTTGCCGGGCTTGGCCTTATTGGGGTTGTTGCGCGCCGGGCGTTTCATGATGTCGGCGGCGTCGAGGAAGCGCAGCACCCTATCGGTCGGCTGCGCGCCCTTGGAGAGCCAGTGCTGAATGCGCTCAACATCGAGGGTAACGCGATCAGCGCTGTCGCGCGCCAGCAACGGATTGTAGGTGCCAATTTTTTCAAGGAAGCGGCCGTCGCGCGGATTGCGCGAATCGGCAATGACGATGCGATAGTATGGTCGTTTCTTCGAGCCGCCACGTGCGAGCCGGATTTTCAAAGCCATTTATTTTTCTCTTTCTTTTCAATCTGTTGTTTGGAGGCGGGAGGCCCGCAAGTCTATTTCTTGCGCCCCGGCAATCCCGGTAGTCCAGGAAGGCCGGGCAGTCTGGGGCCGGCGCGCCCTGATCCGGGAAGTCCGGGCAGGCCAGCAGGAATTTGTGCGGGCATTGGCGGTAGTTCCGCCGCGCCGGGCATGGCACCGGCTGCGTCTTCGGGGGCGGCGCCCCCGCCCATCAGGCCGCTCAGCATGCCGCGCCGGCCGAGCTTCTTCATCATGTCCGCCATCTGGCGATGCATCTTGATCAGACGATTGATGTCCTGAACGCTGGTGCCCGATCCTGAGGCAACCCGCTTCTTGCGCGATGCATTGAGAAGTTTGGGCTGGCGCCGCTCCTTCAGCGTCATCGACGAAATGATGGCCATCTGCCGCTTGACCACGGTGTCGTCAATATTGGACTCGGCGAGTTGGCGCTTGGTCTTGCCGCCAATGCCCGGCAACATGCCCATCAGGCTGGACATGCCGCCAAGCTTCTTCATCTGGGCAAGCTGCTGGGAAAGATCGTCGAGATCGAAAGTACCTTTGGCGAGCTTCTTGGCAACTTTTGCCGCATCTTCGGCATCGACTGTTTCGGCGGCCTTTTCGACCAAGCTGACAACGTCGCCCATGCCGAGAATGCGCCCGGCAATGCGGCTTGGATGAAAATCCTCAAGTGCCTCGATCTTCTCGCCGGTGCCGACCAGTTTGATCGGCTTGCCGGTGACCGTGCGCATCGAAAGTGCAGCACCGCCGCGTGCATCGCCGTCAATCCGGGTAAGCACCACACCGGTCAGCGGCAGGCACTCGGCAAATGAACTGGCGACATTGACAGCGTCCTGACCAGTGAGCGCATCGGCAACCAGCAGCACTTCATGAGGAGTGGTGGCAGCCTGGATTTCGGCCATCTCGGCCATCAGCGCTTCATCCACATGAATCCGGCCGGCCGTATCCAGAATGATCACGTCAAAGCCGCCAAGGCGTGCGGCTTCCAATGCGCGGTGGGCAATCGCCACCGGCATCTGGCCCTCGACGATGGCCAGCGTTTCGATGTCGGTCTGTTCGCCCAGAATGCGCAACTGCTCCTGAGCTGCCGGGCGGCGCACATCAAGCGAGGCCATCAACACCTTGAGGCGGTCGCGTTCTTGGAGCCGGCGAGCGATCTTGGCGGTGGTCGTGGTCTTGCCCGAGCCCTGCAGGCCGACCATCATCATCACCGCCGGGGGCTGGACCTTGATATTGAGTGGTGCATCGTCGCTGCCCAGAACCTCAACGAGATGGTCATGAACGATCTTCACCACCATCTGACCGGGTGTTACCGAACGCAGCACTTCTTGGCCGATTGCCTTTTTGGCAACCTCATCGACGAAATCACGCGCTACCGGCAGGGCCACGTCGGCTTCAAGCAGCGCTCTGCGCACCTCACGCAGCGCTGCATCGACATCCGATTGCGACAGCGCCCCACGGCGCGTCAACGCATCGAATATTCCGGACAATCGCTCTGAAAGCGTGTCGAACATAAGCACTCCACTGCGCACTCATTGGCACGATGCCAACAATGCCCGGCACAACGCCAAACGCACCCGCGGGCGAATCCTCACTGGCGGGTGTTCACCCCCGGACCCCTGGTGCCCGGCGGCGGAGCGTCTGTTTCGCCTGTCGGGCGATGGAGCGGAAAATAGTTTCGGCTTCGCCTCGCGTCAATCACCCGAATTTGACGCGTGCTGGCGCACTATATCATAAGACTCGTTGCTGAAAATTGCGGTGCAGCAATTCTCGTGACAACGTCAGTGGCTTGTGCAAGAAATTACCGAACAAATTCATTCGCCATCGCCGGGGGCAGTTTTGATGGCGAACAGGGGTAGGGTAACCTATATGCGTCACCTAAACGGGGCGGCACTAGGTGGTGCCTTGAGCATTGCCGAACATCTTGATGCACGGCCGCGTCCAATCCAGTTTGTCGACCTCAAGGCTCAGCACGCCCTGATCGGTGATCGGGTGAATGCGCGCATCCAGGAGGTCCTGGAGAGCGGCCGCTATGTTCTGGGGCCACTGGTCGAGGAACTCGAGGACAAGTTGGCCGATTTCGCCGATGTACGGCACGCCATTTCGGTATCCAGCGGAACCGATGCGTTGTTCGTGGCGCTGCTTGCCCGTGGCATCGGCGCGGGCGATGCGGTGTTCATCCCCGGTTTCACCTTTACCGCGACGGCAGAGGTCATTGTTCTGGCCGGAGCGACACCGGTGTTCGTTGATGTCGAGCGCGACAGCTATAATATTTCGCCAGACGATCTCGATTGCCGAATTGGCGAGGTCGAGGCTGAAGGCAAACTCAGACCCGTCGCGGTGATTGCGGTCGATCTGTTTGGCACGCCGGCTGACTACAATTGTCTGCGCGAGATCACCGACCGATACTGTATGTTTCTGGTCGCCGATGCCGCCCAGTCCTTTGGCGCGGTTCGCGACAATCGGCGGGTTGGAGGTCTGGCGGCAGTCACCACCACGAGTTTCTACCCCTCAAAGCCGCTGAGCTGCTATGGCGATGGCGGCGCGGTATTTACCGATGATGGTGAGTTGGCGGCGGTCTTGAAGTCGGTGCGCTGCCATGGCGAGGGTAATGGCGCTTACGACAATGTACGCATCGGCATCAATGGCCGGCTTGATGCAATTCAGGCTGCGGTTTTGCTGACCAAGCTGGAAATATTCCAAGACGAACTCGAAAGCCGCGAGCGCATTGCGCGCAGCTATGATGCAGCGCTTGACGGAGTGGTTGAAATTCCCAGCCTCGCGGCGGGCATACAATCCTCATGGGCCCAGTACACAATCAGGACGCCGGAGCGTGACCGTCTGAGAAATGCTCTGTCGGATGCCGGTATTCCGACCATGGTCTACTATCCAAAACCCATCCATATGCAGCCGGCCTACCAGGCCTATGGCGACGGGCCGGGCTCGCTTCCGGTGTCGGAGCGTTTGTGTGAGGAAGTCATCTCTCTGCCGTTCCATCCTTATCTCGAAGATCATGAGATCGAAACGGTGGCGGGTGCGGTCAGGGACACACTCGGCGCCTGAGTTTGCTGTCTGCCGGCCAGCATTGGCGCAGAACATGCGCACGAAGCTGGTATTTTGGCGCTGATTTCGCCATATAGCGCCCATGGATGGCGTAACCGGAATTCCGTTTGCGAAGATGAACGGTCTCGGCAACGGCTTTGTCGTGCTGGATGCGCGCATGCGTTCCATACCGCTCGACCGTGACGCGGTGCGGCGCATTGCATGGCGCGGTGAAGGTATTGGCTGCGACCAACTGATCCGGCTAGAGTCGTCACCTGACGCCGATGCGTTCATGCGAATCTGGAATTCGGATGGCGGCGAAGTCGATGCCTGCGGCAATGCGACCCGCTGCATCGCCTGGGGATTGATGGAAGAAAGCGGGCAGACCGAGATCTCAATAGCAACCAATGCCGGAATTTTGGTGTGCACGCGCGGAAGCGCGGAGATGTCGATCACGGTCGACATGGGTATGCCGCGATTGTCTTGGGAAGAAATTCCCCTTGCTGAACCCTTTGCCGATACGCGCATGATTGAGCTTCATGTGGGGCCGGCCGATGCGCCGCTTTTGCACAGCCCCAGTGTCGTCAATGTCGGCAACCCGCATTGCATCTTCTGGGTCGAGGATGTTGAGGCCCATGATCTGGCCCGCATTGGTCCATTTCTCGAATTCCGCCCGCTGTTTCCAGAGCGCACCAATATCAGCCTTGCCCAAGTGACCGCGGACAATGCGCTGACGCTCAAGGTCTGGGAACGGGGCGCCGGGCTGACGCGCGCCTGTGGCACTGCGGCCTGCGCGGCTGCCGTGGCGGCGGCCAGAAAAAGGCTCACCGGCAGACATGTGATGGTGACGCTGCCGGGCGGCACGCTCGATATTGAATGGCGTGAGGATGAGCATGTGTTGATGACGGGGCCGGTGGCGTTCGAATTCGACGGCATTGTTCCCGCTGAACTCTTGGCCCCGGCTGAGGATGCTGTGAGATGAACACCGCCGTTCAAGACGATGACCTGAAATTCCTGACCTTCGGTTGCCGGCTCAACGCTTTCGAAACCGAGGTGATGCGCGAATTTGCACATGAGGAGAGCCTGAAGAATGCGGTCATCGTCAATAGTTGCGCGGTTACCGGAGAGGCGGTGCGTCAGGCGCGCCAGGCGATCCGAAAAGCGCGGCGCGAGAATCCCGGATCGCGCATTATTGTGACCGGCTGTGCGGCACAAACCGAAACGGCGCGTTTTTCGCAGATGCAAGAGGTCGATCATGTCATCGGCAATGCAGAAAAGGCCGAACGCAGCACGTTTGCCAGGCTGGCTTACGGTACTGATAATGCGCCGCGTGTCGAGGTCGCCGACATCATGGAAGTGCGCGAGACCGCCGGACATTTGATCGGAGGTTTTGGCTCACGCGCACGCGCTTTCGTTCAGGTGCAAAATGGCTGCGATCACCGCTGTACCTTCTGCATCATTCCATTTGGCCGTGGTCCGTCACGCTCGCTGAGCCTTGACCATGTGGTGGAACAGGTGGCCCGTCTGGCCGGCGAGGGCTATGCCGAAGTGGTGCTGACCGGCGTTGATATAACCTCATGGGGTGTTGATTTGCCGGACCGCCCGAGCCTGGGCCAGTTGGTGCGAGGTATCCTTGCCCGTGTGCCGGAACTGCGGCGTTTGCGCATTTCTTCCATCGACTCGGTCGAGGCTGATGACAATCTGATCGATGCCCTTGCCAATGAACAGCGGCTGATGCCGCATCTGCATCTGTCTCTGCAGTCGGGAGATGACATGATTCTGAAGCGGATGAAGCGCCGGCATCTGGCGCGCGATGTGGTGGAGTTCTGCGCCCGCGCCCGCGCTGCAAGACCGGATATCGTGTTTGGCGCGGATTTTATCGCCGGATTTCCGACCGAGACCGAGCAGATGTTTGAAGCAACGCTCGATCATGTGGCTGACTGCGGGCTAACCTATCTTCATGTGTTTCCGTTTTCACCCCGGCCCGGCACGCCGGCAGCGCGCATGCCGCCTGTGCCATCGGACGCGGTGAAGGCGCGGGCGCGGCGATTGCGAAGTGAAGGTGTGGCAGTGCAGCGCGACTATCTCGGACAAGAGCCCGGAAAGGTCCGCCAGGTTCTGGTTGAGCGGCCGGGCTTTGGGCGCAGCGAGCATTTTGCCGGGGTGGAGCTGACCGGACCGGCACAGGCTGGCGAATTGGTGGCGGCGCGGATTACCGGCTCGGACGGCGAGCGCCTGTTTGCGGATCAGGTGTTGTGAGCGAGGAAAAGCAAGGAGTGTTTGGGCGGCTATTTCACGGAGGTAATCGCGCTGCGGAGTTGCCTGAAGCGCCGATCAGTACTGACAGTGGACAGCGACGAAGTGCCATCTGAGGCAAGGCGAGGTTGGTACACGCGCCTGCGCGACGGGCTGACACGATCCTCATCGGCGCTGACCAGCGGGATCACTCAGGTCTTTACCAAGCGGCGCCTCGATCAGGAGATGCTCGATCAGCTCGAAGATCTGCTGATCCAGGCAGATATCGGTGTTGAAAGCGCGCTGGCGATCACCGAAAAGCTGCGCGCTAAAAAATTCGACCGCGATGTCGATCCGCAAGAAGTGCGCGATTTTCTTGCCGCCGAGATTGGCGGCAGGCTTGAGGCGGTGGCGCAGCCTCTGGAACTTGAGGCTGGCGCCAGGCCCCATGTCATTCTCGTGGTCGGGGTTAATGGCTCTGGCAAGACCACCACCATCGGCAAGCTGGCGGCGGGATTTGCCGGCGATGGGCTCAAGGTGATGCTGGCGGCGGGCGACACCTTTCGTGCAGCCGCGATCGAGCAACTCACCATCTGGGGCGAGCGGGTGGACGCTCCGGTGGTCGCTCGCGATGTCGGTGCCGATCCGGCAGGGCTCGCATTCGATGCATTGAGCCGCGCGCGCGATGAAGCAAGCGACGTGCTGCTGATCGATACTGCCGGCCGGCTTCAGAACAAGGCCGATCTGATGGATGAACTGGCCAAGATCGTGCGTGTGGTCAAAAAGCTCGATCCCCAGGCTCCGCACACGGTGCTGCTGGTTCTCGATGCGACGACCGGTCAGAACGCGCTATCGCAAGCCCAGATCTTCCGCGAAGTTGCCGAGGTCAGTGGCGTCGTCATGACCAAACTCGACGGCACCGCTCGCGGCGGCATTCTGGTAGCGATCGCCGAGAAATTTGCCCTGCCGGTGCATGCCATCGGCATTGGCGAGGGAGTTGATGATCTTGGTGCCTTCAGTCCGAATGAATTCGCGCGTGCGATGGTCGGGCTTGAGATTGCCGGGGCAAACTCAGACTGAAAGGTTGAGCCGGCTTCCGGGAACCTCATAAGGCGTGGTCGGATCGGGCGCGCGTAGGCATGCCATAGGCATTAGTTGGACACCCTGCAGACCCCTGTCTGCTGCTTGGAATCGGGTGACGAGAGCGCATTTACGGCCGCGATGCGTGTCGGCCCTTTGCCTGGGTTGTGGTTCGGGATTCGGTTTCGCCGGGGCCGGGCCACGGCGCCTTTGCGCTCCCGGAACAGGAGCCGTTTCATGTTGACTGCGATGTTGGCCATGCCGATCCTGGCCCTCGCCCGGTCGATGCCGATGGTGCGGACGAAGAGACCCATTCGTGCCTTCATCCCGGCGAAGGGATGTTCGATCGCGGATCGGACCTTCGACCGTGCGGCATTGGCCCTCTCGTGATGCACGGGCATCGGCTTGCCGGGCGGGCGGTGGAAATGGACCTTCTAGGTCAGCCCGGCCAGGGCGATTTTCTTCTCGTTCTTCTGCGACCGATACGCCGTGTCCGCCCGCTACGCGTCCGTCATGCCGGGCGGCGTCGGTGACGATCCATGTCCGGACGAAGCCGTGGCGCCGGTCGGCATCGATATGGGATTTGTCGCCGAACACCGGCGTGGCGATTGCGCCCATCGCCGTGCCCGTCCGGGCGCGTCTTCCTGCGCCCTCGCTTGAGCGTCCAACGCGCGTCGCGATCCTTTTGCGCCGGTTTCCGGGGATTGGCCTGCCAATCAGGCGGGATGCCCCCGCCCTTGACGATCTCCTTCCCGGCATCGGTCATGCGCTGGCGCGGGGCCGCCACGATGGTGGCATGATCAGCCCGCCCATGGCGGGATATCCGGGCGAGATATCCGGCGTCCTTAAGATGCGCGTCGAACCGGGCGAAGAGTTTCTCCACCGCGCCGGTCCGCGCCAGGGCTTCCCGGAACCGCCGGATGGTCGTCTCGTCCGGCGCCCGCGCGCCGTCATCGAGGCTGAGGAAATGGCCAAAGCTGCGCCGGTCCATGATTTGCAACGCCGCCTGCGCATCCGACACACCGTAGAGTGCCTGGATCACCAGTACCTTGAACATGAGGACCGGGTCCATCGGCGGGCGCCCGTCTTGCCTGCCATCGGAACGATCAAGCGTCGCATCCAACTCCGGCCGGAAGAGCTCGAAGTCGATAACCCCTGCAAGCCGCTCCAGCGGATCTCCCACCTTCGATAACGCCGCGTAGCGCTCATCCGGATCGAACAACCCGCGCTGTGCAGCCATCGTACCCCCCGTCGCTGGTATCCCCACGGAATCACACCAAGACGCTCAAAGCCAGGGGTTTTCAGGGCGTCCAAGTGCCTGCGCCGCAGCCGCTGTTATCGTTGTCGCTAATGCGAGAGCCCTTCCACGACACCGGCAGCCCATCTACCGCCAGCGAAGCGACCTATTAACCTTTCATTAAGGTTAACAAATAGTTTAATGCAGGTCTCATACAGGTCATTTTTCCGCACGTGCGGCTTCGATCGCCGGCACAAGGCGGCTCTCAACTGCGCCGGCAGTCAGCGGTCCGACATGCTTGTGGCGAATCACACCATCGCCATCGACAACGAATGTTTCGGGCACGCCATAAACGCCCCAGTCAATCGCCGAGCGTCCGTCATCATCAACGCCGACCGCGCGATAGGGATTGCCCAAGGTGCCGAGAAAGCGCCGGGCATTTTCCTCCTGGTCCTTGTAATTGATGCCGACCACCTTGATGCCGGATTGGTCCAGTTGCATCAATAATGGATGCTCCTGACGGCACGGTCCGCACCAGGAGGCCCAGATATTGACCAGCGTCACTTCACTGCCGGCGAGGTCTGCGGTGGCAAGGCCGGGAACCGGTTTGCCGTCACGATTGAGACGTGGAAGCGGTTCGAGTGTGAATTCTGGTACGGGCTTGCCGACCAGAGCCGAGGGCAAAATTGACGGATCGCCCGATCTCAATCCGACAAACATGGCCAGCACCAAAGCGCCGAACACAATCACCGGCACCGCGGTCCAGATAAGGCGGCGTGCACCTGCCGGCGCTTCAGTTGCCGGCTCGCTCATGTGCCTGCTTCGTCTGGTGCTGCTGCGGCATTTGCAGCGCGGCGGCGCGGTGCACCGCGCGCTTCGAGCGCCGCCAGGGCCGCGTGCTGGCGGCGCAGGTCGCGCCAGATATGTGCGGTCAGACCGATAAGCACCAGGGCGGCGATGCCATAGGCCGACCAGATGAAGACGCCATAGTCACCCATCACGATGCTGCCTCGGCCATGTGCATGGCACGGATACGCTGGCGCATCACTTCAGAGCGCATCGCCATCAGCAACAGCACGGCAAAAAGCATGGTGAAGGCAACGCCCATGGTCAGCAGCGGATAAAGGATCGATGAGTGGATTGCAGGGCCGTCCACGCGCGCCAAGCTGGCCGGCTGGTGCAGCGTGTTCCACCAGTCGACCGAGAACTTGATGATCGGGATATTGACGAAGCCGACAATCGCCAGGATCGCCGCCGCACGCCCGGCGCGTACCGGCTCTTCGATGGTCGACCACAGCGCGATATAGCCAAGGTACAAAAAAAACAGCACCAGCACCGAGGTCAGCCGCGCGTCCCACACCCACCAAGTGCCCCACATGGGCTTGCCCCAGAGCGATCCGGTAGCCAGGGCGAGGAAGGTGAAGGCAGCACCAATAGGCGCTGCCGACTTGGCCGCGACATCGGCCAGTGAATGACGCCAGATCAGCGATACCACGCTTGCCACGGCAATGAATGTATAGGTGAACATCGCCATCCAGGCAGACGGCACGTGCACAAACATGATGCGCACGGTTTCGCCCTGCTGATAGTCGGGCGGTGCGACAAACAGGCTCCAGTAAAGCCCGCCGGCAAGCAGTGCCACCGCAAGTGCGGCGACCCAGGGCAGGATGGCGCCGGAAAAGCGCATGAAGCGGTGCGGATTGGCAAGACCGAACATGGATTTAATCTAGGGTCTGGCCTCATTATAGCCACGAGATGAGGGCTGCGGCGCGCGCGATAGCTGCCATGCAGTTTTTAATGTTGCGCTCGAAGCGGGTTGCGATGCGCCGCCCGTCTTTGAGGCGGCAGAACATGCATTCGATGATATCTCGCTCCCTGTAGATGGCCTGATCGTAGGGATATCGGATCCTGCGGGTCTTTCGCGGCGGGATGACGGGCCCGGTCCCGCGCTCTTCAAGCCGTTCGCGCATTTCCCGGCCGTCACGGCCTTTGTCGGCGACAAGTTCGGCGGATGGCGGCATGGCCTCGATGCAGCGCTGTGCGACCTTGCAATCATGCACGTTTCCGGGCGTCGGGAGCAGGACGCAATTGACAAAAACATGGGGCGGCCCTTGTGGTCGCGGACGGCGTGGAGCCCGGTGTTGCGTCCGCCTTCGGTGCGGCCGATACCATGGGGCCAGGGGCCCCCTTTTCCACCGCCGGCGCAGCGATGAACCTTGATGCAGGGGCTTGTCGATGAACAGCTGGTCAGGCGTATCCTCAGTGTTTGCCGGAGCGCTGAAGATACCTTCCCGTATACCGCCTCGGCCCGGCGACCGCCACGGCGTAGCGCATGGACGATACCGCTCGGCACACGACGATCATCAACGTGCTTCTTGCCGCGCACATCGGTCGTCAGAAGCGGAGCGATCCGAGCCCGCTGAGAATCGGAAAACCAGAAGAAATCATACATCTCGTTACCTCCTCATCGGAGGCAATGAACCATCCCCGGATCAAATCGGGAAGACGGTTATCTGGGCCAGACCCTAGTCCTCTTGGGGCTGCAACTCAATGACACCAATCAAGATGGGGTTCAACAATCCATTTCGCACGGCTCATTGCAGGTTGGTCCGGATCGCTGCTGCGGCGGCAAAGGGCCCGAGCGCAATGGCGGCAAGTGTCAATGCGGCCAGTATCATCATTGGCGGGCCAATCGGTGCCGGGCCGGTGATTGCCGCGGAAACCGCGGAGATGCCGAAAATCAGGGTAGGCACGAAAAGTGGCAATACGAGAATGGCGGTGAGCAGCCCGCCTCGGCGCACGCCAAGTGTCAGCGCCGCACCGATGGCGCCAATGAAGTTCAACCCCGGTGTACCAATCAGCATGGTGGCAAACAGCGGCAGGAAGGCCTGTTCGTCAAGATTGAGCAATATGCCGAGCCCCGGTGCGGCGACGACCAGAACTAGGCCGGTTGTCAGCCAATGGGCGAAAGCCTTGGCAACGACCACCAACTCCAGCGGCAGCGGGCCGATGATCATGAGATCGAGTGTGCCATCTTCAAAGTCGGCGTGAAAAATGCGATCGAGCGTCAACAGCGTCGCCAGCAGGAGCGAGACCCACAACAGCCCCGGCGCAATGCGGGCGTGAAGGTTGAGATCGGGCCCGATGCCGAGCGGCAACAGAGCGACAATGATGAGAAAGAATGCAACACCCAGACCGGCACCGCCGCCCTGGCCAAACGCCAGCGCCAAATCGCGCCGGATGATGGCGGTAAAGGCGCGGATCATCAATTGAGCCCCGTCAGGCCGAGAGTATTGGCCGGTTCCAGATCAATCGGCAGATGGGTGGCGACGACAATCAGACCGCCGCTTTGCAGATGGGCCTTGCCGAGTGATATCAGATCTTGTTGTGCGGCACGGTCGAGCGACACGGTCGGTTCATCAAGCAGCCAGATGGGCTTTGCCGCAGCCGGCAGGCGCGCAAGCGCTAGGCGGCGTCCCTGGCCGGCGGAGAGATTCCCGGCCGGCAGGTCGGCAAGATGGTCGAGACGAAGAGCTGCCAGCGCGCCGTCTTCCTGCGCGCCGCCCAGATAGGTTCCCCAGAAGCGGATATTCTGTCTTACCGTGAGCGCCGGTTTGACTGCATCGAGATGGCCGACATAGTGGCATTGAGCACCGATCGGCAATTCGTCATCGCCGCCGTCAAGCCCGATGGTTCCGGAATCCGGCTGGATGAGACCGGCGATCAGACGCAACAGCGTCGACTTTCCAGCACCGTTTGGTCCCTCGAGAATGAGGGCGTTGCCCGCTTCAAGCGAAAATGAAAGGCTGGAGAAGACCGCCCGCCCGCCGCGCGAGCAGCTGAGTGCCTGTGCGCTCAGGTGCATGGTATCTCCATCACAAGCATTGAGCTGCCGATTCAACTAATCGCCGCCACACACTCAGCGAACTTCTCATCAGGTGAGTGGTCGTTCAACGTCTTTCTTTGCCGCTCATTGAGTTCCCGCGCCACGGCATCGAGTTTGGTCCGGCCGTGCATAGACAGGTCGGTGCCTTTGGGGAAGTACTGTCGCAGCAGCCGGTTGTTGTTCTCGTTGATGCCGCGCTGCCGGGGGCTGTGGGGATCGCAGAAGTAGACCTCGAGGTCGGTCGCGAGCGTGAGATGCTTGGGTCGGCAAGTTCCTTGCCCTGGTCCCGGGTGAGCGACCCGCGCAAGTTCACATAGATGGTCTCATGGGACACGTGTGCATCCTCATCGTCGGGATGCCTGCGCTTCAGCCAGCCCGTGATTTGCTGAGGTGACCACTTGTGCTCAAGCTTGCCCGATCGTGTCCGGCAGAGCGATCGCCGACAAGCAAGCTTGCACAGCCTGGGGCGCAGAGCCCGGTCCCGGGCAGCCTGATCCGACCGCGCAGCGCGATACTCCGCGCGGCCGCCATTGCGCCCCACCTCGCGGCTGATCGTCCACGGCGCTCGGCGTAGCTGACGCGCGATCGTACGAAAGGACAGTTGCGCCCCAAGCCCTCCGGAGATCTCCTCTCGATCACAATGCGTCAATGCTGGACGCGACCTTGTGTGCGCCAGCGGCCGGATAGCACACGTCCGGGACAGCAAGGGAAAGATCGACGATGAGTTGCGATCGAACCCGCAGCCAATCGAACGCATCGACTCCCCAGGCTGCCGGCGATCCCAAATCTCTGCCTTCCGGTTATCGGTAAAATAGAGACATCGACAGCAGCCCATCGTGAACACTCCATCTTTCCATCAAAGACTGTGAAGTGTTGAGGCAACCATTTGAAGCCACCCCATAAAGGTGGCATTGGCAGAGCTTCGCTTAAACCATTATAAAGCGCGCAAGACATCTCACACGCATCTGCGGCGTTGGCGAAAAGCCGACACCTTGGTGTGCCAAACGGCGCCCTGCACTGAAATGGCCGGGCACGGCATGGCACGGGTAGTACGGGCCGCAGGGACGAAAGGAAACGGATTCATGGCAGCTCCAAATTCACTCGATTCCTTTTCATGTTTCAGTGAACTTGAGTTTGATGGGAACACCTATCACTATTTCTCCTTAAAGAAAGCCGAGGCGAACGGGCTTGCTGGTATTTCCAACCTACCGATTTCCCTGAAGGTTCTTCTGGAGAATCTGCTGCGCTATGAGGATGGGCGTTCGGTGACGGCCGATCACATCAAGGACATGGCGGCATGGCTTACGTCCCGGTCAAGCCAATCGGAAATCGCCTTTCGACCGGCGCGCGTTCTGATGCAGGATCTGACTGGCGTTCCCGCGGTAGTCGATCTGGCAGCGATGCGTGATGCCATGACTACGCTTGGCGGCGAGCCGTCAAAGGTCAATCCGCTGGTACCGGTCGACTTGGTTATCGACCATTCGGTGATGGTCGACTTCTTCGGCAATGAACGCGCCTTTGGCCAGAATGTGGATCTCGAATATGAGCGCAATCGCGAGCGCTATGAGTTTTTGCGCTGGGGTCAACGGGCGTTCGACAATTTCCGCGTGGTACCGCCCGACACCGGTATTTGCCATCAGGTCAATCTGGAATTTCTGGCGCAGACGGTGTGGACCCGTGAAGATGGCGGCGTGACGCTTGCCTATCCCGATACGCTGGTGGGCACCGATAGCCACACCACCATGGTCAACGGACTGTCGGTTCTGGGCTGGGGCGTGGGCGGCATCGAGGCTGAGGCGGCGATGCTGGGCCAGCCGATTTCGATGCTGATCCCTGATGTGGTGGGCTTTCGCATGTCGGGCCAGCTGCCCGAAGGCATCACCGCGACCGATCTGGTGCTGACAGTCACCCAGATGCTGCGCGCGCGCGGTGTGGTCGGTAAGTTCGTCGAGTTCTTCGGCCCCGGACTCGATCACCTGTCTCTGGAAGACCAGGCGACAATCGCCAATATGGCGCCCGAATATGGTGCAACCTGCGGCTTTTTCCCGATCGATGACGACACCATTGCCTATCTCAAGGCGACCGGACGCACCCCTGAGCGGCTGGCGCTAATTGAGGCATATGCCAAGGAGCAGGGTTTGTGGCGCGGCGCTTCGGGAGACCCGACCTACACCGATACGCTTGAACTTGATCTTTCTCAGGTGGTGCCGTCGCTGGCCGGACCAAAGCGACCGCAGGACAGGGTCGAGCTTGGCAGTGTGGCGCCGGAATTTGCCAAGGCGATTTCCGAGATCCGCCCCGAGGCGCCCAAAACCGGCAACCAGGCCGCCGTCGAAGGCGAGGACTACACGCTGGAGGACGGCGATGTGGTGATTGCCGCAATCACTTCATGCACCAATACGTCAAATCCATCGGTGCTGATCGCGGCGGGGCTGCTGGCGCGCAACGCCGTTGCCAAGGGCCTGACCAGTAAGCCTTGGGTCAAGACATCATTGGCGCCGGGCAGCCAGGTTGTGACGGATTATCTGGTCAAGGCCGGTCTTCAGGACGATCTCGACACGCTGGGATTTGATCTCGTCGGTTACGGCTGCACCACCTGTATCGGCAATTCCGGGCCCTTGCCCGAACCGGTCTCCGAAGCAATTCAGGGCGGCGATCTGGTCGCCTGCGCGGTGTTGTCGGGCAACCGCAATTTCGAGGGCAGGGTGAATGCTGATGTGCGCGCCAATTATCTCGCCTCACCGCCACTAGTGGTCGCCTATGCGATTGCCGGATCGCTGAACGTCAATCTCACCACCGATCCGCTTGGAACCGATGGGCAGGGCAACCCGGTTTATCTGAAGGACATCTGGCCCTCTTCGGCCGAAATCGCGGAACTGATCCGCACTTCGGTCACTGCCGACATGTTCGCCGAGCGCTATGGCGATGTGTTCAAGGGAGACAGGAACTGGCAGGGGATCAGCACCACAGGGGGCGCCAATTTCGATTGGAGCTATACCTCGACCTATCTTCAGCACCCGCCCTATTTCGAAGGCATCAAGCGCGAACCCGAGCCGGTGACCGACATCGACAAGGCGCGCGTGCTGGCGCTGTTCCGCGATTCGATCACCACCGACCACATCTCACCGGCCGGATCGATCAAGCTTGATGGGCCGGCCGGTAACTATCTGGTCGAGCATCAGGTGCGCCCCAAGGACTTCAATTCCTATGGTGCCAGACGCGGCAATCATCAGGTGATGATGCGCGGTACGTTCGCCAATATCCGTATCCGCAACCAGATGCTGCAGGATGTGGAAGGCGGCATGACGGTGCATCACCCTTCCGGTGACCTTCTGCCGATCTACGATGCGGCGATGCGCTACAAGGCGGAAAATGTGCCACTGGTGGTGTTCACTGGCAAGGAATATGGCACTGGATCGTCGCGCGATTGGGCGGCCAAGGGCACGCGGCTCTTGGGCGCGCGCGCGGTGATTGCCCAGTCATTTGAGCGCATTCACCGCTCCAATCTCGTCGGCATGGGTGTGCTGCCGCTGGTGTTCGAGGAGGGAACGTCCTGGGACTCGCTCGATCTTGACGGCAGTGAGGAAGTAACGATCCATGGCCTCACCGACATCGTGCCGCGCCAGACGATGGAGGCTGAAATCGCCTTTTCCGACGGGCGAGCGATCAATGTGCCGCTGATCTGCCGCATCGATACCGATGATGAACTCGACTATTTCCGCAATGGCGGCATTTTGCACTATGTGTTGCGCAATCTGGCGCAGGCTGCCTGAGGAAAGACGGCAGAAAGACTGCCTGGCGGGACAACCGGCGCACTTGCTGCATCTTCCCGCCGGGCACAGATCGGTCTAATTTGACAGTGACCCGGCGGAGTCGCGGGATGTTGGTCAGTCCTATCAAGGCTGATCACGTTCGCGCGCGTAACCCCTTCGTGACTTCCGTTGATCTGCAACGGTCCCTATTTTCCGCATGCATTGAATTTAAAGCAGTACGCAGCTAAATGAAGAAATTCGGCATACGCCAAACCGCCCTTGCGCTGGTTGCGGCATTGGCCATGGCTGGCCCGGCATTGGCCCAGGGCAAGGTTTTGGTCGAGCTGTTTACCAGCCAAGGCTGTTCGTCCTGCCCGCCAGCGGATGAGTTGATGGGCAAACTCTCCGGGCGCGACGATATCATCGTGCTATCCCTACCAGTCGATTATTGGGACTTCCTCGGCTGGAAAGACACTCTGGCCGATCCGGCCTATTCCGAGCGACAGCGTGACTATGCCCGCAGGCGCGGCGATTCACAGGTCTACACGCCGCAAGTGGTGGTTGGCGGCATCGACCATGCGGTTGGCTCGAACCTCAAACAGATCGAACAGAAGATCGCAGCGGCCCGCGCGGCGCTGAAGAAGCGTCACCTGAATATCGCCTTGGCCGAGCAGGGCGACACGATCACCATCAGCATCGACAGCGATCAGGCAAGCGAATTGGAAGATGCCACTGTGTGGCTGGTGCTCTATCGCGGTGCCATCCCGGTCAAGATCGGTCGCGGCGAGAATACCGGCGCTACCGTCTTTTACTACAATGTGGTGAAAGAAATGACGCCGATCGGCATGTGGCACGGCGCTCCCGTCCACTTCAAGCTGCCTAAGAGCGAGCTGACACGCGGTGGCAGCGACGGTTGCGCGGTGCTGGTTCAGGGCAAGGATACCGGCCCCATACTCGCAGCGGCACAGGTGAGCGCCTGGTAGCGCCGCCCGGCTGCAGAGCCCGCCTTGCTCAGACCAGCGTTTTTTCCATCATTGCCTGAAGACGGCCGGTAAAGGCCGCCATATCGCGCGGCTTTTCACCATCGGCGATCAGCGCATGGTCAAGCAGCATCTTAGCAGCGTCTTGTGCCGGTTCTGACTGCCCGTCGATCACGGATTTGGTCAGGGCGTCAATCAGCTTGTGGCGGGGATTGATTTCCAGCACTGGCGCTGTTCGCTCACCGCCCTGACGCTCGCCGAGAATGCGCTCCAGCGTGCGGTCAAGACCACCATCGGCGGCGACCAGACAAGCCGCACTTTCGACCAGCCGCTCGGAAACGCGCACGTCGCTCACTGCATCGCCGAGCGTCTGTTTAAGAAACGCGATGGTGCTTGCCACATCTGCCGGGCGCGGCGCCTCACCGGCCTCGTTTTTGCCCGTCTCATCGTCCTGATCGGTGCGGTCGATCCCGGCCAGGTCGTCCGCGCCCTGCGCCACCGACTTGAAGGGCTTGCTCTCATAGCCCATCACCGCCTGGGTCCAGAAACTGTCGACCGGATCGGTGAGCAGCATGACCTCTATGCCGCGCGCCCGGAAACCTTCAAGTTGCGGGCTTGCCTGAAGAGCTGCTGCGTTTTCACCGGTCATGTAGTAGATCGTCGTCTGATTTGGTTTCAGATCGGCGATGTAGTCCTTGAGCGTGCGCGGGCCCTCGCCAGCGGTCGAGCTGAACCGCAGGAGTTCAAGGAGTTCATCGCGGCGCTCATAGTCCTCATAGAGCCCTTCCTTGATCACCGCGCCGAAAGCCTCCCACAGCGTGGCGAAATCTTGCGGATTGTCATCAGCTTCTTTTGAAAGCGCGAACAGCACGCGGTTGGTCACCGCCTTCTTGATCGCTGTTGCAACCGGATTGTCCTGCAGCATGTCTCGGCTGATGGTGAGCGGCATGTCGGCTGAATCGATAACACCACGTACAAAGCGCAGATAGGCCGGCAGAATTTCGGCCTGTTCGGTGATCAGAACCCGCCTGACATAGAGCTTTATGTGTGCGGCACGTGCCGGGTCGAACAGATCGAACGGCCGTGTCGATGGGACAAACAGCAGCACATCATATTCGTGGCGGCCTTCGGCCTTGTAGTGGATGGTCAGTGCTGGGTCGTCGAAAATGCCCGAAAGTGCGCCGAAGAATTCCTTGTATTGTTCCTCGGTGATGTCGGATCTTGATCTTGACCACAGGGCGCTTGCCGAATTGGCTCTCACCGCCTCTCCGCGCGTTGCGTCCTTGATCTCGACAATATCTATCGGGAAGGGGACATGGTCGGAATGGGTTTTGACGATGTGTGTCAGCCGATTGACATCGCAAAACTCGTCCATGCCGTCACGCAGGTTGAGGGTTACTCTGGTTCCTCGATTGAGCGCTGCTTCAGCCGCGGCCGGCTCGATCGTATATGCTCCGGTGCCATCGGACGCCCAGGTCCAGCTTTCCTCAGTGCCGGCTCGTCTGGAGGTCACTTCAACATGGCCTGCGACGATGAAGGCTGAATAAAATCCGATACCAAATTGGCCGACCTGCGCGGTGGCGCTATCCGAACCCCCTGCCTCTTCCATGAAGGCGCGGGTACCCGATTTGGCGATGGTGCCCAGATTCTCGATCAGATCATCATGGCTCATGCCGATGCCGTTATCGGTGATTTCGACGCTCGTTGTGTCGGCATTGGCGATGATCTCGATCTTGAGTTCGGTGTCGCCGCCAAGCAGATCGCCATCGCTGAGCGCCAGATAGCGCAGTTTGTCGCAGGCGTCCGAGGCGTTGGAGATCAACTCGCGCAGAAATACCTCACTGTCGGCGTAGACCGAGTGAACCAGGATTTCGAGAAGACGCGCTACTTTGGCGCCGAATTCATGCCGTTCCGAGCTTGCTGCCGCTTTTTTCTTTGCCACCATATTCCAATGTCTGCCAGTGAAAAATTGACCCAAGGGTGGGGTCCAGGATCAGACCCGCTGATTATACAACAAGATATCGACTGAGAATGGCGTGTAATCAAGATCCCGGTGGGTGGAATCTGGCAAAAGCACAGGTCCACCCACCAAGGGTAGGGACCATGGGCAGGGGACGTAACCTCGGTAGGCTGGGGGCTGTCAATCCAGGGCCCGGTCCACTTGGTCCCTTGGGTGGAAGGATATTCGACACCGGTAAAACGGCATGGCGTGGGCCAGAATACGGCAATCTGATGGAATTAACGCCCCGCTGTCGCGCGCTTGAGAAGCGGTTCGCAAGCACTGCCGGTCAAGAAGTTTGTAGGCAAAATGCGCCAAAAGGGTTGCAATGCCGACGAGACCGCGGTCTCATTTAAAAAAAAAGCATCACACAGGGAGGCTCAATTGGGCGACACTGACCCCATAGAATTTCAGCTGGCTGCGCGCAGAGGCCGACAGACTCCGGCGCAGCCAGACCGTCGCCAACGCCCCGAACCACGTTATGTTTCGTTCACCAGGCCAGAACTCAACCAAATTCTGTCTCTTTACGGACGTGAGGTCGCGGCCGGCGAATGGCGTGACTATGCGATAGACACACTCGCCGACCGGGCGGTGTTTTCCATCTTCCGCCGTTCCAGCGAAGCGCCGCTCTACAGAATCGAGAAATCACCCAAACTGGCGCGCCGTCAGAGTGCGTTCATGGTGGTGGTGGCGACCGGCCTCATTTTGAAGCGCGGTCATGATCTGAAGAATGTTCTCAAGGTGATCGATCGCGAACGCAGACTTGTGGCGGTGGGCTAGAGCATCATCCGACCGGAGCGAAGCGAGGATCGATCAGATGATGCGGCAAAAACAACAAGCTAGGATCGGGACTCATTATATCCACGAAATGGGGGCTGCGGTGGCAATGAGCTTGGCGTTGACATGTGTACGTTTTGGTGTGCTGGGCGGACGTGAGCGCGATTGTCTGGAAATCGCCAGTGAACTCGGCGCGCTAGGCCATGATGTCACGCTGCTGACAACGTCGCCTCCGTCAGCCGAATTCCTGACAGCATTGAAATCGCCGATTGATGTTGAGGTCATTCGGCAAAGCAGACTGAGCAATCATGCCGGGGTAAAGGCTTTTGCCAATGCCGTCAGTAAATGGCGCCAGGCGCACCAGGTGAACGCCGTTATCGGTTTCAACCGAATGGCTGGCCTCGATTTCCTATATGCAGTCGACCGTCCGTGGCCGTCCAAGAAGGGTGTGATGGCAATGTTGCCGCGCAACCGAATCTACATGGAGCTTGAACGGGCGGTGTTTGGCAAAGGGCAGTCCACCTACATCTTCTTCCTTGCGGCGTGCCAAGCCGAACAATACCGGCAGCGCTACGATCTGGCGCCTGATAGATATCAGGTGCTGAAGCCGATACTTCGCGCTGGCCGGATGGCACATTCAGAATTCTATCAGCCCAGAGCCAGGCTGCGCGAGGAGTTGAATATTCCGCAAGACCACACCTTGCTGATCAATGTTGCAATCTACGGCGCCCGGAAAGGGACTGACCGGGTAGTCGAGGCGTTGGCCTCGGTGCCCGATGCCACCCTTGTTTTGGTTGGGCTCAAGGATGCAAGAAATATTCAGAACCTCGTAAGCCGCCTTGGAGTGTCTGACCGTGTGCGGATACTGGGCCATAGAGAAGATCTTGATCAGCTGATCGGTGCTGCTGATCTAATGGTTCATCCGGCGCGCGAAGAGGCCGCAGGAAACGTCATCATAGAGAGCCTTTTGTACGGCGTTCCTGTTATCGCCAACAGCTTGTGCGGATATTCGGAGCATATCTGCATGTCCGGTGCCGGTCAGGTTCTGCCTGACCCGTTCCGCATGGATGATATGCTTGAAGCGCTGGGACATTGCCGAGAGCCGTCAAAGCTCCAAGACATGCGTTTGAAAGCCCAAGAATATTCCGGCCATTTATTGCGCTCGTTCAGCATCACCGATACCGCCCATTCCATCTTGCAAACTGTTGCAAACCGTTTGAGCGAACGTTACCAGGGCATCGGCATCGGATAGACTAGGCCCTGCCGGATTCCAGGCCCGCGCTGCTACCTGGCGGTTCGTCAGATCATTCTGTTGTCGTGCTTGGCGCGTGTGCGGCGTTATTGCAGCTGCACCACCGCACTGTCATTCGCGCGCAGCTGTTGGTCGCAGCCCGGGATGGTCTGGCCCGTCCATCGGTCGACGAATTTCACAAATTCATCGGCCGACAATGGCGTGGAGATGAAATAACCTTGCACCAGATCACACTGGATCGACTGCAGAAATGCCAACGTCGCTGCGGTTTCCACGCCTTCGACGCAGAGCGGAAGTTCGAGCAGGTGCGCAAGAGCAATCAGCGCGCGCATCACGGTGCGTGTATCCTCGCACTGATCAAGTTCGATGGCCAGCGAGCGGTCGAATTGCAGCTCGCTCAGCGGCAGGCGATAGATTTCCACCAGAGATGAGTATCCGGATCCGAAATCGTCGAGTGATACCGATATGTCCTTCAGCCGCAGCCGTGTCAGGATGTCGTTGGCCTTGGTGATGTCGGACATGGCCGTCTGTTCGGTGATTTCAACGCTCAAGAGCTCGGGGAAGGCCCTCGGCGGCAAGCAGGCCGGCAATGCGATCGGGCAAGGACAGATCATCGAGATTGCTGGCCTAAAGGTTGACCGCAATCGGAACGGTGAATCCTGCCCGTTGCCATTCACCCAACTGCCCGATGACCTTTCCCAATACCATGGAGGTCAAAGTCTTGATCAGATCGCAACTCTGGGCCAGCGGTACAATTTCCTCCGCCCCGGTCAGGATGGTGCCAGGCGTATTAACGCCTCGCCGCCGGCTATCGGGCTGGGGATTGTTGATTTTCAGTGAGAGCCGACGCGGGCGGGTGATAAATTTCGCACCGGGAAGGACCCATGTTGCGACCTCTTCCCCGGCTTTGGAGTCGGGGGATTATGGAGTGATCGACATGGATTTACCGAGTGTAACCCGGCGCCGGCATTGCCGCGATTGAAAGCCGATCCCGGAGGTGGCGCGGCGCACCGGACCGTCGCGCAACACGATCCGCAAGTCCCTGCGGTCCGGTACTGTAGAACCGCAGTTCAAGGTTCCCGATCGGCCAGCGGCAGACAGCCTAGCCAGGCGATCACCCCGGCAAGCCGCTCGGTGGGCCCTAAAAGCAGCAGGATGTCACCCTGCTTGGTGTCGATGCTTGCGCACGCGCTCACGAAACTTCTTTCCCTGGCGTGAGATGCCGAGCAGCGTGACGCCAAAGCGGGTCAGCAGTCTCAAGGACAGCGCCGAGCGCCCCCTCGATGCGCGCGCCTTCGGAGACCACCACCTCAGCAAGCGCCAGATCGCCCGCCGCATTGGCGCTGCCATCCTTGGTCTGGCCGTCATAGGTCAGCCCCCCAGCGCGCCGACAAAACCGTCGATTATGCCGGGCGCTGCCTCGATCACCAGAATGTCGCCCTTGCGGATCTGATCCACCCTGGCAAAGCCGGGCAGCCGCTTGCCGCGCCGCACTAGCCCCAGCACAGTCACATCGTTGTCATCGGCGATGGCGTCGAGATCACGCACCCGCCAGTCGATCGCCTTGGAGCGTTCCGGCACGACGATCTCGGCGATATAGCCGCCAAGATCGAACAGCTCCTTGCCGCTGGCATGATCGGTGCTGGCGGACGGGATCAGTCTCCAGCCAACGCTTGCCACGAACAGGACGCCGGCTAGCGCGCAGACGATGCCGACCGGCGTGAAATCGAACATGGCGAAGGATTGCCCAAACGCGGTCTAGCGATAGGATGCGATGATGATATTGGGTGGCGTTCCGATCAGCGTCACCAACCCACCGAGAATCGAGGCAAACGACAGCGGCATCAGCGTCAGGCCGGGACTGCGCTTGGCCTTGGCGGCAGCTGCCAGGTCGACCGGCATCAACAGCGCCAGCGCGCCGACATTGTTCATCACCGCCGACAGTGAAGCGGCAAGTCCCGACATCACCGCGATATAGCTGGAGACCGACCGCGCGCCGCTCACCACATACAGCGCGATCAGCTCGACCGCACCCGAATTGGAAAGGCCGCGGCTGACGATCAGCACCAGCGCAATGATGATCACCGCCGGATGGCCGAAACCTGAAAATGCCTGCTGCTCGGGAATCACGCCGGCGATCACCGCCACCACTAGGGCGGTGAACGCGACCAGGTCATAGCGCCAGCGGCCCCATAGCAAAAACGTGAATACGAAAGCCAGTATCGCAAATAGTATGATTTGATCCTGCGCCATCACGCTGCCTGTCGTTTGCCCCGCTCTGGTTGCGGGATAGCGTGAAATCGAAGGGCGGTCTATCTTCTGGCTGAATTGGTAACGAAGGTTTCAGGTGATTTTCGCCACGCTTGGTCAGTTTTGCGGCGTGTCTGAGGCGCGCCCGGCGCGTTTGCGCGTTGTTGCCGCGATCGCCGCAGCGCTTGTTGTTCTGCTCACAGCTCATCCTCCCGCCAGATCGCAGGACGAATCCGAAGGCGGTCTGCACGAGCGTGTGCTTCAGGCCCTGCAGGACGGTGATCTTCTGGCGATGCTTAAGGGCGGGGACATCCTGTCCGATCCGAAATTCGGCATTGTTGACGCTAGACGCGCCTTCAAGCTGTGGCAGAGTGCAGCCAAACGCGGTGCGGCGCGCGGCCAGTATGAAGCCGGCCGTTCGCTGATGATCGGGCAAGGCGTGCGCAAGGACGATCTGTCCGGCGCCGACTGGCTCGAAAAATCTGCCCGGCAGTGGTTTTGCGCCCGCCCAGTTCGCCTATGCGCTGGCGCTGCGCGAAGGCAGGGGCCAGGATGATTGACAAAGCGAGGATCTGGAGCGCCTGTCAACACTGGGGCGTGAAATCTCCGCCTATATGTCAACCGAGCAGGTCGAGCGCTCCTATTGCAACGGGCTGGAATTGCTGACCAGTGGATGTGGCAATGCCAGTATTCTGTTCCAGATCGAACGCTGGCTGGTGTGCGCCGATGACCGGCAAGCCGATGCCAGGCCGTGATCAGTCGCGCTTTTTTGTCGTGCCGGATGCCAGTTCGTGTGCGCGTAGCTCCAGTAGATCAGCGCTGTGCCAGCTAAAATCGGGGCGATGCCGTAGACAAAGGCGGCATTGAGAAATCTCAGCCAGCCTGTTGATCCGGATACCAGTCCGAGCGTTGCCGCCAGCCACACCGCACACATGAAAAACCAGAGTTTCCAGACGAAATGAACGCCGCCCATGACACCGCACCACACTGTTACCGCTTGGATTACAAGCGCGGGAGATTGGCGGCTAAATCCTTTCCAGAGGGTGAACCCAATACCACACGTGAAAAGTAGGGGGGCGGCTGTCAATAGCCTTGCGCCCGCCGGGCGCCAAAGGTCAGACGGGCGCTATTTCACCGCCCCGTGGCAGTGTTTGTATTTGCGCCCCGAACCGCATGGACATGGTGCGTTACGCGACACCCTGCCCCAGCTTGACGGATCGTTAGGATTGATCGCACCGGCTGCTGCGCGCCGGCGCAAGGGCGCAGCCCCTCGCTCTCCGGTTCCCGGCTGTTCGGCAGGTGCGCCCGCATCCATTCCAATTTGCGGATCGGGATGTGATTCCTCAAATTGAGAGAAATCGTCCTCATCCGCATCGATCGTTGGCGGCTGTTCGGCCAGTTCCACCCGCATCAACTGCGCCGTGACCGCTTCGCGCAGCCGCGCCAGCAGTGTCTCGAACAGCGTGAACGCCTCGGTCTTGTATTCGTTGAGCGGATCGCGCTGGGCATAGCCGCGCAATCCCACCACCTGGCGCAGATGATCGAGCATCGCCAGATGTTCGCGCCACAGCGTGTCAAGCGTGTGCAACAGCACCGCCTTTTCCACTTGGCGCATGGCTTTCGCCCCCATGCGCGCTGTGCGCGCCGCCATCGCGCGGTCGGCGGCATCGCCGAGCCGGTCGCGAATTTCCTGATCAGCAATCCCCTCTTCATTGGCCCAGCCCACCACCGGCAGCTTGAGATTGAGAATTTGCAAGACCTCGGTCTGCAGGCCCTCGGTGTCCCATTGTTCGGGATAGGCATTGGACGGAATATGGCGCGTGACCAGCTCGTCGATCAGTTCGTGGCGCATATCGACCACGGTCTCGGGCACGTCCGAGCCTTCCATCAGCTCGATGCGCTGCTCGAAGATGACCTTGCGCTGGTCATTCATCACATCGTCGTATTTGAGGATGTTCTTGCGAATGTCGAAATTGCGCGCCTCGACCTTGGACTGGGCCTTTTCCAGCGCCTTGTTCACCCATGGATGGATGATCGCCTCGCCTTCCTTGAGCCCCATACGCTGCAGCATTCCGTCCATGCGTTCCGATCCGAAAATCCGCATCAGATCATCATGCAGGCTCAGATAGAACTGCGATGTTCCCGGATCGCCCTGACGGCCCGACCGACCGCGCAACTGGTTGTCGATGCGCCGGCTTTCATGGCGCTCGGTGCCGATCACGAAAAGACCGCCAGCCTGGATCACCTTGTCCCTGGCGGTTTCCACTTCCTTGGTGATTTTCTCGATTGCCGCCTTGCGTGCCGCCTCGTCCTCGAGGTCGGCGGTTTCGGCTTCGATCCGCATCTCGACATTGCCGCCAAGCTGAATATCGGTGCCGCGCCCGGCCATATTGGTGGCAATGGTGATGGCGCCGGGAATGCCGGCCTGGGAGATGATCTGCGCTTCCTGCTCGTGGTAGCGCGCATTGAGAACCGCGAACAGCTTGTCGCGCTTGGTACCGCTCTTGCCTTCATAAAGTGCGGTAAAGGCGGCAGGATCGGCAAAATCGATCTGGCGGAATCCCCGTTTGGTCAGTAGTTCCGCCAGTTGTTCCGATTTCTCAATCGAGGTGGTACCGACCAATACCGGCTGGCCGCGTTCCTTGCAGTCCTCGAGCTGTTCCCGAATGGCTGCGTATTTGTCATCGGCGGCGCGGTAGACCTGGTCATCCTCATCCAGCCGCCCAACCGCGACATTGGTCGGCACCTCAACCACATCCAGGCCATAGATGTCGAGGAATTCGGCAGCTTCCGTCACCGCCGTACCGGTCATGCCGGCGAGTTTTTCATAGAGCCGGAAGTAGTTCTGATAGGTGATTGAGGCCAGCGTCTGGTTTTCCGGCTGGATGGTGCAGTCTTCCTTGGCCTCAAGCGCCTGATGCAGCCCTTCGGAGTAGCGCCGGCCCTCCATCATGCGCCCGGTGAACTCGTCGATGATGATCACTTGGCTGTCCTTGACGATGTAGTCCTTGTCGCGCTTGAACAGCTGATGTGCTTTCAGCGCCTGATTCATATGATGAACCAGCGACACGTTCTCAACGTCATAAAGCGACTCGCCACGCAAAAGATCGGCCTCGCGCAGCATCTCCTCGACATGCTCGTTGCCCGCATCGGTGAGCGTCACCTGGCGCGCCTTTTCGTCGATCTCGTAGTCTTCCTCGATCAGCAGCGGCACGAACTTGTTGACCGTGACATAGAGCTCGGACTTGTCCTCGACCGCGCCAGAAATGATCAGCGGTGTGCGCGCTTCATCGACCAAGATTGAATCGACCTCATCGACGATCGCGAAATGATGTCCGCGCTGCACCATGTGCTCCAGATGGTGCTTCATGTTGTCGCGCAGATAATCGAAGCCGAATTCGTTATTGGTGCCGTAGGTGACATCGCACGCATATTGGGCGTGGCGCTGATCGTCTTCCAGGCCATGAATGATGCAGCCGACCGAAAGGCCAAGAAATTTGTAGACCGTGCCCATCCACTCCGCATCGCGGCTTGCCAGATAGTCATTGACCGTGACCAAATGCGCGCCCTTGCCTTCAAGCGCGTTCAGATAGACCGCCAGCGTGGCAACCAGTGTCTTGCCCTCGCCGGTCTTCATTTCCGAGATCAAGCCTTCATGCAGCACTATGCCGCCGATCAGCTGCACATCGAAATGGCGCTGGCCGAGCGAGCGCTTGGCGCCCTCGCGCACGGTGGCAAACGCCGGCACCAGAATTTCATCAAGCGTCTTGCCGTTCGCCAGCTCACCGCGCAGCATGTCGGTGCGCGCTCTTAGCTGATCGTCACTCAGCGCTTCCAACTCCGGTTCCAGCGCGTTAATCGCATCGACCCGGGACTGGTATGCTTTCAGCCGGCGCTCGTTAGGCGAGCCGAATAGCCGCGTTGCGACCTTGCCCAGTTTCAGCATGGAGTTCCTCTTGCCATCGCGTGACGGCACGCGTGTTCGCCAGCCTCGTCACGGCAGCACAGGTGGTTGCATCGTAGAAGAATCTACTGTCGGATTAAGCTCTTTTCCGAACGCCTGATAATAAACATTATATCCAAATTTGAAATCCCAAGTTTAAAAATCCGGAAGTGACTCCATGATTTTGTTTAAAATTTGCCGGATCTACAAATAATTTGAAAACTATCCCATTTCGGATGAATAATACTTTGTGTCAAACCCCTAAAAATATCAACATCGCCGTACAATATTTCTCATAACTGTAACTCTCCCACCTTCAACTCCTTTCTAATCGAATCAAGGGTATGCGTACGTTCCCAACGTCTCAGGATATTCTTCTAAAGAATTTTCCAATAAATCCCAGTTTTCAACCGCATCTTTTGGGTAAAACAATTTTACATTAAATTGTGACGTTAAAACATCATCCCACACAGGAGGCCCTCGGACAATTGTCCGAAGAGCCCTTCTTCAGAAGTAATTTTCTTGTACCTGTAAATTATAAATAGAATCTGTGTACTTTCTTCAAACCTGTGACGGGTTCCTCTTATTTGTTTACCGGGTTTATTTGATTTTTTAGGATTACTGTTGTAGAAGTAAAAACAGATTTTTCATAAAAGAGATTATATGTGGACAAAATTCAGAAGAATAAGCCGCCTTACGTTTACGAGTCATTACCCTATTCACCATAATTAAATGTTTGCTGTAATGACATAAATACATACATAGTAGTTTTATTAATGATATTATTAATATAAATATACAGCCTCTTCATCATGATTTTTGATATTTTGCAAGGTATATTTCAGTTATCATGTAAAAAGTAAGCTCTTTTACAGATTTATCCCCACGTCAACGTCGCACCATCTGTATATTCTCCTGATTGTCCGGGAAGACCCATCGGCCCTACCGGTCCCATCAACCCCGTTGATCCTGTTGCCCCCATTGACCCTACAGATAAGTCCGGCACCAAATCCTGTCAACGCACCTGCGCTGCATGGAATTGAGGTCCGATGCTTCACCTTTGCGTTTTATAGCGCGAACGCATAGCTTTGGCGCGTTCTGAACCAAAGGGAGTTCCCGATGTCGATAAGAGCAGGCGGCACGCTTGCCGCCATGGCTGTCTGGTTGCTGGCAGGCAATCCACTGGCGCTTGCCCAAGAGCCGCCGCAATCCAACGTTTTTGCCACCGTCAACGGCACCGAAATCACCGCGCGCGACGTCGGCGTAGCCATCGAAACGCTGGGTTCCAAGCTTGAACAGGTTCCCGAGCAGGTCCGCCTGTCGGTGCTGGTCGATATCATCGTCAATCAGCATCTGTTCGCCGTGGTGGCGCGTGATGCCGGCGTTGAGGACAATGAGAATTACAAGCGCCGTGTCGAATATGCGTCCGGCAAGGCATTGCGTGACACCTATGTCGAAGCGGTGCTAGCCGACAACATCACCGAGGATGATATTTCCGCGCGCTATGAGGTCGAAATCAAGGAATTGCCCAAGCAGGAAGAAATGCGTGCCCGTCATATTCTGGTGGCCAGCCAAGCAGAGGCCAATGTGCTGGTAAAGTTGCTGAGCGATGGCGCTGACTTCGCCGAGCTTGCCTCTACCCATTCCACCGGCCCGTCCGCAGCCAATGGCGGCGATCTCGACTATTTCACCGCCGAGCGTATGGTGCCGGAGTTCTCCAAAACCGCCAGCGCACTTGGGGTGGGCGCGGTGTCCGAGCCAATGAAGACCGAATTCGGCTGGCATCTGATCAAGCTTGAGGACCGCCGCCAGCGCTCGACGATGTGCGCGATCACATGAAGGCGCTGGTACTGCGCGACATGATCAAGGCGAAGACCAAAGAACTTCGGGAAAATGCCGACATCACCTATGCCGGCCAGCCTCCCTCCGGAGAGGCGGGTTCACAGTAATGGGACCATGGCCTGAATGACGCCCCGGCGGCGCGGCTGCCGTTCTGCCGGGCGAGGGCTCATGATTTTGCGAGACTGAGATGCCTGAAATTTCGCCACTGGCGCCCTCATCAATGCCCGGCATGCCCGATATTGCCGGCGTGCGCCTCGCCGCCACCGCCGCCGGCCTCAAATACCAGGGGCGTACCGACCTGATGCTGGCGATCTGCGAACCCGGCACCTCGGTTGCCGGCACGCTGACGCGCTCGGCCTGCGCCTCCGCGCCGGTCGAGTGGTGCCGCGACCGGCTGGGGGGCGGCACGGCGCGCGCGCTTTTGGTCAATTCCGGCAACGCCAATGCCTTTACCGGCCGTGCCGGTGAGCTCAGTTGTGCCACCATGGCCGCCGCCGTGGCCGAGCATGTCGGCTGCAGCATTGACGGCGTCATGCTGGCCTCGACCGGCGTCATCGGCGAGGCGCTCGATCCCACGCCGGTGCTGACAAATATCGCCAGTCTTGCCCAAACCGCCGGGCCTGGCGGCTGGCAAGACACCGCCAGCGCCATCATGACCACCGACACATTTGCCAAATATGCCACCAGAACCGCCCGCATTGATGATGTCGATGTGCACATCAACGCCATTGCCAAGGGCTCTGGCATGATCGCGCCCGACATGGCCACCATGCTGGGCTTTGTCTTTACCGACGCGCATCTCTCGCCTCAGGCCTTGCAGCGTTGCCTGTCGCGCGCCGTCGATCAGAGCTTCAATGCGGTCACCGTCGATGGCGACACCTCGACCAGCGATACGGTACTCGCCTTTGCCACCGGCAGGGCCGGCCATGCGCAGGTGCATGAACCATCCGACAAGCGCCTGCGCAACTTTCAGCGCGCTCTTTCGGAATTGCTCACCGAACTTGCCCATCTGATTGTGCGTGACGGCGAGGGAGCGGCCAAATTCGTTACCGTGCGCGTTGAAGGTGCCCGCTCGAAGCGTTCAGCACGCAAGATCGGCCTGTCGATCGCCAATTCGCCGCTGGTCAAGACCGCAATCGCCGGGGAGGATGCCAATTGGGGACGGGTGGTGATGGCGGTCGGCAAGGCCGGCGAACCGGCATCGCGCGACCGTCTGGCGATCTGGTTCGGACCCACAAGGGTTGCCTTCAAGGGTGAGATCGATCCCGACTACCGCGAGCCTGAGGTTGCCGCCTATATGAAGGGTCAGGAGATCGAAATCAGGATCGATGTTGGCATCGGCCGGGGCCGCGACACGGTTTGGACCTGCGATCTGACCGAGCGCTACATCGCCATCAATGCCGATTATCGAACCTGAACCGGACCTGCCGCTGGTTCTGGTCGTCGCCTGCGCTCTGATCGACGCCGATGGCAGGGTTTTGCTGGCGCAACGCCCGCCACGCAAATCAATGGCCGGTTTGTGGGAGTTTCCCGGCGGCAAGGTCGAGCCCGGCGAGATGCCCGAGCGCGCGCTGATACGTGAATTGGCCGAGGAACTAAATATTGACGTTACCGAATCGTGCCTTGCGCCGTTTACTTTTGCCAGTCACGCTTACCAGGACTTTCATCTTTTGATGGCTCTTTATGTGTGCCGGAAATGGTCGGGCCATGTCCGTCCGCTTGAAGGCCAGGAGATCAATTGGGTGCGTCCGGTCCGCCTTGCCGACTATGACATGCCGCCCGCCGACAAACCGCTCGTGGCGATGCTGCACGATCTTCTCTAGCGCGCTCGCCATGCAATTGGACGCCCTGAACCCCCTGGCTTTGAGCGTGTTGGCGTGATCCCGGGGATATCGGCGACGGAGGGTACGATGGCTGCACAGCGCGGGTTGTTCGATCCGGATGAGCGATACGCGGCGTTATCGAAGGCGGGAGATCCGCTGGAGCGGCTTGCAGGGGGTATCGACTTCGAGCTCTTCCGGCCGGAGTTGGATGCGACGCTCGATCGTTCCGATGGCAGGCAGGGCGGGCGCCCGCCGATGGACCCGGTCCTCATGTTCAAGGTGCCGGTGATCCAGGCGCTCTACGGTCTGTCGGATGCGCAGGCGGCGTTCCAAATCATGGACCGGCGCAGCTTTGGCTGTTTCCTCGGCCTCGATGACGGCGCGCGGGCGCCGGACGAGACGACCATCCGGCGGTTCCGGGAAGCCCTGGTGCGGACCGGCGCGGTGGAGAAACTCTTCGCCCGGTTCGACGCGCATCTTAAGGACGCCGGATATCTCGCCCGGATATCTCGCCATGGGCGGGCAGATCGTCGATGCCGCCATCGTGGCGGCGCATGACCGATGCCTAGAAGGAGATCGTCAAGGGCATAGAGGTATGGAAACGGGGGGCATCCCGCCTGATTGGCAGGCCAATCCCCGGAAACCGGCGCAAAAGGATCGCGACGCGCGTTGGACGCTCAAGCGAGGGCGCAGGAAGACGCGCCCGGACGGCACGGCGATGGGCGCAATCGCCACGCCGGTGTTCGGCTACAAATCCCATATCAATGCCGACCGGCGCCACGGCTTCGTCCGGACATGGATCGTCACCGACGCCGCCCGTCATGACGGACGCGTACCGGGCGGGCTTCCGGATCAGGCGAACACCGGCTCGACTGTCCGGGCGGACACGGCGTATCGGTCTCAGAAGAACGAGAAGAAAATCGCCCGGGCCGGGCTGACCTCGAAGGTCCATTTCCGCCGCCCGCCCGGCAAGCCGATGCCTGTGCATCACGAGAGGGCCAATGCCGCACGGTCGAAGGTCCGATCCGCGATCAAACATCCCTTCGCCGGGATGAAGGCACGAACGGGGCTCTTCGTCCGCACCATCGGCATCGACCGGGCGAGGGCCAGGGTCGGCATGGCCAACATCGCATTCAACATGAAACGGCTCCTGTTCCGGGAGCGCAAAGGCGCCGTGGCATAACCCGGCCCCGGCGAAACCAGATCCCGAACCACAACCCAGGCAAAGGGCCGACACGCATCGCGGCCGTTAAAGGCGCTCTCGTCACCCGATTCTAGGCAGAAGGGGGCTGCAGGGTGTTCGGCTGTTTCACGAAGATGGCGTGCGCACCTCACCGGCAAAACCGCTGACCGACCGCTGCCATTGCGCGCGCGGGTGGAGATACTGCTTCACAGCTTCGAGGCGGACGATATTGCCAGCATGATCAAGGATGGACGCATCAAGATCACCTGCGAATTCTACAGCGCCACCTATGAATTCGAACCGGGCCCGTTTGCCGGCGGCAAATCAGACCCCGGCTGAGCACGCGGCAAGTGTCATGCGCTCAAATGCGCACCGAGCCGGCCCAGCATCGCCGTGCACCCAGCCAGCGCATCCTCGGCGATGAACTCGTCGGGCTTGTGCGCCTGGGCAATGTCGCCCGGCCCGCACACCACGCTTGGCCAGCCAATGTCATCGAAGAACCCGGCATCGGTGCCGTAGGATACAGCTCCCATTTCGCTAATCCCGGTAAGTGTGCTGATCAGCGCCTCGGCGCTTGAGCCCCGTCTTGGCTTGAGCGGCAGGATCGAGGCCGCAATCTCGATGCTGATCGCGCAAGCCGCATCCACCGCGCGCATTTTTGTCAGAAGTTGGGTGTCGCAAAAGGTCATGGCCTCTTCGACCAGTGCCGGCACGTCGGTATCGGGCATGCCGCGCATGCCCCACACCACGCGGCAATGGTCAGGCACGATATTATGCGCCGTACCGCCTGAAATCTCGCCGACGCTGACCGTCGAATAGGGCGGCTCGAACCGCGGATCGCTGACCTTCATTGCTGCCAGGCGCTCGCCCAGGCGCTCGATTTCAAAGACCAGGCGCGCGGCATAAAACACCGCATTCACCCCCCAGGACGGCACGCTTGAATGGGCGCTGCGGCCGTAAATTTCGGTTTCCAGCCGATAGGCGCTTTTATGCGCATTGACCGGCGCAAGGCCTGTCGGCTCGCCGACAATCACTGCTTCAGGCATTGCCACGTGGGTCTTCATGTGCTGGCTGAGCGGGCGCACGCCAAGGCAGCCGACCTCTTCGTCATAGGAAAGCGCAATATGAACCGGGCGCTTGAGCCCGGCGGCAACGAATGTCGGGACTTCCGCCAGAACCGTAGCGAGAAATCCCTTCATGTCGGTGCTGCCGCGGCCATAAAGCCGCCCGCCATCCGATCGCATTTGATAGGGATTGCTCGACCAGGACTGGCCTTCGGTGGGCACCACATCGCTATGGGCCGACAGCACAACACCGCCTTCCTGATTGGGCCCGATGGTGGCATAGAGCGCTGCCTTCTCGCCTGTCCCATCGGCCAGCACGGTGCACTCCACGCCAAGCTCGCTTAAATGGGATCGGACAAAATCGACCAGCGCCAGATTGGATTTGTGGCTTGTCGTGTCAAAACCAATAAGGCGTTCAAGCAGCTCCTTGGCGGATTTTTGTGTCGCGGACATGGGATTGTCATACCAATCGCTGCACCGCGCCACCAGCACGCGAAGCCATCAATTTCGCCAGAAGGCGGGCGTGAACAGCACCAGCACGGTGAAAAGTTCCAGCCGCCCGAGCAGCATGCCAAGGCACAACAGCCACTTTGCCAATTCTGGCAGCGAGGCGTAGTTGCCCGCCGGGCCGACGATTTCGCCAAGCCCCGGCCCGACATTGGCAATGGCGCTGGCTGCCGCCGACAGCGCCGTGGTGCCGTCAAGTCCAAGCATGCCGAGCGCCACCGCAAGCAGCGCGAAGCAGACGAAAAACAGAAGGAAGAACACCATCACCGAGCGCGATGCCTGATCGGGAATCGGCCGGCCATTGTAATGCGGCGTGAACACTCCATGCGGGTAGCTGACGCGGGCCAGCTGCACCCGCATATGCTGAAACAGCACCTGAAAGCGGAAGATCTTGATGCCGCACGAGGTCGAACCGGCGCAGCCGCCAATGAACATGATAAAAAAGAAGAACCCGACGGCAAACGGGCCCCATTGACCATAATCGACGATCGCATAGCCGGTGCCGGTCATGATTGACACCACATTGAAAGCGGCGTGACGCATTGCCGTCAGCGGCGCCGAGATGTCTGCCGAAATCTGATAGATCAGCGCCACGATCACCAAAGCGACCGCCGAGCCCACAAACCACTGCACTTGTGTGTCACGCACAAGCAGGCCGGGCTTTCCCGACATCGCCTGCAGATAGAGGATGAACGGCAGGCTGCCGGCGATCATGAACACCACCGCCACCATCTCGATCGCCGGATTTGCGAAAAACGCGAATGACGCGTCATGGCTTGAATAACCGCCGGTGGCGATGGTTGTCATGGCATGGACAACCGCATCGAACGTATCCATGCCGAAGATGCGATAGGCGGCAGCGCAGATCAGCGTCACCAAAACATAAAAGCCGGTGATCGAACTTGCGATCTGGGTGGCGCGCGGCAGAATCTTCTCGGACGTATCGGACGATTCAATCCGGAAAAGCTGCATGCCGCCAACCTGCAGCATCGGCAACACGGCAACCGCCATAACGATGATGCCGATACCGCCCAGCCACTGCAAAAGCGCCCGCCACAGCAAGAAGCCCCTCGACATCGAATCAAGCCCGGTCACCACCGTCGCGCCAGTGGTGGTAATTCCCGACATCGACTCGAAAACCGCATCGGTGAAACTCAGCCCCGCCTCACCCAGCCACAGCGGCAGTGCGGCAAATAGCGCCAGCGCCACCCAGGCGGCGGTGGTCAGCACGAATGCCTGGCGGATCGACAGATTGCCGGCCCTGCCCCAGTTTGCCAGCGTCATTGCACCGCCAATGAACAATATGATCAGCGAGGAGACCGCGAACACCGTCCAGCCGGGCGCGCCATAGGCCAGATCGACCAGTGCCGGAATCAGCATCACCGCGCCCAGAGTGGTCGACAAAACGCCGACAACAAGTGTGATGGGGCGCGGGTCAATCACGGCTGCAACCGCCCCGGCGACTCAATGAACGCGGTGGTAGTCGAACGGACTATCCAGCGAAAAGGCGGGGATACCGACCGTGAAGCTCTCGCCCCCTTCCGTCTCCATCACATAGGCGCCAACCATAATGCCGGACGGCGTGGAGAGCGGAACGCCGCTGGTATACTCAAACGACTCGCCCGGATTGAGCACCGGCTGCTCACCGACAACGCCCTCGCCGCGCACCTCCTGCACCTGTCCGTTGCGGTCGGTGATGCGCCAATGACGCGAGCGCAGGCGGATCACATCCGAGCCCTGATTTTCGATACTGATGGTGTAGGCCCACAGGAAATAGTCCCGGTCCGGCTCGGACTCGTCCTCCAGATAAACCGGCTCAACATTGACCGTGATCGATTTGGTGATGTTTTGGTACATCCTAGGCTCCCACTGCCCAAAAGCCGAATCTCGCACCACCTTAGCCACCCTCCCCTGCCGCCGCCAGTGGACGCACACCAGCCTTCACAACATCAAGTGCGCGGACCAGATCATCAATCACATCGGCGGGATCTTCGAGCCCCACAGACAGCCGCACCAACCCCTCGGTAATGCCCAGCACCTGGCGCTGATCGGGCTGAACGCGCTGATGGGTGGTGGTTGCCGGATGGGTAATCAGGCTCTTGGAATCGCCAAGATTGTTGGAGATCAGGATCAGCTCCAGCTCTTCCAAGAAGGTGAAGGCAGCGGCCTTGCCGCCGTCGATTTCAAACGCCACCAGCGGGCCGCCGCCGTCCATCTGGCGCTTGGCCACCTCATGCTGTGGATGGTCTTTGTGCCCCGGATAGAGCACCCGTGTGACCTCGGGCCGGGTTGCGAGAAACTCCGCGACCTGCGCCGCACTTTCAATGTGCTTTTCCGCCCGGATGGCAAGCGTCTCAAGACCTTTGAGCATCACCCAGGCATTGAACGGGCTGAGCGCTGGGCCGGTATGCTTGAGATAGTCGTGCAGCGGGCCTTCGACATAGTCGGCCCCGCCCACAATGGCACCGCCCAGGCACCGCCCCTGCCCGTCAATGTGCTTGGTAGCCGAATAGATCACGATAGCGGCGCCGTGCTGGAGCGGGCGCTGCTTGAGCGGTGTGGCAAACACATTGTCGACCACCACCTTGGCGCCAATGTCGGCTGCCATCTTGCCGAGCGCATCCATGTCGACGATTTCCAGCGTCGGATTGGTCGGCGTTTCATAAAACAGCATCCTGGTCTCGGGCCGAATCGCCGCCTTCCAGGCCTCATTGTCGGTACAGCGCACCATGGTGGCGCTCATGCCAAAGCGCGGCACCAGCTCTTCCAGGATGTAGAGCGAGGAGCCGAACAGCCCGTCACCGGCAACAATGTGATCGCCGGCCTTGAGATTGGAAAAGATCGCCGCCGCCACCGCCGCCATGCCGCTCGCCGTCAATCGTGCAGCTTCCGCCCCTTCAAGCGCACACAGCCGGTCTTCCAGCATCGCCAGCGTCGGATTGGCATAGCGTGAATAGACAAAGCCGTCGGCCTCGCCCTTGAAACGGGCCTCGGCTTCTGACGGGCCGTCATAGACAAAGCCCGACGTCAAATAGAGCGCCTCGGAAGTCTCGCCGAATTGCGACCGCCGTCCCCCTGCATGCACCAGGCGGGTGGCGGGACGCCAATCTTCGCTGTCGCGCGGTCGTTTTGTCATCGAACTCTCCAACAAAAAACCCAGCTTACAGCCGGGTTTCGTGTTCCCGGTCTTTTAGCGACTTTTTTATCGTGGCTGCAAGCCGGCCAGCTCAAATGACCACGATCTCTCGTGTATCCTTGGCCCCGGCCCACATCAAGCAAATTGGCGCGAGTGCAAGGATAGCGGAACTGGCGCGCAAACTGCGCTGCAATTCCTGCTTCATCCACACCGCAACCGGCGCATGTTTAATTTCTGTGGCCAGTCGGGCTTGCCATGCCGGTGCTGATGGACGCCATCTACCTTGAAGTGGCAATATGGGCCTTGAAGCGGCAAGGCGCCTGCCACGCGCCGGGTGCGCACCCGGTTGACAGGCACGGCGAGGAGGATGACCCCTTTGGCAGACACCAACCTGTTTGGCGGCAATGCACCGGTGGCCAAAGACGAACTTGGCAAAAGCGCGGCAAGTCTTGCCGGCGAGAGCGGCATATTGGCGGACCGCTCGATCCGCACGCTGATCGCGCGCAAGATGATCCATGCGGTCGATGAAATCAAGCCCTCGCAGATCCAGCCCGCCAGCCTTGATCTGCGGCTTGGCAAGCTCGCCTATCGCATCAGGGCGAGCTTCATCCCGCGCACCGGCCAGACGGTGCGCGATCACGCCGCCGAATTGATCGACTATAAGTTAGAGCTCACCGACGGCGTGGTGCTGGAGCGCAACTGCGTCTATCTGGTCGAGATCAAGGAACATCTTAATCTCCCCAAATCACTGCGCGCCATCGCCAATCCCAAAAGTTCCACCGGCCGCGTCGATGTGTTCACACGCCTGATCGCCGATGACGCCAAATCCTTTGACGAAGTGCCCGCCGCCTATCGCGGCCCGCTCTATGCGGAGATCTCGCCGCGCAAATTCTCGATTAAGGTGCGCGAGGGAACGCGCCTCAACCAGATCCGCTTCATCCGCCGCAACCCGGCCCAGCAGAAGACCCAGAGCATGGTGCTCAATGACAGCGACTTGCGCAAACTTGACGCGAGCCACGGGCTGGTCGATGGTGCGGCCAATATTCGCCAAGGCCTTCAGCTTTCGGTGTCGCTCAAGGCCGACGCCGGCAACACGATTGTCGGTTACCGCGCCAAGCGCTATGCCGCACCGCTCGATCTCGACAATATCGGTGGCTACCGGGTGCGCGATTATTGGGAGCCGATCCACGAGGAAAGCCCGGCGCGCCTGGTGCTCGACCCGCATGAATTCTACATTCTGGCCTCGCGCGAGGCACTGCACATTCCACCTGAATATGCCGCCGAAATGGTGCCGATTGATCCGGCAATGGGCGAATTTCGCGTGCATTATGCAGGCTTTTTCGACCCCGGCTTTGGCCATTCAGCCGCCGGTGGCACCGGCAGCCGCGCGGTTCTGGAAGTCAGAAGCCTCGATATCCCGTTCTATCTGGAAGACGGCCAAGTGGTCGCACGTCTGAAGTACGAGCGCCTCGCCGAAGAAGCCTCACAGCTCTACGGCACCCGAATGGGCTCGACCTACCAGGCTCAGGGACTGAAGCTGTCGAAGCTGTTCAAGGCGGATTAGACTGCTGGGTTTTGGTCGAGTATCGGGCACCAAGCTTTCTTCCTGGCACTGACGTGCAGTCGGCACCAGCCCTCACGCCGCCGAGCACGAGCCCCCGCCGAGCACGCAGAACTTGGCGCAATGGGGATGGTTGAGCTTGACCTTTCCATGATCGAATGCGCCGCCATCGGCGATCAGCGACTGGCCAAGCGTTGCGCCCATATTGAATTGCCGGTCGTAGGGCAAGAGCGTGCAGGGCACCACATGGGCGTGCGCCTGGCCGCGCGCCTTGACCACCATGCGGCTCGTCGCACACATCATGGCGCGCGGATCGACGCCGAGGATCGACCAGCATTCGGTGGTGATCTCGGGGACCTCGGCACCCGCATCCATCTCAGGGAACAAAACCAACTCGCCCGCATTGGTCGCATCGACAGGCCAGCCGCGCTCGTCCGCAAGGCGCTGATAGCCGGCGCGCGCCTGGCGCTCTTCCTCGCCCCAACAGGTGCGCCCGGCAATGTTGATAGCAAACCCGTTGCCGACCAGCCAGTCAATGCCCGCGATGGTTGGTGCGAATGTATCCGGTCCGCGTTCAGCCTCGTGCAGCGCAGCCTGATAATGATCAAGACTCACCCTCAGTGTCAGCGCCGCGCCATAGCTCTCATTGAGTGCGATGAGGCCCGCCTTGACCCGCGGCCGCTGCATTGGCCGCATTGCATTGGTCAGCACCAGCGCCTTGAACCCACGCTCCAGCGCCAGCTCGAGCATTCCCATAATATCGGGATTCATGAACGGCTCGCCGCCGGTAAAGCCGATCTCTGTGGTGGCAAGCCCGAGCTCGGCGATCTCGTCCAGATACCGGCGCACATCCCCGGCCGCCAGATAGGCGAGCCGATCATTGGCCGGGCTCGACTCGATATAGCAATTGGCACATTCGATATTGCACAAGGTGCCGGTGTTGAACCACAGCGTCTCAACCTGCTCCAGCGCCACAAAAGCGCGTTTTTCGCCCTTGGCGGTGCGGTCAGGATCACGGAACCTAGCAGCGTCGAGGCAGGCCTTTGCAGTGTTGTCGATCAGAACTTCGGTCATACTAGCCTGTGGCATCAAATAAACGGGTCACGCGATCCTTAACCGCGCCGCCCGCATCCGGCTAGACCCTCACGCCAAATTGTCCGGCCGGCATGTGCCGGGCATCTGCCCGCAATACCAGCTTGTCAGCCGCGCCCGGCCTGCCTAGGTTCGGGCCCGGAGCGCGGGTGTAGTTCAGTGATAGAATGACAGCTTCCCAAGTTTAGCAATCCAGTACCAGCTTGTTCGAAAACCTTCAAAAGTGGTTGAATTTGCTGCATAAAGCGCCACAACGTCGTTCCGACGTGTTGCAATGCGCTGCCGACAGATTCACTACAAAATGGGACGACGAAGATGCCAACTGAACGCCTGAAACCCACCGAAGCCGCATGCAAAAACGCCCCTCCGAACGCAAAGCTCTGGGATACCGAGATCAAGGGTTTCGGCCTGTTCACAGGCAAGACGAGAAAGACGTTTTACTACCAAAAGGACGTGCACGGGAAAACGACGCGCACGAAGTTGGGCACGTACCCCGAGATGCGCCCCGCGGGCGCCCGCTACGAGACCGCGCAACTCGTCGCGCAGTATGCCACGAGCGCTGTCGCACGCCGCCTGCGTGCGGCCCGCATACCGACGCTCGAACAAGCGACCGACGATTACCTTGCCCGTCCCAAGCTACACTCCGGGCACAACAAGAACCAAGTGCGCGGCCAGATACACAACCACCTGACCGAGTGGCTGCCGATGCCCCTCGACGAGATCACAAAGGACATGTGCGTAAAAGCGCACGAGCGCATTGCGAAGACAGGCGAGCGCGGCACAAACCATGTCCTCAAGTCCTTACGCTCGATCCACAACCACGCGTGGCGAACCCATGATCTGTCCGAGTGCCCGACCATCGCAATCGAATGGTTGCCCGAGGCACCCTCGCAGCGCATCATCACCGACCTGACCGAATGGAAGCGCGTGGTGGATGAATTGGAGAACCCGATCCACACAGCGTTCTATCTTCTCCTGCTGACCACGGGCCTGCGCAAGACGGAGGCGCTGTCGCTGCGCTAGGATCAGGTGCACGACGACCACCTGCACCTGCCCGAGACGAAGAACGGTCGAGCCTTCGACCTGCCCCTGCTAACCGAGCATCACGCGATCCTCAAACCCATGCGCGTCTTCAAGTCGGAGTATGTTTTTCCGGGCACGAGGCACGCCATGCACATGAAAGAGCCTGTCCGCATCCCGTGGACGGCCCATGACCGCCGCCGCACCTTCGCGACGACCGAGGCGGGCCTGTGCGAAGAGACAGTTGGACGGCTGCTGAACCACCACCTGTCGATTTCTGCTGAGGTTTGCCGCGGGATTTTCATCGAGAAGTGGACCCGGGTCGTGGTGCGACATGTCCACCCTGGTCGGAGGCCTGGTCAAGTGTTGGACGATCTCCTTTTTCGTTTTGCCGCCGGCAGCGGAAGCCTTGAACCGGAAGCTGTCGTTTCCGGTCTCCGGGATTTTCATCGAGAAGTGAGCCGGTCGAGCAGGACCGTGGTCATCCTGGTATTGCCGAACGCGCCGGCCCACTCACTGAAGTTGAGGTTGGTGGTTATAACGACGCCGGTGCGTTCGTAGAGCTTTGAGAGCAGGTGGAACAGCAGCGCCCCGCCCGACGGACCGAACGGCAGGTATCCCAACTCATCGAGGATAACGAGATCGAGGCGCGGCAGGCGCCCGGCCTTGTTCAGTGCCTTTTCCTGTTGGAGCAGGTTGACCGTGTCGACGGTGGAGAAGAACCGTACTTTCCTGCGATGATGCTCAACCGCCTGGACGCTCAGGGCTGCGGCGATATGGGTCGTTCCGGTGCCGCGACCACCTGCAGCCACGACGTTATGCGCGCCTTCGATAAACGCGCAGCGGTGCAGCCGGCGCACCATGGCCCCGACAGATCGGTCGGTGCGGGGAGGTTCTCGTCACCGGCAAGGAACTCCGTCTCCAATCGTCCCATCCGGCCGGGCACGCGGCCTGCCCGGCTACGGCGCGCCCGCCGACAATCCATCGCATCGCGGGATCGCGTCCCGGGCGGCCGGCGTCGTTTACGTCCTCATGGCCACCGAGGCGGCCGAAGACAAATCGGCGAAACAATCCCGTCATCGCGTGCCGGCCGTTCTTGCCGGTGCGCGGATCGCGCAGGCTCATGGCCGGCCATGTCCGTCAAGCCGAGCGCGTCATCAGGCTCGCGGCAGGCCGGCAATCCGGCGTCGGTGGTGATTCCGCAACCGTGGAACCCGAGCTTCAGGCGGCGGTCGAAACCGAGCCGAAGAGGCCCGTCAACCGGTTCACCCGCCGGGTTCGCCATATGCCGCGCCCCAAAATGCGCTCAAGACATTGATTATCATCACAGAACCAACGATCAATCACATCAATCAATGGAGCCATATGGGAAATGCGGGATCAGACTTCAGATCATCGCCTGCGCCGCGCGCTCAGCTTCGGCCTTGCGCGCATTGCCGATCTGATGATGCCGCCGCAATGCGCTGCTTGCCAAGCGCCGCTGGAGCGCACCGCCGCGCTTTGTCCGCGCTGCTGGTCCAGGATCAGCTTTATCGAGCGCCCCTATTGCGCCCGCCTCGGCATCCCTTTTCCCTATGATGCCGGTCCCGATGTCCTCAGTGCCGCGGCGCTCGCTTGCGATGATCCCTATGACCGGGTGCGATCGGTTGCGCTTTATGACGGGCCGGTGCGCGATCTTGTAATGTCGCTCAAATTCGCCGGCCGCGTTAGCCATGCGCCGATGATGGCGGCCTGGATGGCGCGCGCCGGGCACGAACTCATTGCCGAGGCGGAAATGATTGCACCGGTTCCGATGCACTGGTTGCGGCTTGCGCGGCGTCACCACAATCAGGCGGCATTGCTGGCGTGTCACATCAAAGCCGGCACCAACTCCCGCCTGGTTCCGGACCTTTTGGTGCGCCGCCGCAATACCAGACCGCAAATCGGTCTTAGTGCGTCGGCCCGCGCGCGCAACCTCACCGGCGCGTTTGCGCTTGCCCGCTCCTGCGAGGTGAAAGGCAGGTCGCTCCTGCTGGTCGATGACGTGTTCACCACCGGCGCCACCGCCGTTGCCTGCGCCCGTGTGCTCAAGCGCGCCGGTGCCGCCCGTGTCGATGTGCTGACCTTCGCGCGGGTTGCCGGTGAAGGCGAAATGGCCATATAGGAGTATTGCGGGGTCCGCGACTGGCCCGTTAAAAACGGTAAATCATGGCGAAAATCGAAGTCTATACCACCATGCTCTGCCCTTACTGCTTTGCCGCCAAGCGCCTGCTTGCGGACAAGAATGCGCAGTTTGAGGAAATCAATGTGACCATGAATCCGGCCAAGCGGTCGAAAATGACCGAGCGCGCCGGTGGCCTCTACACCGTGCCGCAGATCTTCATCAATGATCGCCACATTGGCGGCTGCGACGATCTGATGGCGCTCGATCATGCCGACAAGCTCGATCCCCTGTTGACGGCAGGCGGCAATGGCTGAGCGCGCCTTTACCGTCGCATGCGTGCAATTGCGCTGTGGCCGCGAGGCTGAAAGTAATCTTCAAACCACCTCGGCGCTGATCCGCGAGGCCGCGAGCGAAGGCGCCGATCTCATCATCACGCCGGAGCAGACATCGCTGATGGAGCTCGATCGCCGTTCTTTGTTCGCCAAGATCACCGACGAGCCGGAAGATGCGACACTTGCTGCCTTGCGCGATCTTGCGCGCGAGATTAGCCACCACCTGATTGTCGGCTCATTGGCGCTGAAGGTGTCGGACGAGCTCGCCGTCAACCGCTCACTGGTGATCGACCCGGCCGGTGCGATCATCGCGCGCTACGACAAGATCCACATGTTTGATGTTGATCTGCCGGGCGGTGAAAGCTACCGCGAATCGCGCAGCTACCGGCCCGGCGGCGAAGCGGTATGCGTCGATCTGCCCTGGGGCCGATGCGGTCTCTCGGTCTGTTATGATCTGCGCTTTGCAGCACTTTATCGCGCGCTCGCCCATGGCGGCGCCGATTTCCTCACCGTTCCTTCCGCCTTCACCAAACTCACCGGCGAAGCGCACTGGCATGTGTTGCTGCGCGCGCGCGCCGTCGAGACCGGATGTTTCGTTTTTGCCGCAGCCCAGGGTGGCAAGCATGAAAATGGCCGCTCCACCTATGGCCACAGCCTGGTGGTCTCGCCCTGGGGCGAGATCATCGCCGAGGCCGGCATCCACCCGGGGATCATCATCGCCCGTGTCGATCCGGCTGAAGTGGCCGAGGCGCGGAGCCACATCCCGGCGCTCACCCATGACCGGCCGTTTTCTAGCGTCGGCGACAGTGCTGCGCGCGCACAGGCAGCCTCATGATCAGATACGATCTCATCTGCGAGGCCGAGCACGAATTCGATTCCTGGTTTCGCGATTCGGCGACGTTCGACGTTCAGTCGCAAGCGGGCGAAGTTGTCTGCCCGGTCTGCGGTTCGCAAAAAGTCTCCAAGCGGTTGATGACGCCGGGCGTTCCGGCCAAGTCGAATCGCAAGGCGCCGCCGCCGGCGATATCCGACGCCAAATCCAAAGCCGTGCGTGAGGCGATGGGCAAAATTCGACACCATGTCGAGGCGACATCGGACTATGTGGGGGCCGATTTTCCCGAGGAAGCCCGCCGCATTTATTACAAGGAAGCCGAAGAGCGCGGCATTTATGGCGAAGCCAGCCTTGAGGATGCCAAAAGCCTACACGAAGAAGGCATCGAAGTCCTGCCACTGCCGCCGGTGCCGGACGAAAAGCACTAGGGGTCTTTTTACAGCCTTTGGCCCATCCAAGTACTTGGCCAGTGCCGCCTGCGCGTCAGCGCCGGGAAAATCTTCCACCATCTATCCACCCGCCTGTTTTGCCGCCAGCATGTAATTGACGCCCATGTCGCGGCCGCGCTGCCAGACGGTGCTGAGCGGATTGTAGATCACCCCGGTCTGGCTGGTGATCTGAAAACCCGCGCGCTCAAGAGCTGATTCAAACTCTGCCGGTGTCACGAATTTTCCCCATTGATGGGTGCCGCGCGGCACCCAGCCGAGCACATATTCCGCCCCGACAATGGCCAGCGCGAAGGATTTCAGCGTGCGGTTGATGGTCGCCGCGAACATCATCCCGCCCGGCGCCATCAGGCTTGTGCAGGTGGCGATGAAACCTTGCGCATCGGTGACATGTTCGATCACTTCCATGGCCAGCACGATGTCGAACCTGGCGCCTTCATCGGCCAGTGCCTCGGCGCTGGTGGCACGATAGTCGATCTCAAGCCCACTGTCATATGCATGAGCACGTGCCACCGATATCGATTCCGCCGCCGGGTCGATGCCCGTCACATCACCGCCGAGCCGGGCCAGCGGTTCGCTCAACAGGCCCCCGCCGCAACCGATATCAAGCACGCCAAGCCCAGCAAGCGGGGCGGCTGAATTCTCATCGCGCGCAAAATGCGCGATCACATTCTCGCGGATGAAGGAAAGCCGCACCGGGTTCAGACGGTGCAGCGCCGAAAATGCACCATTGGCGTTCCACCAGGTCTGGGCGCTGGCCCGAAAGCACTCGATTTCGGCTGGGTCGACCGATTTTGCCCGGTCCATTCGCGCCTCCGCCCGGTGATTTTGAGGTCAAACAGTCTTACCCGACATTCCCCGATTAGAACGCCATTTCGATCATGCTGCCGCTGTTTTGCGTACGGATCAAGCCTCCTGGGCGGGCCGTGTCGTGGTTCGGGCATCCGGTTCGTGAACCGGGCGCGATTTATGGCTGCCGCAACGGGCTTGAACCGGAAGTCGGTCTGACCGGCACCCGTCGAGCCGCTTTCGCCCGGGTTTGATCGCCGCCGACACCGTCATGCAGGTAGCGGTGGCGCACGGAGCCGTTGGATGGCCGCAGGGATGCGGCTGAACAGAGCGCCGCCGACAGCCGCCTCGGCCGGTTGGAACGTGATGGCTCGGGCGTGGCGGACGACCCGCGCTCCGATCCTGATGAGGCGGGTCCGCAGGCCGGTTGGCAACCGGTCGGCCGTCTCCTCCGGCAGGTCGGCGCCCTGCAGGAAGACACCGGGATTGCAGGCCGATGCATGAAGCTGAAGCCGCACCTCGTTCTACGCCATGCCCTTGCAGGAAAGACGCGTCCGATCGATCGCCTGCCTTCCTTCCTCGACATGCCGTTCGGCGGTGCCGCGCTGGTTGTAGAATCGAATAATCCGGTCCGGCTCCATCGGCGGGTTGGTGACCACGAAGCCTATCTTTGGGAAGCCGATCTTCGGGAACAAGTCACCCCGATGCCGTTCGACCTCGGCGACGACCCGCCATGATTTGTCCCGTGACGCGGCCCGATACGCGAAGTCGCCGCAGATGCGCCGCATATGGGTCGGCGGGCGACCCGCGGGGCGCTTGAGCACAGGCGCAATCCTGCTTTCCGGAACAGCGGTCTTCCCGGGCCGGACGGCTTAGGAACAGCCTTCCGCCCCCGGCGCCTTGTAGAGCTCCGGGACGGCAAAAGCGGCATCGGCCCGGAAGAGAACCGCATCAGCTCACGATCCGCATATCGCGCCAACACCGGCTTGAGCACATTTTCCCGGCCATCCGCGGCTGTGGACATTGCCGGGGCGCAATGAACGGCGTTCGAGGCGGCCAAACCGCTTAAGGACGAACAAAGGGTGATGGCACATGCAGCCGAAATGCCCGTTCCAGGCGGTGCCTTCCTGAGCGCCATGGGGCGGGCCGACCGAATCGCCCATGTCCGGTGTGATCCATTCGGGCGCCGTCGCGGCGTGAGCCCGATCAATCCCCCGATCAATCCATTGACCGGATACGTCCGCCGGCGCACCGCGATTGTCGGCGGCCTCCGACACCTCGGTCTCGAACCGACCCATCCGGCCGGCAGACGCAGCCTCGGCATCAACACCACGTCCTCCAACCACCTGCCGCATCACCGGATCGAGCGCCGGACGGTCCGCGTCATTCACATCATCATATCCGGCCGATCGCCCGAAGACCGACTGCCGCAAAAGCCCGACCACGGAATGCAGACGGTTGTGGACGCTTCGCGGATCTCCGAGAGGACCGCCGGCAATATCGTGCAATCCCGGGGTCTCGTCCAACTCCCGGAACGGCAACGGGCCACCGTCGGAACCGATCTTCGAGCCATGGAATTCCAGCCGCACCCGACTGTCGAAACCGAGCCTGATATCACCCGTTTCTCCTGCACCCTGCGGGTGATCCGTGATCCGCCCCCTACAGCCCGCACAACATGCTGAAATGTTACCTGCTGTCGGAGGCGCGAAAACGTCACGTTATCTGGGGAATGTGGGTTGATATGAACGTGTTGAGCGGGCACCTTAACCAACGAGTTGCTGCATCAGCCTCAAATACCATTAGGACCCGCCACGGCTTGAGGTTCTTGTGGTCACGATAGCGCGACTTGCGGGAGCGACTTGTCTTGCGTGCTCGGTCCCGATGGGTGGGTGCACTCACTAAGGAAGTGTCGGCACTTGAGTTGCTGCCATTGGCAACAAAAATCGTCGTTTTATCAGAGGGCCTTACAGCTGGCAGGTTCACCCGAACCTTCTGCACTTTTCTGCCACGTTCGTTCATGCCGCGTTCCTTGAGGGAACGCTGAAAAGCCATCCTGATGGGAGTTTCTGTGCACATAACCGTGCGCACCAAGGGCATGAAAAATCATAAGCATTTGAATAGGTTGGTCGGAGTGGCAGGATTTGAACCTGCGACCCCCTCGTCCCGAACGAGGTGCGCTACCAGGCTGCGCTACACTCCGCACCTTTCGAGGGTATATAGCCGCGCTTGCCGGGCCCGGCAAGCGGCGTTGCGGGACTGCGGTCAACAGACTTCAGGCTCGCGGATTTCATCTGAGTGCGAAGTGGGCTAGAGCTTTGCCGGTAAACCGGCCCCGAGGGCGGTTCAAGCGGCTGGACGGCGTGCATCTGGATGTTTATGCCAAGCTGACCGGCAACAATTGGGGCGTAGCCAAGTGGTAAGGCACCGGGTTTTGATCCCGTGATCGCAGGTTCGATCCCTGCCGCCCCAGCCACCCAGTCCGCACTGTCTGCGGGCGTGAGATCGTCGCTCAATTTGGTCCGAAGAATTCATAAATTCAGTAACTTACAACGCTATCTCGACCGAGAGTGGATTCGCTCTGTGGTCTGAGAAAGTGCTCGTGGCTGCATTAGAGGCGCAATTCTCAGTTGCCAGATTTCGCGCTCACACTTGGCGTAGTGAAGCAGCAATCGCCGACAACCATGCGGAGTCGAATCCGAGGGCTCGTCATTGAGCGGGCCATGCAGGTGGAAGACTCGGCGCGACTCGGCGAAGGACATTGGAAGTGAGTTCACTTGGCTGACGTCCCTCTAAAATCGCGCCAACGATATCGGGCGCGAGGAAGGCCAGCGGCAGCGCTCGCGAGACATCGGTTCGAGCGTCGCCATCTTGTGCTGCAATGTCGCCTGGCCTCTGAGCCCTGCCACTCTTCATGCTTCATGCGCTCAAACCAATCTTGCGCCTGGGAGATGAGTTTCACGAGGCCTGGATCCACATTGCATTCTGCTCGTTCATCTGTCCGATCGCTCAGAACAAGCTTCATTTCGAAACCACGTCGACGCAAGGAGATCGGCAGGGTGATCTGGATAACCTCATCAGCGCTGACAGGACTGCTTTCGCCGATCATAGCCTCCGTGCCAAGTCGCGCCACCGAACAATCCCGCCGGATGGCGACCGCGACAGTACCATCTTTGATGGTGATCCTTTCTACGAGTTCCTGGACCAACGTCAGCTGATCGTGGGGAAAACCCGATTCAAGAACTACGGAGAACTCACCCGGGCGGTGCGCTTGTCGCAGGCATCGCAGTATCAGCCGGCAGATCCCGGAAACGGGCAGGATCCTGCTCCGGCCGCTTGCCGATCGTTTCCGGGTGACCACGCAGTCTGTCCTGCATCCGGTGCCGGCACTGTGCTTCGAGCCGGGCATTGAACGCCTCAAAGCTCTCAAACCGAGGCAGCTGCACCATGTAGTTGCGACGGGCATCGCCAACCGATCCCTCGACCCTGCCCTTGTCATTACCTTTGCCCGGACGGCCAAAACGATCCTCGAACAGATAATTGGGAGATCAGTTCGCTGAAGACCCGGGTCCGCTGCCGGCGGCCCTCTCCCATAATGCGGGCAACGGCAATCCCGGTGTTGTCGTGGAGGATCGATAGCGGCACGCCACTGAAGAAGGCAAAAGCCGACACATTGCCATCGCGGAACGCTTCCGTCGTCGAGGCCGGACAGGCCTTGACGAAGCAGGCATCGCTCTGCGGCACATCCATCGCCAAGAAGTGGATCCTGCGTTCGACACCGGTGATCACCGCAAGCGCCTCACCGAAGTCCACCCGGACATGACCCGGCCCATGGCACAGCGGCACATACATCTCGCGCCGACGCTGACGCGCCGCAAAGACATAATCCTTCACAATCGTGATGCCACCGGCAAGACCGTGCTCATCGCGCAGGCGTTCGAATATCCGCTTCGAGATGTGACGCTGCTTGTTCGGGCGCTGGCCGTCTTCCTCGAGAATCCGGTCGATGATGCCGACAAACGGATCGAGCTTCGGGCGCGCCGGAGGCTTCTTGCGCCGATCGCCGGAAGGCACCGAATACCGCAGCATCCTGTCGACCGTGCGCCGATCAATCCCGCTGCTTCGCGCCGGCTCATCCCTTCAACAAAAACCGCACGCCGCACCTTAACGCAAAGCGCCGCACCCTTCATCCCCCGCCCTCTGCCAAAGGCACGAAGGCTGTCAATGGTGGAATATCACTCCGGCCGATCAGGCCGCTTCACCGGGGGAGTATCGCTCCGGCGTGCTCGACCCCTCCAGCTCAACCGCGGCGGCATCGCCCGGGACGCACCAACGCCGCTCAGAGCGGCGCTGAGCGCGGACTCGGGAAAGTGCAGGGAGAAAAACGCGGCCGAAACCTACAAGGCCCTCTCACGCACCGCCCAGGACGCACGCAAGCCGCTCTCCCGGTACTCCGTGGAATTCTGAGGCTGGATCACCCTGGCCATTGCCCTCGGAACCCTCATCGGCATCCTTCTCGGTATGTGGGTCCCGGCGCTGCGCGGAGCCTACCAGTTCAACCCAAAGCGCCATTGCCTTATCGCAGGCGGCGAACACGGAGATACCAAGGACGACAACAGGCCCTACTGCGTCTTCTGGCTGCATCAATGAAGAAGGACGACAGCCGCTCAGGGCCAAGTCGGGTTTCAGGTAAACTCCTCCCCCTGCAAAAACACCGGCTTCGCGCTGTAGGGGCGACTTATCCTACGCTAAGGGCCTTTTAATAGCCAAGGGGGTGCAAAGGCTGCGGACAAGCTAGCGCTCGCGCTTCCATTGCCCCGGATGGACCATCTCCCTGTTGTTCCACATGCCCCGCCCCTCTCGCCGGGCAAGCGCCTGATCCTTCCGATACTGCTCGCCGAAACAGGCCCATGCAACGCCTTCGCGGACCAGTTCACGGCAGATGTCGCGGTCTTCGACCCAGACGGTTCCGACCCAGCGACCATAATGGTCCTGGTTGTGCACATCCACATGGGCCTGATTCCCTCTGAGTTTTTTGATCAGAACCCGTTTTGCGATTTCGCCCTGATCTATCGTGCGACCGTCCCAAGACACCGCCGTCTGCCCGTGTTCCGTCGCGTCTATCCCCGCCAGCCGAATATCGTATCCCTTGACCCGTATGCTGTCGCCATCGATGACATATGCTTTCCCGCTCAGCCGAGTGCGGGATTGAGCCGATCTTCGACCTGAGACGGCCAGGCCAATCAGCAACCCTAAAATCAGGAGGCCCAAAACCAGTTCCATGGGCTACCCTTCTCAGCAAATCCGGGGCCTGCAAAAGGCGATTCATCCACAGCTTAGAGACCCTGTTCCCCCCTAATTATCTTAGGATATAGGATACGTTGGGGCAGAATTGCGATCCTCCCTTTGTTTTCAATAACACGCCCGAAATTGACAGTCAACCACCAGTTGACTATTGGAGATTCGGCATGGTCGGAATGACCGTTCGCGAACTTCGCCGGAGAGGGGTCTCGGAAGACGATATCAGGCTGGCGCTCGCAGCCTAGGAAGGACAGCGCCGAACCGGCGCGGAAGTCCAGGTCATTGTGTCAACGCCGGAGCAAAACTCCACCACCAGGTGGAATATGCTTTGGAGCCTTGGCTGACTTGCGGGAGTTCGATCTTGGCGTTTTGTGGTGCCGCGGCGGCCTTGTTTGAGGCGGAAGCTCTCGCCATTGCCTGAGGCGTGCGCACCGGCTAGACTTCAGCCCATAATCCCGGGGCGCACGACAAAGGTTGGTCTGCAATGGCAAAGAAGTTCGGCATTGGGGACGCATTCCCGAAGGTGACCGTGAACTTGGTCGACGGCGGCACATTGGAACTCCCGGACGGCATGAATTCGAAATACCGGATCATGTTGTTTTATCGCGGCCACTGGTGACCCTACTGCCGCCGTCAGTTGGTCGGCTACGAGGAAATCAAATCGGAACTTGCCGCACTCAGCGCTGAGGTCATTGCCGCAAGTGTTGACCCGATCGACAAGGCCCAGGAAGTCGCGGCCGATGTCTCGTTCCCGATTGGGTATGGGGCAACACGCGCCGATGCTGAAACGCTCGATTCCTGGTGGGAGGAGCGGCGCTCCATCATCCAGCCATCGGAATTCATTGTCGACGCGGATGGAACGGTTGTCGGGTCCAGCTATAGCGACGGGCCGCTGGGGCGGATTGATGCTGCCGATGTCGTCCGGATGATCAAATTCCGCGAATCCCAGAAATAGAAGTGTGGAGGAGCGCAGCTCCGACCGGGAAACAAACGAGCGCCCGCTCGCTGGCTCGTGGGCGTTCGCCCCTGCGAAAGGTCCACCGGATCTTTCGCTGCGTCTTGCGGCGCACGGGGCTCACATATTCGGATAGGTCGGCCCGCCGCCGCCCTCCGGCGCCACCCAGTTGATATTCTGGTTGGGATCCTTGATGTCGCAGGTCTTGCAGTGAATGCAGTTCTGCGCATTGATCTGAAACTGCGGCACCCCCGCAGCTTCATCCTCGACCCATTCATAAACCCCGGCCGGGCAGTAATGCGCCGACGGCCCGCCAAAGGTGCCAAGCTCGCCGGTCAGTTGACGGTTCATCTCCGCCACCAGAAGGTGCACCGGCTGGTCTTGCTCATGATTGGTGCCCGACAGGAACACCGACGATAGCCGGTCGAACGAGACCTCGCCATCTGGCCGTGGATATTCGATCGCCTTGACCGCCGAGACCGGCTTCAGCGCCGCATAATCGGGCTTGACGTGGCCCAGCGTGAACGGCAGGCCGACCTTGAGCTGACGCATCCACATATCGAGCCCGCCCAGCGCGATGCCGAGATAGGTGCCAAAGCGCGACCACAACGGCTTGACGTTGCGCACCCGTTTGAGCTCAGCCGCCACACCGCTTGCCTCATAGGCCGACTGATAGTGAGCCAGCTCATCATGGCTGCGGCCCTCGGCCAGCGCCGCAAATGCCGCCTCGCCCGCCATTTTCCCGGTGAGCACTGCATTGTGCGAGCCCTTGATCCGCGGCACATTGACAAAGCCTGCCGCACAGCCCACCAGCGCGCCGCCCGGAAACATCAGCTCCGGCACCGATTGATATCCGCCCTCGGTGAGCGCCCGTGCACCATAGGCAAGGCGCTTGCCGCCCTCGAAGGTCGGCCTGATCGCCGGATGGTTTTTGAAGCGCTGGAACTCCTCGAACGGCGACAGCATCGGGTTCTGGTAGTTGAGATGGACGACAAACCCGACCGCCACCTGATTGTCGTCGAGATGATAGAGGAACGATCCGCCGCCAGTCTTGCGGTCAAGCGGCCAGCCCATGGTGTGCTGAACCAGCCCCGGGCGGTGTTTTGCAGGATCGACCTCCCACAGCTCCTTGATGCCAAGGCCGAATTTTTGCGGCTCGCAGCCTGCATCGAGGCTGAATTTGGCAGTCACCTGCTTGGAAAGATGCCCGCGCGCGCCCTCGGCAAGAATGGTGTAGCTGGCGCGCAATTCCATGCCGCGCATGAAGCCATCCTTGTGCGAGCCATCGCGCGCAATGCCCATGTCGCCGGTGGCAACGCCCACCACTGCGCCGTCATCATTTGTGAGAACCTCGCCGGCGGCAAAGCCGGGATAGATTTCAACCCCCAGCCCCTCGGCAATACCGGCAAGCCAGCGGCAGACATTGCCAAGGCTTGCGGCAAAACAGCCATGGTTCGACATGAACGGCGGAAACAGGAATGTCGGCAGCCGCACCGCACCGGCAGGTCCAAGCACCACAAACCGGTCATCGGTGACCGGCGTCATCGCCGGCGGATCAAGCTCGCGCCAGTCCGGCAGTAGCGCATCGAGCCCCACCGGATCGATCACCGCACCGGACAGGATATGCGCGCCGACCTCCGAGCCCTTTTCCAGAACGGTGACCGATATTTTGCGGTCATTCTCAGCTGCCAGCTGTTTCAGGCGGATCGCCGTCGCAAGCCCGGCCGGCCCGGCGCCGACAATCACCACATCGACATCCATCGACTCGCGTTCAGCCAGTTCTTCCATGAGGTTTCCCCAGTTTTCACGCCGGCTTTGCCGACCCCCAGCAGATGGCCCATGCTATGATCGCAGGCGCAACATCTCAATCGCGAACAGAAAAAGTGGCGAACGACACCCAACAGGCCGAAGCATTGGCGCTTCTCAAATGGTATGCGCTGGCCGGCGTCGATGAAGTGATCGACGAAACGCCGCATGACCGCTTTGGCGAAGTTGATGCGCCGAGAAAAAGTCTGCACGCGCCCGAGCGTGACGGCGCCTCACCGCCGCCGCAAGCAAGACGTGAGGCACCAGCCAGCCAGGCGCCCAAAGCCGCTGCGGCCGAGGCGCGCGCCCTGGCCGTTGCTGCATCGAACCTTGAAGAGCTGGAGGCGGCGGTGCGCGCCTTTGACGGCTGCGCGCTGAAGGCGACGGCCAAGAACACCTGCTTTTGCGATGGCGCGCCCGCCTCGCGCATCATGTTCATCGGCGAGGGGCCAGGGCGCGATGAGGACATTCAGGGCAAGCCCTTTGTCGGCCGCGCCGGTCAATTGCTCGACCGCATGCTGGCGGCTATCGGGCTCGACCGCGAGCATGTCTACATCACCAATGTGGTCTACTGGCGCCCGCCCGGAAACCGCACTCCGACGGCGGATGAAACCGCCGCCTGCCTGCCGTTTACCGAGCGCCAGATCGAGCTGGTACACCCCGACATACTGGTGTTTCTCGGCGGCGCGGCGGCAAAGCACCTGCTCGCCACCTCACAAGGCATCATGCGGCTCAGGAGCAAATGGCAGACCTACGCGGTGGGCGGGCGCGACTATCGCGCCATGCCGACCCTGCATCCGGCCTATCTGCTGCGCCAGCCGGCGCAAAAGCGCCTCGCATGGGCGGATTTTCTGAAAATCAAGGCGGCGCTCGATGCATCGGGCGGTACCACCGAAAAGAGCGAGTAAAGCAGAGAGCAACATGCCGGGCATCGACGAAAAACGCATCTTCATACCGCTCAGCGTCGCGGTGCTGACGGTTTCCGACAGCCGTTCGCTGGAAGACGACAAGTCCGGCGCGACACTGGCCGAGCGGATCGAAAAGGCCGGCCACAAGCTCGCCGCGCGCAACATCGTCACCGACGAGGTGCCGGCCATTGCCGGCGCCGTCACAGGCTGGCTCGAGGATGAGACGATCGACGTCATCATCACCTCCGGCGGTACTGGGCTGACCGGCCGCGATGTGACGCCCGAAGCGATCGAGCCTTTGTTCGAGAAGGTGATTGACGGCTTTTCAGCGGTGTTCCACCGCATCAGCTACGACAAGATCGGCACCTCGACGGTGCAATCGCGCGCCACCGCCGGTGTCACCAGGGGCACTTACATTTTTGTGCTGCCGGGATCGCCCGGCGCCTGCCGCGATGCCTGGGACGGCATCCTCATCAACCAGCTCGACTATCGCTACATGCCGTGCAACTTCGTTGAGATCATGCCACGGCTGGAAGAGCATCTGCAGCGCAGCAAGGGCTGAACGGGGTGTGATCGGCTTTTCTTGAGGAAACTTATCCCCACCCCGCCCGCCAGCGCGCATAATCATCGCCAGTATCGATATCGCTCAGCGGTTCAAGCATCGCCACGGTGAGATGACCGAGATTGGAAAGCGTATCGCTCAGCGCATGCGGGCCCGACCAGCGCACATGTGCAAAGGCGTTTGGAATATTGGGCACGCGCTTGAGGCCCACCAGATAATAGCCGCCATCGGGCGAGGGGCCGAACACCGCGTCCCTGTCACCCAGTGCGGCAAAGCCGGCAGCGACGTGGGCTGCCCTCAGTGCCGGCACATCGCTGCCAATGATTACCACCGGGCCCGGCGGCATGGCGCGTATGATGCGCCCCATTCGGCTGCCCAGATCGCCCGGCCCCTGCGCCATGCCGCAGGCCGGCTGCGGCCAGATTGGAGCTGTGAGCGATGTGTCGGGTGTGACCGCGAAGGCTGTCCGCCAGCGCCGGTCACCCGCCATCTCGCGCGCCAGACGCGCCAGTTCATGGCGATAAAACCATGTGGCGGGGGTTGCACCGATATCCCGGGCAAGGCGCGATTTGACCGCGCCCATCACCGGCGCCTTGACCATGATCACAAGATGGCTCTGCACCCGGTTGCCGCTCCTTCAGCCGTAGATGCGCGCAATGCGCTGCGCCGGCACGCCGAGGAAATAGAGCGTCAGGCACACCGCATTGCGCACCACCCGGCGCACATAGCCCGAGCGCCGGTAACGCGCGGCGCCGGTGACGGCGCGCGCGCGCAAAATTGTCAGTCTTCTGCGTCCAATGCGGCGCACCAGATCGACATCCTCCATCAGGGGCAATTCCTGGTAGCCTCCAAGCCGGTCATAGAACCGGCGCGAGATCACAAGTCCTTGGTCGCCATAGGCAAGACCAAAAAGCGTACAGCGCAACTTGACCGCGAAGGTCACAATGCACGCGGCAAGCCGGTCATCATCGAGCGCGAAGCGAAATGCCGCCGCTCTCTCCTCCCCCAGCCCGACATAACGGCCGGTGCCATTGCAAAAGGCTGCAAGCTCGGCCTCAAAGCCGGCTTCGATCACCGTGTCGCCATGCAGAAACAACAGCCATTGGCCTTTGGCCTCCTCGGCGCCTTGATTGAGCTGAGCACCGCGTCCGCGCGTTGCCGAGATCACCGTAACGCCTGCTTCATCTGCGATTTCAAGGGTGCCGTCGCCCGATCCGCCATCCGCAATCACCGCTTGGTGCACCAGCCCGTCAACAGCCGCCGGCACAAGGGCGGCCAGCACCTCCGGCAGGGTCTCGGCGCAGTTCAATGTGGGGATAACGACACTGATCATCGCCGCCGACTATAGAGATTCCGGCTCGTGACCAAAATCCATGGGTCGGATTTTAGGTTTAATGTTCTTGTTATGTTCGCAAGTTTGGACTATCACTATCGCCAGAAAGGACGATGAATGGCGATTCTCCTCGATCGCGGTCGGCAAACGCCGCGCAATGCCGCCCACCCGGCTACTGCGCCAGCTCCCGGCACCGTTTCCGGACAGCGCCGACGCGGCCGCGGCGCCAATTCCAACCGCACCGGGCGTTTTGAGCGTTTCGAGCGGTTCGATGTCGATGATGGTTGGAACAATTTAGAGATACTGGAACGGTTTCACACCAATGTCACCGAGGAGGCGCCAAAGCGCATCATCACCCGCAACAATTCGCCCGATATCTCGTTTGATCGCTCGATCAACCCCTATCGCGGCTGTGAACATGGCTGTTCATATTGTTATGCGCGCCCGACCCACGCTTTTCTTGGCCTCTCGCCCGGGCTCGATTTCGAGACCAGCCTTTATGCCAAGCCGAGCGCGCCTGAATTGCTGGAGCGCGAACTGGCGGCTCCCCGCTACAGCCCGGCAACCATTGCGCTTGGCACCAACACCGATCCCTATCAGCCGATCGAGCTCACCCGGCGCATCACCCGCCGCATTCTCGAAGTGCTGGAGCGCACCAGCCACCCGATCGGCATCGTCACCAAATCCGCCATGGTGACCCGCGACATCGACATTCTGAGTGCCATGGCAAAGCGCGGCCTCGTCAAGATCGCGATATCGGTGACCACGCTCGATGCAAAGCTCGCCCGGATGATGGAGCCGCGCGCAGCAACACCGCACCGCCGCATCGAAGCCTTGCGGCAGCTCTCACAGGCCGGCATTCCGACCGTCGCCATGGTGGCGCCGATCATTCCGGGCCTCAACGACGAGGAAATTGAAAAAATCCTGACGCGCACCGCCGATGCCGGCGTCAGCGAGGCCGGTTATGTGATGTTGCGCCTGCCGCTTGAAGTGCGCGACCTGTTCTTCGAATGGCTCAATCAAAACCTCCCCGACCGCGCAGCCCGGGTCCTGTCGCTGGTGCGCCAGATGCGGGACGGCAAGGACTATGACGCCAACTGGGGCCGTCGACAGCGCGGCACCGGGCCGATCGCATGGTCGATTGGCCGGCGCTTCGAGCTTGCCACCGGGCGGCTGGGGCTGAACACCGACAAGATGCGCCTCAGAACCGATCTGTTCACCCCGCCGGTATTGCAGGGCGGGCAGATGCGGCTGTTGTGACCGGCCATTAAGGTGCGCTGTTGCAAATCGCGCCCGCGCTTTTGAATATGGCCCATGCCACAAAACCGGCGCCGCAAACCCGCACTTGATCTGGGCTTCGAGCACGCCCTGTCCGCCCGGGGATTGCAGCCGGTCGCCGGCATTGACGAGGCAGGCCGCGGCCCGATTGCAGGCCCGGTGGTTGCCGCTGCCGTGATCCTCGATCAGCACCGCGTGCCCGATGGTATCCGCGATTCCAAGGAACTGAGCCCGGCAAGGCGCGATGCGCTGTTCGACGCCATCATGCAAAGCGCTGAAATCGGTATTGGCATCGCCCCGGTCGAGCGCATCGATGCCGACAACATCCTTCAGGCAACCCTTTGGGCAATGGCACAGGCGGGCAAAAACCTGCCCTCACCGCCAGCAGCTGCGATCATCGACGGCAATCAGCTGCCGCAGCTTTCCTGCCCCTGCGAGGCGATCATCGGCGGCGACCGCAAATCGCTGTCCATCGCCGCCGCCTCAATCATCGCCAAGGTGACCCGAGACCGGATGATGGAAGAGTTGGCGCGCGCGTTTCCGCAATATGGATTTGAACGCCATCGCGGCTATCCGACCAAGGCCCATATCGCGTCATTGAACGCGCATGGCCCCTGCCCCCATCATCGCCGCAGCTTTGGCCCCGTCGCCGCAATACTTCGCTAACCATTTCTGTTGAGGCTTTATTACCTCTCACGCGCGAGCATCCCCTGTCAGTAACGCTAGGGGGCGGGTGTGTGCGTATCAGTTTCCAAGCAGCGGGAAAATTCGATCATCATCGGCGATTGCGTCGAAGTGCTCGGGCAAATGAAGCCGGACAGCGTCGACCTCGTCTTCGCCGATCCGCCCTACAATCTTCAGCTCAGCGGTGAACTGAAGCGGCCCAACAACACCCGCGTCGACGGTGTTGACGATGCCTGGGACCAGTTTGCCGATTTTGCCGCCTATGACGCCTTTACACGCAGCTGGCTTGAGGCCTGCCGCCGGATTCTGAAGCCGGAAGGCTCCCTGTGGCTGATCGGCAGCTATCACAATATCTTCCGCGTCGGCACCATCCTGCAGGATCTGGGCTTCTGGATTCTCAACGACATCGTCTGGCGCAAGACCAACCCGATGCCCAACTTTCGCGGCATGCGCTTTACCAACGCCCATGAAACGCTGATCTGGGCGGCGAAGGACAAGGACGCGCGGTTTACCTTCAACTACGATGCCATGAAGGCGCTGAACGACAATATGCAGATGCGCTCTGACTGGCTGTTGCCGATCTGCTCCGGTGCTGAGCGCCTGAAGGATGGCAAGGGCGCCAAGGTGCACCCGACCCAAAAGCCCGAAGCACTGCTTCACCGGGTGCTGGTCTCGTCCAGCCATCCCGGCGATCTGGTGCTTGATCCATTCTCCGGCTCCGGCACCACAGGCGCTGTCGCCAAGCGGCTAGGGCGCATATTCATCGGCATCGAGCGCGATGAGACCTACGCGGCTGCGGCTGAACGACGCATCGCCGGCATTGCTCCGGCCGAAGACAGCACCATTGCCACCACGACATCCAAGCGCCATGCCCCGCGCATTCCCTTTGGCATGGTGATCGAACGCGGCCTGTTGCGGCCGGGCGCTATGCTCTATGGGCCCAAGAAACGCCACTCGGCCAAAGTGCGCGCCGACGGCTCGATCATCACCCAAGACCGCGCCGGTTCGATCCACCAGATCGGCGCGCATGTGCAAGGCCTTGGGGCCTGCAACGGCTGGACCTTCTGGCACTATAATGAAGGCAAGAGCCTGACCCCGATTGACGCGTTGCGCGAGCAGATCCGGGCCGAAATCGGCGCTGTCAGCTAATACGCCAGCTCATCAGCCCCGCAGCCAGAGCCGGGCTGAAGCGAGCTTGAAGACGGAGACCGGGGCAACCCACGCCGATGTCGGCTGGCGCGCCGAAGCAAGGCTGACTGGCAAGCCCGTGGGGTAACCAAGATCAAGGCAATCCACAACAATAGCGCTGTATCTTGATGATCGGGCGCGCTCACCGCAGCCGAGAAGATTGCGATAGTGCGTTCGGGCCGGTGACAAACACGGCCAATTTCAATCCGAACTCGGCCACCACATGCCGGGGAGGTATGATGATGGATACCCGCGTCAAAGACGTTATCGACACGCTCACGCAAGAATTCCCCGGTGTAGCGTGACACCCGGTTTGAGCTTTTTTGACACCGGGTTTGATCACAGTGCAGGTCACCTGTAGCGGCCGTTTTTGTCATATCGGCGGTGGCCAGGTATTGGTTTTGTCGCTTCCGATCGTCTCTCTCTCTCTCTCTCTCGAACACCTTTCAACATCCATTTGAAGGCCCTCATTTCTTTGGCGTCTCCGGCGCTTCGACCTCGATTGTGGTTATGAATCCCGCCGAGCGTTCAAATGAGTGTGCGACGGCCCGTGCGCGCCACATGCCATTCTCCGCGGGTCCGAAGCCGCTGGCGATCACATCGGCTTCCGCGGTTGCATCGACACGGCCATATTGGGTGAAGTGTCCTTCCGCGCGTGCCCGGTTCAGCCTGGTCGCCTCGGCCTTCGCGCCCTGCCTGGCGTCTTCCCTGTTCTTGAAATGAGACTTGATGGTGCGGATAGGCCCCTTGCCGCCGGTGTCGACCGTTTCGAACCTGGTCTTTCCCTCCTTCGGATCATGCCACTTGGCGACCACCTTGCCGTAGCGCGGACGCGGCTTGCCAGAGATGCTCCAGTCGCGGCATTCCGGCCGCGTGATCAGAACCGGCGCAAGAGAGCCGCCGGAGCTCTTTTTCCGGCTACCGCGCGACACAAACAGGAACCTGCCGCCACCGGCTTTGAAAATGGCGTTGTGGCGGTCTGCAAGGCGGGTGGCGAAGTCCAGGGGCGATTGGTCGCGCCGGGCTTCGTATTCGATTTCGATGCCTGACAGTTCGCCGTCGACCTCGATCTGCGCACCATGCTCGCCGAATACCTTTTGCAGCATCGAGCCAAGCGTAGTGTCATCGAAATGTTCGGTCTTCTTCTGCTTGAGCTCTTCGCGGATATCCGCAGCGTGGGCGGTGACGGTCAGCAACAACCCGTCCGGTCCGCCGGCAGACGTGTAGCCGTCGACCACGAATTTGCCCATCGAGGTGAGCGCGCCGCCGGCATAGCCGAACAGGGGTTCCAGAATGGCGCCTTCGTTCGGCAGGGCGATGGCATAACCGCGCCAGTCGAACGTGCATTCGAGCGTATCGCTTTCCTGTCCGCTTTCGTCCCTGATTCCGCACGAAATGAGCCTGGAATAGAAAATGCCGTTGACCGGCGAACCGCCTGCCAGCACCCTGATGACCGGACGCATGGATCAGCCCCATAGCCGGTTCGGGCCGATCGGTGTTTCCGTCTCGGCATCCGGCATGACAATTTCGGTCCCGACCGGCACGTTGTGACTCACTTCCGCCAGGCCCGGATTGAGATCGAAGATTTGCTCGACATAACCGGAGAGCCGGGCGGCGCGGTCCGGGTCGTCGGGATAGAGCTTCTGGCGAAACCTCCAGGCGATTTCCTCGATGCCCATTTCGGTGCCGGTGACCTTGACCGTCGCCATCAGAACAGCCCTCCAAATGCACCGCCCCCATAGGGGGAGACGGTGACCGGGAATTCCAACTGCTTTCCCGCGCCGCTCCGGTCGATGTGAAATTGCGTGTCGGAAACCGTCTCAATGATGACCAGGCCGAAGACACGCCCCGGTGTCGCGCCCGAAAACCCGACCATCATCACAGGCGATCTGAGCTTGTTTCCGGCCCGCTCCGCTCCAGCCTCGAGTGCATCGCCGACACGACCGGCATCGGATACGAAATCGGTGAACGCCTCGCCGATCTCGCGCACCGCTTTTTCTTCACCGATCGGTCGCGGCGTCGGCAATGCCGCGCGCTCCCGGAAGGCGGTAAGGGCCGTTCCGAGTTCGCGACCGGCTGCGCTGAGCGACACGGACTGAACAGCCTGCGTCACTCGATCAAACCATTGCGGGTTCGGTTCGGTCAGTCCGGACCCGTCCGATTTCGGCGCATCGGGCTCTGGCGCGGTTGTCTCGGACGGTGCCGGTTGTTCCGGCTCATCGACAAAGCCGGCCTTCCATCGCGGGTTCGGTTCGGTCGGTCCGGACCTGTCCGATTTCGGCGCAGCGGGCTCTGGCGCAGGTGTCTCGGGCGGTGCCGATTGTTTCGGCTCATCGACAAAGCCGGCCTTTTCGGCGAGCCATTTCATCCAGCTCGGCGGCTCCGGCCAATCGATATCGAATGAGATCAGCTCGCCAAGGGCATCAAACCTTGTACTGAACCAGTCTGTCAGGTCAGACCAGGCTTCTTCCATGCCGTCAATAATGAGCTCTACGATCAAAGTGCCAAGAGTGAACCGATATGTGATTGCCGACCGGATCGCGTTCCCGAGCCACTTGCCGATGCGCCGGCCGGCCGCTTCGACCTCGCCCTTCTCGGCATCGCCGAGCTGCTCCTGCGTGAACAGGTCGGAAAAGAAATTGACAACGGCGTCCCTGACCCTGGCAAGCCGGGCATCAACGCTGGAGAAGTCGAACCAGCGGTCGAATGCGGCCATCGCCGCCTCGGCGTCTGCTCCGGTTATCTCGGCGATCTCGCCCACCCAGCCACGAACATCCGAGACAAGGCTTTCCCACTTGCCTGAAATCCATTCGATATCGGGTGCAAAAGCATCGTAAAGGCCGTCTCCAAAACCCTTCATGAACGCTTTGAAACGCTCCCGGTATTTCCAGAGCAGGAAGACAGCCGCTGCGATCAGGACGATGGTGAGAACGACCGGCCATCCGGCAGCTGCGATCGCCGACAAGGCCGCAACGGCAGCGGTGCGCAGACCGGTAAACAGCGTCGCCAGAGCCGTTCCCCTGCCGAAGGTCGCAAGCATGTGCAATCCCGCCAGTGCGCCCTTGATCCGCCCGGGTGCGATCGATGCCAGAAACCAGCCGGCAGAACGGGCCAGACGACCGAATATCCGGCCGGCGCCGGCAAGCATCCTGATTGGCCCGGCCAATAGCGCCACATTGCGACCGGCGCGGCCAAAGCGCATGAACAGGCCAAGAAACCTGAACAGTCGCAGGCCGAACGCTGCCCAGAGGAAACCGGCCACGCGCGATGCAATGCCGAAGGCCAGCATTGCGGTTGCGCTCTGCACGAGCACGCTTGCCGGTTCCGGGTTGGCCTGTGCCCAGGCGGCAAACTGATCGGTTACGCCCCCGACGGTTTCCGCGAGCTTCAGTAGTGGCGGCAGCAACACCGTTCCGATCAGGATTGCGGTGCGAGTAAGCCGGTTTTTCAGCAGATCGAACTGCCTTGTCGCGCCAGATGCCTGTTTGCGGGCTTCCTCCACAGCCGAGCCGGCGTATGCGGCCGCATCACCGGTAAGTTCAAAGGCCTGTTTCAGCAGTTCGGGATTGCCGAGGAACTTGGCGAAGTCGTCGGCGAAGTCCTGACCGACCAGGGCGATAAGGGCTTCCATACCCTTTTTGCTTTCGGCCATTGCCGCAAACAGGTTCCGGATCGCCGCCGCGCCGTCTGTATCCAGGTCCCCCAGGAACTGCTCACGCGAGGTGCCAAGCGCCTCGAATGCGTCCTCGACACCCTTGGCGTTGGCCTCGACCCGGGTGGCCATGGCGTTGAAGCCGCGCGCCGCTGTCTCGGGTATGATGCCGGCTGCGATCATCGCCGCGCCAACCGAGCCGGTCTCGATTGCCGTCAAATTGAATATCTTCGCCGCGCCCGCTGCCCGATTGGTAAAATTCGTGATCTCCGCTGCCTTTGCCGCCATGTTGTTCGACAGGTGATTTGTCGCGTCGCCAAGGGTTTCCAAATCCTCCCGATTGAGGCGATAGACATTGCGCAGCCTGGCGAAACGCTCGCCGATCTGCGCGCCGGCCATGTCGAAGGCGACGGCTGCGTTGGCCACATAGAGCGAGAAGGCTTCCAGTTCATTGACCGGCACGCCGCCCTGGGCGGCCTCGGCCATGAGTTCGATAATGTCCTTTGCCGCGACCGGGACAATGGCGCTGGTATCGAGCGCGAATTTACGAAGCTCCTGAAGCCGCTTCAATGGGGCACCGACGACCTTTTCAAGGCCCTTGAATGACTGGTCGAAATCAGCGGCGAGTCTCACCGGGGCGGCAAGCGACAGCGCCATGCCAAGCGCGCCGGTAAGGCGGGAACGTGCATGTGAGGCGCGGGCTTCAAGGCGGTTCAGATGATCGCCGAAGGCTCGCTCGTCAAAGCGGGTGGCAAGACCGGATGTGACGACCTCTTCCAGGCCGCGACCGAAATCGCGCACGCCCGTGCGCATCCCCTGAAGCGTCCTTTTGAATTTGGACGCTTCCGCCGAATATCGGTCTATCAGGGAGACAATGACCGAGACGTTCATGGATTGCCGCCTCTGTCGGCTCCAGCTTTCAGAGCACCGGCAATTGCATTCAGAAGCCGGCCATTGTCCCGATCGGCGGCGGCAAGCGCCTGTTCGTGCCAGAAAGCAAGTTCGTCGAGCTCAAGGTCACCGATCTCCAGCGCGGACCAGCCGAAGCGGCCGGCTATGTCGCCTGGCCCGAAGAGCAAGGCGCTTGCGTCAATGTCTCGAGCGCGGGAAAAAAATCGGCTAGGGCCCTTCCGATTGCCGGATAATCGGCCGGATCGATCAAAAGGAATTGCTCCGGTGTCACGCCAAACAGTTTTGCCAAAGCCGCCGCCAGGGCGTCGAGCTTGTGGGCATCCAGAAGCGAAGCGATCCGACCGACCGGTTCGCTATCCCCCGATTTGAGCGCGGCGACCTTGTCCTGCATGCTGTCCCCGTCGCCCGACAACAAAATGGTCACGATGTCCTTGCCGAACAGCTTGATCAGTTCCAGGACGTTGGCGGTCTTCGGGCGGCTGATCGTCAGCTTTGAGATCGCCGCATTGCCCTCCAGTTCGATCGGAAAGGTGAGCCTGACGTCTACCGAGCTTGCCGCCTTCGTCATCCGCCAACCCTCAGGATGCGGCGATGATCGTCACCGACGCCCGTGCCGTTGAGAATGGTCCAGCCGCCAGGCCGGAAATTGAACGCGCGTATGACCTTCTTGTCGTGCACCTCGGAATACCAGGTCACTGCCGAAAGCATGTGATCGTAGCCGGCCTTCTCGCCGCCCTTCATCTGTTCGGGATCGATCTTCATCAGACGGGCCTTGATATCGACCGTCACCTCGATTGCGCGGCCGCTGTCGTCGTGGTCATCGAACAGCGACTTGACCGCCGTGAACGAAGTGCGCTGCCCCGGCGGACTACCGAACAGCACGTCCATGTCAGGATTGTGCGAGACCAGCTTGAAGGGCAGTTCCAGCTTGTTGGTGATGCCGAGCGGGACCGCTGTTTCGCCGGTGCCGCCTCCCGGCGTGAAGTCGAAGCTTTTTTCCTCCAGGACCGGAAGCTTCATCTCCTCGATTTCGATGGTCAGCGCCATGGTGTCCCCGGCAATCAGGGTAAATCCGCGAAGCAGGCGAAGATTGTTCATGTCGGTTCTCCTTATGCTGCGCGATCGAGACCGGTCAGAATGTCCTCGGCCAGAACGTTGAAGTAGACCGAGTTGCGGCGGAAACCGAACTGCAGGTCATTGAGCGGCGGCGCTTCCTCGGCGTCGAATTCAACGCGCAGGATGCCGGACCGCAGCGACTGGGACGAGTTGCGCGCCTTGTCCCAATAGGCCCGCCCCCCGAGGATGGCGCCGTCTGCCTTTAATTCGTCCAGAAAGATTTGCAGCGACCGGATGATGGCGATGCCGAGCTGTGCCGACAGGTTTTCGTCCATTACCGAGCGGAACGCCGGTGCAATGGCCTTTTCGATCGCAGCCCGCGTCCGCGTCACGTTGATGAACCGCCACAGAGCATCGGACGACGTGGTCTCGCTGCCCCAAAGGATCGTTCCGTTGGCGGCTACCGCGCCGCCTGCGCCCTGAACGGTCACGGCCGGAATGATCGTATTGATACGGTTTTCGTTCAGATAGTTGGCCTCATGGCTGGCCTCGCCATCGAAATAGGACACCGGTCGCGATGTGCCGACAATGCCGCCGATCGCCTGATTGGACGGCGACCAGTACGGTCCACCCCTGTCCTGGTCACGCTTGACAAACAGGCCGGCGACACGCGCCGAGGCAGGCGCAACCACATTGCCCGCCAGCTTGACGGCCGGCTCGACCAGATAGGTGTACCGGTCGGAGAAATCGGCGCGATAGGCGAGCGCGCTTTCCTTGGTCGTCGCCGGGCAATCGCCGATCCTGACCGCCTTCAGCGCCGCTGAGATGCCTTCGAGTTCGGCCATGACCGGGTTCTTGCCGCCGCCCGGCCGCTGCGAAGTGTAACCGGGAACGATCAGAAGTCCCGGCTCGACACCCGTGTGCCCCTTGGCATAGCGGAAGGCATTGACGCCGGTCATCGCGGCGCTCGACCCGGCCAGATTGGCCAGGGTAGTGTCGGTATCGACGCCTTCGGCCACGCGGACCAGCACGATGGATGCGACGACACCCTGGTCGCTGATCGCATCGATGGCCGCCCTGGCGGTTCCCGTTGCGCCGAGATCCGCGATCTTGTCGGTGTCGTTGGAGTAGAAGTGAACAGGTTCGTTTAGCGGAAATTTGCTTGCATCGGCAGCCTCCGCGACTACCGCCATGCCGATCGAAGACAGATCGGCGGCAGAAATCGGAAGTTCGGTTTTACCAGCGTCAAAGACGCGGACGCCATGGTTGTAAGGGGCTGTCGCCATGGTCGATCCTTATCTTTCTTGCACCCACCTGGCGCGGGTAGACCTCGCGGCGCATTCGGATTTCACAGTTGGCTTCGCCGATCTGCGTCTGGATCGAGACCGCCATCGGCTACTCCTCCGTCCTGCCGATCGTGTCGCCATTCAGCCCGCGCGTCCGCTCCACCAGGATCGAGCGGCCCCTCGGCGGGATTCTCCGCCCGGTCCGGATGGAGATCGTAGAAAACCTCTCCGCCGGCATGGCGGAGGATGATCGCGATCCGCGCGCAATCCGCGCGCTCGGTCACACACAGCGCCAGCCCGTCCGCGCTCATGCCGACACCGCCTTTTCCGGGCGGAACCGATGCCGGTCGATCAGCCGGTAGCCAACGCCCCACACGGCCTTGATTTGCACGCCGGACGGCCCCGGCCTCCGACGCAGATTATGGATCTGGGCATCGACGATCTTCGGATCAGGCCATGGCTCCGGTCGGTCGCTGACGATCACCTGATAGATATGCTCTTTCGCCGCCACCTCATGCGCGACCAGGCAGCGGAACACCATCTGCAATTGCGGCGGGAGATAGACGCCCATCGGAAACATCGTCACCCAGGACGGCGCCGCGCTTGATCTCGCCGTATTTCAGCTCCCATACCTCGCGATAGGTCGAGACGAATTGCGCCCGGTCCAGCACCGACAGATCGTTGCGAAACAGATTTTCGACAATCTCGATCAGTGTCGCCTCGCCGTCGGCGGAGGAGCCCAGATCATCGATAGGGCGACGGTGAACAGGCCGGATTTCGCACGGCCCTCCGACGCCAGAATGAAGGCCACGGATCCGCACAGCGTCGCGCCGAGGATCAGAAAAACCGCCAGCGCGATCCAGGCGCTCATCTCCGCGCCTCCGCTTCGGGCTTCTCCGACCGGTTCATCTGACGTAGAGCCCGCAAAAGGTCGACAAGCTGAAAGCCGAGCGTTGCCGCTGATCTGAGCGCGAAGTTTCTACCAGCTACAATTAGAGCCTGTGCCCGTTTTGAGGCCCAACGCCGGGCGTGATGGCAACAACCGTGTTTGCCGGTTGATCCAGCCCCGATCCCGGCCGGGGTTTTGTCCCCGAGGCTCGAGTGGGGCCGGAAGTGATTGTAGTCGTGCCGCCAGGCTTCGAGTTCCCGGCGGGCATGGGTCGGGCTGGTGAAGATCGTCTCGTTCAGACATTCGTCCCTGAGCCGCGCATTGAAGCTCTCGGTGAACCCGTTCTGACAGGGCTTGCCCGGCGCGATAGAGTGCCACTCGACATTGCGCTCCTTTGAACGGCGCCCGATCGCCATGCCGGTCGGTTCGGTGCCGTTGTCGCTGACGATCGTGCCGGGCCGCGCCATTCGCTCGAAGATCGCCGCATCAGGCTCGCAACCGACCCTTGCGCCGGAGATCGACGTATCGGCAATCAGGCGCACGCACTCCCGGCTGAAGTCGTCGACCACGGCGAAGATCCGGAACCTGCGTCCGCAGGCAAAGGCATCCGACATGAAGTCCAGGCTCCAGCGCTGGTTCGGTCCCTGCGGTAACACCATCGGCGCTCGTGTCCCCAATGCCCGCTTGCGCCCGCCACGGCGACAAACCTGCAAGCGCTCATCCCGATGATACAGCCTGCGGAACTTCTTGTGGTTCATGACCCATCCCTCACGGCACGGCAGCCAGTGCAAGCGCCGACAGCCGAACCGGCGGCGCTCGCCGGCCAGTTCCCTGATACGTGTCCGCGCCTCGGTGTCGTCAGGGCGGCAGCTGATGTAGCGCACCGTCGTTCGGTCCACGCCCGGCACCGCGCAGGCGCGACGCCGGCTCACTTCGAAGACCTCCCGGAAATGAGCCACCGCCTGCCGCCCGGCACCGGGCGTCAGAACTTTTTGCACTGATCTCCCTGAGCATTGCGTTGTCCAGCATCGAGCCCGCCAGCAGCTTCTTCAGCTGCGCATTCTCCTGCTCCAACTGACGAAGCCGCCGGGCATCGGACACCTCAAGCCCGCCATAGTTCGACTTCCACTTGTAAAAGGTCGCCGGGCTGATCCCGTGACGGCGGCACACATCCGCCGTCGGCATCCCCGCCTCCTGCTCCTTCAACACAGCGATCATCTGTTCCTCGCCAAACCTGCTCCGCTTCATATCGTCCGTCTCCTTGTCAGCGCCGGACGCTCATTATCATTGGAGAAAACCTAAGGGCGCAGACCACAGTCTTTGATGGAAAGATGGAGTGTTCACGATGGGCTGCCGTCGACGTATCCATTTTACCGATAGCCGGAAGGCAGAGATTTGGGATCGCCGGCAGCGTGGGGAGTCGATGCGTTCGATTGGCCACGGGCTCGATCGCAACTCATCGTCGATCTTTCCCTTGCTGCCCCGGACGTGTGCTATCCGGCAGCTGGCGCGCGCAAGGTCGCGTCCAGCATTGGCTCATTGTGATCGAGAGGAGATCTCCGGAGGACTTGGGGCGCAACGGTCCTTTCGTGCGATCGCGCGTCAGCTACGCCGAGCGCCGTGGACAATCAGCCGCGCGGTGGAGCGCAATGGCGGCCGCGCCGGGTATCCCGAGGCGAAGAAACCTGTGATCAATGCCGACTGTGGGGGCTCGAACGGGGTGCGTGTCAGGCTGTGGAAAGTCGAGTTGCAAAAGCTTGCCGACGAGACCGGGCGCACGCTCCAGATCCACCACTATCCGCCCGGCACATCGAAGTGGAACAAGATTGAGTACCGCCTGTTCTGTCACATCACCCAGAACTGGAGCGGTCGTCCGCTCACCGACCGCATGACTGTGGTCGAACTGATCGGTGCAACGACAACCAAGGCTGGCCTCAGGGTCAAATGCGCAATCGACGAGCGGACCTACCAAAAGAGCATCAAAGTCTCCAAACCCGAAATGGACGCACTCAACATTACCGGAGACGAGTTCCACCCTGAATGGAACTACACCATCAAGCCAAGAACTACCGCATCGTCAACGATGTCGATCAGAATCTTGTCCGCCGTCTTGTTCCCGACGCTTTGGGCGGGCTTCTCGACGAGCTTCCCATGATTCCTTCGCAGCAGGAAATCCCTCTCGGCCGGGCAGCCACCATACCCGTTCCCGTTCGCATCCGCGACCTGCAAAAGCCGCAGCGCCCGCGTTCGGATGATCCGAGTTTCTGGCACACATGGCTTGGCTGCAAAGGCGCTCCGCCAAACTGGACGCAAGTGGTCAAGACATGGGAAAAACCAGACGAAGAGGTCCACCAAGCGCAGACCACGGAAAGTATCGCAGGTGACGATATCGACCCAGAACCGAACGAGGCATAGTTATCGAGAACGCGCAATTTGACTCTGCTCTTCCGACAAATCCGGCGAAACGAAAAGAGGCAGGGTGATCGGTCAACTGAGAACATCAGACTTCATTTGCGTGGTCTACCTCAAAATCGGTATTTCATCCGCGGCTTTGCTTTATCTGTATGTGTTCGTTTGTTTTTTCCGGTTGTCTTCCGAGGTCAACCAAAATGGTCCACCTCAAATTGGATTTTCCCGCAATATCACAACGCCGGTTCCGACGTTTTCACGACCGCCTTCAAATCCTCAAAGTCCTGGATTTCCGGCATTTTCGGGCCGCAATCAAAAACCCTTCACAGCCGGTTTGAAGGGTCGTTGAAGGTCGTTGCCGATTTTGCCTTCAACACCGATTTTTCCGTCAAATTCTCAAACCAGATGTCAAAAGATCCGGTCCCGCGGCACCCGTTTTCTCCAGGTTAAAAGCCTGTTTTCACGACGAATTTCACCCCTTCCCGCTTAATCCAGGATAATCCCGCCTTATTCTCAAACCAGATGTCAAACTGCAACCGGGACCTTTGCCTGCGCCTTGCGGTGCACCGGGGCTCACAGAAGCGTGGAGGAGCGCAGTTCCGACAGAGAAACAACAAGAGGCGCGAAGCGGCGCAGCCGCGACAAAGAAACAAAAAAGAGCGGCGGGAGTGAGGGCGTGTCCTACCACCTACCCCGCCAGCATGGTGATCAACCGGGCGCGCGAGGATGGCATCGATAACCCGCGCGGGCCGAACACATCGCGCTCGAAAAAGTGGCCGGACAATCTGAAGCCGGCGGCGATATCACCGGGGTCGGGCTCACCGCGCCCGCCGGTCAAAAACCCCGGCAGCGCCAGCAGACGATCATGATAGGGCAGCCCCGCGGCACGGCTCACCGCCCGGCCCGATTTCGGCGACACATAAGCGAGATCGTCGGGCGAGCCGGTGGCGGCACAGGCGGAAAGGTCGATGCCGAAACCAAGCTCGGTCAACAGCCCGATCTCCCAGCGCACCAGCAGCGCCGGCCACGGGCCGTCATCGACCATAGCATCGAGCGCCAGTTCGAGCGCTCCATAAAGCCCCGGCACCGGATCGCGTTCGGCCAGGAGATGGGCAAGCGCCGCCAAGGTCTGCACGCCGGCAACAGTGGTGCGCGCCTCAATTAGGGCGGCGGCGCGGGCGGTCTCCATCTCGCAGCGATAGGTGCCCAGATGCTCGGCAAGGCGCGCGCGCCAGGTGACGTTGAGGGTGTTTCCGGGCTGGAGCGACTGACTTGAACGCGCCGAGGCACCGCTGCGCACCAGGCCCATATGGCGCCCGCGACCGCGGGTCAGAAGTTCAAGGATTGTGGCGCCCTCACCGTGGCGGCGAGACGACAGAACCACGCCCTGATCGGTCCATTCCATTGCATTTTGCCGCAGTCTTGAGACTATTTGTGCGGTTCGAATTCAAGCCCGATCTCGCGATAGCGCGCCGGATCCTCGCTCCATTTGGGCCGCACCTTGACGAACAGGAACAGGTTCACCTTGCGCTCCAGCATGGCGGCAAGATCGGTGCGCGCCTCCATCGAGATCTGCTTGATCTGGCGCCCGCCCTTGCCGAGCACGATCGACTTCTGGCTGTCGCGCTCGACATAGATCACTTGCTCGATCCTTACCGCGCCGTCGCGCAGATCCGCCCAGCGCTCGGTCTCCACGCTGATGGCGTAGGGCAACTCATCGTGCAGATGCAGATAGAGCTTCTCGCGGGTGATCTCGGCTGCCAGCATGCGCTCGGGCAGATCGGTAAGATGACCGGGCGGGAACATCCACGGGCCGATGGGCGCCTCACGGCCAAGCCAGGATTTCAGATCATCGACGCCGTCGCCATTGAGCGCGGAGATCATGAAGGTTTGCTGGAATGTGCAGGCTTGGCCGAACCTGGCGGCAAGCTCGAGCAGTCGCGGACGCTCGATCAGATCGATCTTGTTGAACACCAGCAATTTGGGGCGCGGGTCCTCATTGAGGGCACGTGCGATTTCAAGGCTCGCCTCGCTTTGCGCGGTTGCCGCGGCATCGACAATCAGCACCACGATGTCGGCATCGCGCGCACCGCTCCAGGCGGCAGCCACCATGGCGCGCTCCAGCGTCTTGCGCGGCTTGAATATACCCGGCGTGTCGATGAAAACCAGTTGAGTATCGCCGGCCATGGCAACAGCGCGCAGGATCGTTCGAGTGGTCTGCACCTTGTGGGTGACGATCGAGATCTTTTGGCCGACCAGATGGTTGAGCAGCGTCGACTTGCCGGCATTGGGCGCGCCGATCAATGCGACAAAGCCGCAGCGTTGTTGCTGTTGATCAGTGTTAGCCACTAACTGCCTCGCGCTCGATCAGGATCTGTGCCGCAATTCGCTCAGCCTCGCGCTTTGATGTGCCCTCGGCGCTTGCCGGTTCAAGATCGGAGAGGCGCACTTCGATGGTGAACACAGGCGCATGGTCGGGGCCGCGCCGCGCCACCTCGACATATTCGGGAAGCCCATGACCGTGTCCCTGGCTCCACTCCTGAAGAATGGTCTTGGGATCGCGCGGCACTGCCGACTGGGCTTCGATGTGCGGTCCCCAGATTCGCTCGATAAAGGAGCGCGCCGTCGCCATACCGCCATCCAGATAGAGTGCGGCCAGAAGCGCCTCGCAGACATCGGCGAGAATGGCATCCTTGTTGCGGCCGCCGCCCTGCGCCTCGCCCGGGCCCAGCACCAGATGGCGGCCAAGATCAATCTGGCGCGCGATTCCAGCCAGGGTTTCTTGTCTGACAAGATCATTGAAGCGCAGCGCCAGCTCGCCTTCATCGACCTTACGGTAACGGTGATAAAGCAGGTCGGCGATGATCAGCCCCAACACCCGGTCGCCCAGAAATTCAAGGCGCTGGTAGATCGCCACTCTGGAGCTGTCGCCGGCACTGGCATGGGTGAGCGCGGTGGTGAGCAGACTCTGATCGGCGAATTGGTGACCGATCGTGCGGGTCAGTTCATTGAGGCCCGTCGGGCGCACGCCTCAGCCCACGCTTTGGAACATCCGATCCCATCGGATCGAGGTTAGCCAATTCCAGAACTCCCAGAAACGCGCATTTTCATCGATCGAGAAGAAAATCACCTCGGCGCGGCCGACAAAGTTCTCGAACGGTACAAAACCCACACCGGAAGCGACACGACTATCGGACGAATTGTCCCGGTTGTCGCCCATCATGAAATAGTGATCGTCCGGCACTGTGAACACGGTGGTGTTGTCGGCATAGGAGGACGGATCAATATCCAAAGTGATGTGTTCCACCCCATTGGGCAGCCTTTCGCGATATTGCGGCACCGTAACCTGGCGGCCGAAATGATCGCGGGTGCGAAAATCACCAACCTGCTCACGTGGAATCGGCTCGGAATTGATGTGCAACACGCCGTTGATCATCTGCACCGTGTCACCGGGCAGGCCGATGATGCGCTTGATGTAATCGGAGGTGCCGTCGCGCGGCAATTTGAACACCGCAACATCTCCGCGCTCGGGCGGGCTCGACCAGATGCGGTCTTCGAAAACAGGTGGGCTGAACGGTATCGAATGGCGGCTGTAACCGTAGCTGTATTTCGACACGAACAGATAATCGCCGATCAGCAGCGTCGGGATCATCGAGCCGGAGGGAATATTGAACGGCTGGAACAGGAGTGTGCGCACGATCATCGCCAGGATCAGCGCATTGATGATCACACGCACGGCTTCACCGAAACCGCCAGTCTTCTTCTTGCTGCTGTGTTCCGTAGTCACCATCATTTCCGTCCGTTTGGACCGAGATTCCGCCGCCGGTCAACTTGCCGAAAGGGTATACTGGGCCAGGGCCGATTTGAGAATGGTCGCGCGGTCACTTCATCGCGCGTGAAATCTGATCGGGTGTTCAATCGTCCACCGGAATGGCTGAGATGATCACCACCGCCTGGGCCAGGGGATAATCGTCAGTGATGGTCACATCGATGCGGGCGCCCATGCCGGCGGGTGTGATTTCTTCAAGCCGTTGGCGCGCGCCGCCGGTCAGCTCCATGGTCGGGCGACCACCGGCAAGGTTCACAACGCCCAGATCACGCCAGAAAACGCCGCGTCGAAAGCCGGTTCCCAGCGCCTTGGCGCAGGCCTCCTTGGCGGCAAAGCGTTTGGCATATGACTCAACACGCAGGCGGCGTCCCTCGGATTTGCTTTTTTCAACATCGGTGTAGATGCGTGAAACAAAACGATCGCCATAGCGCTCGAGGGTGCGTTCGATTCGACGGAAGTCGATCAGGTCGGAGCCAAGGCCGATGATCATCGCTTCAGGCGCCGCGCTTGCCGTGGGCCTCGGCGCGGGCATGGTCCATAATCGAGCGCATGCGCCAGATCGCCGAATCAAGACCGCTGAAGATGGCCTCGCCAACCAGGAAATGACCGATATTGAGCTCAATGAGTTCTCCTATTTCCGCTACCGGACCGACGGTCTCAAAGCTCAACCCATGGCCGGCATGAACTTCCAGACCAAGGTTGGCGGCATGTTGGGCACAGTTGCGCAAACGCTCAAGCTCGCCCGCAGCTGCCGAACGGTCAGTGCCGGATGCGGCCTCACAGTAACTGCCGGTGTGAAGCTCGACCACCGCCGCGCCAGCACGCTGGGCGGCGTCAATCTGGGCGGTATCGGGATCGATGAACAGCGAAACCCTGATGCCGGCATCAGCCAGGCGAGAGACAAAACCCGGAAGGCTATTGCCTGCGCCAACAACATCGAGCCCGCCTTCGGTGGTCAATTCCTGACGGCGCTCTGGCACCAGACAACAGGCATGCGGGCGGTGGCGCAAGGCGATTTCGAGCATCTCGTCCGTCATCGCCATTTCAAGATTGAGCGGCAGGCCGATGCGCTCGCCAAGCCTCGATATATCGTCATCGCTGATATGGCGGCGATCTTCCCTCAGATGCGCGGTAATGCCGTCGGCACCTGCTTCGGCAGCCAGTTCAGCAGCGCGCAGCGGGTCGGGATGATGTCCACCTCTGGCGTTGCGGATGGTGGCGACGTGATCGATGTTGACGCCGAGCCGCAAATAGGGCGGCGCTGTGTGAAGCTGCACCTGGCTCATTGTTCAGGGCGGGCGGGCCCCGCGGTCACTCGTGACGGCACAGGCTGTCCATCAGCGGCAGTTTCGCCAAGCCGCGCCCGCCGCCGATGCTGGTAGGCGCTGACTGTGGCGCGGACCAGGAAATAACAGATCACTGCCATGATGGCGCCAAGCAGTACACCACCGAGCGCCATCGGCTTCCATGTCGGCCACAGCGCACCAAACTCGCCACTCATGATGGCAGTCCAGAAGTCGAAACCTTCCAGGCTCCCGCTCCCGCCAAGGATCGACGTGCCGGTTTTGTAAATTGCCGGAACGATGAAGGGAAAGGTCACAGGATTGCCGACCATGGTTCCAAAGGCGGATGCCAGAATATTGCCGCCAAATACCCAAGCGATCAGCGCGGCAAGGAATAAGTGCATTGTCCATAAAGGGGTAAAGGATGCGAATACACCGGCAGCAAACCCCAGTGCGATGGCGTGCGGTGAATCGGCAAGCCGCCAGACGCGGCGCCAGATATAGAGGAATGTCCGCCACCAGCCGCTTTCGGGCCAGATCCACTGGCGCACTTTCTGAGCCTTTGTGCGCTCTGTTCTACGGCGGAAACGCATGTCACACGCTCTTGCGGCTGCCGGGTTTTTCGGCCGGAATGGCAGCCAGCCATTCGGGCAGATCACCGGCGGCGAAGGTCGGTATATCGATCCGGGCAAGGGCCGACAGCGGCACCCCAAGATCTGCCGCCCCGCTGGAGCGATCAATGAGGCAAGCGGCGGCGATGACATTGCCGCCAAGTCTGGTCACTGTGTCGATGGTTTCGCGCGATGATAGCCCGGTGGTGACAATGTCTTCGACCATAAGGCAGCGTGCGCCCTTTTCGATGGCAAATCCGCGCCTTAGCGTGAACACACCTTCGACACGCTCGACAAAAATCGCCGGTACGCCGAGCTGACGTCCCATTTCATGGCCAACAATGATGCCGCCCATTGCCGGCGAGACCACCAGATCAATTTCTTTTCTGACATCGGCGTCGATCTTGCTGGCGAGTTCCGCGCACAACAACTCACCGAGGCGTGCATCCATCATCACCCGCGCGCACTGCAAGTAGCGCGTGCTGTGCAAACCGGAGGTCAGCACAAAATGGCCCTCGAGCAACGCGCCGGCAGCTCTGAATTCGTCGAGCATGTCTTCTTCACTCAATGCAACCTGCCCTCTTAAAACGCGCTAGGCCGCGGCGCGTTGGACCTCGTGAACCACCGGTAGCTGCCTGATGCTTGATATGATGCCTCCAAGATGGATCAAATCCCACACACCCACATCAATGTCCATCTCGTAAAAATCGAAAGACCGGCGGGCCATTACCAGGTTTTCGATATTGGCGTCTTGGTCGCCGATGGTCTGGGTGATTCCGGCAAGCGCGCCCACTTCATTGCGACAGCTCACCCTGATGCGGGCAACGAAACGTTCACGCCGGCTCGCATCAATGTCCCAGGCAACATCGACCCAGCGTTCCGGCTCATTGTCGAATTCGCGCAGAATACCCGCGTGAATGGGGTAAATCGTGATGCCCTCACCGCGGGTCAGAATTCCAACGATGCGGTCACCGGGCACCGGGCCGCAGCCCTCGGCAAAGCGCACCGGCAGGTCGGCGTTGATGCCTCTGATTGGAAGGGCCTTTGCCGCTCCATTTGCTTTGACCGGCGGTTTGCGCCGGGATTTAGTACGTTTGGTGCTGACAGTTGAACTCTTTCGACGCCGGCCCGGTGCCGGTTTTTCTTCAGGCTTGGCCTCATGCAAAGCCTTGATCACGAGTTCGCTGGCAAGTTCCCCTCGCCCGACCTTGGCCAAAAGGTCATCGACACTGGCAAGAGCGAGGTGCGGCAGGGCGCGGGCGAGCGCTTCGTCGTCGGATGCCAGTCCCTCATGCTGCAGGGCGCGCTCGACTATCTCGCGGCCAAGGGTGGCATATTGGCGGCGCACCGCCTCGCGCGTGGCACGGCGAATGGCGCCGCGCGCCTTGCCGGTGACGACAATACGCTCCCAGGCAGCCGGCGGTGCGTGCCCATCGGTGCGGATCACCTCGACTTCATCGCCATTCTTCAGCTCGCTCATCAGTGGCGCAGCACGGCCGTTGATCTTGCAGCCGACGCAGCTATTGCCGACATCGGTGTGCACGGCATAGGCAAAATCTATCGGATTTGCGCCACGCGGCAGCGCGATCAGCGTGCCAGCCGGGGTGAAGCAAAAGACTTGGTCCTGGAATAGTTCAAGGCGGGTGTGTTCGAGAAATTCCTCGGGACTGTCTCCTTCCTCAAGCATGTCGATCAATCGGCGCAGCCATTTATAGGCATTAGATTCCTCAGCCTGACCGATCCCCGCCTCGCCGGTAACCGGATCCTTGTAGAATGAGTGTGCCGCAACACCGCGCTCGGCAACTTCGTGCATATCGCCGGTGCGGATCTGCAATTCGACGCGCTGGTTTTCGGGGCCTATGACCGTGGTGTGGATCGAGCGGTAATCATTCTGCCTTGGCGTCGAGATGTAGTCCTTGAACCGGCCCGGGACCACCGGCCAGGACTGATGCACCACGCCCAGCACACGATAGCAGTCTTCCAATGAGCACGTGATCACGCGAAATCCCAATATGTCTGACAACTGCTCCAGGGAGATCGACTTGCGCTCCATCTTCTGCCAGATCGAATAAGGTCGCTTTTCGCGACCGTAGACGCTGTTCTCGATACCGGCCTGTTCGAGCTTGGCTGTCAGTTCCTGCTTGATGGTTTCAACCGCCGGAACCGCTTCACGCCGCAGTTTGTCCAACCGTTTCATGATGGTGGAGCGGGCTTGCGGGTTGATCACCGCAAAGGCCAGATCTTCCAGTTCATCGCGCATTGACTGGATGCCCATGCGCCCGGCCAGAGGGGCATAGATGTCCATGGTTTCCTGAGCGATGCGCAATTGCTTTTCCGACCCCACATGATCTATGGTACGCATGTTGTGCAGACGGTCGGCGAGCTTCACCAGAAGCACGCGGATATCATCGGATACAGCAAGCAGCAGCTTGCGGAAATTCTCCGCCTGCGCGGCTTGCTTGGACACCAGATCGAGACGACCAATCTTGGTCAGCCCCTCGACCAACTGGCCGATCTCAGGCCCGAAAACCTCATCAAGCTCTTCGCGTGTGGCCTGGGTGTCCTCGATGGTGTCGTGCAGCAGCGCTGTTGCGATTGTCGCATGATCAAGCTTGAGGTCGGTGAGGATGCCGGCCACTTCGAGGGGATGAGAAAAATACGGATATCCCGAGGCACGCTGTTGCGAGCCATGGGCCTTCATTGCGTAAACATAGGCGCGGTTGAGGAGCGCCTCATCCGCATGCGGGTCATAGGATGTGACCCGCTCAACAAGTTCATACTGGCGCATCATGGCGCAACCCCGGCTTTCGGGGAAATCCCGAGACCAACCTCACACAGAGCCACCCAACGGGGAGCCTCAATATGCGGGGCGTGTGTCTGTCTCTGGGTCAGAGGATCTCGCGTATGCTAGCGGCCCGATCGGGAATTACCCAATTCCGAAGATGCAAGGCCTTCCAGACCACGCAGCAGGTCTTCCTCGGTCACACGGTCAACCATTTCGCCATCGTCATCACCGCCGCCGGCAATTATCGCTTCCGGCACAGAGGTGACTGGAACGGCCTCGGTCTCGGGTTCGTCAACTTCGACGAAACGCTGCATCGAATGGATCAACTCTTCTCGCAGATCTTCAGGCGAAATCACATCGTCGGCGACTTCTCGCAATGCCACCACGGGGTTCTTGTCGCGATCGCGATCTACCGTGATCGGTGCGCCGGCGGAAATCATGCGGGAGCGATGACTCGCCAGCAAGACAAGCTCAAATCGATTCGGTACCTTGTCGACGCAATCCTCGACGGTCACGCGCGCCATGCCAGACTCCAAATGTGAGTTATATGTAAATATGTCAGATTTTGATTGAGATAGGGTGTTTTTGCTAGATACGCAAGCACCAAACGCGCTATGACATGGCTCCAGTCAGCGTCCGTGCATAAGCCTGCACAGTTGATGTTTGCAAGGGCACCGGGTGTCCATCGTCAGAGTAGAGTGCCAAGCGTGGTGACTTGCATCATCGCGGACCGTACAATTTGATTGTCACTGTGCCCTCAATTCAGGGCTGAAGGGTTTGATTAAATGGATTTTTATCAGAATGAACGTATTGTGTTACTCATTGACGGAGCAAATCTATACGCTGCCGCAAAATCCCTGTCATTTGATATAGATTATCGCCGGATTCTACATGTATTTGGCGAAGACGGCCATTTGATCCGTGCTATTTATTATACGGCACTCATCGAAAATCAGTATTATTCATCCATTCGCCCATTGATCGACTGGCTTGACTATAATGGTTACACAGTCAAGACCAAGCCCGCCAAGGAATTTACCGATGCTGCAGGCCACCGCAAGGTCAAGGGCAACATGGATATAGACATCGCGGTGGATGCTCTGGACCTTGCCGATTCCATCGATCACTTCGTTTTGTTCTCCGGCGATGGCGATTTCAGACCGATGGTCGAGTCGCTGCAGCGCCGCGGTAAGCGGGTAAGCGTGGTCTCGACCATCCAGGCCCAACCGCCGATGGCTGCCGACGAATTGCGCCGGCAAGCGGATGTGTTTATCGAACTGGCGACACTTGTAAATGTGATCGGACGCGCCAGAGACGCACGCCCGCAAATGGCAGAGATGCCACAAGAAGACGTGGAAAAATTCGACGAATAGTTATGAGGATATCTGATAGCACAGAGGCCGCTGGCGCCGAGCCGGCGCCCGGTTGCAGCCTGTGCCCGCGACTTGTTCAGTTTCGCAACGCCACAAGTGAGGCCCATCCGGACTGGTTCAATGGCGCGGTATCCTCATTCGGTACCGATCATGCACGTCTTCTGATTGTTGGACTGGCGCCCGGCCTGCGCGGGGCCAACCGTACCGGGCGCCCTTTCACCGGCGACTTCGCGGGTGATCTTCTATACGCAACGCTGATCGACTTCGGATTTGCCACAGGTACCTATGACGCCAATCCCGCAGACAGCCTCACGCTCACCGATTGCATGATCACCAATGCGGTGCGCTGCGTACCACCGCAAAACAAGCCGACTGGTGAGGAAATCAGAACCTGCCGGCCGTTTCTGATCCAGCGGATTGCCCAATTGCCGCGCCTTGCGGCAATCGTTGCGCTTGGCCGCATTGCCCATGAAAGCGTCATCCGCACGCTTGGCGGGCGCCTCGCCGCTTACAAATTCGGCCATCAGGCAGTTCATGAAATCGATGGGCTGAGGCTTCACGACAGCTACCACTGCTCGCGCTACAATACCAATACTGGCCGGCTGACGCCGGAGATGTTTCGCGCAGTGTTCAAGGACGTGCGCGAACAACTCGGACGGCCCCCTTCAAAGTCCATCTAGTTGTTCAGTCCCGTCATCTTGTAGATCGGATTGCCATTGAATTTATCTGGCTCTGAAGTCCGGATTTTGCAGATGTATTCGTAAGGCGTCAGGTCGTTGAGGGTCTTTAGCCTTCGGGCGAAATTGTAGGCTGCCATGAAATCTGCCGGATGTGTGCGCAGCTGATCATGATTGTCGTCGTGATAGCGTTTGACGGTGGCGTCTTTGATCGTCCGGTTCATGCGCTCGACGTGGCCGTTGATTCATGGAGGGTTGGGCTTGTTTGGCCGGTGTTCAATCCCGTTGGCGTGGCAGATCATGTCAAAGCGCATGGGCCGGGAATAGATCGTGTTTCGGCTCCGTGGCTGCGCGGCGAACCGGATGCCATTATCGGTCAGGATCGTGTGGATGTGATACGGGACGGCTTCGAGCAGATGGACGCCCTGAAAACCCCCTGGCTTTGAGCGTGTTGGCGTGATTCCGTGGGGATATCAGCGACGGAGGGTACGATGGCTGCACAGCGCGGGTTGTTCGATCCGGATGAGCGATACGCGGCGTTATCGAAGGCGGGAGATCCGCTGGAGCGGCTTGCAGGGGGGTATCGACTTCGAGCTCTTCCGGCCAGAGTTGGATGCGACGCTCGATCGTTCCGATGGCAGGCAAGGCGGGGGCAGGCAGGGCGGGCGCCCGCCGATGGACCCGGTCCTCATTGTTCAAGGTGCCGGTGATCCAGGCGCTCTACGGTCTGTCGGATGCGCAGCCGGCGTTCCAAATCATGGACCGGCGCAGCTTTGGCCGTTTCCTCGGCCTCGATGACGGCGCGCGGGCGCCGGACGAGACGACCATCCGGCGGTTCCGGGAAGCCCTGGTGCGGTGGAGAAACTCTTCGCCCGGTTCGACGCGCATCTTGAGGACGCCGGATATCTCGCCATGGGCGGGCAGATCGTCGATGCCACCATCGTGGCGGCTCCGCGCCGGCGCATGACCGATGCCGGGAAGGAGATCGTCAAGGGCGGGGGCATCCCGCCTGATTGGCAGGCCAATCCCCGGAAACCGGCGCAAAAGGATCGCCACGCCGGTGTTCGGCTACAAATCCCATATCAATGCCGACCGGCGCCACGGCTTCGTCCGGACATGGATCGTCACCGACGCCGCCCGGCATGACGGACGCGTAGCGGGCGGACTTCCGGATCAAGGCGAACACCGGCTCGACTGTCCGGGCGGACACGGCGTATCGGTCGCAGAACAACGAGAAGAAAATCGCCCGGGCGAGGGTCAGGATCGGCATGGTCAACATCGCAGTCAACATGAAACGGCTCCTGTTCCGGGAGCGCAAAGGCGCCGTGGCATAGCCCGGCCCCGGCGAAACCGAATCCCGAACCACAACCCAGGCAAAGGGCCGACCCGCATCGCGGCCGTAAATGCGCTCTCGTCACCCGATTCCAGGCAGCAGACAGGGGGCTGCAGGGTGTCCACGTGACTGAAAATCTTGTCGAACACGCCGAGTTTGGTCCAGCGTCGAAAGCGATTGCAGAGCGTCTTGTGCGGGCCGCAGGTGCGTCCTTCCATTGCAGTCCGTGCTTCAGCACGCAGACGATGCCTGACACAACACGATGATCATCCCCCCGGGCAACTCCTTGGGACTTGGGAAAGAATGGCTCGATCTTTGACATTTGAGCGCGTGAGAGCAGAAACAGATCCGACATGGCAAACGCCTTTGACATCCTGAATCAGAAATCGAACTTCAATGCAGATTAATGTATCCTGAACCTAGAACACCATCCGACCGGAGCGAAGCGAGAATCGATCAGATGATGCGTCAAAAACAACAAGCTAGAGAGCAGATCTGATTCAGTCAGATCGGATAGCGCTCTAGGGGCTGAACCGGAGTGGCCTCGCATGCGAACGCCGTAAACATGAACACAAGCTGTATGGCGGATTGGGCGGCGGTTCAGGCCCTCCCGTCCATTGATCGAAGGTGCCGCGCTGCCGGATGGCCGAGGCCCAGCACAGAAATGGACGGGCTCCGGTTCCATGGGCATTGCGGCTTGCTCCTGCCTTGCCAAAAGGCTGCCGCGTATCGCCCCCGGTAGCGGCAGCCTTCACCTCATTTTCAGTGAAGCTGGTGTGCGTGCGACAAGGCGGCGAAGCTCGGCCTATTTGTAGGGGTCGGCGGCGTCTCTCAAGCCATCGCCGAAGAAATTGAAGGTGAGGATCACCAGAATGACCGGAACCATGGGCGCCATGATCCACGGGTAGAACTCGATCGCGGTCAGATTCTGCGCCTCGTTCAACAAAACGCCCCAACTGGTGATCGGCGGACGCAGGCCCAGCCCCAAAAATGACAGTGCGGTTTCGCCAAGGATCATCGCCGGAATCGACAGGGTCGCCGAGGCAATCAGATGGCTCATGAAGCTTGGCAGCAAATGGCGCGCGATGACGCGTCGCGGCTTGGCGCCCATCAGTACCGCGGCGGTGGCGAAATCCTCTTCCCTCAGCGCCAGCAGTTTTGAGCGCACGGCGCGCGCCAGCCCCGGCCAGTCGAGCAGTCCCAATATCACAGTGATGCCGAGATAGATCAGGATCGGCGACCAAGTCACCGGCAGGGCCGCAGATAGCGCCAGCCATAAAGGAAGTTCGGGGATCGCACGCAATATCTCGATCACCCGCTGCACGGTGGAATCGATCCAACCGCCATAATAGCCCGACAGGCCGCCCAGCAATATTCCGAGCGTAAACGAGATGGTGATTCCGATCAAACCGACGGTCAGCGAAATGCGGGTGCCATAAATGATGCGGCTGAACATGTCGCGCCCCAGCCGGTCGGTGCCAAGCAGAAACATGGTGCTGCCCTCACCGGGGCAGATCAGATGGAAATCCCAGTCCCACAGCCCCCAGAAACGATATTCATTGGCGTGGCAGAAAAAGCGGACCGGTACGGGCTTGGTGCGCTCTTCGGTGAATTCCCACTGAAAGGTTTCAAGATTGGGCTTGCCGTCGAGCGAATAGACAAACGGGCCCATGAACGAGCCTTCATGGAAGAACCGCACCGGCTGCGGCGGCGCGTGCAAATGGTCTGAATCGCGGAATTCAAGCTGATAGGGAGCGATGATCTCGGTGAAGGGAATGGTGGCATAGAGCAGCAGCAAAAAGATGCCCGACACCACGGCAAGCTTGTGACGGCGCAGCTTGAACCACATCAGCTTCCACTGGGAAGCCAGATAGAACTGCTCCTGTTCCGGGGTCAGTGCCTCGATCGAATAGGGATCAAAGGGCGCCGGATTGACATAATGGGGCAGCGGCTCGTCGGCGGCGAGGTCCGCAATGTCGTTGCGCTCGGTGGTTTGGCTCACTTGGATGCCTCCGCGCCCAGGCGAATGCGCGGGTCAAGCACCGCCAAAAGCAGGTCTGACAGAAGCATTCCCACCACCGTCAAAAACGCAACGAACAACAGGATGAAGCCCGCTAGGAACTGGTCCTGGCTTGCCAGCGAATCGAGTAGCACCGGCCCGATGGTCGGCAGGTTCAACACCACCGAGACAATCACCGAGCCGGAAATCAGGGTCGGCAGGAGATTGCCGATATCGGCGACGAACGGATTGAGCGCCATGCGCAAGGGATAGCGGATCAACAGCTTACGCTCGGTCAGCCCCTTGGCGCGCGCCGTGGTCACATATTGGCGCTGCAATTCATCGAGTAGATTTGCCCGCAAGCGGCGGATCATTGCCGCGGTGCCGGCGGTGCCGATGACAATGGTTGGGATAATCAGATGGGCAAGGACCGATTGCACCTTGCCGAGCGACCAGGGCTCGCCCAGATAATCGGGGTCCATCAGCCCGCCGACCGACAGCCCGAACCATTTGTTGAAGTAATAGAGCAGGATCAGCCCGAGCAGGAAATTGGGGGTGGCAAGACCGATATAGCCGACGAAGGTGAATCCATAGTCACCCCAGCTATATTGCCTGGTGGCAGAGTAAATGCCGATCGGGAAGGCGACGGCATAGATGAATAGCACCGTCGCGATATTGAGAACGATGGTCAAGAGCAGCCCCTCGCCCACCACATCGGCCACCGGTCTGTTGAATTCGAACGACCAGCCCCAATAGCCCTGCAGAATGCCGTTAAAGCCGTTGGGGCTGGGCCAGGCGCCAAGCCAGATCAGATATTGCTCGATCCAGGTGCGGTCGAGCGCGAATTCGTGGCGCAGGAATTCGAGGTTTTCCAGCCCCGAAGCTTGGCCGCTGGCGCGCATTTCCGCTATCTGGTTGGACAGATAGTCGCCCGGCGGCAACTGAATGATGATGAAAGTCAGGAAGCTGATCGCGACAAGCGTCGGGACCATGACAAACAGGCGACACACGACATATCTGAGCATCATCTGTCAGGTCCCGAACGCCAGCGCCGAAATCAGCTTGCAAACCAGAATTGATCCGGCCGGTAAATGCCGAACAATGCACCGGGCTCCCAGCTATAGGTCGCATCCTCGGGCACGTTGCGCAGCCGCTTGGAGACCACCACCGGCTGGCGCACCGAGGAAATCACGCCGATGATGAACTGCTGGTCGGCGTGAATGGCGAGCATTTCCTTCCAGATCCGGGTCTGCTCGGCGGCATCTGTGCTCTTCAGCCAGTCGGCATAGAGCGCCATCAGCTTTTCGGCAGGCTCGATGTTGGGCGCTTCACCGGCCTTTCCCGTGGTCTGGAAATGCTGCCCCCATTTCGGCCAGGCGAGATTGTCCTGGGCGGTCGGCGCCAATGCCGCCGGGCTCATGGCCGGTGTCGGTGCGCCCAGATCCCAGCCTTCCCAGACGGTCATCACGGTCTCGCCGGCATAGGAACGCTCACGCAGATTGTCGCGCTGCGAGGGCTTGGTGAACAGCTTGATGCCGATACGTTTCCAAGTTTCGCCAATGAGCTGCAAAATGTCGACTTCCTCCGGCCGTTCACCGGCGGTCTCAACCACGATTTCGGCCCGATTGCCGTTGGGCAGCAGGCGGAAACCATCGCTATCGCGCTCGGTCAGGCCGACGCCGTCGAGCATCTGGTTGGCCTTGTCGATATCGAGCTCGGCCCACATGTTGGCATTGGCCTTGTCGAACAGGCCGCTGGCCGGCAGGACGGTGTTGTTGACCGGGCGGGCAAGGCCCAGAAACAGGGTCTTGTTGATCAACTCGCGGTCGATTGCTAGCGACAGGGCGCAGCGGAAGTCCTGGTTGCGCAGAAGATCCTGCCACACCGGATCGTTGTTGTTGAGATTGGGATAGAGCGCCATGTGTGAGGCCTTACCAATCGGCCACAACAGCGTGCGGTAGTCGGAGCGCGCTTCACCCTGCTTCAAGATCGCAATATTGCCGAAGGACAGGCCGCGCGTCTGCAGATCGGTCTCGCCGGCAACCGCCTTGGCGGCGATCAGCTTTGAGGAGGCGACGGTCACCGCCATTTCGCCGATATAGGGGAGCTGGTGTCCGGCCTTGTCGACGCGGTGATAGTAGGGGTTGCGCTTGAACACGAAGCGCTGCGCCGGCGGTGCAGTGGTGTTCATCCAAGGCTGCAATGTCGGAAGGTCGACATTGTCGTTCTCGTACATGTTGTCGTAGCGGTTATGAAGCTGTGCCCAGTTGCGCACATTCTCCACTGCTACCAATTCCTGGATTTTCTGCGCATCGCCATATTTGGCGTGGAACTGCTTCAGATAATGCGCCGGCCGGTAGATGAAGGGCGGGCGGGCCTTGGCCAGCATCGGCAGGAATGTCGGATTGGGCTTTGACCAGGAAAAGCGCACCGTCAGCTCATCAATGATCTCGACCTTGGGCGCTTCGCCATCGATAATCAGTTCAGCTAGGGGGCCTGCGGGGCGCAATTCAGCATCGTTCTCAATGTCTTCCCACACATAGCGAAAATCCTCGGAGGTAAAGGGGTGGCCGTCGGACCATTTATGGCCCTTGCGCAGATGCATGGTGAAGATGCGCCCGTCCTCGACCGTCACGTCCTTCAAAAGGTCAGGTTCAAGAGAAAGGTCAGGGCGATAGCCAACCAGGCGGGCATAGCCGTAAACGGTGACGTATCTTATGTCCTTGGCGCGGCCGACCAGGGTGCGCAAACGCCCGCCATAGCTTCCCGGTTCAAGTCCCTCTCCGGCCAAATCAACCGTCAGCGGTTCTTGCGGAAGGCGCTCGGCAAGCGGCGGCAAGGCGCCGGCTGCTAATTGTTCAGCCAGGTCCGGTGGTTCCTCGGCACGCAGCGGATCGGCGGCAAACACCGTGCACAAAAGTGCGGCTGCGGCGACAAGCGCCATGGGGCTTGTCATAAGCCCTGGTCTCAAATCCCGTAACATCCCTTGAATCCTCCCTTGGAACTCAACTGACGGCCGTTTTTTCTTGTTGCCGCCCGGCCGCCGCATGTGTTTCAGCGGCCGCGTCATTGTACAGAACTGTGTGCCCGGTCTCTATCTCAACTCGCACACCATGCTTGCCAGGCTCAAGCGTGAATGGCTGGGGCCATGCGGTGGGATCGGAAGCACGTCCCTCCATCAATGCGCTGAGATCGAGCGACCGGTCCGGATCGGGCTCTGGCACGGCGGCTAGCAGAGCCTTGGAATAGGGGTGCTGCGGATTGGCGAAAAACGCAGCACTCGGGCCGGTTTCCACCAAATGCCCGCGGCACATCACCAAAATGCGGTCGGCCATATAGTCGATCACCGCAAGATTGTGGCTGATGAACAGCATGGTCAGACCAAGGCGCGATTGCAGGTCCTTGAGCAGATTGAGCACCTGCGCCTGAACCGAAACATCAAGTGCCGAGACCGGCTCATCGCAGATGATGAGTTCGGGATTGAGCGCCAATGCGCGCGCGATGCCGATGCGCTGGCGCTGGCCGCCGGAAAACGAATGCGGATAGCGGCGCAGGAAGCGCGGATCAAGACCGACCAGCGACATCAGCTCCTTGGCCCGCTCGGCGCGCTCGGCCTTGGTGCCGATGGAGTGGATCACCAAGGGCTCGGAGAGAATATCGAACACCGTCATGCGCGGATTGAGCGAAGAGAACGGGTCCTGGAAGATGAACTGCACCCGGCGGCGGTAATCGAGCAGATCGGCGCCGTTCAACTGATGGACGTCCTGCAATGAGCCGTTGCAGGCGAAGCGAACCGCGCCTTCGTCGGGGCTCAGTGCGCGCATGATGATCTTGGCGGTGGTGGTCTTGCCGCAACCAGATTCACCGACCAGCCCCATGCATTCGCCGCGATCGATGTTGAAGCTGACATCGTCGACGGCCACCGTCATCGCCTCGGCGCCGGCGGCAATGGCGCTCTTGCGCTGACCAAAGCGCTTGACCAGGTTGGAGACTTCAAGAACCGCTCCGGGGTCCGAATTGCGCGTTATCTGGCCGCGCATATTGGCCAGCGCATCGTCGGCAGGCTTGATTTCGCGGATCGCGCGAAGGCGCTCACCCGGTTCCATATGAAAGCGCGGCACCGCTTTTAAAAGCGCCGACAGATAGGGGTGGGAAGTGCCGCGGAACACAGCATCACGGGTGCCGGTTTCCATGATCTCGCCGTGATACATGACCACGATTTCCTCGGCCATGTTGGCGACAACGCCAAGGTCGTGAGTGATCATCAATACCGCCATACCGAGTTCGGACTGCAGGTCGGAAATCAGTTTGAGGATCTGCGCCTGAATGGTGACATCGAGGGCCGTGGTCGGCTCGTCGGCAATCAGAAGGGCTGGCTCGCAAATCAGCGCCATGGCGATCATGGCGCGCTGGCGCAGGCCGCCGGAGAGCTCGAAGGGATAGGAATTGAGCGAGCGGGCGGGGCGGGGAAAGCCCACCAGCTCCAGCATCTCGCGTGCCCGTGCAAGGGCGGCGGTGCGATCTGCGCCGGTGTGCTGGCTATAGGACTCGCCGATCTGGTCGCCAATCGTGTGGAGCGGCGAGAGCGAGGTCATCGGCTCCTGGAAAATCATCGAAATGCGCCCGCCCCTGATCTGGCGCATCTGCGGTGAGGCTGCTTTCAACGCTGCCAGATCAACCGGTCTGGCGCCGGTCTCGGCGCGCGGATCTGAAAACAGGATCTGGCCGCCGGTGATGAAGCCGTTGCGCTGCAGAATGCGCATCATCGCCTGGCTGATCACGCTCTTGCCGGAACCGGATTCGCCAACCAGCGATACGGTCTTGCCGGGCGGGATGCGGAACGTCACATCGCGCACCGCCTCAATGGTTCCTTCAATGCCGCGGAATGCGACCGAGAGGTTTTTTACGGTAATCAGTGGTGGTGTCATGGCTAGCGTTCTTGTCCGCGCAGGTTTTGCGGTACATGCAAAAAACCGCCGCGAAAATCACCAGACAAGGCAAGGTCAAAATTGCGTGATGAAGCCGGCGAAAGCGCAAGTTCGCGCGCCTGCGCCTCTTCCAGACAGCGTTCTGCAATATCGGCGAACCCCTCGATATCACTATCGAGGCTGATCCGTGTCCCACCGCCCCGCAACACCAGCTCCATCCATCCTTCTTCACCGTCCCGCCTTGTGGCGTAATAGCCAAGACGGGCGTCCGTCAACTCATTCCATCCAATTTGACGCGGAAGGGGCCCATCGACGCTCAATCGGTCCGCATCGGCCGTGATGGTGCTCGCCGCCCGCAAGGCAACCCGGCCACCATAAGCGAGGAAGAGCACAAATATTGTGACGAAGATCACAGACACCACCTGATTTTTATGGCCGGCGAAAGCAAGGGCCAAAGCCGCCAGACTGCCGCTGGCGCTGATCAGATATCCCCTTCGCAAAGCCGCCATCGGATAGCGGTGTATGGTCTGTTGTACAATCGAGGCGTCGGCCACTTCCACCTCATATCGTGCCGGGGCTGGCGCGCCCGGTGAACCGGCAGCTGGCGCGGGAGTGGCCATCAATGCCTCACCGCTCATCCACAGCGCTCCAGGGTGGCACGCGGTGAGGTTTAATAGAGCCTCAAGGAACTCCCAAGCAACCTCATTGTGAACCAGATGATGGGTGAGAACGCCGATTGGCGTGCTTTCGTCATCAGCAAGAAAGCCGCGAACGGCAGCGGCAAGCTCGCCAAACAGTTCGTCAGGCGGGCGGCCGGTGCGGGTGGTGCGCCAGGCGATTATGTCGAGATGGACGTTGATGACGCGAAAGTCCGGCGGCGCGGCCACATCCGATCGCGGACCATGGGCCGACAGCGCCTTGAACCCGGTCTCGCCCAGACGCCATATCAGCTCCGGCGCGATCTGGTTCCAGGGCGGCACAAGCATCGCGATCAAGCGCTCACCCATCAGCCCCAAAAGCTGTTCGCGGGCACGGTCCAGTTCGGCAAGCACAAGATCGGTCGGCCGCTCGACACCGAGTTCGCATTTTCTTTCATCGCGTGCAGCGTGATTTTGGTGGGCAATGCCGTGCACCGCAACGCGCACACCATCCGCGGAAAGCGCAGGACCAAGATCGCCGGTCGCGCCATCGGGGATGGCGGCGATCACCGGTGCGATGCCATGATCACTTGCGAGCGACATCAGGCGGCGCAGCGCTGGCGTGTCCTGGGTCGCATCATCGTCACGCAGCCACAAAGGCACCGGCCTGCCGGCATCAGCGCATTCGTCAAGTGCCAGGCCAAGCGCATCGCGGCCAGCAAGCTCAGCCATGACCGAGCTTTTTTGCCGCGTCGATCACCGCGCGCGCGGTGTTGCCGGCGCCATCGAGAAGCGGCATGCGTGCGCGATCAAGGCTGATTTGCGCCGCCTCGTCGACCGCCGCCTGCATCGCCGGGATGGTCAGGGGATCCTGCTTGATGACAACCGCCAGACCGCGCTCGGCTAGAAGGCCAACGCGGGCGCTCTGTTCGCTCTCATCAGCTTCGGCGAATGGCGCCAGCACGGCTGGAATATGGGCGGCCAGCACATCGCACACTGTGTTGTATCCGGCCTGGCTGATCGACAGGCGCGCGCGGGTGAGTAGCTCGGGAAAGTCAGCACGGGCGCGCTCGACGATGATCCCCGTCTGGCGCGCGGCCACCGCACCCAGATAGGCAAATGCATCTTCGGACAGCCCCTGGCCAACAAGTACCCGCCACGGCGCATCGGTGAGCGAGGTGGCAGGCCGCGCCTCGATTGCGGTTTTCAGCAAATGCCCGCCAAAGGCGCTGCCGCCAGCCGAGACCACCACTTCGCCATTCCCGATTCTGGGGTCGGCGTCCGGCGCGTGGTCGGGCACGACATAGCCGGTATAGACAACCCGGTCGGCGAACTCGGCCGCCAGCGGCAGGGTGTCTTCGAGACGGACGAAACCGATATCGCCATGTACGAGAATCTGGTCGAAATAGGTGGTCACCACATTGCGGATGACGTCGAGCCGCTCGGGTTTCTTGGGCGGCACCAGAATATCGCGGATCGAGGCGACGATCGCCGGCCGATTGGCCAAAGAGCGCTGATCCTCGATTAGGGGCACGAGTTCTGAGCGGAATTTCCAGCGCCCGAAAGGAAACAGCTCGGTGAGGATCGCGGCGGGTTTCAGCTCACGCGCAAGCGCGATCAGGGCATCGCGGCGGCGGTTGAGAATTTCATCGCCAAGATCAACGCCGTCAAGGCCAACCAGCCGCTTGAAGGTGACATCGGGGCTTGCCATCGGATCGAGCTGAACGATGTCAAAATCGCCAAGGCGCACATTTTTCAGCGGAAACCCACCGGTGGCGATGGTGACGGTGGCGCCCTCAGCAACCAGACCGCGGGCAATGCGCACGGCGCGGTGGAAATGGCCGACGCCCAGAAGATGTGTCACCCAGATCAGCACATGCATGTGTCAGCGTCCCATCGCGATTCTCGTGAGTATTCAGTCATGCGGCGTGCGCAAGTTGATCGAGGGCGGCGGACAATATGTGTGCCGCGCCGGTGAGCGAACGATCGCGCTCGATAAAGGTGCGCGCCTTGTCGCCGAGTGCCGAGCGCGCGCCCGGCTGTTCGATCAGCGCGCGGATCGCGGCACTGAAACAAGCCTCATTGCCTGCTTCGGTCAGCCGCCCCGAAATGCCATCGCGCACCACATTGGCGACACCTCGATGGTTCATGGCGACAACCGGCAGACCAGCGGCCTGGGATTCGAGATAGATCATTCCATAGGCCTCGTCATATCCGGGCCAGACCAGAAGGTCGGCCCGCTCATAGGCGCATGCAAGCCCGTCCGGCTCAAGAGCGCCGAGAAAACTCACACGCCCAGACCCAAGCGGGGCGAGCGCTTGCTCGACTTCGGTGCGCGCCGGACCGTCGCCGGCGATTTCCAGATGCCAGTTGAGATCTTTGAGCGCGGCAAGGGCACGGCCCAGTATTCGGTAGCTCTCAACCTTGGCGCGGGCACGCATCATGCCAACGGCGAGCAATCTGGGGGCGGTATTCTGCCGGCGCGGCGCAGGCGCGGGGCCCGGATCGATGAACGGCGGTAAATCGATCACCGGCGCTGAAAATCCGCGCGCCTTGGCAAGCTCGGCACGGTCATCCCTGGCCAGCAAGAACACAGCGTCAGCCTGGCCTAGCGCGCGCTCCACCGCATTATGGCCGCTTTTCCAGACGCCCTCGGCCCGCTTCATCGCAAAAGACGCCTCGGCAATCACGTAGGGGATTGCCAGCGCCTCGGCCACAGCCGGGCCGATCCAGTCCGGCGCGCGGTAATAAAGGTGATAGGTGAACCACAGATCCGGCCTGCGGGCGCCCTTGCCGGTCCATGCCTCAATCAGCCTTGCGGCCTCATCGCCACCCCGGCGCGCGATTTCCTGCTGGCACGCGATGGAATCTTCATTGGCATAGGCCCTGAGCGCGCTTGCCAGCTCAACCTTGTGGCCGGTTTTTTCAAGCGCGCGCATCAACAGGCGCGCCATCAGCCGATCACCCGACGGAACCGGGTGGTCGGGAGATTTGAGGGGTGCGTAAAAGGCAATGCGCATGGGGCGCGCTATTCCGCTGCCGCCAGCGCGCCGTTCTTTTGATGCGCTAGGTCAAAGCGCACCAGTAGCCGGGTGAGACAGGCGGAGGCGGAAAATTCCCGCTCCAGCCTGTTGCGCCCGGCGGCACCAAGCAGCCGGCGCTCACCGGGATCGCGGATAAGACGCGCCAGAGCATTGGCCAGTGCTTCAGCATCATCGGGCGGCACCATGAGGCCGGTTTCGCCATCGTTGATCAGCTCTGGAAGAGCCGCCACGTCGGTGGCAAGGCAGGCAACCTCCTGGCTTTGCGCCTCCATCAGCACATTGGGCAGACCGTCGCGGTCACCGTCCTTGGCAATGCGGCTTGCAAGCACGAACACATCGGCCGCGCGCAACAGACCAATGACGTCGCCCTGGGCCTTGGCGCCGCGCCACTCGATGCGCTGGGCGATGCCGGCATGGCGCGCCTGTGCTTCCAGCTTGCTGCGGCCCTTGCCGCCGCCAATATGGACAAAGCGCCATTCAAGATCACGCGGCAGACTCGCCAATGCGTCGATCAGCACGTCATAGCCCTTCTTTTCGACGATACGCCCGACCGAGGCGATCACCACCGGCGAATCCGCATCCCTGCCGTTGCCGCCCGAGGCGCGGGCTGGGGGAGGCGGGAAGCGATCCAGATCAAGCCCGTGATAGACCAGTTCGAAATCGTCTGCGCGAGCGAGCGGCGCCAATGCGGCCAGATGCTGATGGCCGTAGTGCGTGCAGGTCACGCCCCAGCGCGCGCGGGCGAGCTTGCCGCGCTTTTCCCATCCCGGACTCAGCCAGATATCCTTGGCATGGGCGGAAAAACTCCAGGTCAGGCCGGTCATGATCGCCGCATAGTCGGCCACCGATGACGGCGTGTGGAGGAAATGCGCATGGATATGGGTGATTTCGGACGGCATTTCGGCTGCCAGCACCAGCGCCTGGCCAAAACGGCGAATGCGGTTGGGCGTCAGGTCGCGCCGCAGATCGGCGAGGAATTGAGACCGCGTGGGTCTGTATCCGGCGCACCTTCGCACCCGTGCAAAGGCGCGGAGCACGCGAAGCGGCTCCTGATAAAGATATTCAGGCAGATAGGTGACGGGGGCTACGATTTCTTCATGCACCGGATGGCGCGCTTTTTCGGTCGGAAAACGCATGGAATAGATGCGCGCCTTGAGCCCGGCCTTTTCCAAAGCAGCAATTTCCTGAGCGATAAAGGTCTCCGACAGACGCGGATAGCCTTTCAAGACAAACGCCACGGTACCCATCTGCGGGTCTGCTTTGTGAGAAACCTGTTCCATGTTCAGGATATGTCGCGCCTCAAGGGTGGCAGGACAAGGGACGGCGGGAAAAGGGTGGGCCTATTCGCCGCCAGCCAGGGCACGCGGGTGCGCAGTTGGTGGCGGCGCCTCATCTTCATCGCGGCCATCAAGCCATGCGGCAACCTGGCGGGTGACGATTTCAAAGCCCGAGAGCAGCGAATCCTCCATCACCGATGAAGGCAAGGGCTGATTCATCAATGCATCAAGCTCGCTTGCCAGAACCGCAGGATCGCACGGATGGCCCGACTGTTCCATCGGGTCGATCAACATGCGCACCAGACCCAAGGCCACCGCGCGCTCGGTGCGCAGGAACTGCTCACGCCGCGGCATCATGCGCGGCACGATCAGCGCCGGTTTATCGAATGTCAGTACCTCGCAGAACGTGTTGTAACCGCCCATGCATACCACCGTCCTGGCGCGCGAAAGGAGCTGTTCCATGCGGTTGTGGAACACAATCACGTCAACATTATCGAGCAGTGCCGCACGCTCCTGAAACTCGACCTGGTGCTCAGTGGCCATGAAGGGACCAAGAACCAGAAGCGCCGGAAGGGGCAGGCTGGTCTGGGTCTCATAAGCCGTCAGCACCCAGTCGATCAGACCTTCGCCATCGCCGCCGCCGCCCGTGGTGACCAGAATATAGGGTTCATTGGTGATTTCCGGCCAATGCTCATGGGGCTCCAGTTCAGGCAGCGGGCGGGGCAAATAGCCGGTGAATACAATCTTTTCACGGACTGACGGATCAAGCCCCATACCCTCCAGCGGGTCGTACATCTGGTGGGTGCCATAGACCCAGATCTCGTCATACAGCGTCTCAATGGCGGGGACCGCGCGCTTGCGCTCCCATTCCGGCTTCAACAGATCGATCTCGTCGAGAACATCGCGCAGCCCCAAAACCAAGCGGGTGCCGCGCGATTTGAGCTTGTGCAGCGTGTCTTCGATCTCGCCGCGAAAACCCAGCGGTTCCTTGTCGACAATAAAGATGTCGGGCGCGAAGACATCCGCCGTGCGTTCGATGATTGCCTGGCGGATATGCACCGTATCGTCGATGTCCATATGCAGATTGAGCGCTGTGTAGTCACCGTTTCTGAGCTTGATGACGCCGGGAACGCGTACGAAATCGACCCGTGAACGGAAATCGAAGGCGCCGATAATCGATGATCCGGTAAGGATCAAAACCGACAAATTGCGAAAATTCTCAACCAGGGAATGGGCGATAGCCCGGCATCGACGCAGATGGCCAAGGCCAAATGTGTCATGGCTATACATCAAAATGCGCGGGCCATTCTTATGCGGCGGCATCGCGAAAAACCCGATGTTACTTGGTCGATAGTTCGCGGGATCGGGTGCTGGCCGTCAAACCCGCGCGATGGCCCTGTCGTTACGTTGAGCTAATCCTAGCAGATTTGGCGGGCTGCCAAAACAAGAAGCAGCACATCGGAGTGACTTTTGTGCCAGCCCATTTCCGGCGTCAGCAACGCCGCTACGTGGGGACAAATTCTTTGACCCCCCGGAGTGCCTCATGTCTAATCCGGGTAGATGGCATGATGAAGGGCTGACCGCCTCCCGGGAGATGGAACCGAATCTTTTCAAGTATATATGGCGTCACAGCCGACAGGAGCAGATCTGGGTCCTAGCGGTGGTGCTGTTGTCGTTGCCATTCTATTTCATGGCGCTCGACCTGCCCAAACGGATCGTCAACAGCCCGATTCAGGGTCAGGGTTTTGAACGGCCCGACGCCACTGCGACATTTCTTGACCTGAATTTCGGCGTTCCGGATTTCCTGCAGGGGATTTTCGGCGAACGTCTCAATCTGTTCGGCGGCTTCGAACTGGAGCGGTTTTCCTATCTTCTCGCCCTGTCGATAACGTTCCTGATGTTTGTGTGCATCAACGGGCTGTTCAAGTTCTATATCAATTCATACAAGGGCAAGATGGGCGAACGCATGTTGCGCCGGTTGCGTTATGAGTTGGTCGATCGCCTGCTGCGCTTTCCCCTGACGCAGTTCCGAAAAGTGCGCCCCTCGGAAGCTGCGACCATGGTCAAGGACGAGGTGGAGCCGCTGGGCGGGTTCATCGGCGATGCCTTTGTGGCGCCGGTGTTTCTTGGCGGCCAGGCGCTGACGGCGCTGATTTTCATCCTTTTGCAGAGCGTATGGCTAGGCGCCATGGCGTGCGGCATCATCTTTGTCCAGTCGGTGCTGATCCCTAGACTGCGCCGGCGGCTTCTGGTGCTTGGCAAGCAGCGCCAACTGACCGCGCGCGAACTTGCAGGGCGGGTTGGCGAGATTGTCGAGGGCGTTGCCGAGGTGCGCGCCAACGATACCTCAAACTATGAGCGCGCCGATATTACGCGCCGGCTCGGCCAGATTTTCTGGATTCGCTTCGAAATCTATCAGCGGAAGTTTTTTGTCAAATTTCTCAATAACTTCCTCGCGCAGTTCACGCCATTCCTGTTCTATTTGGTGGGCGGCTATTTCGCTATTCGAGGCAATATCGATATCGGCCAGTTGGTCGCCGTGATCGCAGCCTACAAGGACCTGCCATCGCCGATCAAGGAGCTGATCGACTGGGACCAGCAGCGTCTCGATATCCAGATCAAATACCAGCAGGTGGCCGATCAGTTCGCGCCAGACAACATGCTGGCGCCGGAAATGCAGACACCGCAGCTTGAGCCTGTCGCCCCGCTCAGCGGCGATATTTCGGTACGCCGTCTGACGCTGGCCGATGAGGGCGGGGCGAAGATGGTCGACTCGGTGAGTTTCAACTTCGCCATGGGCGAGCACATTGCCGCGGTCGGATCGGTCAATAGCGGCGGGGAATATGTGGCCGAGGCGCTGGCCAAGCTGATCGTGCCGGCAAGCGGCACGATCCTGGTCGATGGACACGATCTCAACGACATGCCCGAATCAATCACCGGCAGGCGTATCGCCTATGTCGCACCTGATGTGTATCTGCGCCCGCTTTCGATCGCCGACAATCTGCTTTACGGGTTGCGCCACGTGCCAACGCGCGGTGCTTCGCGCAGCGACGAGGAACCGCAGGATCGCGAAAGACGGTTGTTCGAAGCAAGCAAGGCCGGCAATCTGATGCTCGATCCCGAAGCCGATTGGACCGATTATGACGCGGCCGGGGCTGCCGGTCCGGAAGAGCTGGATGCGCGCATTATCGAGGCGCTGAACCAGGTTGGCCTGGCCGACAATATTTTCGAGTTCGGCCTGCGCGGCACCATTGACCCGGCGCAGCAATCTGATCTTGCGGTGCGCTTTGTCACCGCGCGGCGCGAACTCAGGCAACAGCTCGACGACCCGGAAATGGCGCAACTGATCGAGCCGTTCGAGCCCGACCGCTACAATTTCCAGGCAACAGTTGCGGAAAATCTGCTGTTCGGAACGCCGGTTGGTCAGGATTTCACGCCGGCAAGCCTAGCGTCCGATCCTTATATCCTTCAAACTCTGGAGGCTGCCGATCTTTACCGGGAACTGCTGGTGATGGGCCATTCCATCGCCTCAACGGTGGTGGAACTGTTCGCCGATCTGCCGCCCGATCATCCGTTCTTCGAACAGGTCAGCTTTATGGCAGCGGAGGATCTGCCCGACTATGAAGCGATCGTGAAGCGCGTGTCGGCGAGCGATCCGGTCTCGGCAAACGAACAGGACTGCGAGAGGCTGCTCAGCCTGCCATTTTCCTATATCGAACCGCGCCACCGTCTGGGCCTGCTCGATGACGATCAGGCGGCGAATATTCTCAAGGGCCGCGTCCTGTTTCACCAGAATCTGCCTGAAGACCGGCGCCAGGCGATCGAGTTCTACGATCCGGGAAACTACAACGCCGCTTCAAGCCTACAGGACAACATCCTGCTCGGGCGCATCGCCTATGGCGTTGCCGGCGCGCAGGAGCGCATCGGCACCGCGATCCGTGAAGTTCTGGCCAGCCTCGATCTGACCCAGGACGTGTTCAGGATCGGCCTTGATTACAATGTCGGCAATGGCGGCAAACGGCTCAATGTCGTGCAGCGACAGAAAATATCGTTGGCGCGCGCACTACTCAAACGGCCCGACCTGATTGTCGTCAACCGCGCGCTTGCCGCACTCGATCCGGTGAGCCAGGACGAGATTATCGACAATGTGCGCAAGGCAGTCACCAGTGACGGCCGTTCGACGGCAATCTTCTGGGTGGTGGCGCGGCCTGAAATGGCGAAGCGGTTCGACATCGCTCTGGTGTTTGAAGACGGCCGGCTGATGCGCCAGGGACAGCCCGCGCAGACCGCTGAATGGGACAGACGAGATTGAAGCTGTCGGGGCGTGAGAGTGATGCTTAAACCAAACACCACTCAGTAAAGAGTTGGGGTAGCACATGGCCAAGAAGCTGGATGAAGAAGTCGAACTGCTGCGCCGTATTCCGATTTTCGCAAAGATCGAACCGTCGCGGCTGAAATTGCTCGCTTTTACGTCTGAACGGGTGACCTATGAACCCGGCCAGGAACTTTGCCGTCAGGGAGATATCGGCGATGCCGCCTATCTGGTGATTTCCGGCGAGGCCGAAATTCTGGTCGACACGCCAGCGGGACCGTTGAAAATCGCCGAAGTATCAAAAAACGCGCTGGTCGGCGAAATCGCCATCATCAACGAGGTGCCGCGCACCGCGACGGTAAAGGCCGGAACGCGGGTCGAGGCACTCAGAATCACCAAGGATCATTTCTTGCGTTTGGTGGCGGAATTCCCGCAGATCGCAATTGAGATCATGCGGGTGCTGGCAACACGCCTCAGCTGCACCAATGAGGAGCTGACCGACGCGCGCCGCCAGCTTGCCGAGCTGGCCGGGAGTTAGCGCACAGGAGGTCAATTTGAGCCTCGAAACGCTTGGAATACCTGAGATTTTTGATGCCGCGCAGGTTGAAGACTGGCTGGTTCAGGCGGTCGGCAGCATTGCCGGTATTGAGGAGCTGGTCGCCGGGCTCGCCACGGTAATCGATGGCGCCGGACTTCCCATCGACCGGCTGAGCGTCGGCGTGCCGTTCCTGCTGCCGCATATCCTTGGCATGCAGGTCTTGTGGGCTCGCGGCAGCCCGATCGAGCGGCGTCACATTCCGGCGGGACCAGATTCCAGCCGGCAACTTGAGGACAGTCCCGTAGCGACTATGCAGTGCTTGCGGTGCGTTTTTCCGATTAGACATTCAACGCGCTCACCGGAGGGCTTTGCCGACGCCTCGCTCGGGGTGCTGATGGTCAATCTGGCGCCGGTGCTGGAAGTGCGCACATTACGCTATTTCGCGCGTTCGCTGCTCAATGTCTATGTCGGCCCGACCGCCAGCGGACGGGTTCTGGACGGTGCAGCGCGGCGAGGGTGCGCAGATCGACGTTGTCATCTGGTTTTGCGATCTGCGCGGCTCGACCGATCTGGCAAACACACTCGAAGGTGCGGAGTTGATCGGGCTGTTGAATGATTTTTTGGTGCGGTGACCAGCGCCATTATCGATCATGGCGGCGAGGTGTTGAAGTTCATCGGCGATTCGGTGCTGGCCATCTTTCCCTGCGGCGAGCGTCCGCCGGTCAGATGGACACCCTGCCGACCCCTGTCTGCTACTTGGAATCGGGTGACGAGAGCGCATTTGCGGCCGCGATGCGGGTCGGCCCTTTACCTGGGTTGTGGTTCGGGATTCGGTTTCGCCGGGGCCGGGCTATGACACGGCGCCTTTGCGCTCCCGGAACAGGAGCCGTTTCATGTTGAATGCGATCCTGGCCATGCCGATCCTGGCCATGCCGATCCTGGCCCTCGCCCGGTCGATGCCGATGGTGCGGACGAAGAGCCCCATTCGTGCCTTCATCCCGGCGAAGGGATGTTCGATCGCGGATCGGACCTTCGACCGTGCGGCATTGGCCCTCTCGTGATGCACGGGCATTGGTTTGCCGGTCGGGCGGCGGAAATGGACCTTCGGGGTCAGCCTGGCCCGGGCGATTTTCTTCTCGTTCTTCTGCGACCGATACGTCGTGTCCGCCCGGACAGTCGAGCCGGTGTTCGCCTGATCCGGAAGCCCGCCCGGTACGCGTCCGTCATGACGGGCGGCGTCGGTGACGATCCATGTCCGGACGAAGCCGTGGCGCCGGTCGGCATTGATATGGGATTTGCAGCCGAATACCGGCGTGGCGATTGCGCCCATCGCCGGTGCCGTCCGGGCGCGTCTTCTTGCGCCCTCGCTTGAGCGTCCAACGCGCGTCGCGATCCTTTTGCGCCGGTTTCCGGGGATTGGCCTGCCAATCAGGCGGGATGCCCCCGCCCTTGACGATCTCCTTCCCGGCATCGGTCATGCGCCGGCGCGGGGCCGCCACGATGGCGGCATCGACGATCTGCCCGCGCCCATGGCGAGATATCCGGCGTCCTTAAGATGCGCATCGAACCGGGCGAAGAGTTTCCCCACCGCGCCGGTCCGCACCAGGGCTTCCCGGAACCGCCGGATGGTCGTCTCGTCCGGCGCCCGCCCGCCGTCATCGAGGCTGAGGAAACGGCCAAAGCTGCGCCGGTCCATGATTTGGAACGCCGCCTGCGCATCCGACAGACCGTAGAGCGCCTGGATCACCGGCACCTTGAAGATGAGGACCGGGTCCATCGGCGGGCGCCCGCCCTGCCTGCCATCGGAACGATCAAGCGTCGCATCCAACTCTGGCCGGCAACTCTGGCCGGAAGAGCTCGAAGTCGATAACCCCGGCAAACCGCTCCAGCGGATCTCCGCCTTCGATAACCCCGCGTAGCGCTCATCCGGATCGAACAACCCGCGCTGTGCAGGTCGCTTGATAGCCCGACGGGATCACGCCAACATGCTCAAAGCCAAGGGCGTCCAGATGCCCATCGGCCGCACGCGCGGCAAGGGACGGGGACGCACTTCAGCGCATCGCCGCGCTCAATATCAAGATGGTGGCCAATGGCGGACAGGCAATCAGCATGGGGGTGGCGCTCCATGTCGGCCGCGTGTTTTTCGGCAATGTCGGCGGCGAGGACCGGCTCGTTCCATTTCAAGAGGATTAGCGGCTAGCAGACGGTTTATGTGCAGGCAGAGACGGGCAATTGAGGGCAATGCCCGCCTAGGTGGTGGCTCTGATTGCGGCGATATTTTCAGCCACGGCGCCGCCGGCAAATACAGCCGAGCCGGCAACCAGCACATCGGCGCCCGCCGGTGCACACAGCCCTGCGGTTGCCGGTGTCACCCCGCCATCGACCTCAAGGCGAATGTTGCGCCCGGCGATCATCGCGCGCACCGATGCGATCTTGTCCAACATCGGCTCGATGAATGACTGGCCGCCAAAGCCCGGATTGACGGTCATCACTAGCACCAGATCGAGCTGGTCCAGAACATGGGCGATGGCGCCGGGCGGCGTTGCCGGGTTGAGCGCCACACCGGCCTTCTTCCCGAGTTGGCGAATGAGCCCCAGCGTGCGGTGGAGGTGGGGGTCTGCTTCGGCATGCACGGTGATGATATCGGCTCCGGCCTCGGCAAAGGCGGCGATGTAGGGATCAGCGGGCGCGATCATCAGATGCACATCGAGGGGAAGCTTTGTGACCGGCCGCAATGCAGCGACCACCGGTGCGCCGATGGTGATGTTGGGCACGAAATGCCCGTCCATCACGTCGACATGGATCCAATCAGCGCCGGCGCTCTCAAGCGCACGCACCTCCTCGCCAAGCCGCGCGAAATCGGCCGACAGGATCGAGGGCGCGATCAGAATGCCGGCCATGGCGAGGACGGTCTCCTGTCTAGGGTACTCATTATAGCCACGAGATGAGGGCTGCGGCGAGCGCGATAGATAGCTGCCATGACGTTTTTGTGCTGCGCTCGAAGCGAGTTGCGATGCGCCGCCAGTCTTTGAGGCGGCAGAACATGCGCTCGATGATATTTCGCTCCCCTTAGATGGCCTGATCGTAGTGATATCTGATCTTGCGGGTCTTTCGCGGCGGGATGACGGGCTCGGTCCCGCGCTCTTCAAGCCATTCGCGCAGTTCCCGGCTGTCACGGCCTTTGTCGGCGACAAGTTCGGCGGATGGCGGCATGGCCTCGATGCAGCGCTGTGCGACCTTGCAATCATGCACGTTTCCGGGCGTCGGGAGTAGGACGCATGGACGATCCCGCTCGGCACAGGACGATCATCAACGCGGTTCTTGCCGCGCACGCGCACATCGGTCGGCAGAAGCGGCGCGATCCGAGCCTGCTGAGAATCGGAAAACCAGAAGAAATCACACATCGCGTTACCTCCTCATCGGAGGCAATGAAACATCCTCAGATCAAATCGGGAAGACGGTTATTGGGGCCAGACCTAGTTTTCTGACTGTCCGGCGTGCCCGGGTCGCTGGTCGACCAGCGACCAAGCCAGCGGCAACACCGCTGCGGCAAGGCCGATCTTGAACACCTCACCCCAGATGAAGGGCGTGAGGCCATCGACGATGGCTTTTTCCATCCCGCTGAGATTAGCCAGCCAGGCAACGCCGAACATGGAAATGAAAGCGGTGCCGATGGCCATGGCGATGGTGGTCATCAGCCAGTTGCGGCTCCAGCCGCGCTCGGCCAGAGCGCCGACAACGATGGCAGCGAGAAGAAAGCCCGCAAGATAGCCACCGGTGGGGCCTACCATATAGGCAAGGCCGCTGCCGCCTGCGAACACTGGCAAGCCCATCGCACCTTCTGCCAGATAGAGCGCCACCGTGGCTCCGCCGAGCCTTGAGCCATAGGCAAAACCGATCACCAGAATGGCGAAGGTCTGCATGGTCATGGGCACTGGATAGAAGGGGATGTTGATCTTGGCCGAAATGGTGATTGCGATGGTACCAAGGACGGCAAGCGTGATCATCCACAAGGGTTTGGTGAACCGTTCGGCAAGAACTGCCTTGGCGAGGGGTGCGGAAAGGGCGTACGTGGTCATGGGGCGTCTCCGGTCAAAGTCGCGCTTTTATGTCTCAGGCGGCAGATCATGTGTCAAGGGCCATTGGGATGCATGGGAGCCAAGCAGCGCCAAAAGATCTACCCGCCGATCAGCCCGGCAGCACCGTCACCACTCCCCAATTTGGATAAAGTGTCTCTTGATAATCGAATAATCACATTATCCTCCTTGGCGTCTCGTAATTTTCTGTCAAGCTCTTTTCTGGCCTCCATGTTTTCCCTGCGAGCGCCATCAAGATCACATTGGCGGAATCCAAATAACCAGAAAATTGGCATCACTCAACTCCTATGTCCAAAGCCACTTTTCTCCAAAAATCAGCTTGTTCTTTATGTATATCACGCATTTCTCTTTGTAGATTTCTATTTTCAATCCATAATTTGAAAACTACAAAAGCCAGAAAAGCATTTACACCTCCTGCGGATAAAATTTCCCCCCAAGGTATATCTTGCATGGAGTAATCCTACCTGAACAAGCCCAATTTCACATGTGCTG
>CBDBEU010000003.1:327500-826527 GCA_965204565.1 Hyphomicrobiales bacterium
CGTCTGGAAAGTCGGGCCATAGTGGGTGACAGCCCCGTACGGGTAGAAAGAACTTGCGTCCTCGAGTAGGGCGGGACACGTGAAATCCTGTTTGAACATGGGGGGACCACCCTCCAAGCCTAAGTACTCGTGTGCGACCGATAGTGAACAAGTACCGTGAGGGAAAGGTGAAAAGCACCCCGACGAGGGGAGTGAAACAGACCCTGAAACCGAATGCCTACAATCAGTCGGAGCCCAAGATTCATTCTGGGTGACGGCGTACCTTTTGTATAATGGGTCAGCGACTTAATCTGGCGAGCAAGCTTAAGCCGATAGGTGTAGGCGTAGCGAAAGCGAGTCTGAATAGGGCGACAAGTTCGTTGGATTAGACCCGAAACCGAGTGATCTAGGTATGGGCAGGTTGAAGGTGCGGTAACACGCACTGGAGGACCGAACCCACGTCTGTTGAAAAAGACGGGGATGACCTGTGCCTAGGGGTGAAAGGCCAATCAAACTCGGAAATAGCTGGTTCTCCGCGAAATCTATTTAGGTAGAACGTCGGACGAATACCCTCGGGGGTAGAGCACTGGATGGGCTAGGGGGCCTCACAGCTTACCAAACCTAACCAAACTCCGAATACCGAGGAGTACTATCCGGCAGACACACGGCGGGTGCTAAGGTCCGTCGTGGAAAGGGAAACAGCCCTGACCGCCAGCTAAGGTCCCTAAGTCATGGCTAAGTGGGAAAGGATGTGAGAATCCCAAAACAACCAGGAGGTTGGCTTAGAAGCAGCCATCCTTTAAAGAAAGCGTAACAGCTCACTGGTCTAAACAAGGATTCATGCGCCGAAAATGTAACGGGGCTAAAGCCATGCACCGAAGCTGTGGGTGTGCAATTCCTTCGGGGATTGTACGCGGTAGCGGAGCGTTCCGTAGGCCTGTGAAGGGTGACCTGTGAGGGCATCTGGAGGTATCGGAAGTGCGAATGCTGACATGAGTAACGATAAAGAGTGTGAGAAACACTCTCGCCGAAAGTCCAAGGGTTCCTGCGTAAAGCTAATCTGCGCAGGGTGAGCCGGCCCCTAAGGCGAGGCCGAAAGGCGTAGTCGATGGGAACGAGGTTAATATTCCTCTGCCAGCGGGCGGTGACGAATGCTGTAAGTTGTTGGGTCTTATTGGATTGATCTGGCAGCGAAGGCGTTCCAGGAAATAGCCCCCGCATTAAGACCGTACCCTAAACCGACACAGGTGGACAGGTAGAGCATACCAAGGCGCTTGAGAGAACTGCGTTGAAGGAACTCGGCAAATTGCTCCCGTAAGCTCGCGAGAAGGGAGCCCGGTCTCTGGGCAACCAGAGGTCGGGGGCACAGACCAGGGGGTGGCGACTGTTTACTAAAAACACAGGGCTCTGCGAAGCCGCAAGGCGACGTATAGGGTCTGACGCCTGCCCGGTGCCGGAAGGTTAACAGGAGAGGTGCAAGCTTCGAATCGAAGCCCCGGTAAACGGCGGCCGTAACTATAACGGTCCTAAGGTAGCGAAATTCCTTGTCGGGTAAGTTCCGACCTGCACGAATGGCGTAACGACTTCCCCGCTGTCTCCAACGCAGACTCAGTGAAATTGAACTCCCCGTGAAGATGCGGGGTACCTGCGGTTAGACGGAAAGACCCCGTGCACCTTTACTACAACTTCACACTGGCCTTCGTGTTGGCATGTGTAGGATAGGTGGAAGACGTTGAAGCGCAGGCGCCAGTTTGCGTGGAGTCACCCTTGAAATACCACCCTTGCTGTCATGGATGTCTAACCGCGGCCCGTTATCCGGGTCCGGGACACTGTGTGGTGGGTAGTTTGACTGGGGCGGTCGCCTCCCAAAGAGTAACGGAGGCGCGCGAAGGTAGGCTCAGGCCGGTCGGAAATCGGTCGTCGAGTGCAATGGCATAAGCCTGCCTGACTGCGAGACCGACAAGTCGAGCAGAGACGAAAGTCGGTCATAGTGATCCGGTGGTCCCGCGTGGAAGGGCCATCGCTCAACGGATAAAAGGTACGCTGGGGATAACAGGCTGATGACCCCCAAGAGTCCATATCGACGGGGTTGTTTGGCACCTCGATGTCGGCTCATCACATCCTGGGGCTGGAGCAGGTCCCAAGGGTTCGGCTGTTCGCCGATTAAAGTGGTACGTGAGCTGGGTTTAGAACGTCGCGAGACAGTTCGGTTCCTATCTGCCGTGGGTGTCGGAGAATTGAGAGGAGCTGTCCCTAGTACGAGAGGACCGGGATGGACGCACCTCTGGTGGACCTGTTGTCGCGCCAGCGGCACAGCAGGGTAGCTATGTGCGGAAGGGATAACCGCTGAAAGCATCTAAGCGGGAAGCCCCCCTCGAAACGAGTTCTCCCTTGAGAGCCGTGGGAGATCACCACGTTGATAGGCCCGGTGTGGAAGTGCGGCAACGCATGAAGCTTACCGGTACTAATAGCTCGATCGGCTTGATCACACTCATTGTCCATGCCCGTTTTCTGATGGATGCTTGTCCATTGGGCAGCGGTTGGACGCCAGAAATCATCTCGCTCTCCCTCATCACGAAAATATGCTGCGCTTGCGCCAAGCCTGGTGACTTTAGCGAGGGGTCTGTACCCGATCCCATTCCGAACTCGGCCGTTAAACCCCTTTGCGCCGATGGTACTTCGTCTTAAGGCGCGGGAGAGTAGGACGTTGCCAGGCTTGGCGCAAGCGCAGCAGTCAAAACCGCCGCACCCCGGTCCGAAAGGCGTGGGGCGCAAAATGCCAACTCCAATCAACTTAAATCCAGAATCGACTATTGCTGAAAAACCGGCTGCGGCGGGCAGTGCCGCTTGTCGGCTTTTTGGCTGGCGCCACCACAAGTTAGCGACGCCGGCCTGCCGGTTTGTCCCCCGGGGCTGTACGAGATGATCCAGCCTTTGAGTTGGAACCTGACCACGGTCCAATCGGCGGTTTGGCCGATCAGGGTTGCAGCGTATGGGATTGTTGGCCTCCTCGGCAACACGGTTTTGTCTTAAGCCCCCTAGAACTGTGCCGGTTTTTGGTCAGGAGTTGGGGAGGTTGTCTTGGCTCGGAAACGGTATTCCGATGAGGATATCCTGAAGCTTTTGCGTGAGATCGAACTTCATCCGGCGGGTGGGGTTGATGTTGCGACAGCGTGTCATTCTGCCGGCATCAGCGATGCGACGTACGATACCGGCGCGAGAAGTTTGGTGGCATGGGGCGGTCTCAATTGGATGCCCTGAACCCCCCTGGCTTTGAGCGTGTTGGCGTGATTCCGTGGGGATATCGGCGACGGAGGGTACGATGGCTGCACAGCGCGGGTTGTTCGATCCGGATGAGCGCTACGCAGCGTTATCGAAGGCGGGAGATCCGCTGGAGCGGCTTGCAGGGGTTATCGACTTCGAGCTAGTTCTTCCGGCCAGAGTTGGATGCGACGCTTGATCGTTCCGATGGCAGGCAGGGCGGGCGCCCGCCGATGGACCCGGTCCTCATGTTCAAGGTGCCGGTGATCCAGGCGCTCTACGGTCTGTCGGATGCGCAGGCGGCGTTCCAAACCATGGACCGGCGCAGCTTTGGCCGTTTCCTCAGCCTCAATGAAGGCGCGCGGGCGCCGGACGAGACGACCATCCGGCGGTTCCGGGAAGCCCTGGTGCGGACCGGCGCGGTGGAGAAACTCTTCGCCCGGTTCGATGCGCATCTTGAGGACGCCGGATATCCCGCCATGGGCGGGCAGATCGTCGATGCCACCATCGTGGCGGCCCCGCGCCGGCGCATGACCGATGCCGGGAAGGAGATCGTCAAGGGCGGGGGCATCCCGCCTGATTGGCAGGCCAATCCCCGGAAACCGGCGCAAAAGGATCGCCACGCCGGTGTTCGGCTACAAATCCCATATCAATGCCGACCGGCGCCACGGCTTCGTCCGGACATGGATCGTCGCCGACGCCGCCCGGCATGACGGACGCGTAGCGGGCGGGCTTCCGGATCAGGCGAACACCGGCTCGACTGCCACCGGCTCGACTGTCCGGGCGGACACGACGTATCGGTCGCAGAAGAACGAGAAGAAAATCGCCCGGGCCGGGCTGACCTCGAAGGTCCGTTTCCGCCGCCCGCCCGGCAGGCCGATGCCCGTGCATCACGAGAGGGCCAATGCCGCACGGTCGAACATCCCTTCGCCGGGATGAAGGCATGAACGGGGCTTTTCGTCCGCACTATCGGCTTCGACCGGGCGAGGGCCAGGATCGGCATGGCCAACATCGCATTCAACATGAAACGGCTCCTGTTCCGGGAGCGCAAAGGCGTCGTGGCATAGCCCGGCCCCGGCGAAACCAGATCCCGAACCGCAACCCAGGCAAAGGGCCGACACGCATCGCGGCCGTAAATGTTCTCTCGTCACCCGATTCCAGGCAGCAGACAGGGGTCTGCAGAGTGTCCAATTGTCCGAGTTGAAAGCGCTTGAGAAAGAGAACCGGCGCTTCAGGAAGATCGTCGCCGATCTCGAACTCGACAAGCTGATCCTCAAGGAGAGCCTGGATTTTTCAAAGCCGAACGCCTGACGACGAACGACCTTCGTCAGGCGGTTGTGCATGTGCGCCGGAAGCCCGCGACGAGAAGCGGCTTCTGCGTCTGCAGAAGCAGCTCACTGAATACCGGCTGCCGATCATCGATGAACCGGGATATGTGTCTTAAATGGAACACACCCTTAAGCGCTTCTTTACGCTTGTCGCGCATGATCTGCCGGTGCCGGGAAGGCGATAACCGCTGCTTTCGGCCAGTTGTTAGTAACCAAACCGGTCAAACTCGATGCCAATTCGTGTCCTTATTGTCGACGATGATCCCGTTCAGCGCCGTCTTCTCGAGGAAATCGTACGCCGTGGTGGCTATAAGCCGATAATGGCTGAACATGGTGAGGGGGCGGTTGAAAAGATCAATGTTGCCGCACCCGGCGAGATTGATATCGTAATTCTCGATCTGGTGATGCCCGGCCTTGACGGCATGGGCGTCTTGGAAGCGGTGCGTCCGGATACCTCAAACCTGCCGGTGATCGTTCAGACGGTGCAGGGCAGCATCGATACGGTGGTCAGCGCCATGCGTGCCGGCGCCTGCGACTTCGTGGTCAAGCCGGTAAGCCCTGAACGGCTGCTGACGTCGGTCAAGAACGCACTCAAACTGGGTGCGCTTCAAGGCGAGATCAAGCGCATGCGCCGCAAGATCGCCAGCGTTCTGACATTCGACGATCTGATCGCCGGCAGTCCGGTGATGGAACAGGCGCGCAGGCTCGGCGAGCGGGCCGCGCGCTCCAACATTCCGGTGCTCCTGGAGGGCGAAAGCGGTGTCGGCAAGGAACTGGTGGCGCGCGCCATCCAGGGCACAAGTTCACGGCGCGGCAAGCCGTTTGTCACCGTGAATTGCGGCGCCATTCCGGACAATCTGGTAGAGAGCATCCTGTTCGGCCATGAGAAGGACTCGTTTACCGGCGCTACCGAAAAACATATCGGCAAATTCGTTGAAGCGGATGGCGGCACGCTGTTCCTTGACGAGGTTGGCGAATTGCCGGCCGATATTCAGGTCAAGCTGTTGCGCGCCCTACAGGACGGTGACGTCGATCCGGTGGGTTCCAAGAAATCGATCAAGGTCGATATACGGCTGATTTCTGCGACAAACCGGGATCTCATCGAGATGGTCCGCCAAGGTAAATTCCGCGAGGATCTGTTCTATCGGCTGAACGTGTTTCCCATTCTGGTGGCGCCGCTGCGTCAGCGCATTGAGGATGTTCCGGCGCTGGTCAATCACTTCATCACCAAATTTGCCACTGAGGAAAACCGCCGCCTTGACGGAATTTCCACCGAGGCGCTCGACCTGCTGACCCGCTATTCCTGGCCTGGCAACGTTCGCCAGCTGGAAAATACGATTTTCCGCGCCGTGGTTCTGGCCGAATCCGATCAGCTGGAGATCAAGGAGTTCCCGCAAATTGCCGCGATTGTCGAGGGTTTTGAAGTCCGCATACCGGCGGCCCCGGCCTGTCCTGAAGAACCGGCCATGCCGGAGGGGCCGGTGATGATCGGCGGTGAAATTCCCGTCATGGCCAATGGTCACGAAGATGGCGGTAAGGATCTCGGCATTCGTGTGGTCAATGATTCAGGCGAGATACGCCGGCTGGAAGACGTTGAGGCCGACATGATCAAACTGGCGCTGTCGCGCTATGACAGCCAAATGTCCAAGGTTGCTCGCAAGCTCGGTATCGGCCGCTCGACCCTTTACCGCAAGATTCGCGAACTCGGCCTTGAAGCGCATGGCTGATTGAGGCTGCGCTGCGACCGGGACCGATTGCCACGTGGCACCGCTTACCAAGAATCAGTGGCTTTTATAAACCGACATTCACGGGCTGACGGCCATCGTCGAGTTGATATTGCCTCCACAGGCGGACATCTGCAACCCCGGACCATCGCCGTGGGGATCGAGGGACATCGAGAACGGTGACGCCGGCGTATATCGCGCCGGGATTGCCGATTTCGTCGTCATCAGGACACACCTCGCCCGTGGTTCTTGCCGGACTGCATGACAACCGGACGCGTCACGCCGGCGGTGGCTACGGCTGCGGCCGAAATTCGGCGATCAGGCCCCCTGGCACTGCGCCCTCGGCCAACCGGAACGTGACGTACCGGCCGTGTGTGACGATCCCGGCGATGATCCTGATCGGCTTCTCCTTCAGGCCGGTCGGCGACCATCGCCTGACCGCCTCCGGCAGACCCGGCGTCCGCATGAAGTTACCGGGATTGCAGGCGAGCGCATGAAGCCAGAGCCGCACGGCATTGTTCCGGAACCTCCGGCATGACAGCCGGGTCCGCACAGGCGACCACGCGCCTGGCAGGGCGGTTTAGCCTGGTGACGATGAAGCCGACGCGCGGGACACGTTCGCCCGGATGCCGTTCGACCCTGGCGACGACCCGATGCTTCTTGTCCCATGAGCCTGCCTGATGGCTGAAGCCGGCATGGGTGCGGATCATGTGATCGGGTGGGCGGCCGACGGGTCGAATCGGAAGGCAGGCGATGCTTTGCTGAAGGATCACGTCGGCTTTGAGACCGATCGTATACCGGTCGCCCTCGGCTGCGTTCCGGATCGCCAAACCGGTTGAACACAAACAGCGGATAGCAGCGGGTGCAGGCGAAGTGCCCATTCCAGGCGGTGCCTGCCTGATCGCCATGGAATCCATGTCGAGCACGATGGCCCTGGGCGGATGCCGCGCGCCCGCCGACAATCCATCGCATCGCGGGATCGCGTCCCGGGCGGTCGGCGTCGTTTACGTCCTCATGGCCACCGAGGCGGCCGAAGACGGATTGGCAAAACAATCCCGTCATCGCGTGCCGGCCGTTCTTGCCGGTGCGCGGATCGACAGGCTGATGGCCGGCCATGTCCGTCAAGCCGAGCGCGTCATCAGGCTCGCGGCAGGCCGGCCATCCGGCGTCGGTGGTGATTCCGGAACCGTGGAACTCGAGCTTCAGGCGGCGGTCGAAACCGAGCCGAAGAGGCCCGTCGACCGGTTCACCCGCCGGGTTCGCCATATGCCGCGCCCCAAAATGCGCTCAAGACATTGTTTTCTTATGACGGAACCAACGATCAATCACATCAATCAATGGAGCCGTATGGGAAATGCAGGATACAAATCCACGCCGCCTGATTAACCCTTCAGCACGATTTCACAGCCGGTATTTACAGCCCGCGATAGAAATGGCGAGTTCCGGCGATTTATGAGTGATTTCCAGCGGATACCGGGGATAATACCGGATAGTGCCATGAAATTGGCGGACTTGGCGCTCAAATCATGACAACCGTGTCAATGAAGGCTTAACCCTAAGACTTAACAATACCTAGAAATGGATTATTGGGGAGCGGTAACGCTCGGGACTAGCGCTTTCGTGCGTCGGGAGTTTTGAATGTGTAGGGGATCGGTCTGGCCCGTTTTGGGCCGCAACGGGTGGAAAATTGCCAGAATGGCCGCGACAGCTGCGATCGCCTTTGGCGTTTTTGCGGCGGATGGAATTCGCGCCGCAAGCGGCGAGCGCACAATCTCCATTTACAACATTCATACCAAGGAAACGGTAAGCGCCACTTTCAAGCGCGACGGTGTTTTCGACAAGGATGCGCTGGCGCGAATCAACCACGTGATGCGCGACTGGCGCATTGATGAGCCGACCAAAATGGATGCCAAGTTGGTTGATCTGTTGTGGGAAGTTCATCGCAAACTCGGCTCAAGAAAGCCGATCCATCTGATTTCGGGGTTCCGTTCAAGCAAGATCAATGAAATGCTTCGTCGCACCCGCGGCGGCCAGGCAAAGAAAAGCCTGCATATTCAAGGCATGGCGGCGGATGTGTATTTCCCCGACGTTCCGCTTGAGCGCCTGCGCAATGTCGCTCTGGCGCACGCGCGTGGTGGTGTTGGCTACTATCCCCGTTCCGGCCACCCATTTGTCCATGTCGATACCGGTTCGGTTCGCCATTGGCCAAGACTGCCCGAAGACCAGCTTGCCAGCATCATGAAGAATGGCCGTGACCAAAATCATAGCCGCAGCGCTCCAAGGGCCTTGCCTGAGCCGACAAGGCTTGCCTCTGCGGTGTTTGCCGAAGCGGCGCCGCCGCCGCGCGCCAAGCCAGCACGCTCCATTCCGCATCCGTCCACTCTGAGATTGGCATCAGCCGGTGAACCCGTGCTTCAGCCATTGCAGGCCGCTGAGCCGGCACCTGCCGCCAATCAGGTTCGTGATTGGGGGCAGTCCCTGCTGTTGCCAAGTGCGCCGCGCGCTGCCGGTGCCGCTTTAGGCACCCCCAGCGGGGCCTCGCGCGTGGTTGTAACCGCCTCGGCCACACCGGTGACCAAGAGCGAGGCGCCTTTCGGGGCTCCATTGAATGCCGGGCTTGCGGTTAGCTATGCCGGATTGCCCAAGGCTGAGCGAGATGATCGCGTATCGGGTCTTCTGTCCAATGGCGCTGGCGATCTCACGCGCCTTTTGGCCGAGGCACAACTGATCGACGGATCGCAGGTTGCCCGCACGGTTAACCCCGCACTAGGCAGCCCGACCGACCTTCGTCCCGCCGTGTTGATGCATTCACGCGCCGAACTGCCGTCGCAGAATGTGGCCGTGGCTGCTCCGGTGATGACGGCCTCGCTGACTCTTGGAGTTGCGACCGCGCGGATATCGCAGCCAAGCCTCAGCCAAAGGCTCCGTGCCAAGCTCGGCGGCCCATCGCTCACCGCGCCCTCGACACCACCGATGCTGGCATCGGGTTCGAAACTGTTGAAGGGACTGTTGCGTGCACCGGCAAGCCAACACAGCGTGACATTTACCCGCGTGGCATCACTGAGTGGTCTTGAGTCAACTTTCGCGCCGCGCGCCGATGACAGCGCCTGGCATCCTACAGCGCAGCGCAGCCCGACCGTGTCATCGTCCGACGACGGTTTTGCCGGTCAGCTGGCAGCCATGGCCGAGCGGGCGTTCGGTTGGATCTTCGGCAACTAGTCTGATCCCAACCGGTGCCTGATGGCGCCGCAGTCCAAGCCGTCAGATCTGTTATTGCTGATCCGCGCTCCTCAGCGGCTTCACGGTACCAGTTCGACAGGCAATTGCGGCAGAAGGCCGCGAGGTCCATCAGGTCGATATTCTGCACCTCGGTACGGCTTTGCAGAATGCGACACAAGGCGGCGAAATGCCGCAGCCTCAAGGCTCCTGGCGTGCCTGTGGATCAAGCGTCATCATCACCTCCCGGATTGGTCAGCCAGCCGTGGATGACCCGTAATGCCGGGCGTTTTCATGATTTCCTGCAAGATGCGGGCAAGCCGCTGTCCCCATTGAAGCTGGCTGTCAGGATCGGCGATCACATCCTGGCGCAATTCGATCAGGGCATGGGCAAGGCCGCGCCTTGTGGCGTGGCGATACAACGTGTCACCGAGCAGTTTGCCGGAATAGGGAACGTTCTCGCCGACCACCGGATCGCCTTCGGCCTTCAGCGCATCGAGCAGGGGCTTTGGCCGACGCGGATCGCAATCCCACAAAACGGTGGCCTGCCAGGGCCGTGGGGTTTTCTTGAAGCGCGGTGTAACCCGACATTCCCTGATTAGAACGCCATTTCGATCATGATGCCGCTCTTTTGCGTACGGATCAAGCCTCTTGGACGGGCTGTGTCGTGATTCGGGCATCCGGTTCGTGAACCGGGCGCGATTTATGGCTGCTGCAACGGGCTTGAACTGGAATTCGGTCTGACCGGCACCCGTCGGGTCAGACCCGTCAAGCCGCTTTCGCCCGGGTTTGATCGCCGACACCGTCATGCCGGTACCGGGCGCGCACGGAGCCGTTGGATGACCGCGTCACGGGACAAACCACGGCGGGTCGTCATCAGGGTCGAACGGCATCCGGGTGACTTGTTCCCGAAGATCGACTTCGTCGTCACCAACCTGAGGGCCTCGATTTACCTCGCCAACCCTGACTGATCATGATTCACTGGCACTATGAAGTGAGGGGGGATGGATGGTTCAGCAGGCTGGATTTTTCGACGTTGATGAACGGCTCAAGCGTTTGAGCGATTTGGGCGATCAGTTCGAAGCCTGCGTTGCGGCGGTGGACGTCGAGATTTTCCGTGCCGATCCGGACACGGCACCGGCGTACGCGGATGGCAGGAAGGGCACACGCCCGCCCCATGACCCTGTGCTTATGTTCAGGATCCTGATCATTCAGGCGCAGAACACTCTCTCGGACGACCGTGCGGAGTTCCTGATCAGCGACCGGCTGTCGTTCATGCGTTTCCCGGGGACGGGCCTGCAAGACAAGGTGCCCGACGCGAAGACGATCCGGGCGTTTCCCGAGCGCCTGACCCGGGCCAGGGCGATCGACGCTCTGTTCGCCCGGTTCGAGACCGTCCTGCGGGACGCAGGCTATATCGCGCAGGCTATATCGCCATGTCAGGGCAATTGGTGGACAGCAGGCTGGTTGCCGCCCCAGGCAACGCAATGCGGACGAGGAAAAGAAAGACATCGATGCGCGCTGGACCGTCCGGTTCGGCAGGGCGAAGACGACCGTGGACGGCGGTCCCGCGCCTCCCTACATCACAATTCCGTCTTTCGCGGACAAGAACCACGCAGGCATCGACAAAGCGTTCCGCTTCATCCGCCGTTGGGATGTCACGGATGCCGCCCGCCATGACGGGCGAATGCCGCGCCAGGGATTGCCGGACAAAACCAGCACCGGCTCTGGCGTCCGTGCCGATAGCGCGTACCGTTCGAAGCAGAACGAAGCGTTCCCGGCACGCCACGGTTTTGTCAGCCATGCCCACCATCGCAAACCCGGGGGCAGGCTCATGCCGAAGCATATCCGCCGTGGGAACAGGACAAAGTCAAAACACCGCGCGCCGGTCGAGTACGTCTTTGCCGTCCAGAAGCACATGATGGGCCAGAAGCACGTGGTGGGTATGGCAGTCCGCACCATCGGTCCGGCCCGTGCAAAAACCGGGATCGGCATGACAGACATCGCCTGCAACATCCGCCGCCTGGTCCAACTCGGAGGCAGCGTCACCCCCTGATCTGATCACAGGACGTGTCCGTTCAATAGCAACCAGGAACGCTCTGAAAGCGGGGCAAGTCGCTGCATCCGAAACACAAGACCGGTTCAGATGACCACGCCGCGCCAAAATCACAGAAAATCGGACAGACAAACAGGATTGATAGAGGCTCTCACCTCGTTCCGCACCATGCCCTTGCAGGAAAGACGTGTCCGATTGATCGCCTTCCTTCCTTCCTCGATATGCTGTTCGGCGGTGCCGCGCTGGTTGTAGAACCGAATGATCCGGTCCGGCTCCATCGGCAGCTTGGTGACGACAAAGCCGATCTTCGGGAACAAGTCACCCGGATGCCGTTCGACCCTGGCGACGACCCGCCGTGGTTTGTCCCGTGACGCGGCCTGATACGCGAAGTCGCCGCAGATGCGCCGCAGATGGGTCGGCGGGCGACCAGCCAGCGCCGTGTGAGTCAACGCGCATCACGTCATAACCATGCGGCACCCAGCGCTCGGGATCGGTGATCTCCCAGTTCTGGTGCTTGTTGGTTGAGCCTTCCAGTATTTCTGGATAGTTTTCGACCATCTTGTTCCACTGAAGCGGATAGCCTTCCTGAAAGGATACTCCCTTGCCGAACACGCCGTAGCTCAGGATTACCGGGCAACTCACATCTTCAATCGGACGAAAAACATCTGCTCGCAGCACCGGGCTATCATCCATGGCAATTAGCTGATGCCAGGTCACATGCATTCCATCACGTATTTCGGTGCGGGCATTTACCTGCGCAATTTCGTTCATGATGGCGCCCCTTGTTGAACCACGGATGCCCGATCCCTGAAGCGTTCGGTCAATTCATCGCCACAGAGTGCAACAGTCATATCCGACAAGTATCGTATGCAAACAGCGTTGGTTTCGACTCCGCGGCCATCGCCTGCAAAGCCACCGCCATCGGCAGCCAGCTTGCCGACCACATGGCAACCGCCTTACCCTCAATCCGGCTACCGGCCAAACCGCCGGGGCCCTATCGGGGAGCGAGGGATCGATGAAAGTCAAAGTGGCAAACGGACTGGTGCGCGCGCTCAAGAAAGAAGGCGTGACCTGGGTGTCCTGCTATCCAACCAACCATGTCAACAATGCGCTTGGCGAAGAAGACATGCCGATCATCATGTCGGGTGAGGAGCGCCACGCGGTCGCCATCGCTGATGCCTTCTCGCGCGTCACCTGCGGCCGGCAGATCGGCGTGTGCACCGTGATGGGCAAATTGAACCCTGCCGGTATCCAGATGGCCTATGGCGCGATCGCGCAGGCCTGGGAGGATTCTTCGCCGCTCCTGGTGATTACCGAAGGTGTCGGCCAGGGTGGCAGCCGCCACACCCACTTCGATACCGCCGAGGCATTCAAATCGGTGACCAAGTGGGTGGGTGAGATCGACCGCGCCGATCTGGTGCCCGATTATGTGCGTCGTGCCTATACCCAGCTGCGCACCGGACGGCCCGGCCCGGTGCTGTTGATTCTGCCAGCCGACCTTGGCGAATATGATGAGGACGAGCACCCCTATGTTCCGGTCAAGGGCTGGCGCTCGGCGCCGGACCCTGATGACGTCAAGTCGGCAGTCACGGCCCTGCTTTCCGCCAAGCGGCCACTGATCTATGCAGGCGAGGGTGTGCACTACGCAGGCGCTGCGGCCGAACTGGTGCGGTTCGCCGAAGCTGCTCAAGTTCCGGTGCTGACCTCGCTCAAGGCCAAGAGCGCGATCCGGGAAAGCCATCCGCTTTCGGTTGGTGCACGCGGCTCGCTGGCCAACCAGCGCCTGATCGATTGCGATCTGGTGTTCGGGATCGGCACCAGCCTGTTTCCCAATCGTTTCAGTCATGCGATTCCGAACGTGCATCAAAAGACCATCGTCCAGTGCAATGTTGATGCACTGGATATCAACCGCAGCTACGAGACCCACCATGCGGTCATCGGCGATGCCAGGCTAACGCTTGAGGCGTTGATCGGCGAAGTCGCATTGCAGACCGGTGGTGTGGCGACCAACCAGTGGCTGCTCGACGAGTTGGCAGCCGGGCGTGGCGCGTTCTGGGATGAATACCGGCCATGGATGGAGTCGGACGACAAACCAATCAATCCCTACCGAGTATTTGGCGATCTGCAAAAAGTGCTCGACCCGCAGAACTCGTTCGTGACTGCCGATTCAGGCAACACACGCGATCAGACAAGCACTGTCTATCAGGCCGAGATTCCGCGCGGCTATATGGGTTGGGGCAATGTTTCGACCCTGGGCTTCAGCCTGCCGGCAGCAATTGCCGCAAAACTCGCTTTTCCCGATCGGCAGTGCGTCAATGTGACCGGCGATGCGGGCGTCGGCTACATGATGGGAACCTTCGAGGCGGTGTCGCGCTACAAGATTGGCGTCACCACGATCCACATCGCAAATGGCGGTTTTGCCGGATACGGCCCCGGCTTTTGGGGCCCCGGCCATGATCCTTATACCTATGTGGTGTCGGCCTATCCCGATGTGTCGATGGCGGAAATGGCAAAGGCCGTTGGCTGGTATGGTGAGACGGTCACCGAGCCCGGCGAAGTCATTCCGGCGCTCAAGCGGGCGCTTGATGAAAACGCCAAGAGGCGGCCCGCTTATCTTGAATTTATCGCATCCCAGCACCCGGTGCACGGCGGCTGGGTTGGCCGCTAGGGGTACAAATTCAACAAATGCATGGAGCTTGCCGGGGCCGGGCACAGCCCGCACCGATACAAAATACCAAACCCGCTTCCGGGCCGTTGCAGTTCAATTCAGACAAACAGGAATAAGAGGCGATTCGACATCATAACCATTCCCGGGGACGGGATTGGCCAGGAGGTGATCCCGGCCGGTCAGGCCGTGGCTGAAGCTGCGAGACCGGCGTTAACACCAGGATGGTCCGCCTCTACGGTTGGGCGCCGGTCGGCGAGCGCTGCCGGGACAGCGTACCCTTCGGCCACTGGAAGACGATGACTTTCATTGCCGGCCCTCGCCTCTCAGGCCTCACGGCCCCCGGGTCCTCAATGGTCCGATGGATGGCCAGGCTTTTCGCGCCTATATTGAGGAAGTGCCGGCACCGACCCCGACACGCGGTGATGTCGTGGTGCTCGACAACCTGCCTGCCCATAAGGTCGCCGGCATCCGTCAGATCATCACCTCCCCACGCGCCCGGATCTTCTATCTGCCGCCCTGCAGCCCCGACATGAACCCCATCGAGAAGGCCTTTGCCAGGCCCAAGGCGCTGCTCAGGCAAGATCCGGCCCGAACCGTCGACGCCCTCGTTGAACGCATCGGCTGCACTATCGACTGCTTCCTCTCGGCCGAATGCGAAAACGTCTTCCACGCAGCAGGATATCAACGCTCAATGTGAAAATACTCTAAGACGGGCATCTGATTGTGGCGCTGGCGCCAATGCTCAAGCGGCGCGCCAGCCCGCCAGACAGCCCATGACAGAACACAGCGATGCAAGAGGGGCGACCGAAAAGCTCGGGCGCAACAACCTGCTTGCCATTGCTGCCATGATCGCCGTGGCGTTTTTCTATCTGATCGGCGATAATGTGGTGAAGTTCACCACCGAGCATCTTCCCGTGCCGCAGATCATCATGCTGCGCGGCCTCATGACCTCGGTGCTGGTTGCCGCTGCCGCCGCTGCGACCGGCGCCTTTTCCGGTTGGAGGCACCTGTTCGACCGGCCGGTGGTGGCCCGCAGCACCTTCGACGGCATAACCACGCTTTTGATTGTCAATGCGCTCGCACATATGGCGACCGACGATGCCACTGCGGTAATCAACTCCGTGCCAATCGTCGCCACCCTGCTGGCCGTGGTGATCTTGCGTGAGCAGGTAGGGTTTCGCCGCTGGGCGGCGGTGCTGGTTGGCTTTGTCGGGGTATTAATGGTCTTGCGGCCAAGTGGTGAAAGCTTCACCCGACATTCCCCAATTAGAACGCCATTTCGATCATGCTGCCGCTGTTTGCGTACGGATCAATCCTCTTGAACGGGCTTTGTCGTGGTTCGGACATCCGGTTCGTGAACCGGGCGCGATTTATGGACGCTGCAACGGGCTTGAACCGGAATTCGATCTGACCGGCACCCGTCGGGTCAGACCCGTCGAGCCGCTTTCCCCCGGGTTTGATCGCCGACACCGTCATGCAGGTACCGCTGGCCGGTAGCGGTGACGCACGGAGCCGTTGGATGGCCGCAAGGATGCGGGTGAACAGAGCACCGCCGACAGCCGCCTTGGCCGGTTGGAACGTGACGACTCGGGCGTGGCGGACGACCCGCGCTCCGATCCTGATGAGGCAGGTCCGCAGGCCGGTCGGCCATCTCCTCCGGCAGGTCGGCGCCCTGCAGGAAGACACCGGGATTGCAGGCCGATGCATGAAGCTGAAGCCGCACCTCGTTCCACGCCATGCCCTTGCAGGAAAGACGCGTCCGATTGATCACCTTCCTTCCTTCCTCGACATGCTGTTCGGCGGTGCCGCGCTGGTTGTAGAACCGAATGATCCGGTCCGGCTACATCGGCGGGTTGGCGACGACAAAGCCGATCTTCGGGAACAAGTCACCCGGATGCCGTTCGACCCTGGCGACGACCCGCCGTGGTTTGTCCCGTGACGCGGCCTGATACGCGAAGTCGCCGCAGATGCGCCGCAGATGCGCCGCACATGGGTCGGCGGGCGACCCGCGGGGCGCTTGAGCACAGGTGCAATCCTGCTTTCCGGAACAGCGGTCTTCCCAGGCCGGACGGCGCAGGAACAGCCTTCCGCCTCCGGCGTCTTGTAGAGCTCCGGGACGGCAAAAGCGGCATCGGCGCGGAAGAACCGCATCAGCTCACGATCCGCATATCGCGCCAATACCGGCTTGAGCACATTTTCCCGGCCATCGGCGCTGTGAACATTGCCGGGGGCAATGAACGGCGTTCGAGGCGGCCAAACCGGTTAATGACGAACAAGGGGTGACGGCACATGCAGCCGAAATGCCCGTTCCAGGCGGTGCCTTCCTGCGCGCCATGGGGCGGGCCGACCGAACCGTCTATGTCCGGTGTGATCCATTCGGGCGCCATCGCACGGGCGAGCGCTGTGCGCCGCGCCTCACCGCCCGAAAGCTTCGCCGGATCTTCCCGGCCGGTCAGGCCCAACTCACTCAGAAGGTAGCCGGCACGGTGATGAACATCGCCCGGCGCAAGGCCTGCCTCGACATAGTCCTGCACACTCGCAAAATCGGCAAAATCAGGCTCCTGAGCGAGATAGCGCAGCATCGTGCCGGGCTGCAGGAACCTCTCGCCGGCATCGCGCTCAATCACAACCATCTCCGCTCCCTCGAACAGAGACGGGCCGATGAATGACAAATGGATATCGCGAAGTGTCAGAAGAGGTGGGACAATCGTACGACAATTAAGAAGGACCGGTCACGAAGGCAATGACCTGGTTGGACTGTCATCGAACTGTGACAAAAATGCTTTTTGAATGTGACAATGAAGATCGAACAACGCGCCATGGCGGTTTTTCATCGGCGCTGGCCGTTGCCATCGCCCGGCGCGGTCCGCCTTTGGGATGCAGCAGCCAGCTGAACAGTGCCACGGCAATCAGGGCACCGATAAATTCCGCGGCGATGAAGCCGGGAAGATCGAGCGGCCTTATGCCGGAAAACGTATCGGTGAAGGCGCGCCCGATCGCCACTGCCGGATTGGCGAACGAGGTCGAGGCGGTGAACCAATAGGCGGCGGTGATCTCAGCCCACCATTGGGCAAAGCCGGTGCGCACGATCTCGGAGATCTGGATCGGCGCCAGTTCGAACATCAGATGCGCCGCCAGCGTGCCGGCGACCGCGCCAAGGACCTGCACCGCCACATAGCCAAGCGCCAGACGCGGCGTGATCGCGCCCTGAACGGTGAAAGCAAGCGTTACCGCGGGATTGAAATGTGCACCGGACAACCAGACCTAATATCGTAACCAGCACCACCAGAATGGCCCCGGTCGGGATGGTATTGCCGAGAAGCGCCAGCGCTGTGTCCGCCGTCAGGCTGTCGGCCATGATACCAGAGCCGACCACCGTGGCGACAAGAAAGCCGGTGCCGATGGCGTCAACACGGTGCTGCAGGGTCTGCCGGTCGAGGCTGGCAATCGGAAGGCTCATTAAAATCGAGATTCGCAATTCCAGCATACGGAAAGTTTCGGCAAAGGCCGGGTGGCGCTCCGCCTCGCTGCCCTCAGCAGCCGCCGGATCGGCGACGCCCCAATGTGCTGTTAACGGCTGGCTCGGCCACACAGGACAAACCTCACCGACCGCATCATCACACACTGTGAACACAAAGCTGAGCTCCGGAGCGCCTGGGGCGGCGAATTCATCCCAAGACTTGGAGCGCAATTTGTCTGTTTGATAGTTCATCTTGCGCAGAAGCTCCAAAGCAAATGGATGCGGCGCAGACTTGGGATGAGAACCTGTCGAAAAGGCCCGAAAAGCGCCCCGCCCGTCGCGGCTCATGATGGTTTCGGCAATGATCGAGCGGGCCGAATTACCGGTGCACAGAAAAAGCACATTGAACACTTTGCCAATGTTCATGATTCAATTCCCCAGAATGTGAAGCTGGTGAGTATTGGGGTCCGGCCCAGATAATTGTCTTCCCGATTTGATCCGAGGATGGTTTATTGCCTCCGATGAGGAGGTAACGAGATGTATGATTTCCTTTGGTTTTCCGATTCTCAGCGGGCCCGGATCGCGCCGCTTCTGCCGACCGATGCGCGCGGCAGGAAGCGTGTTGATGATCGTCCTGTGCCGAGCGGGACCGTCCATGCTCTGCGCTGTGGCGGTCGCCGGGCCGACTGAGCCGATATCCACGGGCCGAAGAAGACGCTCTTCAACCGCTTCGTCAACTATAAAGAGAGACTTAAAAAAAAAATGAAACTATTAAAATCACCTCATGGTTTACTATCGCTATTGTTAATACTGTTAATGATTTTTTTCTCTATTGATTCGTATTCTATAGCTGGAGGAATAAGATCTAATGGAACAAAAAATGGTGAAAACTGTGTGATGAAGTCTTCAAATGGTTCAGCCTCTGAGCTGAATGAAATCAACTGCATGTTAAACCCTGAAAGCTGTCTTCATAACGCCGCTTGGCATGAGGATCGGGACAATTCAATGTCCCCTGTTTCTACTAAAGAGGGAGTTGGGGCTGCCATGGCTACCTTTTGGACTTTGAATGGCTTTTCTCAAGGAATTCAAGTTTGTCCTGGGGTTTATTTAGCTACAGCTCATGGAGTTTTAGATAGTCCAATAAAAGCGAGAAAAGAAAATCGCTCCTTAAGAGAGCCTGTTCGAAACTCAGTTACAGTTGCTGCTTACCCTATAAATCCAAAGAATGTGACAGACGCCAGTCAAAGTAACTCTCAGTTTGTATCTCCTAGAATAAATAATCCTTCTGCCTGGGATGAGCCCCCTACAGATTATGTTTTTGTAAAGGTATATAAAGCTCTTAGGCCAAATAATTTTGTAAGACCAGTAAGAGGTTCAAATCAAAGAATAGTGAATGCTTCAATAAGTGGTGAAATAGATGTTCATCTTTATAGGCCACAAACTAGATTTAATACTGATTCAAGTGGAACTCCTGATTTTAATCCACAAACATTAAGACAGCAAACTGGTAATGACATTGCAGACCTTTATCAATCCCCATTGAGAGTTAACGAGCCGTGTGAGATATTAGAAATTAGTGGGAGTTTTGTTACAAGTTACTGTCCCGTAGAAGGGGGTGTTTCTGGTAGTCCCAACATTGCGACAATTAATGGTGAAGACTATTTGGTAGGTTTACAGACTATGGGAGATGACCGCACCTATAGCCGAAAAGCGAAAAATGATATCGGTAATCCTTTTGTTGTTTCTTCTGAGTTCTGCAGTGACTATAAATCAGTCTGTGGCCAACCCTGTGCCGAGTTAGATGAAGTGTTACAATAAAAGATTAATGAAATCTCACTTTGATACAATTTACTAACTCCGGGACGAGCGCGGTATATGGGAAGGTATCTTCAGCGCTTCGGCAGGCGCCGAGGATACGCCTGACCGGCTGTTCATCGACATCCCGCATCAAGGTTCATCGCTGCGCCGGCGGCGGAAAAGGGGCCACTGGCCCCCATGCCCCCCCATGGTATCGGCCGCACCGAAGGCGGACGCAACACCGGGCTCCACGCCGTCCGCGACCACAAGGGCAGCACCGTGTTTTTGTCAATTGCGTCCTGCTCCCGACGCCCGGAAACGTGCATGATTGCAAGGTCGCACAGCGCTGCATCGAGACCATGCCGCCATCCGCCGAAATTGTCGCCGGCAAAGGTCATGACGGCCTGAAGAGCGCGGGACCGGGCCCGTCATCCCGCCGCGAAAGAACCGCAGGATCCGATATCACCACGATCGGGCCGTCTACAGGGAGAGAGATATCATCGAACGCATGTTCTGCCGCCTCAAAGACCGGCGGCGCATCGCAACGCGCTTCGAGCGCAACATTAAAAACGTCATGGCAGCTATCGGGCTCGCCGCAGCCATCATCTCGTGGCTATAATGAGTCCAGACCATAGGTGAACACCGCCTTGTGATCCTCGACAAACTGGCGCGTCGTCAGCGGTGCGTGCCCGACAATATCCCGTATCAGCTGGGTCTGTTCGTCCGAGAATCCGCCATTGGCGACAATCCGCGCAATCGCCAGTTGGTGAGCAACCAGCCAGTCGGGAAGCCCGCGGGCCTTGAGCGCCTGTTCGGCCTGTTCCAAAGATGCCGCGATATAGGCAATCGGCTTGCCCATCACTTCTGAAAACACCGCTGCAAATTCGGTGAAATTCGATTGTGTTCCGGTGAACGAATAGTCCTGCCCCACATGGGCATCCGGATCGCGCAGGATACGTGCGCCAAGCGCACCGGTGTCTCGCACATCGATAAAGGCAATCGGCAGATCGGCGGCAAACGGCAATATGATCTTGCCGTCATTCTTGATCAGCGCTACCTGCATGAAGGTGTTCTGCATGAACAGGCCCGGGCGCAGACGCGAATTGACGCGGGGCTGGTTACGCTCCATAGCAGGTGCGTTGTGGTATTGGCAGGGAATGTTGATGGCCGAGCTGGACGAAATGGCGGAGCTGGCTCGGGCAGGTGCTGAGTGCCGTGCCTGGCCGTTTGAAGAAGCCCGCAAGGTGGTTAAACGCAGCAAGGGCCGCGGTGATGTTCGGCCTGTGCTGTTTGAGACCGGTTATGGGCCGTCGGGGCTTCCTCACATCGGCACATTCGGTGAAGTGGCGCGCACCACAATGGTGCGACATGCCTTCGAGACCCTCACTGAAGGTAAGGTTGCGACCCGACTGATTTGCTTTTCCGACGATATGGACGGGCTGAGAAAGGTTCCGGAAAATGTGCCCAACCCGGAAATGTTGGCCGACTATATCGAGGTAAGGGACGAATCCGGCCGCATCGCCCTAGATCCGACACCGCTGACCAGTGTGCCCGATCCATTCGGCAAGTATGAGAGCTTTGGCCATCACAACAATGAGATACTGAGGGCGTTCCTTGATCGTTTCGGATTTGACTACGAATTTGCGAGCTCGACGGAATATTACCGGTCGGGCCGGTTCGATGAGACGCTTTTGGTGATGCTGGAAAAGCATCGCGAGGTTCGCGATATCGTGCTGCCACTGTTGGGTGAGGAACGGCGCAAGACATATTGTCCGTTCCTGCCGGTGGTGGAGGAATGGAACGGCGAAAAGCGCCGGCAGTTACTGCACTACGCTCAGATTGTTGAGACGCGGCCTGCCTCGACCTCGGCGGTGTTCCAGGTTGTCCATCCGGTCACCGGCGAGCCTGAGGGCGAGACGTTCGAGCATTCGGTGGTGGGCGGCGCGTGCAAGCTGCAATGGCGGCCTGACTGGGCGATGCGCTGGGCAGCGCTCGGTGTTGATTATGAAATGTCGGGCAAGGATCTGATCGATTCAGTGAAATATGCAAGCCGCATCTGCCGGGCAATCGGCGACGCGGCGCCGGAGGGTTTCAACTACGAGCTGTTTCTCGATGAGGAGGGACAGAAAATCTCCAAATCGCGTGGCAATGGGCTGACCATTGACGAATGGCTGACTTACGCTTCTCCGGAAAGCCTGTCGCTGTTTATGTATCAGGCGCCACGCAAGGCAAAACGGCTCTATTTCGACGTCATTCCGAAGAATGTGGACAACTATTTCAGTCACCTTGCCATGTATGACGAAGGTGTGGATGCTGGCGAACGAATCACCAGCCCGGTCTGGCATATCCATGCAGGCCAGCCGCCGCGAGCCGAGGTGCCGGTCAGCTTCGCGCTTTTGCTCAATCTGGTCGGGGCTTCGGGCTCAGAGGACCGAGAGGTTCTTTGGGGGTTCATCCGCAACTATGCCGGAGCCGATGCGGGGCCCGAACTCTATCCCAAACTGGATGAACTGGTCGGCTATGCGGTCTCCTATTTCAAGGACTTCGTCAAACCTTCCAAGCGCTTTCGCGAAGCAGACGAGCGCGAGCGCGCGGCACTTGAACAGCTTTCACAGGAATTGGCGGCGCTCGCAGCGGATGCAGATGGCGAAGCGATCCAGAATGTCGTCTATGCGGTCGGCAAGGAGGCCGGATTTGAACCTTTGCGTGACTGGTTCCGCGCGATCTACGAGGTCTTACTGGGCAAGAGCCAAGGGCCTCGTTTCGGCTCCTTCATCGCTTTGTACGGCATTGAGCCAACGCGAGAGCTTATCGGCAGTGCGCTCAAGGGAGAATTGATTGGCGAGCCCGTCTGACCATCCGGTGCCCGCTTGAAAGTCACATGGGACGGCCCTCACAGGCAATTAATCCTATTGGCTGGCCCAGATAATACGCGCGATCCACTCGATCTCGGCGGTATCGAAACGCCAATTTTCGTGCGCGACGTTGAGAGGGATCAACTCAACCGATTGTGCTGTGCGCCGTCCGAGAACCTTGGCCATCACCTCGCCGGTGCGGGTCTTGGCGACGACGCGGTCGCCGCGGCGCGGACTTGCTTCGGGTGCGACAATAACAACATCACCGTCGCGATAGACCGGCTCCATGCTTTCACCGGAAATCTCCAGCGCGTAGGTGTGCTCGAGACCTGGATCGGGAAATTCGATCTTCTCCCAGCCGGAGCCCAGCGGAAATCCGGCATCGTCGAAGCTCCCCGACCCGACTTGCGCAAGACCAATCAGCGGCACTTGATGAGGGGTTAAGCCGCCCGCGCCCTCGCCAAAGGGAGAGAAAAAACCGTCAATGGACTCACCGGTGGCTTCGAGTACCTTGGCGATGCTTTCAGTCGAGGGCCAGCGGACGCGGCCGTCGCTGGAGACGCGTTTGGATGGATTAAAGGCGGTGGCGTCAAGCCCGGCCTGGCGTGCCAGGCCGGAGGGCGACAGACCATGACGGGCGGCGAGCACATCAATGGCGCGCCATATATCAAGGTGGGAGAGCATGTTGGCCGCTTGAGCGCCCTCTCGTGCGAAAAGTATATATTCCTATGATATAGGAACACACGCCCATATGAACGATAATCAAATGAACCACGGAATTAAGGCGGAGAGGGACATGGACACTTATCACTTGATTCGCCCAGCCCTGTTTTGCACCGATCCGGAGGTTGCGCACGACCTTGCAATCAGTGCTCTCAAATTTGGGCTTCATCCACGCGATGGGACGGGTGATCGGGGGATTTTGTCCCAAAGATTGTTCGGTCTTGATTTTGCCAATCCGATCGGCATGGCGGCTGGTTTTGACAAAAACGCCGAAGTGGCTGATCCGCTTTTGAAGATGGGCTTTGGCTCGGTCGAAGTCGGTACCGTGACGCCGCGGCCGCAGCCGGGCAATCCGAAGCCGCGCGTGTTCCGCCTGGCCGATGATCGGGCGCTGATCAATCGTCTGGGCTTCAACAGCGATGGGCATGAACGGGTAAAGGCGCGACTGGAGGCGCGCGCGCGCGCGGATATGGGCATTGGCAGCGGCATTGTCGGGATCAATGTCGGCGCCAACAAGGACAGCGCCGACCCGGCTGGAGATTATGTCCTAGGTGTGAGGGCATTCTCGTCTCTGGCGGATTATCTGACGGTCAATATCTCCTCGCCCAATACGCCGGGGCTGCGCGATCTGCAGGCAAGGGGCGCATTGAGACAACTTCTCGACCGGGTCATGGAGGAGTTGGACCGCGGCAGGCGACCGCCGCTTCTGGTCAAGATCGCACCTGATCTTGATGATGGCGCGCTGGCGGTGATCATCGAAACGGCGATCGACAAAAATGTTAATGGTTTGATTGTGTCGAACACCACGATCGAGCGGGATGGCCTCTTGGACAAGAAACTGGCAGCCGAGACCGGGGGGCTGTCGGGAGCACCTCTGTTCGCACCGTCAACGCGCATGCTAGCGCGGGCTCATTCGCTTGCCAGAGGTGAGCTTGTGTTTGTGGGGGTTGGGGGGGTTGCAACAGGTGCTGATGCATTGCTCAAGATCAAAGCCGGCGCCAGTTTGATCCAGTTCTATACCGCCATGGTATTTGACGGACCCGGCATCGCCATGCGCATCAAGCAGGAGCTTGCGGCGCTGGTTGAAAATGAGGGCTCTAGCTCGGTTTCACAATTGGTGGGCAGCGATGCGGATGTGTTGCGGAATTTTGGCCTAAGAAATTGAATTCAAATCGAAAACTCTGTTCAGATTGACAGGGCAGCGCAGGGCGAGTGTCAAGCCCCGTGCGCCCAGAAACATCAGAAGCGCAAGCCAAAGTCCGTGATTTGCCATCAGCGGCAAAGCGACCCACCAGACAATTGCGGCCACTGCGACACTTGCCAGCATCCAATTGCGCATTTCAACGCTCCATGTGGCGCCGATATAGACCCCGTCAAATTCAAAGGCGAGAGCGCCGATCAGAGGGATTGCGGCTGCCCAGGGCAGATACGGTCGCGCTGCTTCGCATACCAGCGGTGCGGTGGTGACAAAGTTGATGATCATCGGGCCGGCGGCGAATAAAACGGCGGCAGAGATGGCGCCAAGCGTGACCTCCCAAAGCACGGTAAGAGAGATCGCATGCTGGGCCATGGCGCGTGATCGCGCACCGATGGCGGTGCCGACCAATTGTTCGGCAGCAACGGCAAAGCCATCGAGGAAATAACCGGCGACCAAGAAGAAATTCAATAATACCGTATTGGCGGCGAGGATCAGATCGCCCTAGCGCGCGCCTTCAGAGGTGAAGAATGCAAAGACGAACAGAAGTGCGGTCGAGCGGACCATGGTGTCGCGATTGAGCGAGAACAGGCGCACGAACTTGTCCGGTTCAGTATTCGGTCCACCGGCGCGAAAGCATTGCGCCCATAGAAGATGGCAATCAAGCCAAGGCTGGCCAGTAGCCCGACAAGCTCGCCGATCACCGTTGCCCAGGCCACGCCTGCGATCGACCAGCCCAGACCCAGAACGAACCACACGGAAAGCACGATATTTGTGCCGTTCAGCAGCGTTTGCAGGATGAGGCCGATGTCGGCACGCCCGAGGCCCAAAAACCAGCCGAAAATGGCGTAATTGGCGAGTGTCAAGGGGGTGGACAGGAAGCGAATGTCGAAATAGACGCTGGTGGCGCGGTTGACTTCGGCGCTGCCGCCCATGAAGGTCAGTCCACTGGCCAATATTGGTTCTCTGAACCGACATTCCCCAATTAGAACGCCATTTCGATCATGCTGCCGCTGTTTGCGTACGGATCAATCCTCTTGGGCGGGCTGTGTCGTGGTTCGGACATCCGGTTCGTGAACGGGCGCGATTTATCGCTGCTGCAACGGGCTTGAACCGGAAGTCGGTCTGACCGGCACCCGTCGGGTCAGACCCGTCGAGCCGCTTTCGCCCGGGTTTGATCGCCGACACCGTCATGCAGGTACCGCTGGCCGGTAGCGGTGGCGCACGGAGCCGTTGGATGGCCGCAAGGATGCGGTGAACAGAGCGCCGCCGATAGCCGCCTTGGCTGGTTGGAACGTGACGGCTCGGGCGTGGCGGACGACCCGCGCTCCGATCCTGATGAGGCAGGTCCGCAGGCCGGTCGGCCATCTCCTCCGGCAGGTCGGCGCCCTGCAGGAAGACACTGGGATTGCAGGCCGATGCATGAAGCTGAAGCCGCACCTCGTTCCACGCCATGCCCTTGCAGGAAAGACGCGTCCGATTGATCACCTTCCTTCCTTCCTCGACATGCCGTTCGAAAGCGTGATTGTCGCGAGCGTGAGCTATACCTACTCCTCACCAATCGGCCACCTTGTGTTCGACGAACCGTGGGAGCTGGACGAAATCTTCTACCTGCGCCCACGGCGCACCAATCAGGTGGTCTATAACCCCTGAAGACACGCCATAGGCCGCCTTGCGCGATCAGGTGGCGCCATCTCAATCGTGCTGCCGGTTCAAGCCGCGTCCAATTCACCGCGAATGACATAGCGCAGGATTTCGGTAACCTGTTCGGGCGTTTCCACCACTGCCAATGAGGCGGCATCCACTTCTTTGAGCGCATGTGTGTGGGAGGCGTCGTGCATTACAACCAACGGCTTGCTCAGAGCTGCTGCGTAGCCCGCATCAAAGGCGGCATTCCACTGGCGGTATTTCTCGCCGAAACGGACCACCACGACATCGGCTTTTTCGATCATGGTGCGGGTTCTGATGGCGTTGATCTTGGCGCCCTTGTGGTCGCGCCAGAAGGGCTTTTCTTCCTCGCCCAGAATGACGGCGCCACAATCATCGCTGTTTTCGTGGATCGTTACCGGGCCGGCAAATGCCACCGGCAGGCCGGCCGCCTTGGTCGCCGCTTCAACCGCCTCGCGCCAATCGGTATGAATCTCGCCGGAGAGATAAACAGTCCATTCACTCATCAATCGATTCCTCAAAAATTGGTGTTGAATTGCTGCGGGGCAAAGGCCTTCTCAGCCGATGCTCAGTGCAACACGGCCGGTCACTTCGCCCTTTTCGACCCGCTGGTGAAGCGCTTCGGCCTCCTCCATCGGTTTGACTTCGGTGACCAGCGGCCAGACCTCACAGCGCGCCACCAGGTCGAGCGAATCGATTACTTCCTGCTTTGTGGCATAACGGCTTCCCATCACCATCGCCTCGTTGTTGAGCAGCGTGCGCGGCGTGGCGGTCACAGCTTCGCCGGAACCACCCAGCGTGACCAGCCTCCCACCGCGCCCCAATGCCGCAAAACCCTGATTGAGCGTCTGTTTACTCGAAACGAAGTCGATCACCACATCAACGCCGCGCCCATGTGTGAGATCGCGCAACTGATCGGTCAAATTGCCGTCAGCGGCATTGACCACTTCATTGGCACCCGCCTCGCGGCAGGTAGAGAATTTATCTGCTGCGATATCGACCGCGATCACCTTGGCATGCGCCCATTTGGCGAGCATCACCATGTGGATGCCGAGCCCACCGCCGGCGCCGATCACAGCTACCGTATCCCAGGCGGTGACATTGGCATGGCGGATCACCTTGACCGGGGTTGCGATGGCATCGCAAATTACCCCGACTTCGGCTGGATTGCCTTTCCAGTCGAGGCCGTCGGGGATCTTGATGAAATTCTCTGCCGGCAGCTTGATCAGTTCGGCATAGCCACCATCGACCTCGCGGCCGACATAACCGCCGAAATTCTCGCACAAGGTCTCGCGATTGATACGGCACCAATGGCAATGGCCGCAGGTGAGATAGAAATAGGCGGTCACCGGATCGCCGATTTTGAGGTTTGTAACCCCCCCGCCCAGCTCCTCGACGGTGCCGGTAATCTCGTGGCCGATGATGCGCGGATAATCGACCTCGATACGGCCGGCACGCACATGCTGGATGGTGAGCCCGGCACCGCAGGTGATGACACGCACCACCGCCTCGCCCGGTCCTGGCGCCGGGTCGGGGACGGTTTTGAGCTGGAAGGGTTCACCCTGTGCTTCGAGAACAAGCGCTTTCATCGAGGTTTCACTCCTTGGTGTGGTGCGTGCAGCATGGCAAATTCCCGCGCACTTTGATCGCTCCGCCGTGGGCGATCAAGTGCCGCTGGCACAGACCACAGAATGCATTATGGTCCGCCGGTATGGGCGTTCACATGACCGATCCGTTCCTGTCTCTGTTCGGCCCGATCGAGGCGGTGGCGGTGCAGTCGGCCTGGTGGGTGCTCGATTTTCCGACCGGCGATGTGATCGCGGTGCTGTTCCGTTTTGCCAGCGGCGCCACCGGCCAGTTGACCGCGGTAACCAAGACGCCTATTACTGCCGCCTGTCGACATGTGGCGAGGGCATGTGGGTGGAGGCGCGCGATACCAAGCATCCTCAGCATGGCGTCGAGACGCATCTTCTTTCGTGCATTGCCGGCGGCAAGCCGGAAACCCGGGTGCTGGAAGGCGGATGATTCAGTCAAGGCCAATCTTCATGAATGGGCCGATGCTGTGGAGGGGAGGTCGCAATACCGGTTCTCCATAGCATCGCGGGATCGCGCAAGCTCATGGCCGGCCATGTCCGTCAAGCCGAGCGCGTCATCAAGCTCGCGGCAGGCCGACCATCCGGCGTCGGTGGTGATTCCGCAACAGTGGAACTCGAGCTTCAGGCGGCGATCGAAATCGAGCCGAAGAGGCCCATCAACCGGTTCACCCGCCGGGTTTGCCATATGCCGCGCCCCAAAATGCGCTCAAGACACTGGTTCTTATGACAGAGCCAATGATCAATCACATCAAGTAATGGAGCCATATGGGAAATGCGGGATTACGATAAAGGTCGAAAATGATAATTAGGCTAAATTATGGTTTAGCGTTCACATAAATGTCACTGATCAGAATACACGAAACTCAAATTTTAGCAGGTCGGTAGATTCGTATCTCCGCCAAACTATAGACTTTTTGCGTGAACAAGATTAACTATTTAGAACCACTCCAGCGGCCCATCTACGTAACACGCACGCGCATGCCGTCGAAAGAAGCCTTTGTGGCAATGTGCGACACACTCTGGGAAACTCATTGGCTGACGAATAACGGATCATTCCACCGGGCGCTGGAACAAAAAGTGCGCGATTTCGTTGGCTAAGGACCATTTTTCGCTGACGGCTAACGGCACACTATCACTTCTGCTGGGACTTAAGCTTGTCGGCATTACATCCGGCTGCAAGATCATCACAACACCTTTTACTTTCCCGGCTACCACCCATGCCATCGACTGGATGGGTTGCACACCTCTCTTTGCCGATATCGATCCGGCAACAGGCAATATCGACCCGGTTTTGGTTGCCCGCCTCATCGACGATGAAACGGCGGGCGTACTAGCCACCCACGTCTATGGCACGCCGTGTGATCATAATGCGCTCAGCGCCGTCTGCGATCCGGCTGGCATACCCATCGTCTATGATGCCGCGCACTCGTTTGGCACGTCGATTGGGGGCCAGTCGGTGCTGGCGCTCGGAGCGGCCTCTGCCACTAGTTTTCACGCCTCCAAGCTGTTTTCGACCGTCGGAAGCGGCGGCGTCTTCACACACACACACACACACAGCGGACGACAAGCTGTTGATCGATAGGATGAAAAAATTTCGGCATCGTCAATCAGGACGAGGTCGCACTCTCCGGCCTCAATATGAAGATGAGCGAATTCCACGCCGCCTTCGGCCTGATCGCACTCGATACAGTTGCCGACGAGATTCACCGGCGCAGCGTGCTTGCGGAAATTTACATGGCGCAGCGTGCTTGCGGAAATTTACATGGCGCAGCTTTCTAGTGTTCCAGGTATCTACGTCGTAACCACGGGGCAGGGTTTTATACCCAGCTGGTCCCATTTCGCGATCAGGGTGGATGAAGCCCAAGCGGGGTTGAGCCGGGATATGTTGTTCGAGAGGTTCCGCGCACTCAACATCAACTGTCGCAAATATTTCCACCCGCTGACCTCCCGTGTTCCGGCCTATGCCTGCTTGCCGACGGCAGCGCCGGAGCATTTGCCCGTTGCGCATCGTTTCGAGCGCGAGGCACTATGCTTGCCGATCTTATGGCGAGCTGGATACAGCTATTGTCGAGCGCATTGCCAACGCTATTACTGCCATCATCGCATCCAACACATGAACAAAATTGTGACCCTCACTGCTCGTTTTGCGGGACAATAGATGTCCGGGTTGGTTTCCTTGGCGCCCTGTACATAACCGCAGGCAAATTTGCGGATCAGCGGGACGTCCATACCGCCGACAAAGCCGATTTTTCCAGTGTTTGAAGCCATAGCCGCGAGCATGCCAACAAAGTAGGAGCCTTCCTGTTCCTTGAACACAATCGAGGTTACGTTCGGCAAATCGACAACCATGTCGATAATCGCAAACTGAATGTCCAGGAACTCCTTGGCCACCTTTTCCATCGCCGCTGACTGGCTGAAGCCGGGCGCAACAATGGGGCTCAAGCCGCGCCGGGCGAAATTACGCATCGCCTGCTCTCGCTGCTCATCGTTCTGAATTTCGAACTCACGGAACTCGGTTCCGGTATCCTGCTTGAATTTGGTGGCGCCGTCATAAACGCCTTCGTTGGACGATTTGTCGAATTTGCCGCCGAGGTCGTAGATGATTGTCGGATTGATTTCGGCGGCATGGGTGGCGGTCATGGCAAGTTGGTGCTGCCGACGTCATCAAGATTGCCAGTGCCAAGTTGCGCAGTGCCATGATCACACTCCCGATTTGCCCTGGCGGAGCATGCGTCCCGCTTAACGGATCAGAACGACATTGCCACCGATCACGGCGGCACCAAATGGGAAGCTTGATCTGTGGTGGAGTACTTGGCAAGACCCGGGGGCAGGCGCGAAAGCTGCGGCAATATTGAACCGATTGAAGGCGGGCACCACATGATGGGACATCACCATGATTGATGGTTTCAAACGACTTTTGCAGCGATTGACCGAACCCGACGAGGCGGCAAATCTGGCAGGTGACGAGTTGCAGTTCGCGACGGCGGCGCTGATGGTCCATGCGGCCGCGGTCGATGGTCATATCGGGGCAGCCGAGCGGGATGTCCTGAAAGCGATGATGGAGCGCCATTTCGCACTGTCGCACGAGGATGCCGTGGCGCTGGTTGACGAGGCCGAGGAGCGCGAGCGCAGCGCGGTCGACATTTACTCATTTACCCGCGTCTTACAGGGAAAACTGGAGCAAGAAGACCGTCAGCATATTGTTGAGCTGATGTGGGAGGTCGTGGCGGCCGATGGCGAGGTTCACCCCTATGAGAGCAATCTGGTTTGGCGGGCAGCCGAACTTATCGGTGTTTCAAGCCGCGACCGGGTGACACTGCGCCAGGAGGTGTTTGCCCGTCATGGCATGGACGGGAGCAGTTGAGTGGACGACCGCTCCACCGCCACCGGTCATTCGCTTCAGCTGACGAAGCGCCCCGATCTAGGCAGGATATTGATCGTTTTGCATCAGGAATCCTCGACGCCTGGCCGCATCGGACTGATCTTGAAGCATCGCGGATATAGCCTCGATATCAGAAGGCCGGTACTTGGCGATGCGCTTCCCGAAACGCTCAGCGATCATCGCGCCGCGATCGTGTTTGGCGGGCCGATGAGCGTCAATGACGACAGCGAGTTCATCATCCGCGAACGCGATTGGCTGGCGGTGCCACTAGGTGAGGAAAAGCCGCTGCTCGGCATTTGTCTTGGCGCGCAGTTGCTGACCACCCATCTTGGCGGCACGGTGGGTGAACATGCCCAGGGCCTTGTTGAGATCGGCTATTTTCCGATCGAGGCGACACCGGCCGGCGAGACGCTAATGGAGTGGCCTTCCTGCGTTCATCAATGGCACCGCGAATGGATGGTGCCGCCTGAGGGGGCTGAAATTCTGGTGGTTGGCGAGGGCGGTGAAGCGCAGGCGTTTCGCGCGGGAAAGCACGCCTTCGCGGTTCAGTTTCATGCTGAGCTGACGCTGGCGATGGTGCATCGCTGGACGGTGCGCGGCGCAGCCCGCTTTGACCTGAAGGGCGCACAGGAGCGCCACCATCATTTCGAGGGCCGGATGCGCCATGACCGCGCGGTGCGGCAATGGCTCGACCGGTTTCTCGACATGTGGCTGGACTAACCGCCCGGACTCGTCAGGCGGTGGTCCGGACGGCAGTTGTGCTTGCCGCACGTTGTGTTAACTGCCATCTTCGGGGCGACGGCAAGCGCTCGCGTGCAGCCCAGACCATAGGGAGACTAAAATGGCGGCTTATGTGTGTGACAAATGCGGAATGAGCATTGGAACCATGACCTGCGGGTCGTGCAATTCGGAACTTGAGCATTCGACATTGACCAAGCCCGATGGCACCAGCGTGCACATTTCCGAATGCCCCAATGGCCATGGCAAGGTTAAGTCGCCCATGTGCTGCGGCCAGGACATGAGCTGCCAGGTCTGAACACCACGTTCGCCATGTTGGCTGCGCTAGCCGCGCCGGGCTCAATCATTCAAGCTGGTGAACACACCGCCGGTCCGCTCAGCGGCGGTGGCTTGTGGCGTATGGGGTGCTACTGGACCGGCGTGCGCCATTGTGGCGTGAATTTTACAACATACAGGACAGGTTGACGCGATGCTGACGTGCGATTTCATCGCCAAGTTTCTCAAGGCCCGCGGCGTTACGCGCGTGTTCGGAACACCAGGCAGTGACACCATCAATCTCATTCATGGGCTGAAAAGCGAGGGTATCGACTACACGCTGACCCATCATGAGAATACCGCCGCCTATATGGCGGCGACGCATGGCGAACTCACCAGCGTGCCCGGTGTGGTGGTGGTGACCAAGGGGCCGGGCGTGACCAATCTTGCCTCGGGCCTTGCCGCAGCCCATCTCGACCGTCGTCCGATTATCGTGTTCTCCGCCATTCTCGATGGCGAATTGCTGGCGAAGAACCCGCACCAGGATGTACCGCTGGTAGCGTTTGGCAGATTGATCTCCAAGCTGAGCGAGGAGGTGACGGCGGAAAATGCGCTGGAACTTCTGCCGCGCGCCTACCAGACCGCGATCTCGCCGCGTCCGGGCGCGGTCTATCTACCTCTTTCGCCGGTGCAGTCGACCACCGATCTGCCCACCGATGGGGCGGCCGCACAAGCGGTGATCGAGGCTGATGTGGCGCCTGAAATCGGCGAGATACCTGATATCTCCGCGGCAGCGGAACTGGTCGCCAAGGCCAAGAAGCCGGTGGCGGTGGTCGGTGTCGGCGTTGTCGGCACGCGAACCTCGGCCCAGACCGTGGCGGCGATCAAAGCGCTCGGGATTCCGGCTTGCGTGACATTGCAGGCGGTAGGTCAGGTGCCGAACGACCATCCGCTCTATATCGGCATGTGTGGCTGGTTCGGCACGCCGGTCGACCGCATGCTTGAAGCTGCCGATCTCATTCTCACCATCGGTCTTGATGGCTGGGACATCATCCGCCCGTTCCGCGCCAAGGTGCCGGTTGTCAGCCTGGATGCGGTCGATGCCAATGACCGTACTTTCCAGCCTGTGAGGGCCGGATTTACCGGCGATCTCGGCGCCATGCTGAATGAACTGGCAAAATCAGGGCAGGGGCCGCGCGAATGGGGTGAGGCGGAGGCTCAGGCCTGCTACCGCGACATTTGCGAGCATGAACTGGTCGTCAGCGCTGAACATGACGAGGCCGACGGCATCGCGCCGCAGGCGGTCTACAAGGAGCTGCGCAAACTGGTGCCGCGCGATACCATCATCACAGCGGATGCGGGCGCGCACAAATCGCTCGCCTCCCAGGCCTGGGAGGCCTATGGGCCGCTCAGCTATTTTGTCTCCAATGGCCTTTCACCGATGGGATTTGCGCTTGGGGCGGCGATGGGCGCCAAGCTCGCCGCGCCGGAACGCACGGTCATTAGCGTGGTCGGGGATGGCGGATTTTTGATGTATACCGGCGATCTGGCGACGTTGGCACGGCTCGACCTGCCGATGATGCAGATCGTCATGGTCGACAATGCCATGACCCAGGTGAAGTCGCGCCAGCTAAAGCAGGGTTATTCCACACAAGCCACCGATTTCCAGAGGATCGATTATTGCGCGGTGGCCCGCAGCCTGGGCGTTGAGGCGGCGCGCGCCGACACTATCGAGGCGTTTTGCGCGGCAGTCACCGCTGCACTGGCATCGGCAAAGCCGACCACTATCGAGGTAATCCTCGATGCGGGCGAATACCGGCGCATGCCGAGCGCTGTGTAAAAAAACCGGGATGGGTGAGCATGGCCAAACCAGTTGTTGCGTTGACGCGAGCCAGTTTCTTCAAACCCGGATGGATCGAGGAACACTGGCCGCGCATTGCCGAAAAGGCGGAACTGGTTTTGAGCCCACATGAGCCGGGACCGAAATTGCTGGCCGATGTGGCGCGCGCCGATGTCATCTATGCGCGCGGATTTCCGATCAGCCGCGAGACAATGCAGGCCGCGACCAATCTGCGCGGCGTGGTTGCCAGCGGCGTCGGTGTCGACAAGATCGATTTTGTTGCCGCAACCGAGCTCGGTATCGCGGTGGCCAATTCTTCCGGCAACACCGCGACCATGGCCGAATCAACCATGTTGCTGGTCGCCGCATTTGCCAAGAACCTGTTCTTCTGGGTTGATCTGACGCGCACCAATACATTGCCGAACTCTGCCCAGCAGGGGCGTGAGCTTGCTGGTCAAACCATCGGGCTCATTGGTCTTGGACGCATCGGCGCCTATGTCGCCACGCTCACCCAGACTTATGGAATGCGCACGCTTGCCTTTGACCCTTATGTCGAGCCATCGGATGTGGCGGAGATGGTGCCGCTCGATAACTTCTTAAGCAGTCCGACTATGTGTCGCTGCATCCGTTGTTGACGCAGGAAACGCGGTACATGATCAATGCCGAGGCGCTGGCCAAGATGAAACCCTCAGCCATTCTGATCAACACCTCTCGTGGCGGTGTGGTTGATGAAAAAGCGCTGATCGATGCTCTCGATGCTGGCACCATCGCCGGCGCCGGGCTTGATGTGTTCGAGGTCGAACCGCCGGAGAAGAACAATCCGCTGCTCAAAATGTCCAATGTCATCGCCACCCCCCATGGATTGGGTCAGGTGGTCGAAGCGCGGCAGCGCAACGCGATCATGTCGGAGGACGGCATGTTGTCGCTGCTTGAGGGCAAGCTGCTGGAGCTGACGGTCAATCGGGACGTCAAATGGCGTTTTGCCGGCGAGTCGTTCTGATCAACCGATCACTTCAACATTGCGGGCCGCCTCGCCATAGACCTCCGGGTTGAGCACATCGAAGGGCCGTTTGCCGGCAAGAAAACGCTCAATGTTCTGGACCACACGTGAGGCCATTTCATCGCGGGGCTCTCGCGCGGTGCTGCCCATATGTGGTTTGAGGCACAACATTGGGAAGCTCCCACAAACGCTGGCGGGGTCTACGGCCCGGCTCTTGCCTCTCATTTTCAAACACAACAAGCCCGGCGCTGCGGATACGCCCCTCGACAAGGGTGGCTTCAAGCGCGGTTTCGGCGGTCAGGCTTGGACACAGGGCGATGAAATCTGATTCCATGAACAGATCGTCGAGCGAGCGGAATTCGGCATTGCCAAGGGGGGAATTCCTCCGCCGCGCTCAGGCGTGAGCTCTTGTTGTAGAGGATGCGCATGTCGCAGGCGGCAGCTCTCTTGGCCAGATGCGCGCCAATGGCGCCGAGGCCGACAATGCCCAGGGTCTTGCCGAACAGCCGCGTTGCCTTGAACGCGGTCGACTGGTTCTGGGTCCAGGCCCCCGATTGCAGAAAATTGCGGGCATGCTGAAGGTTCCACGCGGTTGCCATCAGCAGTGCAAAGGTGAATTCGGCGATGGTCTTGGAGACAAAATTGGACAGTCCACACACCGGGATGTTGCGTTACGAACAGGCCTTGTGATCGACGAAGGTGGCGGTCATGTTCATCACTGAAACGAGTTTCAGCGACTTGGCGGCATTGATCACTTCGCGGTTGAACTTGATGCCGGCAAGACCAAACAGGATGTCCTTGTCGCGCACTGCCTCAACCAGCTCGTCATGGGAAATGGGGTGGTCGGTGCCGGGATGGATGGTGACATCGCCGAGCCGTCTCAGCCATTCGGCCGCGGCATCGGGTATCGCCTAGGGGGACATAGATCTTGGTCATTGCATCCTCGATGGTGAAAATTACCGGTGCGTATCTGCGCGTCCGGCCATTTTGCAGAGAGGAGTGGAGGGTGTCGACCGCCTGGCGGGGTCAGCTTTGGCGGTCCAGAGCTTCGATAAATCGAATTCATGGACATCGCGGCACAGAGCGGCAAAGCCATCGGCTTGATGGGCGACAACCGCCTTGCCCTTTTCGGCCGTGGTAGCCGATGCGTTGCCGACCACGCCTTCAGGGTTGAGATCCTGCGCCTGCCAGGCAAAGGGGTGGGTTCCATGGGCACGACGATGGGTGTGCTGATCGATCATGCCGGTCTGGATCGATTTAAAATCGGCAGCCAGCTCCATATGCACCAGCTCAGGGCAGAGATACAGCATGACTGAGGTTGCAAAATCACCGCCATGGATGCCGTAAGTTCTTTCGATTACGGGAAAGATGCCCTCGGGATAGCCAAAACGCGACCAGGCGATTGCAACCACCAGCATTGAGTGGCGTACCCTCAGATCGCGGGCGATGATGTCAAGAACCGGAACGTTGCCGCCATGGGAATTGATCAAGATCAGCTTGCACACCCCGGCGCGGTGAACGCTCTCGGCGATGTCGGTCAGGCCCGAGGCTAGGCTTTCAGCGGCGAGTGTGAGGGTGCCGGGCGAGGCGATGTGCTCGTTTGATTTGCCGTAAGGCAGGGCCGGCAGGAAAGTGACCGGAAGATCATCGCCAAGCCGGTGTGCTGCTGCTGCCACCATACCTCGGCGATAGCGGTATCGGTGGACACCGGTAGATGCGGCCCGTGCTGTTCGATCGCGGCAATTGGCAACGCCGCGATCCACTCAGGTTCGCGGGCAGCGGCAAAGTCACGCGCTGTCATGTCCCGCCAAAATTGGCGCGGAAGCATCTGCATTTCCCTCCGGCCTGCTCGTTCCGGCGCGCCGATGTGTGCTCAGAAGTGCCAGTTGATGCCGCCGGAAACTGTATCCATATCGAGGTCCGGGTTCACCGACTGGGCGGGAACAGGTGCCGGTCCGACGAACGCGGCTGTGTCGTCATCAATCCAGTAGTGCCGGTATTCGCCAAACATTGAAATGTCGTTGGTTACCGCAACCTCGACACCAGCTCCCAGAGTGGCGCCAATGTCGGTGCTGCCATGAGTCTCGGTGGCAGTGTCTGCCGGGTTGGTGAGTGAGTAGTCGTAATCAAGCACGGACAGGCCGCCAATGACATAGGGCTGGAAACTGTCGTAGGCGAGCCCGACCCGAGCGGTCACGCTCATCAGAAAATCGGTTTCGACTGTGTGGGTTGCAGCTGCGGCGTCCACTCCCGACCCTTCGGTTGAAAAATAGTTGAGGTCGGTGCCGATACCCAGCACGATCCTTGCATTCTGCCAGTTCTTGCCCAGTTGAACGCCAACCTGTCCGCCATCAACGCCGAATGTCGCAGGTCCGTTTACCGAGGTGCTTCTGGTGGTGTCTCCCTAGGCTCCACCGCCGTTGAAGCCGGCAGAAAAGCCGTTCTAGTCATGCATATAGGACGCCTCGGAAGCGAGCGTTGGTCCTGGAGTGTAGAAAAGGTCGTCCGCGCCATGGGCGGCACTGGAGAAAATAGCGCCGGCGGCGGCAAGTGTGAAAATACGCAACATCGCAATTCCCCTGCACGTGTTCTGATCTGGGGAATAGTTAAATCCGATTGGGTACTTTTTCCGTATCAAATTCGGGGTTTTGAGGTTGAAATTGAGATCATGATGAATCAGGGGTTAACGCCATCGGATGCAGTGCTCATAAGTCGTGGGCTGCTGCGGGTTTCAACCGCATCAGCAGGTGAGGGTGTAGGAGCGGGATTGAATTGATGGCCGCCGGTAAGACAATTCATGTCAATGACAAGATGCAAAGCGGCTACAGCTATGCGCTGGAAGCCCCGGTGGGGGCTGATTTTGCACCCGGATTCGAGCCGCATTTCACACCCTAGGAGATGCTCGAGCTCGGGGTGTTTGAAGGCAAATACTGCAATGACTGCGGCGGCGAGTTTCCCGCAGGCTGGTTTGGCACCGCAAAGATCAGCGAGACGGCTGATGCGCGGCCCAACTGTTTCGGCATCAAGTCGCGCCAGCCGCTGTCGGTGTGGCGGGACAAGGGGTGGATTTACGGGCCCGATCCGCGCGGTTGGTTCCAGTGGTACTGCCGCTACTATCTGGGGCGGCGACTTGAGGACATCGACAGCAAGCAGATCGGTCGCTGGCGGACCTTTGCGCGCCACGCCGGTCAGGTGAGAGCCAATTGCGAACCGGGCGATCTCTTCTGCAGGCCGCGCCAGCGCCAGGCGCTTTTACAATGGTCTCACGCCACGTTTATCTAAAGGCGAGGCGGCCTCAAGTCTTGTGCAGGCAGGTTCTCGGTTCCGGGCCGGATGTCACCCACCGGAAAGAAGCATAGCAGCATCAGCGGTTCAGAGCCAGTGTTGCGGGTGACATGGGGCTCATCGGCCGGAACCAGAATGGTGTCGCCGGGGACGATGGCATGCACCTTGCCGCCGGCATGGATTTCGCCGCTGCCCGAGACCACATGCATGCATTCCTCAAAGCCGTGATGGACATGAGGGCCGCGCAAGGTCTCGCCGGGCTCAGGCACCGGGATTTCAACCAATCTCAGCGTCGCTGACTTAGCGCCGACATGTTCTGCAACGATTTCCATCGACACCCGGCCGGGAAGGCCGAATATGCGGGCATCTTTCTGGGCAATGATCTGTGCCATTATGTCGGTCTCAAGCGGTTTTTCTGAGGGCTTTGACGTCGGTGGTGCCGCCCTGGACGGCATCGAGCTGGCGGAAAATTTCGGCCGCCTCGGTGGCGATGGCGCCGGCAATGTCGGAAACCATGCGCTCGCCCTTTTCGATGGTGGCGTGCTCTGGCGTGCCGTACCAGCCGGTCGGCGCGATGGAGCGAATATCGGTAAGCACCGGCTGGTAGGAGGCGGTGCGGCGCAGCTTGTCCATGTGGCTGCCATGCTGATGGTCGGAGGAGCGCTCGATGCGATCGAGATGCACTAGGTCCGACCGATGGGCGAGCACTGCCAGCGCCTCGATCTCGCCGCCATGGGTGAGGCCGCCGCAATCGGGACCGTACATTTCAGCTGCGACATAGCAGGCATGAACGGTGACCACGCTCATGCCGTGCTCGCGGTGCAGGGCCTCGGCGGTGAGTGCCAGTGACGGGCTGTTGCCCTCATGCCAATTGAGGATCAACAGCTCGCGTGCGCCGTGTTGGGCGGTCGACACGCAGGTATCGCACACCAGAGACATATAGGTTTCGGGCTTCAGCGATATTGTGCCCTCGAACGGCATGTGCATTGGCGTGACGCCCAATGGCCCGCCCGGCAACACCAGCCCGTTCATTTTTTCGGCGACCGCATGGGCAATCACATCGGCGGCGAAGATATCGGTGCCGGTCGGCAGATGCATGCCGTGCTGCTCGACACTGCCGGCGGGCAGGATGACCAGCGGATTGTCTTCAAACTGGGCGGCGATCTCGGGTTGTGTCAGCTCGATGAAGAAACGTGAGGGCAGATCGGTCATTGTTGTCTCCGGCGCGAATTAGCGCTGTTCTGAGGCAAGTAGAGTGTAGCCCAGTCAAGGGCCTGATGCTCAAGCGGCGCTGCGATCGCCGGAAGCGACTTCATTGCGGGCTTCGTCCATGATGTCGGACAGCCGCACCATGGCGCCGTTCTGGTCAACCGATTTGAGCGCGGCATAGACGATGCCGAGCGCAACATTGCCGTCACGGGCGGACAATTCCTGTGACTGGCCAGTGCGACAGATATCGGCAAACATCTCAAGCTCATCGACAAACATATTGCCCTGCATCAGGTCGAGCACTTCGCGATCACCGTAACGATCGATGCCGCGCTGAATATAGAGCGTCGAGGTCTTGTGCAGATTGTCCGGATCGTCCCAGGTGCCGAAATCAAGCTCGTAATGCATCAGGCCGCTCTGGCCGAACACGCGGATCGAATAGATGCCGGGCGAGGTCCAGCACGAGCCGACATAGCCAAGCTTGCCATCGGCGAATCTGAGCACCGTCATTGACTGGTCGTCGACCTCGGCGCCCACAGACGACAGCTTGGAGGCGACAGAGCTCACTTCCGCGATCTCGCCGCCCAGATAATGCAAGCTGTCGAACTGGTGGATCGCGAGCTGTGACAGCGGGCCGCCGGGCGCGCGGTCGCGGTACCAGCGCCAGGTATCGGGGGTCAGTTCAAGTGCGCGTTCATTGGAAAAATTGGCCTCGAAAAAGGCGATCTTGCCAAGCTCTCCATTGTCTATAGCGGCGCGCATGGCGCGGGTGCCTTTGAGCAGGCGGGCGCTGTGGCCGACCATCACCTTGATATTGTGGCGCTCTTCCAGTGCCTCGATCCTCAGGCCATTGGCGAGCGTGTTGGCGAGCGGCTTTTCGGTATAGACGTGCTTGCCGGCGCTGGCGACCTGTTCGGCGACGGGTAGATGCTGTTCGTTGGGAACGGTCAGGATCACGCCCTTGATTTCCGGATCGTTCAGCATGGTGTCCAGATCGGGCACCGAGGGCACGCCATATTCCGCCTCGAAGGCGGCTCGCTTCTCTTCAGAGCGGCTGAAACCGCACGCGATCACAAGCCGGTCCGATGTGTGGGCCGAGCGGGTCAGCACCCGCGCCCAGCGGCCAAGGCCGATAATGCCAATTTTCACCGGTTCAGTGGTCATGAAATAGTCAACTCCCAGTTCGTGTTGGGCGATTGCGCTTAGTATGGCCCGTCAATATCCGGGTCAATTCCAAGGCGGGTGCGCCAGTGTTCAGGGACAGCGAGCGCTACATCCGCAAAAGACGCTCTGCATTTCCAGACAGGATCTTGATCCGGTCTTCCTTGCAAAGCGGTACTTGGCCCATCCAGTCAACGCCCGGCTTGTTGTCGATGAACGGCCAGTCGATCGCGAACAGCACGCGGTCAATGCCCATTTCCATGACGCAGCACAGTAATGCGGCATCTGAGAAGTTGCCGCTCGTGGTGACGTAGAAATTGTTGCAGAACACGTCGCGGAACTCGATCGGCGCATTGCCGGCGCGCTTCAGGTTATGATCGATGCGCCAGAGCAGGAATGGCAGCGTCTCGCCGAGATGGCCGGTGATGATCTTCAGCTTCGGGTGTTTTTCAAACACACGGCTCAGAACCATGCGGATGGCAGCAGTACCAGTTTCAACCGTGTAGCCCCAGGCGGCCAGCGGAAACAGGCCGAACTCTTCCGCATAGTCGGAATAATAAGTATCGACCACACCCTTGTTCGGCGGTCCGGGGTGGATGTAGATTGGAACATCTAGGGCCTCGGCGCGCTCATAGACGGCCCAGGATGCATTGTCGTCCATGAAGCGGTCATTGGTCATTGAGCTGATTAGCGCGCCCTTGAAGCCGAGCTTGTCGACACTGCGCTCCAACTCGTCGGCGGCGGCCTTGGGGTCCTGCATTGGCAGGGCGGCAAAGCCGGCAAAGCGCGACGGATTGGTTTTGATCGCTTCGGCGAGATAATCGTTGGTCTGGCGGGCGGCCTTGACGGCGTCCTCGGTTCCGAGGATATGCAGGCCGGGAGGCGCGTGGGAGAGCACCTGCACATCGATGCCGGCCTCGTCCATTTCTTTGATACGTTCGCCGCCAAAGTCGGAAATCCGCTCGATGAATTTGACCGGGCGCGGGCGCTGGTTGGTGTACAGGTCGGTAACCGCCTTGTCGAAATAGTGCTCTTCAATGGCGATGATGCGTGGCTTGTCCTGCGATGGCATAAGGCTTCCTTAAGAATATGCGTGGCGGCGGCGGAGTGCATCCCCGCTCAACTTGACTGGCGCGACACTAACGGGCGAAGTGGGGCCGGGACAAGCACGTCTGTTGTCAGCTGTCAGCTTCGGCGGCGATCTTTTCGGCGCGGCGGCGAGCATGGGGATCGAGAAGCGCCTTGCGCAGGCGGATCGATGAGGGCGTGACTTCGACCAGCTCATCATCGTTGATCCAGGCGAGCGCACGCTCCAGCGTCATGCGCACCGGCGGCGTCAGGCGCACCGCTTCGTCCTTGGAGTGGGTGCGGATATTGGTGAGCTTCTTGCCCTTCATCACATTGACCGGCAGATCGTTGGCGCGGGCATGGATGCCGACAATCATGCCGGGATAAACGCGGGTTCCGGGGTCGATCACCATCTGACCGCGATCTTCAAGGTTCCACAGCGCGTAGGCGACGGCTTTGCCGGCCTCGCTGGCGATCAGAACGCCGTTGATGCGGCCCTCGATCGGTCCGCGATGGGGCTCATAGGCAAGGAACAGGCGGTTCATCACTGCGCTGCCCCTTGTGTCGGTCATCAGTTCGGACTGATAACCGATGAGCCCGCGGGTCGGTGCGTGGAACACCATCCTCTGGCGTCCGCCACCCGAGGCGCGCACCTCGACCATGACACCCTTGCGTGCCGACAGCGCCTGAACCACGGTGCCGGAATATTCCTCATCGACGTCGATCAGCACCTCTTCGACCGGCTCAAGCAATGTGTCGGAAGCCTCGTCGCGGCGCGTGACGACACGCGGGCGCGAAACGCCCAGTTCATAGCCCTCGCGGCGCATGGTCTCAATCAGGATCGCCAGTTGCAGCTCACCCCGGCCCGAGACCGAAAAACCATCGCGGTTTTCGTTCTGCGTGATCTTGAGCGTGACATTTCCTTCGGCCTCGCGCGCCAGGCGCTCGCCGATCACACGGCTGGTGACTTTCTGGCCTTCGGTCCCGGCAAGCGGCGAATCATTGACGATGAACGACATATCCACCGTTGGCGGGTCAATCGGCTGGGCCGGCAGGGCCTGGCTCACTTCCGCCGCGCAGAAGGTGTCGGCGACACTGCCCTCGGAAAGCCCGGCAATGGCGACGATATCGCCGGCGATGCCTTCATCAATCGCTTGGCGTTCAATACCGCGAAAGGCAAGGATGCGGGTGACGTGGCCCTGCTCGACCAGATCTCCGGCCGGACCGATCACCTTGATCGGCTGGTTGGGTTTGATCTCACCTGAGGTGATGCGCCCGGTGATCAGGCGTCCGAGATAGGGGTCGGCTTCCAGAATGGTGCCGAGCATGCGAAACGGGCCATCCTCGACGGCGGGCGGCGCCACATGTTCCAGCATCAGGTCGAATAAGGGGCCAAGCCCGTCCCTCGGCCCTGAAGCATCGCTTGCCATCCAGCCATCGCGGCCGGAGCCGTAAAGGATCGGAAAGTCGAGTTGCTCGTCGGTGGCATCAAGGGCTGCGAACAGATCGAACACCTCGTTCACCACTTCGATCGGACGCACATCGCTGCGGTCGATCTTGTTGATCACGACGATCGGCTTGAGGCCGATCTCAAGCGCCTTGCCGACAACGAACTTGGTCTGCGGCATCGGGCCTTCGGCGGCATCGACCAGCACCACGGCGCCGCCGACCATGTTGAGAATGCGCTCCACCTCGCCGCCAAAATCGGCGTGGCCGGGCGTATCGACAATATTGATGCGCGTTCCCTGCCATTCAAGCGACGTGCATTTGGCAAGAATGGTGATGCCACGCTCGCGCTCCAGATCATTGGAATCGAGCATGCGCTCAACGACGCGCTGATTGGCGCGGAATGTGCCCGATTGTAACAGGAGTTTGTCGACCAGGCTCGTCTTGCCATGGTCGACATGGGCGATGATGGCGATGTTACGGAGCTGCATTCGTTGCCTTGTAAGGCTCTTTGTTGCGGTGCACAAGGCGCAACATGTGATGGCTTTGCGGCTCGACAATGTGCCCGCAAACCGCCAAGATCGCGTTTCCCAGCCGCGCTCGGTGAGAGGACGGACGTTTGAGCCATTGTCCATGACCGCATCTGACAAGCCATCGCGCTATGACGCGATTCCGGCGCTAGACCGTCTGCTTCACGCCAGTGAGATCGAGCCGCTGGTGCTTGAATTTGGCCGCACCGAGGTGACCAAGGCCTTGCGCGCCGATCTGGCGCACCTGCGTGAGGCCATCGCTACAGACGCGCCAGAGACGGGCGCACCCGGCACCGGTGCAACCGATATTGGCGCCATTGCAAGGCGCGTTGCGGCGGTGTTGAGTGCAGATTCGGTGCCGGCGCTGAGGCGGGTGTTCAATCTGACCGGTACGGTGCTGCACACAAATCTCGGGCGCGCGCCGCTCGCTGAACAAGCAATCGCGGCGATGGCTGAAGCTGCGCGTGGTGCCTCAAGCCTTGAATTTGATCTTGCCACGGGAAAGCGCGGCGACCGCGACCATGATATTGAGGGGCTCGTTTGCGAGCTGACCGGGGCAGAGGCTGCGTGCGTGGTCAACAACAACGCGGCGGCGGTGACGCTGGTGCTCAACACGCTTGCCAACCGCAAGCAGGTGCCGGTATCGCGCGGCGAGCTGGTCGAAATCGGCGGCGCTTTCCGCATGCCCGATATCATGGCCCGCGCTGGCGCAAAGCTGATCGAGATCGGCACCACAAACCGTACACATGCGCGCGACCATGAGGCGGCGATCGGGCCCTCAACCGCCATGGTGATGAAGGTGCATTGCTCCAATTACCGCATTGAGGGCTTTACCGCCGCGGTGCCGGAGGCCGAGCTTGCGGCCATTGCCCATGAGCGGAAAATCCCGTTTTTCGTCGATCTGGGCAGCGGTAGTCTGGTTGATCTGGCGCGCTGGGGGCTGCCGCATGAGCAGACAGTCCAAGAAACGCTGAAGGCGGGCGCCGATCTTGTATCTTTCTCTGGAGACAAGCTGCTTGGCGGGCCGCAGGCGGGACTGATTGCTGGGCGCGCCGATCTCATTGCCCGGATCAAAAAGAATCCGCTCAAACGGGCGCTGCGTCCGGGCAAGATGACAGTTGCGGCGCTTGCCGCGACGCTGGCGCTTTATCGAGATCCCGACAGATTGGATGAACGGCTTCCGGTCTTGCGGCTGCTCACCTGCCCGGCGGCAGAGCTTGAGAAGGTCGGAGAGCGCATCCGCCCGGTCTTGGTGCGGACCCTCGGTGACAGCATAAATGTGGAGCTGCGCCCATCGCGCGCCGAGATCGGCAGCGGTGCTTTGCCGGTTGAATATCTGGAAAGCCGGGCCCTGGTGATATCGCCTGCGGGCAAGCGCGGTGGTGGCCGCAGCTTGCGCCGCATTGCGGAGAGCTTGCGCGGCCTGCCGATCCCCGTGATCAGCTATGCGCGCGACGATGCGCTGTGGCTCGATCTGCGCGCACTCGACGATGAAGCGGGGCTGGTGGCCGAGCTTCAAGGCCTGTCTTTATGATGGGACCAGAGGCATGATTGTCGCCACCGCCGGTCATATTGATCATGGCAAAACCGCTCTTGTGCAGGCGCTGACCGGCGTTGATACCGACTGGCTGGCTGAGGAAAAGCGCCGCGGCATGACCATCGATCTGGGCTTTGCCTATATTGATCTGAGCTTTGCCCATCAGGAGGTCGATGGCGCCGGCGTGCTTGGTTTTGTCGATGTGCCGGGCCATGAACGCTTCGTGCGCAACATGGTGGCCGGCGTCACCGGGGTTGATTTTGCGCTCCTGGTGGTGGCCGCCGATGATGGTCTGATGCCGCAGACGCTGGAGCATGTCGACATTGTCGATCTTGTCGGCCTTGAACATGGCGCGGTGGCGCTGACCAAGACCGATCTGGTCTCCGGCGAGCGGGCGCGCGAAGTGGCAGACGAGATCGCCGCACATCTTGCAACGACCAGCCTTGCCGGTGCGCCGATCTTTCCGGTTTCCAGCCGCACAGGCGAAGGTATCGATGCGCTTCGGGCGCATCTTCATGCCCAGGCAAAAAGCGTGGCGGCGCGCAGCGGGCAGGGCTATTTTCGCTTGGCGATCGACCGGGTATTCACACTTTCCGGTGTCGGCATTGTGGTCACCGGCGCGGTGTTTTCCGGGCGCGTGGCGCTGGGCGAGCAATTGCTGCTGTCGCCATCAGACATACCGGTGCGGGTCAGGGGTTTACGCGCGCAGGGCCGCGAGGTCGCCGAGGCGCAGGCCGGGGTGCGCGCGGCGGTCAACATTGCCGGGCGTGGAGTTGAGACGCGCGGTATAAGGCGCGGCGACTGGCTTGTGGCGGGGCCCGCGCACGCGCCTACAGGCAAGATCGATGCACATGTCAGGGTGGTGGCGGGCGAGGAACGGGTTCTTGCCCACTGGACGCCGGTACATCTGCATCTGGCGACCGAGGACGTTACCGCGCGCGTCGCCGTGCTGGAGGGCGCCTCGATCACGCCCGGCCAGTCGGGCCTTGTGCGCTTGGTGCTGGATCGTGCGATTGGCGCGCTGGCAGGCGACCGCTTCATCCTTCGCGACCAGTCGGCGCGGCGCACCATCGCCGGGGGGCATGTGGTCGATCCCTTCCCGCCACGGCGCAGGCGGGCGCGGCCGGAGCGGATTTTGGTGCTGCGTGCGCTGGATTGCGAAGATCACGCAGCAGCCTTCAAGGCACTCATTGAGGCCTCGCCCGATGGCGCCGACCTCAACCAGTTCTCGCTGGCGCGCAATCTGACAAAGGGTGAGGCAGAGCAGCTGTTCGGCGCGGTCGACGTCATCCGGCATGGCGGATTTGCGGTCAGCCGCGCGCATTTTGCAGTCCTCAAGGAGCGGATTGTCTCCCGCTTGCATGAATTTCATGCCGCCCAGCCCGACCGGCTGGGACCCGATATTGTGCGGCTTGCAAAGCTGCTTGGCGGGCGTGTTGATGCTGATCTTGTCGCCGGCGCAGTTGATGATTTGGCAGGTGAAAGCGCGGCCCGCCTCAGCGGGCTGCTGATCCATGCGAGCGGTCATGCGGCGCGCCTGCCGGAGAAGGTCGAGAAGAACTGGAAGGCGATCGAGCCCATTTTGCGCGATGCCGGGCGCGCGCCGCCAGTGGTGCACGACATTGCCAGGCAGATCGGGACGCAGGCTGCGAGCGTCAGCTCGGCATTGCGTGCGGCCGAAGCGACGGGGCTGGTTGTTCGCGTCGGACGCAATCGCTATTCGCTGCCCGAGACGCTTTCCGAATTGTCCGAAATCGCAAGGCAATTGGCGCATTCAGGGCAATTGACGCCGGTGGCGTTTCGCACCGAGGCGGCAATCGGGCGCAATCTGGCAATCGAGATCCTTGAACATTTCGACCGGGTCGGCATGACCGTTCGAGAGGGCGACACGCGCCGGCTGGCCGAAGGCGTATCGGTCAAGCAGGGGGGCTTTCAAGCGTAACCCGCATGACACTATTGTTAAACACGGAAGGGAAACGCACCCCGGTGGGGCGCCCGGGCTTCAAACCCGGTGAGGGGCGTCTAGACGCGTCTGGTGGGTTCGACTCCCACTCCTTTCCGCCAATTCCAGCAAAGCCCGGTGTGCGGCGATGATTGGTTCCTCCGTACCGATTGCGACCGACATCGTATTGGTCGGCGGTGGCCATTCCCATGTCGAGGTGCTGCGCCGCTTTGCCATGCAGCCTCAGCCGGGCGTCAGGCTGACAATGATCGCGCGCGATGTGGACACGCCTTATTCGGGCATGGTGCCCGGCTATTTCGCCGGCCACTACGCGCGCGAGGATTGCCATATCGATCTCAGGCCCTTGTGCATCGCAGCCGGTGCACGGCTCTTTCATGCAAGCGCCAGCGGCATCGATCCGGGCGCTCAAACGGTCGAGGTCGAAGGGTGCCCGCCGGTTCCCTATGATTTCCTGTCGATCGATATCGGCTCGGTGCCAGACAGTTCAATCCTGCCGGGGGCGAGTGCGTGCACCATCCCGGTCAAGCCGATTGATCGCCTTCTGGCGTCGGTCGCCGGGATCGAGGCCGTATTCGAACGCAGCCGAGATGCGATGCGGATCGCGGTGATCGGCGCCGGCGCCGGCGGTATCGAGCTAACACTGGCGCTGCATCATCGGCTGACGGTGGGAGGTGTCGCACCTGAATTCATCGTGCTTGATGCAGCACCCGCCATCCTGCCGACCCATGCCTCTGGCGCGCGCCGGGCGATTGGCCGGACGCTCAAGGCACGCGGAATTGAGGTCAGGCTCAATGCTCCGGTGGCATCGGTCGAGGCTGGCCGTCTGGTGCTGACGAGCGGAGAGGAGGTGGCGTTCGATCATGCAATTCTGGTCTCTGGCGCCAGTGCTGCGCCGTGGCTTGCGGCGAGCGGGCTTTCATTGGACGCGCGGGGTTTCGTGCGGGTCGATGGCACGCTGCGGTCGGTCTCGCACCCGGCGATATTCGCCGCCGGCGATATTGTCTCGTTCGATCAGCGCCCACTTGCCAAATCAGGTGTCTATGCGGTCAGGCAAGGACCGGTTTTGGCGCAAAACCTGCGCCGGGCGGCACTGGAGCAGGCGCTTGTCAGGTTCCATCCCCAGCGCCATGCCATGGCGCTGATCGCCACAGGGCCGAAACATGCGGTTGCCTCGCGCGGCCCGTTTGCGCTTTCAGGCGGATATCTGTGGAACCTCAAGGACCGCATCGACCGGCGCTTCATGGAAAAATACGCCGATTTGCCACCCATGCGCCCGCAGCAGAGCGCAACAGATGAAAACCCGTTTGCCGAGATGCGCTGCGGCGGTTGCGGCGCCAAGATCGGCCGGGATGTTCTTTCGCGTGTGCTCTCACGCATGTTTGAAATCTCGGGAGCTGGTTTCGCTCTGGACCCGGACATGGCTGACGATGCGGCGATTGTTGCACCGCCCGGCGCGGGTGAGGTGGCGGTGCAGACGGTCGACCAGTTCCGCGCCTTTGTCGACGATCCGTATCTGTTTGGCCGCATCACTGCCAATCATTGCCTCGGCGATCTGCATGCGATGGGAGCAAGGCCGAAGACCGCGCTTGCCATGGTGATGTTGCCGGAAGCACCGGCGGGCCGCCAGGAGAACGATCTGGTGGCGCTGCTTGCCGGCGCCTGCGAGGTGCTGGGCAAAGCCGGTGCGGTGCTGGCCGGCGGGCATACGGGCGAGGGGGCGGAGCTGCAATTCGGCCTTGCTCTTACCGGGCATGGCAGGGAAGACCGGTTGCTGCGACGCTCGGGGCTGGCTGCGGGCGATGCCTTGATCCTGACCAAGCCGCTTGGTACCGGCGTTCTGTTCAACGCCGATATGCAGGGCCGGGCAGCGGGCAGCGACATTTCCGCCGCGCTCCACGAAATGCAGGCATCTTCAGCCAAGGCCGCATCGGTGCTGATCGAGCATGGTGCGCGGGCTGCTTGCGATGTCACAGGCTTTGGTCTTGCCGGCCATCTGATCGAAATGCTTGCGGCATCCAATGCCGATGCGACGCTGGAGCTAGCTGCGGTGCCGGCGCTTGACGGTGCACTTGATCTGATCGAGGCCGGCTTTGAAAGCACGCTGGCACCCACCAACCGGGCGGCGGCACTGGGCGTCATGGCGCCGTCAAACGATCCGCGATCAGGTTTGTTGTTTGATCCGCAAACCGCGGGCGGTCTGCTTGCCGGAATGCCGCACGAGGGGGCAGGCGCCTGTGTCGAAGCTCTGAGGGATGCCGGCTATAGCCAAGCGGTGACAATCGGTGAAATTACCGCACGCGCCGGGACGGCGCCGTGGATCACGTTCGCCGGCCACCCAGCAAGACAGGCTTGATGAATGGCCGGACAATCAGGCTTCAACCATGCTTGGTGCGAAAGCGCTGGTGCGAAGGCACGAAGGCCGAGGTCGCGAGCCGCTTGAGACCGGCATTTTCGGTGGCATCAGCCTCGTCCATCAACTGGTCGCGGATTGCGACGATCACCCTGCCGAGGGTGGTCTCGCCCCATAGCCAGTTGTTGACCGCAAGATCGCTGATGCGAGCGTCCGGCCGGGCGATGGCGGCTTCTGAATAGAAGTATCTGAGATCGTCGATACAACGCTTCAGCCCGATGATCTTCTTTTCGCCCTCGATCGGCTCGGGCGTTCCTTCCGGGTCGGTCACGAAGTTTGCGACCACGCCGGCGATCTCTTCGGGCGCCTTACCGGAAACGCCGAAGGCGGATCTCCGAAAGGTCTTCACCGCCTCATCGTACCAGGGTTTCAAAAGCACGATTTCCTGGTTGAGCGCGCGTTCAACGATTTCGGCATCGGACAGATCATCTGCCGGACTTGCAAAGTTCACCGGGCAGGCCCAGCCCTCCATGTCGGTTTCATCCGATGCGGGCGGATCGTTGGGGAAATCGGCAAGAACCGGCGGGCCGTCATATCCCTCCAACAGCTCCAGCAGGGTGCGCAGAACGCGGCGCTGTAAATCCGGCTCATTGGGTGGGCCGAACGGGCGGCCGAGTTCGAACGGAACCGACAAGGCGCGCGGCGGCGCCATCTTCTCGGTATGGGTCCGGATCAGGCTGATGCCAACCGTCGGGATGGCCTCGTCTTCCAGATAATGTGCAAGCCCGCCCACGGCGCGCGTGCATTGGGGTCAAACGGGGCAGAATACGACGGCATCGACATTGTCCTGCTTGAGGATACCGGCCAGATCGCGGGCAACCGGTTCCATCTGTTCGGGCGGGGTTGCGCCCATGAAGGAGAAATGCCGTGCAGCGACCGAGTCAATCACGCCCTCGTCGCGTAACTCGCGCAGGCGCTCAATGGGAAAGACGACGTTGATGTCCTGGAAATATCCGGTGCGGTCGAAATTGGTCGAGATATGGCTCATCACCAGATCGTCCATTTCAGAATCGTCCGGGATGATCCGGTAATCCCCGGCGCCGGGTGTAAAGGGCGGATCGTCGCGCCGGTGCAGGCCGGCGGTGGAGATCAATGCAACGCGCCGCTGTTTCAGCGGTGGCCCGCCAGCCCAGGGCGAAGTGTCGAATGTCGGCACGTCCTGGTTGACGAGTGCGTCGCGCAAATGCTCCGGCATTTCGCGCAAGTGAACCATGCGGTTCCTCCAGACTGGGATTAGGGTCTGGACTCATTATAGCCACGAGATGAGGGCTGCGGCGCGCGCGATAGCTGCCGTGACGTTTTTAATGTTGCGCTCAAAGCGCGTTGCGATGCGCCGCCGGTCCTTGAGGCGGCAGAACATGCGTTCGATGATATCTCTCTCCCTGTAGATGGCCTGATCGTGGTGATATCGGATCCTGCGGTTCTTTCGCGGCGGGATGACGGGCCCGGTCCCGCGCTCTTCAGGCCGTCACGACCTTTGTCGGCGACAGGTTCGGCGGATGGCGGCATGGTCTCGATGCAGCGCTGTGCGACCTTGCAATCATGCACGTTTCCGGGCGTCGGGAGCAGGACGCAATTGACAAAAACACGGGGCTGCCCTTGTGGTCGCGGACGGCGTGGAGCCCGGTGTTGCGTCCGCCTTTGGTGCGGCCGATACCATGGGGGGGCATGGGGGCCAGTGGCCCCTTTTCCGCCGCCGGCGCAGCGATGAACCTTGATGCGGGATGTCGATGAACAGCCGGTCAGGCGTATCCTCGGCGCCTGCCGAAGCGCTGAAGATACCTTCCCATATACCGCGCTCGTCCCGGAGTTAGTAAATTGTATCAAAGTGAGATTTCATTAATCTTTTATTGTAACACTTCATCTAACTCAGCACAGGGTTGGCCACAGACTGATTTATAGTCATTACAGAACTTAGAAGAAACAACAAATGAATTATTAGAATTGTCTCTTGAGCTTTTGCTATAGGTGCGGTTATCTCCTCTAGTCTGCAAACCTACCAAATAGTCTTCACCATTAATTGTCGCAATGTTGGGACTACCAGAAACGCCCCATTCTACGGGACAGTAACTTCTAATAGAACTCCCAAAACTCCAATAAATGTCTAATAGTTCACACGGCTCGTTAACTCTCAATGGGGATTGATAAAGGTCTGCAATGTCATTACCAGTTTGCTGGCTTAATGTTTGTGGATTAAAATCAGGAGTTCCACTTGAATCAGTATTAAATCTAGTTTGTGGCCTATAAAAATGAACATCTATTTCACCACTTCTTGAAGCATTCACTATTCTTTTATTTGAACTTCTTACTGGTCTTACAAAATGATTTGGCCTAAGAGCTTTATCTACTTTTACAAAAACATAATCTGTAGAGGGCTCATCCCAGACAGAAGGATTATTTATTCTAGGAGATACAAACTGAGAGTTACTTTGACTGGCTCTTGTCACATTCTTTGGATTTATAGGGTAAGCAGCAACTCTAACTGAGTTTCGAACAGGCTCTCTTAAGGAGCGATTTTCTTTTCTCGCTTTTCGTGGATCATCTAAAACTCCATGAGCTGTAGCTAAATAAACCCCAGGACAAACTTGAATTCCTTGAGTAAAGCCATTCAAAGTCCAAAAGGTAGCCATGGCAGCCCCAACGCCCTCTTTAGTAGAAACAGGGGACATTGAATTGTCCCGATCCTCATACCAAGCGGCGTTATGAAGACAGCTTTCAGGGTTTAACATGCAGTTGATTTCATTCAGCTCAGAGGCTGAACCATTTGAAGATTTCATCCCACAGTTTTCACCATTTTTTGTTCCATTATATCTTATTCCTCCAGCTATAGAATGCGAATCAATAGAGAAAAAACTCATTAACATTATTAACAATAGTGATAGTAAACCATGAGGTGATTTTAATAGTTTCATTTTTTTAAGTCTCTCTTTATAGTTGACGAAGCGGTTGAAGAGCGTCTTCTTCGGCCCGTGGATATCGGCTCAGTCGGCCCGGCGACCGCCACAGCGCAGTGCATGGACGATCCCGCTCGGCACACGACGATCATCAACGCGCTTCCTGCCGCGCATATCGGTCGGCGGAAGCGGCGCGATCCGGGCCTGCTGAGAATCGGAAAACCGGAAGAAATCATACATCTCGTTACCTCCTCATCGGAGGCAATGAACCATCCTCGGATCAAATCGGGAAGACGGTTATCGGGGCCAGACCCTAATGAGTCGCGATCAGTCTAGAGCGGTTGGCAGGCGAATAAAAGAAGCTAGTCGGCCATCACTACCGTGTCGGCGGGCGCGAAGGAGAGCCAGACCTCATTGCCGATGTTGATGGCATCGACGGTAGTGCGCGCGGTGTTCTGGATGTTGACCGAAAACCGCAGGCCGCCCTGGGTGTCGACATACATGTAGCTCATATCGCCGTAATAGGCCCACTCGTGGATTTCACCACGGGTGATTATGCGGTTCCTGGCGCGCGGCGCGCGCTTGGACACGGTGATTTTTTCAGGGCGCACGGCAACCGTGACATTGTCCGACGCGGTGCCTTCAAAGGGCAGGGTCATGCCACCCAGACCCTTGATGTCGACACTGATGTCGCCATCATTGCGGGCACGGACGCGCGCATCCAGTAGGTTCACCTTGCCGATGAAATCGGCAACAAACCGGTTCGTGGGCTCTTCATACAGTGTGCCGGGCGATGCGATCTGGCGCACCTTGCCGCTTTGCATGACGGCAATGCGGTCGGCCATTGACAGGGCCTCATCCTGATCGTGGGTAACGATGATGAAGGTAATGCCGACCTTGCGCTGAAGCTGGGAAAGCTCAAGCTGCATCGCTTCGCGCAGCTTGGCGTCAAGTGCTGAAAGCGGCTCGTCGAGCAACAGCACCTTTGGCCTCTTGACTAGCGCGCGCGCCAGCGCCACGCGCTGCCTCTGGCCACCGGAGAGCTGATCGGGCTTGCGCTTGGTAAAGTCGGCCATTTGGACCATGTCGATGGCTTCAACAACGCGCGGCCCGATTTCGGTTTGCGGCGTGCCGTCGACCTTCAACCCATAGGCGACGTTGTCGTAGACATTCATATGGGGGAACACGGCGTAGGACTGGAATACCATATTGATCGGCCGGCGGTTGGCCGGAGTGGCGGACAAGTCGGCGCCGTCGATCGAAATGGTGCCGGCGCTCGGCGTCTCAAGGCCCGCGATCATGCGCAGGATCGTCGTCTTGCCGCAGCCCGAAGGGCCAAGCAGGGCAAAGAACTCGTTGCGCATGATCTCGAAACTGACGTCATCGACCGCGGTGATCGGGCCAAAGCGTTTGCTCAAATGATCGATCTTGACGATCGGATCGTCGGGTTGCGCGTCACTCATGGCGCGGTCTCCTTGCGCTCGCGGCGCGCCGGGTTCTGGAATCGCATGGCGAGTATGGTTGCGACAACGGTGATCACGATCAAAACGGTCGAGGCGGCGTTGACTTCGGGTGTCACCGAGAAACGGACCATCGAGTAGACCTTGACCGGGAAGGTCACGCTATCGGGGCCGGAAGTGAAGAAGGTGATGACGAAATCATCGAGTGACAATGTGAAGGCCAAGAGCGCTCCGGCAATCAATCCTGGCCGCATGAAGGGCAAAATGACATAGCGGAAGGTGTGCCATTCGCTGGCGCCGAGATCGCGGCTTGCCTCCTCAAGTTCACGGTTGAAACCGGCCATGCGGGCACGCACCACGACGGCGACAAAGGGGAAGCAGAATGAGATGTGGGCAATGGTTATGGCTGACAGATTGAGCGGCCATGGCCCGCCCGATGGCCATCCAATGCGGGCGAAAAACACCAGCATGGCCACGCCCATGCAGATTTCGGGCACCACGATTGGCAGCAATATTGCGTTTTCATAGGCGGCCTTGCCAGAAAAGCGGAATCGCCACAGCGTTAGCGCGACAAGAGCGCCCAGAATGGTGGAGATGACGGTAGTGAATACCGCGATGGTCAGCGAATTGACGAACGCCTCGATCAGGTCGTCATTGTTCCAGGCCTTCAGATAGTAATCGAAGGTGAAGCCGCGCCAGACGATGTTGCGTTTGGAATCGTTGAAGCTGAAGGCAATAAGGCCAATGATCGGTGCGTATAAAAGTGCGAAAGTCACTAGCACCATGGACCGCAGCCACAGCTTGCGGGTGTAGTCCAGCGGACCCGGCCGTTCGCGGCGCAAGCGGCGGTTTGAAGCGGTGGCGGCCATCACACTTCCATCCCGGCTTTGCGACCGGCAATGAGAGTGCGGATCGCCAGCGCGCCGAATGTCATATACATCAGCAGGAACGACAGTGCGGTGCCGAAGGGCCAGTCATTGGCACTCTTGAACTGGCGCTCGATGACATTGCCGATCATCTGCGCATTGGTGCCGCCCAGAAGGTCCGGGGTCAGGAACGATCCAAGACAGGGAATGAACACCAGGATGATGCCCGAGACGATACCCGGCATGGCTAGCGGTATAACGACGGAGAACAGCGTGCGCGCTTGCGAGGCGCCAAGGTCGAGGCTGGCTTCGATATAGGACCGGTCGAGGCGCTCAAGCGTGGCATAGAGCGGTAGCACCATGAATGGCATATAGACATAGGTGAGCCCGGCTATCACGGCGAAGTCATTATAGAGCATGGTGAGCGGCTCGAAACGCTCACCCAGAAGCTGATACTTGGCCAACCCCGCCCATTCGAGCACTTGATTGGCTTTGCCCCAGAGCCATTCAAGACCGAAATTGACGTGGCCGCGGGTCCGGAATACTGCGATCAGCGCATAGGTTCGGATCAGCAGATTGATCCAGAACGGCAGGATCACGATCAGCAGCAATATCGGTTTCCAGCGCTCGCGTGCAAACGAGATGGCAAAGGCGACCGGGAATGAAATCATCAGGCACAGCGCGCTGGTCAGAAGACTGATCCACACCGATTTCCAGACGATTTCGAGATAGATCGATTCCAGGGCGCGCAGATAGTTATCCGGCGTCCAAGTGATGATGATGTCGATGGTGCCGGATTTCTCACCGAAACTCATCACCCAGATGAAGCCGAGCGGCACTAGAAAGAAAGCGAGAAGCCACACGGTCCCCGGAAAGAACAGGGTTGCGAAGACGGACTTTCTCGCTTTCCACTCGTCCATCAGCTCAGGGGTCCGCGGTACCGTTTTTTACGCTAGTTGAAACTCGCAAAGTGCCGAATTGACCGTTTCTCGATCAGGCGGCCTCAATGCGGGTCCAAGACTCCTCGATTATCCGATTGACGTCTTCACCCAGATACGGGGCGCTTTCACATTTGGCGATGACGTCTTCGGGCGGGAAAATTACCGGATTGTTCTTGTAGTCATCACCCAGCAGCGCGCGCGCGGCTTCATTGGGTGTGGCGTACTGAATGAAGTCGGCGATGGCGGCGCCAGCCTCGGCTTCGAATATATAGTTGATGAAGGCGTGGGCGTTTTCGGGATGCGGCGCATCGGTGGGAATGCACAAGCAATCCTGCCAGATCATGCCGCCCTCCTTGGGCACCACATAGGTGAATGAGTCATCCTCGACCATTAGTTGGGCAATGTCGCCGTTCCATTCCTGGGCGATATCGACTTCGCCGGATGCCAGCAGGTCCTGACCATTGTCGGGTGCGAACACCTTGATGTGCGGCTTTTGCGCGATGACAAGCTCCTCGACTTGCTTGTAATGGGCGGGATCGGTGGTGCTCAGCGAGTGGCCGAGATATTTGAGGCCCATGCCGATTACGTCGGAGGTTTCAGACAACAGCGAAATGCGACCTGAATATTCATCGGAATCGTAAAGCACTTTCCAGCTATCGATCAGCGATGACACCGCGCCCTTGTTGTAGCCGATGCCCATGGTGCCCCACATATAGGGCAGGGAATATTCGCGGCCGGGATCAAAATTCGCATCAAGGAACAGCTTGTTGATGTTCGAAATGTTGGGAATCTTGTCATGGTCGATGGGCTCCAGCATTTCGGCGGCCTTCGCGCGCTCGACAAAGTCGTTGGTCGGCACGATCACGTCATAGCCGGGATTGCCTTCGCGCAGCTTGGCGAACAACTCATCATTGTCAGCAAACAAATCCATCTTTGTTTCAATGCCGCTCGCTTCCTTGAAATCGTCGAGCGTGGTCTCACCGATATAGGTGTCCCAATTGTAGAAATTGAGTTTCTTTTCTTCTTGGCCATGGGCGCGGTAGGGAAGGAAGGTAAGTCCAACTGCAACGGCGCTGGTGCCGGTGAGGAAGCTGCGGCGCGAAAGGCCGCGATGCGGTTTGCGTGTCATTTTTTTACCTTTCAAACAAAGAGGCACGGTTCTTCGCTTTTGCTGATCTGAGTTAAATTGTGCGATGCATACACCCTGTTGTGCAATATGGTTAACGCTGCACGTAGCAGCGCTGTCAGGCCACTGACGAGGCCTCATTCTGCGACTTAGAACCGACTATGGAACAAGAGCTTATGGAAAATCATCAGCCAACCGCCGAGGTGCAGGCGCCCGATGTTGCTCATCATCTGCACCCGTTCACGGATCATGCCCAGTTGCACAAACGCGGCACGCGCATGATTACCCGCAGCGAGGGCGTCTATATTTTCGATCATGACGGGTGGTAATCCCCCATTTTTGCGGTGGCTTGGACGTAGAATTTTCTCGGCAGGATGGCAGGATGACTGAGGAGATTCCGATGAACAAAACACGTTTCAACGCGGCCCGGATCATGGACATTCTGCGGCAGATGGAGAACGGCGTGCCCGTATCCGGGTTGTGCCGCGAACAGGGCATGAGCAGCGCCACGGTCTACAAGTGGCGCGGCCAGGTATGCCGGCATGGACACGCGCCTGATCAGCGAGATGACGGCCATCGACGAGGAGAACCGGCGGCTGAAGCGCATGTACGCCGACGTCGGTATGCAGAACGATCTGCTCGCGGAGGCCCTCGGAAAAAAATGATACGGCCGGCTCAGCGCCGAGAGTTGGCCTTGAAAGCGGTGGCGATGAAGGGCGTCGGTATTGCGCCGGCCTGCCGCGGGTTCTCCATCGGCGAGACGTGCTACGGATACGGCCCGAAGCTGGACAAAGGGAACGAACAGATCGCGGATCTGCTTGTCGGACTGACCAATGCCAGGAAAACCTGGGGCTTCTGGCTGTGTTTCCTGTATCTGGGCAACGTTCAGGGCCATGTCTGGAACCCCAAACGCGTCTACCGGATCTATCGCGATCTGGAACCAGATCTGCGCATCAAGCCCCGCAGGCGTCTGAAGTGTGAGAAACCCGGGGGAACTGGCCGTGCCGGACGCGCCAGACGAGGTCTGATCGATGGGGTTCATGTCGGGGCTGTAGGGCGGCAGATAGAAGATCCGGGCGCGTGGGGAGGCGATGATCATGACGGATGCCGGCGATCTTATGGGCAGGTAGATTGGCGAGCACCACGACATCACCGCGTGTCGGGGTCGGTGCCGGCACCTCCTCAATATAGGCGCGAAAAGCCTGGTCATCCATCGGACCATCGAGGACCCGGGGGCCGTGAGGCCTGAGAGGCGAAGACCGGCAATGAAAGTCATCGTCTTCCAGTGGCCGAAGGATACGCTGTCCCGGCAGCGCTTGCCGACCGGCGCCCAACCGTAGAGGCGGGCTATCCTGGTGTTGACGCCGGTCTCGTCGAGCAAGACCGGACGCTCGGGATCAATGAAGGGCTGGGCGGCCTTCCACATCCGCCGGCGGGCTGCCACGTCCGGCCGGTCCTGCCCGGCGGCCCTCAGGGCTTTTTTTGAACGACGGACCGCGCCGGCGGACCGCATTCCACACCGCGCCGGTGGAGATGAACACGCCATGATCGGCCTCGAGCCGGGTTTGCACGCTCGCCGGTGTTATGCCGGGGTGAGAATCTCATATGTCCGGCCAGCACCATTTCCTGAGCCGCCGTTGGCTTGCGCGGCGCATGGCCCCGGTTCGGGTTGGGACCGCTGCCGCCTGCCTCACCGCCATCCCGCCGTCTACCGCCGAAAGAACCCGATCCCGCAAGTCCTGCGAACAGCGCCGTCCGGATCTCAACCCATGATGCGCCTCCATCTTGCGGCATCCCGTGAATCACATCAGTGCGCGATTGGGAACCCCCAAACGATTCCGCTCATCGCGAAGACGCGACCTTGTGCGCGCCAGCGGCCGGATACCACCCGTCCGGGACAGCAAGGGAAAGAATCGACGATGAGTTATGATCGAACCTGCGGCCAATCGAACGCATCGAGTCCCCACGCTGCCGGCGATCCCAAATCTCTGCCTTCTGGCTATCGATAAAATAGATACGTCGACGGTAGCCCATCGTGAACACTCCATCTTTCCATCAAAGACTGTAGTGTTGAGGCAACCATTTGAATCAACCCCCTATCGGGGACGCGCCAACAGCACCTAGTGCTAACGCACGCCTTCACGTGCGCAACAACCAGCAGACATCAGCGAAAATCCCGAAGCTCACACGGCGCAATCTAGCCGGTCTTTTTTGCCGACCCGTTGGTGAGCAGCGACTGGTCGAGCCGTTCCAGCATATTGGTGATCGGACTGCGCTCGGCCGGATCCAGATGTGCCAGAGTGGCGTCATACCGCGCCGTCACAATGTTCATCAGCACCGGCACCAAAGTCTTTCCGCGCTCGGTCAGCTCTACCCGCGCCGCCCGCAGATCCCCCGGATCATCGATCCGCTCGACCAGCCACTTGTCGACCAGACGGTCCACCAGCCTGGTCACCGCACCGCGATCAATGCCGATCAGCCGTGCCAACTCGCTCGGCCGGTTGGCCCGGCCTTCATAAGTCAGAACCAGAACCGGCCATTGATGGGCGGTGACGCCGAACTCGGCGAGGTCATGACCTATTGCGGTGTATAGGATAGGGCCGCTGTAATTCTTGAGAACAGGAGACACAACGCATTCTCTGAAATCCCTGACTCATCCACAGCCTACCCTTCCTTCCGGTTTTGCCGATTATTGATTAGATCGTCGACAATCGCCGGTTCCGCGAGTGTCGATGTGTCGCCGAGCGCTGCGAAATCGTCTTCCGCGATTTTGCGCAAAATACGGCGCATGATCTTTCCCGAGCGCGTTTTTGGCAGGCCCGGGGCGAACTGGATCAGATCGGGCTGTGCAATCGGTCCGATTTCCTTGCGAACCCATTGAACAAGCTCCTTCTGCAGCTCTTCGCTGGGCTCCTCCCCGGCCATCAGCGTCACATAGGCGTAGATCCCCTGCCCTTTAATATCATGTGGATAAACCACGACCGCCGCCTCCGAGACCTGATCGTGAGCGACCAAAGCTGACTCCACTTCGGCCGTTCCCATACGATGGCCCGACACATTGATCACATCGTCGACCCGGCCGGTGATCCAGTAATAGCCATCCTCGTCGCGCCGGCAGCCATCGCCGGTGAAATAGGTCCCTTCATAGGTAGAAAAATAGGTTTCCATAAAGCGCTTGTGGTCGCCATAGACGGTGCGCATCTGGCCCGGCCAGGAATCCAGAATCACCAGATTACCCTCGCCCGCACCGTCCACCGTTTTGCCATCGGCATCGACAATTGCCGGTTTGATGCCGAAGAACGGCCGCGTTGCCGATCCGGGCTTGAGCGCTGTCGCGCCGGGCAGAGGCGTGATCAGGATGCCGCCGGTTTCGGTCTGCCACCATGTATCGACGATCGGGCAGCGCCCGTTGCCGACCACTTCATAATACCACTGCCAGGGTTCCGGATTGATCGGCTCGCCAACCGACCCCAGCAATGTCAGCGAGGCGCGGCTGGTCTTGGTGACATTGTCATCGCCAGCGCCCATCAATGCGCGGATTGCGGTCGGCGCGGTGTAGAAAATGTTGACCTTGTGCTTGTCGACCACATCCCAGAAGCGCGATGCGCTTGGAAAATTCGGCACGCCTTCGAACATCAGCGTCGTCGCGCCATTGGCGAGCGGCCCATAAAGAATGTAGCTGTGTCCGGTCACCCACCCGACATCTGCCGTGCACCAGTAGATATCGCCGTCGTGATAGTCAAACACATATGAATGGGTCATCGCGGCATAGACCAGATAGCCGCCCGATGTATGCAGCACGCCCTTGGGCTTTCCGGTCGAACCCGAGGTGTAGAGAATGAACAGCGGGTCCTCGGCGCTCATTTCTTCCGGCGGGCAGTCCTCGGATGCGGCCTCCATCGCCTCGTGAAGCCAGACATCGCGCCTATCGGTCCAGTCGATGCCGCCGCCGGTGCGCCTGACCACAACCACATGATCAACCTCGGCCCCGTCTTTGGCCGCGATTTCGATCGCCTTGTCGGTATTGGCCTTGAGCGGAATGTTGCGCCCGCCGCGAACGCCCTCATCGGCGGTGATGACAAAATTGGAGCGGCAATCCTCGATCCGCCCTGCCAGCGCATCGGGCGAAAATCCGCCAAACACCACCGAGTGGATGGCGCCAAGCCGTGCACAGGCGAGCATTGCGTATGCAGCTTCCGGGATCATCGGCATGTAGATGGTGACCCGGTCGCCCTTCTTGACGCCGAGGCTCTTCAGCACATTGCCGAATTTGGAGACCTGCCGGTGCAACTCCTTGTAGGTGATGTGATCGGCCTGATCGGGTTCATCCCCCTCCCAGATGATCGCAACCTGATCGCCCCGATCAGCCACATGGCGGTCGACGCAATTAGCGCAGACATTGAGCGTTCCGTCCTCGTACCACTTGATCGACAGGTCATCACGTGCAAAGGAGGTGTTCTTGACCTTGGTGAATGGCCTGATCCAATCGATCCGCTGGCCGTGCTCGGCCCAGAAACCTTCAGGATCGTCGACACTTGCCCGGTACATGCTGCAATAGCGCTCCTCATCGGCAAGCGCGCGATCAGCCCAGTCATCAATGACGGGATAGACTTTGGCCCCAGACATATTCCTCCCCAAACTCAAACAATTTTACGCGCCGGTAAGTCAGCATTATGGCGGCGGGGCAAAAATGCGGCAAGGTCGATGCGGGTTGTTTTACTTCACAATGCGCATTGTTGCTCATCAGCGCGCGCCAGCGCACACACCGCCGAGCGCGTCGGGCTTCACACTATAACTCAAGCAAAAAATGTGTGGAAAGGTGCCGGGCAACAGTTCGCAAATAATCGCGCCCAAATCCACCCATCACCGTCCTAAGACCGGCGCCATCTGCCTGCAGCCAATGGAGACTGCCGATCACTATCATCAGGTGGCTTGCCCAGGTGCGACAGGTCCACCTAGCGCCGGTTTAAATTGAACACAACCCCAAGCCTTACCGCCCAGAGCGCAGACCGTCCGCCATTCCTCATCGCTCACCGGCTGCACAGAAAGCCTTGAATTGTTGACCAGCACCATCTGACCAAGCTCTGGCGTGTGCTTGATCTGATCAAGTTTTACCGGTCTTGGCAGAGCCTCGACCGCGGCCAGATCGACGCAGTGCCAGCGATCGTCATCGGTGGTGGAATCGTGATGGGCCGGCGCGATCACCTTGACGATGCCGACAATCTCCTTGGCGCGGACAGAATGGTAAAAAAAGCCGAGATCGCCCACCTCCATCGCATCCATATTGTTGCGCGCCTGGTAGTTGCGCACGCCATCCCACTCGGTACCGCCCGCGCCTGCCGCCACCTGATCGTCCCACGACCATGTGCCGGGCTCGGACTTGAAAAGCCAAAAAGCCATAACCCCCTCCTGAATTCACGGGCGAGACTACAGCAAGATCCGGCGTTGCGGAATCAGCCAAACACTCATTCCGCCCTTAGCGGGCGATCGAGCAGCGCCCTGATCGCATCATCAATCCCGGCGTTGCCGGCAATGACATCGGCCACCGCCTGACAGATCGGCATTTCGGTGCCCTGGCGGCTGGCGCGTTGGGCCACCGCACCGGCGCTGAAAAGGCCCTCGGCCAATGGCGCGCCGGGAACGTTAAGCTGATCAAGGCGTCTGCCCTCGCCCAGCGCCATGCCAAGGCTGGTATTGCGCGACTTGGCGCTGGTAGCCGTCAGCACCAGATCGCCAAGGCCGGAAAGTCCGGCAAAGGTCTCGCGCCGTGCGCCCAGCGCAATGCCAAAGCGCGTCATCTCGGCAAGCCCGCGGGCGATCAGCGCGGCCCTTGCACTTTCGCCAAGCCCGCGCCCCATGACAATGCCAACCGCGATGGCGAGCACGTTCTTGACCGCACCGCCGATCGCCACCCCGCGCACATCATCGCTAACATAAGGCCGGAACGTGGCGCGCGCGAACACTTTGGCGCATTCGGCCGCTTGGGCTTGATCGCCCGCCGCCAGCGTCACCGCCACCGGAAGTCCGCCGGCCACATCATCGGCAAACCCCGGTCCCGACAGGATCGCTGGTGTGGCTTGCGGCAATGCCTCGCTGGCCACCTCATGCATCATCAGGCCGCTTTTCTGCTCAAGCCCCTTGGCCGCAATCACAATCAGCGCGCGATCTGGCAAATGAAAGACAAGTGCCTCACAAATCCCGCGCGTGGCTTGCGCCGGGACGGCCAGAACGATGATCTTGGCGCTTACCGCTTTTGAAAACTCGGTGGTGGCGGTGATCTCAGGCGCAATCATAATGCCGGGCAAGGACGGATGTGACCGCTCGCGGTTTAGCTCCTCGGCACGTTCGGACCGCCGCGCCCATAGCGTGACGTCATGGCCATTGGCGGCGGCAAGCCCCGCCAGCGCTGTTCCCCAGGCGCCGGCGCCCAGAACCGAGACATTTGGGGCCGTCATCGCGTCAAGCCTTCACACCGGCGCCACCTGCATGGGGCGCATCAGGGTCGAGCGGCCATCTGGCGCGCGCCGGCGCTTCGAGAGTATCCGCCAGACCAAGGGCTAGCCGCTCAGCTCCCGCCCAGGCAATCATGGCGCCATTGTCACCGCACAATCGTGCCGGTGGAATGACCAGTTCAAGACCGGCATCGGCGGCAACCGACGCCAGCCGCGCCGCCAGCGCCTGATTAGCTGCCACCCCGCCAGCCGCCACCATGAGGCGCGGCAGCGGGGCATCTGAACTTTCATGCAAGCCCGCAATTGCGTGCTTGAGACGGTCCTCGATCACATCCAGAGCGGCAGCCTGAAATCCGGCGCACAAATCGGCGACATCATCATCGCCAAGCGGCGCTGCTGCTTCGGCCTTGTGGCGCAGTGCCGTCTTCAGGCCAGAAAACGAAAAATGCGGCTGATCGGTGCCCAGCATCGGCCGCGGCGGATCAAAACGCGATGCATTGCCACGCGCCGCCCAGCGCTCGACCTCCGGTCCGCCCGGAAATCCGAGCCCGATCAGCTTGGCTGTCTTGTCGAATGCCTCGCCCAACGCATCGTCAAGCGTGGTACCGAGCCGTTGATAATCGCCAACCCCGCGCACCAGCAGGATCTGCGTGTGTCCGCCAGAGACTAGCAATAGCAAATAGGGAAATGCCACCGCGTCGGTCAGCCGCGCGGTCAGCGCATGACCTTCCAGATGATTGACCGCCACCAATGGCAGATCACGGGCAAAGGCAATCGACTTGGCGGTCATCAGCCCGACCAGAACACCACCGATCAACCCCGGACCCGCGGTTGCCGCAACGCCGTCAATCTCACCGAAGGAAACACCGGCTTCGGTCAATGCGATCTTGATGATCCGGTCGAGCACTGCCACATGGGCGCGCGCGGCAATTTCCGGCACCACCCCGCCATAGGGCGCATGCTCGCTCATCTGCGAGTGCACCACATTGGCGAGAATACGCCCCTCGCCATCCGGCATCCGGCGCGCCAATGCCGATGCGGTCTCATCACAGCTGGTTTCAATGCCGAGCACTGTCAGCGTCTGATCGGAAGAAGCATTCACCTTCGTTGTCCCGCCTCACACCTTCATTGCCGGGCCCTTTGCCCCGCCCGCCATGCCGGTATAGTGCGCTAGGCAACGAGAATCGAGGCAAGCTTCGCATGGCTGCAACTCCCATCCGCATTGCAACACGAGGATCGCCATTGGCGCTGTCGCAGGCGCGTCTTGTCGCGCGCCTGCTGTGTCAGCATCACCGGCTTGAAGCCGATACGGTCGAGATCATCAAGATCAGGACCAGCGGCGATCAGATCCGTGACCGCCGGCTGTCCGACATTGGCGGCAAGGGGCTGTTCACCAAGCAGATCGAAGAGGCGTTGATCGCGAACGCCACAGACCTTGCGGTCCACTCCATGAAAGATGTCGAAACCCGGCTCCCCGATGGCCTTGAGATCGCAGCACTGCTCGAGCGCGAGGACACGCGCGACGTGCTGATCTCAAATTCCGGCGCCGGTGCCATTGCCGATCTGCCGCGCGGCGCCATTCTTGGCACCGCATCGCTGCGCCGCGCAGCTCTCGTCAAGGCGCTGCGGCCCGATATCAAGATCGAGACCCTGCGCGGTAACGTCCAGACCCGGCTTTCCAAGCTTGCCGCCGGCAGCTTCGAGGCAACCCTTCTCGCCAAGGCCGGCCTCAACCGGCTGGGGCTTGACCCTGAAAACGCCTCACCGATAGAGCCTGATGAAATGCTGCCGGCGGTCGCCCAGGGCGCCATCGGCATTGAAATTCGCGAGGACGATGAGCGTCTGCGAGCACTTGTCAGCCCCCTCAATAATCACCCCACACATCAGGCGGTCACGGCTGAACGCGCACTGCTGGCTGAACTTGACGGCTCTTGCCGCACGCCGATTGCAGCCCTTGCGATTCCTGATCGCGGCGCGCTGCGCCTGCGCGCGCTGATCGCAAAACCAGATGGCAGCGCTGTCCATCGCGCCGAAATGCAAGGACCGCCAGCCGAGGCCGAAAAACTTGGCCATGCGCTTGGCGCACACCTAAAGCACCTCGCCGGACCGGGCTTCATGGGCGATTGACACCATGCCCATGCGCCTCCTGATAACCAGACCTGCCGAAGATGCGCGCGAATTGGCAGACCGGCTCCAGGCCCTTGGTCACGAAACGACGATTGAGCCGATGCTGACCATCGCCCCGGTGCCGTATTCCTTTCCCGACGCACCGATTGCCGCGATCGTGCTCACCAGCCGGCATGGCGCCAGAATGATCGCTGGTGAATTCACCCGCCATCTCGCCAATGTCCCGGGTTACTGCGTCGGCAAGGCCACCGCTGAAGCCGCCCGCATCGCCGGTTTCAAACACGTCATGGACGGCGGCGGCAATGCCGCGGCTCTCACCGCCGCAGTATCCGGCGCGTTCGACAGCGATAACGGTGTGGTGCTGCATGCGCGCGGCCGCCACACACGCGGCGATATCGCCGGAAAGCTTCGCCGCCAGGGTTTTGACGCGCGCGAAGTGATTGTCTATGAGGCCATCGCCACACCCGAGCTGTCACTCAGGGCACGCAAGGCCATCACCTCACATGCGCTTGATGGTATCGTGTTCCTGTCGCCGCGCACCGCGCAGATTTTTGCAGTTCTGGTGAATAATGCCGGTCTCACCCCCGCACTTGCCGGGCTTGATGCCTATTGTCTGTCCGATGCCGTCGCCGCCCCGCTTGCAGGTCTCTCAATGAATGATGCCATCGCCGGCCAGCCCAGCCTTTCAGCGCTGCTTGACCTGCTCGAACACCGCCCTGCGGCAAGCCCCTGATCGTGCCTGTTTATTGTACCCGCATTTCCCATATGGCTCCATTGATTGATGTGATTGATCGTTGGCTCTGTCATGAGAAAAAATGTCTTGAGCGCATTTTGGGGCGCGGCATATGGCGAACCCGGCGGGTGAACCGGTTGACGGGCATCTTCGGCTTGATTTCGACCGCCGCCTGAAGCTCGGGTTCCACGGTTGCGGAATCACCACCGACGCCGGATGGCCGGCCTGCCGCGAGCTTGATGACGCGCTCGGCTTGACGGACATGGCCGGCCATGAGCTTGTCGATCCGCGCACCGGCAAGAATGGCCATTGTATAGTGACCAAACCGAAGCTAAGTGTGACGGACTGAGCGGTACGCCACTGCGAAACGGGCCAGTGCAATGCAGAGCGATGACCAGTCGGGTGGAGCCAAACGCCCTCGCGCCACCATTGAGGGCAGCGCTCGTGAAATTTCCAAGAATGGCGGGGAATCGCCCGGCAAAGAACAAGATGGTGATGCAGTGAGCGAGAACGGCGCGACCGCTGCTGCCAGCACCCGGCCGGGTCTGCGCGCGGTCATCGCCATTTCCGTCATGTCGGGTCTGTGTGCGGTGCTTGCGGTGTTTGCGATTCTTGCCCTCATGCGCTTTTCCAGCCAGCCCACCGCTGAGGCATTGCGCCAGTTGGTCGGCGCCGAAGCTCCGGCACGCGATGTTGCGGCGCTTGGCCAGCAGACCGAGGCAATGCGCGCGCGGCTGGTAACTCTGGAACGTCTGGAGGAGCAACTCGCTGATCTGTCCCGCAGGTCCGATGCAATCGAGCAAGCCTCCGCCACGGCGGGTAAATCGGCAGCCGATGCCAACGCTGCAAATGCGGACCACGTTACGCGCATCGATCAGCTTGAAACCCGCTTCGGCACGCTCGACAGTGCCGCGCTTTCAGCCTCAAGCGCGGTTGAGGAAATGCGCCGCGAAATATCTGCCGCCGCCCAGACCGGCGCCAGTGCCGCTGCCGTGGCAAGCCGCCTCGCGCTCGCGCGCGAACGCATCGACGCGCTTGAAAGCACCTTGCGCGGAATGGAACAGAACCTCTCCTTGATCAGTGGCGAGGCCACAAATCTGGCAGGAGATATTGAGCGTGCCACCAGCGCTCAATCTGAACTGGCACGCCGGATCGATGCCCTAGAAGGTGGCGCAGGCGCTGACGGTAATTCGATCAGTGCTCGGGTGGCGCGGTTTGAAAGTGACATGGCAAGCGTCAGCAATCGCTTTAACACCCTTGCGCTGCCCGCATTGATCACCGCCCATGATGCGCTGCTCGCAAAGGCATCCAGAGGTGCTGCCTTTGAGCGCGAGCTTGCAGCCCTCGCTGCGCAGATCGGTGATGAACCCGCGCTTTTGTCCTTGCACCCCTTTGGCGCGCGGGCGGTTCCCACATTGGCAATGCTGGCAGAGCGCCTGGAATTCCTCAGCAACGCCGATGCTTCCGAACAAGCCACCGAGCCTGCCCCCTCCCCCGAGCCTTCCCTTGTCGGGCGCATCATCGAGCGTGCAAACCGTGCGGTTCAGATACGGCGCATCGAGACGGGCGCCAATCAGGATGAGATCAGCCGCGCCCGCAATGCGTTGGATAAGGGCGACATCACTGCCGCGGCGGCGATAATTGCCGCGCTCGCACAAAACCCGGCCCGCGATGCATGGCTTGATGATGCCCGCGCACGTGTCGAGCTTGAGGCCGCGCTCAGCGCACTTGACGCAGTGGTGCAATCGCATCTCGCTGCTGCCAGCAGCAACGAGAACGGGTGACCGCCGCATGCTGCACATGATTCTCGCATTCGGGCTGACCCTGTTCTTCGCGCTCGGCGCTGCATGGCTGGCCGACCAGCCGGGCAGCGTGACCATTGCCATTGGCAATCTTGAGATCACAACCGGCCTTTTGGTTATGGGGCTGGCGCTGTTCGTGTTCGCGGGTCTGGTGGTGTTTATCTGGCTCACCTATCACTGGATTGTCGGCGCGCCTGAAATGGTCGGATCGTTCTTCCGCAACCGCAGGCGCAGACACGGTTTCGAAGCGCTGTCGCGTGGCATGGTGGCGGCCGCTGCCGGTGATGCCGCCATCGCCACGCGTGAGGCGAAAGACGCATCACGCCAGCTCGGCGATTCATCGCTGGTACTGTTGCTCAAGGTGCAAACCGCGCAGTTGCAGAACAACACCACCAAGACCAAACGAATTTTCCAGGAAATGCTGGAGCGCCCCGAAACCAGCGCGCTGGGTCTTCGCGGCCTGTTCACGCTCGCTCTTGAAGAAGGTGACAGGACCGCCGCCCGCGCGCTTGCCGAGCAGGCAGTGCAATTGGGTCCGCAAATCCCTTGGGCGTGGCAGGCGATGTTCGATTTGCAGGCAACAGCGGGTGACTGGCAGGCGGCCTTGAAGACGCTCGAGGCGCGGCGGCGGCACAAACTGATCGACCGCCCCGCCGCCAACCGGCTGGCAGCGGTATTGCGCACCGCCAAGGCGCTGGCGGCCGAGAGCGAGGATTCGACCACCGCTCTGGATGACGCACTGGAAGCCCACCGGCTGGTGCCCGATTCCATTCCTGCCGCCGCCCTTTCCGCGCGGCTTCTTGCCGAAAAGGGTGAAGCGGGACGGGCGGCACGCATTGTCGAGCGCACCTGGCGCGCAAACCCGCACCCTGACCTTGCACTGATCTACGGCCATGTTCACCCCGGCGATTCCGCCAACCAGAGCCTGACCCGGGCAAAGAGCCTGGCCGCCCGCGCGCCTGAAAGCCTTGAAGGCCCCATCGCAATCGCCCGCGCCGCCCTTCAGGCCCGTGCGTTCGATGAGGCGCGCGCCGCGCTCGGGCCCCTGCTTGATGACGAACCAAGCCAGCGCATTTGCGTTCTCATGGCCGAAATCGAGAATGCCGAAAACGGCGATCTTGGCCGGGTGCGCGAATGGCTGACCCGCGCGGTCAGTGCGCCGCGCGATCCGGCTTGGACCGCCGACGGATTCGTGTCCAAGACCTGGCTGCCGATATCGCCGGTCACCGGCCGCATTGATGCCTTCGAATGGCGGGTACCGGGCGAAGGACCGCCGCCGGAATTCAGCGGCGAGTTGCAGATACCCGGCGCGGATGCGCCTGAAGATGATGGCGACACGCCGGTGCTGGCGCTGAGGTCCCGTGGAGACTCAATGGCAGCCGACGAGACAGCCTCCGGCGAATCTGACGACCACGCGCCGGATAGCGAACAATCCGACACCGCCGGCGCTCTATCACAGGCCATCGTCACGCCCGCACCGATTGACGAGATCGTGCCCCGCGCCGCCGCGCGTGAAGATGGCGATGGAAATGGCACCGCACCGCTGGTGCCCCCAGCCGGACGACCCCGGCGTGCTACCCGACGGCGAGGTTGAAGACGAGCCCGATCCGGTTCTGGCTGCCAACAACGATACTGCGGACAGGCTGCCTTGATGCCGGGTGGTTCGCCGGCAGCGCGCATTTAGATTGCCGTTTTGTGCTGAACTGGCTAGAACTGGCGCGCTGTGGTCGCACATCTGGCCGGTGTAGCTCAGTTGGTAGAGCAACGCATTCGTAATGCGTGGGTCGGCGGTTCGAGTCCGTCCACCGGCACCATTTATTTATTTCAAAAATCGATGAGTTGATCGAGCGCTAGAAGGCGTTTGACAGCCCCAATCGGGCCCCCCAGGCCCAGCTTTTGCCTAGGTTGTCGTGGACAAAGGGTATCCAGAGTTTGATCGATGCGATGGTGACGAAGCCAGGGTAGGACTCTTTGGTTTTGTCGTAGCGGGTGGCGACCCTGCGCCAGTTCTTGAGTTTGTTGAACAACCGCTCGACGAGATTGCGCCATTTGTCTTTGGCCCGGTCGTGCGTGATGGGGTCAAGACGATTGCTCTTTGCAGGGATCACCGCTTCGACGCCTGCGGCGGCGATTTCCTGGCGGATAGCATCGGCATCATAGCCGCGATCTGCGAGGAACGCCTCAATGCGGTCGGTCATCATGCGGAACAGCGGTGCAAAGCCCTGCACATCGTGCGCTTGCCGGGTGTCAGCACAAAGCCGGGCGGGAGGCCTCCGGCATCGCACCTCGCGTGGAGCCTGGTCGTAAAGCCGCCGCGCGACCGGCCAGGCCCCTCTGTTTGCTGAGCCCCCTTTTTATGCCGACGGCACAATGATGTGCCCGGACCACCGTGCTATCGATCATGTCGGCGGCGGCATCGCGTCCCGCCGGTTCGGCCAGCGTCTCGAGCATCGCATCGAACACGCCGGTCGTGACCCATCTTCGGTAGCGTCGGAAAATGCTGTTCCACTTGCCATAGTCATCCGGCAGAGGCCGCCACTGCGCTTCGGTTCGCGCGATCCACATCATGCCTTCGAAATACAGGCGGTTGTCCTGTGCAGGACGGCACCCGCGACCGCGCTCCAATGTGAATCTCATGTGGCGCCAACAGCGGCCCGATCAACGCCCATTCCTCATCCGTTACAACAATCCTCTTGCCCAAGGCCGCCTCCAAAAGGCAGCCTTGAATCGAAATGTGAATCTCGCGTCAAGCTTGGTCCACGACAACCTAATCCTCATTCTCCGCGGCAGCTTCGCGCCGTGCAAGACGCACATTGGACACGAAGCTGTAGACCGCTGCGGCAAAGGCCAGCACCAGAATGCCCGCCGTAATCGGGCGGGAGACAATCACCATCAAATCACCGCCTGTAATCGTCAGGGCCCGGTTGAGATTGCTTTCGATAATGGGCCCCATGATGAAGGCCAGTACCACCGGCACGGCCGGTATGTTGATCTTCTCAAACAGATAGGCGATCGCCGCCAAAATCAGCACCATGACGATATGGGTGGTGTAATTGGCATAGGCATAGGCGCCGGCAATGATGAGCAGCAGCACAAAGGGACCGAGCAGGCGCGGCGGTACGCGCGAGACGAGACTGAATGTGCTGGTGCCCAAAAGACCGACAATCAGCAAGAACACATTGATGAGCAGCAGACCGATAAACACCGTCATGACAAAGTCGGTCTGATGCTGGAACAGCATTGGCCCGGGCACCACCCCCTTTGAGATGAGAACACCAAGCAGGATCGCGGCGCCGCCCGATCCCGGGATGCCGAGCGAAAGGGAGGGAACCAGCGTGCCGGCGACAACGGCGTTGTTGGCCACCTCGGGCGCTGCGATGCCTTCGGGAATACCGGTGCCGAATTTCTCGGGCCGCTTCGACCAGCGCTTTTCCTCGCTATAGGCCAGCATCGCGCCGACCGAACCACCGGCGCCCGGGATGATGCCGGCGAGTGTGCCCATCAAGCTGCCGCGCACCCAGGTTGGAAGCAGCAGTTTTACGTCGTGCCTGGTGATGCGATTCCGTTCACGTTGCTCGGACGGATTGATCATCTCCTTTTCGGCGGGAGCCCGTCGCTGGTCGACCAGCAGGCGGAAGGCTTCGGGTCCGGCAAGGAAAGCAATGATAACCACGACCAGGGGGATCCCATCCATCAGGTAGCCCTGATCGAAGGTGAATCTGAGGCCGCCAAAGCCGGACGAACCAATGGTGGCCAACAACAGCCCGATACCGGCGCCGAAGAATCCTCTGGCGGCGTCCTTGCCGAAAAAGCCGCCGACAATGGCAAGGCCAAAGACTCCCACCGCGAACAGTTCGCCCGGTCCGAAAGCCAAGGCGACATTGCCAAGCGAAGTTCCGGCGATAATGAAAATGATGGTGCTGGTGGTGCCGCCGATAACACCCGAATAGAGCGAAATTCTGAGCGCACGGCGGGCAAGGCCCTGCCGCGCCATGGTATAGCCGTCGAGCACCGTAACCGCCGAAGCGCCGGTGCCGGGCGTGCGGATCAGAATGGCGGGTATCGAACTTCCGTATTCGACCGCCGAATAGACCGCAATCAGGAACAGGATCGCCTGGTCGACCGACATGGCGAAGGTGACCGGAAACAGCAGCGCCAAGGCCTGCGAACTGCCAAACCCCGGTAGCGCGCCAAGAACAATGCCGATGGCAACACCGGCGAGCATGGTCAGAATAATCGTGGCCGAATTGAGCGTCGTCAGCGCCGCTGCCATGTCCGTGAGGTAGGATTCCATCGCGCGCGCCGTCAGTAGTGGATGTAACGCGGCAGCATCAAAAGCGGCAGCGGAATGCGCAAGATCAGCCCGAATCCCACATAGGTCACCAGCGTGGTGGCCAGCGAAAGCGTGAAGGCAAAGCCGAGTGATCGCATTGGCCGGTCACTGTCGGCAGCCATACGAGGGGCCAGAAGCGCCAGCATGAGAACAAAGGTCGCGATCTCGAACCCGATCGGCTCGAGCAGCAAGCCATAGGCGGTGATGAGCGCACACACGCTTGCAAACTCAAGCCAGTGCAACGAGAAACTGGGCGCTTCGCCGGCCGCGATCTGGGCGCCGCGCGGCGTCAACCTCGCCTTGATCAGGATGGCCGCGCCGCAAACAAGCGTGAAAATGAGGACGAGACGCGGAAAGAACGAATCCCCCGGATAACCCGGCAGAATGGGCGGCATCATGTTGGTGGTCTCGTAGAGCATGAACGCCAGCCATCCCAGAGCCAGCAGCGTCGCCACTACCACGGACTGCTTCATCGGAAGCGTCAGCTCAAAACGCGAGCCCGCGCTGCCTTCGGTCTGATCCGGCACAAAAACCCCCATCTCCCCCGGCTTCACTATAACATCGCCCGTCAGGCAGATGCGCGAAACTGGGCCGCCGCAATGGTCATCTGAGTAGATAAAGGCGGACGAGTTGCCCCCGTCCGCCAAATTTTGATGCACCAGGATCAGCTACCCGGTTCGATCATTTTGTTGTCGATCATGAATTGTTTAACGACCGCCTGGTATTTCGCCATATCGTCATTGATGTAGTCGCGATCGTCGCGAATATCGAGATCGATATGGGTTCCCGCAGCGAGATACTCCTTGAAGTAGTCACGCTCATACATGTTGTGCAGAGCCAGGATCAGCTTGTCCATGATCGGCTCGGGCGTGCCCTTCTTGACCGCAAGGCCTTGCCAATGATGCGGGATCGTATAGTCAAGTCCGACTTCACGAACCGAGCGCACGTCTTTCCAGTCCGGATCGTCAAGTCGCTCTTCGATCTTCATAACGAGCGGAATAGCGGTGCCGGCCTGCAAATGCGGGCGCCAGGTGCGCGGGCTCGCCTGACCGATATCAAGATGGCCGCCCATCACGTCCTTCACCGTGTCGCCGTCGCCCTGATAGGGAACGTAGTTCACGCAGTCGCCAATGCCGGCGGCCTTCAGGAATGCGATCTGATGGCGATGATGGGTCGATCCGATCTTGTTCGAGCCCATGGATATTTTTCCGCAGTTTTCCTTGGCGACGCGGATCATATCCTCATAGGTCTTGATACCCCATTTGTTGTCCTTGGCAACGCCAACGCCATAGGTGTGGTTTTCCACCTGGGCGATGAACTGGAAATGGTCCTGATAGTTCTTGGTGTAGTGCGGCAGATGGAAGTAGCCATAAAAGCTGGCGCTGACATGCATTATGGTGTGGCCATCTGCCGGCTTGCTGTCGACATAGACCACCGGCTCATGCTGCGAGCCGCCCTTCTTGAACTGCACCTCGACCGGCACACCAAGTTCGTCGGAAAAGCCGCGCGCCAGATTCTGGCACCATGCCGCGACACTTGAACCTGGTGATGTGGTGCATACGAAATCGATCGGCCCGGACGGGAAATCGGTCGCCTTGGCAGCGCTTGCCTTGATGGCATCCATGTCCATGTACTGGGCCTGAGCCGGCGAGACGGCAACCGCCGCCAGTACCAGTGCGCCCAGCAATCCTGTCATTATGCGCATTGAATTCCTCCCTGTGTTTTCGCTTATCAATTTTTCCTGGCGAGAGACCCGGTTATATTGAGGCGCTAGAAATTGAAGTCTGGCTGTCCATCTCGTCGAAAGTCCCGCCAGCCAGGCCGCTTGGGTCATGTCCTGCCGGAGACAATTTCTCCAGCCATCTCACGCAAGCTCTTATTGAGCGCTGAACATGAGAAAACGTTTGATCGAATTGCCGTTCCTGCCACCACGATTAACTCGAAGATTCATAATTTATAGCACCTTTGCCCCACAGAGTCGATTGGCGCTGGAAGCAAACTCCCCGCCAGCCAGCCCTAGCCACGCGGCTTGCTGCACACTTGCCGTGCGGCGGTGGCGAACATGGCCGCAGCATCGATCAGACTCTGAACCGGCACCCGCTCATTTGGCAGATGCGCCTCGGAGATGAACCCGCCCGGACCGAAAAAGATTCCGGGTATGTCATTTTGCAGGAACAGGCGCAGCGCTCCGGGGGATTCAATTCCGGGCAGGAACTCGGCCGGCGTTCCGCGCACCGCCGGCACCACATCCTGCATCAGCTTGATGACCGGCTCGCCTTCTTCTACATTGGTGACTTCGCGCGCACCGCTCGGGATGATGCCAAGCGTGGCATCGAATTCGGGATCATCGGCTTTCAGCTCCGCCAATATACCATTCAGGGTTTCCATCACGTTGGCCGATGTCTGATCTGGAATCATCCGCACATCGAAAGTGGCGCTGCAGCGCCCGCCGACCACATTGACCGCCGAGCCGCCCTTGATGGTGGAAAAGGCAAGCGTGGTGGGTCCCAAGAACGGGTCGGGCGCGATGTCGAGGCGCTCAACGCGAAATGCATCGACGATCTTGGCCATCTTTTCGATCGCATTGATGCCCTTGTCGGGAACGCTGACATGGACCGAGCGGCCACGGACCTTGACCTCGAAGAACACCCTGCCCTTGAACGAGCGGATGATGTTGTTGCTGGTCGACTCAGTATAAAGGATCATGTCGCCGCCCATGTCCTTCAAGATGCCCTTGTCGGACATCGTCTGCGCACCATACTGGTCGCCATGCTCGCCATCTGAAAGCAGAATCCAAGTGAGCTTGCCGGGCAGCTTGATTTTGTTGTCGTGAAGCGCCTTGAATGCGCCCAGCGTCGAGGCGAGCGCGCCCTTCATGTCGGCCGCACCGCGCCCCCAGATCTCACCGCCGCGTATGTCGCCGCTGAACGGGCCGACTTCCCAGGCCTCGACCTCGTCGGGATCGACCGGCACGGTGTCCATATGCCCGCCAATGACGAAATGGCCGCCATCTCCTTCCTCGCCGGTCTCGATGATGAAGTTCGGCAGGCCGTCCTTGAATTCGTGGGTCGTGATGCGATCGACCCCGAATGATTTGAGTTCAGCCAGAATCTTCTCGGCAATGTCGGTGCAGTCTCCCGGCGGATTTTCCGCCGGAATGCGGATCAGTTCCTGGGCCGTACGAACCACATAGTCCTGATCGACGTCCACCGGTGTAATGCTGGAACTCATGAAATTTGCTCTCGCCTGTCTGCGTTGTTGAGTGCCTCAAGGACACCGGATGCGCACACGTGGATATCAGGGCTGAGATGGCAGGGCAATCCTGTCAGCTACAAGCGCGTATACCAAATGAGAGCGATCCGCATCGGGCTAAAAACCTGACGCAGGAGGCCGACCGGCAAAGCTGGCTGGATGTCCCGATCACAAAAGGCCACGACAATGCCTGTGTGGATGTTGTTGCCGGCCGGCATCCGAAAAGCCGGGTGAATCATGTGTCCGTGAATACACACTGGCCACCTGATTTGCTTTTCCATGCCTCCGATTTCCGCCCCGGCCATCGAAGGCCGACGCCTGTGTATCCGCTAAGTTTCTAGGGTCTGGACTCATTATAGCCACGAGATGATGGCTGCGGCGAGCGCGATAGCTGCCATGACGTTTTATGTCGCGCTCGAAGCGAGTTGCGATGCACCGCCGGTCTTTGAGGCAGCAGAACATGCGTTCGATGATATTTCGCTCTCTGTAGATGGCCCGATCGTGGTGATATCGGATCCTGCGGGTCTTTCGCGGCGGGATGACGGGCCCGGTCCCGCGCTCTTCAGGCCGTCACAACCTTTGTCGGCGACAGGTTCGGCGGATGGCGGCATGGCCTCGATGCAGCGCTGTGCGACCCTGCAATCATGCACGTTTCCGGGCGTCGGGAGCAGGACGCAATTGACAAAAACACGGGGCTGCCCTTGTGGTCGCGGACGGCGTGGAGCCCGGTGTTGCGTCCGCCTTCGGTGCGGCCGATACCATGGGGGGGCATGGGGGCCAGGGCCCCCTTTTCCGCCGCCGGCGCAGCGATGAACCTTGATGCGGGATGTCGACGAACAGCCGGTCAGGCGTATCCTCGGCGCCTGCCGAAGCGCTGAAGATACCTTCCCATATACCGCGCTCGTCCCAGAGTTAGTAAATTGTATCAAAGTGAGATTTCATTAATCCTTTATTGTAACACTTCATCTAACTCGGCACAGGGTTGGCCACAGACTGATTTATAGTCATTGCAGAACTCAGAAGAAACAACAAAAGGATTACCGAGATCACTTTCCGCTTTTCGGCTATAGGTGCGGTTATCTCCCTTAGTCTGCAAACCTACCAAATAGTCTTCACCATTAATTGTCGCAATGTTGGGACTACCAGAAACACCCCCTTCTGCGGGACAGTAACTTGTAACAAAACTCCCACTAATTTCTAATAGCTCACACGGCTCGTTAACTCTCAATGGGGATTGATTAAGGTCTGCAATGTCATTAGGAGTTTGCTGGCTTAATGTTTGTAAGTTAAAATCAGGAGTTCCACTTGAATCAGTATTAAATCTAGTTTGTGGCCTATAAAAATGAACATCTATTTCACCACTTCTTGAAGCATTCACTATTCTTTTATTTGAACTTCTTACTGGTCTTACAAAATTATTTGGCCTAAGAGCTTTATCTACTTTTACAAAAACATAATCTGTAGAGGACTCATCCCAGGCAGAAGGATTGTTTATTCTAGGAGACACAAACTGAGAGTTACTTTGACTGGCTCTTGTCACATTCTTTGGATTTATAGGGTAAGCAGCAACTCTAACTGAGTTTCGAATAGGCTCTCTTAAGGAGCGATTTTCTTTTCTCGCTTTTCGTGGATCATCTAAAACTCCATGAGCTGTAGCTAAATAAACCCCAGGACAAACTTGAATTCCTTGAGAAAAGCTATTCAAAGTCCAAAAGGTAGCCATGGCAGCCCCAACTCCCTCTTTAGTAGAAACAGGGGACATTGAATTGTCCCGATCCTCATACCAAGCAGCGTTATGAAGACAGCTTTCAGGGTTTAACATGCAGTTGATTTCATTCAGCTCAGAGGCTGAACCATTTGAAGATTTCATCCCACAGTTTTCACCATTTTTTGTTCCATTATATCTTATTCCTCCAGCTATAGAATACGCATCAATAGAGAAAAAACTCATTAACATTATTAACAATAGCGATAGTAAACCATGAGGTGATTTTAATAGTTTCATTTTTTTTAAGTCTCTCTTTATAGTTGACGAAGCGGTTGAAGAGCGTCTTCTTCGGCCCGGCGACCGCCACAGCGCAGAGCATGGACGGTCCCGCTCGGCACAGGACGATCATCAACACGCTTCCTGCCGCGCATATCGGTCGGCGGAAGCGGCGCGATCCGGGCCTGCTGAGAATCGGAAAACCGGGAGAAATCATACATCTCGTTACCTCCTCATCGGAGGCAATGAACCATCCTCAGATCAAATCGGGAAGACGGTTGTGGACATGACGGGTGAGCCGGTCGAGCAGCGCGCCGATCGCCGGAAGGCACCGAATACCGCAGCATCCTGTCGACCGTGCGCCGATCAATCCCGCTGCTTCGCGCCGGCTCATCCCTTCAACAAAAACCGCACGCCGCACCTTAACGTAAAGCGCCACACCCTTCATCCCCCGCCCTCTGCCAAAGGCACGAAGGCTGTCAATGGTGGAATATCACTCCGGCCGATCAGGTCGCTTCACCGGGGGAGTATCGCTCCGGCGTTCTCATGGTTTTAAGGCGCGCTATTTCTCCACCGTGGCACTCTCGATTGCGTATTTTTCCTCCAGACCGATTAAATCCTCGATCTCCTTGCGCCACAAGATCATGTCTTCGGGATCATTGCCCGATACGCCGGTCTCCATCAGACTGGTCATCACCTTCTTCATCACCTGCGTTATCGGGCACAGAAGCGCTGTCGGGTAGGTTGCGGTCTTGTAGCCAAGCGCATCGAACTCGGCGACGGTGAACATCGGCCGGCGCAGGCGATTGCCTTCGGAATTGATATAGGCAACAGGTCCGTTGATATCCCTGGGCGCGCTTTCGGCTTCAGCCTGCGCGTCAGGCGCGATCATCACCATGTCGGCACCGGCCTCCAAGCACATATTGGCGCGCTCGACACCCTCCTGATAGTTCACCACATGCATCGAATCGGTACGCGCCATGATCATGAATTCAGAGTCGTTGCGGGCATCGACCGCCGCCTTGATGCGATCCAGGAACTCATCGCGCGGCACCACATGTTCGATGCCCTTATGGTAGTGCGCACGCTTTGGATAGATCTGGTCTTCGATGTGGAGTCCCGCCGCGCCCGCCTTTTCCACCTCGTGCACGGTGTGCATGCAGTGCAGAGATTCGCCATAACCGGCACCGGCATCAACAAACAGCGGAATATCGACAGCCGATGAGATATAGCGCGCGGAAGTGGCAAGCTCAGTGAGCGAAATCAGTGGTTCGGTAATGACCAGATGTGCACCCAGCTGATAACCGCCAAGATGCACGCATTTGGCGCCCATCGCTTCTGATACCCGAGCAGAATAGGGATCCCAAATCCCCATGGACGGGAAGAAACCGGGTGCTTCCAGAAGATCACGAAATTTTCGGCAAGCGGTCTTATTTGTCATGCGGAGTTACTCCTGTTTCGAGGCGGTGCGGCTCATCTCCGCAAGGGGTTAAAGGCCGGGCGTTCCGTCATATTTTTCAAGCTCTTCGGCCGGCAGGTACTTTTCTTCCATCTCTCGGATTGTCGCAAATCCGGCGAGCTTGTGGAACTGGCCCATGGGGTGGTCCTTGAGCCGGGTCTGAAAATCGATCTCAGCAGATGCGCCGCGCTCCTTCAGATCGATGGCATAGTCCCATGTTGCCACCATGGAGGCGCGCATCGCGGCAAGCGAGGTGTGCATCGCCTTGTAGCCAAGGGCTGCCACGTCATCGAAGCTGACACCGCTGCCGCGCCAATCAAGATTGGAGGAGAAGTTGAAATAAAGGGCAGCATCCGGACATTCGGCACGGACACCTTCGGCAAAGCCGCGTGCCAGTTCCATATCGGTGTTTGGAAACTCGCTCCACACCATGTCGCAACCGGCTTTGGCGAAGGCCCGGCCGCGGCGTATCGCCTCATCAAGGCCGCCACCCTGGGCCGCAACTGCGTCTGTGCGGCCCATGATGATGAAATCCTTGTCCTGCCTTGCATCGAGCGCCGCGCGTATCTTACCGACCGCCTCATCAAGGGAGACGATCTGTTTGCCGGCCACATGGCCACAGCGCTTGGGCGAGACCTGGTCTTCGATATGAATACCGGCGACACCAGATTTTTCGAAGTTTTGCACTGTACGCACGACATTGACGGCGTTGCCGTAACCGGTGTCGGCATCGACCATCACGGGAAGCATCACCGATCGCGCAACATGACCGGCATTGGCGACCATTTCAGGCTCGGTAATGAGGCCGACATCTGGTAAGCCAAGCAGCGTGAGTGAGACGTCGTAGCCGCCGAGATAGATATAATCGAACCCCGCCTTCTCAACGATCATGGCGTTGATCGGTGTGGCGATGCCAAGCGTGTAGAGATAGCGTTTTTGCTTCAAGAACTGCTTCAGCTTCAGGCCCTTGCTCATGGATCCCCCCTGCCCGGCCATCACATGGCCCGGCGCAATAAGAATGACGTTGCTCCCGGCTTGAAGCGCATGGCGGATGGAATTCATCCTGAAGCCAGTGAAATCATGCGTGAGCGCCGCGGCCGTTTTCCCGGCACGAGACCTATCAGATAAAAAACGACCCTCCGAACCGGGGGCGGGTGCGAAGGGCCGTCTGCGGATTGAGGCGGTGCGGGTTGAGGGGGTGCGGGTTGAGGGGGTGCGGGTTGAGGGGGTAACCCGCTGCCGTCCTCAGGGGATTGGCATTGCTTGGTGACATCATAAGCAGCCAGCAATTTCCTGTAGGATTATTTTTGTTGATTAATCAATTTGTTGGGGCAGGTCTACGCGTTTTCTTTGGTGGGCTTTTTGCGCCGGCCCGTTTTTCGTCGTGCCATCCACCGCCCGCAATGCGATCCACGCACCTGCTCCATCGACAGTTGAGAGAGGCTCTCAGATGTCCGGAAACTCTTTCCGCAAACATCTGTCGATGCCAGGCATGCTTCGCCCGCATCCCCGACCCGATCAACACACGTGACTTCAGTCTGTCCGACTGCCTGATGTCCGCACTGGCGGTGTTTTCACTCAAGTTTCCGTCGTTGCTTCAGTTTGACCGGGCTTCAGTTTGACCGGCAGGTGCGCGGCGGCGAGTATCCGGTCCAGGCGCGGAACCTCCGCTCGCTCTTTGGCGTGGAAAAGGTGCCCTCGGACACGCGGATGCGCGCGCGCCTTGACGCAGTCGACCCCTGCGACCCGCGCCGCTGCTTCGAGCAGATCCTATGCCGCACTGCAGCGCGGCAAGGTGCTCGAAGGCTGGACGGTCTTCGACGGGCATCTGCTGATCTCGGTGGATGGCACCGGCCAGCATTCCTCGCACAAGGTCGGTTGCAGACGCTGCTGCGTGAAGAGCCACCACGACGACGGGTCGAAGACGTACGACCACCAGCCCCTCGGCGCGGCGGTGGTCCACCCCGACCTGAAGGAGGTGTTCCCACTGGCGCCGGAGCCGATCCGGAATGAGGACGGAACCACGAAGAACGACTGCCGAGCGGAACGCCGCGAAGCGTCTCCTCAGCGACCTGCGCCGGGAGCACCCGCACATCAAGGCGGTCATCGTCGAGGACGGGTCGGCGTCCAACGGACCCCGCATCAGGCATCTGCGGGACAAGGGTTTTCGTTTCATCCTCGGCGCGAAGCCGGGCGATCACAAACTGCTGTTCAGTCGGGTCAAGGCCAGCGAGACGCAGCAGACACGGGAGACGCGTGACAAGACGACCGGCAGGATGCATCGCTTCGAGTGGGACGCACACCTGCCGCTCAACGACGCGAACTTCGAGGTGAGGGTCAACATGCTGAACGACGAGGAGACTGACACGAAAGGCACGCAAGGAAAGAGAAAGAGTTTCTCATGGATCACCGATCTCCCGCCGGAGCTGGACACGGTGATGTCCGTCATGCGGGCCGCCCGCCGCAGATGGGCGATTGAGAACGAAACGTTCCAGACACCCAAGGCGCGGGACGGATATAACTTCGGGCACGGCAACAACCATCCGGCGGACGTTTTCGCGACGCTCGCCATGCTCGCCTTCCTGATCGATCAGGTGCAGCGGCACTGCTGCCCGCTGTTCGGGAAGGCGCGAGAGCACCGGGAGCGTATCCTCTCCCTTTGGGACAAGGATGCGCAGCCTGTTGCAGAACTTGCGCATCGCGGACTGGCAGACTTTCCATCTCGCCCTGTCAGCGGAGATGAAGAAACCGGAACTCGCAGCCTTGCTTCCCGACGGGCGGTAGCTGCTCCGGCCACGCACGACAGACACCGTCCCGCCCTTCGCCGAAACCTCGTTGTCCGGGCAGCTGACCGGCCATCAGCCATGCGTGCGCCGACCGACCGCTCATTGCAGCCCGACCGTAACAGACGTCAATGAGAGGGAATTATTCCTACAGGGAATCGCTGATAGGTAGCGCGCAGGCCTGGTGCGTATTGTGATATAGATCACAAAATAGACCATTGATGATTCTTGCAGGCTTGAGAAGTGGGTGCTTGGCGCCCCTGGTCGTGCATGCAGGCCCTTCGCCCGGTTTCAGATCATAGCGCGGCGCACCAGCTCTTGAACGTGAGCTTCCAGCATTTCATCAAGGCCACGAAGCGTGACACCAAGAGAGTTCTGACGGGTTAGATCAAACTGGGTCGGACGCACCGCAACTTCATCAGGATCAATGGGTGGCATGCGGTAGGCCGGCCAGACCCGTTGCAGAGCCTGCAAGATCTCACGCCAATGCCAGCTTTGCCTGACGCCGAAATAGCGCCCGTTGGCGTCGTCACGCTCGAGTGCAGCAACATGCAGGGCGGCAAGATCGCGCGCGTCGACCATCGACATGGAGGAATTGGGAATGCTGTCGGCAAAGCGCTCGTCCTTGATGATGGCGGCAAAGCGCTGATGGCCGACCACCGGCTCAGGCTGATAAGCAGGCCCGGTAATCATCGATGGATTGATTGTGCATACGCGAAGCGCCCCACCTGAGGCTTGCATGCGGCCAAGCACAATACGGTCAAGACGGGTCTTGCCAACTGCAGCAAATTTTTTCTGGGTCAGTTGCAGGTCGGCGTCGGACCAGTGATCGATCTCGTCCTTCAGTTCCGGCTCGCCCTCTGGGGGATTGGTGGAGCCGGTACTGGAGGTGATCACAATCCGCGCGATTTCCGTCTCCAAAGCAGCGTCGCAGCAATTTTCACCGACCGCAACCATGAGATCGATGGTCTCCGGCTCTATTACCGGAGAACCGGCACAAACAATCACTCCGCTACACCCGGACATGGCACGCTTCAGACTGTCCGGGTCATAGACATCGGCGGTAAAAAGCGTCAGCTGTGCGCCGCCTTCCCCTGCTGACGCGACGTCGGACATCAGCCAGCCGGCATTGGGTCCGCCGGCATTGCGCAAAGTGGCATGAACATCATATCCGCGCGCCAGAAGCGTTGCTGCCACATGGCTGCCAACGAAGCCGCTCGAACCAACTACGCAGATTGTTTCACCATTCATGATGATCTCGATTCAGGGTGGGTGCAGAGCTCGCAGAGAGAAATTTCAATGACCTTCCGTCACTCTCTTTTGGCGAGTATCTTTCACATATATCTCATTTCTAGTTGTACATCCTGATTGCGGGACACCTTGCGCGTCCAACTCGGCAACTCATTCCGAAAGCTCAAAAATCAATGCCGGAACCGCATATGAAAGCCACTGATCTCTCCCGTCTGCAGGTGATGTGTGCCGACGATAGCCCATTCTTAATGGAAATGTTGCGCACCATGCTCCGCGCATTTGGAATTGGCATGTTGATTATGCGATTAACGGAAAGTCGGCGCTGAAAGCGCTGAATCAGCACAAGTTCGATGTGATGCCGGTCGACTGCCCGATGTCGGATATGGATGGTATCCAACTCATCCACCGGGTTCGCAGCGATACGTCGCTTCCCAGCGTTGGTCTGCTGATCATATGTGTGACAGCACATGCGGTGCGTCCCATGGTCGACGCGGCAATCCGCAATGGTGCTGATGGTTTTCTGGTCAAACCAATTTCGGCAAAGGACCTCTATACGTGCCTTGCTCAGCATAGCGAAACCCCGCTGCCGCGCATTTCACTCCGAGGATATTTTGGGCCGGAACGTCGCCGTAATCCCGCCCCCAGCTATAAAGGTGTTGAACGGCGGCTGGCTGAAATCGATCTTTCGCTGGATGCTTGCAACCCGATGGTGTTGGAACACACCTAGAGCATCATCCGACCGGAGCGAAGCGAGGATCGATCAGATGATGCGTCAATAACACCACACTAGAGCGCTATCTGATCGAGGCGGATCAGATAGCGCTCTAGTTGCGCCATTTGGCTCGCCCAAATGTGAACCAACCCCCCTCATCCAGGTGATATGCCCCGCTGGACCGGGGTGGAAATAGCAGCCATCATATTGGCTTGCTCTGCGCCATTGGAAGTGCGGGGAGAAGACTTGCCGATCCACAGCGAGGGTGACACATGGCGATATGGATCCTGCGGCGGGCTTCATTCAGGCGTACACGCGCTAGAAAGCGAACTGCCGTTTTAGTGCTGTCCGCAACATTTGCCGTCATGACACTGTTTGCCTCCGCCAGGCCGGCGAGCGCACAACTCGCGGTAGATCTGGAGTTGGTGCTGGCCGTCGATGCATCGGGCAGCGTCGACGATGACGAGTTCCGTTTGCAGCTTCACGGTATTGCCGCGGCGTTTCGCGATCCAAAGGTGGTAGAGGCAATCTCGCACGGCTTTCACGGACACATTGCCGTTGCACTTCTTGTGTGGTCAGACGCCCACGTCCAAAAGGACCGGGGCAAATGGTATGTGATCCGCTCGGCGGAAGACGCAGAGGCCTTCGCACTTCTCGCGCAATATCATCCGCGGCGGGTGCGAAACGGGGCTACCGGCATCGGGGCCGGTATCGGCACCGCGATCGACATGATGCGCTACAACGGCCTGAATGGCGCACGCCGTGTGGTTGACGTCTCGGGCGATGGTATTGAATCGCCGCTCGATACCAGCCTCACCGTCGGCGCCACACTACTCAAAGACGCGCACAAACTCGGCAACAAGCTCGGCATTATCGTAAACGGATTGGCAATCACCAATGACGTGCCAAATCTTGATGTGTGGTACGACAACAATGTGCGCATGGGGCCTGGAAGCTTCGTCATGCGCGCTGAAAACTACAGCGATTTTGAACGCGCCATGCGGGCCAAGCTATTGCGGGAAATCGACCAGACCTCACCGGTTACATTGAACCCACATTCCCCAGGTAACGTGACGTTTTCGCGCCTCCGACAGCCGGTAATATGTCATATTTCAGCATGTTGTGCGGGCTGTAGGGGGCGGATCACGGATCACCCGCAGGGTGCAGGCTAAACGGGTGATATCAGGCGCGGTTTCGACAGTCGGGGGCGGCTGGCGGGTGCGGCTGGAATGCCATGGCTCGAAGATCGGTTCCGACGGTGGCCCGTTGCCGTTCCGGGAGTTGGACGAGACCCCGGGATTGCACGATATTGCCGGCGGTCCTCTCGGAGATCCGCGAACCGTCCACAACCGTCTGCATTCCGTGGTCGGGCTTTTGCGGCAGCCGGTCTTCGGGTCGACACGGATGTATTTGCGGTCAAGAACCCGCTCGACACCACCGCCTTGATCTTCCGGGACGATGCGTTCCGCAACACCCAACCAGATTTCATCCGGGGCTTCGATGGTTATTATATTCGCCATAGGCTGCAAAAATGGTCAATTGCCACGGCAATCGCCACCGCAATGACCTTGACCGGATGGTGGATGATGCGTGCCAGCATGCGAACATAAAGTCCGGTGAGGCCAGCAAGTTTGCTGCGGTCGAATTCGCTCGTTCCCGCAACTCTTTGCGCATTGGCGACGTCTTTGGCGCGCTTGTAGGTCTTGCCGATCATGCCGCCAAGCGCGGGCAGAAAGATCATCGCTGTCACCAGCGCGCCGGAAAGCACGATAATCACCATGATCGGCAGGTAGTTCATGAACTCGCCCGCCATTCCCGGCCACATCAGCATTGGAAGAAATGCCGCCAGCGTGTAGGCTTGCCTGCGCTCCAGCCCTTCCGCCATTTTGCGATCATCGTATTCGACGATCACGATGGCCCCGTCCACCAGCATGCCGACAGTCAGCACCAGGCCGAACATGACCATCATGTTGACGATAATGCCGAGAAGCCCGACCAACAGGAAACCGATCATGAATGATGTCGGAATGGCAATGCCGACCAACAGGGCCGAGCGCATGCCAAACGCCGCCACCACGATCATCACCAGCGCGGTTGCCGTTATGATCGCCGATTGAAGCAATCCCAGGACCTCGAAGATGAAACGTGACTTGTCGAGCGTGTAGCCAATCTTGATGGTGTCCGGCCAATCAGATGTGTATTCCTCGACCACCCGGCGCACCATGGTCTCGTTCACTTCGCCGGAAGCAGGGTCGAACCCGGCCGGGACCTTGCAGGCAGGGAAGCGGGCTGCCTTCATCCGGCAGGCGACGGACCGGACCTCGCGTTCGGCGATCTCGGCCTTGAGAAGCTGCGAGAGGATGGGGAGCGCCGTATCGAAGGCGGGCGCGCCCCGTTCGATGAGATCTCCGGCGGCCCGGGCCATGCCGTACATCCTGACGGAGCGCAGCATGACCATGACGGCGGCGCTTGCAGGGTCATGACGCAAGAGAGCCCTCCTTGCCGCGAAGGGCATCGTAGCGGGCCTGGTCGACCTTCGGCTCTAGGGCCTGTGGGGCATCAATGGCAGTGATACGGGTCGGCTTGCCGTCGATCGGCCGGCGCCACGGCTTCGTCCGGACATGGATCGTCACCGACGCCGCCCGGCATGACGGACGCGTAGCGGGCGGGCTTCCGGATCAGGCGAACACCGGCTCGACTGCACACCGGCTCGACTGTCCGGGCGGACACGGCGTATCGGTCTCAGAAGAACGAGAAGAAAATCGCCCGGGCCGGGCTGACCTCGAAGGTCCGTTTCCGCCGCCCGCCCGGCAAGCCGATGCCCGTGCATCACGAGAGGGCCAATGCCGTAGGGTCGAAGGTCCGATCCGCGATCGAACATCCCTTCGCCGGGATGAAGGCACGAATGGGGCTCTTCGTCCGCACCATCGGCATCGACCGGGCGAGGGCCAGGATCGGCATGGCCAACATCGCAGTCAACATGAAACGGCTCCTGTTCCGGGAGCGCAAAGGCGCCGTGGCATAGCCCGGTCCCGGCGAAACCGAATCCCGAACCACAACCCAGGCAAAGGGCCGACACGCATCGCGGCCGTAAAGGCGCTCTCGTCACCCGATTCCAGGCAGAAGACAGGGGGCTGCAGGGTGTCCATCCGTTGCGCCGTGTTGAGTGAAGGTTGCCGGTATTCATATTTGACGCCATATGGCGGCGGAACCGTTGGGGGGACTTGAGTGAGCGGTCGATTCCCGGGTTGTTACCCGGTACCGGATGCCGTCATTCACAAAGACTGATGTGTCGGAATCGGCTATAGACAAACAGTCCCAACGGGCTTGATGGGGCGATGAAAGTTTAAACGTCACAGAAGGTGGAGGTGCGCATGCGCTATCGGAGACTGGGTCGGACCGGCCTTGAAGTTTCGGAAGTCGGATTTGGGGGCGCCGGGGTCGGTCATGTATGGGGAGAGACCAGCGATCGCGAGTGTGAAAGGGCGATCCGCATTGCGGTCGAACTCGGGATCAATTTCTTCGATACCTCGCCTATGTATGGCGGCGGCAAGTCGGAGGAAAATCTCGGAGTTGGACTTTCCGGCCTGCGCGAAAAGGTAAATCTGGCAACCAAGGTGCGCCTGCACAGTGAAGAGGAACTCTCGGATCTGAAGAACGCAATTCGCCGATCTGTTGAGGAAAGTCTGAAGCGCCTCAAGACCGAACGTATCGATGTTCTACAGATACATCATCAGGTTGGGCCAAAGCGCGGCCAATATCTCGCGGTGGCATCCCCGCCCCGTTACGCGCTTTTGCTGACAGCCGAAGACTGCCTGGCATTCGCCGAAGCGGCACAGGGCCTGATTGACGATGGCACGGTTGGATATCTCGGTATTACGGCTTGGGACGGCGACGGCGAAGTGGTCAGGGCTCTTCTGGAGAGCGGTGTCTTTGCTACAGCCCAGGTGCTTTACAATCTGGTCAATCAATCGGCTGGTGGACCTCCGCCGCCGGGGTTCGATGATGTGAATCAGGGGCAGGCGCTGGTCTCGGCTCGGGAAAACGATATCGGCGTCGTCGGCATTCGCTCTCATGCGGCCGGAGCGCTTGCCGATCACCTCGATCGAGACGTGGCGCCGGGATCAGACGTTGCCCGCGATCACAAGCGTGCCGGCAGACTCTCCTATCTGCTATCGGAGGAAATGCCAACGCTTTCCGCTGCGGCGCTGCGATTCTGTCTCGACAATCCGGCAATTTCGACGGTCACGCCAGGTGTCAAGAATGCTGCAGAAGTGCATGAAGCGGTGCGTGCTGTAGACATGCCGCCATTGACCGCGGAAGACATGGAAAAAATTTCTGCTCTTTATCACAATCAATTCTCGGGTTAGATCAAGTGCATGTGCACGGGTGGGGGCGGTTTCGCATCGTGTGCACACGAGGTGTGCGGGCCGTTTGGCGAATAATTGGCCATGGGGGCTTTCGCGGCTGGCAATTGCTGCCCGTTCCGTGCGATAATATGATTTCAGTTTGCGTCGCGGGGGCGACCAGGCACGCAAGCGTGGTATATTCGAGCAGTGGTTTCGGATAGTGCTTTCGTGTGGGGTTGCCATTCGGTCCGCAATGGATGACGGGACCCGGCACTTCAATTTAAGATGCCTGCCGCCCGAATGTGGGCGTATATTGGAGGTAGGATGGCAAAAGAGGAACTGCTGGAGCTCGAGGGTGTGGTGACTGACGTACTACCCGACGCCCGTTTCCGGGTGAAATTGGACAATGAGCACCAGATCGTTGCTTATACAGCCGGGAAAATGAAGAGGCATCGTATTCGCACCCTAGTGGGGGATCGTGTCACTGTGGAAATGACGCTTTATGATCTGGACAAGGGGCGTATCGTCTTTCGTCACAAGGATGAACGAGCACCAGCGACCCGCGCCCAGGCCCGACGCAATTTTCGCCGCCGTTGAACGAGTATCATTCTGATGAGCAAAGCACCGCCCGAAATGGCGCATGAAGAAGACGACAGCGACACCGATGAGTACCAACCGCGCGGCATGACGCCGAAAATGCGCCATTGTCTGCGTTGCCGGACGTCGTTCCTTTCTGAATGGTCCGGCGAAAGAATCTGCCGTAAGTGCAAATCCACCATTGCGTGGCGGCAGGGCTGGTCCTAAGCGCGCGAGCCGTTCGCTCGGTATCCGGGGTCTTCCCGGCATTTGTCAGCCTGCACCTCACACAGGCCGGCCCGCATATGAAGCGTGCGCGGCCACATTGCTGCCGCGTCACTTCCCGGTTGTGACCAGCTCTTTAAACTCAGGCGGGCACGCATTTCCATGCCGCAAAGGGTCAATTTGTCGCCAATCAGTCTACAGACGATCAGTGACAATATTCTTGACAGACAGGTGGCCTCTCTATGTCACTGCTTGTCTATATGAGGCCATAGGATTGAAATCGGGAAACGCATTGCCAATCACCGAGCCGGCTGATCATATCGAACATACCGGGCCGGAGATCCCAATAAAGCCATCCCCCAACCTGCCCGGTGCATAACCCCGACGAAATTAAAGCCCATGACTACAATCCAGGGTCTGGCCTCATTATAGCCACGAGATGAGTGCTGCGGCGCGCGCGATAGCTGCCATGACGTTTTTAATGTTGCGCTCGAAGTGCGTTGCGATGCGCCGCCGGTCTTTGAGGCGGTGAGAAATGCGCTCGATGATATCTCGCTCACTGTAGATGGCCTGATCGTAGGGATATCGGCTCTTGCGGTTCTTTCGCGGCGGTATGACGGGCCCGGTCCCGCGCTCTTCAAGCCATTCGCGCAGTTTCCGGCCTTCACGGCCTTTGTCGGCGGCAGGTTCGGCGGATGGCGGCATGGCCTCGATGCAGCGCTGTGCGACCTTGCAATCATGCACGTTTCCGGGCGTCGGGAGCAGGACGCAATTGACAAAACACGGGGCGGCCCTTGTGGTCGCAGACGGCGTGGAGCCGGGTGTTGCGTCCGCCTTCGGTGCGGCCGATACCATGGGCCAGGGCCCCTTTTCCGCCGCCGGCGCCGCGATGAACCCTGATGCAGGAACTGTCGATGAACAGCCGGTCAGGCGTATTCTCGGCGCCTCCTGCCGGAGCGCTGAAGATACCTTCCCGTATACACCGCGCTCGGCCCGGCGACCGCCACAGCGCAGCGCATGGACGATCCCGCTCGGCACAGGACGATCATCAACTGTTTCCGGGCGCTTCCTGCCGCGCATATGGGTCGGCAGGAAGCGGCGGAAGCGGCGCGATCCGGGCCCGCCGAGAATCGGAAAACCGGAAGAAATCATACATCCCGTTACCTCCTCATCGGAGTCAGCGAACCATCCCCGGATCAAATCGGGAAGACAATTATCGGGACCGGAACCTAATGCCTGGATGCCGATATTTCTTGATCGGGCCTGGCACAGATCCAAGCTTTACCTGCCCGGCCATTGCCTGGGTCGGAAGGTCGGGGCACCATAGTGACCCGCCCGAAGATCGATGGGCATTGGGCGCCTTTTCGGCGAGGTGAGGATCCAAATCAAGCGATGGCAGAAGCGGTCTATCTGCAACCGGGAGAAATCGGCAAGCTGGCGCTAAAAAACCGATTGGTGCGCGCGGCAACGTCCGAAGCGATGGCAGGCGAGGGCGGTGCAGTCACCGACAGCCTGATAGGGCTCTATCGTGATCTGGCAAAGGGCGGTGCGGGGCTGATCATCACCGGCCACATGTTCGTCGAGCCGCGTGGACAATACACGCCCCGCCAGACCGGCATTCACCGCGACAATCTGGTCGCTCGCCTACGGGCGCTGACCGACGCAGTGCATGAGCATGGCGGTGTGATCTTTGCCGAGCTCGCCCATGCCGGTAGCCAGTCGCTCATCCCGCAGGTGACGCCAATCGCGCCCTCGGTGATCCCCAATGCGATCTTCGCGCGCCAGCCGGTGGAGATGACCGAGCGTGATATCGGTGAGGTGGTTGCATCGTTTGGCAAGGCCGCCACGCGCGCCAGACAGGCAGGCTTCGATGGCATTCATATTCATGGCGGCAATGGCTATCTGATTTCGGAATTTTCATCTCCCCATGCCAACCGCCGTCAGGATAAATGGGGCGGCGATGCGTACCGCCGCAGCGCTTTTGTGAATGCTGTCTATAAGGCGGTCCGCTCAAGCGTTGGCCTCGACATGCCAGTGACCGCGCGGCTTGGTATTGCCGACGCGGTGAGCGACGGGCTGGGCATCGAGGAAAGTGTCGGGCGGGTGAAGGCGCTCGCCGAGGCAGGTCTTGATGGCATTGAGACCACCTGCGGGGTGATGACCACATATGTTGAAAACATCCGGCCCTATGTCGCGGTGAGCTTGGGCCGGGCTCTGGCGACCGGGCTGGTGCCGCGCCTGTTTGAGCCGGCCGGCGCGGAGGCCTATTACCGCGAATTTGCCAGAAGCATCAGCCAGGCGGTCGATATTCCGGTCATTCTGGTTGGGGGCATTCGCACCACCGACACGATGCAAGACGTGCTCGAAAGCGGCGATGCGGATTTCCTCGCCATGGCGCGGCCATTCATTCGCGAGCCCGATATTGCGCGCCGGATCACCGCCGGGCGGCGGGGAATGGTTGATTGTGTGTCGTGCAATATCTGCCTGATGCATGATGGCACCGATCCACTCAGATGCTGGCGCAAGAAGCCCCGCGATCTGGCGTTCCACGTTTATTGCAAATTGTGGCGTGATCGCCGCCGGCCATCAGTTTAGACTCGCTTTTGACCGGGTGAGAGGGAACCTGCATCGCCTCCATGATGACATCGGATATTGGCTGGCGTGGCATTTCACCCCGTTCTGTCCTAGGCTTGACCCATTCTCAAGCCGCAAAATTGGAACAGAATTGAAGGAGGTGAGAAATGAAGATCGAAGGAGTAACGTCTTCGGTGCCGCAGCCGCTTGCCAATTACACCGAGGCGTTCAAGGTTGGTCCCTGGGTATTCGCCGCCGGCCAGTTGCCGAGCGACTTCAAATCGGGAGTGGCGCCGGAGGCGCGCAAGGGCGATGAGTTTCCCTATTACGGCTCCGACATCAAGCTTCAGACCCGCTATGTGCTGGAGAACCTGAAGACCACCTTCAAGGCCGCCGGCTCATCACTCGACGATGTGGTCAAGGCCCAGGTGTTCCTGATGGACCTCGATGATTTCGCCGGGTTCGACGAGGTGTGGAAGGAGTATTTCAAAACCCCGCCGCCGCGCACCACCGTGGGCACCACCGGGCTTCTGGTGAAAGACACACTGATCGAGATCGATCTGATCGGCGTCCAGTCCGGAACCGGGCGCAAGGCCATCACCTCGTCGATCCCGCAGCCGCTTGCCAGTTACGCCGAGGCGTTCACGGTAGGTCCCTGGGTCTTCGCCGCTGGCCAGTTGCCGAGCGACTTCAAATCGGGAGTGGCGCCGGAGGCGCGCAAGAGCGATGAGTTTCCCTATTACGGCTCCGACATCAAGCTTCAGACCCGCTATGTGCTGGAGAACCTGAAGACCACCTTCAAGGCCGCCGGCTCATCACTCGACGATGTGGTCAAGGCCCAGATATTCCTGATGGACCTTGATGATTTCGCCGGGTTCGACGAGGTGTGGAAGGAGTATTTCAAAACCCCGCCGCCGCGCACCACCGTGGGCACCACCGGGCTTCTGGTGAAAGACACACTGATCGAGATCGACCTGATCGGCGTCAAGTCCGGAACCGAGCGCAAGGCCATCACCTCGTCGATCCCGCAGCCGCTTGCCAATTACACCGAGGCGTTTCAGGCCGCGGGGCTGGTGTTTGCCGCCGGACAGCTTGCCACCGACTGGAAGCACGGCGTGGCACCTGAAGCGCAGGTCAATCCGCTGTTCCCCTATTACGGCTCCGACATCAAGCTTCAGACCCGCTACATCCTTGAGAATCTGCAAACCACCTTCAAGGCCGCCGGATCGTCGCTCGATCACGTGATCAAGGCTCAGGTGTTCCTGATGGATCTCAATGATTTCAACGGTTTTGATGAAGTCTGGCGAGAATACTTCAAGACCCCACCGCCGCGCACCACGATCGGCACAACCGGACTTCTGGTTCCAGGCACGCTGGTCGAGATCGACCTGATCGGAACGACCAGGGACTAGGCTGCAAGCACCTGGCAGCAAACCAGGACGCGTGAGCCCGGTTCCGGGCTCACGCGCCGGCTTCCATCGCGCGTACCAGTTGCGAACGCTCAACGCCCGACAATAGCTTGCGGTAAGCGATCGAGGCAGCATCGGGCACGCGCAAATGCAGCTCGTCGCGAATATGCGGCGGGATTTCCTCCGGCCTTTGTGTTTCGACCACACGCCGGTCCTGTTCCATGATTTCATCGAAGCCGGCGCCGATTTGCGCATCGGTCCTGTCCAGAGAATGATTGCGGGCGATGAAGCAGAACAGGCGCGTGCGCTTGGCATCGATCGGTGTGGCGATGAAGCTGAGAATGGTGGCATCGCCCGGTTTGGAGTCGCCGCTTTCCGACCAGGTGCCGCCTTCAACGCCCTTGCCGTGCGCTTCGGCGATCATGCCTTCCGGCGTCACGGTTTTCTTGTCGTGGATCATGAAAGGAAAGCACAGCGTGTATTTCCTGAGCCGCGCGCCGTCGTCATAAGTGTATTCAAGCCCGGTGTCGGTGTAGCTGACGTCGTGATCCTTGATCACCGGGCCGTCGGCCAGTTCGGTAAAACCCTTGTGGACGAAGTTGAAATGCGAAAAGTCCATGGCGTTTTCAATCGCACGGCCCGCTGACGTATTCCAGGAATAGCTGCCGGCCATGAATACGCGAAAGTCCGGATTGTTCCAGGCATCATCCGCCCAGGTCGGGAATTCCTGTACCGGTTCAGCCATCGCCACCCATACCAGGCCATACTCCTCGCGCACCTTGAAAGTGATGGCGCAGGCCTTTTTCGGAATGGTGGCGCCTTTCTGCAGCGCCGGGATGTGAACACACGCGCCGGTGCGGTCGTACTGCCAGCCATGATAGGGGCAGGTCAGCCGGCCGTTCTCGACCCGGCCGCCCGAAAGCTCCGCTCCACGGTGGATGCACAGATCCTTGAAGGCAACGGCCCCCTCGTCGTCGCGAAAGGCAACAACGCGTTCGCCTAGAATAATGAACTGTTGTGGCTCCTGGGTGATTTCATCAATCGTCGCAATCGGATGCCAATGCTGCTCAAGCGAAACCCTGCCCATTTGCGCCTCCATCGCAGGCAATGCCGCATCGGCCACCTTGTGGGGTCTTCTGAGCACGCCGCTAAAAAGATATCATGATTTGCCGTCCATTGGAATTGACGCCGGCGGTGCCCGGTTTGACAGGATTTGGGCTGGCCAATAGTCTGAAATCTGAAATCAAAAGGCTGGCGGAGTTCACATCCGCGCCATCAAGGTCGGTCGCGCGGAGGGACGTAGATGGAGATTATCATCTTTGGCGTCATATCCGGGTGCATCATTCTTTTTGGTGCAGTCGGGTTTTCAATGACACTCAAGGCCGAAGGTTTCATCAACGTTGCCCACGGCCAGATGTTGCTCCTGGGCGCGTATCTGGCGCTGTTCTTTTCCAGTCAGGGTGTCGGTCTGTTGATCGCCACGCCATTGGTCATGCTGTGTTGCGGTTTCATCGGCGTGCTGATCTTCCGGTTGCTCTATCAGCCGATCAAAAGCCGCGGAATACTGGTTCTTCTGTTCACCTCGGTCGGCGTTGCCTATGCGATCAATGGCATTGTCGGCGCCGCTTTCGGCAAGCGGGTGCAGGCCTACGACCTGCCGCCGGTTCGGGCGATGAAGTTCGATGGCGTGCCGTTGATGACCAAATACGAGCTGATGATCATCATCTTTGCTTTGGTGGCCTCGATCGGCGTTCACCTGTTTCTGACATCGACCTGGGTCGGCAAATCGATCCGCGCGGTTGCCGACAATTACGATCTTGCGCGCGTGCGCGGCTTCGATCCCAGGCGCTCATCCGATTATGTGTGGTTCATCGCTTCGGCGCTTGCAGGTGTCGCCGGGGTGTTCTCGGGCATTCTGGGCTCGCTGCACCTCACCATGGGATGGCAACAGATCATCATCATTCTGGCGGCCACCGTCCTTGGCGGGCTTGGCAGTATTTACGGCGTCATGCTGGCATCGATGGTGCTTGGCATCGGCATGGAGATCGGCATCACCGTGTTGCCCGCCAATTATCGCAGCGCGGTGGCATTCCTGATCATCATTCTTGTTCTGTTTTTACGGCCTGAAGGCCTGCAGAGCCTTTGGAACCCGCAACGCGCGGGCGGCGACAGGTAGGGGGCGGCGATGGAAGGTCTTGCGCTGTTCATGGTGAGCCTGCTCAGCATTGGTGCGATCTACGCGATCCTTTGCCTGGCGCTTAATCTGGAAGCCGGCGTCGACGGGCTTTGGGATCTTGGCATCGTCTCCTTCTTCGGCGTTGGCGCCTATAGCTACACGCTCATTACGGCGGTGCCGGCCGAGGGCCATCAGCATTATGTGCTGGGTCTGGAGTTGCCGATCTGGATTGGCGTTATCGGTGCGGGTTTGGCCGGAGGCATCGTGGCGCTGCTCATCGGTTCGCCCTCCTTGCGCCTGAAGCAGGAATATTTCCTGATCACCACGCTGGCTTTCGCCGAGGTGATCCGGCAGATCTATGCCAATGAGCTGTGGCTGACCAACGGCGTTGCCGGCATTTTCGGGCTGACGCCGCCATTCCGCGAAATGTTCGAACCGGAAACGCAGGCGGTGGTACGGCTGGGGCTGATCATGTTCGCCCTGTTCATCGCCTATTGGGTGGTGCAATCGCTGACGGTGTCGCCGTTTGGCCGTGGCCTCAAGGCGTTGCGGGAGAACGAGGCGCTGGCCAAGACGGCGGGTATCAATCCGTTCTCGTTTCACATTCGCGCGTTTGTCGCTTGCGGCGTGATGACTGGAACCGCAGGTTCATTTTACGTCTGGTACAACACCATCGTCATTCCGGGCCAGTTTGTCGCCGACGTTACATTCTTTGTCTGGACCGCGATCATCATTGGCGGCATCGGCAATAACCGGGGCGCCATGATTGGCGGCTTCCTGTTCATTTTTCTATATGATGTGCTACGCTTTATCCCGGTGCCGAGCGAATATGCCGAAGTCATTGCCTCGGTGCGTACCGGCCTGGTCGGGGTGGTGCTGATCATGGTGCTTCGGTTCCGTCCGAATGGTCTGTTCCAAGAGCGCCCGCAACGCCTGCGCGTGCGCGGCGGGGATTGACCGGCGATGCTGGAAGTCCGCGACATACAGAAAAACTTCGGCGGCGTACGCGCCGTTGGCGGTGTTTCGCTCAGCGTCGATGCCGGCAAGATTATCGGCGTCATCGGGCCCAATGGCGCCGGCAAGACCACATTGTTCAATGTGGTGAGCGGTTTCCTGTCGGCCGATGGCGGCAGCGCCATATTCGAGGGCTCCGACATTATTGGCCTGCGTCCGCATGAGGTGGCGCGCCGCGGTGTTCTTCGCACCTTCCAGACACCCACCGGTTTTCCGCGCATGACGGTGCTGGAAAACATGCTGGTATTCCTGAAGGACAAGCAAACCAGCATCACCCATGCACTGGGGTCACGCCGTATTGCCGGTACGATTTCAGGCGATGAATCAGATCGCGCCCAGCAAGTGCTTGAGTTGTTCGGTTTGGCGCAAAAGCGGGATCTGTGGGTTCAGAAACTTGGCGCGCCGGAACTCAAGATGCTGGAATTCGCGCGCACGGTGATGGCCTCGCCGAAGATCCTGCTGCTCGACGAGCCGGCAGCCGGGGTCAATGTCGCGCTCCTGGATAATCTGGTTGACACCATTTTCCGCCTGCGGGACGATAGTGTGACCTTCCTGATCGTCGATCATAATCTGAGCTTTATCTGCCGCGTCTGCGATTACATCTATGCCATGGCCGATGGTGAAGTCATTTCCCAGGGCGGGCCGGATGATGTCGTGAATGATCAGGCGGTCATTGAATGCTATATTGGCGCTGGTGTGGGCGCAGTACTGAGTGCCGGCGACACGAACTCTGCGCCCGAGTCAACTGAAACGCGCCGGCGCACGAACAAAAGCGCAAAATCCAAGAGCAGTCACAAGACGCCAGAACAATAATTGCGCAACGGTCGCTGGATTTGGTGATTCAAAATGGAGTGAGACGTCAAATGGCACACAAAACAACTCAAAGAATTGGGAGATGGGCTCTATCGGCTGCCGTTGCCGGGGCGCTGAGCCTTGGACCTGGACAGCCGGCAGCCCAGGCCGATGAAGTCAAGCTTGGCTTCATGCTCGGTTTCACCGGTGATTACGCACCCTGGTCCCCGGCTCTCAACAACGCCGCCATCGTTGCGATCGAAGAGATCAACGCCAATGGCGGTATTCTGGGCAATGAAGTCTCGATGATCGTCTCGGACAATGAGAGTAAGGTTGAAGGCGGCATTGCCGCAGCACGCAAGCTCGTCAATGTCGACAAAGTGCCGGTGATCATCGGGCCTGAGTCCGACATCATCGTCGCCCTGCAGGACATGGCCAGGAACAACGAGGTTCCGGTCGTGACCTCATCGGCGGGAACCGATGCGATCGACAAGGCCGGAGGCACCGGCAAGTTTATCTGGCGGGTCAACGCGTCCGACTCCTTCCTCGGCGTTGCCGCGGCCAAGGTGCTGATCGATGAGCTTGGCCAGAAAGAAATCGCCATCATGGTCGAGAACCTTGAAGGCACGCAGAGCGCGGCAGCTTCGCTGAAGCGCAATTTCGAGCGGTTCGGCGGCAAGGTGACCAAGGAAATCGTGCTGACGCCCGGACAGGCGACCTATTTGAGCGAATTGAGCGATCTTGCCGATTCAAACCCGAAGCTGGTGTTCCTGGCCGCCGCTCAGGTGACCGGGGTGAACGTGATGAAGCAGGCCTACCAGCGCGGTTATGAGTGGCCGTGGTGGGTTGCCCAGGAGTTGCAGCAGCAGGACTTCGTCAATGCCGCGGGCGTTGATGTGGTCAAGGGCGTGACCAGTTGGACGCCGGGCCAGATGGACGACGATCCGGCCTGGCAGCGCTTTTCCAACATCTTTAAGGACAAGTGGGGCGAGGCGGCGCAGTCGGGTTTCTATCAGGCCGAAACCTATGATGCGTTCATGGTCACCGCACTGGCGATGATCAAGGGCGGCGCGGCAACGGGCGCCGCGGTCGATGCCAATCTGGCAGCAGTTGCCGCACCTCCGGGCGAGCGCGTCACCACCTTTGCCGACGCCGTCAAACTGATCCAAGAGGGCAAAGAGATCAATTATGACGGCCCCTCCGGCACCATCGACTTCAACGAGTGGGGCAATGTCGGCATTCCGGCTGTGCGCCTGATGCAGGTCGATGCTTCCGGTCAGTGGATCACCAGGCAGGTGATCGATGCACGCTCGTTCCCGGCCAGCTAAGCCGGAGAGCAGGCAGCAGCAGCGCAAGAAATGGATGCGGGCCGGTTGCCGGTCCGCATCTCATCATCGCGTGGTGCGGCGCTGATCTTGAGATAACGGAAGAATGTCATGGCCGACCAGCAGGCAGACAATCTGCTCACCATTTCAGGGCTTGTCTCGGGCTATGGCAAATTGCCGGTGCTGCAGGATGTCTCGCTTTCGGTCGCCGCCGGATCGCTGACCGCAATTATTGGCCCGAACGGTGCGGGCAAGACGACCCTGGTCAAATCGGTGGTGAATATTGTCGATTTGATGGGCGGTGAGATCCACTTTCGCGATGAGGTCATCAGCCGGTTGCCGACCCACCGCATTGTTGAACTGGGCATCGGCTTCGTTCCCCAGACTGCCGCGACATTTTCCACCCTGTCGGTGCAGGAAAATCTGGAAATGGGGTGCAGGTTCGTGCCGCCGGGCAATCGCGCGCGCGAGATCGAACGGGTCTACACTCGCTTTCCCCGTCTTTCGGAACGCAAGCGCCAGCGGGCGCGTACGCTGTCGGGCGGTGAACGGCAAATGCTGGCGATCGGCAGTGCGCTGCTCGCAAACCCCGAACTCCTGATCCTTGATGAACCGGTCACAGGCCTGTCGCCTCAGCTTACCGACGAGGTTGTGGCCGGGATTACAGAAATCAACCAGCAAGGCACCACGGTGCTTTGGGTGGTTGAAGAAAATCCGCTGCAGGTTCTGAGCGCTGCGGACTGGGTCTATGTCATGGAAAGCGGACGGGTGAAAAACAGCACCAATGCGGAAGAGCTGCTTGCGGCTCCCGATTTCCGCCAAATCTTTCTTGGTGTTTGAGCCGGCTTTGGGCGGCGTTTCCTAGGAGTTCATCAATCGGCGAATATCGCGCGGTGTCACCGGCAGGCGCTTTACAGCGCCGGGTTTGCCCAGCGCATCATCAATGGCCGAGGCGATGACGGCGCCGACAGCATTGATCCCGCCTTCGCCGGCGCCCTTGACGCCAAGCGGATTGAGCGGGCTTGGCGCATTCTCGACAATCAGGGTCTCAACGCCTGGCATCTCGCGCGAGGTGGGAATGAGATAATCGGCAAAGGTCGCCGCCAACGGCTGCCCGGTCTCGTCATAGACAAACTCCTCGAACAATGCGCCACCGATACCCTGCGCGGCACCACCGGCGATCTGTCCCTCGACCAGCACCGAATTGACCGCCCGGCCAATGTCATAGGCAACCAGCAGGCGCTCCACGGCGACCTCACCGGTTTCCTGATCGATCGTCACCACAGCGCCGTGAATACCGTAGGGGTAGGTCATGTGATCGCACAGAAACTTATCCTCGACCGAAAGCGCCGCGCCCTCGCCGGCGCCGGCGTTCGCAACTTCGCCGAGCGTTACCGACGGGCCGGCATCATCGCCTTTTGGTGCAATGCGGCCATCGGCAATTGCAAGTTCGTCCGGGGCTGACTGCAGCAGGCGGCCTGTAACGGCAAGAATTTCCTCACGTAGCTTTTGCGCGCAGATGTGGACGGCGGAGCCTGTCATCACCGTCACCCGCGAGGCAAAAGCGCCGCGGCCCTCGGCAATGCGGTCGGTCTGTCCGTGGATCACGGTAAAGTCTTCCAGGGGAGCCGGTATGACCTCGGCACAAATCTGGGCCAGCGAGGTTTCGATCCCCTGGCCGACCGATGCAGCACCGGTGACAATTTCGATCCGGCCGTCTGGCAGAAGCGCAACACGGGCAATGCCAAACGGCCCAAGACCGCTCTTTTCGACAAAATAGCCAAGGCCGAACCCAATCCGCTCGCCCCTGGCGCGCCGCGTCTCGAGATCGCTCCGCATCTCATCGCGTCCGAAATGACTGTTAAATGTGTCGAGCAGCCCGGCAAAGTCAGCGGAATCATAGATGATCCCGGTGCCGAGCGTGCCGATACCGCGGGAGAAGGGTATCTGATCGCCGCCGATGAAATTAGCGCGGCGGATGGCATCGGCATCAGTGTTCAGTTCAACTGCAATGGCATCGATCAGGCGTTCACGGGCAAAGGTGCTCTCATAACGCCCGGGCGCGCGGTAGGTGCCTGCCGGTGTCTTGTTGGTGATCCGCAGATGACCGCGAGCGCGGTAGGCCGGGATTACATAGGGCCCCGGCAGCATGGCGCAGGACAGATCGGGCACGGTCGCAGCATGGGTGCGCATATAGGCGCCCTGGTCGTGCCAGAATTCGGCATCGAGCCCGAGGATCACACCTTGGTCGTCGACCGCGGCACGCAGGCGATAGGTCTGATCGCGCGAATGATTGGCGGCGATCAGATGCTCGAACCGGTCCTCGATCCATTTGACCGGGCGGGCGAGGCGGCGGGCGGCCAGGCAAGTGAGAACGTCTTCAGGATAAATCTCGCCGCGAATGCCAAATCCGCCGCCGACATGGCCTTCATAAAGGTGCAGGGCGTCGATTTCGATGCCCAGCATCTGTGCCAGCCGATCGCGATTGAGGTGCGGAATCTTGGCCGCACCGTAGACCTCGAGCACGCCGCTTTCGGCCACATGCCGCGTAATGATGCCGCGCGTCTCAAGCGGAATCCCCGAATGGCGGCCAATGCTCACCTCGATCTCAATGTGGTGCGGCGCCGCAGCGAAAGCGGCATCTAGATCGCCATAGGCCTTTTCGATGATGGCTGGTGCATTGGTCAGGCCAGGCGCGAATTCACCTGGCTTGCCGACGGCCGCCATATCGGGATCGATGGGCTCGATATCGGGAAAGATCAGCTCGGCTGCATCCTCGGCAAGCGCCGCCTCTTCGGCAAACACGGCGGCAATCGGCTCGCCCACATAGCGCACATACCCGCGTGCCAGAACTGGCTGGCGGTAAGGACGCAATTCGTCGACCTCGACCTGCCGGAAATCGATCAACGGCACATCGGCGGTATTTTCGCCCGTCCATACAGCCACTACGCCGGGGAGTGCCAATGCCTCGTCGGTGTCGATTGCAGTGAGGCGGCCAAATGCGACGGGCGAGCGCACAATGCGCATATGAAGCTGACCGGAAAATGAAACGTCGGCGGCAAATCGGCCGCGACCGGTCAGTAGCGGCAGGTCCTCAAGCCGGTTGGCGCGGGCGCCAAACCCGGTCATGCCCGCATCTGTTCAGCAGCGGTTCGCACCGCCTTGATGATATTCTGATAGCCGGTGCAACGGCAGATATTGGAGGACAGCGCCTCCATCAGATGTTCATCGGAAATATCGGGCTCGCCCTCCAGCACACCGACCGCGAGCATCAGGAAACCGGGCGTGCAAAAGCCGCATTGCAGTGCGTGATGGTCGGTGAATGCCTGCTGCACCGGATGGAGCCGGTCGCCGTCGGCCAATCCCTCTACGGTGCGGATTTTGGCACCATCGGCCTGTACCGCGAACATCAGACAGGCGCGCACCGGCGCACCATCAACCAGCACTGTACAGGCGCCACACACCCCGTGCTCGCACCCCAGATGCGTGCCGGTAAGGCCGCAGTCCTCCCGCAGTGCATCGGCAAGACTGCGGCGCGGCTCAACGCTGATCCGGCGTGTCTCGCCATTGACCTCAAATGCAATGTCCATCCTGTCAGTCATGAACGCCCTCTTTGCCAGCGCGGATGAGTTCACGAATTTTCCGCGGCGTGGTCGGCATTTCGTATGGTGCGGCAGCAATCGGTGAGAGGGCATCGGCAATGGCGCCAACCACCGCCGACGGCGCGCCGATGGTGCCGCCTTCGCCAAGACCCTTGGCGCCTGTAATCGATGCATCATTGATGGTCTCGAGATGATGGATCTCGATCTGCGGCACTTCCGCCGCGGTGGGCACCAGAAAATCGGCAAGCGTCGCGGTCAGAATATTGCCGTCCTCGTCATAGACGATTTCTTCCAAAAGCGCGTTGGCGATGCCTTGGGTGATACCGCCATGCACCTGGCCCTCGGCAATCATCGGATTGATGATGCGCCCGGCATCCTCAATGCTGAGATAGCGTTCGATCGTAACCTCGCCGGTCTCGATATCGACCTCGACAATCACCGCATGGCAGGCATTGGAGAAGGTGCCGGCCGGATCATAGGTGGCGGAGGCGGTAAGGCCGTTTTCGATATCGTCCTTAAACAGATGGCTTGAATGATAAGCTGCGCGCGCGATCTCGGAAATGGCTATGCCGGCGCCGGTCTCGCCGATGCGCGCTGAACCTTCCACAAGCTCAACCCCGCCGATGTCGGTCTGAAGCTGGCGGGCGGCAACACGGGCGATTTTGTCACGCAGCCGCTGTGCGGCGAGCTTGCAGGCGCCGCCGGCAATCACCATTGAGCGGCTGGCAAACGTGCCCCAGCCATAGGGGGTGCGGTCGGTGTCGCCGGAGATGATGCGGATGGCATCGGGCGAGATCCCCAGCTCATCGGCAATCACCTGGGAGAGTGCGGTCTTCAGCCCCTGTCCATGGGGCGATGCGCCGATCCGTGCCTCGACATGACCGGATGGGTCCATGGCCATTTCGACGGTCTCGTAACCCAGCGTGATGTCCATCATGCGGGCAGCGAACACCGGCGTGCCAAATCCCGAGCGCTCGTTAAAAACCGAAAATCCCAATCCGAGGTAACGGCCTTGCTTGCGGGCCTCAGCCTGACGGGTGCGAAACGCTTCGACATCGATGTGGTGCTCGGCCCCGTTCAGGGTTTCGACATAGGAGCCGGCATCAAACGGCACGCCGGTGGCGCTGGTGTAGGGGAACCCGGAGACCAGATTGCGCCGGCGGATTTCGACCGGCGAAATATTGAGTTCTATGGCGGCGGTGTCCATCAGCCGTTCGAGGGCGAAGGTCATCACCGGGCGCGAGACACCGCGAAACGGCGCCATCGGACAGGTGTTGGTGACAATGCCGCGCGAGCGCACCTTGTAGGCGGAAAAATCGTACGGGCCCGGCAGCTCGCCCATTGCCATCAGCACTTCAACGCCGCAGGTGATCGGATAGCAGGAATAAGCGCCGATATTGCAGTAAAGATCGCCTTCAAGCGCAATGAGCCTTGCATCGCGGTCAAAGCCACCGCGCACCTTGTAGAACTGGTCGCGGCTGTGAAATCCGGCGATCAGGTTTTCGCGCCGGTCCTCGATCCAAGCTATGTCGGATCTGAATTGCCGCGCCGCCCAAACCGCCAGAACATATTCGGGAATGAGCGGCATCTTCTGGCCAAAGCCGCCGCCAACATCAGGCGCAATGACCCGCAGATCCGATTCAGGTATCTGCAGCACGTCGGCAAGGCCGGTGCGCAGGATGTGCGGCATCTGCACCGAACAGGTGAGCGTCACCCGCCCGCTTGCCAGGTCGATGCGGGCCGAGCCGCCGCGCGCCTCCATCGGCATAGCGGTCTGGCGTTTGGAGCGCACCTCGATCTCAATGACCCGCTGAGCCGCCGCCATGGTCTCAGCAAAGTTGGGGGTTTCGATCTTGCCTTCCAGCATGACATTGCTGGGTACATGATCGTGCACTCGTGCGGCGCCTTCGCCCAGCGCCTGATCGATGCCGACGATTGCATCGGCGGATTCGATCTCAACCACGACCTCTTCAGCGATGTCCTCGGCTTCCTCAGCGGTTGCGGCGATCACCGCGGCCACCGGCTGACCAACAAAAGTGACGTGGCCATCGGCGAGGATCGGCTGATCGATCGGGACATACTCCGGGCGGTGCAGTAGCGCCCGGATCGGCCGGATGCCTTTAACATCGGATGCGGTGATGATGGTGGCACCGAATGGTGCTGTAATACTGACTATGCGGCCGCGCGCCACGGCTGAGCGCACCACCACCAGCCGGCGCGCACCCAGCGCATCATCGGCGGTAAACCGGCCAAGCCCGCGCAGCAGCGCCGGGTCTTCTGAGCGCGGTATGGACCGGCCGATCCAGCTCATCGCGACACCGCATCGGCCAGTGCACGGCGCACCATAGCGCGGATCAGGTCGCGCTTGTAGTCGGCATCGGAGTGCATATCCTGATGGGGCTCAATGGCGCTTGCCGCGTCATCGGCGGCGGCGCGGAAGGCACCATCTTCGGCGGCGCTGCCTACCAGTGTTGCTTCAGCCTCTGGCGCGCGCATCGGACGGTCAATAACATTGCCAAGGGTGATGCGGGCCTTGGCGATCTTGCCGTCGGCCAGGCGAATGAAGGCCGCCGCCATCACGATCGCATAATCGCCGGCGCGCCGGGCAAATTCGGCAAAGCCGGTCTTCCAGCTTGCATCGGGAAGCGGCAGGCGGATTTCTACCACCATCTCGCCCGGCTCGAGGGTGGTAGAAAAAACGGTGTCGAAAAATTCGCTGACCTTTATCTGGCGCTCTCCATCCGGCCCGCGCGCAATGATCCGGGCTTCGGCAGCGAGCGCCAGTGTGCACCATTCCGATGCCGGGTCGGCATGGGCAAGGCTGCCGGCAAAGGTGCCGCGCATGCGGATCGGAACATGGGCGATGTGATGGGTGACAATCGGCAACAGGGCGCCCAGCGGTCCATCGGCAACGGGCTGCTCGAATGCCCGGTGGCGGGCCAGCGCGCCAATCCGCAGTGTGCCGGCTTCGGTGCGAAGGAAATCGAGCTCGCCAATGCGGTTGATGTCGACGAGCCTGGTGGGCCGGGCAAGACGGAAATTCATCGTCGGCACCAGGCTCTGGCCACCGGCTAGGATGCGGGCTTCCTCGTCCTCGGCCAGCAGGCCGACCGCTTCATCGATGCCGGCCGGCACCGAATACTCAAATCGTGCTGGTTTCATGTGCGCACCAATCCCCGAGCCTCGCCATGTTCTCAAAGCTTATCGAATGGGCAACACCGTTCAACCCCCGGCGAAAATTGTTTGTCATGTTGATTGGCCCCCTGGTCGGTGTTTTAATTGGTCAAGGCTTGTCAGAGGGCGGTATGAGCGACACAGCGCGTGTTCTCAATTCGGGGCCTGGATGTCCCGAACTCAAATTGGTGGAGGGCGCAGGCGATGCTCGTGCGATCGCTTGGCCCGGTGTGGGATCAAAATTGCGCTCAATGGCGCGGATCAAGCTCGAGGCGGGGGCCGCCACGGTCAGACTCGCCCATGAGATGGAGGCGGTCTATTGCGCGATCAGCGGAACCGGCATTGTTGAGGATCCCGACCTCGGCCACTCCCAGCCATTGATCAAGGGCTCGATGGTTCATGTGGAACCGGGCACGGCCTACCGTTTTGTCTCCGATCCGGGCGGCATGGAGCTGGTCGGGGGGCCCTGCCCGCCCGATCCGGCACTCTATCGCGATTTCATGGCTGGCGGCGCGGGTTAGGCGGGGCGGAACAATGGCAATACGCGTATTTCACATCGACAAGCCCGACGTCATTCTGCCGCCTGTGATCTCAAAGGATGCACGGCTGGTGGTCTGGGCCGGCATAGGTGCGGAAACCGCAAATATGAACTATGTTCGCCTGGAGCCCGGCGAGGCCAATATTCCACATATCCATGCCCGCTCCGAAGACACGATCTTCGTGATCGAGGGACATGGCACGATCCGCGATTTTGACCATGATCTGGAACTGCCTTTCAAGGCGGGGCAGGCACTGCAAGTGCCGGTGGGGGTGCGGCATGCGGTTGCCGCCGACCGCGGCGTCGGCACGATCAGCGTTGGCGGTCCGTGCCCTGCCGATTACGACATGCTGAAGGCGGCCGGAATCGAACTCGAACAGAATTCCTGAACCCTCCTCGGGAGCTAGTTTTGCGGCGTTGGCGATGCAGGCGCGCTGAACCGGGGAGATGAACGAACATAAAGAAGGAATCCGCGTATGAAGATCGTCGATATGTCGCACACCATGAATGCACACACGCCTGGATGGGTCGGATATTCGTCCAACCGGATGTACTACGCCCAGAATATCCAGACCGTGCACATCAATGCCCAGCGGGTGGATACTGCGCTGCATGTCGGGACCCATATTGACGGCGCACTGCATGGCAGCGATGTGCCCAACGGCGACATGGCCTCCTATCCGCTCGAATTCATGGTCGGCAAGGGAGCGATCATCGACATCTCCGACAAGGTCGGCGACTGGGATGTGATCACGCCAGATATGGTCGAGGCCGCCGGCGTGCCGATTGAGGAAGATGACATTCTGATCCTGCATACCGGCTATCACAAATATTATCAGGGCCAGCCAAAGCAGGATCTTGAGCGCTATTTCTGCTTTGCCCCGGGCGGCGGCATGGACCTGCTTTATTGGATGTTCGAGAAGAAAATCCGCTGGTGGGGCGTTGATATCGGCACCGCCGATCATCCGATGAACACCACCATCCGCAATATGCGCCCTGACCTTGCCAGGCGCTTCGAGGAGCATCGCGGCAAGCCGATGGCGGGAATTTTCCCCGATTATGAGTACACCCACAAGCCGTCTGGCCGGCTGGTGCGATCAAATGTGTTCCCGTTCCATAATCTGGCTTTCCAGGAGGGACTGACACATGCTGAAAATCTCGGCGGCGACATTGAGACGGTGCTCAATCAGCGCGCGATCATCGGCGCGTTCCCTTGGAAATATGAAGGCCTTGAAGCGTGCCCGTGCCGCATCGTGGCGTTTCTTGATTGCGGCGACATGAATGTCGAGCAACTGGGCGCTGCCTTTGGCGGAAAGTGAGTATCTAACCTGCCGGGCCAGCCGGCCGGCAGACGCAGCCTCGGCATCAACGCCACGCCGTCCGGCCACCTGCCGCATCACCGGATCGAGCGCCGGAAGATCCGCGTCATTCACATCATCATATCCGGCCGATCGCCCGAAGACCGGCTGCCGCAAAAGCCCGGCCACGGAATGCAGACGGTTGTGGACGGTTCGCGTATCTCCGAGAGGAAAGTCGACAATATCGTGCAATCCCGGGGTCTCGTTCAACTCCCGGAACAGCAACGGGCCACCGTCGGAACCGATCTTCGAGCCATGGCATTCCAGCCGCACCCACCAGCCGCTCCCGACTTTCGAAACCGAGCCTGATATCACCCGTTTCGCCTGCTCCCTGCGGGTGATCCGTGATCCCCCCTACAGCCCACACAACATGCTGAAATATGACATGTTACTGGCTGTCGGAGGCGCGAAAACGTCACGTTACCTAGGGAATGTGGGATCAAACGATTCGATTCAGATGGTGTTGAGATTGCCTACCGGATTGAGGGTGTCGGCAAGCCGATCCTTTTGATCCACGGCTTCGGCTCCAATCATCAGGTCAACTGGGTTGATACCGGCTGGTTCAAGTTTCTCACAGGCGAGGGGCGCAAGGTGATCGCGATCGACAATCGCGGTCATGGACAAAGTGAAAAGCTCTACGACAAGGCGCTCTATGGCGCACCGCAAATGGCCAAAGATGCGCGCAATCTTCTCGATCATCTAAAGATCGAGAGCATCGATGTAATAGGCTATTCGATGGGCGCCCGGATCACCGCGTTTTTGGCGATGAACCACGGCCCCAGAGTGCATAGTGCGGTTTTGGGCGGTCTTGCTGAGGGCATGATCAAGGGCGTTGGGGCACCAGGCCCGATTGCCGCAGCTTTGAAAGCGCCCTCTGCTGCGCATCTGCGCGATCGGCGTCAGATTGACTATCGCAGGTTTGCCGAAGCGACCAAAAGCGATTTAAAAGCGCTGGCGGCGTGCATCAATGGTGCACGGGCCAAGATTACGCCAGAGGAAGTGGCGAAAATCGGCTGTCCGGTTTTAGTGGCTGCCGGCAGCGATGATGAAATCGCCGGGCCGGCGCAATATCTGGCCGATCTCATTCCCGGCGCACGGGCCTTTGTGATCGAGGGCAAGGATCACATGACCAGCGTTGGTGCGCGCGACTTCAAGCACGCTGTCGGCCGGTTTCTTGCCAGGCGCGCGTGAGGTGAGCGTCAAACCTGCCGGGCAGTATAAATGTCGCAATCGGATGGCAGAACCGCTATATAGATCGAGAATTGGCCGCTATCAGGCTAGGAGGATGAGTCATGGCTGAACAGCAAATTCCCAGTTCACGCGCGCAGAAAGTGGCGGCGTGTGATCCGGTGTGGAGCCAGATCAGGGAAGAGGCCGAAGCTGCCGCTGCAGCCGAGCCGGCGCTTGCGGCTTTTCTGCATGCCACCGTTCTCGGGCATGAACGACTTGAGCGCGGTCTGTCGCTGAGGCTGGCGCAATTGCTTGAAAGTGCCGATGTTGCAGCAAGTGTGATCCGTGAAGTGATGGGGGAGGCCTATCATGCCGATGCTTCGATCTGCGAGGCCCTGAGAGCCGACATCTGTGCTGTCTATGACCGCGACCCTGCGTGCTCGCGCTATATCGATCCGATGCTGTTCTTCAAGGGTTTTCAAGCGCTTCAGACTCATCGTGTGGCACATTGGCTGTGGGGCGAGGGGCGGCATGATTTTGCCTATTATCTGCAAAGCCGCACCTCAAAGGTGTTCAGTGTCGATATTCATCCCGCCGCTCCAATCGGACGCGGTGTGTTTTTCGACCATGCCACGGGTATCGTGATCGGCGAGACGGCGGTGATCGAAGATGATGTATCGATGCTGCACGGAGTGACGCTGGGCGGTACCGGAAAACGCGGTGGTGATCGCCATCCGAAAGTCCGCTCAGGTGCCCTGATCGGTGCCGGCGCCAAGATTCTAGGCAATATCGAGGTGGGCGCGTGTGCCCGTGTGGCAGCGGGCAGTGTGGTGTTGAAACCTGTGCCACCGCGCACCACGGTTGCCGGCGTGCCGGCGCGCGTGGTCGGCGAGGCCGGATGCCCAGAGCCCTCGCGAACAATGGATCATCGCTTTCCAGGAAGTGCCGCCAGCGACAATTGAACCCGGCCAATCGCGCCAATATTGATTGCCGCCCTTTGTTGAGAGCGGCGTCCCCCGACAGGCAGAGGAGGTTTGCTTGGAACAAGGCGAATGCGTGAAGATCGAGAGTTATATGCGGAAATTGTTCCGCCTCGACACCATCGAGGTCATGCGCAGGCCGCAAAAGGACGATTCGGCTGAAGTCTATCTTGGTGACGAATTCATCGGCGTTCTGTTTCGCGATGACGAGGACGATGAATTATCTTACTCGTTTCAGATGGCGATTCTGGAAGTCGACCTAGATTAGCGCGGAGTGCGGACCAATCTAGGATAGCGCCGAAAGTTGCGCGGTCAGGGACTCATTCGGCGTTTTCAGCGATCACCACATCATCGCGCATGATGCGCGCGCTGGTGATCACAAAAACGGTCCCGTGACGCACTGGAGCGAAGGCTTCGAGCACGTGGGGCGGGCCCAGTTGAAGCGGCTTTTTCGGGATAAATACCACCGGCTGGCAGACTGAGCATTTTCTGGTGTCGATCAGCCAGGCCATGGTGTTCTGGTCCACGGCGGAAAAACGCGTGCTGCAAAGCATCGCCTGCCTTCCGACCCGACCCGTCGGCCGCCCACCCGATCATATGATCCGCACCCATGCCGGCTTCAGCCATCGGGCAGGGTCATGGGACAGGAAGCGTCGGGTCGTCGCCAGGGTCGAACGGCATCCGGGCGAATTTGTCCCGCGCGTCGGCTTCATCGTCACCAGGCTGAGCCGCCCTGCCAGGCGCGTGGTCGCCTCCTGCAACCGGCGCGGCGCGGCCGGGCAGCACATCGAGGAAGGCAGGAACGCGATTGTGCGGACCCCGGCTGTCATGCCGGAGGTTCCGGAACACTGCCGTGCGGCTCCGGCTTCATGCGCTCGCCTGCAATCCCGGTAACTTCATGCGGACGCCGGCTCTGCCGGAGGCGGTCAGGCGATGGTCGCCGACCGGCGTGAAGGAGAAGCCGATCAGAATCGGCGCCGGGATCGTCACACACGGCCGGTGCGTCACGTTCCAGTCCAGTTGGCCCGGCTGGCCGAGGGCGCGGTGCCAGGGGGCCTGTTCGCCGAGATCCTGCGGCTGATCGCCGAACTTCGGCCGCAGCCACCGCCGGCGTGACGCGTCCGGTTGTCATGCAGTCCGGCAAGAACCACGGGCGATGTGTGTCCTGATGACGACGAAATCGGCAATCCCGGCGCGATATACGCCGGCGTCACCGTTCTCGATGTCCCTCGATCCCCACGACGATGGTCCGGGGTTGCAGATTTCCGCCCGTGGAGGCAATATCGGCTCGACGATGGTCGTCATCCCGTGAATGCTCGGTTAAGAGTTTTTTGTTCGCTTCATGTTCTTGATTTGATCTAAATCTTATGAGAAAATTTTACGTAATATGGTAGGGGGCCATGGTCGCCAGGGTCAAGACGGTTGCCTTTGCCGGCATCGAAGCGCGCGTGATCGACGTCCAAGTGCAGGTTTCCGGCGGATTACCGGCATTCACAATTGTCGGTTTGCCGGACAAGGCGGTGGGCGAAAGCCGTGAGCGCATTCGCGCTGCATTGCACGCAATCGGTCTGGCGCTGCCGCCAAAGCGCATCACCGTCAATCTGGCCCCGGCTGACATGCCCAAGGAAGGCAGCCACTATGATTTGCCGATCGCGCTGGCGCTGCTCACCGCTCTGGGCGCGGTGGCTGCGGATCTGGTTTCACGCCATGTTGTGATTGGCGAACTGGCGCTGGATGGAAGTCTCGGGCTGGTTGCCGGCACGCTGCCGGCAGCCCTGGCGGCGCTGGCAAGTGATCGAGGGCTGATTTGCCCGCTCACCTGTGGCCCGGAAGCCGCCTGGGCAGGGGACAATCTTGAGATCCTAGCGCCGGCCAATCTGATTGCCCTGATCAACCATTTCAAAGGCACCCAGCTTTTGAGCCGCCCCGAATGCGGCGCCGCGGTGAGTGAAGCTCCGATTGCCGATCTTGCCGACATACGAGGTCAGGAGCAGGCGCGCCGTGCGCTTGAAGTGGCCGCAGCCGGTGCTCACAATCTTTTGATGATCGGCCCGCCAGGCGCCGGCAAGTCGATGCTGGCCGAGCGACTGCCATCAATCCTGCCACCGCTGTCGAGCCGCGAGATGCTTGAGGTCTCGATGGTGCGCTCTATCGCCGGCACGCTTGAGAATGGGCAGATCAGCTCCCGCCGGCCATTCCGCAATCCGCATCATTCGGCAAGCCAGGCAGCGATGATTGGCGGCGGGCTGAGGGTGCGCCCGGGCGAAGTATCCCTGGCGCATAAGGGGGTGCTTTTTTTGGACGAATTGCCGGAGTTCGCCGCGCGCGTACTCGAAGCTTTACGCCAGCCCATAGAAAGCGGTGAGGCGGTGATTGCGCGCGCCAACCACCACGTCACCTATCCGGCACGCTTCCAGCTGGTTGCCGCCATGAATCCCTGCCATTGCGGCATGGCTGGCACACCGGGCCATATCTGCGCGCGCGGTGCAAAATGCGAAGAACTCTACCGGGCGCGTTTGTCAGGACCGCTGCTTGACCGCATTGATCTGACCATTGAGGTACCAGCGGTGAGTGCGCACGATCTCATCGCGCCGGCGACCGGCGAGGCGAGCGCTGTTGTCGCCGCGCGCGTTGAGCAGGCCCGGAATATTCAGCGCCGGCGCTTTGAGGAACTGGGGCGCCCGGAAGTCGCCTCAAATGGCGAGGCGCCGGCGCCGTTGATCGAAAGCTGCGCTGAAATGGAGGCTGGTGCGCGTGCGCTTTTGAGTGAAGCGGCTGACCGGCTTTCACTATCGGCGCGCAGTTATTTCAAGATTCTCAGGATTGCACGCACCCTGGCCGATCTCGATGCCAGCCGGGATCTGCGGCGTGCCCACATCGCAGAAGCGCTAGCCTATCGCCGCTTCGAGCCGCTTCGCAAGGCAGCGTAAACCAATCAATGCCGAAATATCGGTGAATGAAGCAAATGTTTCTCAATTGGAACAGGGCTTAATCAGCACCAAATGGTGTCGCAACAAGACACAGATTTGATGATCGCCGAACAAGCGCGCGAGCAGAGTTCGGAAAATGACACCGAGCCTGGCAGCTCGCGTGCGCAATCGGCCCGTCTGATCCGCGCCAAGCTGGCCAACTAGCCACCGCTCGACAGAAGGCGCGAGCTGCTGATCAAGCTGGGCTCCGGACGGCGGCATTGATTGCGGTAACCATTGGCACTTTGTTCCTGCTCGACCTTCGGCCTGACCCGACCGCAGGCGGTCGGTCGCCATTTTACTCCGGTGATAATTGAAGGCGGCGGGCCAAAACCACTCGCCGGCAGGCCTGAAAGCCGTCCCTCTTGTTATCGCTACGATCAGCGCATCGAATGCGCCCATGGCCGACGATGGTTTGCTTGGGAAGATTTCGTCATTCGTGATGCCACGGGATAGCTGAAGGAAGTGCAATCCGTCGGGCGCGACATCACCGAACGCAAATTGTCCGAAACCGAGATTGCCGAGGCGCGCGACCAGGCAGAACTCGCCAATCGCGCCAAATCCATGTTCCTGGCCACAATGAGCCACGAAATCAGGACGCCGATGAACGGCGTTTTAGGCATGATTGGCCTTCTGCTCGACACCAACAAGCTGACCGCCGAGCAGCGCACCTATGCCCGCGCCGTCAAGACTTCGGGAGAGGCTCTTCTGGCGCTGATCGATGAAATTCTCGATTTCTCCAAGATCGAAGCCGGCAAGCTGCGCCTTGATCCAGCGCCTTTCGATCTTGTCGATCTGGTACGCGGTGTCGCCGAGCTGCTGGCGCCGCGTGCTCACCAAAAACACATTCAGCTGGGCTGGCATGTGGCTGAGGACGTGCCCCGCAACATCGTTGCCGACGAAAAGCGGTTGCGCCAGATCCTGTTCAACCTCGTCGGCAATGCGGTGAAGTTCACCGAGCAGGGCGGCGTTACCATCGAAGTCATCAGCGCCGGTTACGATACCGCCGAAGAGGGCTAGGCTGCGCGCCCGCGCACCGGAGCTACCGTGTCGCTGCGGTTTTCCGTTCATGATACCGGCATTGGCACCTCGCCGGATGTCGTGCAAGCGATTTTCGAGGAGTTCCGTCAGGCCGACGACGCGCCGACCAGACGCTATGGCGGCACCGAGCTGGGGCTTGCCATTTCCAAGCGGCTCGCCGAGCAGATGGGTGGACAGGTTGGCGTCAACAGCGAGCCGGGCGCCGGTTCGGAGTTCTTCTTCGAGCTGCCCTTGCCGGTACATGGCAGTGAAAGCGTAGACGAAGCCATCGATCTCGTGGTATCGCGTGCGTTGATCCTTTCGCGCTTTGGGATCGAGGCCGATCTCATGGAGCGCACGCTGCTGACCGCAGGCGCCGCCGTTGCCATTTGCGACAGTCCGGAAAAGGCGCTCGATCAGTTGCAGACCGCCAAGGAAAACGGCAATCCCTTCAACACCGTCATTTTCGATCTTGAGCTTGTCGGCGGCACCGACCGGTTCCTCGCCACCGTTCGCGACAATCTTCCCGAATCTCTCAAGCCCCATCTCGTGGTCCTGGTATCGCCCGATCAGCGCAGCCAGCTCGACCATGCCATCGAACTTGGCGCCAATGCCTATCTGCTGCTCCCGGTGCGCCCCGCCTCTCTTCTCGCCCGGGTCGCTGACGATGCGCCGTTCCCCGAGGAAGTCGCCGCCCATTGCCAGCGACTACACACAGCGGGTAATGCCGGTACCGGCCGAAGGGTGCTTCTCGCCGAGGACAATGAAATCAATGCAATGATAGCGATCTCCATGCTCGAGCGAGCAGGTCATGAAGTTGTCAGGGTCGAAGATGGCCGCAAGGCCGTGGATGCGTTGACTGCCATCGTTGCTGAGCGCCCCTTCGATCTGGTGTTGATGGATATCCACATGCCCGAGCTCAACGGCATTGAGGCTACCCGGCAGATCAGGGCCATGGCGCTTGGCCGCGATGGCAATGGGTCTGCCAGCACCCCCATTGTGGCGTTGACCGCCAATGCTATGGTTGAAGACCGGGAACGCTGCGTGTCGGCCGGAATGGACGACTATATGTACCAAACCGCTTGACAAGGACGACATCGAACAGGTGATCACGCGCTGGGCCGGCAAGCGCTCGCGTGTGTCTGGGGCCGGTCGGTTGGTCGCCTGAGGCGCCACGCAACAATGCGTAGACAATGTGTGAAAATCCCTGCAATTCTGGCTGCTCGCGCCGAACACCGGCGCTGTTTGCAAGGCGAAAGATCTTGGCAAGCTGTTGGCAAGATGGGGAGAAGCTATGCGCCTGTCAGGATAATGCGCCAACATCAACTGGCATCAGACACGCTGTTGTGCCATTGATAGCGAGATGAATTTTGTGTGAATGGCAGCGGTCGGGCCAGGGGCGTTGAGATGCGGGGCAGGCGCGCGCGCGGAAGCATGAATCTGTCGGGACCTGTTGACGCACCCAATGGGCGGGGACAGCGTCGCCGTTTGGTTCGTCGCACATTGCGGCGGTTCATTCCCCGCACGACACGTCGCACAGGCCGCATGACCCGAACCTTGGCGCGGTTCATCCCCCGCCGGCGTGCGCGCGTTGCACAAGCCATGGTGCCGGCCAATAATGCCTCGCTCGGGATCGCGCGCGAACGCAACCGCCTGTCCAAACGTTTACGCCGCTTTCTACCCCGTCAGCGCACAGAGGCCCCTAAGGTTTATTCCAGACGTGGCGATCTGGAGGTGCGCCTGGCCACCGCGGTCCATGAAGTGCGCGCCTCGCAGGCACTGCGCTATCGGGTGTTCTATCGTGAGATGTCCGCACGTGCCGGCGCGCGCGCGCGCGTGACCCGGCGTGATCGCGATCAGTTCGACCGCATTTGCGACCACATGCTGGTGGTCGATCACGGGGCCAAGAAACGCGGGGGGCCGCTGCTGCGCGGATCGAATGGCCGTGTCGTTGCCACCTATCGCCTGCTGCCGCAGCATGTCGCCAATAACCACGGTGGGTTCTACACTCAGGATGAATACGACCTGAAACCGCTGATCGCGCGCCATCCGGAACGCAACTTTCTGGAACTCGGCCGCTCCTGCGTGCTCAGACCCTACCGCACTAAATCAACCATCGAACTGCTCTGGCATGGAGTATGGGGGTATATTCGCGAGCACAAATTCGATGCCATGGTCGGCTGCGCCAGTCTTGAGGGCACCGATCCCGAGGCACTCGCTCTGCCGCTGAGCTTCCTCCATCACCATGCATCTGCGCCGCCTGAATGGATGGTGCGCGCCCATCCCCACCACCATGTCGGGATGAACCAGATTGCCAAGGAAGACATCGACTTCAAGGCGGCGATGAAGAGCCTGCCGCCCCTGATCAAGGGCTATCTGCGCCTTGGCGCGGTGATCGGCGATGGGGCCGTGGTGGATTATCAATTCGGCACCACAGACGTGATCGTGATCATGCCGCTGGAGATGATCAACACCAAATATTTCGCCCATTTCGGCGCGCCCGATGACCCGGTCGGCGCCAACTGACGGATTGTTTGCTGCCACACCGCGCAACCAGGTTTCGTGGACCAAGCTTGACATGAGATTCACATTTGGATTCAAGGCTGCCTTTTGGAGGTGGCCTTGGGCGAACGGATTGGTGTAACGGATGAGGAATGGGCGCTGATCGGGCCGCTATTGGCGCCGGAGCGCGGCCGCGGGTGCCGTCCTGCACAGGACAACCGCCTGTATTTCGAAGGCATGATGTGGATCGCGCGAACCGGAGCGCAGTGGCGGCCTCTGCCGGATGACTATGGCAAGTGGAACTGCATTTTCCGACGCTACCGAAGATGGGTCACGACCACCGTTCGATGCGATGCTCGAGACGCTGGCCGAACTGGCGGAACGCGATGCCACCGCCGACATGATCGATAGAACGGTGGTCCGGGCACATCATTGTGCCGTCGGCATAAAAAGGGGGCTCAGCAAACAGAGGGGCCTGGCCGGTCGCGCGGCGGCTTTACGACCGGGCTCCACGCGAGGTGCGATGCCAGAGGCCTCCCGCCCGGCTTTGTGCTGACACCCGGCCTAAGAGCACGATGTGCAGGGCTTTGCACCGCTGTTCCGCATGATGACCGACCGCATTGAGGCGTTCCTCGCAGATCGCGGCTATGATGCCGATGCTATCCGCCAGGAAATCGCCGCCGCAGGCGTCGAAGCGGTGATCCCTGCAAAGAGCAATCGTCTTGACCGCATCACGCACGACCGGGCCAAAGACAAATGGCGCAATCTCGTCGAGCGGTTGTTCAACAAACTCAAGAACTGGCGCAGGGTCGCCACCCGCTACGACAAAACCAAAGAGTCCTACCCTGGCTTCGTCGCCATCGCATCGATCAAACTCTGGATACCCCTTGTCCACGACAACCTAGCCCAATCCATGATGGATTTTTCTACATCCGTGCAGCGCGAACCACCGCCAGCGCCAGTGCCTTGGCGCGCGGCACAACCGAAGACAACTCGATATATTCCTCCTCGGTGTGAAAGCCGCCGCCGACCGGCCCGGTTCCGCAAAGTGTTGGCGTGCCGGTGGCCGAGGCAAAGCCTGAATCGGCGCAGCCACCCGAAAACGCGCCGCTGACCTCAAAGCCCACCTCAGATGCCGCATCGACATAGCAACCGAGCAATGCGCGTGAGGTTTCTGACTGCTCGAAAGGCAGAAATTCGCTGAGGACAGTGATCGAGGCGCGCGATCCCTCGACATCTTCGGCCATCACGACGTCGTTGATCTTGTCCAACATGCGCGCCCGGTCTCCGCCCTCCACATAGCGCAGGTCGAATTCAGCCCGTGCGTGCGGTGCCACCATGTTGATGACTTCACCGCCATTCAGCACCCCGACATTGAGGCTGATCCCACGTTCGGTATCGACCAGCCCACGCAGGCCGATGACCTTGCGGGCGATCGCCTCAATGGCGCTGATGCCGGTGCCGGCAGGTGCGCCTGAATGGGCAGCTTTGCCTTCGACATCGAGCTGCAGGAACATGCCGCCCTTGCGCCCGGTCACCACATTGCCGCTTGCGCGGCCCGGTTCTGAATTGAACACCGCCGAGGCTCCTGCCGCCTCGCGCTCGATCACCGGGCGCGAGGTGGGCGAGCCGATCTCCTCATCGGAGGTGAAAAGGCCTGCCACCGCACGCTCCGCCCTGCCAAGGCGCTTGAGCGCGCGCAGCACAAAGGCGTTGATCACCAGCCCGCCCTTCATGTCGCCGACACCTGGCCCATAAGCGCGCTCGCCATCGCGCCAGAACGGCCGGCGTTTTGCCTCACCCAATGGAAACACCGTATCGCGATGGCCCATCAAAAGGATGGGCGACGCATTGGGGGCATTGGCCGAGACCACCGAGGCTTTCAACACATCGCCGAAAGTATCGTTTGAAACAGCTTCGACCTCAATGCCCTCGGCTTCGAGAAACCCGCGCAAAATGTCGCCAACCGCATCGACGCCGTTCTTGTCGCGGCTCGGTGAGTCGGTGTTGACCAGCTTTTCAAGCAGTCCCAGCATTTCCTCGCCGCTGGCCGCAATCTCTGCCACGAGCCGAGATTCAAACTCTGTTTCCTGCATGTCGATGATGTCCATGTTTTTATGTGTTTCAGGCAGCGGTGATTGCCGGCATGTCGACCCAGCCGCCCGCACGCTGGCTCTGATGACAGGCTTCGGCCAGTTGCACATCACGAATGCCTGCAAGCAGTGTCGCGGAAAATGGCTCATTAGTCAGCACATGGGCGAGAAAACCTTCCCACCCGACCCGGTAGGAGTTGGTGCCCGCCGGCACATCGGGTGCCGGCCGCCATTCGCCGCGGTGATCAACCGCCAACTCGGCATTGGCGCTCCATTTGACCGCAGGCGTCTCTACCATCGACTGGATATGTCAATGATGCAGCCCGACAATTGCCGAGCCCTTTGTACCATCGATTTGAAACTCGAGCGGTTCGTCGCGCCGCACTCGCGTTGCCCATGATGCATTGATGGTGCCGAAGGCGCCGCTTTCCAGCTGCACCAGGGCAGCGGTGCTGTCTTCGACATCGACCTTGTAGGCCTGGCCCTGTTCGTCGACCCGCTCCGGCGTTGCCGTCCAGGCTGCCGAGACCACGCGCGCGATCGGGCCGAGCGCCGACTCGATCATGTAGCGCCAATGGGGGTGCATGTCGAAGATCAACCCGCCGCCGCCGGATTTCTTGTAATTCCAGCTCGGCCGCTGGCAGGTGACATTATGGCCGTCAAATACCCACCAGCCGAATTCGAGCCTGAATTGGCGTACCTCTCCAAAAAAACCGTCATTCACCATGGCCGCGAGTTTGCGCCATCCGGTGAGATGGATTTTGTCTTCCACCGCACCGTGCTTGAGGCCGCGCGCCTCTGCCGCTTCGAGGAGTTGCAGGCCTTCAGCAACTGAGGAAGCCATCGGTTTTTCCGTGTAGACGTGCTTGCCCGCCGCAATAGCGCGCATTAGCGTATCCAGGCGCAGATGGGTGACGGCGGCATCGAAGAAGATCGGATAGTAGGGATCAGCCAGCGCCGCTTCAAGATCGGTGGTCCAACTGTCGATCGACAGCCGCCTGGCGAGCGCTTCCAGTTTTTCTTCACTGCGGCCGGCAAGCATCAGGCGCAGCATCACCTTGTCGCCGGCAATCTCCAGCCCGCCCTCCTGGCGGATCGGCACCAGAGCGCTTTCCAGATGCTGGGTGGTGGCGATGCGGCTGGTCGCGCCGTTGATAATGATCCCGATCGATCGCTCGGCCATGCGCCGCTTCCCGGTGGTTTGAATTGGGGCCGGGCCGGCCCTGAAGACCGCGCCCGTCACGAATTTCCGCAGCAAGCGTGTGCCCTTATGCTATAGCCTCGCAAGTCGCTGTCCAACCATTCGCACGGCCCCATGTCCAGACACATCGTTTGCCTCACTTTTGATTTTGACACCATGTCCGGTTTCATCGCCCGCGGCATGACCAGCCCGACGCCGCTGTCGCGCGGCGAATTCGGCATTCGCGGTGCCAAGCGCCTGCGCTCCTTTCTCGGGGCACAAGGCATCAAGGCGACTTGGTTCATTCCCGGATTCACCCTTGAAACCTACCCCGAGATCTGTGAAGCGATTGCCGGCGATGGCCATGAGATCGGCCATCATGGCTGGAACCATCATCCGCCCGCCACGCTGAGCCGCGAGCAGGAGGAATCCGAACTCATTCGCGCCAATGAGGTCATCGAGAAGATCAGCGGCGAAAAGGCGCGCGGTTATCGCTCGCCTTCATGGGATTTGAGCCTGCACACTATCGACCTTCTGATCGAAAACGCATTCCTCTACGACACATCGATGATGGCCGACGACTACACGCCCTATTGGGCCCGGCGCGGCGATATCGCCGAACACGACCGTCCCTATCAGTTCGGTGAGGAAACCGGCCTGATTGAAATGCCGATCAGTTGGTCGCTCGATGACCATCCTCATTTTGAATATATCCGCACGCCGGAAACTGTCTCACCGGGCCTGCATTCGCCGCGCGCGGTGATGGAGAGCTGGTTCGACGAGTTCTGCTACATGAAAAAGACTGTCGACCACGGCATCCTCACCATCACCATGCATCCTTATGTAATCGGCCGTGGCTACCGCATGCTGGTGTTTGAGGAACTGGTTGCCAAGCTGGCAGATGAGGGCGCGGTGTTCATGACAATGGACCAGGCAGCCTTTGAAGCGCGAGAGAGCCTGCTGCCGAAAAAATAGGACGTGTTCGGGCGCGCACGCGTTAACGGCGCTGGTTCAATAACCGGGCAAAAGCCCTACCCGCCGAGCAGCGCGCGGTAGATCTTCTGCCCGGCCCGCCCGGTGGGCTTCATGCCATAGCGCTCCTCGGCCTTGGCAATCGCGGCGCGCGTGATCGGCCCGACCTTGCCATCGGCCTCACCGATATCATAGCCGGCCTGCAGCAGAAGCTCCTGAAGATGCAGACGCTCGGCTCTTGAAAGGCCTGGATCGTCGGTCGGCCATGGCGTGCGCAGGCCCGGATAGCCAGCCAGCCGGTCGGCCAGATGCGAAATCGCCAACGCATAGGATTCAGCCTGATTGTAGGCATAGATCGCATCGAAGTTCTGGAACACCAGAAAGCCCGGACCGGCAGCGCCGGCCGGCAGGATGAGGCCCGCCTGTGCCCCGCCCGAAACCGGTTTTCCGTCGCCACGCACAATGCCACGCTTGGCCCAGGTCGAAAGCGAGGCCCGGTTCTTGCGTCCCTTGGTTCCGCGATAATTTTTGGGCGCCCTGACTTCAATCAGCCAGGACTGGCCCTTTTTCCATCCCGCGCGCTTGAGGTAATTGGCGGTTGAGCCCAGCGCGTCGGCCACCGATCCCACAAGGTCGCGCTTGCCGTCGCCGTCAAAATCGACTGCAAGCCGGCGATAGGTTGAAGGAATGAACTGTGTCTGTCCGAAGGCGCCGGCCCAGGAGCCGTAGAGCCGTTCAAGTGCCAGGTCGCCGGCGTTGACGATCTTCAGCGCCGCCATCAGCTCGCCCTTCCAGAAGCTGGCACGCCGCCCGCCCCGGCATGTGAGGGTCGCCAGCGCATGGGGCAGAAAATTGTTGCCGGTCCCGCGCCCATAGTCGGTCTCGATTCCCCACACCGCCGCAATGACATAGCGGCTGACGCCGAAACGCTCCTCCGCCGCCCTCAGCACGCTGTCATATTCGGCCATCATGGCGCGGCCGTTTGCGACGCGCTGCTCATCAATCAGAAAGCCGAAATAGTCCCAGATCGGGGTCTTGAATTCCGGCTGCACTTTTGAAAGCCGTAAGATCTTCTCGTCCGGTGAGTTGATATCCAGCGCGCGCTTGATCACGACCGGCGCGATGCCGGCCCGCTCTGCCTCCGCCTTCAGATTGGTAACGCAGGAGCGAAAGTCCGCCCATACCGGACTTGCGCTTAACAGGGTGGCGGTCAGGGTCAGGATGGCAAGCCGCATCGGTGGGTGCTCCGTTTGTCTGCGCCATTTGCAGCGCCGCACAGCGATGTTGGGCCACAATCGTGTCACAACAGCGAAGGTGCTGGCGCCGCACTTCCATTCCCATTTAGGCGATGAGCAAGGCTGTGGCAATGCGGGTGTGCTTCGGGCAGGCTTCTTGCGGTTGCCCGTGAGCTGTGCCAATGGGGTGATGCCCACCCAATTGACGAGCGGCACCGTAACCGGATCAGACATGGCAGCACCACCGAACCCACCGGGCGGAACTCCCGGCGAGACTGATCAGCTACGCCCTCTGTTGCGAAACCCGAATTTCCTCAAATTCATTTCAGCGCGCTGGTTTAATTCACTCGCCATCCAGCTGATCACCGTCACCGTGGGCTGGCAGATCTACGAAATGACCAGCGATCCACTTGATCTGGGTCTCGTCGGCCTGTCGCAATTTGCGCCGATCTTCTTTCTGTTCCTGGCCGCCGGCGTGGCCGCCGATCGCTATAATCGCCGCGCCATCATCGCCGCCTGCAACCTGACACATGTTCTGGTGTCTGGCTTTTTGCTGATCTACGCATTCTCGGGCAGCACCGAGCCTTGGCCAATCTTTCTGGTACTGCTGCTGCATGGCTGCGCACGCGCCTTTTATCATCCAAGCCTGACCTCGGTTCTGCCAAATCTGGTGCCGACCACCCAGTTTCCGAGCGCCATTGCCTATGTGACATCGGCCGGCAAGCTCAGCCAACTGGCAGGTCCGGCACTCGCAGGTATTCTGATCGCGCTCATTGGCACTTGGGTTTATCTGATTGCGCTGGTAAGTTTTGCCATTGCCGCAGGCTGCGCCGCGCTTCTGGTCTCGCCCCGCCGCGAGCGTTCGAAAAGGGCGGTCACGTTCACCGAGCTGGTCAGCGGCTTTTCCTATGTGTGGAGCACCAAGCTGGTGCTGGCGATCATGTCGATGGATCTGGTGGCAATCCTGTTCAGCGGTATTCTCGGTATGTTGCCGGTCTTCGCCCGCGACATTTTGCATGTCGGCCCCGAGGGGCTTGGCATATTGCGCGCCATGCCGGCGGTCGGGGCGGTCGCGGTGGGTTTGTTCCTGGCCCATCTTCCCTTGAGGAACAATGTCGGGCGCACCTTGATCGTCTCGGTGGTGATCATCGGTCTGTCGAGCACAGCCTTTGCATTTTCGGAAATTTTCTGGCTGTCGCTCTTGCTGCTCCTGCTTTTCGGCGCCGCCGATATGGTCTCGACCAATATCCGCCAGACCCTGGTGCAATTGGCAACGCCCGATGACATGCGCGGCCGTGTCTCCTCGGTTCATTCGGTTACCACCAATGCATCGAACGAAATTGGCGATTTCCGCGCCGGTCTCACCGCCGCCGCCATCGGCATTGTGCCCGCGGTCGCGCTTGGCGGGCTTGTCACCGTCTCGCTGTCACTCACCTGGTGGCGGATTTTCCCCGAGCTGCGCAATGTCTCCATGTACGCCAAGCTCTGAGCCTCACCACCACTGGGAAGTCCCGCTGATATGGGTCATAGTCGGCGCTGCTGACCATCATTGGGATCAGGAACATGCAAGCCGCGAAAGCCTTCACCATCTCCGCCCATGGCGCCGAAATGCCGGGTATTGGCTATGGCACCATGCTGTTTCACGAACCGGACAAGGCAGCCGGCCTCGTTGCCGCGGCGATCGCCACATTGACACGGCGCGCAAATATGGCTCCGAGCAATGGGTCGGCGAGGGCATCCGCGCATCCGGCATCGATTGCGATGAGCTGTTCGTCACCACCAAAGTGACGGAAGAAAATGCACGTGAGGCTGACTTTGCCCGCTCGGTCGAATCCAGCCTCAAGACTTTGGGCCTCGACCATGTTGACCTGTTGCTGATTCATTGGCCGCAGCCGCGCGTGCCATTGGCTGAAACGCTGGGCGCGCTGGCCAAGGCCAAGCGCTAGGGTCTGACGCGCCATATCGGCGTTTCCAATTTCACCTTGGCGCTGCTCGACCAGGCCGTTCATCTGTGCCCCGAGCCGCTGGTCACCAACCAGATCGATTATCACGCCTATCTGCGGCAGGATAAGCTGCTTGCTGCCTGCCGACGTCACGGTCTGCTGGTGACCTGTCATGCGCCGATTGCCAGGGGTGAGCTGCTGAACGACCCGCTGATTGGCGAGATTGCCGCCGCCAAGAGCAGGTCGGCTGCCCAGGTGGCGTTGCGCTGGCTGATCCAGCAACCCAGGGCCATTGGATTGATTGCGAACGCGCCTGCGAGAGCGACACACGCTGCAGAGCCTGGCTTTTCATCAAGCGCGATTAAGAATGCCGCCTCAAATCCGATGTCGGCCCCACCCGGCAAAGCTCGTGTTGCGTCGCCAGCGTTAAGCAGCGCTATCTGCGCCCGCGCCCGAACAGTATTATCGGCAAGATCACGGCGATTGATCTGACCTCATCGCTGGAAAATCTTGGGATCGGCATTCAGATCGCTCCGGACATATCCAAGCGCTTCTACCATTGGGCGGGTGTGAGGAAGGACAATCGGCTGTATAGCGAAATCACCGATCTGCGATGTCCGCCTATCGATATGGTGATGAATGTCTGGTCAGCTGGGAGAGGGGCCGCGCGGGCAGGAATGGATGTCGACTAAAGTCTACACCCTCGCCGGGCCTGGCGATCCAGAGGGCACTGTCTTTGGACGCGGGCTGCCGGCGGAAATCACCTCCCTGCTCTGCACACCGGCAAACTGATGACGGATTGGACGCAAATGAGATACGCAATCTTGAACAACAAATGCGCTTGGCTTTTGTCAGCTTCACTGGCCACCTGGGCAGGCTGTGCCAACCTGCCCAAGTGGCACAAGACGCACCGGAGCTTGACGGTTGGCAGCACTGCTACGGTATTTCGGCTGTCTTAGCCCCCTAAAACTGTGCCAGTTTTTAGTTAGGAGTTGGGGAGGTTGTCATGGCTCGGAAACGGCATTCTGATGAGGATATCCTGAACCCGCATTTCCCATATGCCTCCATTAACTGATGTGATTGATCGTTGGTTCCGTCATAAGAAAAAATGTCTTGAGCGCATTTTGTGGCGCGGCATATGGCGAACCCGGCGGGTGAACCGGTTGATGAGCCTCTTCGGCTCGATTGCGACCGCCGCCTGAAGCTCTAGTTCCACGGTTGCGGAATCACCACCGACGCCGGATTGCCGGCCTGCCGCGAGCTTGATGACGGGATTGTTTCGCTGTGCGGGGTCTGTTTGGTGATCCAGCCTTTGAGTTGGAATCTGACCACGGTCCAATCGGTGGTTTGGCCGATCAGGGTTGCAGCATATGGGATTGTTGGCCTTCTCGGCGAACGGGTCAAGCTGCAGGTGGCCCATACCAGGCTGTCGCATAGCCGGGCATTCATCGTGCGCGCTTATCTGCTCCGGCCCCACGAGATGCTGTTCGATGCCCCGACCCGGGCGTTCCGGGCGCCGGGCGGCGTGCCCCGGCGCGGGGTGTTCGACAATATGAAGACTGCTGTCGACCGGATCGGCTCCGGCAAGGCGCGGCAGGTCAACGCCCGGTTTGCCGCGATGGCCGGTCATGATCTGTTCGAGCCCGCGTTCTGCAACCCGGCTTCCGGGTGGGAGAAGGGCTGGGTCGAGAAGAACGTGCAGGATGCCCTGAACGCCCGGCTCGAAGAGCGCTGCATTGAGCAATGGGGCCGGATCCGGCATGGTGGACTGCCCGGCACCGTCGCCGATGTGCATGCCGGCGAAGTGGTCGGCCCGATGCCGCCGGCCCGTCCCTTTGACGGCCTGGTGGAGCACACCAGGCGGGTATCGCCGACCTGCCTCGTACACTTCGAGCGCAACCGCTACAGCGTACCGGCATCCTTCGCCAACCGGCCGATGAGCCTGCGGGTCTATACGGAACGGATCGTCATTGCCGCGGAAGGGCAGGTGTTGTGCAAGCATGAGCGGATCGTCTCGCGATCACATCACCTGCTGGGACGAACCGTCTATGACCGGCGGCACTACCCGGCGGTGATCCGGCGCAGGCCGGGAGCCTTGTCCCTTTACCGGGATGCCCGACGCGTTCCGGCAGGTGCAAGCCTGTCTGCTCAAGCACCCGGGCGGGGACGGGGAGATGGTGGAGATCCTCTCGCTGGTCCTGCAGCATGACGAGCAGGCCGTTCTCTGCGCGGCCGAAACGGCGCTTGAAGAAGGTGTTCCCACCAGGACCCGCATCCTCAACCCGCCGCACCGGCCGATCGACGGCAAGCCGACCCGGCCCGCTACGATGCCCTTCGCGGCAAGGAGGGCTCTCTTGCGTCATGACCCTGCAAGCGCCGCCGTCATGGTCATGCTGCGCTCCGTCAGGATGTACGGCATGGCCCGGGCCGCCGGAGATCTCATCGAACAGGGCGCGCCCGCCTTCGATACGGCGCCCCCCATCCTCTCGCAGATGCTCAAGGCCGAGGTCGCCGAACGCGAAGTCCGGTCCATCGCCTGCCGGATGAAGGCAGCCCGCTTCCCTGCCTGCAAGGTCCCGGCACCGGAACGACCCTGCTTCCGGCGAAGTGAACGAGGCCATGGTGCGCCGGCTGCACCGCTGCGCGTTTATCGAAGGCGCGCATAACGTCGTGGCTGCAGGTGGTCCCGGCAGCGGAACGACCCATATCGCTGCGGCCCTGGGCGTCCGGGCGGTTGAGCATCATCGCAGGAAAGTACGGTTCTTCTCCACCGTCGACACGGTCAACCTGCTCGAACAGGAAAAGGCCCTGAACAGGGCCGGGCGCCTGCCGCGCCTCGATCTCGTAGCCGGGATACCTGCCGTTCGGTCCGTGTCGGGCGGGGCGCTGCTGTTCCACCTGCTCTCAAAGCTCTACGAACGCACCGGCGTCGTTATAACCACCAACCTCAACTTCAGTGAGCGGGCGGCGTGTTCGGCGATGCCAGGATGACCACGGCCCTGCTCGACCGGCTCACTCATCATTGCCACATCCCGGAGACCGGAAATGACAGCTTCTGGTTCAAGGCTTCCGCTGCCGGCGGCAAAGCGAAAAAGGAGACCGTCCAACACTTGACTAGGCCCCCGACCAAGGGGGACATGTCACACCACAACCCGGGTCACTTCTCGATGAAAATCCCGCGGCAAACATCAGCAGAAATCAACAGCGGAGGCCTACTATCAACGTGGCATCCAGTTTGCTGCTGGCATGGACGTGGACCGAGATTACGTGGTCGCGCACAAATGGTTCAACCTTGCAGCCATGCACGGCGATGCGAGGGCCCAAGAACGAGCGCACCGCACTGGCAACTGAAATGTCGCGAGAGCAAGTTGCCGAAGCCCAGCGTCAAGCGCGCGAATGGGTTTCAAACAAGTTCATCTGAAAATTGCGTACCGCTTGCAGCGCACACTGTAATGTGGTCATTCCGGCGGTGGCCGGGACACACCTACTGGTTCAGTAGCGACCGTATGAATAATGCGTCGTGGACCGGTCCTGATAAATATGCAGCTGGAACGCTTCACGGCGCTCTGCTTCTTCGCGATCAAGTTGCTCGCGGTGAATCATATATGCATCCACCAGCCCAATAGTGTGCTGGTCGACCGGTGTACGACCGTCTATGTAGATGTTCTGAGATGAATCCGGCAATTGCTGGGCAGCGCCAACAACGGGTATTGCGGCAATTAATGCCGCCCCAATCGCAATCATCCGCATCACTAACCTCCCGCACCAACGCAACAAACCTCAATGGCCATCATCGCCAAGGATTGCTGCTGCAGTGTTAACGTTGTGGCGACTATGTCGTCTCCCACATCGGCTGTCGAGCGGGTGTATACCCGAATTTGAACGACTATCGCCAAGTGGGGTTGATTTATTGCTCCCTAAGGTCGGAATGTCACACAAGGCATCAAGCCAGACTGTGAGGGAGGAATACATGGAACGTGAAGCCTTTGTCTGTGGTGGCGTGAGAACGCCAATCGGCCGATTTGCCGGTGCACTGTCACCCGTACGCCCCGACGATCTTGCTGCCCATGTGATTTCCACTATCATTGAACGTGTACCGAAAGTGGATTGCGAAGAAATCGACGACGTGGTGTTCGGCTGCGCCAACCAAGCTGGAGAAGATAACCGAAACGTGGCGCGAATGGGGCTATTGCTGGCCGGTCTGCCGCATCAGGTTCCAGGATCTACCATCAACCGGCTCTGTGGTTCTGGTCTTGATGCCTTGTCGATTGCTGCACGCGCCATTAAGGCCGGAGAAGCTGACCTGATGATTGCCGGCGGCGTGGAGAGCATGTCGCGCGCACCGTTCGTCATGCCCAAGGCCGACACCGCTTTTTCGCGCAACAATGCGGTGTTTGACACCACCATCGGCTGGCGCTTCGTCAACCGCAACATGGACAAGCGATACGGCACCGATTCGATGCCGGAGACGGCTGAAAACGTCGCTGCCGAATGCCAGATCGCGCGGTCCGACCAGGACGCCTTTGCACTGAGGAGCCAGGAACGCGCCGCCGTTGCCCAGGCAAATGGCCGACTGGCAAAGGAAATTGTCGCCGTCACCATTCCCCAGCGGCGTGGCGACCCGGTCGTGGTGGAGGCGGATGAGCATCCACGTTCCACTTCAATTGAGGAGCTCGCCAAGCTCGGTACTCCGTTCCGCGACGGCGGCACGGTGACCGCAGGCAATGCATCGGGTGTCAATGATGGCGCCGCAGCATTGATCGTGGCCTCCGAAGAAGCCGCCAAGCGCCACGGCCTTGAGCCGCTGGCGCGCATCACCGGCGGAGCGGTGGCCGGCGTCGACCCACGCCTGATGGGGGTGGGTCCGGTTCCGGCTTCGCAAAAACTTATGGAGCGGCTTGGTCTTTCTATCGAAGACATAGATGTGATCGAACTTAACGAGGCATTTGCCGCTCAGGCGCTTGCTAGCCTGCGCCAGCTGGGGCTTCCCGATGACGCCGATCATGTGAACCCAAATGGCGGCGCAATTGCGCTCGGCCATCCATTGGGCATGTCCGGCGCGCGCCTTGCATTTACCGCCATCACCGAACTACATGAACGCGGCGCTAGCCGCGCACTGTGCACCATGTGCATCGGTGTGGGGCAGGGGATCGCGTTGATGGTGGAGAAGGCCTGAACCAGTTACGCGACAAGCGACTCCGCTAGCGCGTCCTCGTTGGGTTCAAGCCCCAGACCCGGCAAGTCGGGCATGGTCACCATGCCGGCTTGCGGTTGCACCGGGTTCTTGAACAACTGGTTGCTGGCGCGCCACATCAATAGATGGAATTCGACGCGGATGCCGTTGTCCATGCCGGCCATCAAATGACCGTTCAGATGCGGCCAGCCGCCGCCATTGGCCGTTGGCAGATTGAACGCTTGGGCCATGCCGGCAACTTTCAGCGCTTCGGTAAAACCGCCGACATAGACCACATTGGGCTGCACAAAATCGACTGACTGATTGAGCATGAACTCGCGGTGGCGCCATTTGGAACCCTCATTCTGGCCAGCCGCGATCGGTACCGAAGTCTTGCGCCTGAGATCTGCCAAGAGCAGCGGGTCATTGCCATAGACCGGCTCTTCGAACCAGGAAAGGTGATAGGGCTCGACCCGTTTACATAGCTCAAGGGCAGCGTGAAACGGCAGCTTGTAATTGGCATCGATCATGATCTCGGCGTCATCGCCCAAGGCTTCGCGCACCAGCCGCACCCGCGTCGCATCCTCTGCAACATTGACCGCGTCGCGATTGGCGCCGACCACCAGCTTGAGCTTGTCATGGCCTTCGGCTTGCCACTGCTTTGCCGCCTCAACCAGCTGGTCGCGATCATATTCATGCAGGCCGAAGGTGATGTAAGCGGGAACCGTGGCGTCACTGCCGCCGATCAGCCGCCAGATCGGCTCGCGGAAATGCTTGCCCTTGATGTCCCACAGCGCCACATCGACAAGCGAGATCGCATGTGAAAACGCGCCCGTCTGGTAGCGCGGATTGAGTTTGTAGAAGCATTTGTGCCAGAGTCGCTCATGCGCCAGCGGATCTTCACCAACTAGCAATGGCGCAATCTCTCGATGGATAATCTCTTGGGCTGCATGAGGCTGGATGCCGCCGCCGGTGAGTGCAAAACCGGCAATGCCGGCATCGGTCTCCACGCGCACAAACACACTAGGCCATGTGAGCTTGCGATCAATAAGCGGCACCTCATTTTGCACCACATGACTTGTCGCCTCAATACGAGTGATTTTCATCGCTGTTCCTCCCGTGCGGCAATTGCCAGCACGCGTTCCAGGTTCGCCGGCTCGGGCTTCAGTTCGCCGGCATGGATCTGCCGTGTCAACTCGACCACTGCCTGATTGGCTGGCGCCGGGCGCCCGCGTGTTTCTGCTTCAGCCACGATCAAGCCATTGATCAGATCTGCCTCGCTATAGCGTCCCTTGAGGTGGTCCTGCAGTGTGCAGTCGCGCGCACGTGGCCCGATGTCCTGGGTGAGACGGTCGAGCATCAGTTGCAAAGAGCGGTTCGAGCCTTCGATTTCCTCAGTCTCAAGGCCAAAAATTGCCTCGCTGCGATAGCCCAACTCCTGGCCGACAACCAGTGCTTCCTCGCCCACCCGCTGGACGAAATCCTGCATGCCGGCAGGGCGAGCGCCTCAGCCACATTGAGACCCGACATCGCTGTCGGGCCAAGGCACATGGCGTTGACCACCAGCTTGGTCCATTTGGCCGACGTGATGTCTTCGCTGACCGAGACCTGGCCTACCGTACCCAGAAGAGTTGCCGCTTCAGCCACCCGGTGGTCCATGTCAGGCGTGAGGCTGCCAATACCAAACCAGGTCTTGCTGCGGTTTGAATTGCGCTGCACACGGCCCGGCGTGAACAGTTCGGACGAAAGCTCGACCACGCAGCCAAGTGTGCGATTGGGCCCGACAGCGGAAACAATATCATCGGTCGTCATTGCGTTCTGAACACCGACTAGCAATCCGTCTTCAGCTAGGTGGGGGCCGATCAGTTCCGCCAGCCATCGTGTGTCATAGGCCTTGGCGAACAAGAAAACGATATCGAACGGCTCGGTGAATGTGCACACATCACATAGATGATGTGCGCGTACATCGGCATAGACCTCTTCCTCGGGCATGGAGATTGTGAGCCCGTTTGTGCGCATCGCTTCGACATGTTCCGGCCATTGATCGATCAGCACCACATCATGTCCGGCCTTCACCAGATCGGCGGCGGCGCAGCTTCCATTCGCGCCAGAAGCCAGAACTGCGATTTTCCTGCTCATGCCTGCCCTGTATAAGTTATTGCAACCACGACGTTTTCACCGAAATTAACGTGTCACGTCAATCACTCAAACCTTCCATCAACTCATCGGCGCCAATCGGCAACCGGATCACTTCGCCGCATTTTGCCGACAGATCCATCGCCATGGTCAGCAGCAGGTTGCGGTGACCCTCGCGCGCGCTTGCATGCGGCGTTTTCCGGCCCGAATAAATACGCTGGCACCAAGATCGGGTCTCCTCCCGCATCGGTCCCCAAATATCGTCGTCATAAACGTCACCCGGCGGATAGCTGGTGAGAAAGTCGACATAGCGCTCGACTTCGTCCTCACGTCCGGCCGGGCGGTAGACCCTGCCTTGGCTGAAATCGCTCGCCAGGATCACGTCGCGATGTGTGTCCTCAATGTCGATCACCCCCTGTGTGCCGACAATACCGATCTCCAGTCCATAGCTTGCCGCCGGCCATTGCTTTGGCAGCGCCCAGCAAATATTCATGCTCCACATGGCCCCACCCTCAAGCTCGAACAGTCCGAAGGTCGCATCCTTGGTGCCGACATCATGCAGCACTTTGTCGGTGAATCGCGCGAACACCGACGTAGGATTAGCATCCATGATCCACAGCGCCATGTCGAGGCTGTGGGTGCCGGAGACCACCATCGGCGTCAGGAACCGGCGGTCCTGAGTGAGGCGTGTTTCATTGAGCGGCCCCATGCGATTCATGAAGGTGCGCGTGACCGCTGCCGTTACCTCGCCGATCTGGCCCGATGAGACTCGCTCCTTGACCGTCAGAAACCGGCGCCGGAAGCGCTGAGTGTAACCGACCACGGCGTCGGCTCCGGCGTCCTCGATGGCATTCAGAATTTGCTCGGACTGGCGCGCATCGGTCGCCAGCGGTTTTTCGATCATCAACTTGTGACCGCGCTCAACCGCGGCAAGGGTTGCCTCGACATGGGCCCAGGTGGATGTCGCGATGATCACCGCGTCCACTTCAGGCCGTGCGATCAGTTCGAAAATGTCGGTGGTGAAGAAATCGGCATTGAGATCGCTCTTGAGCTTTTCGCCAACCTCTTCGTTCATGTCGGCAAGGCCAATCCAGCCAATGCCGGGAAAATCCCGGCACACGCTGCCGCGCATGCGCCCGACCCGGCCACACCCGACGATCGCCAGACCTAGCTGTTTTGCGGCTACCATGATGCTCTTCCCCCGCCATTGCGCCTCAACAACTGTCGGGCACGTTTTGTCGACATCGGACGCGATCAGGCATGCACTTGTCAAAACCTGCCGTTGGTGCTTGATAAACCCTGCCCAAGAGATAACCCAGCCAACAATGGGAGCGATCAACCTTGAGCGACACGCGGCTGCCACTTGAGCGCTTTACAGTGATCGATCTGACGCGCGCCCGGGCTGGTCCGACCTGCGCACGCGTGCTCGCCGATTGGGGCGCCGATGTCATCCATGTCGGACCACTCGACAAACCGGGTGCCAAGGGCGCGCGCGTCACCGGCAGTCGCGACGGACCCGATTTTCAAAACCTCAACCGCAACAAGCGCAGCCTGACCATCGATCTATCGATGCCCGAGGGGCATGAGCTGTTCATGAAGCTCGCAGCCACCGCCGACGTCATCACCGAAAACTTCCGCGCCGACGTCAAGCACCGCTTGGGTATTGATTATGAGGCGGTCGCCAAGATCAATCCCAAGATCGTTTATGGCTCGATTTCAGGTTTCGGCCAGACCGGTCCCTATAAAGGAAGGCCCGGTCTTGATCAGGTGGCGCAGGGCATGGGCGGGCTGATGTCGATTACCGGCCTGCCGGGCCAGGGGCCTGTGCGCGTCGGTATTCCGATTACCGATTTGTGTGCCGGCATGTTCCTAGCGCAGGGCATTTTACTGGCGCTGCTTGACCGCGAGCACACCGGAAAGGGCCAGTGGGTCCATACCTCGCTGCTCGAAGCCATGGGATTTATGCTCGATTTTCAGGCAGCGCGCTATTTGCAGACCGGCGAGGTTCCAGGCCAGGCCGGCAACGGTCATCCGACCGGTCAGCCGCAGAATTGTTTTGAGGCTTCTGACAAGCGCATCAACATCGCCGCCACCGGCAATGCGCTTTTCGCCCGTTTCTGCCGGGCCATCGGGGCGGAACATCTGCTCGAAAACGCCGACTACAAGACCGACAAGTTGCGCTCCGACAACCGCGACGCGCTTTGCGCTGAAATTGGCGAAATCGTGAAGCTGAAGCCTGCCGACTACTGGATCGAACTTCTCAATGAGGCCGGCGTTCCATGTGGTCCGGTTAATCGTATTGACGAGCTTTTCGCCGATCCCCAAATGCAGCATCTTGATATGGTTCACCATGTTGAGCATGCGCGGCTCGGAAGGCTTGAAATTGTCCGCCAGCCGGTCAATCTTTCCGCCGCGCCGCTGCCGGAGACGTTCCGTCTTCCGGCGCCTGATATTGGTGAGCATAGCGACGAAATTCTGCATGATCTCGGACTTGATGATAAGGAAATCGCCGCTCTCAGATCTGCTGAAGTGATCTAGACGGTCAAGGGTTGACTGCATGAAACGAGCGATGGACGCATGAAGCTCAATACTGACAAGATGATTGCCGAAAAGGACGTCCAGATCGGTTGGATGATCTTCAACAATCCGGAACGCCGCAATGCCGTTTCGCTTGCCATGCGCGAGGCGATGGTGACCATTTTTGAGGAATTCGGGCGCGATGACGATGTCCGCGTGCTGGTGCTCAAGGGGGCAGGCGACAAGGCCTTTGTTTCCGGCGCCGATATTTCCGAATTCAAGCATGAACGCGGCGATGCCGAGGCCGAGGCGCGCTATGCTGAAGCCGCTGATCGCTCACGCCGGGCTATGGAAGAGTTTGAAAAGCCAATCATCGCCATGATCAATGGCTTTTGTGTCGGTGGCGGTCTTGCGACCGCTATCGGGTGCGATCTGCGCATTGCGTCCGACAATTCACAGTTCGGCATACCAGCTGCCAAGCTCGGTCTTGGTTACGCCTATTCCAGCCTCAAGCAGCTTACCGATGTAGTCGGCCCGGCGGTCGCCAAGGAAATTCTGTTCACTGGTCGCCGTTTCCCCGCCGACAAGGCGCTCCGCACGGGGCTCGTCAATGAGGTGGTCAGCAAAGATCAACTCGAGGCCACAGTGAGGGACTATGCCGGCGAGATCGCCGGCAACGCTCCGCTGACCGTCAAGACGGCAAAGGTGACAATCGGCGAAATCTTCAAGCAGGATTCGGACAAAGACCTCGCGGTGATCGATCAGCTGGTCAAGAATTGTTTCGACAGCCGCGATTATCGTGAGGGCCGGGAGGCATTCATGGAAAAGCGAAAACCGGTTTTTGTCGGCAAGTGAAGTCTGAAACCATTGATTTTGGGCTGTGTTCCCCGTCCACACGAGACAACGGTGCGGGTTGTGAGGCGTTGGCGCCGCAGCTCTGCGGTGCGGCTAGGCAGACGAGGGAGTAGATGAGCGATTACGTTGTCCTGGACCATCTCACCAAGAGGTTCGGAACCCTGCTTGCGGTGGATGATCTGTCGCTGAGCGTGAACAAGGGTGAGGTATTGGGCTTTATCGGGCCGAACGGCTCAGGCAAGTCGACGACCATGAAGATGGCCACCGGTTTCCTGATCCCGGATACCGGCTCGATATCGATTTGCGGCATCTCAATGTCGGAAAACGCCAAGGATGCCAAGCGCGGTATTGGCTACTTGCCTGAAGGCGCGCCGGCCTACGGCGATATGACGCCCAAAAGTTTCCTGCGGTTCATTGCCGAGGTCAGGGGATTATATGGTACCGAGCGCAAGCAGAAAATTGAACTAGCGGTCGCCCGCGCCGAGCTTGAAGGCGTTATGGACCAGCGCATTGAAACGCTTTCCAAGGGCTTCAAGCGCCGCGTTGGACTGGCGCAATCCATTCTCCACGAGCCCGAGGTGCTCATCCTCGATGAGCCGACGGATGGACTCGATCCAAACCAGAAACATCACGTTCGCTCGCTGATTTCGGAAATCGCCGCCGAGACGGCGTGCATTATCTCAACCCACATTCTCGAAGAGGTCGAGGCGGTTTGCACACGCGCCTTCATGATCGACCGGGGCAGGGTGGTGTTCGACGGCACCCCGGCAGCGCTTCAGGCGCTCGACCCCTACCACAATGCGGTGCTTGTACGCATCGAACAGGCGGCCGCCGACAAGACCACACAAGTTCTGGACGCACTGGTCTCAGTGAAATCTGTCGAAACGGTCGAGGCGGCCAATGGCATTGTCACACTGACGGCAGTGCCGGAGGATGCGCGCACCATCGCCACCGATGTTGCTGAAGCGATCGCTCGCGCCAAGATTCGTGTCGAGGAAGTCATCATCAAGCCCGGGCGCTTCGAAGACGTCTTTCGCGATCTCACGACCTCAGATACCGGGGCCGGCCATGCGTAACATCTGGATCATCGCCAGGCGTGAAATCGGCGGTTATTTCGCAACGCCCTTGGCCTATATCTTCATCGCCATATTCGCTGCCCTGACATCCGCCTTCGCATTTTACATGGGCGGCTTCTTCGAGCGCGGTCAGGCCGATCTGAAACCCTTCTTCGATCACCACCCCTGGCTGCTGGTATTGCTGGTGCCCGCGATTTCAATGCGATTGTGGGCGGAAGAGCGCAAATCGGGATCCATCGAGCTCCTCATGACGTTGCCGGTGACGACCACAGAAACAGTGATTGGCAAATTCATTGCCGCCTGGGTGATGATGGCAGTCGCTCTCCTGGTCACCGCGTCGATGTGGATCACGGTCAATTATCTGGGCACGCCGGACAATGGAGTGATTGCGGCAGTCTATTTTGGAAGCTGGCTTCTCGCTGGAGCATTCTTGTCGATTGGCGCTGCCATATCGGCCTCGACCAAGAACCAGGTGATCGCCTTTGTCGTTGCCACTGCCGCCTGCTTCCTGTTCGTGATGAGCGGCCTTGAATCGGTGCTCAATGCATTCGAGGCCTGGTTGCCGCGGTTTGTCATTGTCGGCATCTCGTCAATGAGCTTTCTGAACTACTACGATCAGCTCGCCAAGGGCGTGATCGAAGCCAGGGCGATCATTTTCTTTGTCTCCATGATCGCGTTCTGGCTGTTCGCCAACATTATTGTCGTCGACCAGAAGAAAACCAGTTGAGAACCCCAACCATGTCGTGGATCAGCAAACTCCGCCGCCCGACGCTCGCCTGGGGTGGGATTCTTTTCGCCGCCATTATTCTGATTGATGGCAACTTTCTCGCCGGCGAAATGTTAAAGGCATTTAGGGTCGACCTGACAGAAGACCATCGCTTCACCATTTCAGATGGCACCTATGAGACCTTGAGGCGCATCGATGAGCCGATCCGCGTCAATGTCTATTTCAGTTCGCAGCTTGGTGAGCGCGCCCCGGCTTATGCCCAGCATTTCGATCGTGTGCGCACGATTCTAACTCAGTATGAGCAGATTGCCGGCGGCGGTCTGATCGTCACCTACTTTGATCCAGAGCCCTATTCGAGTGCCGAAGATCGTGCTGTTGGCGACCGCGTGCGCGGAGTGCCGATCAACAAGCAAGGTGAGCTTGCCTATTTCGGCATTACCATGACCAACAGCGTTGATGGTCGCCAGACCATCCCTTTCCTTGATCTCGATCGCGAGCAGTTTCTTGAGTACGATCTGACCTCCAACATCCACAAGCTCACAATTCACGAAAAACCTGTGGTTGGGCTGATCACCGGTCTTGGCATTGAGGGTTCTGTCAATCCGAGCGAAGGTGTGACCCAGCCTTGGCGCGTGATCAGGGAGATGCAGCAGTTCTTCATACTTGAGACCCTGGTTGACATCAATGAGATCCCCTCACAGCTCGCCGATATTCCCGACCACATCGATGTCCTTTTACTGATCCAGCCTCTTGGGCTTTCACAGCAGACCATTTACGCAATCGACCAATATGCTTTGCGCGGCGGCAAGATCGCTGCGTATTTCGATCCCTCAACGCTGGCTGCCGCAGGTATTGCTTACGACGAAAATCTGGGTCCACTGCTCAACAGCTGGGGAATCGAAATTCCACGCGACAAGGTGGCGGGTGACTTGAAGAATGCGCGCTCGTCGGAAACCGGCAATCGGGATGAGCGGGTGTTCTCCGATTTCGTCGCCTACATTGCGCTGGGTGCGGACAATATCGACCAGAATGATGTGGTTGCTGCTGGCGTTGAAAAGCTCAACCTGATGACGCCCGGATTCATTCAGCGTCTTGAAGGTGCCACCACCACTGTCAGCGATTTGCTTCGCACCAGCAACCAGTCGATGGCCATCGATTCTGAAAAGGTGCGTGCCAATCCCGATCCGGTGTCACTGCTGCGAGAGTTTCGCCCAACCGGGATGCCATTGATCTTGGCTTCAAGGATCAGCGGAACGGCATCGACCGTATTTCCAGGCGGACAACCGCCACCGCCGCCAGGCGAGAACATTAGCAATTCACGGCTGAAGGCCGAATTGATGGCCCCCCGACCGGCAACTCCCCCGAGAGAGCATCTAATGTCGGGCGACATCAACGTCATTGTCACCGCCGATGTCGATCTGCTGCAGGATCGCCATTGGGTGCAGATGCGTGAGTTCTTCGGAGAGCAGATACCATTGCCGTTTGCCAGCAACGCTGCACTCACGCTCAATGCGCTTGAGAACCTGAGCGGAGATTCGGCGCTGATCGCACTTCGCGCACGCGGAATTGACGATCGGCCCTTCGAGGTGGTTGAAGAGTTGCAGGTGGAGGCCGAACGCCGGTTTCGCGAAACAGAACGCGGCCTTGCAACCGAACTCAAGCAACTGGAAGCCCGTATCAAGCAAGTCGAACAGGCAGCAGGTGGCGCGGTAGTTCTAAGCGCTGAGGATCGCCTGCTTGTTGCTCAGTTCCGTGAGCGGTCAATTGCGGTGCGAGGTGAATTGCGCGAGGTCAAGCTGGCACTGAGGCGTGACATAGACCGCCTCGACAGCGCTCTCAGGGTGATCAATATCGGTGGCGTGCCGATATTGTTCGCAGTTGCCGGACTGTTCGTCGCAGTTTGGCGTCGGCGCGCGCGATAGCGGACGAGGAATTTCACGAAATGACACCGAAAGCTTTCTTGTCCCTTGGTGCGGTGGCCGCTGTGTCTCTGATTGCTGCTGGCGCGGTCCACAATATTTCATCGCCCTGGGAACTCGGGAACGGCTCCAATACGCTCCTGCTGCCGGAACTGGCAGAGAATGTTGGTGATGCCGTGCATCTGACAGTTCGCCAGTCTGGCAAAACAATATCGGTCTCACGCAAGGGCGATAACTGGGTTCTGGATGGCCGCGAAGGATTTGAGGCGGACCAGACAAAGGTACGTGCAAATCTCGTGGGTTTGAGCGAACTCAAAAGACTTGAGCCGAAAACCGCGAATCCTGAACTGTTCACGCTGATCGAAGTCGAAGATCGCAAAGGCACAGACACCAAATCGCGGGATGTTGAAGTCAGGTCCGAAAATGGTGATTTACTCGCACGGCTGATTGTCGGCAAGAAGCGGCGCGGCGGCGCGCGAGGCGCCGCAAGCTCCGGTGTTTATGTACGTATCGAAGGTGAAGACCGCGCTTGGCTGGCGGGTGGCGATCTTGATATCTCAGCCAATCTGGGTGATTGGCTGAGCACGCGGTTGATGAGTGTCGCAGTCACTGCGATCGAGCGCGTCACAGTCACGCGCGGTGTAGCCTTTCCCATCGAATTGAACCGGATAGAAGGTGAAAATCGGGGGTTTTCGGTGGGCCCATTGCCCCAGGGGATGAAGGCAAAATCTGAGTTTGCGCTACAAAATGAAGTGCGCACCATGACCATGGTCGAGTTTGACGACGTTCGCGCCGTACGCGGTGGCGGCGCACCTGAATCGCTGATGGTAGTGGAGGACAGGACCGGGCTGATGTTGTCATTCGAAACCCGCAAAGCCGAAGATGGCGGCAGTTGGATTCGCGTTTCAGCAGTCGGTAGCGATGATGACTCAAATGAGCGTGCGAGCGATATCAGTGGGCGATATTCAGGATATGAACTTCACCTGTCGTCCAAAGATCGCGACAAGTTCCTCCTGTCACTGGCAGATATGGTCGATGTCGAGGGAAGCTGAGTTTTTATCCGTCCGAAGATCCGCTCAGATCTGAGGCCTTGTCCTTCTGCATCAACGGAGATACACAAGCTGCGCGAAGAGGGGCTTGATGATTTACCGGTGATCTTCGGTCGGCCGTCTCCTCCGGCAGATCGGCGCCCTGCAGGAAGACAGCGGGATTGCAGGACGATGCATGAAGCTGAAGCCGCACCTCGTTCTACGCCATGCCCTTGCAGGAAAGACGCGTCCGATTGATCGCCTGCCTGCCTTTCTCGACATGCCGTTCGGCGGTGCCGCGTTGGTTGTAGAACCGAATGATTCGGTCCGGCTCCATTCGACCTTGGTGACCACAAAGCCGATCTTTGGGAACAAGTCACCCGGATGCCGTTCGACCCTGGCGACGACCCGCCGTGGTTTGTCCCGTGACGCGGCCTGATACGCGAAGTCGCCGCAGATGCGCCGCACATGGGTCGGCGGGCGACCCGCGGGGCGCTTGAGCACAGGCGCAATCCTGCTTTCCGGAACAGCGGTCTTCCCAGGCCGGATGGCGTAGGAACAGCCTTACGCCTCCGGCGTCTTGTAGAGCTCCGGGACGGCAAAAGCGGCATCGACCCGGAAGAACCGCATCAGCTCACGATCCGCATATCGCGCCAACACCGGCTTGAGCACATTTTCCCGGCCGTCGACGCTGTGAACATTGCCGGGGCGCAATGGAACGGCGTTCGAGGCGGTCAAACCGGTTAAGGACGAACAAAAGGTGACGGCCATGCAGCCGAAATGCCTGTTCCGGGCGGTGCCGTCCTGAGCGCCGTGGGGCTGCGCGTCATGGGTCTGCGCGCCATGGGGCGGGCCGACCGAACCGTCCATGTCTCCGGTGTGATCTATTCGGGCGCCATCGCGGCGTGAGCCCGATCGATCCATCGACCGGATACGTCCGCCGGCGCACCGCGATTGTCGGCGGCCGCCGACACCTCGGTCTCGAACCGACCCATCCGGCCGGCAGACGCAGCCTCGGCATCAACGCCAAGCCCTCCGACCACCTGCCGCATCACCGGATCGAGCGCCGGATGGTCCGCGTCATTCACATCATCATATCCGGCCAATCGCCCGAAGACCGGCTGGCGCAAAAGCCCGACCACGGAATGCAGACGGTTGTGGACGGTTCGCGTATCTCCGAGAGGACCGCCGGCAATATCGTTCAATCCCGGGGGTCTCGTCCAACTCCCGGAACAGCAACGGGCCACCGTCGGAACCGATCTTCGAGCCATGGCATTCCAGCCGCACCCGCCAACCGTACCCGACTGTCGAAACCGCGCCTGATATCACCGGTTTCGCCTGCACCCTGCGGGTGATCCGTGATCCGCCCCCTACAGCCCACACAACATGCTGAAATATGACATGTTACCGGCTGTCGGCGGCGCTCTGTTCACCCGCATCCTTGTGGCCATCCAACGGCTCCGTGCGCCCCCGGTACCGGCATGACGGTGTCGGCGATCAAACCCGGGCGAAGGCGGCTCGACGGGTCTGACCCGACGGGTGCCGGTCAGATCGAATTCCGGTTCAAGCCCGTTGCAGCGGCCATAAATCGCGCCTGGTTCACGAACCGAATGCCCGAACCACGACACGGCCCGCCCAAGAGGATTGATCCGTACGCAAAACAGCGGTAGCATGATCGAAATGGCGTTCTAATTGGGGAATGTCGGATAAATACTGCCAAGCCCAAGTCACTGTTTCGGGCGTTCAATAAGACAGTTGAGACCGGTGCGCGCCCTAAGTGTGTGTGCTAGGTTTTGTTGTGTGGGGCTATTTCCTCAGCAGCGATGTCTCCACCGGGCGTCAGATTTTCAGCGCCGACCCGGCTTGAAGCCACACTCAGAATTTGTTCGGCGATTGTTGGTTCGAACTCCATCAGCCGGTGCAAATCATCTGAATCAAGCACCAACAGCCTTGTACGCTCCAGTGCGCGCACGGTTGCCGAACGCCGCCCACGCCGTAACAGCGCAATCTCACCGAACACATCGCCTTCGCCAAGTTCGACCTGTTGACGACCAAGAATCAATTCAACCCGGCCCGACGAGACGATGAACATGGTGTGCGCCTCGTCTCCCTCGCGCACGATGATTTCGCCCGCCTCGGCCTTGCGTGCGGTCAACAGCTTCATCACATCGGCAATGCCCGACGCACTCAGATCGGCAAACAACGGTACCTTGGCCACCATTCCCCAAGTGACGACAAAATCGCGCCGGTGGATTTCCTGCGAAAACGAAGTGGCGACAATGCCGATCGGCAGCGCAAACATCGCAAGGCCAAAGATCATGACAATGCCGCCAAGCACCTTGCCAAATGCAGTTACCGGAATGACATCGCCATAACCGACCGTGGTCAGGGTTGCGATGGCCCACCACATGGCGTCGGGAATCGAACCAAACAGTTCTGGCTGTGCCTCTCGTTCAACCATATAGAGCAGGGTTGCAGCGGTAAGCACCATTCCGAGCATGACCACCAGAGCGGCAAACAACGCGCGCGCTTCTGAGGCAGTGGCCGTCAGCAGCGTATCCAGAGCCGGTGAATAGCGCGCCAATTTGAAGAACCGCACCAGCCGGAACAGCCGCAAGAACCGTAAATCTCCAGCGGTGAATATGAAACTTAGATAAAAGGGCGCAATCGCCAGAAGATCGATCAATCCTGAAGGCGTCAGCACATAACGCCCGCGCGCCAACCAGCGCACTTTCCTGCCAGGACCAGAACGCGCATCGGCTGCCCAGATTCTGAGCACGTACTCAACGGAAAATATTGTGACCGAAATCCACTCGATCAGCACGAAAGTGTGCGCATAGGCAGTTCCAATGCGGTCGACTGTTTCCAGTACTACCGCAATGATATTCACTAGGATTAGTATGATGAGAATGCGGTTGACAGCACGGCTCACCGGATCACCGGTGCGGCCTTCCTCTAGGATTTCGAACAATCTGTTGTGCCAATGGCTGGCGCGCGACCGCTGTTGAGTTTGCGTATCGGCCTGAGCCATTCAAATCACGCCGACGCAGTCTCGCTTAGCGCTGCCAGGATGACGTCGATCGCGTCTTGCGCGCGCGCGCCATCTGGCCCGCCGGCCTGCGCCATATCAGCGCGTCCGCCGCCGCCCTTGCCGCCAAGCACGGAAGCGCCCCGACGCACCAGTTCAACCGCATCATGGGCTTTGGTCAGATCATCGGTCACACCCACCACAAGACTGGCCTTGCCGTCCTCGCCAACACCGACAATCGCGACAATCCCCGATCCGATCTTGCTTTTACCGGCATCGACCAGCGCTCTGAGATCTTTAGGTTGAACACCCTCCACGCTTCTTGCCAGAACATTGATGCCAGAGATCACGCGCACCTTGTCTTCCGCGCCGCTGCCATTACTCGGTGCCATGGCAATGCGGCGCTTGAGGTCGGCGACCTGGCGCTCCAGCGAGTGTCGTTCCTCAACCAAAGCGGCAACCTTTTCCGGCACATCCTCCGGCCGCGCCTTGACCAGCGCGGCAACCTCGCGCAATCGCCTGTCGCCTGCTTCCAGATAGCTGCGTGCCGCAGCCCCGGTGAACGCTTCGATGCGGCGCACGCCGGAGGCCACTCCCTGCTCGGCGGTCACCGTGATGAGGCCAATATCACCGGTTCTGGCGACATGCGTGCCGCCGCACAACTCCACTGACCAAGCACCGACACGCCCCGCACCCCCCTGTTCTGCATCCTGCACCGGCCCCATGAAAACAACCCGCACTTCCTCGCCATATTTCTCGCCAAAAAGCGCTAGTGCACCTGCCTCAATGGCGTCATCAACTGCCATCACCCGCGTGGTCACCAGTGTGTTTTCAAGCAGGATATCATTCGCCAGAGATTCGACTGCTTCGACTTCCTCGCGGCTGGCCGGCTTTGGATGGCTGAAATCGAATCTGAGCCTTTCGGGCTGCACCAGTGATCCCTTCTGGGCCACGTGGTTGCCAAGAATCTGGCGCAGCGCCTCATGCAAAAGATGGGTGGCGGAATGATTGGCGCGGGCGCGGGCGCGCCGGTCACGGTCGACCACCAGCCGCACCGGCATACCGGTCTCAAAACCAGCCCCATCTTCCAGCTTGCCGGAATGGACGATGAGATCGCCCAACATGCGCTGCGTGTCACTCACGATAAAACGCCCGCCATCGCCAACGCTAACCCAGCCACGATCACCGACCTGACCGCCGGATTCACCGTAAAAAGGTGTCTGGTTGACAATCAGGGCACCCTTCTGACCTGGCTCTAGCCGCGCGCATTCCTCACCTTCAACCACAATCGCCTGAATTTCCCCTTCGGCATCCTCTGTCTCATAGCCAAGAAATTCGCTGGCACCGAGGCACTCACGCAACTTGAACCACACCGCCTCGGTTGCCGCCTCGCCCGAACCCGACCAGGCAGCCCTGGCCTCGGCGCGTTGCACCTCCATCGCGGTATCAAATCCTGTATGATCGACACCCATACCCCGTGCACGTAGCGCATCTTCGGTCAGATCAAGTGGAAATCCGTAGGTGTCGTAGAGGCGGAATGCCGTGTCACCGCCCAACTCATCGCCTGGCTTGAGACCTTGGGTTTCCTCCTCCAGAAGTTTGAGCCCGCGCTCCAGCATGCGCCGAAAACGTGTCTCCTCCAAAAGCAGTGTTTCGCTGACCAACGATTCAGCCCTTATAAGTTCCGGATAGGCCCGACCCATTTCACGCATCAAAGCCGGCACTAGGCGATGCATTAAGGGCTCCTTCATGCCGAGCAAAGACCCGTGCCGCATACTCCGGCGCATGATCCGGCGCAGCACGTATCCGCGCCCCTCATTGGACGGTAAAACGCCATCGGCAACCAGGAAAGCAGAGGCTCGCAAATGATCGGCGACCACCCTGTGGCTGACCAAGTTTTCGCCCTCGCCCGCTACCCCGGTGGCCTCTTCGGAGGCTGCGATCAATGCGCGAAACAGGTCGATCTCATAATTATCGTGGGTTCCCTGAATGACCGCAGCAACACGTTCAATACCCATACCGGTATCGATCGAGGGCCTTGGGAGATCAACACGGTTATCACTGTCAACCTGTTCATACTGCATGAACACCAGGTTCCAGATCTCGACGAACCGGTCACCATCTTCATCCGGACTCCCTGGTGGTCCGCCGGCGATTGCCTCGCCATGGTCAAAGAAGATCTCGGAACACGGCCCGCACGGACCGGTATCGCCCATTGCCCAAAAATTGTCGCTGGTACCGATACGGATGACGCGATTTTCGGGTAATCCGGCAATCTTCCGCCAAAGGCCGTGCGCTTCATCGTCATCAGCATAGACCGTCACTACCAAGCGGTCTGCCGGGATACCGTAGTCCCTGGTAATCAGTGTCCAGGCAAGTTCAATCGCCTGATCCTTGAAATAGTCGCCAAAGGAAAAATTGCCCAGCATCTCGAAAAATGTGTGGTGCCGGGCGGTATAGCCAACACTATCAAGATCGTTGTGCTTTCCTCCGGCACGCACACATTTCTGCGCTGTGACGGCACGCGTATAAGGCCGCTTTTCCACACCGGTGAACACATTCTTGAATTGCACCATACCGGCATTGGTGAACAACAATGTCGGATCATTGCGTGGCACTAGCGGCGAAGATGCAACCTGCGCGTGGCCATTGCGCACAAAGAAATCGACGAATTGCGATCTGATCTCGTTGACGCCAGTCATTAATCCATCCAATGCGGGGCCGAATTGATGGAGCAGCCATTCTTGTGGTGCCACTAAGCCCTGCACTCAGGCGCAACACTCCTAGCCAACCAACGGATCGATGTCTATAGAAATGACGGAGGCCTTGTCCAGTTCTCAGAACGACTGGCCAAAAGGCGCCCCTGGCTGAACATACGTGCAACCGGCGACACCTGAGCCGCCGGTCTCGTGCCAATGCATTCACTTCTGTACGCCGGATGGGGGCAACAACTCAGAACATTGGCATTATCTGCCATGCATCGTGCACGGCTACAAGTGAGCGCTCAACTGCCGATCTTCGACCCGCGCAATTCGCTGTCATCCGTCTCGCCGGCATCCTCTCCCTTGACGGCAGTCGCGGCGGCTTCGCCGGCCAAAATCTTGTCACTGATCAGCCCAGAACCTTTCCTCACCGCAGCTTCGATCGAATTGGCAAGCTCGGTATGTTCACCTAGGAAAGACTTGGCATTCTCGCGCCCCTGGCCAATGCGTTGACTGTCATACGAATACCAGGAACCCGATTTTTCGACCACACCAGCCTTGACGCCAAGGTCAATCAATTCACCGGTTTTGGAGATGCCCTCGCCATACATGATGTCGAACTCCACCTCCTTGAAAGGCGGCGCCACCTTGTTCTTGACCACCTTGACGCGAGTCTGGTTGCCGACAACCTGATCGCGATCCTTGATCGCGCCAATGCGGCGAATATCGAGCCGCACCGATGAATAGAATTTGAGTGCGTTACCACCGGTAGTGGTCTCGGGACTACCATACATGACACCGATCTTCATGCGGATCTGGTTGATGAAGATCACCATGCAATTGGAGCGCGAAATCGAGGCGGTGAGCTTTCTCAGCGCCTGGCTCATCAGCCGCGCCTGCAGGCCAGGCAGCGAATCACCCATCTCGCCCTCAAGTTCGGCCCGCGGAGTCAGAGCCGCCACCGAATCGATCACCAGAACCTCAACTGCGCCGGATCGCACCAACGTATCGGCGATCTCAAGCGCCTGTTCACCCGTGTCGGGCTGGGAAATCAGCAACTCGCCTATATCAACGCCAAGCTTGCGCGCATAAGATGGATCGAGCGCATGCTCGGCATCGACGAAGGCGCAAATACCACCGCCACGCTGCGCCTCTGCAATGGTGTGAATCGCCAACGTGGTTTTGCCTGATGATTCTGGCCCGTAAATCTCGACCACCCGCCCGCGAGGCAGCCCACCAATGCCAAGCGCGATATCAAGCCCCAGCGAGCCGGTCGGCACCGAGGCGATCTCAACCACCTTGCCATGGCTGCCGAGCTTCATGATGGAGCCTTTGCCAAAAGCCCGCTCGATCTGGTTCAGCGCTGATTCAAGCGCCTTGTCTTTGTCCATATCGTCTCCATCGACCAAGCGAAGTGCATTCTTTGACATGCTGGCAAGCCCTTATTTCATAGCCATGGGTGAGTTTCAATGCGCCATCTTGTACTATGTTTGTTCTCACAATGCAAGAACAAAATTAGAACAAACATGCGAGTTTTCCCTGTTTGGTAGAATTTGTGGTGGATTAGACAGGGGCAAGGCTCAGCTCGGGATTAACCTCCGCCGACCCGCATTAGCCTTCAACATCAAGCACATCTTTAAACCCACATTCCCCAGGCACCGTGACGTTTTCGCGCCCCTGAAGCTGGTAACATGTTATATTTCAGCATGTTGTGTGAGCTGTAGGGGGCGGATCACGGATCACCCGCAGGGTGCAAGCGAAACGGGTGATATCAGGCTCGGTTTCGACAGTCGGGGGCGGCTGGAATTCCATGGCTTGAAGATCGGTTCCGACGGTGGCCTGTTGCTGTTCCGGGAGTTGAACGAGACCCCGGGATTGCACGATATTGCCGGCAGCCCTCTCGGAGATCCGCGAACCGTCCGGCGCTCGATCCGTTGATGCGGCAGGTGGTCGGAGGGCGTGGCGTTGATGCCGATGCCGCTTTTGCCGTCCCGGACCTCTACAAGACGCCGGGGGCGGAAGGCTGTTCCTACGCCGTCCGGCCTGGGAAGACCGCTGTTCCGGAAAGCAGGATTGCGCGCCTGTGCTCAAGCGCCCCGCGGATCGCCCGCCGACCCATCTGCGGCGCATCTGCGGCGACTTCGCATATCAGGCCGCGTCACGGGACAAACCACGGCGGGTCGTCGCCAGGGTCGAACGGCATCCGGGTGACTTATTCCCGAAGATCAGCTTCCCGAAGATAGGCTTCGTGGTCACCAACCCGCCGATGGAGCCGGCCCGGATCATTCGGTTCTACAACCAACGCGGCACCGCCGAACGGCATGTCGAGGAAGGAAGGAAGGCGATCAATCGGACGCGTCTTTCCTGCAAGGGCATGGCGCGGAACGAGGTGCGGCTTCAGCTTCATGCATCGGCCTGCAATCCCGGTGTCTTCCTGCAGGGCATCGACCTGCCGGAGGGGACGGCCGACCGGTCGCCGACCGGCCTGCGGACCCGCCTCATCAGGATCGGAGCGCGGGTCGTCCGCCACGCCCTAGCCGTCACGTTCCAACCGGCCGAGGCGGCTGTCGGCGGCGCTCTGTTCACCCGCATCCCTGCGGCCATCCAACGGCTCCTTTGACGGAAAAATCGGTGTTGAAGGCAAAATCGGCAACGACCTTCAACGACCCTTCAAACCGGCTGTGAAGGGTTTTTGATTGCGGCCCGAAAATGCTGGAAATCCAGGACTTTGAGGATTTGAAGGCGGTCGTGAAAACGTCGGAACCGGCGTTGTGATATTGCGGGAAAATCCAATTTGAGGTGGACCATTTTGGTTGACCTCGGAAGACAACCGGAAAAAACAAACGAAAACATACAGATAAAGCAAAGCCGCGGATGAAATACCGATTTTGAGGTAGACCACGCAAATGAAGTCTGATGTTCTCAGTTGACCGATCACCCTGCCTCTTTTCGTTTCGCCGGATTTGTCGGAAGAGCAGAGTCAAATTGCGCGTTCTCGATAACTATGCCTCGTTCGGTTCTGGGTCGATATCGTCACCTGCGATACTTTCCGTGGTCTGCGCTTGGTGGACCTCTTCGTCTGGTTTTTCCCATGTCTTGACCACTTGCGTCCAGTTTGGCGGAGCGCCTTTGCAGCCAAGCCATGTGTGCCAGAAACTCGGATCATCCGAACGCGGGCGCTGCGGCTTTTGCAGGTCGCGGATGCGAACGGGAACGGGTATGGTGGCTGCCCGGCCGAGAGGGATTTCCTGCTGCGAAGGAATCATGGGAAGCTCGTCGAGAAGCCCGCCCAAAGCGTCGGGAACAAGACGGCGGACAAGATTCTGATCGACATCGTTGACGATGCGGTAGTTCTTGGCTTGATGGTGTAGTTCCATTCAGGGTGGAACTCGTCTCCGGTAATGTTGAGTGCGTCCATTTCGGGTTTGGAGACTTTGATGCCCTTTTGGTAGGTCCGCTCGTCGATTGCGCATTTGACCCTGAGGCCAGCCTTGGTTGTCGTTGCACCGATCAGTTCGACCACAGTCATGCGGTCGGTGAGCGGACGACCGCTCCAGTTCTGGGTGATGTGACAGAACAGGCGGTACTCAATCTTGTTCCACTTCGATGTGCCGGGCGGATAGTGGTGGATCTGGAGCGTGCGCCCGGTCTCGTCGGCAAGCTTTTGCAACTCGACTTTCCACAGCCTGACACGCACCCCGTTCGAGCCCCCACAGTCGGCATTGATCACAGGTTTCTTCGCCTCGGGATACCCGGCGCGGCCGCCATTGCGCTCCACCGCGCGGCTGATTGTCCACGGCGCTCGGCGTAGCTGACGCGCGATCGCACGAAAGGACCGTTGCGCCCCAAGTCCTCCGGAGATCTCCTCTCGATCACAATGAGCCAATGCTGGACGCGACCTTGCGCGCGCCAGCTGCCGGATAGCACACGTCCGGGGCAGCAAGGGAAAGATCGACGATGAGTTGCGATCGAGCCCGTGGCCAATCGAACGCATCGACTCCCCACGCTGCCGGCGATCCCAAATCTCTGCCTTCCGGCTATCGGTAAAATGGATACGTCGACGGCAGCCCATCGTGAACACTCCATCTTTCCATCAAAGACTGTGGTCTGCGCCCTTAGGTTTTCTCCAATGATAATGAGCGTCCGGCGCTGACAAGGAGACGGACGATATGAAGCGGAGCAGGTTTGGCGAGGAACAGATGATCGCTGTGTTGAAGGAGCAGGAGGCGGGGATGCCGACGGCGGATGTGTGCCGCCGTCACGGGATCAGCCCGGCGACCTTTTACAAGTGGAAGTCGAACTATGGCGGGCTTGAGGTGTCCGATGCCCGGCGGCTTCGTCAGTTGGAGCAGGAGAATGCGCAGCTGAAGAAGCTGCTGGCGGGCTCGATGCTGGACAACGCAATGCTCAGGGAGATCAGTGCAAAAAGTTCTGACGCCCGGTGCCGGGCGGCAGGCGGTGGCTCATTTCCGGGAGGTCTTCGAAGTGAGCCGGCGTCGCGCCTGCGCGGTGCCGGGCGTGGACCGAACGACGGTGCGCTACATCAGCTGCCGCCCTGACGACACCGAGGCGCGGACACGTATCAGGGAACTGGCCGGCGAGCGCCGCCGGTTCGGCTGTCGGCGCTTGCACTGGCTGCCGTGCCGTGAGGGATGGGTCATGAACCACAAGAAGTTCCGCAGGCTGTATCATCGGGATGAGCGCTTGCAGGTTTGTCGCCGTGGCGGGCGCAAGCGGGCATTGGGGACACGAGCGCCGATGGTGTTACCGCAGGGACCGAACCAGCGCTGGAGCCTGGACTTCATGTCGGATGCCTTTGCCTGCGGACGCAGGTTCCGGATCTTCGCCGTGGTCGACGACTTCAGCCGGGAGTGCGTGCGCCTGATTGCCGATACGTCGATCTCCGGCGCAAGGGTCGGTTGCGAGCCTGATGCGGCGATCTTCGAGCGAATGGCGCGGCCCGGCACGATCGTCAGCGACAACGGCACCGAACCGACCGGCATGGCGATCGGGCGCCGTTCAAAGGAGCGCAATGTCGAGTGGCACTCTATCGCGCCGGGCAAGCCCTGTCGAACGGGTTCACCGAGAGCTTCAATGCGCGGCTCAGGGACGAATGTCTGAACGAGACGATCTTCACCAGCCCGACCCATGCCCGCCGGGAACTCGAAGCCTGGCGGCACGACTACAATCACTTCCGGCCCCACTCGAGCCTCGGGGACAAAACCCCGGCCGGGATCGGGGCTGGATCAACCGGCAAACACGGTTGTTGCCATCACGCCCGGCGTTGGGCCTCAAAACGGGCACAGGCTCTAATTGTAGCTGGTAGAAACTTCGCGCTCAGATCAGCGGCAACGCTCGGCTTTCAGCTTGTCGACCTTTTGCGGGCTCTACGTCAGATGAACCGGTCGGAGAAGCCCGAAGCGGAGGCGCGGAGATGAGCGCCTGGATCGCGCTGGCGGTTTTTCTGATCCTCGGCGCGACGCTGTGCGGATCCGTGGCCTTCATTCTGGCGTCGGAGGGCCGTGCGAAATCCGGCCTGTTCACCGTCGCCCTATCGATGATCTGGGCTCCTCCGCCGACGGCGAGGCGACACTGATCGAGATTGTCGAAAATCTGTTTCGCAACGATCTGTCGGTGCTGGACCGGGCGCAATTCGTCTCGACCTATCGCGAGGTATGGGAGCTGAAATACGGCGAGATCAAGCGCGGCGCCGTCCTGGGTGACGATGTTTCCGATGGGCGTCTATCTCCCGCCGCAATTGCAGATGGTGTTCCGCTGCCTGGTCGCGCATGAGGTGGCGGCGAAAGAGCATATCTATCAGGTGATCGTCAGCGACCGACCGGAGCCATGGCCTGATCCGAAGATCGTCGATGCCCAGATCCATAATCTGCGTCGGAGGCCGGGGCCGTCCGGCGTGCAAATCAAGGCCGTGTGGGGCGTTGGCTACCGGCTGATCGACCGGCATCGGTTCCGCCCGGAAAAGGCGGTGTCGGCATGAGCGCGGACGGGCTGGCGCTGTGTGTGACCGAGCGCGCGGATTGCGCGCGGATCGCGATCATCCTCCGCCATGCCGGCGGAGAGGTTTTCTACGATCTCCATCCGGACCGGGCGGAGAATCCCGCCGAGGGGCCGCTCGATCCTGGTGGAGCGGACGCGCGGGCTGAATGGCGACACGATCGGCAGGACGGAGGAGTAGCCGATGGCGGTCTCGATCCAGACGCAGATCGGCGAAGCCAACTGTGAAATCCGAATGCGCCGCGAGGTCTACCCGCGCCAGGTGGGTGCAAGAAAGATAAGGATCGACCATGGCGACAGCCCCTTACAACCATGGCGTCCGCGTCTTTGACGCTGGTAAAACCGAACTTCCGATTTCTGCCGCCGATCTGTCTTCGATCGGCATGGCGGTAGTCGCGGAGGCTGCCGATGCAAGCAAATTTCCGCTAAACGAACCTGTTCACTTCTACTCCAACGACACCGACAAGATCGCGGATCTCGGCGCAACGGGAACCGCCAGGGCGGCCATCGATGCGATCAGCGACCAGGGTGTCGTCGCATCCATCGTGCTGGTCCGCGTGGCCGAAGGCGTCGATACCGACACTACCCTGGCCAATCTGGCCGGGTCGAGCGCCGCGATGACCGGCGTCAATGCCTTCCGCTATGCCAAGGGGCACACGGGTGTCGAGCCGGGACTTCTGATCGTTCCCGGTTACACTTCGCAGCGGCCGGGCGGCGGCAAGAACCCGGTCATGGCCGAACTCGAAGGCATCTCAGCGGCGCTGAAGGCGGTCAGGATCGGCGATTGCCCGGCGACGACCAAGGAAAGCGCGCTCGCCTATCGCGCCGATTTCTCCGACCGGTACACCTATCTGGTCGAGCCGGCCGTCAAGCTGGCGGGCAATGTGGTTGCGCCTGCCTCGGCGCGTGTCGCCGGCCTGTTTGTCAAGCGTGACCAGGACAGGGGTGGACCGTACTGGTCGCCGTCCAATCAGGCGATCGGCGGCATTGTCGGCACATCGCGACCGGTGTCCTATTTCGATGGCGAGGCCAGCCATGAGGCCAACTATCTGAACGAAAACCGTATCAATACGATCATTCCGGCCGTGACCGTTCAGGGCGCAGGCGGCGCGGTAGCCGCCAACGGAACGATCCTTTGGGGCAGCGAGACCACGTCGTCCGATGCTCTGTGGCGGTTCATCAACGTGACGCGGACGCGGGCTGCGATCGAAAAGGCCATTGCACCGGCGTTCCGCTCGGTAATGGACGAAAACCTGTCGGCACAGCTCGGCATCGCCATCATCCGGTCGCTGCAAATCTTTCTGGACGAATTAAAGGCAGACGGCGCCATCCTCGGGGGGCGGGCCTATTGGGACAAGGCGCGCAACTCGTCCCAGTCGCTGCGGTCCGGCATCCTGCGCGTTGAATTCGACGCCGAGGAAGCGCCGCCGCTCAATGACCTGCAGTTCGGTTTCCGCCGCAACTCGGTCTACTTCAACGTTCTGGCCGAGGACATTCTGACCGGTCTCGATCGCGCAGCATAAGGAGAACCGACATGAACAATCTTCGCCTGCTTCGCGGATTTACCCTGATTGCCGGGGACACCATGGCGCTGACCATCGAAATCGAGGAGATGAAGCTTCCGGTCCTGGAGGAAAAAAGCTTCGACTTCACGCCGGGAGGCGGCACCGGCGAAACAGCGGTCCCGCTCGGCATCACCAACAAGCTGGAACTGCCCTTCAAGCTGGTCTCGCACAATCCTGACATGGACGTGCTGTTCGGTAGTCCGCCGGGGCAGCGCACTTCGTTCACGGCGGTCAAGTCGCTGTTCGATGACCACGACGACAGCGGCCGCGCAATCGAGGTGACGGTCGATATCAAGGCCCGTCTGATGAAGATCGATCCCGAACAGATGAAGGGCGGCGAGAAGGCCGGCTACGATCACATGCTTTCGGCAGTGACCTGGTATTCCGAGGTGCACGACAAGAAGGTCATACGCGCGTTCAATTTCCGGCCTGGCGGCTGGACCATTCTCAACGGCACGGGCGTCGGTGACGATCATCGCCGCATCCTGAGGGTTGGCGGATGACGAAGGCGGCAAGCTCGGTAGACGTCAGGCTCACCTTTCCGATCGAACTGGAGGGTAATGCGGCGATCTCAAAGCTGACGATCAGCCGCCCGAAGACCGCCAACGTCCTGGAACTGATCAAGCTGTTCGGCAAGGACATCGTGACCATTTTGTTGTCGGGCGACGGGGACAGGATGCAGGACAAGGTCGCCGCGCTCAAATCGGGGGATAGCGAACTGGTCGGTCGGATCGCTTCGCTTCTGGATGCCCACAAGCTCGACGCCCTGGCGGCGGCTTTGGCAAAACTGTTTGGCGTGACACCGGAGCAATTCCTTTTGATCGATCCGGCCGATTATCCGGCAATCGGAAGGGCCCTAGCCGATTTTTTCCCCGCGCTCGAGACATTGACGCAAGCGCCTTGCTCTTCGGGCCAGGCGACATAGCCGGCCGCTTCGGCTGGTCCGCGCTGGAGATCGGTGACCTTGAGCTCGACGAACTTGCTTTCTGGCACGAACAGGCGCTTGCCGCCGCCGATCGGGACAATGGCCGGCTTCTGAATGCAATTGCCGGTGCTCTGAAAGCTGGAGCCGACGGAGGCGGCAATCCATGAACGTCTCGGTCATTGTCTCCCTGATAGACCGATATTCGGCGGAAGCGTCCAAATTCAAAAAGGACGCTTCAGGGGATGCGCACGGGCGTGCGCGATTTCGGTCGCGGCCTGGAAGAGGTCGTCACATCCGGTCTTGCCACCCGCTTTGACGAGCGAGCCTTCGGCGATCATCTGAACCGCCTTGAAGCCCGCGCCTCACATGCACGTTCCCGCCTTACCGGCGCGCTTGGCATGGCGCTGTCGCTTGCCGCCCCGGTGAAACTCGCCGCTGACTCCGACCAGTCATTCAAGGGCCTTGAAAAGGTCGTCGATGCCCCATTGAAGCGGCTTCAGGAGCTTCGTAAATTCGCGCTCGACACCAGCGCCATTGTCCCGGTCGCGGCAAAGGACATTATCGAACTCATGGCCGAGGCCGCCCAGGGCGGCGTGCCGGTCAATGAACTGGAAGCCTTCTCGCTCTATGTGGCCAACGCAGCCGTCGCCTTCGACATGGCCGGCGCGCAGATCGGCGAGCGTTTCGCCAGGCTGCGCAATGTCTATCGCCTCAATCGGGAGGGTTTGGAAACCCTTGGCGACGCGACAAATCACCTGTCGAACAACATGGCGGCAAAGGCAGCGGAGATCACGAATTTTGCCAATCGGGCAGCGGGCGCGGCGAAGATATTCAATTTGACGGCAATCGAGACCGGCTCGGTTGGCGCGGCGATGATCGCAGCCGGCATCATACCCGAGACAGCGGCGCGCGGCTTCAACGCCATGGCCACCCGGGTCGAGGCCAACGCCAAGGGTGTCGAGGACGCATTCGAGGCGCTTGGCACCTCGCGTGAGCAGTTCCTGGGGGACCTGGATACAGACGGCGCGGCGGCGATCCGGAACCTGTTTGCGGCAATGGCCGAAAGCAAAAAGGGTATGGAAGCCCTTATCGCCCTGGTCGGTCAGGACTTCGCCGACGACTTCGCCAAGTTCCTCGGCAATCCCGAACTGCTGAAACAGGCCTTTGAACTTACCGGTGATGCGGCCGCATACGCCGGCTCGGCTGTGGAGGAAGCCCGCAAACAGGCATCTGGCGCGACAAGGCAGTTCGATCTGCTGAAAAACCGGCTTACTCGCACCGCAATCCTGATCGGAACGGTGTTGCTGCCGCCACTACTGAAGCCCGCGGAAACCGTCGGGGGCGTAACCGATCAGTTTGCCGCCTGGGCACAGGCCAACCCGGAACCGGCAAGCGTGCTCGTGCAGAGCGCAGCCGCAATGCTGGCCTTCGGCATTGCATCGCGCGTGGCCGGTTTCCTCTGGGCAGCGTTCGGCCTGCGACTGTTCAGGTTTCTTGGCCTGTTCATGCGCTTTGGCCGCGCCGGTCGCAATGTGGCGCTATTGGCCGGGCCAATCAGGATGCTTGCCGGCGCCGGCCGGATATTCGGTCGTCTGGCCCGTTCTGCCGGCTGGTTTCTGGCATCGATCGCACCCGGGCGGATCAAGGGCGCACTGGCGGGATTGCACATGCTTGCGACCTTCGGCAGGGGAACGGCTCTGACGACGCTGTTTACCGGTTTGCGCACCGCTGCCGTTGCGGCCTTGTCGGCGATCGCAGCTGCCGGATGGCCGGTCGTTCTCACCGTCGGCCTGATCGCAGCGGCTGTCTTCCTGCTCTGCAAATACCGGGAGCGTTTCAAAGCGTTCATGAAGGGTTTTGGAGACGGCCTTTACGATGCTTTTGCACCCGATATCGAATGGATTTCAGGCAAGTGGGAAAGCCTTGTCTCGGATGTTCGTGGCTGGGTGGACGAGATCGCCGGGATAACCGGAATAGACGCCGAGGCGGCGATGGCCGCGTTCGACCGCTGGTTCGACTTCTCCGGCGTTGATGCCCGGCTTGCCAGGGCCAGGGACGCCGTTGACAATTTCTTTTCCGACCTGTTCACGCAGGAGCAGCCCAGCGATGCCGAGAAGGGCGAGGTCGAAGCGCCGGAGACGCCGAAGAAATGAAAGCCTTCAAATGGATGTTGAAAGGTGTTTGAGAGAAAGACGATCTGAAGCGACAAAACCAATACCTGGCCACCGCCGATATGACAAAAACGGCCGCTAAAGATGACCTGCGCTGTGAACAAAACCGGTGTCAAAAAAGCTCAAACCCGGTGTCACGCTACAGCCGTGCGCCCCCGGTACCGGCCAGCGCTACCGGCATGATGGTGTCGGCGATCAGACCCGGGCGAAAGCGGCTCGACGGGTCTGACCCGACGGGTGCCGGTCAGACCGACTTCCGGTTCAAGCCCGTTGCAGCAGCCATAAATCGCGCCCGGTTCACGAACCGGATGCCCGAACCACGACACGGCCCGCCCAAGAGGCTTGATCCGTACGCAAAACAGCGGCAGCTATCGCGCTCGCAGCCATGAAGACGTCTGCCCGCCGGTCATATGGCGTTGCGATGCGGCGCCAGTCCTTGAGCGGTGCGAACATGTTCTCAACCTTATGGCGCTGTTTGTATTGAATGTTGCAGAAGGAAGCGGGTGCCCTTCGTCCTGTTCGGGGCGGAATGCATGGGGTGATCCCCCTGGCTTTCAGCGCCGCACGATAATCGTCTGAATCGTATCCCTTATCTGCGATCATTATAGCTTTGACGCTATCACAGAGACCCGGATACAAGAGCTTCGCACCGATATGATCCGACAAAGCTGGCCAGCCTTCAGGCACATGCCGGCGGTCGTCCGTCGCCATCGCAGACGGCATGGAGTCTGGTGTTCGGCCCGCCTTTTGTGCGCCCGATGTGGCGGGGAAGCCCCCCCCTTTCAGAAGGCTCGACGCGGTGCGATGAGCCTTGAAGTGTGTTGCATCAATCATCAGCGTATCGGGCATCAGCGTATCGGGTGGCCCGTCAGAAGCAGTCAAGTGACTGAAAATCTTGTCGAACACGCCGAGTTCGGTCCAGCGTCGAAAGCTATTGCAGAGCGTCTTGTGCGGGCCGCAGGCAGCAGCTGCGTCCTTCCATTGCAGCCCGTGCTTCAGCACGCTGACGATGCCTGACACAACACGACGATCATCCCCCCGGCAACTCTGTGGCACTTGGGAAAGAATGGCTCGATCTTTGACATTTGAGCGCGTGAGAGCAGAAACGGATCCGACATGGCAAACTCCTTTGCCATCCTGAATCAGAAATCGAACTTCAATGCAAATTAATGGGTCCTGAGCCTAGGCTGGCAAAGCTGAAACCCACATCAATTGAGGGATAGGAACCATGGGCCGTATTTGCCCCGTCCAACGAGGCTGAGAACGCCGGAGCAATACTCCCCCACTAAAGCGGCCTGATTGGCCGGAGTGATATTCCACCATTGACAGCCTTCGTACCTTGGCAGAGCGCGGGGGATGAAGGGTTTGGAGCTTTACGTTCAGGTGCGGCGTGCGGTTTTTGTTGATTGATACTGCCCTTTCGGGCATCTTGCTCGGTGTTGGACCACTGGTGACCATCGCTATCGCGCACTTTGTGGTGCCTAGGGAGCGAATGACGATGCCAAAGGCGGCGGGCTTCGTGGTCGGTTTTTGCGGATTGGTGCTGCTGCTGGGACCCTGCCTGCTAACCGGCATTGGCGGCAGCGAATTGACGCTGCTTGCGCAATTGGTAATGGTGGGCGCTGCATCGGATACGCGGTTCAGGGGATTTGCGCCAAGCTGATGCTGGAGATTTCACCCTTTCAAAAAAGTGCCGGTGCGTTCCTGTGCGCGGCAATCATCGCGATCGCAATTGCGACACTGATTGAAGGTGAATTTCCCGACCACGTATCCGCACTTTCGCTGGCGGCAACGGCGACAATGGGATTGTTCGTCACGGCTTTCTCCGGGGTTGTTATGTTCAGATTGATCCAGAGCGCGGGGCCATCGTTCCTGTCGCTTACCAGCTACCTCATACCCCCTCTATGTGCTGATGCTGGGAACCACTCTGCTGGGCGAACAGATTTCAACCCGGGCATTGATTGCGCTCAGCTTAATCGTATTGGGAATTGCGGTGAGCGAATGGCGCCGTGTCCGGCCGGCGTGACGCCAAATCCGGGAAGTGGCGCCTGAAAACAAAGCGTTGCCAGTCAAATAGGAACAGTGGCGAAGCTGATTAGCCGGCGACCACTCCTTCAAGTGCTGTAACAATCTCACCGACCACCGATTCGACAAGCACCGAATCATCGCCCTCGCCCATCACCCGGATTACGGATTCGGTTCCCGATGTCCTGATCACCAGCCGGCCACTACCGCTCAGCTGCGAGCGGCCCTCATCAATGGCCGCACGCACACTATCGGCATCCAATGGCTTGCCGTGTGAATAGCGGACATTGCGCAAAATCTGAGGAACCGGGTCGAAACGACGGCAAACCTCACTCACCGGCTTTTGTGAACGCGCTACGGCGGCCACCACCTGCAGGGCACAAACCAGACCATCTCCTGTAGTGGTGAAATCGGAAAGCACGATGTGTCCCGATTGCTCACCGCCGACATTGTAGCCATGGGCGCGCATGTGCTCGACAACATAGCGGTCGCCAACCTTGGTCCGTTGCAGCGTCAGGCCGCAATCGGCGAGATGTCGCTCCAAGCCCAGATTGGACATGATTGTACCGACGATGCCGTCCTTGGTAAGTCGGCTATCCTCAGCCCAGGTTTCAGCAATCAACGCCATTACCTGGTCGCCATCAATAATCTGGCTGTTTTCATCGACAATGATGACGCGGTCGGCATCACCATCAAGCGCAATGCCGACATCGGCGCGAAACTCGCGCACCTTCGCCTGCAGCACCGAAAGGGAGGTCGAACCACAATCGCGGTTGATGTTAAAGCCATCGGGTTCAACACCGATGGAAATGACCTCTGCACCCAGCTCCCAAAGTGCCTCTGGTGCGACCCGGTAGGCCGCACCATTAGCACAATCGACGACAATGCGCAGGCCATCAAGGCTTAACTGGCGTGTCAGGGTGCGCTTGGCAAACTCAATATATCGAGCCTGTGCATCGTCGATCCGCTTGACACGTCCCAGTGCCTCTGGCCCCGCCAATCCTTCTTCAAAGCCGTAATCAAGCAAATCTTCGATAGTGGCTTCATGCTTATCGGACAGTTTGTAGCCATCTGGCCGAAACAGCTTGATGCCATTGTCCTGATAATGATTGTGGGAGGCGGAAATCATCACACCCATATCACCTCTGAGCGAACGTGTGAGCATGGCAACAGCAGGTGTCGGCATCGGTCCCAACAGGAATACGTCCATTCCGACCGAGGTGAAGCCTGCCACCAAAGCGGATTCGATCATATAGCCGGAAAGCCGCGTATCCTTGCCAATCACCACGCGATGGCGGTGAGTACCGCGGGTGAACATGCGCCCCGCCGCCATGCCCACCCTGAGCGCGGTTTCTGCGGTCATAGGGGGTGAGTTGGCGCGACCCCTTATCCCATCGGTTCCGAAATATCTGGTGCCCATGGCCCTCTCTCATTATTCTGCGCCGCAAGGTCGACGATACGCTCACCAAGAACTGCCAGAAGACACGTCCCGCACAACGCCTTCATCCAACACCATAATCGTTGCGCACTTGTAACCGATCCTGACCACCGGTTGACCAGCGCAGAACCGGACATCGCTGGTGGCCAGATTCACCTGCTCTCGAACGAATTATTACATCGTACCGTCGGCGCAGGCAGCAGCAATCGTGCGAAAACCGGCCGCAGCCGACCATACCTCTTCGGGATCATTGGCGTCCAGAAGCTGCGCGCCCTGGGAAAGGGCTGCGACGGCTATCTCCGGCGGCTTCACATGCAGCGAATTGATCCCGCGCTCGCGCGAGCTGGCGACCGCGAATGCATTGCAGTTTGCCAGCAGCGGGCAGCCAAGGCCGTGGAATAGCGAAAGCGCGTGCAGGATCGCAATATTTTCCTCCAGCGGCTGACTCGTGCCCAATCCCGGATCAACGATGATTCTATCGCGCGCCACTCCGGCACCTTCAAGCATCTCGATGCGCGATTCGAGCGCAGCGTGCACCACACCAGCCAGATCGAGCGACTCGCTCCAGTTTCTGGGTCTGGCGCCAATGCCGCCTGTTCGCCGCAAAACCACCGGAAGCGCAATGTCGCCCAGTGCATAGAGAGTGTCATCGTCAACGCTGGGGGATGAATCAATCACTAGGCGTGCCCCGGCCTGGGCTGCAGCACGCATCACAATCGGCCGATTTGATGAAATCGCGACACGGAATCCTTGCGCTGCCAACTCCTCAATGACCGGAACCACGCGATTGATCACGTCCATATCTCCAAGATCGGTAGCCTGTGCGATCACCGCGACGATGTCGGCACCATGCATGGCGAGCAGGCGGCCGCGTTGAACTGCCCCCTTGGTGGAACGCTCACCTGCTCCGCCACGCTCATTCACCAGATTTATGAATGACAGGATGCGAGGGCGCACCCATGTCAGACCGGCAACCGGCGGACGGGAATCGGTCAGCAGGCGCATGCGCGCGCTGACGTTGGGTGAGCGCATCAGCGCTACCTGGCGCACGGCACGCAAGTCACGCTCCGGTCTTTCGCCGGTGCCGTTGACCATTTCTACACTTGAAAACGCTGAAGGCCCGCCGGCCAGCCACTCACCAAGCCCATTTTCGACTGCCATTTCCGCGACTGGGCCATGAACAATCCCCAGAGGGCGGATCAGATTGTCGACCAACAGCCGTCGCCCGCCCGAGCCATCCGAGCGTTGTTGGGTCAGATCGATGAGATTGGCGGGCGTGTCGGTCATGGGCTCACATCCGCATGTGTACAATCTATCGCGCCGAATTTGATCCGCGCGGGAGCAATCGCCTGCCTCAAGATTGAGGTTGCGGCTCCATACCGCTCGAATCCGGCACATCGCCACCGTGCCGGCCAGCCTCTCCTGTCACCGGGACCGCCGAGCCGCTATCCGGCTTGGTGCCATCATCTGACGAATCGCGGACCGGTTTTTCACCTTTCATAAACCCGATAATTTCATCACCCGAGAGTGTTTCATATTCAAGCAGGCCCTCGGCGATCAACTTCAGGTCATTCTCATGATCGCTCAATACGGTGCGAGCGGTGCTCAGTCCTTCCTCGACCAAGGCGTAAATTTCCGCATCCACCAGCTTCTGGGTATCGTCGGAAAGATTCTGGGTGCGGGCAATTGAGTGACCGAGGAACACCTCTTCCTCATTGTCGCCATAGGCAAGTGGGCCGAGTTTGTCGCTCATGCCAAAACGGGTGACCATTGCGCGGGCCATATTGGTTGCCATCTTGATGTCCGATGACGCACCGGAGGTGACCTTGTCGGCGCCGAATGTCATCTCTTCAGCAACCCTTCCGCCCATGGCGACGGCAATGTCAGCCTTGAGCTTAGCGCGCGTCACCGACAGCTGATCGCGTTCAGGCAAGCGCATGACCATGCCAAGTGCGCGGCCACGCGGAATGATCGTCGCCTTGTGGATCGGATCGGAAGCTGGCTGTTTGAGGGCTACCAACGCGTGACCGGCCTCGTGATAGGCGGTGAGCTTTTTTTCTTCCTCGGTCATGACCAGCGAGCGGCGCTCGGAGCCCATCATCACCTTGTCCTTGGCATCCTCGAATTCGATCTGAGTCACCAGGCGTTTGCCGCGGCGCGCTGCAAGGAGAGCCGCCTCATTCACCAGATTGGCAAGATCAGCGCCGGAGAACCCGGGCGTTCCGCGTGCGATTACCTTCAGATCGATATCTGGAGCAAGCGGCACCTTGGAGACGTGCACCTTGAGGATTTTCTCACGGCCGATGATGTCCGGATTGGGCACCACAACCTGCCGGTCGAACCGACCCGGGCGCAAAAGCGCGGGGTCAAGCACATCAGGACGGTTGGTTGCTGCAATCAGGATCACACCTTCATTGGCCTCGAAACCATCCATTTCGACCAAGAGTTGGTTGAGGGTCTGCTCACGCTCATCATTACCGCCGCCAAGGCCTGCTCCGCGATGGCGGCCAACAGCGTCGATCTCGTCGATGAAAATGATGCAGGGCGCGTTCTTCTTGGCGTGTTCGAACATGTCGCGCACCCGGCTCGCGCCAACACCGACGAACATTTCGACGAAATCAGAACCTGAGATTGTGAAAAACGGCACATTGGCTTCGCCGGCAATGGCACGCGCTAGCAATGTCTTACCAGTGCCGGGAGGTCCGACGAGGAGCGCACCCTTGGGGATTCGACCGCCGAGACGCTGAAACTTTTGCGGATCGCGAAGAAACTCGACGATCTCCTGCAAATCTTCCTTTGCTTCGTCGATACCGGCAACATCATCAAACGTAACGCGGCCATGACGCTCGGTCAGGAGTTTGGCCTTGGATTTGCCAAACCCCATAGCGCGCCCGCCGCCGCCCTGCATCTGGCGCAGGAAGAAGATCCATACGCCGATCAGCAGCAGCATCGGGAACCAGGAAATCAGCACAGAGAGCAGCGCGCTGTCTTCAACCGGCCGGGCGGTGATCTGGACGCCCTTCTCGCTTAGATGACTGACCAGATTGGGATCGGAAGGTGCGTAGCTCTGGAACGGCCGGCCGTCACTGTATTTGCCAGCAATGGTGTCGCCGGTGATCGTGACCTCGCGCACATTGCCGCTGTCGACCTCCGCAAGCAGCGTCGAGTAGCTGATTTCACTTGATGAGGTGCGCTGGCTCGGACCCTGAAACACGTTGAACAACGCCATCAGCAACAAGCCAATGATGATCCACAGCGCGAAATTCCTGAAATTGTTCACGGATATACCTCGTTTCGGGTCAACCCCGGACGCTGGCGCCCACCCGCACATGCACGTGGCCACCCCGCAATTGCTTTTAGCCTTGCTTCCCTAAGATAAGGACTGACGTTGCCTATTGCCAACCACCAGGCGAATATGGGTTCAATCATGTTTAAACCGACATTCACGGGATGACGGCCATCGTCGAGCCGATATTGCCTCCACGGGCGGAAATCTGCAACCCCGGACCATCGCCGTGGGGATCGAGGGACATCGAGAACGGTGACGCCGGCGTATATCGCGCCGGGAGTGACGATTTCGTCGTCATCAGGACACACCTCTCCCGTGGTTCTTGCCGGACTGCATGACAACCGGACGCGTCACGCCGGCGGTGGCTGCGGCCGAAGTTCGGCGATCAGCCGCAGGATCTCGGCGAACAGGCCCCCCTGGCACCGCGCCCTCGGCCAACCAACCGGGCCAACTGGACTGGAACGTGACGTACCGGCCGTGTGTGACGATCCCGGCGACGATCCTGATCGGCTTCTCCTTCAGGCCGGTCGGCGACCATCGCCTGGCCGCACCGACAGTCGACTGGCTGACCAGGCGGCGCTACCATTACTGGAATGGACGTTCGGGCCGGGCGTATGTTCATGGTGTATTCTCGCCAACCGAAGTGCCATATTTCGAGAATTCGGCGCTGGTTGTGATCGCCAATCACTGCGTACTGTGCACCATCATCGATGTGACCGCCAGCGGCAATTTGGCGGCACTTTATTTCCACGGGGGGGAACTTCAAGCACGCACTGCAGTGCGGCGCCAATGAGGTGCATGTGCATTTTGCCGACACGGCAGTCGAAGCGCGGCGCAAGGCATGAGACCATTTCCTCCAGATAATCAATGCTGCGCCCCGAACGCCCGACACCTGTGCGCACTAGGCGTGCCTGCTCACCAAGACTGAGCGGTCCAGAATATTGATGATGACTGCGATCGACCACAAAACACAGTGCCATGGCCGCATCCGCGTCATTTCCGCTGCCCGGAATTGACGAACTCCACCCGCCTTGTGGTCTCGCGATAGGCCATGGTCGGCTGCTCGCGGCCACCAGGTCCTGGCCGCTCGGGCGTGCCGCGATGAACATGCGACACTACCGCAAAAAGACCGGTGCAGCCCGCGCAGCAATGCCGGACGGCATTCCGCCGCATCGAATCGCGGCCGCCACATCAGCGAGCCGTATGCAAACACCCACAATGGTCCATTCATGTGCAGATCGTAGTAAGCTTGGGCCCACAGGCAAACTGCAATTTGTGTAAACAAGAACGACAGGACTGAGCTTTATGACATTTGGCCGGCGCGTTCCGTTTGGCATTTTCATACCCGTTGCCATGTTCGCGGCAGCGGCGGCGTTATGGACATTCGTATGGTATTCAGCAGCGTCACGCGCACGCGATGCGCTCACGCAGTGGCGCGCTGAATTCGCCACCCAGGGCCGCAAGTTGGCATGTGCACGCGAACAGGGCGGCGGCTTTCCGTTCCGGCTGGAATTTCGCTGCGCCGATCCGGTGTTGAGGATGCCGGTTGGCGGGGATACCTATGTCGCAACAGCGGCCACGCTCACCGCGGTGGCCAAGGCCTACGATACGCAACACATGATTTTCGAGATCAATGCGCCGCTGCGGCTGGAGCGCAACGGCGATGCACAGCCCCTGATCAGCGCTGAGGCCGGAATGATTCGCGCCAGCCTAGAGTTGGACAATGGCCGCGCCTCGCGGTTGTCGGCAGTCCTTCCGGCCTGGCACGCCATAGTCGCAGGCGAGGGTGAGACAGCATCCCTGATCGGCGCGCAAGCGGGTGAGGTGCACATGCGTGCCAGACCGGGCGAAGATGCGATCGATATCGCGGTTTCAGCCGATGACGCTCATTTCCCCGATCACGAGAAAAGCGCCACCGGCGCACGCATCAATGTCGAACACATCAACCTGGTCACGGTGATCAACCGGCCGGTAAAAACAAGCCTTGCAGATATGGAAAGCTGGCTCGGCAAATGGCGCGATGGCGGCGGCGTTGCCGATGTCAGGCGGATGTTCTTCGACAGCGCCTACCTGACGGGCGAAGGTGCTGGCACTGTCAATCTGACACCGAACGGTCAGATTGAAGGCGCGCTCAAGGTGCGGTTCACCCGGCTCGATCAGTTTGCCGAAGCGCTGCTGACGCGCGGCGTGATTTCAGACAATGACCGCAAACTTCTGAGAACCGCTGTTGGTCTTTTTGCCAAGAGCACCAACGGACAGAAGAGCGCGACCCTGCCGGTGCGCATTCGCGATGGTCAAATCTATTTTGGGCCGGTCAAGGTGGCGACACTGCCCGCACTCATGTGACCTCGCCATCATCATGATCACGGCGCCCGAAATCGGGGGCGTCGGTTTCCTGGCCAGCCTCGATAATGCCGCGTCTGATTTCGCGGGTGCGGGTGAACAAGGCTTCCAGCGCGTCGCCATCGCCCCAGCGAATGGCACGCTGCAATGCCGTCAGATCCTCGCCAAAGCGGCCCAGCATCTCCAGCACGGCTTCGCGGTTGTTGAGAAACACGTCACGCCACATTACCGGATCGGAAGCGGCAATTCGGGTGAAGTCGCGGAAACCGCCGGCGGCATATTTGACAACCTCGGACTGGGTGACCTCCTCAAGATCAGCGGCAGTACCGACGGTATTGTAGGCGATAAGATGCGGCACGTGACTGGTAATGGCGAGCACCAGATCATGATGTTCGGCCGGCATCTGGTCGACCGACATGCCGCAGGCGCGCCAGAAATCGGCGAGGCGCTGGATTGCGGCGGCATCGGCGCCGGGGGGCGGCGTCAGCACACACCAGCGATTGATGAACAGCTCGGCAAAGCCCGCATCCGGACCTGAATGCTCGGTTCCGGCGATCGGATGGCCCGGAACGAAATGGACGCCCGCCGGTATATGGGGCTCGATATCGCGTATCACCGCCGCCTTGACCGAGCCGACATCGGTCAAGATCGCGCCGGCCTGGAGTGCGGGCCCGATTTGTTCAGCGACCGCCGCATTGGCGCCGACCGGCACGCACAAGACCACCAGATCGGCGCCATCCACCGCCTCCGCGGCACTTGCACTCACACTGTCGACAAAGCCCAATTCGAGCGCTCGCGCTCGGGTGTTTTCGCTGTGGGCATAGCCGGCAATCTCGCGCGCCAGCCCAAATCGGCGGGCCGCCCAGCCAAGCGAAGAGCCAATCAGGCCAAGGCCGATCAGCACCATGCGTTCAAATGGCGGCTCGAATGGAGGCGGCGGGCTCATGTCGTCTCCAAAAGGGCGCGCAAACCGGACAGCGCAGCAAGGTTGGCTTCCTTACTCGCCACCGTCATGCGCAAATGACGATCAAGGCCATAGTCGGCCAAACGGCGCAGAAATACGCCTTTGTTGACGAGAAAGGCCTCCGCGTCGGCGGCGCTGCGGTCCAGCCCATCAGGAAACCCGATGAGCAGAAAATTGGCGACGCTCGGTGTCACCTCAAGCCCCAGTGCGGAAATCTCATCGACCAGCCTGGCGCGCCATTTCTCACTGTGTGCGATCGAGGCATCGACATGCGTAACATCGCCGATCGCGGCAATGCCCGCCTCCATGGTCGGTGTCGTCAGATTAAACGGCAGACGCAGGCGATTGACCACATCGGCAATATGGGCCGGGCAATAGGCCCAGCCAAGACGCAACGCCGCCAGCGCATAGATCTTGGAGAATGTCCGGGTCATGACCACGTTCTGGGATGTGGAAACGAGTTCGATACCAACCTCATAGTCATTGGCTAGGACGTATTCGGCGTAGGCAGCGTCAATCACCAAGAGCACATCGGGCGCCAGACCGGCATGCAGACGCCGCAATTCGCCTCCCGGCAGATAGGTGCCGGTGGGATTATTGGGATTGGCGAGAAACACGATGCGGGTGCGCGGAGTGACCGCAGCCAACAACGCATCCACATCAGCCGTCAGTGCCCGCTCCGGCGCGGCCACCGGGATCGCCCCTTGCGCCAGGGTGATCAGCCGGTAGATGGTAAAGCCGTGGGCGCTGTACACTGCCTCATCGCCCGGGCCCAGATAGGCATGGGCCAGGTGGGACAGGATCTCATCGGAGCCGGCGCCGCAGACGATGCGCGCGGTATCAATGCCGTGGCGCATGGCAATTGCCTCGCGCAAGGCGGCCTGGCTGCCATCGGGATAGACCGACATGGTGGCGGCGGCACGCTGATAAGCCTCAAGCGCTGCGGAGCTCGGGCCAAGCGCCGATTCGTTTGACGACAATTTGTACACCTTGCAGCCCATGTGACCGCCCTTGCCGCCGACATAGGGCTTGATTGACAGGATACCGGCTCCGGGCTCGGGGACGCGCGCTCATGGCAGCTTCTCCTCACCATCGCTCACCGGGGCTGCGTGGTGACCGACAATCGCCGCAGTGATCTCACCACCCACATTGCTGGCCAGCGCCGGGGGAATTTCACGATCAAATCCGCTCCAGCCGATCAGCACCCCGGCCTTTGCAGGGATTGCATAGGCGAGCTTTTCGGCATTGTCCGCACGCAGCCGCTCCAGCATCTGGCCGCCAGCGTCTGGCGATGGCGCCTGAAGCAGAATGACTGAGATATCCTTGCCACTTGGCGCCGGTGCCACATTTCCGATCACCACAGCGCGCGGCGGCGAAGGCTTGGCCTGGGCAATCATCGGCAAGGCGGTGATGATGCACATCTCCATGTCCGGCCTTGCCAACTTGCGCCACCAGCGATCGTCATCGCAGCGCAGAAGCGCCAACCGTGCCGGTGCAGCGGCGGCGTTTGCAAGCGCGGCCAGAGAATCGTCATGGGCCTGCATCTCTGTCTCAAAACAAAAATGCGCACGCCCTATATCCCAAAGCTCAAGATCATGACGGGCGGCGACAGTATCGACGGTAAAGGGAAACTGCAGGCGGGCATTGGCCATGATCAACTCGCGCCACAGACGCCAGATCTGCGCCAGCCCCATCCGGCCACTGTCAAAACCGGCGATGCGGCGCAGCATCTGCGCTTCGCGCGCTGGCCTCAGCGCCGCCGCGCCAGTATCGGTCTTGGCGTGGCGCACCTCATCGGCCAGCCCGGCACGGCGCACCACCAGCGCATGAATACGCTCGTCAATTTCATCGAGCTCGGCGCGGATGGTTTCCAGCGACCGGGCGTTCGGCGCATCCGGTAAATTCATGAAAGGGGTCCAGCCTCAGTTGGGGGCGGTGGCGCGAAAGGGCGTATTTTTAAGGTTCGGCTCCGGCGAAGGCAAAGAAAACGTTGACACTTAATCGGCCACATCCGTAGCAATGAGCGCGGAGGCGGTCCCAAATCAGTCGCTCCTGGGCGCCCTGATGGTATGAACACAGTTGACGACAGCACAAACGGCCGGAACGGAAACGACGATGCGCCAGCGTCCGAGCGCACGGGGCATGCCGATTCCGAACGACGTTCCATGGTCCAACTGGCAGCTGAAGTCGATGCGGCCAAGGCCGGCAAGACCGTCACATTCGGTCCCGGTCAGCCGCTGCTGCTCGATTCCGGGCGCTCGCTGGCACCCCTGACCATCGCCTATCAGACCTATGGCAAGCTGAATGCCGACCGGTCGAACACCATCCTCGTGTGTCATGCACTGACCGGTGATCAATATGTCATCGACACCCATCCGGTGACCGGCAAGCCCGGATGGTGGACGACGATGGTCGGTCCGGGAAGGCCGGTCGATACGGAAAGCTATTTCGTCATCTGCATCAACACGGTCGGCGGCTGCATGGGAACAACCGGCCCGGGATCGATCAATCCGGAGACCGGCCTGCCCTACGCGATCGACTTTCCGGTGATCACCATTGCCGACATGGTGCGCGCGCAAAAAATGCTGCTCGATCATCTGGGCATCCCATCGCTGCTCAGCGTTATCGGCGGCTCGATGGGCGGCATGCAGGTACTGCAATGGATGGCGAGCTACTCCGAGCAGGTGTATTCAGCCGTTCCGATCGCCACAGCGGCCTATCACAGCTCGCAGAACATCGCCTTTCACGAGGTCGGGCGCCAGGCAGTGATGGCCGATCCGGAATGGCAAGGCGGGCGTTATCTGGAAGCGGGCATACGCCCGGTCAAGGGGCTCGCGGTGGCGCGTATGGCCGCCCATATCACCTATCTGTCGGAATCGGCGTTGCACACCAAGTTCGGTCGCAATTTGCAGGACCGCTTGGCACCGACTTTCAGCTTTGATGCGGATTTCCAGGTGGAAAGCTATCTGCGCCATCAAGGCTCGACCTTCGTCGACCGGTTCGACGCCAATAGCTATCTCTACCTCACGAGAGCGATGGATTATTTCGATCTCGCCGCTGACCATGGCGGGGTGCTGGCCAATCCGTTCCGTGACATGAAAACGCAGGTGTGCTGCGTGTCATTCACCGGCGACTGGCTGTTTCCGAGCGAGGAAAACCGGCGGGTGGTCCATGCGCTGAACGCAGTGGCCGCTGATGTGAGCTTTGTCGAGGTGCAATCCGACAAGGGCCATGATGCGTTCCTGCTCGATGAACCGGTGCTATTCAGCGTGGTATCGGGTTTTTTGTCCGCGGTGTCGCGGCGTCGATTGAGCGGAGACGGCATGGCAGTTGCCACCGACAGCGACCGGCAGCACGCGCAAACAAGCGGGCGCGTCGACCACCTCGTGATCAGCCGCATGGTGGAGGCGAATTCGCGCGTACTTGATGTCGGCTGCGGTGACGGCGCTCTGCTCGAAATGCTGAGCCAGACAAGACAGATTGACGGACGCGGCATCGAGATCCGGCAGGAAAACGTCAATCGCTGCGTTACCCGGGGCCTGTCGGTGATCCAGGGAGATGCCAATTGCGACCTTCGCGACTATCCCGACAGCGCATTCGACTATGTGATATTGAGCCAGACGGTGCAGGCGATGCAGGAGCCGCGCGAGGTGCTGGAGCAGCTTTTGCGCATCGGCCGCTGCGCGATCGTGTCATTTCCCAATTTCGGGCACTGGCGGGTGCGGGCCTATCTGACGCTGCTGGGCCGCATGCCGGTTACCGGCGTGCTTCCCGATACCTGGTTCGATACCGGAAACATTCATTTGTGCACGATCCGCGATTTCTTCGAACTGTGCGCCGCTCTTGAGGTGTCGGTTGAGCACGCCGTGGCGCTTGACCGCGCTGGCAAGCAGCTCAATCTGGCGCAAAATCTCTGGTCGGCCAATCTTCTCGGCGAACAAGCGGTTTTTCTGCTGTCGCGGGCAAAATCCTGTGACCGGAGGCCCGAGGAACCGCAGGAACCGGATCAAGCTGCGGATTGAGCTGTTCGGCGATGCGCCATCCGCGATTGGGAACCACGCCGTAGATTTCCTTTACCGACTCAACTAGGATAACCCCGGAAAATCCGGGCCAGGCAAATCCGCCGAGCCGCTCCCAGGCACGCGCGGAACGCAGCAGCCATGACCAGCGAAAAGGCGGCACAAACAGCGCCCGCGACCATGTGGTCGGAGAAAACATGCCTTCTCGCAACAAACGCGAAAGCTGGCTGCGGCTGAACGGCCGCCCCTGACCGAAGGGCGTGGTGTCGGCGCGCGCCCACATGCCGCGGCGGTTTGGTGCGATGATCATCAGCCGTCCGCCGGGCGCCAGCACCCGCCAGATCTCTCGCAACAGTGCCGGCAGGGCATCGGCGGCCTCAACGCCATGGACGATGATGACGCGCTCGATCGAGGCATCAATGAGCGGCAGCGAGATGTCCTCAACAAGTGCGGTGCATCCCGGCCCGTCAGACGGCCAGCGCACCACTCCCTGGGCTGCCGGCATGAACCCGGCGCACAACGCCGCCTCACCCAGGAACTGGCCGAGAAACGGCGTCGTGTAGCCAAGGCCAATAAGGCGCGCATCCTTGGCCTCCGGCCACATGGCGCCAATACGGTGTCCAATCATGCGACGCGCCACCCGACCAAGTGGCTGGGCGTAGAAGTCGCGCAGATCGATTACGTCGCTATACACGTGTCAGGGCTCCTGCCACTGGCGCGGTCAATCTTCGATGCCCCCACAACAAACGGTGCGAGCGGGGAGGGTTGATCGGAGCAAATGCGCCAGTGCCGATACAAACAATTGCATTCCTGCGCTAATGTTGCCGCTCAATCAATCGGCTGCAAACGGGAGGCCAAGTGATGGCATCGCTTGAAGTGTACCAATTCAATTGTCTGGACGATAATTTCGGAGTGCTGATCCATGATCAGGCGAGCGGCGCCACAGCATCGATCGATGCACCAGACGCAGATCCTGTGTTCCAGGCGCTCGCCGACAAGGGCTGGCAACTCAGCCACATTCTGGTAACCCACAAACATGCCGATCACACGCAAGGTATTGCCGCGCTGAAGGCAAAGACCGGCTGTGTGGTGGTTGGGCCCAAGGGTGAGGCCGATCAGTTCGAGGGCTGCGACCAGACACTCAGCCAAGGCGACACATTCGATTTCGCCGGTCATGTGGCGACAATCTTTGAAACTCCCGGCCACACGCTCGGCCACATTGCCTATTGGTTCGAGGTCGACGGGCTTTTGTTCGCCGGTGACACGCTGTTTTCACTCGGCTGCGGGCGGGTGTTTGAAGGCTCGTTTGAACAGATGTGGTCATCGCTCGACAAGCTGCGCCGGCTTCCGGGGGAGACACGGGTTTATTGCGGGCATGAATATACCCAGGCCAACGCCCGCTTCGCGCTGACCGTGGAGCCCGGCAATGGGGCACTTCAGGCGCGTGTGGCGCAAGTTGAGGAATTGCGCGCGCAAGGCAGGCCGACGCTGCCGACCACCATCGCTGCCGAGCGCGACACCAATCCGTTCCTCAGGCCGGAGAGCCCGGAAATTCAGGAATTTCTGGGTCTTCCCGGCCAGCCGCCAGCGGAAATATTTGCAGAAGTCCGCCGCCGCAAGGACGCCGGCTAGAACACTATCCGGTCAGACAGCTTCGGCCACGATCTTTTGGCAGCCTTCGGCTGCAGCCGGTGCCGGGTCATTAAAATCCGGACCCTCTCACGCCATGTACTGGCCGCCATTGGCGGTCAGCGTTGAGCCGGTAATAAAGCCCGCATCGTCGGAGGCAAGAAACACCACGCAGCGCGCAATCTCTTCGGGCTCGCCAAGCCGGCCCACCGGAATGTGCGGCAGCACCTTGGACTTGAGCACGTCCTCGGGCATGGCGCGCACCATCTCAGTGCCGATATAGCCCGGGCATATGGCGTTGACAGTGATCCCCTTGAACGCACTTTCCTGGGCCAGCGCCTTGGTAAGGCCGATCTCACCGGCCTTGGCGGCGGAATAGTTGGCCTGACCCATCTGACCCTTCTGGCCGTTGATCGAGGAGATGTTGATGATGCGGCCAAAACTGCGCTCGCGCATGCCCTCAATCACCGGACGGCACATGTTGAACAGCGAGTTCAGATTGGTGGTGATCACCTCGCTCCACTGCTCGGCCTTCATGCGGTGGAACATGGCATCGCGGGTGATGCCCGCATTGTTGACCAGAATTTCCACCGGCCCGAGATCGGCCTCGACGCGCGCGATACCATCAGCGCAGGCCGCACTGTCACCGACATCCCATTTGAACACCGGGATGCCGGTTTCCGACTTGAACTTCTCGGCCGCTTCATCATTGCCGCCATAGTTGGCGGCAACGCTGTGTCCGGCGTCTTTCAACGCCGTGCAGATGGCCGCGCCAATACCGCGCGTACCGCCTGATACCAATGCAACATGCACCATCAGGGCTTCCTCATTGTCTACTCAAACCGTGTCAGCTGCCGGCTGGTTCGCGATCAGCCGCGCTCGACGCACATGGCAATGCCCATGCCACCGCCGATGCACAACGTCGCAAGACCCTTGTTCGCCTCCCGGCGCTGCATCTCATGCAGCAGGGTGACGAGTATGCGAGCACCTGAAGCGCCGACCGGATGGCCGATGGCAATCGCGCCGCCATTGACATTGGCCTTTTCCGCATCCCAGCCGAGGTCCTTGTTGACCGCACATGTCTGGGCGGCGAACGCCTCATTGGCCTCGACCAGGTCGAGATCATCGACCGCCCAGCCGGCCTTTTCCAATGCCTTGCGCGATGCCGGGATCGGGCCGGAGCCCATGATCGCAGGATCAACGCCGGCATGGGCCCATGAGACGATGCGCGCCAGCGATGTGACACCACGTTTGGACGCCTCGGCGGCCGACATCAGCACCACGGCAGCGGCGCCATCATTGATGCCTGACGCGTTGCCGGCGGTGACGGTGCCATCTTTTTCAAAAGCAGGCTGCAGCTTGGCAACACTGTCCAGCGTCACGCCATGGCGAATATATTCATCCGCATCGACGGTGACCGGGCCCTTGCGCGTTTCATACGTGACCGGAGCAATTTCGTCGGCGAAGCGGCCGGCAGTTTGCGCAGCTTCGGCCTTGTTCTGCGAAGCAACGGCGAATTCATCCTGCTGGTCGCGGGTGATCTGCCACTGGCGCGCGACATTCTCTGCCGTGTTGCCCATGTGATAGCCGTTGAACGCGTCCCACAGCCCGTCCTTAATCATGGTGTCGACGAATTTGACATCGCCCATCTTCTGGCCGTTGCGCATATGGGCGCAGTGCGGCGCCTGGCTCATGCTTTCCTGGCCGCCGGCGATGACGATGGAGGCGTCACCCTCGGCGATCTGTTGGTAGCCGAGCGCCACCGCGCGCAGACCCGAACCGCAAAGCTGGTTCAACCCCCAGGCGGGGGTTTCAACCGGCAAGCCTGCGGCGATCGATGCCTGGCGCGCCGGGTTCTGGCCTTCGCCGGCAGACAGGATCTGGCCCAGAATCACCTCATCGACCTCGCCCGCCGCAACCGAGGCACGCTCCATCGAGGCGCTGAGCACGACCTTGCCGAGTTCATGGGCTGAAAGGCTTGAAAGGCCGCCATTGAAAGAGCCGACGGGCGTGCGCGCTGCGCCGGCAATGACGATATCGGTGGTCTGGCTCATTAATGTAACTCCTGATCAATGCCCGGGTCCTGGCGGTTGGCGTATCGGGCAGCAGAAAATCGCCTGGTCATCACCGCAATTCCCCGATCCATGCTGCCAAACATGCGGCCTCACGAGTGGTGCGCAAATTGGTGCAGGTGCGAGATACTTTGCCGCGTTGCACACATGAGGTAATTATAGGGTCAGCGCAAGCCCAAATCTGGGCTTGTGCGTCAGGAGACGAGTCTATGACCACAGAAAATGCGCGGGTTGAGCCGTTTAAGATCAAGAAATACGCCAATCGCAGGCTCTACAACACCGCCACCAGTTCCTATGTGACGCTGGAAGATCTGGCCCAGATGGTGAAGCAGGGGACGGATTTCGTGGTCAATGATGCCAAAAGCGGCGAAGACATTACCCATTCGGTGCTGACCCAGATCATTTTCGAGCAGGAGACCAAGGGCATCAATCTGCTGCCGATCAGTTTCCTGCGCCAGATGATCTGTTTTTACGGTGACAGCATGGAATCGCTGGTGCCGGGCTTTCTCGAAGCCAGCGTCAAGCAATTCGCCAACGAGCAAGACCGTCTGCGTGATCAGATGACCAAGGCGCTTGGTGCACCCTACGAGTTGGTCGATCAACAGGTGCGCCGCAACATGGCGATGTTCAGCGACGCGGTTTCGATGTTCACGCCGTTCAAAGCAGACGAGACCGGCAGTGCGGGCGAGGAAAACGACGCCAAGGACGAAATCTCCGACATCAAGGACCAGTTGTCAGCGATCCAGGAACAAATCAACAAGATGACACGCAAGGGCTCATAAAAAACCCCGATCAGTCGTTGTTTGGCGGTCTGCGGGTGCCAAGAACGCGCTTCAGCGCCGGAAATTCCTCAGCCTGATCCTGTCAGACCGCCATCAATATAAAGCGTGTGGCCGGTGACGAAGTCTGACGCCGGGCTTGCCAGAAACAGCGCCGCACCCAGATGATCGCTCGGAACCGCAAAGCGGCCAAGCGGGATGCGCGCGATGATTGCGGCAGCGCGCTCGGGCATGCGGGTCATCACTTCGGCGGTAAACTCGGTCAGCGTTCCGGTCGGCGCCAGGGTGTTGACGCGTATGCCTTCGGGCGCCCATTCGGTTGATAGAGCATGCGTCAAATGGGCGATGCCCGCCTTCGCCATGCAATAGGGCGCCTTCTTGGCATCGGTGCTCTCGCCCCAGGCAGAACCCAGATTTATGATCTTGCCATATCCGCGTTCAAGCATGATCGGCGCAATGTTCTGGCAGCAGAAATATGTGCCCTTGAGATGGGTCGAGGTGATCAGATCGAAATCTTCCTCGGTCACCTCAAGCGCCGGTTTGGTGAAGCCGAAGCCGGCATTGTTGACCAGAACCAGATCGGCATCGCTCTCAACGGCAAGTTCCCTTGCGCGCACGCCAAGAGCCTTGACGTCATCAAGACTTGTCACATCGACGCGCATAAATTCGGCTGAACCGCCGGCTTCCTCGATCGTTGCCTGAACCTGGCCAAGACGTTCCTCGTTGCGCGCCGCCAGCAGCACATGGGCACCGGCCAGCGCGAACACCTCGGCAATGGCGCGGCCGATGCCGATGCTGGAGCCGGTCACGATGGCAACATGGCCATCGAGACTGAAGGATGGCAGTTTGATGGCTTCTCTGGCCGGTTCGGGCATGATTTTTCACACTCCATGAGTGGCCCGGTGGAGCTCTTGCCCGCCAGGCCGGTCAATAGAAATTTACAGGGTCAGCTGGTAGCTTGCCGGAACCCAGTGATATGACCCGCCGGAACCGTCGACAAAGCCGATCGATGGGAACGGCATGTGAAAGCCGACGACCCAGAGTTTTTCGGTGGCCACCATGTCAAGGACGCGCTTGCGGGTCTCGACTGCACGGTCCTTGTCATCGTCAATGCCAAAATGCCACTCGGGCTTTTGCACCGACATGACATAGTGATTGGTCACATCGGCCCACAGCAACAGCCGGGTGCCGGCACTTTCAAGGTGATAGGCCATGTGGCCAGCCGAATGGCCATAGGCCTCAACCGCGGTGATGCCGGAAACCACATCCTCGCCGGGCTCGATGAAGGTGGCCTGTTCGGCAAACGGGCCGCAGACCTTCATGAACAATTCCTGGTTCTGCACCCGATGCCCGGGCATGTTCTCGTTCCTCGCCCAGAAATCATACTCCGCGCGACCAAAGATGATGCGGGCATTGGGAAATGCCGGTTTGCCCCCTTCGACCAGCCCCAGAATGTGGTCGGGATGGCCATGGGTGATCACCACGATGTCAACATCATCCGCCGCGTAGCCGGCCGATGCCAGCAGCGGCAGCAGATTGCCGGAGCCCGACTCGCGCCGCGTGTCGCCATTGCCGGTGTCGAACAGGATCAATTCCTTACCGGCATTGACCAGCGCCGGAACGAAGCTGTTTTCGAATCTGTCAATCGGCAGGCGATTGGCAACCGCGTGAGCTTGCGCGGTCGCCGCATCGACATTTCCGCCGAACGCCGGATGCGGTCCCTCGCGCGTGGCAACACCATCATAAATGGTGGTGATTTCAAACTCGCCCAATTTGAAGCGATGTACAGTGGGGCGCAGAACACCCAGCATTTTTGCCGCCATGTGGCCCATCCTCCCGAATTCTCATAATTGTGCCGGCAGGAATCTTAGCCGAGGGGCACCGGTTCGTCACCCCGCAAACCCCTCGCCCGCGACTCGGCCGCACGGCACGCCGCCGAGTTGCTATTCCAGATCGACCTCGATTTCGGCCTGATCCTGATAAGGATTTTCAATGATCGGCCAGGATCGGCTTGTCCGGCGTCGGATCCGCAACCGCCTTCTTCACCCGCCCGTTGCCACGCTCCGGCTCCTTCAGCCGATGCGCCTGGTTCGCCTCCATGCCGCCATACATGCGACGCCATCGACAGCAACTCTGCGCCGACACACAAAGGCTGCGGCAAACCCCGCCCACCCTCGCGCCCCGGCCAGGCCGAACCCCGGCTTCACGCAGCATTCCGATAATTCGCTCCGGGAAACAGTTCTTTCTCCGGCTCATCTTCGTCTCCTGTGACGTTCAAATGAAGCCGGATCCTCTCAATCGGGGCGGAACATTTTCAAAAACCCGCATCACTCATGCAGGCGCACAAGATAGCCAAAGGGCGAGCGGATCAGCGCCGTGCGATCGCCCTGCTCGAACGAATATGGCGTAACATCGAAGGCACCGGCCGTTGCCGGCCGGCCGAGCCTTGAGGCAATCACGTCGATGCGCGGAACCGCCAGTCCGACTTCGCCCTGATGGGGCGGTGTGCGTTCGTCGCGCCGCGGCAGATGGAACTGCTCCATGCCGATATTGACGCCCGGTTCGCACTCATCACCTCTACTCCCTGGTCTTGCCGGCAAGAAACTCATCCGCCCGCCGGTGCCAGCTCTGCGCCTTCGACCAGCGCTCGACATCGGCTGCCGGTACCGGTTCAACACCTTCAAACGATGCGGTCTCGCGCAAGCTGCGCATGGCGTCATAGACGCCCTTGAGCCCGGCGAAATAACTCACATGGCCCGGCAGGGAAAGACGCACGCCGCGCGCGGCCAGCCAGTCGCGCGGCACTGCATCGGGCGCAACGCCTCCCAGGATCAGCGGCTTGTCAAAAGCTGCACCAAGCGCCTTGATGTCATCCCTGTTGCTGATGCCGGGAAAGAACAGCGCATCGACACCGGCATCGGCATAGGCGTGCCCGCGCGCAATGGCCTCATCGAGCCCGAGCGTACCGGCAGATGATGTGCGCCCGACAATCGAAAAATTGGTATCGGACCGCGCTGCAAGCGCGGCGCGCATTTTGGCAACGCCCTCCTCAATCGAAATGAAACTGGGGCTCGCGCCGCCACCAAAGGGCGCCGGCAACTCGGTATCCTCGATCGACAGTGCGGCAACCCCCGCCGCTTCAAGCTCCTTGACGGTGCGCATTACATTGAGTGCATTGCCATAGCCATGATCGCTATCGACAATGAATGGCAGAGTGCAGCAGCGGGTGACGCGGCGGGCCTGGTCGGCAACCTCGCTCAGCGTCATCAGCACCCGGTCGGGAGCGGCGAGGATCGTCAGCGAGGCGATGGCGCCGGCGAAAATACCGGCTTCGAAACCAAGTTCCTCGGCCATGATGCCCGACATCGGGTCATAGACAGTGGCAGGGTGAACGCATTTATCGCCCTGCAACAGAGCGCAAAACCGCGCACAGCGATCATTGTAGCTATCGGTCATGTCAAAAAATCCCTCACCTCCGGCAGTGCTCATGCCGCTTGAACTTGCTCTGGCGTGCCTTCCAATGATCCTCGTTCTCGCCCCGCTGGTCAAAAATCTCCTTGGCCGCCTTCAGCGCATGATTGGTCTTGGGAAAGCTGATACAGGGCGAGCATTGCAGGATCACCTCGATCAGTTCCTCGCGGGTGGCGCCGCGATTGGGCGCGCCGCGCACATGCTGCGCCACTTCGCCTGAAAGGTCCCGGGCGGCGGCGGCGATGATGATCATCTCGCGGGTCTTGAAATCAGGATGCGGCCGGTCCCGGATCGTGCCGAAGACGTATTCATGGATCGCCTCGTCATGGGTCGGGCAGAACTCATGCAGCGCCTGCCAGCGATCAATCCCCTCATGGTCAAGGGATTCATCCCTGATCTTCTTGCCACGGCGCGCGCGTTCGCTGGTTATCGGCTCCTCCCTGGATCGGTTTTTTGCGAAGTTATGCGGGGCCCGGACGGTTGGTCACTGCCCGGATATCACGCGACCATATGGGCGCTCGGGCTTGAGGCCGGGTCCGATGGATCAATGGCCTTGCCGCCTGTTCAGCCGTACCGGTCGCGGTAGCTGACAACCTTAGCGATGCCTTCAGCCTCATAGACGCCGCGCGCAATGGCGCGAGCCAGCGTGTCGGCACCGAGCGCGCCGAGTGCTGCAACAGCCCGGGGGCGCGGTTCGGGCAGATCAACCACGCCGGTCGCCAGCGCGAACACCGTATCGCCATCAAATGGCGTATGTGCAGGGCGCAGCGCCCGGGCAAGCCCGTCATGGGCCATGATCGCCAAACGCCTGGCCTCGACCGGCGTGAGCGCCGCATCGGTGGCAATCACGGCGATGGTGGTGTTGACGGGCTGATCAGTGCCGGGCCGGGCGAGTTTGGTTTCCTCAAAGGGCGCACGCGCGGCGATACCGGCAGGCGAGCCCATGGGCACCGCGCCGAATTCACCATCGATTTCGAACGGTGCAGCCCAGAACGCAGTGCTGCCGGGAACCACTGGGGAGCCGACGGCGTTGACCGCGACCAGCGCGCCGACGGCAAGACCTGCATCGCTGACGATCGATGCGCTGCCGAGCCCGCCTTTTACTGGACCGGCGATAGCGCCCATGCCTGCGCCATGACTGCCAAGCGCGAAATCCTCGCCCGCCGTCTCGCAGGCAGCGCGCCCCAGTGCGCCGTAAGGAGGTGTCTCTCCCCAGTCCTTGCCGCCGCCATTTGCAAGATCGAAAAGGATTGCAGCCGGCACGATCGGTGCCGGCAGCGGATTTGAGGGAATCTGAAACCCGCGTCCACGCACGCCGAGCCATGTGGTGACCGCGGATGCTGCCTCAAGCCCATAGACCGAGCCGCCAGACAGCACCACCGCATCGACTGCATCGACCAGATTGACCGGATCTAGCGCATCGGTCTCGCGGGTTCCGGGCGCACCGCCGCACATGTCAATACCGGCAACGGCGCGGCTGCCGGCCAGCAACACCGTGGTGCCGGTGAGCGCGGCGCGGTCTTCGGCATTGCCGACGGCGACCCCGGCAACATCGGTAATCAGATTTCGCGGGCCCGGTTTCAATGCTGTGAAAGACGCATCCATCGCGTGACGCTATAGTCGGCCGCATGATGAGGTCAATCAGATGCGAAGGAGGCGCTGGCGCCAACGGGCTGCCGGGGCCATTCATGCCTTGGTTTTCGCCGTTTTCCTGATCGTCACAATGTCGCTGTCCGGGGCGCAGGAGGGGCGCTATATGGTGGCTGCCGCCAATCCGCACGCAACATTTGCCGGCATTGAAATACCGGCCTGGGGCGGCAGCGCGGTCGATGCGGCACTCGCGGCGCAGACGGTGCTGGGACAGCTGGGGCCGCAATCCTCGGGGTTCGGCGGCAGCGCCTTCATGCTCCGCTACGATGCCGAAGCACGAAAGGTTCGCGTCTGTGACGGGCGCGAGACGGCACCGGCAACCAGCCATTTTTCGATTGTCGATGCTGAGGGCAATGCGGTGTCGATGACCACCTCAATCGAGTCGGCCTTCGGCGCCCATCTGATGGCATCGGGATTTCTGCTCAACAACCGGCTCGCCGACTTCTCATTCACCGCCGGGAAAGACGGCGCATTGGTCGCCAACCGGGTTGAAGGCGGCAAGCGGCCGGGATCGTCAATGTCGCCGGCCATTGTGCTCGATACAGATGGACACCTTATCGCGGCGCTGGGCTCGCCCGGCGGCAGCCGCATCATCGGCTGTGTGGCAAAATCGCTGGTGGCGGTGCTCGACTGGCAACTCACCATCCAAGAAGCGGTGGCGCTGCCTCATCATATCAACCGCAACGGCGTCACCGATCTGGAAGAAGATACGCCGATCATCGCACTCGAACGGCAACTGCAGGCCATTGGGCACAAGACAGGGGTGCGGGCGATGACATCCGGCCTGCACGGCAGCACGGTGCGAAACGGGCGGCTTGACAGCGGCGCTGATTCAAGGCGCGAGGACGTGGTTTTGCAAGGCGTTGCGCGCTTTTAGCCGCTCGCCTGGCTTTGTGCGCCGATGCGCGCCACCGTGTCGGGAATGGTGAGGGCGAAGCTGGTGCCGGACTCGCTTTCAAGCAGCTCGATCGTACCGCCATGGAGCTGGGTCAACTCAGCGGCAATGGCAAGGCCGAGGCCAACCCCGTCCGGCCTGCCGGCGGAGCGAAATGCCTCGAACAGATGCGGGCGCATCGAGGAGGGCATACCCGGACCGTCGTCGGCCACTTGCAGCGTTACCACCGTTCCGTCGCGATGCGCGGAAATGCGCACCTCGCCCTGGGCCAGTGCGCCTTTTGCCACGGCGCGCTCAACCGCCTGAACCCCATTGCGAACCAGATTGAACAGGATGCGGAAAAGTTGATCGCGATCGGCATCGATTTCCAGATCCGGCTCCACAAGATTGACGCAGCGCACCGCACTGCCACCTTCGATCTCGAGCATCTCACCCACTTCCCCGACCAGAAGGGCGAGCTTGAAACGGCGGCGCTCTGGCGGCGCTTCTTGGGCCTTGCCGAATTTCAGTGTTTTGGAGCAAAGCTCGATTGCGCGGTCGAGCGCGCCGACCAGCTTGGGAGCCAGACGCTGCACGGAGGGATCGCACACCGAGCGCAAGCGATCTGACATCAGCTGGGCATAGGCCAGCATGTTGCGCAGATCATGATTGATCTTGGAGACCGCAAGGCCGAGTGCTGCAAGATGCGCCTTTTGCTGCAGCATGGTGTGCAGTTGATGCTGCATGGTGGCAAGCTCGGCCTCAGCGCGGCCGATCTCGTCTTGCCGGCTAGAGGGCGCAATCACGCGCGAGGCGTCCTCGGGCTTTTCGCAAAAATGCATCATCGACCGGGTGAGACGGCCGATCGGGCGCACCATGAGCCAATTGAGAGTCAGATAGACGAGAATCGCAGTGATCACCGCAATGGACAGCGACAGTGAAAGAACATTGACCGAATAGCGAAACATCGCTGCTTTCAGCGGTGTTTCCTCGAATATGATCTCGATCCGTTCACCGGCACCATGCGGGGCGATATCGACGACGCTGATCACACGGCCGGGCGGGGCGGCAAGCGTTTCGAATGTGTCGTAGAGCGAGCGAAGCGCCATTATCTGGCGCAAATCATAGCGGTCATCAAGCTGCGGCGGCATTGCCGATTGGAGAATAAGCTTGCGGGCGCTGCCGCGCTCAAGCACCACCGCAAGCACGCCGGCATTGGTCAGCAGTTCGCCCGCCAGATCGGCGGAGAGCACAAGATCAGGCGCCGCCTCCAGTGCCAGCGAGGCGATCTGCGCCGCGGCGACCCGTTCTTTCAGCCACGTCTCACGGAAATTGGCGATTGAAGGCACATAGATCAGCACTTCGGCGATCATCACGAACAGGATGGTCAAGAACAAAAGCTTGGCAGACAGCCCGGTGGGGCTGCGGCTCCCGGCTGCCGCCGGCGCGTCTTTTTGTTCCTGGCCTGCTTCGGACATTCCTTGCTCCGGCGCTGCGATCGGCGCGCCTGGTCTAGAAGTGGCGCACCAAAAAGCGGGCAATACCCGGAAGCCGTGATTTCAGCAAAAGCGGCGCATAATAGCTGTAGGCCGCGCGCTTCAACGCTTCGCCCCGGGTCGGATAGGGTACAATCATGCCTGTCAGTGCCTTGATGTTGAGTCCTTGGGTAACGGCAAGCACCAGGGGTTGGATAAAATCGCCCGCATGCGCCGCGGCAATTCCGCCAGCGATGAGGCGCCCTTTCTTGGTGGTCACCAGCTTGACCATGCCCTCGGTCTCACCTTCAGCCTGTGCGCGGTCGTTCTCGGCCATCGGCCAGCGCTGGGTGCGAATGTTGCGGTGGCGTTTTTCAGCTTCCTCGATCGATGGGCCGACCCAGGCAAGTTCCGGATCGGTATAGGTGACCCAGGGAACGGCAGCATCGCTCACCCGGTGCGACCAGCGCATCATGATCGAGCGCAGAACCAGACCGGCGTGATAATTGGCGATGTGGGTGAATTGCTGGTGGCCTGCAACATCGCCAATGGCAAACACCCTGCGGTTGGTGGTACGCAGGGCGGAATCAACGACGATACCGCTGCGGGAGAACTTGATCCGTGCCTCGTCCAGACCAAGACCGGCAACATTGGTGGCGCGGCCCGCAGCAACCAGCAAATGGGTGCCGCCAATCTGGCCGCCACCGGTTTCCTCATCCAGCGTCAGGGCAAAGCGGCCATGCTTGTGCTCGACTGCGGCAACCTTGGCCGGAGCGCGCACATCGATGCCTTCGCTGGCCAGACGGTCAAGCACCACCGAGGCGAGTTCGCGGTCATCCCTGCCAAGTGGCGTAAAGGCTTCGGCGACGGTGACACGCGAGCCGAGGCGGCAAAAAGCCTGTGCCAGCTCAAGGCCGATCGGACCACCGCCCAGCACTACGAGGTGTTCGGGCCGCTTTTCCAGATCGAATATGGTTTCATTGGTGAGATAGGGCGTGTCTGCAAGCCCGGTGATGCGCGGCACCAGCGGCCCCGAACCCGTGGCGACAACAAAGCGCCTTGCGGCAATTGTCACCTTGCCGGCCTGAACTTCAGCCGGACTGATAAAGCTGCCCTCTTCCTCAATCACCTTGACGCCAAGACCGGTGAAGCGTTCCACGGAGTCATTGGGGGCGATGGCCTCGATAGTGCGATGGACATGGCCCATCGCGGCAGCAAAGTCGATCTCCTGCTCTGGCGCGGCCACCCCGAAGTGTGTGGAATTTGCGGCGGCATGCGCGCGATGTGCAGCAGCTATCAGCGCCTTGGACGGCACACAACCATAATTCAGGCAATCGCCACCCATGCGCCCGCGTTCGATCAGAACCACATCAAGACCGAACTGGGCAGCACCGGCGGCAACCGACAAGCCGCCGGAACCGGCGCCGATCACGCAAATGTCGGGCCTTAGCGTCTGCGCCATATGGTGCTCCATCATCCTGATGACGGTCAGCGGCTGCGCATGCGGCGATAAATCACCGGGATCAGTGCAACCAGCCCGAGTGCGACAAAGGCCGCAATCAGTTCGGTCGTCAAGAGAGATGCCGGATCGAGCGAATAGTTACACTCAATTTTCTCACCGGCCCCGGCAGAGGCAGCGCGTTCGAGGCAGGCTTTATAGGCCTGGTCCTGTTCGGCAAACAGACCGTCGAGCCCGGCGCCGAGAAGGGCAAATGCAAAAGTTCCCGGAATAATGCCGACAAAGGTTGCTGCCACATAGCGCGGCAGATCCATGCCAAGCAGCGCCGGGGCAATATTGACCAGCCAGAACGGGAATGCCGGAACCAGGCGCAGAAACAGGAGATAATTGAGGGCATCGCGCGTAAAGCCCTCTCGCAGCCGCACCAGCCACGGGCCGGCGCGTCTGGCAAGGAAAGTACCGAACGCGCTTCTGGCAACGAGGAAAATCACCGTCGCGCCGGCGGTGGCGGCAAACACCGTGACCAGACCGCCGACCAGCCAGCCAAACAGGAAACCGCCAACCAGTGTCTGAAATGCGCCGCCCGGCAGCGACACCGCCACAACCACCACATAACAGATCGCATAGGCGGCAAGGGCGAGGGCGAAATTCTCGGAAACCTGTTGCGAGAGATATTCGCGCTGCTGGCCAATGGTGGAAAATGTCAGCAAATCGCCCCATTGGGTCCAGACCACGATCGCAATCACCGACAGCAGGGCCAGCGGCCCCCAACGGCGCATCGTGGCGGCAAATCTTGGGCGCGATGGTTCGCTGGCGGTCATCATGTTCCTCGCTTCAAAGCCGGGCCGTTGATATCCATTAAAGACGATCATACGCCGGATGAGGGCCTGCCCGGTAGGGTGGCCTGTCGCAATGGTCGAGCTGCCGCCGGCATGATGGCGCAGGCAGCTGACTTGTTGCTTCGTTGACTTGGCGCAAACCCGCCCTTATACCCCCCTCACGCTCCGGGCAGGGTGCCTGGGCGGTTGAGTGCACAGCACTCTCATTAGTTTATCAAAATGTCGTGGCCGATGCGGGTTTACCGCAGACCACCGTTCGTTGGAGCCGCCCCCGTGAAGCGTACCTATCAACCAAGCGTTCTCGTCCGCAAGCGGCGCCATGGCTTCCGTGCCCGAAAAGCTACCAGGGGCGGGCTCAGGGTGCTGGCCCGGCGGCGTGCCAGAGGTCGCAAGCGCCTTTCAGCCTGATCCGCGAGCGCGCGCGCAAACCGGATTGACCCGTCACACCATGCGACGCCCAAAAATTCGGGGCCTGAAGAAACGGCCCGAATTTGTCTACGTGGCTGGCGGCTCACGATGGGTGAGTAAGGCGTTCGTGCTGCAGGCACGCCAACGCCGCACCGACACCGAGGCGCCTGCACGCACCGGCTTTACCGCCTCGCGCAAGGTGGGAAACGCTGTTGCCCGCAATCGCGCACGCAGACGCCTCAAGGAAGCCGTGCGCATGACGCTGGCCGATACGGGTCAGAGCGGTCATGACTATGTAGTGGTGGCGCGGCGCGGCGCATTGTGCCATCCGTTCAGCGAAATCGTCAGCGATCTCGGCAAGGCGGTGCAGAAGGTGCATAACAAGCTCGAATCCAGTGAACGAAGAAAACCACGCAGACAAGCCAGTGGCCATGCGCACCGGCATCCCAGACAGACAGCAGGCGAAGTGAAGCGGCGACAATGAACGAACAACGCAATTTCATCCTCGCAATCGGCCTGTCGATCGCGGTGCTGCTGGGTTGGCAGTATTTTGTCGGCGTGCCCGAAATGGAGGCCGAACGCGCGCGCCAGGAGGCGATCGAGTCCGGTGCGCCAGCGCCTGATGTGGCCGGAGAGCCACAAGGGGCGGTGCCGACACCGGCTCCTGCGCCGGTTGCGCCAAACGCAACCGGGACCCAAAGCGCACCACAGATTGTGCCTCAGCCACAGGCGTCGGTGCCGGTTCCAGGCGGGCCGGGGGCGGATGCGACGCGCGCTACCGCGCTTGCCGCATCAAAGCGCATCGAGATCGAGACCCCAAGCCTGCGCGGCTCGATATCGCTGACCGGGGCGCGGCTCGATGATCTTAAAATTATGGGCTACCACGAGACGGTATCCCCCGAGAGTGACCCGATCACGCTGTTTTCACCGGTGGGATCGGCCGATCCCTACTATGTCGAGCATGGCTGGACCGTGGCGCCGGGCGATACCGTGGCAGTGCCGACATCAACCACCGAGTGGCACCTTAAGAGCGGCAGACGGCTAATACCCGGACAGCCGATCGTGCTGAGCTGGGACAATGGCGCGGGGCTGGTATTCCAGCGCACGATCACGGTCGACGATCTTTATATGTTCAACGTCACCCAGTCGGTCAAAAATACCGGCACGGCAACGGTGAGGCTTTATCCTTATGCACTGGTCTCACGCCATGGCGTTCCATCCGGTGCGTTCAACTTCTACATCCTGCATGAGGGGCTGGTCGGCTTCATCGGAGAAGACGGGTTGCAGGAGATCGACTATGGCGACGTCACCGATGGCAACAGCTACAGTTTTTCGGCCACCGGCGGCTGGCTCGGCATAACCGACAAATACTGGGCCGCGGTGGTGGCGCCCGATCAGAGGCTGCCCTACAAGGCGCGCTTTACCTCCTATGGCGACAGGCCGGTGTTCCAGACCGATTTTCTGGGTAGTGCGGTCGCCATCGCGCCCGGTGCCACCGGTGAGATTACCTCGCAAACCTTTGCCGGCGCCAAGCAGGTCAGCGTGGTTGACGGATATGCGGCGCAATACGGGCTGCTCAATTTCGATTTGCTGATCGACTGGGGCTGGTTCTATTTCATCACCAAGCCGATGTTCCTGCTGCTCGACTGGCTGAACGGCATCTTCGGCAATTTCGGCATTGCGATCCTCGCCGCCACGGTGCTGATCAAGCTCGCCTTCTTCCCGCTCGCCAACAAGGCCTACAAATCGATGAGCGGCATGAAGAAGCTGCAGCCGGAGATGGTCAGGCTGCGCGAGCGCTACAAAGGCGACCGCATGAAGCAGCAGCAGGAGTTGATGGCGCTTTACAAGAAAGAGAAGATCAACCCGATGTCGGGCTGTCTTCCGATCGTCATCCAGATTCCGGTGTTCTTTGCACTCTACAAGGTGCTGTTCGTCACCATCGAAATGCGTCACCAGCCATTTTTCGGCTGGATCCAGGACCTTTCGGCACCGGATCCGACATCGCTGTTTAATCTGTTCGGGCTTATCCCGTGGGACCCGCCGGGGCTGTTGATGATCGGCGGATGGCCGTTGGTCATGGGCTTTACCATGTTCATCCAGATGCGGCTCAACCCGGCGCCGCCTGATCCGATCCAGCAGCAGATTTTCAACTGGATGCCCCTGTTCTTCACCTTCCTGCTGGCACAGTTCGCAGCCGGTCTGGTGATCTACTGGGCTTGGAACAACGCCCTTTCGGTACTGCAGCAATATGTCATCATGCGGCGTATGAAAGTGAAGGTGGAACTGTGGGACAACATCATAGCGATGTTCAGGAAGGTGCAGGGCAAGGCCAGGACCTGACCGGCACCAATCCGTTCAGTGCCGATGAGTTCAAGGGCGGGGCGGAGCTGTTTTCCAGGCCCGCGGAGTTTGTTCTCTCGGTTGCCGAAATCAGCGGCCTGCCGCCTGCCGGATGCACCGAGGTGGCGTTCGCAGGCCGCTCCAATGTCGGCAAATCGAGCCTGCTCAACGCGCTCACCAGAAGGCGCTCGCTGGCGCGGACCTCCAACACGCCGGGGCGAACCCGATTGCTCAATTTCTACAGCCAGACAGACCGGCTCTATCTGGTCGATATGCCGGGTTATGGCTATGCGCGCGCCAGCAAGACCGTGATAAAACAATGGACGGCATTGATTTTCGACTATTTGCGCGGGCGCGCGACGCTGTCCAGGGTGTTCCTGCTGATCGATGCCCGCCACGGCATCAAGGCGGCTGACACACAGGCCATGCGCCAACTCGACGAGGCGGCGGTTTCCTATCAGGTGGTGTTCACCAAAACCGACAAGGTTTCCGGCGATGATCTGGCTGAGCTCACCACACGCACATCGCAGGCACTCAGTCGACATGGCGCGGCCCATCCCCGCATTATCGCCACATCCGCACGGCAGCGTGCCGGACTGGCTGAACTCAGCGCCGCAATCGCGGCACTGGTGGCGCAATGAACACCCGCCCCGTTGTGCGAATTGGAGCTGTGGTTTAAGGAGCGGTCGCGGCTTCGTGACGATAAGACGCATATTTTCTGGGACTGGTGCAATTTCCGGGGCGCCCATCACATGACGGTATCGATCGATTCAGCCTGCGAGGCAGTGTCGGAGATCAGCTCCGTCGACCAGGCGCGCATTCTAGCCCAGGCGCTGCCCTATATGCAGCGCTACACAAACGAAACCGTGGTGATCAAATATGGCGGCCATGCGATGGGCGAGGAGCATATCGCGGCGCTGTTTGCGCAGGACGTGGCGTTGCTCAAGCAGGCTGGCGTGCGCCCGGTGGTGGTGCATGGCGGTGGTCCGCAAATCGGCGCCATGCTGGAACGGCTGGGTATTCAGACCAGATTCGATTCCGGCCTCAGGGTGACCGACAGGCAGACCGTCGAAGTGGTGGAGATGGTGCTGGCGGGCTCGATCAACAAACAGATCGTGACCGAGATCAACAAGGCGGGCGGGCGGGCGGTCGGACTTTCGGGCAAGGATGGATCAATGATTCTGGCGCGCAGGCTGAAGCGCACCGTGACAGATGCGGATTCCAACATCGAGCGCATTTTGGACCTGGGATTTGTCGGTGAACCGGAACAGATCACGCCCGACATTCTCGAAGAGCTGTGCGACGGCGATATCATTCCGGTCATCGCGCCGATTGGCGTCAGCCGCGAAGGCGTTACCTACAATATCAATGCCGATACCGTCGCCGGTGCGGTTGCCGGTGCGCTCAACGCCAGGAGGCTGCTGATGCTCACCGATGTCGCGGGCGTGCTGGATAGCGAGGGCACGCTGATCACCGGGTTGTCGCGCACCGAAGCACGCAGATTGATCGACACAGGCGTGATTCATGGCGGCATGATTCCCAAAATCGAAACATGCGTGAATGCCGCAGATTCCGGTGTTGAAGCGGTGGTTGTGCTGGATGGGCGGGTGGAGCACGCGGTGTTGCTTGAGCTGTTCACCGAACACGGCGTTGGCACATTGATTTCATAAGGCCATGGGGACACAGAACAAATCCTGCCGGGTCATGACCCGCACCCTGTTCGCCGCGGCGTTTGCCCTTGCACTCGCCGCAGCCAGCCAGGCGCACGCCGACTACCGGCTGTGCAATGAGACCAGCTATGTCGTCAACGCCGCTATCGGCGTAGACGCGGGAGGCACCGTGGCGACACGTGGCTGGTTTGAAGTCCTGCCCGGACGTTGCCGGGTAGTAGTGGAGGGCCCGCTCGATGCCGACAAGTATTTTTTCTACAGCAAGGTGCCGAACTACTACGACATTGCGGTGACGCGGTTTGAGTCGGGCGAGCGGCTGTGCGTCGGCTCATCCGATTTCCTGATCCAGGATGCGCGCAGTTGCATAGACCCGTCACACAGGCCCGAGCGCTTTATCGAGGTACAACCCAGGAGCCGGGGCGATGACTGGGAACTGGTGTTGGCCGAAGAAGCCCGATTTACCCGACAACAGGCCGCGCTTGCCGGCGCCCAGCGCCTGCTTGGCATACTGGATTATGATGCCGGGAGAATTGACGGGGTTGCTGGCGGCCAGACCAATGCGGCGCTCAAGACTTTCGCCGATGCGGCCGGAATGGAAAACCCGGATGCGGGAAATTCCGGGCTCTACAAGGCGCTCATCAACGAACTGAAGGCCAGGCAGGCAGGTTTCGGGCTTCAGGTGTGCAACGAAACCCGGCATTTGGTGTGGACGGCCCTGGGCATCCCCGAAAGCGGAAAACTGACATCACGGGGCTGGTATCGTATCGGCACCGGCGAATGCCTGCGCCCGTACAGGAAGGCGCTCGACGGCTCGGCCGTTTTCAGTTTTGGCGAAGCCGTGGATGAAAATGGGTCGATCATCAGCGCCGACAATATCCCGCTGATCTGGGATGGCGATACGCTGTTATGCACCCGGTCGACGCGGTTCAATATCGAACAGCATGAGAATTGCGAATCCAGGGGCATGACGCCGACCCGGTTTCGCAAGATCGATCTGGGTGGCGCCAGAAGTTGGACAATCCGCTACACTGAGCCGCGCTGAGACCGGCGCGCGCGCGCTGTCAGCCGAATGCACCCGGAGCTGCCGGATCTTGCGACTCAGCCGACGGTTTCAGACCTCCGATACCGAGAGTGGAAAGGTGCCATTCCAGCTCCTCCTCCGGAATTGGAAAGCTGCCGTCTTTGGGGGCACTGACCCGCGGGCAGGCACTATCCTGCCGGGGAAGGCCTGCAATGTGCCGGCTGCGGCCATCGAGAGCTCCGACTTCCACGCCAGCGCCACGATCGCCTTGGGCAATCCCATAAAAACACCCGCTGGACCGCGTCCTCGGTGATGCCCGCGCGCATCGCAAGGCCGGTGATGACTTCATCTTCGGCATGACGGCGGGTGGCATTGACGATGTCCTCCTCGCTCGGCATCTCGTTGGGCGGGGCCTCATCGGATTCGGCAATGCGTTTTTTCAGAACGAGACAAATTTCATCGCTCAACCCGCTGCGAACTGAAAGGTCGAATATCAGCGAGGAGGAAACGAATTTGGACAGTTTGCCCACCAACCTGTCGGTCGGTTCGGGGCGCATCGCAAGTGGGGCGTGCAGCTCCTCGACCGCACGGGCGTGGTCGACAATGTCATCAGGCGCGCTTTCGCGAATCTGCATTGAGATATTGCGCAACAGGCCGAGTGTGACCGACATGTTGTCGGCGCCGATCGATCCCGCTGCTTCGCGCCGGCTCATCCCTTCGGCAAAAACCGCACGCCGCACCTGAACGCAAAGCGCCGCACCCTTCATCCCCCGCCCTCTGCCAAAGGCACGAAGGCTGTCAATGGCGGAATATCGCTCCGGCCGATCGGGCCGCTTCACCGGGGGCGTATCGCTCCGGCGTTCTCAGAAGGCCGTGCCGCTTCTTGATGCTGTCAATCCCGGCGACCGGAGAAGACGGACGCGTGTTCGATCCAGATAGCGGATCGCGGGGAATCCTGGAGGATTCGGCTTTCGCCCCGGCGATGAGCTGAGCCGCATTCTTCTTCCAAAGCGATGCTTCAGCGTATGCCGGCCGTAAACACATTGGATTCCCTGCCGTTCATCACCTGATGGACTTGTCGATGAAGTCCAGCGTGGTTGCGTTCTCAATCAGGGTTCTAAACTTGTCGCGATCCAGACCGGAGGGGACCTCGGCATCGATCTCCAGTTTCAGAGACACGTCACTGCCTGGAAGTGTGGTCAGCTGCTCGATAATTGCTTCCACGATTTGGTGGAAGTCCCGCGCCGGCCGGTCGGCCGAGATCATGACGGTACCGGCGAAACGCGTAGGCTTCTTTTCGGGGGCGGGAACCGGGTCATCGTCTGGTGTCGGCGCAGGGCCGCCAGGGGCGCCATGGGTCGCGGGGGGGCCGGCAGGGCCCGGCCCTTCGGGCTCTTTTTCTGGTTCTGGTTTTTTTGGCCGGTGCTTCTCTGCGACGGCGGGATTTATGATGACTGAATCGTTGTCGATCACGACCTGAACATGGCTTGGGCCTGATATCGCCAGGCCAGCATAGCTGTTCCTGGCTTCGTCCCATCGTTCGGCATAGGCGAATGGACCCGGAAGCAACCCGCTGACCGCTGATTGAACGGCTTTTGCGAGTACGCTGCGGTTCTTGACGCGCGGCAGGTAGGTGTAGCGGTTCATGTACTCCCACAAGTCCTTCAGGAACAGGTGGTCTTTCCCGTTCCAGATGTACTTCCGCAGTTCACGGTCCAGTCGGGCGGGACCGAGTTCGGGCAACAGCCCTTCGTCACTGACGAGTTTCTTGCTTGCACGCGCCGGCAACCCGTCCTGGGCCTGCACTTTGGCCCATGTCCATTCCAAATCCGCCTGCGCGCTTTCCTGAACCGGATAGAGCAGATAACACCAGGTCTCCTTGAGCCGGGTTTGAACCGTTTCCCGGGATTCCTTCGCCTTGTCCTTCGCCAACGCGATATCACTCGTCTTCAGGTCCAGGCGTCCGCTGTCGGCGTCTCGCACAATGCCGTCCCACGCGAGCGAGGCACGCACAGCCTCCTTCAAATTGTCGAGCTGACGCTGTTCCGCCGCCAGGAACACGAGCATGTTGCGGTAGACGCGCTGCGTGCTGCCGCGCCGCATCAGGATGTCCCCGGCTTCGGCCAGCGCCCCGGAGCCGTCTTTTCCGGTGTGGGGGTGGGCGACGCCCAGCACGACGGCACGCACGCCGCCCGGTTCGTCGGGAACGTCGGAGGAGCTGCCGGGCGCCACCTGCACGGCGTCGAAATGTCCGCGGTTGCCGAGGCCGTTGATGTAGCGGGCGAGCGCCTTGTCGATTTCCGCCAGGACCGGAGCCTCCTCGATCTGACCGGCCCTGTCGGCGGCGATCCGGTTCAGGCTCGCCGCCATCGAATACCAGTAGCGCCCGAGATCGCTGTGCATGAACCTGGCCCGGTTGGTCAGGCGTCTCAGCGCGTCCCCGAAAATCGCCGGGCGCTCCCCCGGCTGGACGACGCCGAGATTGATCCGCTTGTCGTCGATACCGCGATTCTGCTGGCCGTGAGTCGGCGCCGTTCCCATGAAAACGGCGCGCGCAACCCTTCGTGTCGCCGAACAGCGGTTCAGGTTCGGCGCCGATTGGTCGATTTTGTAGGGGATCGATGTCGCCCCCTCCACGTCGCCGGCGATAATCGACTGCCAGTTTGCGTCGAGATAATGAAGCAGTTCCGGTTCCACGCGCCCCCGGCTGATAGCCACGCTGCCCGGCATGATCATGACCGAGGGATCGTTGCCCATCCAGAGTTCGTGAATCACCTGCGCCATCAGCCGCAGCACGCCGCGTGTGCGCTGAAACTTCTCCAGCGAACCCCAGCCGGTGTAGAGTTGATCGAACAGTTCGGGATGGATCGGATAGGCTCTTTCCAGCTTCAGGCGATAGTTTTCGTCCGAACAGCCCTGCGGGAAATCATTGGCGTTTTCCCGATAGAGCTTGGCGAACTGTTTCAGCGTGTTGTCGCGGTGATGGAACCTGTCGCCGGGAATCTCCCTGAACAGCCGCCGCCGGACGATCTCGTAGCTTTCCTCCTGCGAAGCCGGACGCCACGAGGATTCTATCCGGCTGAAGGTCTGTTTCAGCCGCGCCAGCGCCTCCTGGCCGCCATCGCCGCCGACCTCGATCTGCGAGGCGGGCAGGGAGGAGACCAGCAGCGCGCCCGGGCTTGCCTTCACCGCCTCGGTCAGCGCCTGAACGAAGGTCAGATTGGCGTCGAACGAGCCGGAGGGCAGACCGTCGACCTTGTAGATCTGGCGCAGATAGGCGACCCATTCGTCGATCAGGATCAGACAGGGCGCACACTTGTTGAACACCGCCTCAAGCAGGTCCGAGCCGGGCGCGATCCCGCTTGCGTCCTGTCCGGCGATCATGTCGAAAGCCCCGGCTCCGCCAAGCTGCCACGCCAGTTCGCCCCAGCTCGTGCGGTACTCCCGGCCGCCCTCCAGGCTGATGACATCCTGCGGGCCGCGCGCCGTGCCCACCAATACGGCGCGGTTGATCCTCCCGGGGACGGCAAGTCCGTTCGCGGACAGAAGCTGGTCGAGCCCCGGCAGATCCTCCGCCGGCGTCCCGCCCGCCATGTGGTAGAGCGCCAGCATCGAGTGGGTCTTGCCGCCGCCGAAACTGGTCTGCAACTCGACCACCGGATCGCCGCCCGTGCCCGAAAGCCGCCCGGCGGCCCCGGTCAGCAGGGCGCTCAACCCTTCCGTCAGATAGGTGCGGGAGAAGAAAATGCCCGGATCGCGATATTCCGGCGGCGCGCTGCCATTGTGAACCTTGGCGAGGTCGGCGGCGAATTCGGCCTGCCGGAACTCGCCCTCCGCCACGTCCTTGTGCGGCTCGACCACGTCGCGCCACGGCATCAGGCCCGCCACCGTATCGACCGAAATGTCGGAACGCTGCGTTTTGCGCCGCTCCTCGTTGCGGGCCAGTTCGGCGTATTTCGTGCGCAGGATGGTGTCGCGCGCCGCGCCGATTTTCCCGGCCGCCTCCCCGGCACTCACCGCCTCCAGCAGCCGCCGCATCGTGTCGAGCGCGCGCTCGGCGTCGTCATAGCTGAAAGTCTCGTTGTGCGCGAGCCTGTTGCGCACATCGAGCAGTTCGGACACATGGGAGCGTTCGGAATGTCCCAGCACCGTGGCGAAGGCTTCCTTCCAGAAGGCCATCATCGTCTTCAGAAGCCCCTGCTGATCCCAGGCGATGGCGCCGCCATCGGCTTTCAGGCCGGACACGCGCGCCGTCGCCTCAACCCGCCAGTATCCCTTGACCTGCGATTCCAGCCGCTTCTCGACGAAGGGGATCAATCCTTCCGGCAGCAGTTCCATGCCGTCGAATACGTGCTGGCGCGTGCTTTTGGCCATGATCGTTCCCTTACAAATCCAGTCGAGTCTGGCCGGGGCCGCGAATGTCGTGGATCGCCGCGGCGTCGCGAATCAGGTCCGGCCAGTCGGCGATCAAGGCGTTATAGGCGGTCGCCTCTTTCGCGTCCCGCCGCTTGTTGGCGGCGATGTCGTAGAGGCAATAGGCGAGGTCTTTTACCGCCCCGGCCCTGCCGCCGGTCTTTTTGAGCAGCAGCGCCGTGTCATGCGACACGCCGCCTTGTTCATGGGTCCGCACGAGGTGTTGCAGACATTCCCACACCGTCGGATGGGTGTCGGTCTGCGGTTCCCATTCGGGGTCGAGTTCGCCGCGATTCAGAATGCGCACCCTGCCCGCCGCGCTTTCGACGATGCCGGCATGTTTGACGCTGTCGACCGAGATGCCGCGGGCGCGGGCCAGATTGTCGGCCGCGCCGTAATCGCCCTTGCCCATGCCGTGCTGTTCGAACCAGGTGACGGCGAAGCGGGTGTCGGCGTCGAACTCGCCCTGAATGCCGCCGAGATAGTCGTCGAGTTCGGCATTGATCAGTTGCAGCGCCGTCCTGACCGTCATCCGGCCGTCGTCGGCCTCCAGCACGGCAGTGCAGCGCGAGAAGACGCCCATGCCGGGGCCGATGGCCGATTGCGGCATGTCGGCGGGGGCGATGTTGGCGGCCTGAAGTTCGGCGATGGCCGGCGGCAGTTGGCGTTTCAGCGCGCGGATGAATTCGGCGCGGGTGACGGTTTCCGCCGTGGTGTTCTTCTTGCGGCAGACGAGGATGACCGAATTGGCGAGGGCGTTGCTGCTATTTCCTCGCATCCTGTTCGCCAGTTCGGTGCGCATCGGCCATGTGCCGACCACGGTGTAGCCGGCCTCGATCACGGCTTGCAGAAATGTCGCCCAGCCGGTCGAACTGATCCCTTCCCGCGCGATTTCGCTTTGCTTGAAAGCGTAATAGATTGTCGCCGGGAAGCGTTCGGACGATTGCGCCGCCATGTTGGCGATGGCGCGGCTCATTCCTTGCGTGAAGAAGTTCTCGGCTTCCTGTTTTCCCCCGTGCCGATAGGGCGTGGCGACCAGTTCTTCTGCTTTGGGCGTCGCCAACATGCCGAACGCTTCGGGAAAGACGGGGCGAATAAGAGGTTTCATCCAGGCGAAGAAGAAGTCGGACAGGTCCGCATATCCGATATTGTCGTAATAGGGCGGGTCGGTGGAAATCACGGCGTTCGCAGGATAGACAAGTGTTTGCGCATCGTGTTGGCGCTCTACTCCGCTTGTAACAATCTGAATCCCTTCCACAAATTTCCAGATCCACTCAACACATGAAATCCAGTTGCCAGTAGAAGATGAAAAACAATTACCCTCTGCAAAGTCCCAACTCATTGGCAGCGCTTGCCTTCCAAAAGTATTTCTAATTTTTGTATATCCCGAATCCCAAGTGCAGATAGTACTTCCACGATCTGCCAGACGGTCAATCGCAAACGCCAGATACACGCTCACCGCCTCGCCATAGGCTTTTGCTCCCGCGCCACCTTCGCGGAGCGGCGTCGGGTCGGGGAACGCCGCCAGGGCGTCCGCCTCGATCTTCGCCCGCGCCTCATGCACCAGATCGCTGAAAGTGTTCAGCGCAATCGTTTGGCGATCAGTAAACAGGTCGCCAAATGTGGTCATGCCATAGTTTCCAACCCTAAAACCTAAAGCTTTTGGTTCGAACTTTATGGTGTGCCGATCTTTTGGAATCCCGGTGAACGCCGCGTCTTCTTGTTCCGTCGTTGGGGCAAGGTAAACCCGCCCACCCTTGCCCTCGGCCACGATGGCGATAAGCGTCTGCCCCATCTTGCCGTCGCGGCCCATCCGCTTGACGTATTCCGGCGTGATCGCCGTGCCCGACATGATGCAGCGGAAATTCGCGCCGCGCCCGGCCTTGGCGCCTTCCTTCGCGCCGGCGATTTCGTCCTTTGTTCCCCCGTGCCGAATGCGGTAGGCGATGGTCTTGGCCCGCCGGTCCACGATGGGCTCGACCCACGCCTCCTTTCCGGCCCTGGAACTCAGCAGAAAGCTCGACGCAATCGGCGCCTGCACGCCGGCAAAGGCCGGGTCGGGGCTCGGCACGGTGCGCGCCCAGATCCACGCGATGACGGTCGCCCTGCCGCCGCCATATTCGCTTGGCAGGTCCACCCGCGGATACAGATGCCCGATGCGCTCGAATGCCTTCTCCCGCATCCATGCGCCATAAAACTTTACATCCTCCGCCAGCCCTTCGGCGTTGCGGTAAAACTGGCGCTCCCTGATGCCGGGATGGACCGGCTGCCTGTCCCTGAATTTCGGCGGGATTTCGATCATCGCCTTGCCGATCGTCACCGCCACCGGGTTCAGGTCGGAGCCATAGGCGGGCAGGCCCAGCCGCTGCGCCTCCAGCGGGATCGACCCGCCGCCCGAAAACGGGTCGCAGACCGGCGGCAGCGGCTCGCCGCAGCTTTTGCGGATTTCGGCCCGCGCGCGTTCCAGCACCTCCTCGTCGGTCGAATTCTCCCATTTCACCAGGTCCTCGACGATGGCGAACAGCCGCTTGCGCTCGATCTCGACCGCCAAATCCTCCAGCGTCGGCTTTGCCGCCGCGTCCCGCGCCGAAGCCTCGCCCTTCTCCCACGCCGTCACCCGCCCGGGCAGTTCCGCTTCGGCCCGCGCGCGCAGCTTCGCATCGGCCAGCAGTTCATCCGCCCGCGACGAGGGATCGTCCACAAGCTGCGCGAACAGCACCGCCCGGCACGCCGCCAGCGGCCGCCGCGCCCACCACAGATGCAGGGTGGAGGGGTGCCCGTGCCGGATCGACTTCTCCCGCACCGCCGCCGCATTGATGGCTTCGAGCGGAATGGCGACCTCGATGAGTTTCTTGCAGTGGGGCCGGGTCATGGGGATTCAACTGGCTCGTGTTGGAAGGTGAGAGGGAAGCCAACCGACGACGACCTGGCGCGTCGTGTCATCCCAAAAAAAGTAGAGACGGAAGCAGTGTCTGGGTTCGCGGCCGCTCCCTTTTTTCAGGTGCCTGTCCAATGCGACACGCCCTTGCCCCAACCTTATGAAATATTTGTCGCCCTGTTCCCCGGCGCGGTTCCCGGCGAAAGACTGCTGTTCCTCGATGCCAAGTTCCTGGCAACGCTGCTCGAATGCCTGCTTTAGTTCCGCTCCGCCTTGGCGACGCATCGGAACGTAGTGGTCGCGGAGCAGCAAGAGGGCCTGGTAGATGAACGAAACGTCTTCGTATTTCGAGTCCTTGGCGCCCCGTAGCGCACGGTTGTGAAGTTCGACGGCTCCCGCCAAATGCTTTGCTGCCCACTGCTCCAGCTCGGCAAGGTCGTTCGGAATCGGCGTATTCGCCGCTTCGCCACGGTCGGTTTCGCACGATTGGAGTCGCTGCTGAAGATGAAAAATCGTGCCTTGCAGTCGCTGAACCTCAGCTTCAGCGCCTTCGCGTTCGGCTTCGGCAACCTTAAGAAGATCGTCACTTTCCTGCCCCTGCGACGCAAGATCACTCTCGAGCTGTGCAATTTCATCTTCGGCGAGGGCAAGAAGCTCATCATGCGAGGATCCTGACTCCTGAGCGTTTCGTCGCCGGAGTTCCGCAGCGGTTCGTTTGGCTTGGGCGAAACTCGGCAACCTCTTCAGAGCATCGGTTCCCTCAACCGTTCGTTGCAGGATTTTTGACGCAATGAAACGGCGATACGCGTCGGGGCCTCCGTCCCGATTTCGAATACGGTCGGCGAGGTCGAGAGGGTGTGAGAAAGGCGATTCGGTATCCGGATCAAATCCAGGCCGATAAGTGCGAACAGCCTGGTTAAACACTGAAAACTCACGACCGACCCGGTCGCTCAGGTGAAAGGCCGCTTGCCCCGTAATTACTGCAACATGCGCTGCACCGGCGAGATCGCGCGAGAGGCGGTCGCTGGAGATCAATTCGTCGGACAAGTCATTTGAGTGTTCCGGGAGCGACAGGACGATAACGTCTGCGGTTCTGCTCTCCGAGCGCAGAAGATCGACCAACTGATCAACTTCGTCCTTTGTATCGACGATCCAGGGCGTCAATGTCACCCTGCGACCATCCAGCCGCGCGTCACATGCGGCTATCACATCACGGGCAAAGGTCGGTATCGTACGGTCATACGGGGGATTTTCGCCACGGGCGATGCACTGCAGTCGAAGGCCAAACAGCACGGGTTCGTCTTCATCCTGCACGCCTAGAGCGGTCTCTATGACCCATGACCGGCTCGCCACTGTTCGGTCATCGTCATCGAAACGAAGCGTCCAGTAGCGCGGATCGTCGATGGCTATCCCCTCGATGCGTCGCGCTCCGACGTCATCGGTCGAGAACGATTTACCTTCCAACGCTTCGCGCGGAAGTGCGCCTCCTGCACGACGTTCGGCGAACTTGAGTATCTCACTGCGTGCTATCTCAAAGGCACCAGGCTTTTCAGAACCATGCAGTGATAGATGAATTTGGGAAACCGGTTCAACTGCCGGCCGACGGTTTCGTACCGAAGGGAGAACCGAAGCCAAAGCCTCGCTCATCGCGTTAACCTGGTCGATCATCCCGGCTTCTCCGCGCGCTCAAGCAGGGCCTTGATGTTCACCTGGCTTGCGGTCACTCCGAACTCCGGTTCCTGCGTAAACGATTTTCGCACATATCGCGGTTCCTGGACATAGCCGTTTCCAACCTGAACGATCGCAAGGATGAACTTGTCGGGCTCGTGCAGGGAGGTGATGACCTCCTGCCGGGTGATCATGACCGCGTCAGCGCCATCGATCCGGCCCTTGACCTCGATGAAGCGAAGGTGGCCCGCATCGGGATCGTGGGAGGCGATGTCGTAGCCGATCTTTTGCGCGGAAACGTCGGTGGGCGCGTTGCCCGGCGCGCGCCTGGCTTTGCTTCCCTCCTTTGCGCCGGCGATCTCGGCCTTTATTCCCCCGTGCCGAATGCGGTAGGCGATGGTCTTGGCCCGCCGGTCCACGACGGGCTCGACCCACACCTCCTCGCCGGCCCTGGAACTCAGCAGAAAGCTCGACGCAATCGGCACCTGCACGCCGGGTCGGGGCTCGGCACGGTCCGCGCCCAAAGCCAGGCGATGACGGTCGCCCCGCCGCCGCCATATTCGCTCGGCAGCTCCACCCGCGGATAAAGATGCCCGATGCGTTCCCGCGCCTTCTCCCGCATCCACGCGCCATAGTGTTTCACATCCTCCGCCAGCCCTTCGGCGTTGCGGTAAAACTGGCGCTCCCTGATGCCGGGATGGACCGGCTGCCTGTCCCTGAATTTCGGCGGGATTTCGATCATCGCCTTGCCGATCATGACCGCCACCGGGTTGAGGTCGGAGCCATGAGCGGGCAGGCCCGGCCGCTGCGCCTCCAGCGGGATCGACTCGCCGCCCGAAAACGGGTCGCAGACCGGCGGCAGCGGCTCGCCGCAGCTTTTGCGGATTTCCGCGCGCGCGTTCCAGCACTTCCCCGTCGGTCGAATTCTCCCATTTCACCAGTTCCTCGATGATGGCGAACAGCCGCTTGCGCTCGATCTCGACCGCCACATCCTCCAGCGTCGGCTTCGCCGCGGCGCCCCGCGCCGAAGCCTCTCCCACGCCTTCACCCGTCCGGGCAGTTCCGCCGCGGCCCGCGCGCGCAGCTTCGCATCGGCCAGCAGTTCCTCCACCCGCGAGGAGGGATCGTCCACAAGCTGCGCGAACAGCACCGCCCGGCACGCCGCCAGCGGCCGCCGCGGCCGCCACAGATGCAGGGTGGACGGGTGCCCGTGCCGGATCGACTTCTCCCGCACCGCCGCCGCATTGATGGCTTCGAGCGAAATGGCGACCTCGATCAGTTTTTTCCGGTGGGGCATGGCTTATTCCGGGAACTCGACAAATGGGGGCACGTCAACAAGTTCGGGCCCGCGCGGATGGGCGTCCTTGCGCCAGACGCCCTTGGTGGTCTGCAATTCCGAAATCTCAAAACAGTCCTTGGCCGCAAGCCGCGACAGCTTCTCGACATGCCAGAAGACGGTCCAATGACCTTCGTTATCGCAACGGGTTGACGGCGGCCGATGTTTCATCCCGAGCGGGTGCTCTCCATCGCGATCGCCATCGCACGCGTCTTCGCTGCCGATATACCGGCCGACCCATGACACCATCGGGGCGGGCTTGGCGGGGTCATCCGACGCATAGATGAGCTTGGCGGGGTCATCCGACGCATAGATGAGAACGAGCACGGGGTTGCCGTCCCGGCGCTTTTCTATGTCGCGAAAGAGTTCAAACTTGCGCGACCCATAGGCGACGAAGCCGGTTTTGGCCGCGACAACCTGCCCGGATTCCAGATGTTCCAGGGGAACGGGAGCAAGAATGGCGAAATCGTTCATTTTGGTTCCTCCGCCCGCTCAAGCAGGCTTTTGATGTTCATCTGAATCGCAGTGACCCCGAACTCGGGTTCCTGCGAGAACGGCCTGCGCACATAACGCGGCTCGCGTGCAATTGACAAACCGGTGCGAGTGTCCTACTTTGTCCTCATAGACCCCGCTGAGGAGAGTATCTTCAGTCCGACGCCGCCTCCGGGCGGCGTTTCTCTTTATTGAGGAACCGAGCAAAGACTGATCGCATAGATACCTGAAATTGAGTAGTTTCATGATGGCTTCTCCGCGCGCTCAAGCAGGGTCTTGATGTTCACTTGGATTGCGGTCACTCCGAACTCGGGTTCCTGCGAGAACGGCCTGCGCACATATCGCGGTTCCTGGACATAGCCGTTTCCAACCTGAACGATCGCAAGGATGAACTTGTCGGGCTCGTGCAGGGAGGTGATGACCTCCTGCCGGGTGATCATGACCGCGTCAGCGCCATCGATCCGGCCCTTGACCTCGATGAAGCGAAGGTGGCCCGCATCGGGATCGTGGGAGGCGATGTCGTAGCCGATCTTTTGCGCGGAAACGTCGGTGGGCGCGTTGCCCAGCGCGCGTTCGGCCTGCATGACGGCCTCCATTGCCGCGCATTCGATCCCGCGCCGCGCCGCCGGGTCCTCCGAGAAGCCGGTGGCGGCGGGCGCGCGGGACATCAGCAGGCCGCGCGGAATGACCACCATGCCGCCCCGCACGCGTGGAGGCTGTGCCGAGATGAACCGCTCCTGCTCCAGCACTTCCATGCGGCGCTTCAGACGTTCCGCCAGGTCTTCCGCGCGCCGTTGGGCGTTTTGCCAGTTCAGACGGGTTTCCTTTCCGGCCCGCTCTTCCTGCTTGAGTTCGCCCGCGCGCCTGTCCCAATAGTTGATCTCCTTGCCGAGCCGCGCCTTCACCTCCCGTTCCACCTTGTCGATCTCCGGGATGCGGCGCGCCTTGACCTCGGCGACATGATCTTGCGCAAGTTCCACCGTTGCAAATCGGACGGCGGTCTTCTCCGGATCCTTCCGCAGCCAGTCCGCGTCCAGCAGGTCTCGCGCCGAAGCGATCTCATCGGGCGTGGCGGGGCGCAGGTTGAGGTGCGGGGCGATCCCGGCATTGACCGCCCGACCCGTGCCGTCGATGGCGGCGAATTGAAGCCGCTCTGAAATGATGTGAGCCTTGCCGGTCGCCATGGGGCACCCGTCCTGAACGCCATGCTCAAGCAGAAAGAGCGCAGTGACATCTTCGCTCGGGTCGGTGTCGTCTACCAGAATGGCTCCGCGCTTCATCAGGTGATCGTATCGCTCGCGGATCAGGCTGATCACGGATTCGAGCAGCGGGTGCCCGGGGCACACAAAGGCGGCGACAGGCTGCCGGTGGATCCTGCTCTTCTCGAAGCAGATGCGCTCGTATTTCTTCTGGACCGGCGCACCCGAGCCGGTCTGCCGGTCCCGCTCCCTGATGCTCACGGGAACATGGGCGATTTCCCAGCGACCTTCCTCACGGCGCTTGATCCGGCCGCCGAGCTGTTTGAACGCTTCGACGAAGAAGCTTTGCACGTGATGCGGTTGCAGCCTTTGCGCTTCCGCTCGCTCCATCTCGATGCGCAGCTCGTGAACCCTTGCCCGGGGCATGGAGTCTTTGGTCAGCGCCCGGCGCTCAAGAAGCTGCAACAGATGGTTCTGATCGACGGCTCCGTCCACGACAGTGAAGAGCCTGGCCCTGACGTCTTCTTGCTCGCCATACCGGATGGCCTCCACCAGCAGATCGCGAAGCGCCGTTCCCTCGAACAACTCGCCAAGCACATCGTAGACGCGACCGCCCAGAGCCTCGCGCGCCGCTTCCAGCTTGTCGAGCAGGCGGGCATAAACCTCGCCCTCGCGGGTGTCCGCCGCGACGAGGTTCCAGAGATGGCAGACCTCGGCCTGGCCGATGCGGTGAATGCGCCCGAAGCGTTGCTCGATCCTGTTCGGGTTCCACGGCAGGTCGTAATTGACCATAAGATGCCCGCGCTGAAGGTTCACGCCTTCGCCCGCGGCGTCGTTGGCAATCAGAACCAGCAGATCCTTGTCCTGCATGAAGCGCTCGATGACTTTCCGGCGCTCCTCGCGCGTCACGCCGCCATGGATGACCTCGATGGCTTCCGGTTTGCCAAGCCGGGCGCGCACCTTTTCGAGCAGATAGCGCAGCGTGTCCTTCGGTTCGGTGAAGATGATCAGCTTGCGGCGGTTTCCGTCCGCGTCGATCATCAGATCGTCATCGAGAATCCTGTCGAGCTGCGTCCATTTCGTATCCTTTCCGGACCGCAGGACGCCGAGCGCCATCGCCTCAAGGCCCTTGAGGGTCCGCACCTCGATTTCAAGCTGCTCCACCGTCTCGGCGGTCGTCGCGCCGGTCGAAATCAGATCTTCGAGATCGTCGACCTCATCCTGTCCGAGTTCCTCGATATTCTTGAGCCTCTCGTCAGTGACATCGGCGGAACGGATGGGCGGGCCTGCGCCTTTGCGCGCAAGCCGCGCTTCGGCGAGTTCCGCTTCCAGGCGCTCGCGCCGCCTTTTCAGGGACTCGCAGATCGCGGCCGGTGACGAGGCCAGACGACGCTGCAGGATTTGAAGAGCGAAGCCGACATTGTTGCGCTTCTTCCCGTCCTGACCGGCGAATCTCCGGACACGGTTCATTTCGGTCCGGACATACTCGGTCACGGCGCTATATAGGCCGGCCTCTTCGGGCGAGAGTGCATATCTGACCGTATAGGCCCGGCGCTCGGGGAAAAGCGGTCGACCATCGAATTTCAGCAGCTCTTCCTTGGTCAGGCGGCGCATCATGTCGCCGCTGTCCGCGTAGTGAACACCGTCACGGAAACGACCTTCAAACCTGTCCCCGTCAAGGAGAGCCATGAACAGCTGAAAGTCCTCTTCCTTGCCATTATGCGGCGTGGCGGACATTAGAAGCAGATGACGGCAGACTTGACCGAGTAACCGGCCGAGCCGGTAGCGCCCGGTGTATTTCACCTCGCCGCCGAAGAAACTGGCGGACATGCGGTGCGCCTCGTCGCAGACGACAAGATCCCATTCGTTCGAAGAGAGGAGCTTCTGCCGCAAATCTTCGTTTCTGGCCAGGACATCCAGGCGCGCGACAAGGCGGTTACGGTCGTTGAACACGTTTCCCGATCGGGACGTTTCGATCATGTCCCGAGAGAGAATATCGAACTCCAGCGAGAACTTTTCGCCCAGTTCGTCTTGCCATTGCTCCACAAGACTGCCGGGCGCCACAATGAGACATCGCTCGAGATCGCTCCGTGCAATCAGCTCCTTGATCAGCAAACCGGCCATGATGGTTTTACCTGCGCCGGGGTCGTCGGCTAAAAGGAACCGAAGCGGTTGGCGAGGCAGCATCTCGCCATAGACGGCCGAGATCTGGTGCGGGAGGGGATCTACAAGGCTCGTATGGATTGCCAGATAGGGGTCGAAATAGTGCGCCAGCTTGATCCGGTTTGCTTCCGTCACCAGGCGCAGCAAAGACCCGTCTGCATCAAAAGACCAGACACGACCCCGCTGCTCAACGCTCAGCCGGTGTTCGTCGTCTCGATAGAGCGTGGTTTCCGAAACCGGGCCATCTGGAATCCGATATATGAGGTTCAGCGCTTGGTCGCCGATCCAATCGACGGACACAATCTCGACCGATTGGTTCGGGACGACACCGGCGACGCTGGCTCCGTTCTTGATGTCCTCAAGTGTTGTCATCCCGGGACCTCGCGGGTTTCCGGCAGCACAATCTGCTGATCCTGCGGTTTTCGGGCGCCGGGATCGGTATCGAGCCCAGAACGCTTGAGCGCGTAGGAGAGCGGTGCGCGTCGAACCTTGATTTTCGCCCTGCCACCGCGCATCCTGTAATCCGGCGCGATCACTTTACTTCTGGCTCTCTGATCCGACATTCCCCGATTGGAACGCCGTTTCGATCATGCTGCCGCTGTTTTGCGTACGGATCAATCCTCCTGGGCGGGCCGTGTCGCGGTTCGGGCATCCGGTTCGTGAACCGGGCGCGATTTATGGCCGCTGCAACGGGCTTGAACCGGAATTCGATCTGACCGGCACCCGTCGGGTCAGACCCGTCGAGCCGCTTTCGCCGGGTTTGATCACCGGCACCGTCATGCCGGTGTCGCGCCGGTTTGGACATCAGAGCAGGCGGCGCGACGCCTATCGCCGTTGCCACACTCACCGGCAAGGCGTAGGGTGCGCCGGTGTCGGCATCGAGTGTCGCGACACGGATGATTTGACGCGCAGCCGCTCCGCTGGGTTCCGATTCGGACGGTTTTTTCGTCAGACTGGCGAGGGAAACTCTGCGTACCTCTGGCAATTCCTTGAACTGAAACAGAAAAGCTGCCGCATTTTACGCACGATCTCGACCTGGAGCAGCTTGTTGATCACGACTGCCGAAGAGGGGGCAATGGCCACCATAGCGCTGGTCGACGACGACCGGAACATACTCACATCCGTTAGCATGGCTCTCGAAGCCGAAGGCTATCGGACCGACACCTATACGGACGGGGCATCTGCTCTGAGCGGGCTTCAGGACCGCCCGCCCGATATTGCCATCGTCGATATCAAGATGCCACGCATGGACGGCATGGAGCTTTTGCGCCGATTGCGCCGGAATTCCGACCTGCCCGTCGTTTTTCTCACCTCCAAGGATGAGGAGATCGATGAGCTGTTCGGGCTCAAGATGGGCGCCGACGATTTCATCCGCAAACCGTTTTCCCGGCGATTGCTGGTGGAACGGGTCAAGGCGGTGCTGCGCCGGGCCCGGCCGCGCGATCTGCCGGCCGCCGACACCAATGGCGCAACGGCTCTTGAACGCGGCAGGCTGAAGATGGATTCCGAGCGCCGTTCATGCACTTGGGATACCAGACCGGTGACATTGACGGTCACCGAGTTCCTGATCCTCGAGGCTCTTGCCCAGCGCCCCGGCGTGGTCAAAAGCAGGGATTCTCTAATGGATGCCGCATATGATGATCAGGTGTATGTTGACGACCGTACAATTGACAGCCACATCAAGCGGCTGCGCAAGAAGTTCAAGATGATCGACAACGATTTTGACGTGATCGAGACCCTTTATGGCGTGGGCTACAGGTTCAGGGAAACACATGGGGGCTGATGGCGGTCGAGGCTGAGCGTTCTGAGGCGGCTGATGACAAAGCCGGCACGGCTGTAAGAAATGCCCGCGAGCACTGGCGCTGGGCATCGGTTTTCCTTGCCCGAAATTGGTTTTCCTCGCTTACCCATCGCATCATTGTTTTCAATCTCGCCGCGCTTGTCATCCTGGTCAGCGGCATTTTGTATCTCAATCAGTTCCGCGCCGGACTTATCGATGCCCGGGTTCAGGGACTGCTGACACAAGGTGAGATCATTGCCGGTGCGATCGCCGCTTCGGCGACCATCGATACCGAGTCGGTAATGATCGATCCCGACCGGCTGCTTGAGCTGCAGACCGGTGAGGCGGTCTCGCCGCTTGAGGATCAGATCAACTCGCTCGATTTTCCGATCAATCCCGAACGCGCCGCCCCCATCCTGAGAAAACTGATATCGCCGACCCGCACCCGTGCGCGCCTTTACGACCGGGAAGGAACCCTGGTTGTCGACTCGCGCAATCTGTTCGCCAGCGGTCAGATCCTGCGCTACGACCTGCCGCCGCTGCGTGAAGAAGAGCCTTTCGTGATCGAAACCTTGTGGCGCAGCCTTCGCGCCTCCGTGCGCCGTGGTGACCTTCCCGCCTACCGTGAACTGCCGCCCGATGAAGGCAGGAGCTATACCGAGGTGGCGGGCGCGCTGACCGGCGCGAAGACGTCGCTGGTGCGCGTCAATGAGAAGGGCGAGCTGATTGTCATTGTCGCCGTTCCGGTGCAGCGCTTTCGCGCCGTTCTGGGCGCGCTGGTGCTGTCGACGCAAGGGGGCGATATCGATGGCATTGTCAGCGCCGAGCGCTGGGCGATCTTCCGTGTGTTTTTGGTCGCTGCCGGTGTCACTGTGCTGTTGTCGCTGTTGCTGGCAAGCACCATCGGCGAACCGGTGCGCCGTCTTGCGGCCGCGGTCGAGCGTGTGCGCAAGGGTGTGGATGCGCGCCAGGAAATCCCCGATTTCACCGCCCGGCGCGACGAAATCGGGCATCTGTCAGGCGCGCTGCGCGATATGACAAAGGCGCTTTATGACCGCATGGACGCGATTGAACGCTTTGCCGCCGATGTGGCGCATGAGTTGAAAAATCCGCTGACGTCCCTGCGCAGCGCTACCGAAACGCTCCCCGTTGCCCGCACCGCCGAAGATCGTGAACGGCTGATTGAAATCGTCCAGGCCGATGTGCGCCGGCTGGATCGTCTGATCAGCGACATATCAGCCGCCTCCAGGCTGGATGCGGAGCTTTTACGCCAGGAGACCGGGCCGGTCGATCTTCTGCAATTGCTGTCGGCGGTGGTCTCGGTGGCCGACAGCGCCGCCAACGGCCCGCGCGTGGTGCTTGAGACCGACAATGAAGCCGATGGCTACAGGATCATCGGACATGATTTGAGGCTGGGCCAGGTGGCGCACAATCTGATCGACAATGCTGTCTCCTTTTCCCCGCCCGGCGGTGTGGTGCGGGTGTCGCTTTCGCGTGACGGCGGCCTTGTCCGCTTTTGCGTGGAGGATGACGGGCCGGGAATTTCGCCCGATGTTCAGCAGCGTATCTTCGAGCGCTTCTATACCGATCGCCCGGGCACTGAATCCTTCGGCCAGAACTCCGGCCTTGGTCTGTCGATCGCCAGGCAGATCATCGAAGCCCATGGCGGCATTGTCAGCGCCTCCAATCGTTTTGACCCTGACGGCAGTGTTGCCGGTGCGCATTTTGAAGTCGTTCTGCCGGCAGGCCGGCCTCGACGACAATGACGGATTGCTCAACACGCCTGCATGCGAGTTGTGTTTCGCTCGCTGGAGCCGGGCTCCTGATCCGCGGTCCTTCAGCGAGCGGAAAATCGAACATGGCTCTCCGCCTCATCGATGAAGGTGCGATCCTGGTGTCCGACGATCAGACTATCATTGAGGCGGCCGGCGGCGAGTTGCGCGCAAGCGCACCGGCGGCCATTGCCGGTATGCTGGAAGTGCGCGGACTGGGCATCGTTGAGCTTGACTATGTGCCGGTTCAGCGGCTCGACCTGATTGTCGACCTGGCAGCGGTCGGCACAATCGAGCGATTGCCCGAGCCATCGGAGCTCACCGACACGCTGTGCGATCGTGCCGTCGACCGCATCTTTGCCGATGCCTCATGCGCCGATGCAACGGCGCGAATTCGCCTTGCCCTGAAGTTGTCCACGGCTCGGCTGGCCCGCATGTTTGATCCTCTCGTCTCATTGCACGAACGATGATAGACAGGTTTTCCTTTTCACCCATTGGGGGTGCTCCCCGTTCACTGCTACAAAGGTCTTTGATGATCGGTCTCGTCCTTGTGACCCATGGTCAGTTAGCCGTTGAATTTCGCGCAGCGTTGGAGCATGTGGTCGGTCCTCAGGAAGCGGTCGAAACAATCTCCATCGGCCCTGACGACAATATGGAGCAGCGCCGCAAGGATATTCTGGCGGCGGTCAGTCGGGTTGATTCCGGCTCCGGCGTGACGGTGCTCACAGACATGTTCGGCGGCACGCCGTCCAATCTGGCAATCTCAATCATGGAACGGTGCCATGTCGAAGTGATTGCCGGTGTCAATCTGCCGATGCTGATCAAGCTTTCGAGCAAGCGTGCGGATTGCGACCTGGAAGCCCTGGTCGCCGCCGCCCAGGATGCCGGGCGCAAATACATCTCCGTCGCAAGCCACGTCCTGTCCTGTAAGGATTGCCCCTGAGCGGCCCGCAGACACCGCAGAGCGTGAGCGCGAAAGTGGTGATCTGCAACGAGCGCGGACTCCATGCCCGTGCTTCCGCCAGGTTCGTTCGATGCGCCGAAGAATTTTCCAGTGACATTACCGTCGCTCGCAATGGCGAAAGCGTCAGTGGCACCTCGATCATGGGGCTGATGATGCTGGCAGCGGGGCCCGGTTCGCAGATTGAAATTTCAGCCGTTGGCGCCGATGCCCCCGAGGCGCTGTCGGCGCTGCGGGCACTGGTCGAATGCGGTTTCGATGAAAGCTGAGACCGTCAGCCGGCTGTTGAGCCCCCCGGAAGCCTGTCCTGACGGTGCTCTGAGGTATGACCTGCAATCTCGATTGACGGCGCTGGCTTGACCACATGAAGCGCGGTCTCAAAACCGTTGTGCTGTAGAACCTGCCTGCAATATAACGAAATCTTTATATCGTATTGCTCATCTGCGCCACGCTTGCTAGACAGCACCTGCCGGCATGCCTCAATCGCCGGAGTATTCAGCACCGATGCCAAAAGCGGAGACATTATGAGCACGGCTCAAAACCACCATGTTGCAGATATCGGCCTGGCCGATTGGGGGCGCAGGGAGATCGCCATCGCCGAGACCGAAATGCCGGGGTTGATGGCTTTGCGCGAGGAATTCGGTACATCAGAGCCTCTCGCCGGTACACGCATTGCCGGCTGCCTGCACATGACAATCCAGACGGCGGTTCTGATCGAAACACTCACCGCTCTAGGCGCCGATATCCGCTGGGCATCATGCAATATCTTTTCAACTCAGGATCACGCCGCCGCAGCCATCGCTGCTGCGGGCACACCGGTCTTTGCCTTTAAAGGTGAGAGCCTGGATGAATATTGGGATTTCGTCGACCGCATCTTTCAGTGGGGCGAGGGTGCCAACGCCAATATGATTCTCGACGATGGCGGCGATGCGACCATGTATCTGATCATCGGCGCGCGCGCCGAGCAGGATGCTTCCGCGATCGCCGACCCTTCCAATGAGGAAGAGACGGTGATGTTTGCGCAAATTGCCAGGCGCATAAAGGCCTCGCCCGGCTGGTTTGCCCAGGCGTTATCCGAGATCCGCGGCGTTTCGGAGGAGACCACCACCGGCGTCAATCGGCTCTATCAAATGCAGGGGCAAAACGGGCTTCCCTTCCCGGCAATCAACGTCAACGACTCCGTCACCAAGTCGAAATTCGACAATCTCTACGGCTGCCGCGAGAGCCTGGTAGATGGCATTCGCCGCGCCACCGACATCATGCTTGCCGGCAAGGTCGCGGTGGTCGCCGGCTATGGCGATGTCGGCAAGGGATCGGCGGAATCGCTTCGTGCCTCGGGTGCGCGGGTGATGGTCACCGAAATTGATCCCATTTGCGCCCTTCAGGCAGCGCTGGAGGGCTATGAAGTGGTGACCATGGATGCGGCCGCTTCTCAGGGCGATGTTTTCGTTTCCGCAACCGGCAACAAGGACATCATCACCCTCGACCACATGCGCCGGATGAAGGACCGGGCGATCCTGTGCAATATCGGCCATTTCGATTCCGAGATTCAGATCGCGGCCTTGCAAAATCTGAAATGGCACAACGTCAAGCCGCAGGTTGATGAGGTCGAGTTTGCCGACGGCAGGCGGATTATCGTGCTTGCCGAGGGGCGGCTTGTGAATCTCGGCTGTGCCATGGGTCATCCGAGCTTTGTGATGAGTGCTTCGTTCACCAATCAGGTGCTGGCACAGATCGAGCTGTGGCAGAATGGCGCTCAATATGGCCGCGAGGTTCACGTCCTGCCCAAGCATCTGGACGAAAAGGTTGCCCGTCTTCACCTTGCCAGGCTTGGCGTGGAATTGACGCGGCTCAGCGACGAACAGGCTGACTATATCGGCATTCCGGCCGACGGCCCCTACAAGCCGGACCACTATCGCTACTGAGGCGGCCAGATCCAGCGGTGGAGAGCTGGCAGACCGGCTTTGTCGGTGCCGCCTCGCTCGCCTATACTGGCGCCGTTGTAAGGCGAATCAGGAGTTTCCGGTCGGGCATGAACCGAGCCTCGGCTGAATCCGCGCTCGCAGCGCGCCTGCGTGTACCGCCGCGATGCCTGGTCATCGCCGCGCTGGTTGTTCTGCCTGCGCGCGTGGCCAATGCTGCTGAGGCCGAAGGTGGCGGCCTGTTTCACCCATTGGTTTCGCTTCTGGTCAATGCCGGTTCCGGACCGCGCGAAGCCCTTGCTCTTGGACTGGTAGCGGCGGCTCTCATCATCGCACTTGCCGCCATCGCGGTGATGGTCTGGTCCATTCGCTCCGCATGGTCGCGCGGGTCAAAACACCGTTCCAGAATCAGATCGCTCGAATGCGAACTTGCCGAAGTGAAAGGCGCCGTAGAGGCCGAGCCGCAGATCGTTTTTCGCTGGCAGGGTGCCGGCGACCCCGAACCGGTGATAACTGGCACTCTGCCGGAGGCGTTGGGTGTGCCGGGCGGGGCGGAAAAGCTGAAGGATTTTTCATCCTGGCTGGAGCGCACCAGTGCCGCCGCACTTGTCGATGCGCAGACCGAGCTGAGAAGTCTTGGCAAGGGCTTCAATCTGTTTGCCGCCACGCAAACAGGCATGCGGCTGAGCGTGGAAGGTTTCGCAAGCGCCGGTGCTGCGAATTTGAGGATCCGTGAATTGCAGGGATCCGGTCTCGAAGCGCTGATCGATGCCGAACGACACACCGTGCTTGAACAGGAGCTGGCGAGCCTCAAGGCCGTACTTGCCGAGATGCCGGTGCTCACCTGGATCAGGGGGTGTGAGGGTAGGCTGCGATGGGTCAATGACGCTTATGCCGAGGCGGTCGAGGCCAAAGATGCACGCAGCGCAATAGCTGATGGGCTTGAACTGATCCCGCCGGATGCCCGCGCCAGGCTCCAGGAAGAGACATCGCGCGGCACGATTGCTCGCCGGCGCATCCATGCCGTCGCTCAGGGTGAGCGGCGCGCCTTCAATGTCATTGCGGTTCCCTCCGTCCTCGGTGATGCCGGGATTGCGGTGGATGTGACCGAAGCCGATCGTTTGTCCGATCAACTCGACCGCCAGGTTGCGGCCCATGCTCGCACCCTCGATCAACTGGCCACCGCAGTTGCCATTTTCGGTCCCGATCAGCAGCTCAACTTCTATAACGCCGCCTATGTCGGCCTGTGGGGTCTGGAGGAAAACTGGCTTTCCCAGTCCCCCAGGGACGGTGAAATTCTCGATCAGCTGCGCGACCGCGGCCGATTGCCCGAACAGGCTGACTACCGGTCGTGGCGTCAGGGGCGGCTTTCGATCTACACCGCGCTTGAGGCGGTCGAGGATTGGTGGCATCTGCCCGATGGCCAAAGCCTTCGAGTGGTTGTCGTGCCCCATCCGTTGGGCGGCGTCACCCATCTTTACGAAAACGTCACCGAGCGGATTGCGCTCGCCAGCCGCTACAATGCGCTGTTCTCGGTGCAGCGCGAAACGCTCGACAATCTTCACGAAGGTGTTGCGCTGTTCGGTTCTGATGGACGACTGAAACTGTTCAATCCATCCTTTGCCCGGATCTGGAATCTCGACCATACCGAACTGGAAAACGAACCGCATATGGATGCGGTGATCGAAGCGTGCCGCAGGATGACCGCCGGCAGCACTCACTGGAACAGGTTGCGGGCAAGTGTGTCCGCGTTTGGTGGCGAGCGTGAGAGCACCTCTGGCCGGATCGAGCGTCCCGACAGATCGGTGGTCGACTATGCAAGTGTGCCCCTGCCCGATGGCGCGACATTGTTCACTTATGTCGATGTCACCGATTCATGGCGAATTGAGCAGGCGCTTCGCGAGCGCAATGAGGCACTGCTTGCCGCCGACCGGCTGAAGACCGCCTTCATCAGCCATGTTTCATACGAACTGCGCGCCCCGCTCACCAATATCATTGGATTTGCTGATTTGCTGGCCACCCAGTCCTTTGGGCCAATTAATGAAAAGCAAGGTGAATATGTCGGCTACATCCAGCGTTCGAGCCAAAAATTGCACAAGTTGATTGACGACATTCTCGATCTTGCGACCATCGATGCCGGTGTTATGGAGCTCGATTCCTCCAATGTCGATATTGGCGAGACTTTGCGCGCCACTGGCGCACTCCTGTCCGATCGCATCGAAAATGCAGGACTGACACTGGACTACGACGTGCCGGGAAACATCGGTTCGGTGATGGCCGACGAGACACGCGTAAAACAGATCCTGTTCAATCTCCTGACCAATGCGATTGGTTTCTCGCCGTCGGGCACCGCCATCACCATTGGTGCGCGGCGCACACCGGAGGTAGTCGAAATCTGGGTCACCGACCGGGGACCGGGAATAGCGCCGGAGATGCGCGAGCGCGTGTTCGAGCGTTTTGAAACACATACTGACGGCTCCAGTCACCGTGGGTCGGGTCTGGGTCTTTCGGTGGTCGGGAGTTTCGTTGAACTGCATGGCGGCACGGTGGGCATCGAGTCTGAACCGGGTGAGGGAACCACGGTGCGTTTCAGCCTGCCGGCGGTATTGTCTGCCGGGATTGGACAAGAGGACGAAGATGGCACCGCGACGCTGGTTGCCCTTGACCCGACCGTGCCGTCGCATTGAGTCAAAACATGCCGTTTTCGACAAAGCGCACGCTCGGATCGCCCGAGATCACAGGTGAGCTCGGTGCCGAGATCGCGCTGTGGCTGCGTCCCGGGGATTTCATCGCGCTCACCGGTCCTCTGGGTGCGGGCAAGACGGTGCTGGCGCGCGCCGTTATTTCCGCTCTCGGGCCATCTCCCGAAGAGGTGCCAAGTCCGAGCTTTACTCTGGTTCAGCACTATCCCGACCTGCGGCTGACTGCCACCCATTTCGATCTGTACCGCATCAGTGAACAAGGCGAACTCGATGAATTAGGCATCGAAGACGCACTGGAGGCCGGCATGGTGCTCGTCGAATGGGCTGATCGGTTTGAATCTGCGCTGCCTTCTGACCGTCTCGAAATAGCGCTCGAAGATATTTCACCTGATATGCGCGAAGCGACGCTGACCGGCCATGGTGGGTGGGATGCGCGTCTGCGTCGATCTGTCGATCTCGCGGCCTTTATCGACGGTGCCGGGTGGGCGCATGCGCGCCGCCAATGGCTCAAGGGAGACGCCTCGACACGCGCTTATGAGCGTCTTGTCGATCCTGCTTCCGGCCAGAGCGCGCTGGTGATGAATGCGCCGCGCGGGCCTGATGGCCCGCCGGTACGCGATGGGCTGTCTTATAGTCGCATCGCTCATCTGGCCGAGGATGTGAATGCCTTTGTCGCCGTCGACCGCCATCTTCTGGCGCTGGAGTTGTCCGCGCCACAGATTCTGGCTGCCGACACCGGGCGCGGGTTTTTACTGATCGAAGATCTGGGCGATTGCCTCTATGGCGATCTGATTGCATCCCATAGCGATCTCTCCGCCCCTTATGAGGCCGCCGTGAACGCGCTATGCCGGGTCCATGCTGTTCCGCCGCCGGATCAATTCGCCATTGGTGATAACAAAATGCATCCGCTGTCACGCTATGATCCGGCCGCCATGCTGATCGAGGTTGAACTGCTGCTTGACTGGGCCTGGCCTGCCTGGAAGGGTGCGCCGTGCCCGGACAATGTACACATGGCCTATCGCGATCTGTGGGGTGAAGCCCTGGCGGCACTTGACGGACCTTATGTTCTGACCTTGCGCGATTTTCACTCACCCAATCTCATCTGGTTGCCGGAGCGCCCGGGTGCCGCCCGCGCCGGGTTGATCGACTTTCAGGATGCGGTCATCGGCCATCCTGCCTATGACCTTGTGTCGTTGGCCCAGGATGCACGCATCGATTTGCCTGCCGGATTGGAGCGCTTCATTCTGGACCATTGGCTGGCTCACCGGCCGGCCCATGTTGCAACGGTATCACAACACCGGCTCGCAGCCGACTATGCGCTTCTTGGTGCCCAGCGCGCCGCCAAGATTGCCGGCATTTTCAACCGCCTCGCATTGCGCGATGCAAAGCCCGCCTATCTCGCCCATTTGCCGCGGGTGTTGGGGTATCTGCGCGCCAATCTTGCTCATCCGCGCTTGGCGCCGATTGCTGCCTGGTTTGACGAGCATCTTGATCTTGAGGCCGAAATCGGTCGGTATGCCGCCATCGCCTGAGGGATCACCGTGACACAGATTGATGCCGCCTTCGTTCTTGCCGCCGGGCTCGGCACCCGCATGCGGCCGCTGAGCATTAGCCGGCCCAAGCCGCTGATCGGACTTGCGGGCAAAGCGCTGATCGACCATGTGCTTGACCGGCTGGCCGATGCCGGTGTCGTCACCGCAGCCGTCAATGTGCATTATCTGGCAGATCAGTTGATCTCCCATCTGTCCCGTCGCGATCGCCCGGCCACCATCATATGCGATGAGCGTGATGCCTTGCTCGATACTGGTGGCGGAGCTATGGGTGCGCTTGGCGTGATCGGCGAACGGCCGTTTTACGCCGTCAATACCGATTCGGTCTGGGTCGAGGGCCCCCGGCCTGCTCTGGCCACACTCGCCCGGCATTTCGATCCTGCGCGCATGGATTGTGTGATGCTGCTCGCCAGTGTCGTTACCACCATCGGCTATGATGGCCCCGGGGATTTTTCCATGGACGAAACCGGCCTCGTTGAGCGCCGTTTGGAACGCACGGCGGTGCCGTTCGTCTATACTGGGGTTTCGATCGTCCACCCGCGCCTGTTTGAAGGCGCGCCCGATGGCGCGTTTTCCATGAATCTGTTGTGGGACCGCGCGCTTGAAGCCGGACGTTGTTTCGGTGTGCGCCATGACGGCATGTGGATGCATGTCGGCACACCCGAAGCGCTCGCCGCGGCGGAGGTGGCAATGTCGGTCGATGCGCACGTCTGAGACGGAGATGATCGCGCAGCAGCCAAATGTGTTTTCCATCGCGCCGGGAGCGCCCTTTCTGGATGTTCTGGCGCGCGCCGTTCTTGATGGTTCATTTGGCCCCGGGGATGGAACGGCAAAGGCACCAGGTCTGGAAATCGCCGCCGCCACCATCTACCTGCCGACGCGCAGGGCGGCGAGGGCACTTGGCCATGCTCTGCAGCGCGCTTCCGGAACAGGCGTTTTGCTGCCACATATCGCCGGTCTTGGAGAAGCAGGCGAGGAGGACAATCCGTCCGCCTTTTCACGGAGCGTTGATGGAGATGACGGTCTGGTCGACGGCGCCCCGGATAGCGCGACCGTCAGCGAAGCTGAACGCCGCGCGGTGCTCGCCGATATCGCCGTCGAATGGTCGCACACCACCAACAAATGGGTCGACCGACCGCCTGTGATAGGCCCCCGCCCGGTACCGCGCACCTCAATCGAAGCAGCCGCATTCGCAATCGAGCTGGCGCAGCTTCTGGACGAGATGACCATCGCGGGGGTCGGATGCAAGCATCTTGCAGGGCTGGTGCCAAAGGAACTTGTCGATCTTGCACGCAACTGGGAAATCAATCTTGAGTTCCTGTGCCATGCGAGAGATCGCTGGAAAGCGCATCTGAAAGCGCGCCATCTGATCGAACGAGTGGCGCGGCGTGACCATCACCTGATCGGCGAGGCTGAAAGGCTGAAGCGAGAAGGCTCTCCTGCGCCGGTAATTGCAGCGGGCTCGACCGGCAGCGTGCCGGCGGCGGCAACGCTGATGCGCTCCATCGCGCATCTGGACAATGGCGCGGTGGTGCTGCCGGGGCTCGATCGCGATCTCGATCAGCGAAGCTGGGATGCGATTGGTCCCGAGCATCCGCAATTCGGCATCAAGCGGCTGATTGCGACAATCGGGGTCGAGCGTTCTGAAGTCCGCCTGCTGGGAAAGGACTCCGCGTCTTCCCGAACGATGCGTGCCCGTCTGGTAGCTGAGACCATGCGCCCCGCCGCGACCGCCGATCTGTGGGTTGAGCAATTGTCGCAAATGGTCCCGGCGGAAGTGCGCGATGCGCTTTCAGGTGTGAGTCTGATCGAAGCGGCCGATGAACATGAGGAGGCGCGTACCATCGCACTGATATTGCGCCGGGCAGCCGACCAGCCGGACCGCCTGACCGCACTGGTAACGCCCGACCGAACGCTGTCAAGGCGTGTGTCCGGCGAGCTGACACGCTGGCGCATCGCAGTTGACGATTCTGCCGGCCAGCCCATTGCCTCGACCTTGCCGGGAGTGTTCATACGCCTGGTGGCCGAGGCCGCAGCCAGCCGCTATGCACCGCTTGCCGCGCTGGCGCTATTGAAGCACCCTTTGGCCGGATTGGGGCTTGATGGCACTCATGTGCGCCACGCTGCTCGTGTTATCGAGATCGCCGCCATGCGCGGCGCGCGCCCTGCCGCCGGGCTTTCCGGGTTGACCGCGGCGCTTGAATCGGCAGCTCGCGGTGAGCGGCGCCATCCTGTTGCCAGGCGCCTCACCGAGGACGAATTTGATGCAGCGCGCGACCTTTTGGCGCGAATGAAGACGGCGTTCGCACCGCTGATACGGATTGAAGGTAAAGAGGCCCGGATCAGCGCCGCCGATCTCATCACCGCTCACATCGAGGCCGCAGAAGCTCTTGCGCGCACCCCTGAAGATCGGCCGGATGCTTTGTGGGCAGGCCCTGCCGGCGAGGCAATGGCGGCGTTTCTTGCCGAAGCGATCTCGGCGGCGCATCACGCAAAACCGATTGAGTTTGCCGATTTTCGTGGTTGGCTTGAGCAGTTGATGCGCGCGCGCGTAGTGCGCCGGCCCCGGCTGGGTCCATCCAATATCGTGATCTGGGGGCCGCTTGAGGCACGGCTCCAGCATGTCGACCGGCTGATTCTCGCCGGCCTCAATGAAGGTGTGTGGCCGGCAGAGACCGAGACCGACCCGTGGCTTGGCCGCCAGATGCGTGAGCGCCTTGGCCTCGATGCCCCCGAACGTCGCATCGGCCTTCAGGCTCATGATGTTGCCCAGGCGCTCCATGCCGATGAGGTCATATTGGTCCGCTGTGAGAAATCCGGCGGCACCCCGGCAGTCCCTTCGCGCTGGGTCTGGCGACTGAAAACCATGCTGGACGCTGTGAAATGCGCGGATGCCCTGCAACCGGCCGATCCTTGGATTGGCTGGGCGCGTGGTTTGGATGCGGTCGAGGAGGTTCAGCCCTGTGCGCCGCCCAGCCCCACACCCCCGGTATCTGCTCGGCCGTCGCGCCTTTCAGTGACCCGTATCGAAACCCTGTTGCGCGATCCGTACGCCATCTATGCACGCCATATCCTGGATCTTCAGCCGCTTGATCATCTCGATCTGGCGCCGGACGCTGCCGAGTACGGCACCATCATCCACGCCGCACTCGGGCGTTTGATCGATGAATTTCCTGTGGCGCCACTTCCGGCTGATGCGCTTGCGCGGCTGTTGGAAATTGGTGCGACCGAATTTGCAGCCCTTGATGATCGTCCGGGCCTCAAATCCTATTGGCAAATGCGTTTTGAGCGTGTTGCGCGCTGGTTTGTCGAGGCCGATCATACATTGCGGGCCGACGGCGTGACCAGCCGTTGCGAAATCTCCGGCCGAATCAACCTGCCGGCCCCGGGCGCTGAGGGCTTCATTCTCAATGCGCGTGCCGACCGCATCGATATTGATGCCGCCGGCGGGGCCACGATTGTCGACTACAAAACCGGCAATCCACCGGGCAACAAGGAAATCAAGGCGCTTCTGGCACCACAAATGCCGCTGGAAGCAGCGATCCTCGCAGGTGGCGGGTTTTCTGGTCTCGGTGACGCCAGGGCAAGTGAGCTTGTCCATTTGTCACTCACCGGTCGTGAACCGCCGGGCGAAATCCGTCCCGCACCCGATGATCCAGGTGTTCTGGCCGACAAGGCGCTGGAAAAACTGCGCGGTTTGATCGCGGCCTACACCGACCCGGCGCGCGCCTATCTGTCACATATTGCACCCAAGAGGAAAGATTATACAGGCGACTATGACCATCTGGCACGTGTGGCAGAGTGGTCGCTGACACTGGGGAGCAGCCATGGCCCATAGCGCCGCGCAAGCCGGCGTCAGCGATCAGACATGCGCCTATGACCCCAGGTCGTTTGTCTGGGTGGCGGCCAATGCCGGCTCCGGCAAGACCCATGTGCTGGTCGAACGCCTGGTGCGCATCATGCTGGAAGGCACGCCGCCATCGCGTAACCTGTGCCTGACCTTCACCAATGCCGCTGCCGCCGAAATGTCGAACCGGCTGTTCAAGCGCTTGGCGGAATGGGCGATCATCGAGGATAATGCGAAGCTTGCCGGTCAGATCGAGGCCCTGAGCGGTGTCGTTCCCGATCAGGCCATGCTGGCACTTGCGCGGCGTCTTTTTCCGATCGCGCTTGAATCGCCGGGCGGGCTCAAGATCCACACTATTCATGCCTTCTGCGAACGGTTGTTGCACCTCTTCCCGCTTGAATCAGGGGTTTCACCGCATTTTTCGGTGATTGATGAGCGCGGCCAGCGCGATCTGATCGAAGAGGCGCGCGAAGCGGTTATGGAACAAGCCGCTGCAATGGAACGCAACGCGCCCCTGGTTGAGGCGCTGACCGCAACCTCGGCGTTGTTGCACGATATCAGCCTTGCCGACCTGCTCCCGCGCCTGGTTGGGAAACGCCGGGCAATCGCCGATCTTGAGCTTGGTCACCCGCCCCGGCGCGATGCAGTGTTCAATTGGCTGGCGGCAACTTTGAATGTGAGCCTGCAGGAAAGTGAGGATGAGGTGATTGGTGCTGAATTCGGCGATGCCGTATTCGATGCCAGGGCCTGGACCCGTGCAGGCGATGTGCTGGCTTGTGGGTCCACCAACGACCGAAAGGCCGCCGAAAGGGTGCACATCCTCGCCGCTGCCAAAATGCCGGCAGCGCGCTATCTCGCCCATTGCGGCGTCATGTTGACGACAGAGGGAACCGTCCGTAAGTCGATCATGACCAAGGCGCTCGGCAAGAGCCATCCTGATATTGCCGATTGGTTGGAGGTGGAACGCGTTCGCGCCGAAATGCTGCTGCACAAACTCGCTGGCATATCCACTCTTGCGGCAACCCGTTCGCTCCTGATCTTCGCCGATGCGGTAATTGGACACTATCAGCGCCTGAAGGCACTGCACGGTTTCCTCGACTATGACGATCTGATCGCGCGTGCTCGTTCTTTGCTGACGCACAGCGATGATGCGGCTTGGGTGCTCTACAAACTCGATGGTGGCATCGATCATATTCTGGTCGACGAGGCGCAGGATACCAGCCGCGAACAATGGGAAATTGTGCAGTGTCTGGCCGAGGACATGTTGGCAGGCCAGTCAGCCCGCGCTTCTGACGCGCGCGCAACCTTTGCGGTTGGCGACGAGAAGCAGTCGATCTTCTCCTTCCAGGGCGCTGATCCGGCGATGTTCGCCGAAATGCGCGACTTTTTCGAGCGCCGTGCCAATGATGCCGGCAGGTCGTGGCAACGCGTTCCGCTTGAGCGCTCCTATCGTTCGGCACCGGAGATTCTGGCCGCCGTCGATCAGGTGTTTTCATCTACGGACGTTGCTGCAGGCCTAAGTACCGATGGCGCACCACCACGCCATGAGGCGGTGCGCAATGTGCGCGGACGTGTCGAGATCTGGCCCACCTGCAAACCGGACGGGAATGAAAGGCCGGATCCCTGGACCGCACCGCTCGACTATGTGGGCCCGGGCGATCCCAGGGTTAAGCTGGCACTCACCATCGCGGAGGAAATCGACCTGTGGCTCCGGACCGGCCGCAGGATTGAATCGCTGGATCGGCCGGTCAGGCCCGGCGACATCATGATTTTGGTGCGCCGGCGAAATGCCTTTGTCGATGCCGTAGTCGGTGAACTTAAATCGCGTTCGGTGCCGGTTGCCGGTGTCGATCGCATGCGCCTGACCGATCAGATCGTGGTGCAGGATCTGATCGCGCTCGCCCGCTTCGTTCTCCTGCCCGAGGACGACCTGTCCCTGGCAGCGTTAATCAAGAGTCCTGTCCTGGGTCTCGGTGAGGACGATCTATTCACCATTGCCCATGACCGCAAGACCAGCTTGTGGCGCTCGCTGCAGTCCCATGCTTTCGGTGATCAGCGCCTTGAAGTGGCGCGCCACAGGCTCACCGGCTGGCTGGCCATGGCTGACCAGATGTCGCCTCACACATTCTTTGCAAGGGTACTGGCCGAAGATGGCATGAGGCGCCGGATCGCGGGACGCCTGGGGCCGGAAGCCGATGACCCGATTGCTGAATTTCTGAATGCCGCGCTTGAATACGAACGCGACCACCTTGTCTCCATGGATGGTTTTCTTGCCTGGTTGCTGCGCTCTCAAGGCGAGATCAAACGCGACATGGACCATGGCCGCGACGAGGTCAGGGTGATGACCGTTCACGGCGCCAAGGGGCTGGAAGCCAATATCGTGATCCTGCCCGATACATGCCAGACGCCGAGCGAGGGAAGAGGCGTGCGATTGTACGATCTCAAAATACCGGGTCCTGAAGATATTGGCGATCTGACCCTGCCGGTCTGGCCCCGGCGCGGCGCGGTCGATGTCATCGAAGCCATTCACAATGTGCACGACAAGGCCGTTAAAGCCAATCGGGCGGAGTATCTGCGTCTTCTCTATGTCGCCATGACGCGTGCCCGCGACTGGCTGATCATCACCGGCTTTGAGACGTCACAAAAGCGGCCTTATGATTGCTGGTATTCGCGCGTGTGGCAGGGCCTTGAAGATCGGTTGGTTGAAGAAACATCACCTGAGGGCACGAAGCGATGGCTTTTTGATCATCGGCCCGTGCCCGGCGCAGTCTCCGATGACAAGGGGCCTGACCAACATGTTGCGGTCCCGGTGCCGGGACTTCCCGGTTGGGCTTGCCGGCCGTTGGCTGACGCAGTGCCGGCTGAGGTGCACATCGCCCCATCGCGCGCGCGCTCATTTGAAGGCAGTCTTATTTCTCCCCTGAGTGAAGGTGCCGAGAAGCGCTTTTCACGCGGCCTTGCCATGCATGGGCTTCTTGAACATCTGGCCGATGCCCCGCGCCAGGAATGGCGTGAGCGCGCGCACCAATTCCTGGACCGCTCAGCACCCGATCTCGAAACCTCGATCTGCGCAGGCCTTGTCGAGGAGGTTCTGGGCGTGCTGAATGCGCCAGCATTCGCGCCGTTTCTCACCGAGGGATCGCGTAGCGAAGTGGCCTTCGCCGCTTCGATTGTCGGACCAGACGGCACGTCATTTCAGATTGACGGAAGGCTGGACCGGCTCGCCATCGTCGATGGCATGGTCCATGCGGTCGACTTCAAGACAAATCGCCCCGCACCGCATGCGGTAGAAGACATTGCCGCAAACTATCTGGCACAGATGGCGTTCTACCGCGCAGCTCTTCAACAAATTTTCACCGCCTCGCCGGTCGATGTGGCACTTTTGTGGACCGACACCGCCTGTTTGATGCCAATCCCTGGCGACGTCCTTGACGAGGCATTGCACACAGCCTTGAGCCGGCGCCGGCAATCACCAGCTTGACGCTACAGCGGACCGTGCCTAGTTATGGGCAATATGTTCCTCACCGCCGCTCCCGGCGGCATGCGAAAGGTGGATCATGGCCACTTCCCCGACGTCTGATGCCTCATTTGAGAGCGATGTTCTCGGTGCCGACAGGCCGGTTCTTGTCGATTTCTGGGCTGAGTGGTGTGGACCGTGCAAACAGATCGGTCCTGTACTTGAAGAAATCGCCACCGAATATGGCGAAAAGCTCACGGTTGCCAAGCTCAATATCGATGAGAATCCCAATACGCCGAGCAAATACGGCATTCGCGGTATTCCGACCCTGATGCTGTTCAAGAACGGCGAGGTCGCTGCCACCAGTGTAGGTGCATTGACCAGGGGCAGGATTGTCAAGTGGATTGAGGAATCGATCTGACCGAGGTGCCTGAGACCCCTTGTTGGGGTCTCAGGCAATGATGTCGGGCAAAAGCCTGTCCTCGACCTGTGCGATCTGATCTTTGAGTTTCAATTTGCGGCGCTTGAGGCGGCTGATTTTCAGTTGGTCACGGGGCTGCATGTCTTCAAACGCTGAAATAGCCTCGTCGAGATCGCGATGTTCGACGCGCAACTCCTCAAGCCGCATCTGCAATTCCTGCACCGTGTAGCCGTCGAGTGGGTCCATGTCAGTCCTCTTGGTTGGCCGATTCTCGCGCTTTATCGGCAAAATCGCAAGCTCGGTCGAACGGTTATCCCAGCCCGGGTTCCGCTGTTCTCGACAAGGCCGGAATCGTCTGCCAGACTTGGCAGGATCTAGTGATCATAGGTACAGCCGCTCGACTTACCGGGCTCAGCCTCAGGCATCAATCTCTCGAAGAGACGATTGAGGCCGAGAGCGCCAGGCCCTCTCGGACGATATCAAGATTGTCGCCCTGAAAAAGGAAAAGCTGCGGCTCAAGGATGAGATTGAAAGGCTGCGGGAACATTGAGGTGTTCGCCGCAAACCTGATGATCGAAGCGCCGCCCTGAGCGGCGCTTTGCATTTTGGTGCCCGGGTTCATCCTCGCCGGACTGTATCGGTGCGCATCCCCTCATGTGGGCTTGCGGTCAACCTGACGGTATTGATATTAAACCATCGGTGATCAGCTTGACGCTGACGACAAACATCAAGATGTGCATAACCCGGTAGGATGATGCGCTCGACACATACTTGATCGGTTCGGCACCGGGCGATGTTGCGCAAAATGCAAGTGGCAATAGCGCCAGCGATGTCCACAGCGTGCTGGTATCGAACTGGCCAGGCGTCACCACACGCCATGAAAATCACGAATGTACCGGCATAGATGCGATGCGGCAGGCGCAGCGGCAGGATGTAGATCTGAAAGGGTGGCCCGCCGGTCAGCGTCACGAAGCCGGTAAAGCCGGCAATCGCCTCCCGGAAACTGCCGCGCGCAAGAGATTGCGCGCGCGGTTCGTTCGCCTTTGGCCGGATCCGGATGCTGAGTGTGAACACAATACCGATTGCACCGATCAGGATCTTGAAAGAGGCGGGCTCGATCTGCGCCGCAACCGCCCACGCCACCGCCACACCGACCAGTGAAGCGGGCAGGGTGTAAAGCAGTGTTGTTGGGTCATAGCTGTCTCGATAGAGCCTTATAGCAACGATATCGAGGGCCAGAAGGACCGGCAGCAGCACCGCCGCCATCATCAGCCGGCGGTGCCACGATCGACATCAATGGCAGGGCAATGGCGCCGGCGCCGGCCGCCGGCAAATCCGCCTTTCGACAAACCGATCATGATCACCGAGGGGATCGCCATGGCGATGAACCAGGGATCGGTGATCATGTTTCACCCCACATTCCCCAGGTAACGTGACGTTTACGCACGTGACAGCCGGTAATCATGTCATATTTCAGCATGTTGTGCGGGCTGCAGGGGGCGGATCACGGATCACCCGCAGGGTGCAGGCGAAACGGGTGATATCAGGCTCGGTTTCGACAGTCGGGTGCGGCTGGCGGGTGCGGCTGGCGGGTGCGGCTGGCGGGTGCGGCTGGAATTCCATGGCTCGAAGATCGGTTCCGACGGTGGCCCGTTGCTGTTCCGGGAGTTGAACGAGACCCCGGAATTGAACGATATTGCCGGCGGTCCTATCGGAGATACGCGAACCGTCCACATTCCGTGGTCGGGCTTTTGCGGCAGTCGGTCTTCGGGCGCTTGGCTGGATATGATGATGTGAATGACGCGGACCGTCCGGCGCTCGATCCGGTGATGCGGCAGGTGGTCGGAGGGCGTGGCGTTGATGCCGAGGCTGCGTCTGCCGGCCGGATGGGTCGGTTCGAGACCGGGGTGTCGGCGGCCGCCGACAATCGCGGTGCGCCGGCGGACGTATCCGGTCAATGGATCGATCGGGGGATTGATCAGGCTCACGCCGCGATGACGCCCGAATGGATCACACCGGACATGGACGGTTCGGTCGGCCCGCCCCATGACGCGCAGACCCGTGACGCTCAGGAAGGCACCGCCTGGAACGGGCATTTCGGCTGCATGTGCCATCACCCTTTGTTCGTCCTTAACCGGTTTGGCCGCCTCGAACGCCGTTCATTGCGCCCCGGCAATGTTCACAGCGCCGATGGCCGGGAAAATGTGCTCAAGCCGGTATTGGCGCGATATGCGGATCGTGAGCTGATGCGGTTCTTCCGGGCCGATGCCGCTTTTGCCGTCCCGGAGCTCTACAAGACGCCGGAGGCGGAAGGCTGTTCCTACGCCGTCCGGCCCGGGAAGACCGCTGTTCCGGAAAGCAGGATTGCGCCTGTGCTCAAGCGCCCCGCGGATCGCCCGGCTCACCCCGTGGTCGCTCGCGATACCGGCATCGGTAAGCCGCCGCAGAGCTTTTGCCAGTGCTCGGCGGTTCGGATAGAGCAACGCCACGTGATAAAGTTCGGTGGTTCCCTTCGCCGGTGGCACGCCATTCTTGCTCTCCCGGCTATTGAGGCCGGGATGATGGTGATACCCGCCAGCGGAAATGAATGCGGCTTCGTCCCCATAATGCTGCATCAATTTGAGACCCAGGACGCCGCAATAAAAGACGCCGCAATAAAAGACGCCGCAATAAAATTCGAGCGAGCGGTCGAGATCGGCGACCTTCAGATGCGCATGACCGATCCGCACCTGCGGATCGATGGCATCAAGGCACGGCGAGGACATCGCTTCGGTGGATGTCATTGGTGCAATCTCCGGTGGCTGGGGCACAGGATTCGGGTCGTCACCGGGAACGGACATGGCCACTCAATTGAACATCCGGCCAGCCTTGTTGACCAGCCTTCTTGAATCGATGTTTCGGAATCAATTTCAGACAAATCTACCAAAGCAGTCGACGGGCGAAATTCGATCCTATAGAAATTGCACCCGGGGAATCTAAAAAAACAATGATCTTGTTCACGATCGATCCAAAGGGAGGATTGAATGATCCAATTACGCAAAATGCTGGTTACTGCTTTCGCAGGCCTTGCCGCAGCGGGCTTTATGCTGCCCGGTTCGGCGGCAGCCCAATGTGAGAATTTCCCGAGCGATGCCGTTGTTATCCAGGTGCCGTTTGCACCCGGTGGCGGCGCTGACCGCACGTTCCGGCTGTTCGCGCCTTATCTGTCCGAAGAGCTTGGCGTTCCTGTTCAGGTCACCAACGTCGCTGGCGGCGGCGGCTGGGTTTCCTGGGGCCAGGTCACCGGTGAGTGGACCGATGAAAATGACGATCACAAGCTCGCGGTCGTGAACCTGCCGCACATCTTCTCGATGCTGAACCCGTCAATGCAGCGCACCGAGACGCTGGAATCGTTCAACTTTCTCGCCTGGCACTCCTATGACCCGGGCCTGTGGCTGGTGCGTTGGGACGAAGATCGTTTCACGACGCTGGAAGAGTTCATCGAATATGCCAGGGAAAACCCGGTCGTGGTCGCGCCTGGTAACCACGGCGGCGATGACCATGTTGGCCTGGCATTCGCACTCAAGGCCATTCCCGAACTGCAGATGGAGTACGTGTTCGGCGACGGCGGTGACAACGAGAAGATCCAGTTCCTGCTGAGCAACACTGCCGACATGGTTGCCGGCAATGTTGGCTACTATGTGAACGGCATCATGGAGCGCAAGATGCGGCCGATCGCCGTTCTCCATGACGAGCCGTGGATCATGCTGCCAAGCGTACCGACGTTCCAGGAAATCACCGGCTCCAAGAACATCACCTATGCTGGCCGCACCATCGCGACCGCCAATGGTCTGGCCGAATGCAAGCGCGAGATCTATCTTGAGGCAATTGATAAGGCGATGAGCAACGCAGAATACGTCGCCAAGGAATCAGCGAACCGCAACTTCCTTCTGTTCAAGAAGGGTGATGAGATGTGGGATCTGCTCCGCGCCGGGCAGAACGTTGCCCAGGAAGCGGCCTACTGGGAAGAGACTCAGTAATCGGCTTGCTTCGAATGCCGCTTTGTTGAACCCTTGTGGACCCTGCCGGCGAATGCCGGCAGGGGTCTGACCGGGCCCATCCGCTACGTTCGATTCCCGATCGTGCACCAACCCGAAAACATGTCCTTTGAGGACATCGAGCTGAGGGGGCATTGATGACCAAGCTCTTGGGAGAGCGCCTGCTTGCCGCAGCGATGATCGCCATCTCGGTCTATGTGGTGATCGAGGCGATGGGCATGCCGCAACGGTCCGGCACCTTCCCGATCTTCACCGCCTTGGGGATTATCGCCCTGGCGATCGGTATGATTGGGCGCACCTTTTTTGTCAGTGAACGCAGGCTTGAGGGCAGGCTCACACTTGATTTGTCCTATGAGAGCCTCAAACCCTACTATGTGATGGCCATCAGCATCGCTTATTCTTTTTCTGTTTTCAGCATCGGGTTTTACGTCTCCTCGTTCATCTTCTACTTCATCGTCACCTATATGACGGGCTTGCGCGACCACAAGGTCATCCTGTTTGTCGCCGCCGCGCTGTTCCCTCTCACCTATCTGTTCTTCACCGTCGGGCTCGGCGCAAAGATGCCGCCTGGTCACATCGGTCTGTTTTAACCCCGCGCCGAGGCAACCCGTGCTCATGAGTCGGCCTGGAAAGTTCTGAACCATGGAATCACTTGAATATCTGTCCGTAGTGATCTCCCTCGGCAATATTGGGGCCATGCTGCTCGGCATCATTGTCGGTCTCATCGTCGGTGCCATTCCCGGGCTTGGACCGCCAATGGCCATCGCCCTCATGATCCCGATCTCGTTCACCTGGCCGCCAGAGACAGCTCTTATCATGATGGTCGCCACCTATGCGGCGGGCATCTATGGCGGCTCATTCACCGCCATTCTCATCAGGGCTCCTGGAACGTCGGCGTCTGCCGCCTCGTCCATGGAAGGCTTCGAGATGACCAGGCGCGGCAAGGCGATCGAGGCGATCCGCATGTCGACCTTCGCCTCGGTCATGGGCGGGCTGATCAGCGGTTTCTGCCTGCTCTTGCTTGCGCCCCCGCTGGCGCGCGTTTCGCTCTATTTCGGGCCGGCCGAGTATTTTCTCGTTGCGATCTTGGGTCTGACCGCGATCGCTGCGGTATCCTTCGGCTCCCTCCTGCGCGGCCTCATCGCCGGTATGTTTGGCCTGTTCGTATCGACCATCGGCGTCGATGCGTTAACGGCGTTTCCCCGCTTTTCCTACGGCGCAACCGGCCTGCTGTCTGGCATTGGCATATTACCGGCGGTCATCGGCCTGTTTGCGTTTGCCCAAGCCCTGACACTGTGTGAAGGCTCGCCGCGATCCAATATTTCCGGTGTTTCCAAGCTGAGTTGGGTGATCTGGCCAAAGCTGAGCGAGATCCTGCACTGCAAGTGGTCGCTGGTGCGCGGCTGGGTCACTGGCCTCGTCATGGGCATCGTGCCCGCCGCCGGTGGCAGCGTTGCTCAATGGATCGCCTATTCCTGGGAAATTCAGCGCGGCAAGCCGGGGGACAAATTCAGCGAGGGCGAGATCAAGGGCCTTGCCGCTACTGAAGCGTCGAACAATGGTGTCACCGGAACGTCGTTGGTGCCGATGTTCGTTCTGGGAATTCCGGGCGGCATTTCGGCGGCCGTCATCATGGGCGCGCTGATGATCCACGGGCTCCAGCCCGGTGACCGACTGTTCACCCACAAGCCGCAAGTCATCTACACGGTGATGTGGGGCTTCATCGTCGCCAATGCGCTCATGGGCGTATTGGCGGCGGTCCTTGCCCGCACCATGGCCTACATCACGCTGGTGCCGCGAGGATTGCTCGCACCGATCATCATGATCTTCTGCATCACCGGAACATTCACCGCCAGCGGCAATCCTTGGGATGTCTGGATCATGGTGGTGTTCGGCTTTATCGGCTATTTGGCGCAAAGGTACAATTTCGCGCCGGCCGGTATCCTGCTTGGCGTCATCCTCGGCCCGATCGCCGAACAGGGGCTGCGCAATACACTGGTGATTGCCCGGGGCGATCCGATCAGCTTCCTCGCCGGCCGTCCGGTCTCGCTGCTGATCATCGCCATGATCGCTGCCGCCATCTACTTCGCTCTGAAACCGAAGGCTTGGGAAAAGGCGGAGGAACATGACGAAGTTCGGGAAGTCAAAGACGACTAGGTTGTCGTGGACCAAGCTTGACATGAGATTCACATTGGAGCGCGGTCGCGGGTGCCGTCCTGAACAGGACAACCGCCTGTATTTCGAAGGCATGATGTGGATCACGCGAACCGGAGCGCAGTGGCGGGCCTCTGCCGGATGACTATGGCAAGTGAAACAGCATTTTCCGACGCTACCGAAGATGGGTCACGACCGGCGTGTTCGATGCGATGCTCGAGACGCTGGCCGAACTGGCGGAACGCGATGCCACCGCCGACATGATCGATAGCACGGTGGTCCGGGCACATCATTGTGCCGTCGGCATAAAAAGGGGGCTCAGCAAACAGAGGGGCCTGGCCGGTCGCGCGGCGGCTTTACGACCGGGCTCCACGCAAGGTGCGATGCCAGAGGCCTCTCCCGCCCGGCTTCGTGCTGACACCCGGCAAGCGCACGATGTGCAGGGCTTTGCACCGCTGTTCCGCATGATGACCGACTGCATTGAGGCGTTCCTCGCAGATCGCGGCTATGATGCCGATGCTATCCGCCAGGAAATCGCCGCCGCAGGCGTCGAAGCGGTGATCCCTGCAAAGAGCAATCGTCTTGACCCATCACGCACGACCGGGCCAAAGACAAATGGCGCAATCTCGTCGAGCGGTTGTTCAACAAACTCAAGAACTGGCGCAGTGTCGCCACCCGCTACGACAAAACCAAAGAGTCCTACCCTGGCTTCGTTGCCATCGCATCAATCAAACTCTGGATACCCCTTGAAACCTAAGGGACTTTTCTGAGGATACGACACTTCCGAAGCTGCGAGCGTCTATTGCTGAAGATCTTATCGCAGAAAAGCCGGATGTTGCGCTGGACCGCGTGCACACCTACTGCGTCAAGCGCTTTCGCCATCTGCTCGTGGTGCGTGGCAAAGAGTATGATACTAAGGCGCCTCTCAATGCTCTCTTTGGTGCCTATGGCAAATTTTTTCGTGACGAGGGAGCTGTCAGTGAATTCGCGCTTCCAACGCTCAGAGCGCAGCACAGGCTTTTCGAGGACCTGAACCAAGCACGCAACAAGCGATCATTCGCGCATGACAATGCGCTGCTGGAGACCTCGGAAGTGCAATACGTCATTGAGTCAGTTCTGGCTTCTCTCGCATTCATCGAGCGCATCGAAGAGAAGCGTGCTGAGCCTAAGTCAGTCGACTTCGATGACATTCCGTTTTGATGGCCGAAACGGTGTTACCATTTGTTGCCATTTTCGCAGACGCCAAGAGGCACTATTCGGCGCCTGTCGTATAATGTATTGATTTTTATGAAGTAATTGGCGCGCCGGGAAGGATTCGAACCCCCGACCCCCAGATTCGTAGTCTGGTGCTCTATCCAGCTGAGCTACCGGCGCCAAGTGCGGCGCCGCCAATTTGGCGGCACATCACTATGCTCTCACATAATGGCTGACGCGCGCGCTGTCGAGTTCCAACTGGGCGTCAATTCGTCTTAGCGTGAATGGAATGGCCTCACGCCTCGTTGTCGACCGGGTTTGACAGCACGCCGATGCCTGAAACTTCGACCTCGACGATATCACCTTTTTTAAGGAATACCGGCGGCTCGCGGAAACAGCCAACGCCGTCGGGCGTGCCGGTGATGATCACATCGCCCGGATCGAGCGGGCAGATCTGGGTGATGTATTCAATCAACTCGGGCACCTTGAAAAGGAGATCGGAGACCTCGGTGCGCTGCACCACCTCACCATTGAGGCGCGTGGTGAGTTCCATGTCGTCGGGTGCGGGCGCCTCATCGGGGGTGACGATCCACGGGCCGAAACTGCCCGAATGCCAGAAGGTCTTGCCGGAGACGAACTGGATGGTGTGGCGCTGATAGTCGCGCACCGAGCCTTCATTATAGCAGGAATAGCCGGCGACAACGTCAAACGCATCGGCCACCTTGATATGTCGGCAATGCGCGCCGATGACCACCGCCATTTCGCCTTCATAGTCGAGCTTGTCGGAGACCTTGGGCACTATTATCGCTTCGTTATGGCCGACCATGGAATCGGCATAGCGGGTGAACAGCATCGGATATGGTGGAATGTCGCGCCCGGATTCGACGATGTGCTTGCGGTAGTTGAGGCCAAGGCCGAGCATCTTGCCCGGCTCGGGGATCGGCGGTTTCAAGGTGAGATCGGCCAGCGCCAGATCGCCCTCCGCGCCGGCAATACTGGCGGCGGTGCGTTCGACTTCGCCGCTCCCCAGAAAAGCGGCAAGCGTTGGATAGATGTTCCCACGCGTGCGACCGAGATCGACGACACGCTCACCGCTCACGGCGCCATAGCTCGCCCGTCCCCCAGCTTCGAAGCTCACCAGTTTCATGTTGTTCGTTCCCCCGGTTTGGTTGCTTGAGGTGTCATAGAGCATTTGCGCGCGCGGATGAAACCGGCGGCCAAATTTCCCTCAGGAGAGATGCTCAGGTAGCGTCCCATAATTGCTTGACCTTGGCGAATGCTTGCCTGCCGTGGCGTATGCGCTCGGCCGATGTCTTGTCGCCCCATTTGGTGATCGCGGCGTCAAAGGCAGGCCGCGCAGGGATGCGCTCATGCCATGCACACAGATGCTGATGGCCGGCCCACAGGGGCGCCATCTGGAACGAGCCAAGACGGCCGAGATAGACAACAAGGGCAATATCGGCCAGCGAATAGGTCTCACCGGCAAGCCAGGGCGTGCGCGCCAGCGTTGCATCCATTTCGGCATAGAGCTGCTTGAAAGCATAAAGCGCACCCGGCAGCAGCGGCGAGTCGAGGCCCTGTTCGATGTTCATGCGGTCATTGTCGCGGCGCACGGTGTCGCGCATCTTGGCGTAGTACTCGGCGAGCTCTTCCGGCGGCCTTGCAAGATAGGTGTGGCGCATGACGACGCACACGCCGATCACGCGGCTTGCGACATGAATGCCGTCATCGATGCGGCGCATCCATTGGCGCATCACCGCGCGGCCATGGGGGTCTGCCGGGCGCAAGGCCGGCTCGGGAAAGGCATCTTCCAGATATTCGAGGATCACCAGCGATTCCGCCACCGCCTTTCCATCATCGACGATTGCCGGCACCAGGCCCTTTGGATTCAACTCATGATAGTTGGCCGGAAGCGCGCCGGCATCGCCTCTGGCGGTGTCGACCACCACGCTTTCATAGGAAAGTCCCTTTTCCTCCAGCGCCAGGCGCACGCGCTGGCAGGCGGTGGAGCGGTCATAATGGTAAAGCGTCAGCACGTGTGGCCTCACTGCTAGGTCTGGGTTTTATCAATCGCGCAATGGCGAGGATGGTCAGGCCGGCGATTAATCGGGAATTTGAGAGAGAAATGCAAATGGGGCGTGAAATCCAGCGGGTGGTGACCGGCCATAACAGTCAAGGCAAGGCGGTGGTGGTCTTAGACGCACCGGCGGGCAATATCCTTGAAAGCCCGTCGCGCCCTGGGGTGACGCTGACCAATCTGTGGACCAGCTATGAGACGCCGCGCGCTTTGATGCGCTACTTTCCGAGGCCAACACCGAATTCGTGATGTTTCCCAAGGGCGCCGGTACGGTGGTGCGTATTTCCGAATTCGAGCCGGAAGACCCGGATGCGCTGGGTGCGCTGGGTGCGCAGGATGGGGCTGCCCATTTCGCCGAACTGGGCGAGGGCACCGCATCGCGGGGCGGCGGACCGCATCCGTTCATGCATCAGACCGAGACGCTCGATTATGCCATCCTGCTTGATGGACAAGTGACGCTGGTGCTCTATGAAAGCGAGGTGGAGCTTGCGGCGAACGATGTGGTGATCCAGCGCGGCACCAACCATGCATGGAGCAATCGCGGCACGGAAACCTGCCGCATTGCCTTCATCCTCATGGCCGGCGCGCGCGCGATGGACGGTGATTCGTCATAATATTTTTTTTATCGTCTTTTAATTATAATTAGAAATTTGATTAATTAAGGAATGCTGGTCAATCCACGCCACTGAGGGCGAGGGGCGGGCGCAGTCGGAAGCTGTAGTCAGAAAGAGGGTCACATGCCGAAATTCATCTTTGCCTATCATGGTGGCAAGAAACCGGAAACGCCGGAACAGGGTGCGCAGTTCATGACCGCCTGGCGCACATGGTTGGACGGGCTTGGCGATGCGATTGTCGATCCGGGCAATCCGGTGGGAATGTCCAAGACGGTGACCGAGAGCGAAATTGAGGACAATGGTGGCTCAAATCCGCTGTCCGGTTACACGCTGGTCAATGCCGACGATATCGATGCCGCAGCGGCGATGGCCAAGGGCTGTCCGATCATAGATGGCGGCAGTATCGAAGTTGCCGAAGTGCTCGACATCAAGATGTGAGCGCGCGTCTTTATGGAGGATAGGCGATTTCTTCTCAGTGGGTGAGATGCGGTCAATCGGTCGGATGTAAACTGGCCGGTCAGATGTAAACCGGCGCGTATTTGCCGGAAGATGAACTGGCCGCGCTTTATGTGCGGCCAGTTCGCTTGTCCGGGCCAACATCCCGCCTTGGCGCGATCGCAATGGCTGCGTGTACAAGTCCACGTCCTAGGGTCTGGACTCATTATAGCCACGAGATGATGGCTGCGGCGAGCGCGATAGCTGCCATGACGTTTTTAATGTTGCGCTCGAAGCGCGTTGCGATGCGCCGCCGGTCCTTGAGGCGGCGGAACATGCGTTCGATGATATCTCGCTCCCTGTGGATGGCCTGATCGTGGTGATATCGGATCCTGCGGGTCTTTCGCGACGGTATGACGGGCCCGGTCCCGCGCCCTTCAAGCCGTTCGCGCAGTTCCCGGCCTTTGTCGGTGACAGGTTCGGCGGATGGCGGCATGGCCTCGATGCAGCGCTGTGCGACCTTGCAATCATGCACGTTTCCGGGCGTCGGGAGCAGGACGCAATTGACAAAAACATGGGGCGGCCCTTGTGGTCGCGGACGGCGTGGAGCCCGGTGTTGCGTCCGCCTTTGGTGCGGCCGATACCATGGGGGGCATGGGGGCCAGGGCCCCCTTTTCCGCCGCCGGCGCAGCGATGAACCTTGATGCGGGATGTCGATGAACAGCCGGTCAGGCGTATCCTCGGCGCCTGCCGAAGCGCTGAAGATACCTTCCCATATACCGCGCTCGTCCCGGAGTTAGTAAATTGTATCAAAGTGAGATTTCATTAATCTTTTATTGTAACACTTCATCTAACTCGGCACAGGGTTGGCCACAGACTGATTTATAGTCACTGCAGAACTCAGAAGAAACAACAAAAGGATTACCGATATCATTTTTCGCTTTTCGGCTATAGGTGCGGTCATCTCCCATAGTCTGTAAACCTACCAAATAATCTTCACCATTAATTGTCGCAATGTTGGGACTACCAGAAACACCCCCTTCTGCGGGACAGTAACTTGTAACAAAACTCCCACTAATTTCTAATAGCTCACACGGCTCGTTAACTCTCAATGGGGATTGATAAAGGTCTGCAATGTCATTAGGAGTTTGCTGGCTTAATGTTTGTGGATTAAAATCAGGAGTTCCACTTGAATCAGTATTAAATCTAGTTTGTGGCCTATAAAGATGAACATTTATTTCACCGCTTATTGAATCATTCACTATTCTTTGATTTGAACCTCTTACTGGTCTTACAAAATGATTTGGCCTAAGAGCTTTATCTACTTTTACAAAAACATAATCTGTAGGGGGCTCATTCCAGGCAGAAGGATTATTTATTCTAGGAGACACAAACTGAGAGTTACTTTGACTGGCTCTTGTCACATTCTTTGGATTTATAGGGTAAGCAGCAACTCTAACTGAGTTTCGAACAGGCTCTCTTAAGGAGCGATTTTCTTTTCTCGCTTTTCGTGGATCATCTAAAACTCCATGAGCTGTAGCTAAATAAACCCCAGGACAAACTTGAATTCCTTGAGAAAAGCCATTCAAAGTCCAAAAGGTAGCCATGGCAGCCCCAACTCCCTCTTTAGTAGAAACAGGGGACATTGAATTGTCCCGATCCTCATGCCAAGCGGCGTTATGAAGACAGCTTTCAGGGTTTAACATGCAGTTGATTTCATTCAGCTCAGAGGCTGAACCATTTGAAGATTTCATCCCACAGTTTTCACCATTTTTTGTTCCATCAGATCTTATTCCTCCAGCTATAGAATGCGAATCAATAGAGAAAAAACTCATTAACATTATTAACAATAGTGATAGTAAACCATGAGGTGATTTTAATAGTTTCATTTTTTTAAGTCTCTCTTTATAGTTGACGAAGCGGTTGAAGAGCGTCTTCTTCGGCCCGTGGATAGCGGCGCAGTCGGCCCGGCGACCGCCACAGCGCAGAGCATGGACGGTCCCGCTCGGCACAGGACGATCATCAACACGCTTCCTGCCGCGCGCATCGGTCGGCAGAAGCGGCGCGATCCGGGCCCGCTGAGAATCGGAAAACCAGAAGAAATCACACATCTCGTTAACTCCTCATCGGAGGCAATGAACCATCCCCGGATCAAATCGGGAAGACGGTTATCGGGGCCGGACCCTAGTACGGCGCCTCTTCAGCCTCGATATTGATGCGGTGCATGCGCCGGCGCTGACCGGCATAATCGTCGATCGCATGGTGCTGGGTGCAGCGATTGTCCCAGATCGACAGTGAGCCCGGCTGCCATCTGATGCGGCAGGTGAATTCCGGCCGGATGGCGTGGGCCTTGAGATAGGTGAGCAGCGGCGCGCTTTCCTCATCGCTCATGCCGTCAAAGCGTACGATATGGCTTGAGCAGAACAGGGCCTTGCGCCCGGTATCTGGATGGGTGCGGATAAGCGGGTGCACACCGCCGACCTGGGCTGCGGCTTCGGTGTTGTGCTGCATCGCCTTCAGGGTGTCCCAGTTCTTGCGCTGGCTTTCGCCAATATAGACCGCCTTCAATGGCGCCAAGAGCTGCTTCATACCGTCCGACAGGGTTTCATATGACGAGTAGCCGCAGGAAAACAGCGTATCGCCGCCCGCTGGCGGTAATTCCTGGGCGTAGAGCATGGTGGCCTTGGGCGGTACCGGGCTGAAGCTGCCATCGGAATGCCAAGCGTTGCCGAAGGCATAGGTGTCTTCCTCGGTCTTGAGAATTTCCAGCACTTCGGGGTGGGATTCCAAGCCCTTCATGAACGGATAGATATTGATCTTGCCCCAATGCTTGGCGAAGGCCAGATACTGATCTGTGGAAAGGTCCTGATCGCGAATGACAATCGCCTGATACTCGACAAAGGTGCGGTAGATCTCGCCATAAAGATCATCGCTCATTGCGGTGAGATCAGCGCCTAGGATCTCCGCGCCAAGCGATCCGGCGAGCGGGCGCAACTCAATCAGCTCATAGGGGACGGGTGAGGCGGAGACGGCCGACTGTGCCATGATTTTCAGCTCCCTCTTGGATGTGCTCCGGGATCGGAATTCGCAATGCGCCATATTAACCCAACACCGGCAGGTGCAAAATGGGGTTGGCGCCGGTGGCCTGAATGCGTGAGGTGACCCTCGCTAGGCAGTGCCGGTGCGATAAAGGCCTGAGTGCTCGGGGCGCGCCTTGCCGATCAGTTCGCGCAAATCGCCCAGATGGGCGGCCGCCACGCTCCAGTGTGCTTGGCTGATGGTGGAGCTCTGGCGTTTCATGAGCTCGACCAGATGATCCTCAAGCCGTGCGGCAGTGCGGCCGATTTCGGCAAATCCGACAGTGGCGCTCGATCCATTCATCTGGTGGACAAGCTCGCGCAACTGCCTCAGTTCGGCGCTGCCCAGCTGGTCAGCACGACTGTCAGGTGCGAGTGATTTTTCGAGTTGCTCGATCTGGTCCGCCATCCAGGTGCAGTGGCGGGCGATAATTTCATTGACGCATTGTTGCACGTTCATTGTTGTTTTCCATTTTGAAAGTCTTGCCACAGGCTGGAGAGTTCTGCGGCGAGTTGCATCGGGGCGAAAGGCTTGGAGATCATCGCTAGGGTGCCCTCGGCGAGCAAATTCCGGGTCTGATCGCCTTGGCTGTCAGCAGTCATGAAGATCGCCGGCATCTCGGCCAGAGCACTGCGCTGCCTCAGATGGCCCAGCGTTTGCGGGCCGCTCATGCCGGGCATTCTGACATCAAGCAAAAGTAGGTCGGGCGCAAAGCCGGGAACTTCTTCAACCGCCTCTTCGCCAGAAACGCACATCTGCAGCTCAAAGCCGCCAATGTCAGCCAGCGCAATTTCGGCAATGGCGCGAATGTCGGCGTCGTCTTCAACCAGGCTGATGCGCTTCAACGGGGTCATGGTCTTGATCATGCAATCGGGCAAAAGCCTTACCACCAGGGCTGGTTAAGGCCGATGTGCAACTTTTCGTTGAGCGGGAAGGGCGGCTCGGAAGTAAAGCGGATGCGGGCGAGCTGGCTGCGGTCGCGCTGCTGGAAAGTGTTCTGGAATTCCAGCGGCAGCGCATCGGCGACCGGCAGGATTTCGCTGATCACACCCTGAGCGCTCGACCGGCCGCCGGTGACCGCAACTTCCATGCCGGGCTCGATCGAAAACAGATAATTGCGCGGCAGATAGGCCAAGACATAGATCTCGCCGGTAGCGTGTTCTCTACGCTCGGCCAGCGGCAGCAGCTTGGCCACGGTTTCGGCGCGGAAATTGAAATCGGCAGCCTCTGCGGCAAGGCGCGCGCGGTGGGCCGACAGATCGGCGAGACGCTCCAGAATCTGGGCAGATTTGAGCACCATCAGCGGTGCACCCTTGGCGATGCTGTCGCCCTCTTCGGCATGGATCGATTGAATGCCGGCAATATAGGTGGTGGCTATCGTCACCTTGTCGCGCACCGCCAGCCCGTCAGCGCGCAGGAGGATGAAGTCACCGAACACATAATTGGCGATGGCCACCGCGAGCATGGCCAGCATGCCCAGATAGACCAGCCTTCCGGTTCGGTTGGTGGCGCGCCGCTGCTGATTGATGAACTGGTCGGGCCGGGGCCGTTTTCGCAAGGATTTGATCATTACCACCTCCGTATCAGGCGAACCTTCTCGGGCACGTAATTGTCCCCAACCGAGGCATTGAACAGCCATTCGCGCATATAGGCCGCAAGGCGGATATGGTGCATGACAATGCCGTTGAAGGTGCCAAAGCCGATGACATAGGGAAGGAGTGGCAGGCTGCGGAATTTTGGTGTGACCAAAGCCGACAGAATGAAGGCGACAAGGTCGAGCAGCACCAGTCCCGCCTGCGCCGCGAGCAGAATGAGCGGCGCCAGTATACCGTAGCTGAGAAACAGCCAGGCGACGTAAAACGGCAGCATGATGGAGCCGATGACGTGAAACACGATGAAGTCGATCTCGTGCATCAGCTTGCTAAGCTGAAAGCGATGCGAGAGGGGATTCATCAGCGCCAGGTGCTTGCGGTATCTGATCTCATGGCATCGCCCTCCCAGCGATAGCGCAGACTGAGGAAGGAGCGCATCGTGTCCGGCACGTCGGTGTAGCAGATGGCATCGGCGGCAAAACCCATGCGCCAGCCGGCGCAACGCATTCTGATGGTGACGTCGAGATCCTCTCCGCCGCCGACATCAAGCCCGTTGACGCTGTCCAGCGCGGTGCGGCGAAAGGCGCCGAAAGCGCCGGAAACACTCACCACCTGATCCTTGAAGGTGGAGGCCTGCTTGCCGATTGAAATGCTGATCAGATATTCGATCGCCTGAAAGGTGAGACCAGGCTTGCTTGCGGATTGCGCAACAGGATGTTGCCGGAAACCGCGCCCACTTCCGTGTCGGCAAATGGCGCGATGATACGCTTGATGGCGGCTGCCTTGCCGGCGCGCAGATCGGTGGCCAGCGCTTGGGTAATCAGTCCGCGGTCGCGCAGCTCGCCCAACCGCTGGGCCATGCCATCGCCCGAGCCGTCGCTGACGACAATGATTTCATCGGGCACCACGCTCTGCTCGCGCAGCGACATGACGCAGCGCTCGATGGCGTCGCGCTCGTTGTGGCCGGCGACGATGACCGAGATGCGATGATCCGAAGGGTCGGCAGATGGCGCGCGACCGGTTCTTGCCACGGCAATGGCGGCGGCCAGAAACGACAGTGTGTAGCGCGGAATTTCAAACAGGATGGTGAACCAGAACAGCGCCAGCAAGCTGGCATTGCTCTGGGCCGTCAGATAGCTGATCCCGTCTTCCACAGCGCCCAGCATTACTTGAACTCTTCGGCCCTGTAGACGCGGGTCTCGATCCCCAGATCGTAGGTCAGAAGTTCGCTTGCTTCGGCTTGGACCGATTCAAGAGCGCTATAGGCCTCGCTGCTCTCGACGCCGGGAAGGAAAGCAAAATCGAACGCGTGGCCCTGGAACACCTGATCCTTGTCGCGCAGGCTATTGCGCCGGTTTTCGAGGAACAGCTTGCGCGCCTGCCTCCTGGCAGATCTGGTTCTCGTTGCGGTATGAGATTTCGACCAGAGTGAATGGCTTGGCGTTCTCGTTGAAGCGCTTGAGAATCGATATTGAGTGCGACCACAAGACCGATCGGCATTTCGGCGAAGCGCAAGACCTGGCGTGCGGTTCCAAGGCCTGCGCGCCCGGCGGTGGCGTAGGCTTCACCGGCGTCTGTCAAATGGTAGGATTCGATGTCGATGGTGCGCACCGTGTCGCCGGTGAACTCGGCCTCGCAGTCAAGACAGCGGAATCCGACAACGGCGTCGAACTCGGCCTTGCCGCAGCTATTGCATTTGAGGATCAAGCCTGGCTTGTCTTAGTCGACACTGAAATGCGATAGCTCCAGCCGGCATTTCGGGCACAAAAGATCGCCGCCCTGGCGGTAGTCGGATTCAGAACCCTGATGGGCGCATTTGAAGTGGTGCAGATAGGTTTCCTCACCCAGATCTGCGGATCTGCAATGGGCGCAGGTTTCGCGCATATTGAACCTTGAGGAGGAGCAGCGATCGCAGACATGGGCGCGATCGAAGAATTTGCCGGCAAGCAGGCCGCGCTGTTCGAGCCGCTTCGCGTACCTCGGTGTTGCCAACCACGGTATTATAGGCAAACAGCGATAGCTGACCTGCGTCATGGCGCGGTTCGAGGTCGCGGCCGGAGGCAAACATCTGCGCCAGCAATTTGTCTTCAATGTCATCGCTGAGAAGCAGGTCGGGATGCAGTCTGGCACGCCGTCCTTGACGGTCGGCGATCAGTTGTTCGACGGCTTCCGCGGTCGCATTGCCGGGCTGGGAGGCATCGAGATGATCATCGCCGAGAAAGGCCTGCAGGCCAGGTGCGGAAAGCCGAGTTCCATCGCAATCATCCGGCCAGCGCAGAAAATTATAGCCCAGGGACGAAATGATGGAGGAGCTGGGTGTTGTTGCAGGCGTGTTGGCAAGGGTGCGCAGCCATTTGCGCCCGGCGCAGGCGGGGACACCGAGGTCTCGGTCGCTTCGCCCTCAATCATCTTGCAGATACTGTCCGGATCAAGCGGTTTGGGAAGCAGCTCATCAAACGTTTCGCAGTCGCGGGCATTGTTGAGCAGGTCCTTCATGTCCGAGTTAATGGCGATGAACCTGGGGCTCGGCTCAGCCACCTGCCGCGAGCGGTAGAGGCTTGTCACCTCCGCGCCATCCATTTTCGGCAGATGGAAATCCATCAGCACCACTTCGTCATGATGCTTCTTGAGCGCAGCCAATGCCTCCTCGCCGTCTTCGACGATGTCGACCTGATGGCCGCGCTCGCTCAGCAGCAGGCGCAAAAGGTCGTTGGTCACCGTATTGTCCTCGGCGACCAAAACGCGGCGCGCGTGATCTTGCGCCTCGGCAGGCGTTTTCAGCTGTGCAGCCGCAGTCATCGGAATTACTCCTCATAATTCAGGTTTGGCGTGTGGGCTGATGTCCGCTTTTACGCCAGCGCGCAGGATGGGAGATGCCGATGAATCAATCTCTAATTAAACGGCTGACCAAGCCAATGATGATGCGTTTGGCTAACAGAGCCTTAATCGGTGTTTGGCGTTCACGCCGCGCCTTCGCGCGCGCCAGCCGCGCCCTGATCTGAGGCGATCTCGGGCAGATCGAAATAGAACGCCGACCCGCGTCCCGGTTCTGAAGCGAGCTCGATCTTGCTCTTGTGGCATTCGATGATTGACTTGCAGATGGAGAGGCCGAGGCCGGTTCCGGTTTCAGCACCGGGCGCGTGCTCATCGGCTTGCTCGAAGCGCTCGAAAATACGCGCCTGGGCAACGGCAGGAATGCCGGCTCCGCTGTCGATCACCGACAGGCGGATATTGGCGCCCACACGTTCAAGGCGGATCATCACCTCCTGGCCCGCATTGGAGAATTTGGCGGCATTGGAAATCAGGTTCGACAGAACCTGGCACATGCGTTCAACGTCGACATTCACCATCGCCGGACCGTCGAGCGGCATAACCCGCAAGGTGACCTCGTGCTGCTTGGCGAACTGGCCATCGGCTTGGGCGGCTTCGCGCGCAATGAGGTTCAGATCGGCCTTTTCGGGGCGCATGGTGATCTTGCCGCGCTCGATCTTTTCGGAATCGAGCAAGTCGCCAACCAGGCGTTGCAGGCGCTCGGTGTTGCGCGAAGCGATCCGCACCAGCTCCTGGAACTTCTTTGGCAGATAGCTCATTGCCTGCGAGGCAAGCAGGGACAGTACGCCGGAGATCGAAGTGATCGGTGTCTTGAGTTCATGCACGATGGTGGCAAAGTAATCGCGCGCTGCGCGCGATGGCGCGCTGTCTTTTTGCTGTTCGGTGAAACTGGCGGGTTTCTGGGTGCCGCGCAGCTTGGCAGTGCGCTCGACAATGCGCACGCCGATCTCGTCGAAAGTGAATTCCGGATTGAATTTGCTGTTGCCGTTCTCAGCCAGGGAAGCCGGCAGATCCTTGATGAACTGGATGCCGGCCATCTGCTGCTTGCACCAGGCAATACGGCCCAGAATCGGGGCCTTGAAGGTCTCCGGGTAGAGCCACAGATATTCCGGAAAATCGAGGCAGTCGGGCGAATACAGCCGGCATCCGGAACGCGATGCATCGCGGATGAAGCAATAATAGTAGAACCGCCCGTCTGTGTCGGAGACGAACGCCTTGCGCGACACGCGGGTGCGCACCTCACTCAGGGTGGTGAGCGTCGATACGGCCGCCATGCGGTTCATTCCAACTGCGAAATAAACGGGGGAATGCACCAGCACCAGATTAATTTGAGGTTTATGGCGGCTATTGGCGCGTCATCAAGAGGCAATAGCGCAAAGCGCCGGGATTTGCCTCTATTGCCGGTCGATGGCGGCTTCAAGCAGTGGCGTTGGCTCGAATGTCACCCAGCGTGTCGGTGTGCCGTCAAGCGTCAGGACAACTTCACCACCTCTTGCGGCGTGGGCCACGTCGCGGGGCCCCAGTTGTTTGTGTTCGCCGTCAACGTCGCTCACCAGACGGCCGCAAATGACATAGATGAAGCGCTCATGCGGCATTGAGGCGTGTTGTTCGCTGCCGGCGGTCCTGGATTCGTGATACGTGCAGATGACGCGTTCACCGGCAATGGTGCATTCATGATCGGCGGAGGCATACGGCGCGTCCAGCCCGTCAATTACATTGTAATAGCACTCATCAAGGCCCTCGATGCGGGCGGCATCGGCTTGCGAACCGTTGCCTGCCTGCTTGGCCGCATCGGAGAGCTCTTCCTCGGCGGCAAAGCCGGTCATGTCCCAGGTATTGTCCTTGCAATAAAGATAGCTGACGCCGCCATCCTCGGTCGCCATGATCGAATGGCGGGCCAGCGGCGGCATGTGCACGCAGGTGCCGGGCAGGACAATGCGCCGGTTCTTGCCGACCACGCAGTTGAGCCTGCCCCCCAGCGAAAACACGATGAGTTCGTTTGGATGGTAGTGCAGTTGCGATCCGGTACCGGCCTTTTTGGTGTTGTTGCGCAACGTCAGATAGGTACCCTTGATGATGGCGCCGGTGCCCGAGGACAGATGCGGGTTGGGCGAAATCTGTTCCATCGCCTCGAAGCGGTAATAGGCCATTGCTGTCTCCTCGAAGTGCAGGCGCGGCGCTGCCGCGAGAGCGCTATCCGATCCGCCTCGATCAGATCGGCGCTCCGGCTTGTTGTTTTTGACGCATCATCTGATCGATCCTCGCTCCGCTCCGGTCGGATGATGCTCTAGTCGTCGTCCTTGAGCCTGACCCGGCCGGCATGAATAAAGCGCGGCAGGAACAGGAACAACACCGCCATGACGAGGAACAGCACCACGATCGGCCGGTCGAGAAAGGCCCAGAGACTGCCGCGGCTCATCGACATGGACTGGCGAAAGGATTCCTCCATGCGTCCACCCAGCACAACGCCCAAAATGACGGGCGCCAGCGGGAATTCATAGCGCCGCATGTAGTAGCCAATGATGCCGGAGATGCACAGGAATATCAGGCTCAACACCAGCCCGTCGCTCAGATAGACGCCGAGCACCGAGACCACCAATATGATCGGCAGCAGCACTTTCATCGGCATATACAAGATGCGCACGAATATACCGATCAGCGGCAGGTTCAAGATCAGTAGCATGACATTGCCGATATAGAGCGCGGCAATCAGGCTCCAGACGATATCGGGGCGCTCGATGAACAAAAGCGGCCCCGGATCGATGCCGAGCAGGTAAAAGGCGCCGAGCATCACCGCAGTGGTCGAAGAGCCGGGCACGCCGAGCGAGAGCATCGGCACGAAGGCGCCGGCGCTTGCGGCATTATTGGCCGATTCCGGCCCCGCAACGCCCTGAATGACGCCGGTGCCGAATTTCTCCGGTGTCTTGGAGACCTGGCGCTCGATGGCGTAGGAGATGAAGGCGGCAATACCGGCACCGGCGCCGGGCAACAGCCCGATCATGAAGCCGATGGTGCCGCCACGGAAAATTGCGGCGATACTTTCGGTGAATTCCTTGAAGCGAATGTAGATGCGGTGCTTGATCACCGCCGTAACCTGGTTATCGCGCAGTTTCTTGGCGTTGATCAGAACCTCGGAGACGGCGAAAAGCCCGAGGGTTACGGCGAGGAACTGGATTCCATCCCACATCACCTCATAGCCATAGGTAAAGCGGCGCACGCCCATCACGTCCTCTCCGACCGAGGAGACCATCAGGCCGAATGTCATGGCGATCAGCGCCTTGAGGATCGAATCGCCGGCAAGGCTGGCCACGGCAGTCAACCCGAACAGATAGAGCGCGAAATATTCAGGCGCTGAAAAGGCAAGCGCAGCCCTTGCGATGATTGGACCCAGCAGCATCAGGCCGATAACGGCGATGGTGCCGGCGATATAGGACCCGATCGCGGCGATGCACAAAGCCGGGCCGGCACGTCCCTGGCGCGCCATTTCATGACCATCAAGACAGGCGATGACGGCGGAGGTGTCACCGGGCACGCGCAGCAGGACCGAGGCGGTCGAGCCGCCATACATGACGCCGGTATAGGTGCCGGCCAGCATGATGATCGATCCGACGGGATCGAGAATCAGCACCACCGGCAGCATCATCGCCAGCGCGCCGGCCGAGCCGACGCCCGGCAGCACGCCGACCACGGTGCCGAGAAAAGCGCCGGCGAAAGAATAGGCCAGCAGATGCGGCTGGAGCACCAGCTCGAAGCCGCCCATCAATTGTGACCAGGTTCCATCCATCTGATCAGCTCCCGATTGCCCGGCGGAAATCGACCAGGAAAGGAAGAAGCTCTTCGGTCGGTACCCAGCGGCCCATGGGCATGAAAGCCTGCAGGCCGAAATAGAAGATCGAGAAGATGATGCTCATCAGGCAGAAGCCGTAGGTCAGCGCGCTCGGCCACTTTTCGCCGAAAAAGCGCATGATGACGGCAATGAACAAGAACGTTGCAAGCGGAAAACCGAGCTCTTCCAGAAGCAGGACATAGACAAGCGTGATGGCGATCGGGATGAGATCAAACAGCTCGTTGACGGTCTGTTTGCCGCGCGGCCCGCTCGTGCGCGCGACATGGCGATAGCGGATAAAATAGACGGTGCAGAGAATCAGCGCGAAACCGGCCAGCATCTGCGGAAAGGTCGCAGGCCCGACAATGTCCTCGTCCAGGGTTTCCTGGAAATAGAAGGTCTCGTAACCATAATAGACGGCAAGCACTGCAAAACCGGCGACCAGCAGGCGATCGCCTGATAAGAAGCTGCCCGGTGTCTGGGTATCTTCGCTCACATCCGCCCCCGAATTGCAGCGCTTGAACTCAGCCGCCCGAAACGATCAAAACGAGCCGCCGCTGCGATGTAAATGCCGCCGGGCGGATACCCGGCGGCAGACTTTGATGGCCGCGCGCGAGGCGCACGGCCCGGGCTCTAGGCTATTACTTGATCAGGCCCATTTCGGTGTCGAGCTTGAAATAGGCTTCGTGCTCCTGGCCCAGACGCGCATTCAGATCATCACCGGTGATCCACAGCTCGGTCATCTGGTTGGCGGCCATGTATTCCTTGAAGCTGTCGGATTCACGCACCTTTTCCATAACCGAAATGTAGTAGTCGACCGCTTCGGTCGGCACGTCCTTGGAGGTCCAGAAGCCGCGATAGGAGTTCAGCACCAAAAAGTCGTAGCCTTCCTCCTGGAAGGTCGGAACTTCAGGATACTGACCCAGCTTGTTGGATGCGGCGATGATGCGCAGATCACCCGACTTGACGAACCTGGCTACCTGTTCGGGCTGCTCAATGAGGAAGTCGACATGTCCGCCGACGAGCTGCAGGACGCCCTGATCATCGAACGGGGTGTAGATCAGATCGATGCCGAAATCGTCTTCGAGGATGCGGTTGGTGAGCGATGCGGTGGCGCCAATCTGGCCGCCGCCCTGAATCAGCTCGCCGGGCTTGGCCCTGGCCGCATCCATCAGGTCTTTCATCGAATTGTATGGAGAGCTGGCATTGACCGTCAGCACCTTGGGCGAGACCAGCATCATGGCGATGCCGCGAAAACGCTCATAATTGACCGGCGATTCGACAAGGATCGGATTGTTGATCTGGGATGGCGTCAGCACCTGGATGAAGTGCGGATTGCCGGCCTTGTCGCCCGACACGAATGAGCGGGCCTTGCCGCCGCGCGCGCCCTGCACGATCTGCACATTGACGCCATGGGGGACCAGATTGCCCTCGCGGATGGCCTTGGAGACCGCATTTGCGAACGCCCAGGTCGACGAATTGGTGCCCGCATGGGCGATGATCTGAACTTCTTCTGTGGGCTCCCAGGCTTCGGCCTCGCTGGCCAGCCCAAACCCGGCGGCAAGCACCGCAACGGCGCCGAAGCGGCTGATATTCTTTATAATTGTGGACATGAACTGATACTCTCCTGTGTGACCTGCGAGCGGACCTCTTGGCCCGGTCAATCTTGCCCTTGTTAGCGACCGGCCCTTCTTTCGGGGCCGGCTTTCAATGCACCGGCGTGGCGTGACCGGCATGGTTGTGGTTGTGGCGGATGGCAGCGGCCATCAGGCTACAGGTCGATCAGCGCCAGCCACCTGTTGTCCACCTCCTATGCTGGCGCCCAACATGTGAGCGTGATTAGGGCCCGCCGGTCTTGATGATGTCAAGGTCGGCACCGGCATGACACGTGGCGCGTAAGCGGCACGGCATTTCGCGATTCCGGTATTGATGCCGGACATCGCCGCCGCGCTCAGGGACGTCTGACACGCGCCATTTGCCGGCGTTGCCGGATTGGCGGCAGAACAAGCTCGATATCTCGTGCTCAGCCAGAATGATCGCGATTGCGCGCCTCACAAAGAACGCTTCTCATCCCACAAGTGCTGATAGACCGCATTGATCTTTTCTGCTTCCTGCTCGATGCGAAAGCTGGCTTCAGCGCGGGCTCTGGCCGTGCGCCCCATTTGTTCAAGCCTGACCGGATCGCAGAGCAATTCGCGAATAGCGGTTTCGAGTGCCGGTCCATTTTCCGTAGGGACCAGGCGTCCGACCCGGCCGCCTTCAACAAACTCTGAGTGTGCACCAACATCGGTCGCTACAACCGGTATCCCGCTTGCCAACGCTTCGGGCACGGTCAATCCGAATCCCTCCCAGCGTTGGGGCGCCACAAAAAGCGAGAGCCGCCGGTACCATGCAATGACCTCAGCGCGTGGCACCTCGCCGAGGATATGGAACCGCTCGGTAAGTTTCGCCGCCGCGATCTTCGCGCCAAGATCCTTTGTAAAATCAGCATTGTCTTGCGTTGTTCGACCCAGAATGACTGCATGGAGTTGAGGGTGATCCGGCAAGATGCTGATCATCGCATCGACGAAAAGGTCGGTTCCCTTGTTTGGTCGAATTCGCCCGAAACAACCGATCCAGCGGATTTCGTGGGCGCTATCGTCCGAAGCCGAATGTTCTGTCGCATGAGCGGATTGTCCAGGCGATGCCGGCCTGTAGGTCTCAAGATCAATGCCATGAGGAATAATGGTCGAAGGGACTTCAAGATGGCTTGCCGCCCTGGCCGTGGTAGAGATCACCGCATCCATTTGCCGAATCAACCACTTGGTGAACCTCTTGTGGTCGCGCTGTGCGGCAGAGGTGAAAACCAGCTTCAACGTTGGCCGCGCAATCGCCCGCAGCAGTATTCCTGCCACCATCTCGACGTTGCGCCGTGCGTGCCAGATGCGGAACGGAACGCTTGTCGGCCTGGTTCGGACCAGTTGTATCAGTGAGCTGACCGGTACGTGCGGGATATCGTTTGGCAGGCCGGGTCCGGTGGCAACGATTGCGACATGCCGGCGCTGGATTGGCAATAATGCTATGACTGTCGAGGTGACACCGCTATATAGGCGTTTCAGATTCGGTGCGATCACGGTGATCTGTTCAAACGACAGAGCTGAATTGGTCATGCCCTATAGACTACTTTATCCGCATTTTTCGAAACTGATGCAGGTCAGCGGACTCAGGAATTGAGGATCCGGGGAATTGAGGATCCGGCCCATCTGAGGACGCACCATGATTGACATCAACCGATGTTCCTCTGCCTGATTTGCGCACGGGCATAGTGGGCGGGCATTGCGTGTCCCCCATACAATCCGGCCCTTCTAATGGAACTGCCATTCGATGAGAAGCGGCTTTGTGTTTGACCGGGCTGCCATTTGCCGTGTGCGCGGCTCAGCCTGTGGCGTTTTGCTTCCCGATCAGTTCAACCCGGGAAATTTGTCCGCCGAACCAGGGGCCGGACTCATTATAGCCACGAGATGAGGGCGGCGGTGAGCGCGATAGCCGGCTCGGCCCAAGTGAAGGGTCTTCCGTCGCTGGGATGTCACATAACCGGGTGCGACGGAATCTGACGCTGGGTGGAGAAGTCCGGTAGATCGTCAGGCTCATAACCTGAAGGTCGTAGGTTCATATCTTGCCCCAGAAACCAAATATTTCAATGAATACAGACGTTTAAGATCCTCCCGCAGGGGGAGGCCTTTTGCGTTCCGCGCCCACTGTGGAAGCACTGTGGAAGCAAGGGGGCCGAAGTCCTTCATGCTTCCGAGCAGGTCGCGACACTCAACGCTCCTCGATGAAGACGCTGCACTCCTTCGAGCGAGACATGAGATTGTCGATCCCGGCGGTCACGTCCCATCGCACGTTGATCCTCGCGCCGTCGTCAACGGTCTGGATAGTCACGACGCGATCGTGGAAGTGGCGGTCGCGTCCGGAGCGGTGATGGAACTCGGGTGTAATTGCGATCCCGGCAGATCGCAGCTCAGCGCGCAACGCGCTTGATTGGGCTTGCGGCGCATCCGGCTCACCGTGATCGGGATTCCACACGACCGTAAGTCGCGCGATGTCGACGCCCGCCCCGCCGGCCGCTGCTACGAAACTCGCAAGACGTCGTCGGTTGTGCGGGCGAACACCGCACCAAGGATCTTCGATTTCGAGCGCGACGCGACGCCCAGCGATACCCTGGAATAGAGGAGCGAGCGCCCGTGGCGTTCCCGGACAAAAGCGAAAGACGTGCAAGCGCTTGGTGAGCCCCGCCAACGGACCCGGCATCGGTCGGACGCTATCCTGTACAGACGTGAGCCAGCTGTCGCCCGCAGAGCATGAAAACAGGTGGCTGACCCCCATCAAGGGACCAGCGAGCGCAGCAGCCGCTTCTTGCTCAGCGTAGAACGCATCCACGGAAGCCTCTGACCCGTGTCCCTTCAGAATGGACAGGCGAGGCGCACTCGCCAAGGTGGCGCTTTCCAGTGTGCCGAAGCGCAACTGACCGGATCGCTCGCCTGATCGCTCGTACGGCGCCAAGGCATAGGCAATCTCGCGATCAAGTCCTGTCGGTGTGCCAATTTCGACCCCTCCCGGAGGAAGCAGGAAGAAGGCATGACGGTTCGATGTTTCATCGAGCCAGTTTCTCAGTTCTCTAGCGCTTTTGAGGGCTTCGGAGCGATCTTCGGCACCCCATAGGCCTGGTGACGACACGGCCACAAGCGAGGCTCCTTCGAGACGCACCCGCAGCGTCGCGGCTGAAGTCTGCGGCGCTACCGGGATGGCTGCTTCGGGGGCGTGAGAGGGGCGCGGCGACGACTCTGCAAGAAGCCCGCGCAACCAGTGGAGCGCAGGATGGCGATCAAACTGGTCCCAATGAAACTGGTTGGAATAATCGTTCAGACAGCGCGAGCAGCTTGTCTCGCAAGCTGAGCCACGCGTGCAGTCGAGGACCGCGATTGCTCGACCGAGCAGAGCACGCGCCGAGAAGCGAGAATCGTCGAGCAGTCGACGACAATAGCCGGCACCGCCCGGCACCGAGTCCGATAGGATCACAAGCGGTGCCGCACCCAGCAGCTCTAGGGTTGCACGCAGATCTCTCGGATCGGTTTCAAGAATGTCGGCCGCCGCGAGCCTCAATGCCTCGGCCAGCGTTCTCAGAAAGCCCTCCCGAGCTGCCCGCTGTTCTTTGTCGGTAGCGCGATCGGAAAAGTCGGGGACCGGTTGGTCGATCCGGATACCGCGAAGATCCGTCTCGAAAACGTGCGCCAGGTCTACCGGCAGCCGCAGGGACTTAACCGGACACCGGTCGCCGGTCCGGGGGTTCTCATGCTCAGCCCGGATCTCGACCCCTCCAAGTGCTTCCGGGGGTGCCGGTCGTGCATGCTCGCAAGCCGGACACCAAAGATAGCCTGCGCCCAGCGGTCCGCGGTTCAGGACGAGCATGCGTCCGGGCTGACTTCCCTCCCGAGCAATAGCCGGTGCGAAGAAATGCGTGACGCGCGTGAGGTCCGAGCGCTGGAAGTCTTCAGGCCGTGCTCTCGTGAGGAGGCGCGCTTCGTCGACGGGCCGAACACGCAAGCGCGTCGCACCGGGGTCTCTTCCCTGCCGATCGGCATATGATGTCAGGAAGCCGACCGGTTCAACGAATGCGCGGCGCGGGCCACTGGCCCGTGCGCCGCATTGAGGGCAGTTCTCGCTGAAATCATCCCGGTCGTCATGTGTTTCCGCATGCTGGCACGTCGGACAAACGTGGTAGAATCCACGCTCCATCCAGGCGTCGCCGGGGCCGACCGTGGCTCTGCGTGCGATGCCAGCGGATGTCCAAATTCGGCCGCCGGCCACGACTTCGGCGCCTGGCGCATATTCAGCGATCGCCATCGCTGCGTCTCGATCGAGCTGCAGCGGGCGGTTATCCGAGGCAATGCGAGGGCCACGTTCGGTGGCGATCTCGAGATGAATTGAGTGAACCGGGAAGCTGTAGGTCGGGATCACGGCCGCGCGCGACAGTGTTTCAACCAGGAATCGATCAAGATATCGACTCATGTCGCCCAGGCGGCCATTAATTCGAGCGGCAGCTCGGTTGCGCTGCTGATCATTTGCCTCCGGATCACCGAGCACGGCACAGGCCGTTTCGTAAGCGCCATTCAGCTCACGCCAGCGGGCGCAAGTAGCTCTGATCCAGCGCGTTACCTCTGCGCGGGCGTGGTCAGTCAGTTCCCCCGCGGCGAGGCCGACATGATCGAGTCTTGCCGGGAGAGTGGCTGCCATGCCTTCGGCAACCGCGCGTGCGGCAATTCCGGCATCCGAGGCGAGCCATGCTGAAAGGTCTGCCAGCAGAGCGGCCTCAGCCGCCTTGTCCAAGCGCTCGCCCAGCACATTGTGCAGATGCGGAGCGCCAGTGTGCCCGTGGCCTGCAAGGCGACGGTCGAGCCAGCCTGCCAGCAGGCATGAGACTTGATGCCGCCGGAAGAAACTGGGGTTGTCCAACGTCAGATAGGGGGCTGGCGGCAATGCCTCGAGGTAGCCGCGCAGATCGTTGAACTGTACCTGATCGTACCTGCCGGACCTGGCCATCATCAACGCAACGGGTGCCGCCTGAGCGCGGCGACCAGCGCGACCTGCGCGCTGCTGATAGTTCGCGATGCCCGGTGGGACGTTCCGGCAGAAAACCGCTTCCAGCTCACCCAGATCGACACCCATTTCCATCGTCGTGGTGCAACTGAGCAGATTGATTTCCCCCTGCCGGAACCGCTCTTCGATCTCGGAGCGTTCCATTGTCGAAATGGCAGCTGTGTGCTCCCGAGCGATCCCGCTCAGCGGCTGTCCGTCATAGAGAACGAGGTAGTGATTGTGCCGGCGCATCTTGCCCCGTTCCTCGGCCGATACGGGAACGGTGCGCCCAGTACAGTGCCAGGCCGTACACGCGCCCCCAAGATCGATCCGGCTGGACGCGCCGCAGCTTTCGCAGCGGCGCAATTCTCCTTCCCCGGTCTCTGCGAACCTCATGGCGGCCAGGTTCAGGACATGACCACGCCCCCCGGGTAGCAGGAGTCTGTGCCGGGGGCGCGTCGCCTCCTCCCAGAAAGCCGAGAGAATGTCCCTTGCTTGCTCTTCCGGGATTCCGAGCCTGTCGACGAGCACCCAAAGCGGCCGATTGAGGTGTCCTGGCTCCGAGAGCAACGTTCGCAGTCGGCGGCTTTGATGTGTCCGTGTCAGCGACCACGAGATGTCAGGGCTCGCCAGCCCTTCTACCCAGATGGACTCGTCCGTGAGGTCGATATTCCCCAGTGTGTTGATTGCTCTCGATTGCCTGATGAGATCGAGGAGAAAACGGACCAGAGCGGGCACCATGCCTCGATATTCGGGCGGGACCCTTTCTGTCAGTCGCTGTGCGATCCCCGCGCTGCCCTCGTAGTGGACAGTGATCAGACCGAGGGATTCAAGCGACAGCCGAAGAGGGCCGCCGCAGAGTTCGGCCGCGATCAGGGCCATCAGGCGGTCTTTCGCGGCGCTGCTGCTCAGAGGCTCCGGATTGCGGCGGTCGTAGAGCTTGAAGCCGGATTGCCGAAGCGACGTCCACACGCCATCGCGCAGCCCGCTGAGGTCCAACGCCTCGTTGGTCTCTCTGCGCAGGGCTTGCACCATGGCTGCACGAAGAGCCTGATCGCGAGCGGTACGTTCGAAGAATGGGGCGAAGAATGCCGCATCCTGCCGGTTGTCGGCAAAGACGAGAAGGTTCCGGCCCTGCATTGGCGCTTCGGACGACCGCCCCCGAGGCGGTGGCAGAGCCTTGAGCAATGTCTGCGCCGTTACCGATGCGAGTGCATCGTCGCCGGGGTGGATCGGGGTAACTGGCTCGGCGAAGCGTCCGCCTGTTGCTCCACAGGAGAGGCACTTTCGGACATAACTGCGGCGCTCCTCGACATCGTCTCGCATCGGCGCTTTGGCAAGCGAGAGGACGCCTTCCTCGGGGCCGTCAGCCAACTTGCCGGTGTCGGCGAAGAACTCGAAAGGAGGTTCGTCCTTGGATTCGGCGTCGAGCTCGTCGGCGTCAAGCTCAGTCGCGGCCTCTCCTGCCCTTATCAATCTGAGAACCCGACGCTTTGATCCTGGACTGACCTCGGGGCGCGGATGAAGCATGGTTCCATCGTCCCAGCCCTCAATGTAGGGCTCGCCACAGTTGCGACAGACGAGAAGGGGATAGGCCGGGGCACCGGCTAAATGCGTGCCGTTGCGAGAAAGCCGGAGGCCCGACCAATTCTCGGCGTCGCTCGCGGACAGCCTCAGGGCCACACCCTCGATGCCCGAGGCGGCAAGATGAAAACGTGCCGGTAGAAGTGGAAATGCGCCGGGCACGGAAGGACGAGCCAGAACACCAAGCGAGATCAACGCCGTCAGAGCCGTCCGCGCCGTCTCTTCAGATTCCGATGGAAACACCCGCGTCGCCAGATCTACGAATGGCAATGCTCGCTCCTTGAGCGCGTCGGCCACCGCTCGAACTTCTGCGATGCCGGCAAGCCGCTCAATCAGCCCTTCGCCGAACGGATGCGAGGGGTCCAGGACCAGCGCTTCGAGGCCGGCCTCGTGCATCGCCTCGCTCCAGTCCTCGGTCAGATGGTCGATGTTGTCAGCCGCGAGGCATCCTTGCTCTCGCAACGCCGAGAGTACCCGCCCTGCTTCGACCCAGCCGGATGCGGAAAGAGCTTCTGGTTCTGGATCGTCTGTCAAGGCTGGATGCAGCCGTTTTTCGGCTGTAATCACCGCGCCGTCGCCGCTGGGGAAGGGCTCCCCGAACAGGTCCTCCGCGAAGCGCGCGAGTTCTTCGCGCCTCGCCGGGTCAAGGCTCGCGGACGTCCCGACACACCGGATCCGCCCTTGGGGTATGCCGAGCCGCGCTTTCAGCTTTCGCAGAAGGAAAGCCACTTCGATGGCTTGGGCGCCGGTATAGGTATGCACTTCATCGAGGACGAGCCAACGGACATCCACCCCGGCCAGCAATTCGCGGTTACGCGGCAAGAGCAGGATGTGCTCAAGCATCGCGTAGTTGGTGACGAGAATATGCGGTGGGTTCTCCAGCATCTCGCCCCTTGCGAGAAGCCAGTTCCGCGGAGCATGGCGCGCGTCGGGAAAATCGGCCTGGAAAGTGGGCGTGGCGGTCAGTCGCCTTTCCTCGTCCGCTCTGTTTGCATCAGAGCGCACCTGTCCAGTGAAGCGCCCGAGCGTGATGCCTGGATCACCGAGATCCCGAAACAGCAGACGTGCAATGCGGTGCATCTGGTCGTTTGCAAGAGCGTTGAGCGGATAGACGAGGATTGCTCGAACGCCTGGCCGCTCCAGCTCGCCTTGACGCAGAAGATCGTCGATCAGGGGGAAGAGAAAGGACTCCGTCTTACCGGAGCCGGTGCCTGTAGCGACGAGATAGTTTTCGTCGCGCCCGATGGCTGCGGACTGGTGCAGGTGAAGCCGCCTGCGCCACAGCGACCGCCCTTCTTCGCTTTCGGCCAGAGCCGACCAGGCACCGTGCAATGCGCCGTCGGCTACGAGTTCCTCGATGCTGTCGCCCTTCTCGAAGTCTGGCAAACTCTCGACGAACGGGCCGCGCACCAGTTCCGAGCGCGCACATGCGTCAGCGACCGCTCGTGACAGCCGCGGCGCCCGTGCAGAAGAAACTGCGGCGGCCGTTGTGATGTAGCGCGCCAGTATCGCGCCGAGGTCGTCCCTGAATCGGATCGGGTCGAGTTCGGTCATGGGCGTTCCTTGGCGATTTGCCAGAGCAATAGGTGGAAGGCGAAAAGCTCAGGAGCGAGCCGTAGCATGAAGGCGATGCCGGTAAGAGCTTGCTCCCGGGACATGCCGGCCCGCTCGGAAACGGCGTCCACATACTCGGCTACCTCGTTCAAGCGGCTTGCCCGGGCAAAGCCGGAAAGGAGCGCTGAGCCCCAGAGATCGACCCGAGCCTCTTCCTCCGACTCCTGGCTCCGAAGTGGAGCCGGTGGGCGAAGCTTCTCGGGGGCCGAGATCCAGGCAGCGGACATCAAGCGCTGCAAGGACTCCTGGCGCCGGCTGTTCGGCCCTTCTTCGACCGTGTCCTCGACGAATAGACCGGCGGCGGCGAGCCGCTCGGAAAGGCGAAGATGTGCCGCACGCCAATGATCGGGCCCGAGCAAGGGCGAACCGTGCCAGAACCACCCTGCCGATGGATCGCCGTCGACCTGTGTTAGGTTGCTGAAGAAAAGTGCCGGACCGAACCCCTCCAACGGCACACCCGTGTCGCGCGCTGCCTGCAGGTTGCAGAAGGCAAGGTAGACGGTCGGGTGCAGGTGAGATAGCTCGCGCAGGCGCGCCGTGTTGAGTGTGGCGAGTGCCGCCATTTCGGCGACGCCAGGATCAATGGAAGCCGCCAGTGAGGCGAATGCCTGCGGGGCTGCAGCGTATAGATCCGGAGCGAACCGCAGAGGGTGCAGGATCGGCACCCAGCCAAGTGCAGCGTGGTCGGGAGGCGGCAAGCAGGCCGCTCGCATCAACGCTCCATCGCCTCCGTGCAAGCCTCGCAGCCGACGGCCGAGTTCCTGCCAGCGAGGCACCAATGTCAACTCAAGCGTTGGCCAGCACTCTGCCGCATAGCAATCGGAAAGCCAGCGACTGATTGCCTCGAATCGTCGCTGAAGTTCCGCGTCCTGCACGAAGTCGTCCGCCGCCGGGTTGGCAAGAGCGATTGCGAAACTGTCGCCTCGCGAATTGCGCAGCGGTCGCCAGCTGTCGCGCCCTTCGGGCCGGATCAGGAGCAGGGCCAACCGGGGGGCGCCATCAGACCAATAATCGGCATCAAGGGTCAGTTCGAGGCCGTGCGCATCGTTGTCGCAAACCTCGGCGTGGAACCATTCAGGCCGCCGCGTTTCCACCGGCCGATACCTAAGCGCGGCCTCGGCGAGAACTACCGCTCCGGTTTCATCCTCAACCTCGGCAGCAACTGCGTCCACCGGCTCGTCGAAATACAACTGCAACCGGACCGCGTTGCGGGCTGGCAGGAGGTTGATCCCCCTGGGGGCAAATGCCGCGACCAGTTCGAACAACAGGACTTCCGCACCGTTTCCGCGCCGAAGTCGCACACATTCATCGGATGCGGGCGCCAGAAGATCCCGAACAGCGAGACTGCGGGTCAGACCCCCGAAGAACGGCCGTTCTTCGCGTCTTCCGCGGATGATCAGTTGAGCCTTCTGGTCAGGGCATCGGATACTTATCGTATCGAAGCGATCATCTTCGCCAACCGAGAGCCGCGTGCCAAGCGGAAGCGGGGCAGTGCCGCCTTCTGCACGGCGCCTCGTTACGGTGACATCGGGCCAAGGTAGATCGAAGGGAACATGGACATCTCCGATCTCGAATACGGCGCGTGCAACGCTGTATCCGCCGCCGGGCTCAAGGCAGAGGCGCCCTTGGTCGTCGCGGCCGACATGGAGGCATTCGTCATTTACGAGGTTACGGACCGGCCGGTCGCTTCGGAACAAGAAGCCGTTTGAGCCGCAAAATCCGGGCCAAACCCAGGCGGAAAGTTCAATCCCGGAGCCATCAGTTCCATCCGAAGACGCACCGGGTCTGCTGCCTCAGCCTCTGCAAAGTCCGCGAGGACCTCTTCCAGTCCGATATCGCCAAAACCGTCTTCGGAAATGGGTACCTCGATAAGCGGCGACTGCAGGCCAAGCGTGACGCGCACCACACGCGTCTCGGAACGGCTCAATCCAGTTTCGATCCGAAGGCGTGCAGAACGTCCGTGAAGCACGCCCCGTGGGCCGCTCGCGATTTCGGCGTCCGCCAGCGAAAGACGTCTTCGTGGACGCGCCCCGAGGCCTGTTTGAACGCCGTCGAGGTCGAGCGCCACAGGGCGGGGGCCAAGCACCGCAAAGCCGACATAACTATCGGCTTCTGGTTCAAGAGCTGGTTCGCCTGCGACCGAGAACGGCGTACGTGCCAGGATCGCTATGTCCGTTGAGTCCAGTTCGATATCGACTGAGCCCCGCAGGATCTCGCACAGGTAATGGCCGGTGAGCCTGTCGAACACGGCACATCCCTCGTGCGCGAGGAGCTCGTGTTGGCCGGTCTGGCCAGCGATTTCCCAACGTATCTCGCGCGGCCAGGGCTGCGGTAATGTCCAGTCTTCACCTCCGCGCAACCGTAGCGGTCGCTGCGCCCCATCAAGCCAGAGGTGAATACGTCCCTCGCTTCGAGGCAGTCTCAGTACAAGCCCACCAGACTGCCAATAGAGCCGCGGTCGCGGTGCAAGCGCCTCGCCTCCTCCTCGGTTCGATGTTGGCCGCGTTTCCTTCGGTCTCCGGTCATAGACTTCCTTGAAATACCTCTCGAACTCGATCGCGGGGACAAAGGCTTCTGGATCCGTGCGAACAGGGCGGCATGCCAGGCAGTCTCGTCCCAGAGGATCGCACGGCGAAGCACGTTGACCGCGGGTGGGAGAAAATACAGAGCGTCGTCTTCCCAGCGGTTGAGCAGCACGGTCGTTTCGACAGGCGGCGGGCCAAAGGCCGCTTCCTGCCTCAGGAATGCGTCGATCAAGTGTGGAAGCTGCGCTTGGCTCACTCCGGCATGGAGAAGGTAGACGTCGATATCGCGGTCGAACCCTCGGGTGGGCAAGCCGAACCGGTCGCACACGCTGCAGAATGAGCTGAACAGCACTTTGCGCTGTTGCTGGGTGTCCAGCGGAAGACGAAGAGTATCGACGATGTGCCGGTACACCGCTCTGTTGGCGTCTCCATATCCTTCGCTCAGAGAATGGGTGACGAGCCATGCCGCAAGATTTGGAAACTGGCGGAACAACCCCTTCAGCCTGTCCGGCCGGCCGTCCAGAAACTGACGCGTGCGCTCAATGGCTCGCTCTCGCGCGGCCTCGTCCAGCGGAATAAGGCCAATGAAGGGAGGCGCCCCTGCTTCCTGGCGATGCCCGCTGATCAAGAAGTCCGCGGTCCTGCAACCCAAAACTACACCTTTCCGTTTACCGCGCCCGCTGACCGCGAGCCCGCTTCGCTGTTGATCCCCCCTATGGATAAGGCGTAACAGTTCGCACATCGGCGAACAAGCGGATTGACAGGGAGAACAAGCGACGGACCGACCATGTCCGCCGACGGTGTGACCTTCGGCCAGGCGATTTCGAAGGCCAGCAAGGCACTCGATCTCAGCCAGAAGGAGCTCACAACGCGCGTGATGAAGGAAGAGGGCGGCGGGTCGATCTCCCCGCAGTACCTCAACGACATCGAGCACGATCGACGCAGCCCCAGCTCGGGGCATCTGATCCGCCAGTTCTCCGGGATCCTGAACATACCGGAGGACTACCTATACGCACTCGCTGGCCGGCTGCCGGACGACGTTCGCCCGCATGCCTCTGATCCGGACAAGGTCGTCAAGGCCTTCGCCAATTTCAGGAAAACGTTGAAGGAGTAAGGAGCGTTCGCATGGTGAAGATGATCCGTGACAACACGGGCCGCTTTGCCGAGCGATCCTTCTACGAGGCCCGGGATCTCGACAATGAGTGCGAGCGGCTGACCCGGGACCTTCTGTTGAAACACCGCGGAAAGGTCGACCACCCCGTTTCGACCGACGGCCTGGCCGTGCTCATCGAGATGCATGGCGCGGAACTCGACAGCTACGCCAACCTGTCAGCCTACGGCGCCGATGTCGAAGGGGTCACCGAGTTCTTCCCTGACCGCGGGCCCAAGGTCTCCATCCCGGAACGAATCGCCGCCGACGAACGGCGCGAGAATCGCTTTCGCACCACGCTCACCCATGAGTCCGGGTACGTGAAGTTCCATGGGCCTCTCTGGGCGCAGAAGTTTGCCACCGGCAACATGCTGGAGCGCGGCCTGACGCCAACAAGGCGATCTCCAAGCGTGACAACATCCTGGACGCCCCGCAGTCCGCTTTACCGAAATCACCGCCTACAGGTTCGCCCCATGCCTCACCGCCGTGCCGAGCGCTGCGCCGTCTGCCATCGAGAGCCCCGCGGCTGGGGCTGGTTCGACGCGCGCTTCCGCGTCTCCGACCCGCGGCGCGACACGAGTCGCAGAGACCTCTGCAGCCGGGTTTGCCAGGACATCTGCCACCGGAGGTCGGGAATGATCGATCCGACACCGAACGAGACCGCGGCCATGGTCGAGGGCGGCAAGGCCTGCGGCGCATACCTCGAAAGCCTCGACAGGACCGATCTCGCCCTGCTGATCGGGGCGAGTGGGACATTTTCGTCGAGGTGATCGTCACCGGCTACTGTGATCACCTGCGTGAACTGGCGGCCAAGGACCGCGCGCGGCTCGACGGCATGATCCCGGAGGTGCCCTTCTGATGGCGGACACCTCGTGGATGGCACGCGTCGGGTGCGCCTCGTGAACAACGGCTACGCGATCCTGCCGATCGCGCCCGGCACCAAGAACCCGGCCAGTTCGCCCGCGCGGTCTGGCACGATTATCCGCAGTGGAACCGGCATGCGAGCCGGGTTACGACCGAGTTCGAGGTCGCCACCTGGTCGAGCCGGCTCTGCGCATCGAGCGGCTGGCGCGCGAATGGCTGGGCGACAGGCCGGCGCTGCGGATCGGCAAGCCCCCGAAGCGGCTTCTGGTCTATCGCGCGACCGAGCCATTTGCCGGGATCCGGCGCGCGCCGCTGGAAGTGCTCTGCCTCGGGCAACAGTTCGTGGCCTATGCCGAACATCCCGACACCGGCCGGTCCTATGCCTGGCTGGACGGGGGCTCGCGGATCTCGACATTGAGAGCCTGCCCGCCATCGATGCCACGCAGGCGGCGGCGTTCCTCAATGAGGCGCTGGCGCTGATCCCGTCCGAGCTGTGCCCGAAGAGCCTCGGCGCGAAGGGGACGAACGGGACCGCCCGACCGTGCCTGCCGGCCCACGCGCAGGCCGGCACTCTGGCGGCGATCCGGAGCGCGCTCGCCTGGCTGCCCAATGCCGAGCTCGACTACGACAGCTGGATGCGCATCGGCATGGCGCTGAAGGGCGCGTTGAACGAGGAGGGCGCGCCGCTCTTCGCCGATTGGTCGGCGCAGGCGGCCAAGAACGATCCGGCCGCGACGGCGAAGGCATGGGCGAGCTTCAAGCCCGTGCGGATCGGCACCGGCACGATCTATCACCTCGCCATGGATTAAGGGCTGGCGTCCCGATCCCGACCTGCTGCTCGATGGCAGCCAGCAGGCCTCCACAGGCGAGCATCCTGCGGCCGGCTTCCTGGCGCGGCTCGCTCAGCCCGAAATCCCGGCGCCAGCCCTCAATCCTGTTCCAGATCGACGAGTTCGGGATGTTCCTGTCGGCTGCGGCCGACCGGAAGCGCAGTCCGCGCCATGTCACCGAGATCCTCGACAACATGACCGAGCTCTAAACCGCGGCATGCGGTATCTTCCTCGGCGCGGAATACGCCAATCGCGATGGCTCGAACGAGCGGCGAGACACTGTCCAGCCCTGCCTCTGCGTCTACGACGCCGCTGCATTTCTGGGGAGCACTGCAGGGCGCAAACCTGGTGGATGGCTCGCTCGCGCGCTTCATCATCCTGCCGAGCGATGAGGATTACCCGGACGAGAACCGTCGTGCCGGGCTGCGCAAATCCCCGCGCGCGCTGATCGAGGGGTTGCAACGTCTCGCCGAGGGCGGCGGCGGGACGGGCGGGAACCTCGCCGGCCAGACATCCGGGCTTGAGACCACCGTCGATCCGATGACCGTTCCCATGGACGAGAAGGCACAGGCCCGTTTCGACGCGCTCGGCGAGGAAACCACCGTCGAGCTTCGGGCGGCGGCCGGCACATCCCACACTCCGATCCTCGCCCGGATCGCGGAGAACGCGGCCAAGGTCGCGCTCGTCATGGCCTGGGGCGGGATGCGGTTCTGCCCGTCATTCGGCTTGAGGATGCCGTCCGGGCCTTCGATTTCGTACGGCACTTCGCTCGGCGCACCATCGACGCCGTCGAGCGCCACATCGCCGACACCGAGACCTAGGCGCATCTGAAGCGCGTGCGCGAGATCATTCGCAAGGCGGGGTCGGCGGGCGTCAGCAAGTCCGAACCGACCCGCGCCTCGCAATGGCTCAGAGCGCGCGACCGCGACGATGCTTCCTTCAACGGCCCCCATCCTTCAATTGAAGGAAGTTTCCGCACAAGCCTCCGTCCTGGAACGGAAATTCGGCGCGGCGGACTTCTTTCAACCCACATTCCCAGGTAACGTGACGTTTTCGCGCCTCTGGCAGCCGGTAATATTTTTATATTTCAGCATGTTGTGTGGGCTGTAGGGTGCGGATCATGGATCACACCGGACATGGACGGTTCGGTCGGCCCGCCCCATGACGCGCAGACCCGTGGCGCGCAGGAGGACACCGCCCGGAACGGGCATTTCGGCTGCATGTGCCGTCACCCCTTGTTCGTCCTTAACCGGTTTGGCCGCCTCGAACGCCGTTCACAGCGCCGATGGCCGGGAAAATGTGCTCAAGCCGGTGTTGGCGCGATATGCGGATCGTGAGCTGATGCGGTTCTTCCGGACCGATGCCGCTTTTGCCGTCCCGGAGCTCTATGAAGACGCCGGAGGCGGAAGGCTGTTCCTACGCCATCCCGGCCTGGGAAGACCGCTGTTCCGGAAAGCAGGGTTGCGCCTGTGCTCAAGCGCCCCGCGGGTCGCCCGCCGACCCATGTGCGGCGCATCTGCGGCGACTTCGCGTATCGGGGCCGCGTCACGGGACAAACCACGGCGGGTCGTCGCCAATGTCGAACGGCATCCGGGTGACTTGTTCTCAAAGATCGGCTTCCCAAAGATCGGCTTCCCAAAGATCGGCTTCGTGGTCACCAAGCTGCCGATGGAGCCGGACCGGATCATTCGGTTCTACAACCAGCGCAGCACCGCCGAACGGCATATCGAGGAAGGCAGGAAGGCGATCAATCGGACGCGTCTTTCCTGCAAGGGCATGGCGCGGAACGAGGTGCGGCTTCAGCTTCATGCATCGGCCTGCAATCCCGGTGTCTTGCTGCAGGGCGCCGACCTGCCGGAGGAGATGGCCGGCCGGTCGCCGACCGGCCTGCGGCCATCCAACGGCTCCGTGCGTCAGCGGTACCGGCATGACGGTGTCGGCGATCAGACCCGGGCGAAAGCGGCTCGACGGGTCTGACCCGACGGGGGCCGGTCAGATCGAATTCCGGTTCAAGCCCGTTGCAGCAGCCATAAATCGCGCCCGGTTCACGAACCGGATGTCCGAACCACGACACGGCCCGTCCAGGAGGATTGATCCGTACGCAAAACAGCGGCAGCATGATCGAAATGGCGTTCTAATCGGGGAATGTCGGTTGTTAGAAGATTCCGGCGTCGAGACCGGCCGCCATAGTGGCGCCGAGTTCCAGGCAGGACGGCAGAAAGCCGTCATTCCAGGCACCCTTGCAGATTAGCGGCTCGTGCACCTTGCGCCATTTGAGCCCGGTGGCGATGGTCTGGATGGCGATGCGGGTACCGGTGCCGTCATGGCCGGCGCGGATATAAAAGGCGAAGGCCAAGCCTTGCGTCTCCTCCAGGCAGGGATAGTAGCAGCGATCGAAGAAGTCCTTCATCGCGCCGCTCATATAGCCGAGATTTTCCGTTGTCCCGAGGATGATGGCATCGGCGGCCAGAACATGGGCCGGCTCGGTATCGAACGGGCTCAGCGCTTCGGCCTCGACATTGTCGATTTCTGGTGTGTTCGCGCCATCAACCACCGCCTTGAGCATGGCACTTGTATTGTCAGATGGCGCGTGGGCGACAATGAGCAGTTTTTTCTGAACCATGACATCATCCCGCATATCCGATCAGGCGAACTGTGGCCACAATAAATGCGGCCACAATAACCCCACATTCCCCAGGTAACGTGACGTTTACGCACGTGACAGCCGGTAATCATGTCATATTTCAGCATTTTGTGCGGGCTGCAGGGGGCGGATCATGGATCACCCGCAGGGTGCAGGCGAAACGGGTGATATCAGGCTCGGTTTCGACAGTCGGGTGCGGCTGGAATTCCATGGCTCGAAGATCGGTTCCGACGGTGGCCCGTTGCCGTTCCGGGAGTTGGACGAGACCCCCGGGATTGCACGATATTGCCGGCGGTCCTCTCGGAGATACGCGAACCGTCCACAACCGTCTGCATTCCGTGGTCGGGCTTTTGCGCCAGTCGGGCTTCGGACGATCGACCGGATATGATGATGTGAATGACGCGGACCGTCCGGCGCTCGATCCGGTGATGCGGCAGGTGGTCGGAGGGCGTGGCGTTGATGCCGAGGCTGCGTCTGCCGGCCGGATGGGTCGGTTCGAGACCGGGGTGTCGGCGGCCGCCGACAATCGCGGTGCGCCGGCGGACGTATCCGGTCAATGGATCGATCGGGGGATTGATCGGGCTCACGCCGCGATGACGCCCGAATGGATCACACCGGACATGGACGGTTCGGTCGGCCCGCCCCATGGCGCACAGACCCACCCCATCAGGATCGGAGCGCGGGTCGTCCGCCACACGCCCGAGCCATCACGTTCCAACCGGCCGAGGCGGCTGTCGGCGGCGCTCTGTTCACCCGCATCCCTGCGGCCATCCAACGGCTCCGTGCGTCAGCGGTACCGGCCAGCGGTACCTGCATGACGGTGTCGGCGATCAAACCCGGGCGAAAGCGGCTCGACGGGTCTGACCCGGCGGGTACCGGCCAGACCGAATTCCGGTTCAAGCCCGTTGCAGCAGCCATAAATCGCGCCCGGTTCACGAACCGGATGCCCGGACCACGACACGGCCCGCCCAAGAGGCTCGATCCATACGCAAAACAGCGGCAACATGATCGAAATGGCGTTCTAATTGAGGAATGTCGGATAAATATGGTGGCTGGCACTGTCATTGGTGACCATTAATAGTCTCGACGATTGGAGTTGAAAAAAGTAGCTTGGTGGCGAGACGGCCAGCCGTTAATATTTGGCCGCCTGGCGGGAACAACAAGCCATCTTGGGAGGAATGTCATGAACAATGCAAACAAGGGAGTGGTGGGCGCGATCTCGGCGCTGGCACTCTTGGCAAGTGCCGGCCTTTCCGGGGCTGCCGATTTGACGCCGCATGAGCAGGCGCTGGTTGAAGCGGCCAAGGAAGAAGGCGCGGTGACGATCATCAATCCGCTGTTTTCCGACCGCACTGGCCAGCGCATGGCCGAGGCGTTCATCAAGCGCTACGATCTGGGCGAGGATTTCGAGTTCAACAATCTGCGCAAGGGCACCGGCGCTACGGTGGCCCAAGTGCGCCAGGAAATTCAGGCGGGCAAGTTCACCGTCGATCTGATCCTGGTCAGCGCGCCCGGCTTCTTCGCCGCCGGGGCCGAGCGGGATGCTTTTGAAGCAATCGACAGTGGCGCTTGGAAGGACAGCGAGGGGCTGGCGAAAAAAGCCGGCCAGTATTTCAACTATCCTTATGTGGTTACCCCGCTTGCCTACACCTTCCAGCCGGTGTGGAACACGGCCTGCCCCGGCATGGCAGACTTCAGCGTCTCATCCTATGCCGACGCGGTTGTCGCAGCGGTCAAAGGCAAGACCATCTCGTCCGACATCACCAAGAGCTTCACCTACACCAACACCGTGATTGCGCTTGGTAAGGCTGGCGCGGTCGATTTCGACACATTCTGGGATGAGTTGAAGACCACCGACCCGATAATCGAATTCCGCACCGAGCCGAAGATGCAAATGGTGATTTCGTGTCAGCGCCCGTTCGATATGTGGAACCTGTCGGGCCGCGTCTATCAGAATGTGATCAAGCAGCCGAACCTCGCCGAGAAGATCAGGATCGGCTCTTACGAGGAAGGTCACGTGATGCTCGGCAATCAGGTTGCGGTGCTGAAGGGAGCGGAACATCCCAATGCCGCCAAGCTGCTGGTTGAGTTCCTGCTGAGCGAGGAAGGCTCGGATATCTTCGTCGAAGGCGAAGCGATCTACTCCTTCCGGGAGGGCTACTCACCGCCAGAGGCGGCTGCGCCCTATCTGCTTGACCTCAATAAAATCAAGCTGATTGGCATGGATGACTGGGTTGGCGCACAGGCCGAGTTCGAAGAGGTGCGCGGCAAGTGGCAGGATCGGTTCCAATAGGCCGCATTGATGATATCTGACGGAGCCCTCAAAGCGGGGCTCCGTCAAACCTAGCTGAGAAATTATGGAGACAACAAAGTCGGTCGCGGTCACCAGGCGGCACGTGGTCGGATCGGGCCGCTGGTCGAGTCTGTTCACCCAGGAAAACATTGTCACCCTGATCGTCAGTCTGATTATCGCGGTGGCGGTGATCTTGCCGCTGCTGACACTGTTCGTGTCGAGTTTCATGGTGCTCGACCCGATGGGTTGGGACACCAAGTGGGGGTTCGACAATTACGAACGGCTGTTCACCGACCGGGTGATCCCCAAGGCGTTTCTCAACACGCTGATAATTAGCTCGGGATCGACGGTGCTGGCGACTTTTCTGGGTGTGTCGCTTGCCTGGGTCAATGCGCGCACCAATTGTCCGGGTCGCGATTATTTCGAGCCGTTCAATTTGATCCCGTTTTTCCTGAGCCCGTTTGTTGGTGCCATTGCCTGGCACAATCTGGGTGCGCCGCAAACCGGGCTGTTGAACGCCTGGGCACGCGATTTCCTCGGCATTGAGGGCTACCTCATCAATGTCGACAATATCTGGGGCGTGATCTGGGTAACCGGCATTTTCTTCGCTCCGCTGGTCTATCTGTTTGTTGTCGGATCGCTGAGGCGCATGGACCCCTCGCTTGAGGACAGCGCGCGCACCACCGGAGCGGGGCTTGTGCGCACGACGCTAACCGTGACGCTGCCGCTGGTTGCGCCCGGTATTCTGTCGGGTGCAATCATCGTGTTCGTGACATCAGCGGGCGAGTTCGGCGTGCCATTCAAACTGTCGGCGCCTTATGGCTGGGAGACGCTAACAACGCAGATCTTCTCAAAGGCGGTGGGTGATGATGCCAACCATTATCTCGGCGCCACCATGGCGATGGCGCTCGGCGCAATAACCGTGTTTCTGATCTGGATTCAGCAGCGCTATATCGCGCCGCGATCCTTTACCACCGTCACTGGCAAGGGTTTCCGCCCCAATGTGCTGGACCTTGGCGGCTGGAAGTGGCTGGCGCTCGGCTACAACCTCACCTACCTCCTGGTGGCGGTAGTGATGCCTATTATGTGTCTTGCGGTGGTCAGTCTGCATCCGGTGTGGACGGCGGAAATTCTGCCCGACCAGATGAGCTTCAACAATTATGAGAAGACGCTGTTCTTCTGGCGGCCAGATTCGATCAAGGCCGCGACCAACGGCATCTTCAACTCATTCTTCCTTGCCTTTACCGGTGCGACCATCGCCATGATCCTGGCGCTGGTGGTGAGTTACATGATCCATCGCACCAAGGGATTCGGCTCAAGGCTGCTTGATTTCCTGTGCGTTGTGCCGATCGGATTTCCCGGCATCGTGCTGGCTATGGGTGTGCTCGTGACCTACATCCAAACACCGATCTACGCGACATTGTGGATCCTGCTTCTGGGCTATATCACCCGCTTCTTTCCCTATGGTCAGCGCAATATTTCCTCCGTGATGCTGGCGATTTCCGAAGAGCTCGAGCAGTCCTCGCGCATGGCCGGCGCCTCGTGGTTCACCACGTTGCGGCGGATTACCATCCCGCTCCTGAAACCCGGCATTTTCGCCGGCTGGGTGCTGCTGTTCATCATCTTCCTGCGTGAGCTGTCGATTTCGATCATTCTGTATACCACCGGCACCGAAACGCTTTCGGTGGGCGTCTACTATCTCGCCAATTTCGAGAACGAGCCGCTGACTTCTGCGCTGTCGATGGCCCAGACACTGGTGCTATTGGTGTGCATCTATGTCTTCCGCCGGTTGGCGGGCCGCGAGGCATTGACGGCATGAGTTCGGGCAGGGTGGCAGAGCCCTATCTGGAAGTCGAACATCTGATCAAGCTGTTCGGCGAGGACCGGGCGGTGGATGATGTGTCATTTTCTATCCCCGAAGGCTCGTTCCTGACGCTGCTGGGGCCGTCCGGCTGCGGCAAGACCACAACCTTGATGAGCATTGCGGGTTTGCATCATATCGATGGCGGCCGCATTTCAGTTGGCGGGCTGACTTATACCGCGCCGGTGGACGGCGTGTTCCTGGCGCCGGAAAAACGCGACATCGGCATGGTGTTCCAGTCCTATGCCATTTGGCCACATATGACGGTGGCGCAAAATGTCGCCTATCCACTAGAAATCCGCAAAATCAACAGGGGTGAGATCGACGACCGGGTGGCTGAGGTTCTGGCATTGGTTGGCCTTGGCGATTTCGCCGACAAGCTCGCGACCCAGCTTTCTGGCGGCCAGCAGCAGCGCGCATCGCTCGCGCGGGCCATTGTCGCGCATCCGCGCCTGCTCCTGTTCGACGAGCCTTTGTCCAATCTGGATCTCAAATTGCGCGAGCAGATGCGTGTCGAGCTCAAGCGCATACAAAACGAGGTCGGCATTACCTCGGTCTATGTCACCCATGACCAGGCTGAAGCATTGGTGATGAGTGACGAGATCATCGTGATGAGCAAAGGAACGATCGAGCAGCGCGGCAATCCGCTCGATATCTACACCAACCCGGTCAATCGCTATGTCTCCAATTTCATTGGCATCGCCAATCTGCTCGATTGCCGGGTGCTGGAGGCCAATGGCGTTGATGGCGTTCATCACGGAACCGTCGAGGTGGCGCAGGATGGCGAGGCCATCCAACTCAAATGCCGGCTTGGCCCGGGCGTTGAGGCAGGCGCGCCGGCGGTTTTGTCAGTGCGACCTGAAAATGTGCGCGTTGCGCGCTCCAAGGATAGCGGCGACGCGCTTCCGGGCGAGATATCCAGCGTGGTGTTTCTGGGCAATTGCGTCGATGCGCAGGTCGATTGGGGCGGCTTTGAATGGAAGGTGCTGGGCCATCCGCGCGACGGGTTGAAGGTGGGCGAGAAGGTCTATCTCAATCTTGATCCTGATCACACGCTGGCGGTGCGGCCATGAGTGATACAAATAAGCCGATGGTCGAGATCGAGCATCTGAACAAGGTTTTCGGTCATGAGGTCGCTGTCGATGATTTCAATCTGGATGTTGCCGAGGGCGAGTTCGTCACGCTGCTGGGCCCGTCCGGCTGCGGCAAGACGACGACACTGCGCTGCATTGCCGGGCTTGAGCGGCCTGATGGCGGCGAGATCCGCATTGGCGGCGACACAGTCACCGCGCCCGCACGCGGCATTCATCTGACGCCCGAGCAGCGCAATATCGGCATGGTGTTTCAAAGTTATGCGGTGTGGCCGCATATGACGGTGTTCGACAATGTCGCCTATGGGCTGAGGGTGCGGCGCACGCCGGCAGCCGAGCGTCAGACGCGCACCATGCGCGCGCTCGAGCTTGTCGGGCTGACCGATTTTGCTGATCGCTATGCGACCAAACTGTCGGGCGGCCAGCGCCAGCGTGTCGCCCTTGCGCGCGCCATCGTCTATGAGCCGCGCGTGATTTTGTTCGATGAGCCACTCTCCAATCTCGATGCCAAGCTGCGCGAGCAGATGCGCGATGAACTGGTGCGCCTGCAAAGGGAGGTTGGCATCACCTCGGTCTATGTCACTCATGACCAGGGCGAAGCGTTGGTGATGAGCGACCGGGTGGTGGTAATGGACAAGGCGGTGATCCAACAGATCGGCAGTCCACAGGAGATCTATGCCGAACCGGCCAACAGTTTCGTCGCCGGGTTTATCGGCGTTGCCAATCTGATAAAGGGCACGCTCAAATCGCGCCGCGGCCAGGTCTGCGAGGTCGAGATTGCGGCCAAGGATGGTAGCGACGGCTTTGCGCTGAAGGCTCATGGCGGTGAAGGAGTTGCGGCTGGTGATGGGCTCTTTATCAACATTCGCCCTGAGGATTTCAGCCTGCATCTGGACGAGCCGAAATCGGCAAGCGGCGGCAATGTGTTGAAAGGCGCGGTGATCGATACGGTGTATCTGGGCAATTGCGCCGAGGCGCGTATCAGCGTCGGCGGCCATGAGGTCGGAATTCAGATCGATCATTATGAAAATCTGGTATCGGGTCAGCCGGTCTATCTGACATTCAAGCCGGATCACGCGCTTTGTCTGGCGAGCTGAATTCTCACGGTGATTGATACGGCCGGGTCGACCTCGGCCATGAGCGGCGCGGCACAGTCAGGCTCTGTTGCGCCCCGATCAGTTCCATGTTGAGCAAGCGTGAGCGCACCGGCCATCTGACTCAAATCGCCTCGATGACGGCGTTCAGCATCGGTATCATGGTGCAAAAGGGACTGACCGCTTGGCGAATGGTCAACTATGAAAAGTGCCTGATAGATGAACTATGAAAACAAGGAGACGCCTATGCAGACTGCAAGGCTATTGGAAGGCGCTCGGAGCAAACTTGTTGAGGCAGTAACGCGCAACCGCCTAATCCACGTGAACCGGAATGCAAAACGTTCCAACACGCTAAATGTCATCAACGAGAGGTCTGACGATGTTTTCTCGATCTTGCGGGCTAACGTGCGACGAATGAAGTTTGCAGCCACGGCGAGCGAAGAGGATGAAGAAGACTAGGATGACGAAGAGAAAGAACCATTCGCTCGGGTTCAAGGCCCCCGGGTTCAAGGCCAGGGTCGCGCTTGAGGCGATCCGCGAAGAGATGACGCCGGCGGAGTTGTCGAAGAAATACGGCGGGCATGCGACCCGGATCAGCACGTGGAAGCGGGCAGCGATCCGGAACACGGCGTCTGCGTTTGACCGGCGGGGGCCGATCCGGCCCCGGCCGGTACGGTCGAGATCGAGAAGTTGCATTCCAGGATCGGGCGGCTTGTTGTCGAGCGGGATTTTTTGGCCGATGCCCCGGTTCGGCGGCTCGGGACGCGAGGCAAAAAACGGTGAGCAAGGATCATAAGCCGGGCGTTCGGCGTCAGTGCGCATTGCTGACGCTGACGCGGTCCAGGCTCTACGATCAGCCGAAGGGCGAGAGCGCAGAGAACCTGCGCTTCATGGCAATCATGGACAGGCAGTTCCCGGAAACGCCGTGGTACGGATCGCGGTAAATGGCGTGGCATATGCAGCGGCGGAGCCGCATGTGCGGACGGCACCGTGTCCGCCGCCGCCGTCTGATGCGCCTCATGCGGCCGGTCCCGATCTACCGGGAGCTCGACAGCAGCAAGAAACACCTGCATCCCGATGCGTGGGGGCTTCCTGTATCTGGTGGCAATCATGGACCGGTACAGTCGAAAGGTTCCGGCTTGGCGACTGTCGAACACGCTCGAGGCAGACTTCCGTGCGGATGCCTTGAAGGAAGCGCCGGCCGGGCACGGCAAGCCGGAAATCTTCACCACACTCACCCGGGCGCAGATCCTGATCGAGCAGTGGTCGCGCTTCTACAACACCGAGAGGCCACACTCGTCGCCGGGCTCTCGCCCACCTGTACCTGAAACGGTATTGCCGAGGAGGCCGACAATCCCATACGCTGCAACCCTGATCGGCCGAACCGTCGATTGGACCTTGGTCGGATTCCAACTCAAAGGCCGGGTCACCAAAAAGACCCCGCACAGGTGAAGCCGAAACACCTCCGACATGCGCATGACGGCTTCGCACGCCATCTCCGCTTTTACAGACATCGCATGGGCAATGAACTCTATCCGCCCGCACCGGCAGCGCGGCAAGCAGCCGGCATTCACATCACCATTTGCCCTTGCCGCAATGATTGGTGAAATTCCGGGAGGCCCGTGTCATAATGCGACGGTCACCCTTGGGGGCGCATAGCTCAGTTGGTAGAGCAGCTGACTCTTAATCAGCGGGTCCGGGGTTCGAGCCCCCGTGCGCCCTCCAGGTATTTCAAGGAGTTGGAGAAAAATGTTCGGCTGACCACCCTGGAACGCCCCGCTAAAGCAACCAGAAAGCAACAACCCGTCCGGTCCGCCGGCAGACGTGTAGCCGTCGACCACGAATTTGCCCATCGAGGTGAGCGCGCCGCCGGCATAGCCGAACAGGGGTTCCAGAATGGCGCCTTCGTTCGGCAGGGCGATGGCATAACCGCGCCAGTCGAACGTGCATTCGAGCGTATCGCTTTCCTGTCCGCTTTCGTCCCTGATTCCGCACGAAATGAGCCTGGAATAGAAAATGCCGTTGACCGGCGAACCGCCTGCCAGCACCCTGATGACCGGACGCATGGATCAGCCCCATAGCCGGTTCGGGCCGATCGGTGTTTCCGTCTCGGCATCCGGCATGACAATTTCGGTCCCGACCGGCACGTTGTGACTCACTTCCGCCAGGCCCGGATTGAGATCGAAGATTTGCTCGACATAACCGGAGAGCCGGGCGGCGCGGTTCGGGTCGTCGGGATAGAGCTTCTGGCGAAACCTCCAGGCGATTTCCTCGATGCCCATTTCGGTGCCGGTGACCTTGACCGTCGCCATCAGAACAGCCCTCCAAATGCACCGCCCCCATAGGGGGAGACGGTGACCGGGAATTCCAACTGCTTTCCCGCGCCGCTCCGGTCGATGTGAAATTGCGTGTCGGAAACCATCTCAATGATGACCAGACCGAAGACACGCCCCGGTGTCGCGCCCGAAAACCCGACCATCATCACAGGCGATCTGAGCTTGTTTCCGGCCCGCTCCGCTCCAGCCTCGAGTGCATCGCCGACACGACCGGCATCGGATACGAAATCGGTGAACGCCTCGCCGATCTCGCGCACCGCTTTTTCTTCACCGATCGGTCGCGGCGTCGGCAATGCCGCACGCTCCCGGAAGGCGGCAAGGGCCGTTCCGAGTTCGCGACCGGCTGCGCTGAGCGACACGGACTGAACAGCCTGCGTCACTCGATCAAACCATTGCGGGTTCGGTTCGGTCATTCCGGACCCGTCCGATTTCGGCGCAGCGGGCTCTGGCGCAGGTGTCTCGGACGGTGCCGGTTGTTCCGGCTCATCGACAAAGCCGGCCTTTTCGGCGAGCCATTTCATCCAGCTCGGCTGCTCCGGCCAATCGATATCGAATGAGATCAGCTCGCCAAGGGCATCAAACCTTGTACTGAACCAGTCTGTCAGGTCAGACCAGGCTTCTTCCATGCCGTCAATAATGAGCTCGACGATCAAAGTGCCAAGAGTGAACCGATATGTGATTGCCGACCGGATCGCGTTCCCGAGCCACTTGCCGATGCGCCGGCCGGCCGCTTCGACCTCGCCCTTCTCGGCATCGCTGGGCTGCTCCTGCGTGAACAGGTCGGAAAAGAAATTGTCAACGGCGTCCCTGGCCCTGGCAAGCCGGGCATCAACGCCGGAGAAGTCGAACCAGCGGTCGAACGCGGCCATCGCCGCCTCGGCGTCTATTCCGATTATCCCGGCGATCTCGTCCACCCAGCCACGAACATCCGAGACAAGGCTTTCCCACTTGCCTGAAATCCATTCGATATCGGGTGCAAAAGCATCGTAAAGGCCGTCTCCAAAACCCTTCATGAACGCTTTGAAACGCTCCCGGTATTTCCAGAGCAGGAAGACAGCCGCTGCGATCAGGACGATGGTGAGAACGACCGGCCATCCGGCAGCTGCGATCGCCGACAAGGCCGCAACGGCAGCGGTGCGCAGACCGGTAAACAGCGTCGCCAGAGCCGTTCCCCTGCTGAAGGTCGCAAGCATGTGCAATCCCGCCAGTGCGCCCTTGATCCGCCCGGGTGCGATCGATGCCAGAAACCAGCCGGCAGAACGGGCCAGACGACCGAATATCCGGCCGGCGCCCGCAAGCATCCTGAGTGGCCCGGCCAATAGCGCCACATTGCGACCGGCGCGGCCAAAGCGCATGAACAGGCCAAGAAACCTGAACAGTCGCAGGCCGAACGCTGCCCAGAGGAAACCGGCCACGCGCGATGCAATGCCGAAGGCCAGCATTGCGGCTGCGCTCTGCACGAGCACGCTTGCCGGTTCCGGGTTGGCCTGTGCCCAGGCGGCAACAACTCACACTGCTGATCGGCAAGCACTTCGGCAATATTCGGATGCCGGTTGAAAAATATCTGCCCAAACCGGTCATCGATCCGCTCACGATCCGCATGAGCGAACTTATGGAGCAGCGCGGCAAAACCAAAGGCAAAGAGCCGGGTGAAGATGGCGATGTGTTATGACCACGACCGTCGAACGCATCGGCACGCTTTCAGTCGGCCGGGTTGATGCCGTCACCGCCGAAGAGTTGTGCATCGCGCTTTTCAATGAAACTCCACAGGCGACCGCGTTGAATACCGGCACGCCTACCGGTTTTCCGCGCGTCAATGCCTATGTACTGATACAGAACGAGATCGGCGCGGTCGTCGCGGTAATCAAGGAAATCTGCATCGTTCGTGCTAAACCGGCTCCCGGAAAGCACGACGATGCCCTTGTGGACCTTCCATATCCTGCCCGGACTATTTTGGCCATTCCGTTCGGCACACTGCTGCTTGAGGGAAATGACGGCGACGGCCAGCCACGCTATGCACTGGAACGCGGCATTCCGGTGCTGCCTTCGGTTGGCGATCCGGTTCTCCTTCCAACGGCAATGCAACTTCGTTCCATCGTCGAAGCCAAAACCGACGACCGCTTGATCCGGATTGGCTCTGCTCCTTTTGCCGACAACGCTCATGTATGTGTACCCCCGGACAAGCTGTTTGGCCGGCATCTTGCCGTCCTTGGCAATACCGGCAGCGGGAAGTCCTGCTCCGTTGCCGGTGTTGTCCGCTGGTCGCTTGAAGAAAGTGCGGCGGCGAAGGCCTCGCAAGCGACAACGCAGAAAGGTGAAAAAGCCCAGCCGACCAATGCCAGGTTCATCATTCTAGACCCCAACGGCGAGTATTCACAGGCCTTTGAGGATGGCGCGTTGCCGGTCAGGCGCTTTTCGGTTGGCGGTAGCGACGGCGCGATTCCACTCACAGTGCCGGGCTGGCTTTGGAATGGACAGGAGTGGCGGCTTTCACGTCCGCGCAACCCGGAGTTCAGCGCCCCGTATTGCTCGGAGCACTGCGGCGGTTGCGCAATGCAGATGCGACCGCCCTGACGAAAAAAGCACAGGCGATCAATCGCTATATCAATTATGTCCGGCGGATTGAGCAGAACTATGCGGACCTGCCTCAAAGCGTTACCGGCTTTCCGCAAAACAAAGACTTCGGGTCACTGCTAGAGAGCCTGATTGAAATGAGTAAATGCGACGAGAAAGAGCTTGCCACCTGCGGCAATGAGACAGCCGATCTCGTGACCGCGATTGCGGCAATACGCGATCCGATCGAGCAGGTGCGTACCAAGCGCCATTGGGTCAAGGGGACCGGATACAACGATTTCCAGTCTGGATTGACCTTCAAGCTGTTCTAAAGGCACTCCGCACGATCACCGAAGCCTTTCCAATCGCTGCAACTCACGGCGAGATCAGCGAAGATGCACCGGTGCGGTTTGATGTCGTGGCACTTCCTGACTGTATCCGTAATGTTGCTATGGAAACGGGCGGGCGGGCGGTTAATAACGTCGAACCGCTTATCAACCGCGTCTAGGTCATGCTTGGTGATGCCGGGCTCCGTCCGGTCATCGATACCGAAGGTGCAGCTTCGTTCAGCGAGTGGCTGGCAGGCCTGCTTGGTCCCGGTGAAGGCGCTCCCGAACCGCTTGCTATTCTTGATCTCTCACTCGTGCCATCGGATGTTGTACATATTGCCGTTGCCGTGATTTCGCGACTGATATTCGAGGCACTGCAACGCTATATCAAGGAAACAAACGAAGCCCTTCCGACTGTGCTCGTGCTGGAGGAAGCGCACAGCTTCGTGCGCAAGAATGCCGATATTGGTGCGAGCGAACAGGCCGCTGATCTATGCCGCCAGACCTTTGAGCGAATAGCAAGGGAAGGGCGGAAATTCGGTCTTGGGCTGGTTCTGGCATCGCAACGCCCGTCCGAACTCTCGCCGACAGTCTTGGCGCAGTGTAACTCGTTCCTGCTCCACCGCATCGTCAACGATGTCGATCAGAATCTTGTCCGCCGTCTTGTTCCCGACGCTTTGGGCGGGCTTCTCGACGAGCTTCCCATGATTCCTTCGCAGCAGGAAATCCCTCTCGGCCGGGCAGCCACCATACCCGTTCCCGTTCGCATCCGCGACCTGCAAAAGCCGCAGCGCCCGCGTTCGGATGATCCGAGTTTCTGGCACACATGGCTTGGCTGCAAAGGCGCTCCGCCAAACTGGACGCAAGTGGTCAAGACATGGGAAAAACCAGACGAAGAGGTCCACCAAGCGCAGACCACGGAAAGTATCGCAGGTGACGATATCGACCCAGAACCGAACGAGGCATAGTTATCGAGAACGCGCAATTTGACTCTGCTCTTCCGACAAATCCGGCGAAACGAAAAGAGGCAGGGTGATCGGTCAACTGAGAACATCAGACTTCATTTGCGTGGTCTACCTCAAAATCGGTATTTCATCCGCGGCTTTGCTTTATCTGTATGTGTTCGTTTGTTTTTTCCGGTTGTCTTCCGAGGTCAACCAAAATGGTCCACCTCAAATTGGATTTTCCCGCAATATCACAACGCCGGTTCCGACGTTTTCACGACCGCCTTCAAATCCTCAAAGTCCTGGATTTCCGGCATTTTCGGGCCGCAATCAAAAACCCTTCACAGCCGGTTTGAAGGGTCGTTGAAGGTCGTTGCCGATTTTGCCTTCAACACCGATTTTTCCGTCAAATTCTCAAACCAGATGTCAAACTACAGCCGGCAATGGCGAACCTCGTCTAGACTGGGCGGCGCTGCGCGATATATCACGGCGCTAACGCAGCACAAATCATACAATCCCGAGGCATTCTGGCGCGGTGAGGGTACATTCAGCGCGGCGTTTTCGTTTGCGTGAAGCTTGAGCCCATGCGATCAAGCAGTGGGAGTTCGGTGCACAGCAAAATGAATGAATTGCCTGAACGCACGAGGCGGGTGCAATTTCGCGACACCAGCTTCGTTGTTGAGCCGATGGATCGTGGCCAGCGCAAGTTTTGGGACCGGTTCGAAGCGGTTGCGTGGGAGCCGGAAACCCTTTCCATTCTCAAGGCCAGCCTCGACCAGCGGACCACATTCATCGATATTGGAAGTTGGATTGGCCCGACGGCATTGTTCGCCGCGGCGCATGCGCGCCGTGTGATCGCTCTGGAGCCAGACCCCCTGGCGCTGCGTCAGCTCAGGCGCAACATTGCCCTCAATCCGGACCTTGCCTCGCGCATCCAGGTGCTGGGCCGTGCCCTTTACACAAAAACCGGGGTTGTGACGCTGGGCTCGACCAAGCGCGGAGGCGATTCAAAATCGAGCATCGTCCATGATGACATGCGCACCGCCTGGGAGGTGGAAACCATCACGCCGTCCGAGCTTGCAAGCGCCTTTGCCGAAGATGAGCGGGTGTTCATCAAGATCGACATTGAGGGGGGCGAATATGCGGTTGGACCTCAATTGCAGCCGCTTTTGCGCAGCCAGACGGTGGCGGTTCTGCTGTCGCTGCACCCCAAGCTGATTGTCGGGCAGGCGCGCGGTATTGAACGGCTAAAGCGGCTGGTGCAGGCCGCGCAGGAGACCAACGAGCTGCTTGCGGCCTTTGAAGGCTTTGCATTTCACGAGGCACGAAGCGTTTCTTCGCTGCGGCGGCCGGATATCGAGCGCCTGGTACGATGGGGCATTTGCTACCGGCCGCTTGGCGGAACCTGGCTGTTGACACGTGGACACCCTGCAGCCCCCTGTCTTCTGCTTGGAATCGGGTGACGAGAGCGCCTTTACGGCCGCGATGCGTGTCGGCCCTTTGCCTGGGTTGTGGTTCGGGATCTGGTTTCCTGGGGCCGGGCTATGCCACGGCGCCTTTGCGCCCCCGGAACAGGAGCCGTTTCATGTTGAATGCGATGTTGGCCATGCCGATCCTGGCCCTCGCCCGGTCGATGCCGATGGTGCGGACGAAGAGCCCCATTCGTGCCTTCATACCGGCGAAGGGATGTTCGATCGCGGATCGGACCTTCGACCCTGCGGCATTGGCCCTCTCGTGATGCACGGGCATCGGTTTGCCGGGCAGCGTCGGTGACGATCCATGTCCGGACGAAGCCGTGGCGCCGGTCAGCATTGATATGGGATTTGCAGCCGAACACCGGCGTGGCGATTGCGCCCATCGCCGTGCTGTCCGGGCGCGTCTTCCTGCGCCCTTGCTTGAGCGTCCAACGCGCGTCGCGATCCTTTTGCGCCGGTTTCCGGGGATTGGCCTGCCAATCAGTCGGGATGCCCCCGCCCTTGACGATCTCCTTCCCGGCATCGGTCATGCGCCGGCGCGGGGCCGCCACGATGGTGGCATCGACGATCTGCCCGCCCATGGCGAGATATCCGGGCGAGATATCCGGCGTCCTCAAGATGCGCGTCGAACCGGGCGAGGAGTTTCTTCACCGCGCCGGTCCGCACCAGGGCTTCCCGGAACCGCCGGATGGTCGTCTCGTCCGGCGCCCGCGCGCCGTCATCGAGGCTGAGGAAACGGCCAAAGCTGCGCCGGTCCATGATTTGGGACGCCGCCTGCGCATCCGACAGACCGTAGAGCACCTGGATCACCAGCACCTTGAACATGAGGACCGGGTCCATCGGCGGGCGCCCGCCCTGCCTGCCATCGGAACGATCAAGCGTCGCATCCAACTCTGGCCGGAAGAGCTAGCTCGAAGTCGATACCCCCCTGCAAGCCGCTCCAGCGGATCTCCCGCCTTCGATAACGCCGCGTAGCGCTCATCCGGATCGAACAACCCGCGCTGTGCAGCCATCGTTACCCTTCGTCGCCGATATCCCCACGGAATCACGCCAACACGCTCAAAGCCAGGGGGGTCAAGGCGTCCACGTGAGTAGGCTTTGCCGGGTGGAAAGGACGCAAGGTAGCGGGCATGAGGGCCTTGGTGCACAGGGGTTGGGCCGCCCGGGAAATTTGTCCGCCGCTCTAGTGGATTGATTCCAACATTTGGAACCCTCGATTTCTGGCGGCGATGATTTGGTCGGGATCGGCGCGCAGGGTGAAGGGTTTTGCCTCGGTTTCGGTGTGCTGCTTGATGAAGCGGTTGATGGCGACCTGGAGGTCGACGACCGGGCAGAAGATGCCGTGTTTCAGGCGGCGCCCGGTCAGCTCGGCAAAGAAGCCTTCGACGGCGTTCGGCCATGACGCCGGTGTTGGGGTAAAATGGAATGTCCGGCGCGGGTGACGCTTGAGCCGGCACATGTTCCTGCCGAACACCTCTCCGGTCAGCATGTTCGGCGCGGCGAACATCGTGGTCGTGCCGTTGCGTTTGTCATCATGGGTCATGGTCCGGTGTTAATCCCCGCATTTTTGCGGGGTCCTTGGTCGTAGAATTTACGCGGCCATTCTCAGTTTCCGGGCAGAGGTCATCCCGCGGTTGCCCATGTTGGGGCGTTCGTTGTTGTTAGGTACCGGGTTGTAGGACCGGAGCCACTCGGTGGCAATCTGCTGCACCTCCTCGATGCTTTCGAAGATGTCGTATCCAGCCACTCATGCCTGATCGTTCGGTTGTATCGCTCGACGCAAGCGTTCTGCCGCGGCTTTCCCGGCTGGATACAGGCCGGCGCGATGCCCCCCTGTTCGGCCCGTTCGATCAACCTGCCACTGACGTATTCCAGGCCATTGTCGACCCTGATCGCCCTTGGCGCCCCGCCATTCGATGATCCGGTTCAAGGCCCGCACGACACGTTCGGCCGGCAGCGAAAAGTCCACCTCGATGCCCGGCCGATCCGCCATGAAATCCATCGACCAGACCTCGTCTGGCGCGTCCGGCACGGCCAGTTCCCCGGGTTTCTCACGCTTCAGACGCCTGCGGGGCTTGATGCGCAGGTCTGGTTCCAGATCGCGATAGATCCGGTAAACGCGTTTGGGGTTCCAGACACGGCCCTGAACGTTGCCCAGATACAGGAAACACAGCCAGAAGCCCCAGGTTTTCCTGGCATTGGTCAGTCCGACAAGCAGATCCGCGATCTGTTCGTTCCCTTCGTCCAGCTTCGGGCCGTATCCGTAGCACGTCTCGCCGATGGAGAACCCGCGGCAGGCCGGCGCAATACCGACGCCCTTCATCGCCACCGCTTTCAAGGCCAACTCTCGGCGCTGAGCCGGCCGTATCATTTTTTTCCGAGGGCCTCCTTGCGCAGGTCGTTCTGCATGCCGACGTCGGCGTACATGCGCTTCAGCCGCCGGTTCTCCTCGGCGATGGCCGTCATCTCGCTGATCAGGCGCGTGTCCATGCCGGCATACCTGGCGCGCCACTTGTAGACCGTGGCGCTGCTCATGCCCTGTTCGCGGCACAACCCGGATACGGGCACGCCGTTCTCCATCTGCCGCAGAATGTCCATGATCCGGGCCGCGTTGAAACGTGTTTTGTTTATCGGAATCTCCTCAGTCACCCTGCCGAGAAAATTCTACGACCAAGCCACCTTACTTTCGGGGGAGATTACCATAACTCCGGACATGGTTCTTCGCCGTCGAGCAAAGACGGATGCATGATCCATCCTTCAGCCACAGCCGGCGTCTCTCGGGTTGCTTGATGAACCTTCAGCCCTTCACGTCGCCGGATGCGCTTGACCCTGTTCAGGCCGACACACCGGCCATCCTGCCCAGGCAGCCGGTGGATGCGGCGATACCCGTAACTACCATACCGGCAGGCAAGGCAGATGACGGCTTGTGTCGGCTTGTCCGGCGTCGGATCCGCAACCGCTTTCTTCACCCGCCCGCTCTCACGCTCCGGCTCCTTCAGCCGATGCGCCTGGTTCACCTCCATGCCGCCGTACATGCGACGCCATCAACAGCAACTCTGCTCCGACACACAAAGGCTGCGGCAAACCTCACCCACCGTCGCGCCCCGGCCAAGCCGCACCTCGGCTTCACGCAGCATTCCGATAATTCGCTCCGGGGAACAGTTCTTTCTCCGGCTCATCTTCGTCTCCCGTGACGTCCAAATGAAGCCGGATCCCCTCAACCGACATTCCCCAATTAGAACGCCATTTCGATCATGCCGCCGCTGTTTGCGTACGGATCAATCCCCTTGGGCAGGCTGTGTCGTGGTTCGGGCATCCGGTTCGTGAACCGGGCGCGATTTATGGCTGCTGCAACGGGCTTGAACCGGAAGTCGGTCTGACCGGCACCCGTCGGGTCAGACCCGTCGAGCCGCTTCCCCCCGGGTTTGATCGTCGACACCGTCATGCAGGTACCGCTGGCCGGTACCGGGGGCGCACGGAGCCGTTGGATGGCCGCAAGGATGCGGGTGAACAGAGCGCCGCCGACAGCCGCCTCGGCCGGTTGGAACGTGATGGCTCGGGCGTGGCGGACGACCCGCGCTCCGATCCTGATGAGGCAGGTCCGCAGGCCGGTCGGCGACCGGTCGGCCGTCTCCTCCGGCAGGTCGATGCCCTGCAGGAAGACACCGGGATTGCAGGCCGATGCATGAAGTTGAAGCCGCACCTCGTTCCGTGCCATGCCCTTGCAGGAAAGACGCGTCCGATTGACCGCCTTCCTTCCTTCCTCGACATGCTGTTCGGCGGTGCCGCGTTGGTTGTAGAACCGAATGATCCGGTCCGGCTCCATCGGCGGGTTGGTGACGACAAAGCCGATCTTCGGGAACAAGTCACCCGGATGCCGTTCGACCCTGGCGACGACCCGCCATGGTTTGTCCCGTGACGCGGCCTGATACGCGAAGTCGCCGCACATGGATCGGCGGGCGATCCGCGGGGCGCTTGAGCACAGGCGCAATCCTGCTTTCCGAAACAGCGGTCTTCCCAGGCCGGATGGCGTAGGAACAGCCTTCCGCCTCCGGCGTCTTGTAGAGCTCCGGGACGGCAAAAGCGGCATCGGCCCGGAAGAGAACCGCATCAGCTCACGATCCGCATATCGCGCCAACACCGACTTGAGCACATTTTCCCGGCCGTCGGCACTGTTGAACATTGCCGGGGCGCAATGAACGGCGTTCGAGGCGACCAAACCGGTTAGGGTCCGGCCTCATTATAGCCACGAGATGAGGGCTGCGGCGCGCGCGATAACTGCCATGACGTTTTTAATGTTGCGCTCGAAGCGAGTTGCGATGCGCCGCCGGTCCTTGAGGCGGCAGAACATGCGTTCGATGATATTTCGCTCCCTGTAGACGGCCTGATCGTAGGGATATCGGATCTTGCGGTTCTTTCGCGGCGGGATGACGGGCCCGGTCCCGCGCTCTTCAAGCCATTCGCGCAGTTCCCGGCTGTCACGGCCTTTGTCGCCGGCACGTTCGGCGCATGGCGGCATGGCCTCGATGCAGCGCTGTGCGACCTTGCAATCATACACGTTCCGGGCGTCGGGAGCAGGACGCAATTGACAAAAACATGGGGCGGCCCTTGTGGTCGCGGACGGCGTGGATCCCGGTGTTGCGTCCGCCTTTGGTGCGGCCGATACCATGGGCCCAAGGCCCCCCCTTTTCCGCCGTCGGCGAAGCGATGAACCTTGATGCAGGAACTGTCGATGAACAGCCGGTCAGGCGTATCCTCAGCGCCTGCCGGAGCGCTGAAGATACCTTCCCGTATAAAACCGCACCCGGCCCGGCGGACGAAGCGGTTGCAGAGCGCCTTCTTCGGCCCGTGTATAGCGGCTCAGCCGGCCCGTCGACCGCCACAGCGCAGCGCATGGACGATCCCGTTCGGCACAGGACGATCGTCAACTGTTTCCGGGCGCTTCCTGCCGTGCACATCAGTCGGCAGAAGCGGCGCGATCCGGGCCTACTGAGAATCGGAAAACCAGAAGGAATCATACATCTCGTTACCTCCTCATCGGAGGCAATGAACCATCCTCGGATCAAATCGGGAAGACGGTTATTGGGGCCGGACCCTGATCAAACGAACACGCTTCAATGCCTCCGGCCTAGAGTTCGCTCTCCTGACGATCCTTGAGGGCCGCCAGAAGTTTTGGCGGTGAGATCGGCAGTGAACCCATCCGCCGGCCAACCGCGTCGGCAACCGCATTGGACACCGCTGCCATCGCCGGGCAGATGTTGACTTCGCCGACACCCTTGACACCAAAGGGGTGGTTCGGGTTTGGCACTTCGACAATTAGCGTCTTGATATAGGGAAGATCCGAGGCCACCGGAATCCGATAGTCGAGGAAACTTGGATTGGCGAGCCGGCCCTTGTCGTCATAGACATATTCTTCATTGAGCGCCCAGCCGATGCCCTGCGCCACGCCACCCTGCATCTGACCTTCGACATAGCCCTTGTGGATCGCCCGGCCCGCATCCTGCGCCACAACAAAGCTCAGAATCTCGACATGGCCAGTGTCGGGATCAACTTCGACTTCGCACATTTCCGTGGCAAAGCCCGGTGCCTGACCGCCAGCGCTGACCGCGTTGGTTGATCCAATTGGACCTCCGGTAGCTCCCGCCTGAGCAGCAATCTGTTTCAATGACAGGGGCTCAAAATCGCCGACATTGCTACTGGAAGGCTTTGCATGGCCGTCCTCCCAATCGACCCCTTCAACGTCAACGTCCCACATGATCGCGGCGCGTGCGCGCAACTCCTGGATCACGTTGTCGCAAGCGCCGATCACCGCAAGCCCAGTGGCATAGGTCACCCGTGAGCCACCAGTCTGGCGGGTAAACGGCACAGAAGTGGTATCGTTGACTGTCGAGCACACCTCATTGTAGTCAATGCCAAATTTCTCAGCTGCCATGATCGCCATCGATGCACGCGAGCCGCCGATATCCGGGCTGCCAGTGGCGACAGAGACGGTGCCATCGGCGTTGACATAAACGGTCGCCCCCGACTCGCCGCCACCATTGAACCAATAGCCTGACGCAACACCGCGGCCCTGGTTTGGCCCCAGCGGCTTGTTGTAGTTGGGATGATCAAGCACAGCCTTGAGCGTGTCAGCATAGCCGTTATGTGAAAGCGGCGGGCCGGAAACCATCTGCGTGCCCTTCTTCGCCGCATTCTTGAGTCTCAGTTCGACCGGGTCCATGCTGATCTTCTTGGCAAGAATGTCGAGCGTGCTTTCAATGGCAAAGCTTGCGATCGGCGAGCCCGGGGCGCGGTATGCGGCGGCCTTCGGTCGGTTCGATACCACGTCATAGCCGATGGTTTTCTGGTTCGCGATGTCATAAGGTGCAAGACTACACAAACAGCCATTCATCACCGGTGAACCGGGGAAAGCACCAGCCTGATATTTGAACACACTCTCGGCCGCGGTCAGCGTCCCATCCTTCTTGACACCAATCTTGACCCGCATCGCTGAGCCTGATGTCGGTCCGGTTGCCTGGAACACCTCATCGCGGCCCATCGCCACACGCACCGGATGACCTGACTTCTTCGACAACACCAACGCCACCGGCTCGACATAAACCACCGTCTTGCCACCGAAGCCGCCACCGATCTCCGAAGGATGTACCTTGAGATTGGCAAGCGGCATGCCAACCAGCTTGGCCGTCAGCGCACGCACAATGAAATGGCCTTGACTGGAGCTCCAGATTTCACCCTGACCGTCAGGATCGTAGCGGGCAAGGCAGGCATGAGGCTCGATATAGCCCTGATGGACGGCGGCCGTACGATATTCTTGATCGACGATTTCATCGGCCTCGGCAAACCCTACCTTGATATCGCCCATCGAAAACTCAAGCCGCTTGGCAATATTCGATGGCTTGGTCGGCGCCGGATCGATATTGCGTGTGATCATGTCCTCGAACAGCAGCGGTGCATCATCTGCCATCGCCTCCTCGACGTCGATCACATGCGGCAGAACCTCATATTCGACCTCGATGAGATCAGCCGCCTTAGCCGCTGTCGCCGCATCGGAAGCCGCCACTGCCGCCACTGCGTGACCTTCATAAAGCGCTTTTTCGCGCGCCATAATATTGCGGGTGATGTGCCAGAAGTTCTGCTGCACCCGCTCTGGGCCGATATAGACGAACTCCTGGTCGGGAAGATCGGCTCCCGTCATCACCGCCTTAACACCCTTGAGCGCCTCAGCTTTTGAGGTGTCGATTGACTTGATGCCCGCATGCGCATGCGGGCTGCGCTTGATCTTGCCGAAAAGTCTTCCAGGCAGCGAATAATCATCACCAAACCTGGCGATCCCTGTCACTTTCGGCACTCCGTCCGGACGCACAGGATTGGTTCCAACCCATTTCGTAGGTTTAGCAAGTTCGTTCATTGCTGCCTCATGATCTGCAAAAACCGCATCCACCCGACGCGATTATGGACGATGGTGATAATGCTTATATCGCACGCGGCAGACAAGACGAAGACTCAGCCGTTTCAGTTTCACCCGTCTTTGACCACCTTCGCCATCACAGCGGCCTTGCAATTGAACTGGCCGGTGGCCGTTCTGTCAGACCGGCATTGGAATAAATCCCACTTTCCCAGGTAACGTGACGTTTTCGCGCCTCTGACAGCCGGTAACATGTTATATTTCGGCACGTTGTGTGGGCCGTAGGGGGCGGATCACGAATCACCCGCAGGGTGCAGGAGAAACGGGTGATATCAGGCTCGGTTTCGACAGTCGGGTGCGGCTGGAATGCCATGGCTCGAAGATCGGTTCCGACGGTGGCCCGTTGCCGTTCCGGGAGTTGGACGAGACCCCGGGATTGAACGATATTGCCGGCGGTCCTCTCGGAGATCCGCGAACCGTCCACAACTGTCTGCATTCCGTGGTCGGGCTTTTGCGGCAGCGGGTCTTCGGGCGATCGACCGGATATGATGATGTGAATGACGCGGACTGTCCGGCGCTCGATCCGTTGATGCGGCAGGTGGTCGGAGGGCGTGGCGTTGATGCCGAGGCTGCGTCTGCCGGCCGGATGGGTCGGTTCGAGACCGAGGTGTCGGCGGCCGCCGACAATCGCGGTGCGCCGGCGGACGTATCCGGTCAATAGATCGATCGGGCTCACGCCGCGATGGCGCCCGAATGGATCACACCGCGGACATGGGCTTCGGTCGGCCCGCGCCATGGCGCGCAGACCCACGGCGCGCAGGAAGGCACCGCCTGGAACGTGCATTTCGGCTGCATGTGCCGTCACCCCTTGTTCGTCCTTAACCGGTTTGGCCGCCTCGAACGCCGTTCATTGCGCCCCAGCAATGTTCACAGCGCTGATGGCCGAGAAAATGTGCTCAAGCCGGTGTTGGCGCGATATGCGGATCGTGAGCTGATGCGGTTCTTCCGCGCCGATGCCGCTTTTGCCGTCCCGGAGCTCTACAAGACGCCGGAGGCGGAAGGCTGTTCCTACGCCATCCGGCCCGGGAAGACCGCTGTTCCGGAAAGCAGGATTGCGCCTGTGCTCAAGCGCCCCGCGGGTCGCCCGCCGACCCATGTGCGGCGCACCTGCGGCGACTTCGCGTATCAGGCCACGTCACGGGACAAACCACGGCGGATCGTCGCCGAGGTCGAGCGGCATCGGGGTGACTTGTTCCCGAAGATCGGCTTCCCAAAGATAGGCTTCGTGGTCACCAAGCTGCCGATAGAGCCGGACCGGATCATTCGGTTCTACAACCAGCGCGGCACCGCCGAACAGCATGTCGAGGAAGGAAGGAAGGCGGTCAATCGGACGCGTCTTTCCTGCAAGGGCATGGCGCGGAACGAGGTGCGGCTTCAGCTTTATGCATCGGCCTGCAATCCCGGTGTCTTGCTGCAGGGCGCCGATCTGCCGGAGGAGATGGCCGACCGGTCGCCGACCGGCCTGCGGCCCCGCCTCATCAGGATCGGAGCACGGGTCGTCCGCCACGCCCGAGCCGTCACGTTCCAACCGGCCAAGGCGGTACCTGCCTCCTAGGCTGCACTTGTCACGCCCACGATATTCTCGGTCACTTCATTCGTGCCTGTTGCCGCTTCCTGCACACTGTGGGATATCTCGCTGGTTGTCGCAGCCTGCTCTTCCATGGCCGCGGCAACGACAGCCGCAGTTTCATTGACCTGGCGAATGACCTTTCCAATATCAGCCATGGAAACCACCGCTTCATTGGTCGCGGTCTGGATCTCCTCAATCTGCTGATTGATGCTTTCCGTCGCCTTGCCGTCTGGTTCGCCAGCTCCTTGACCTCGGCCGCGACAACAGCAAAGCCCTCGCCGGCACGGGCAGATTCAATTGTTGCATTGAGGGCAAGCAAATTGGTCTGCTCGGCGATCTCGGAAATCATCTTGACCACTTCACCGATCTTGGCTGCCGTCGCAGCCAGCACTTCAACCTGACCACTGGCCTGATCGACACCGGTTTCGGCCTTCTGGGCCGCCTGCGCGGTTTCCATCATCTGCGAATTGATCTCCGTTACCGAGGTGGCCATTTGTTCAGCTGCTGCCGCGACCGTCTGCACATTGGCGGCGGCCTGATGCGAAGCCGAAGCGACAGAAGAAGCCTTTGACTGGCTTGTTCGGGGTTGATTCAAATGGTTGCCTCAACACTTCAGTTTTTGATGGAAAGATGGAGTGTTCACGATGGGCTGCCGTCGACGTCTCTATTTTACCGATAGCCGGAAGGCAGAGATTTGGGATCGCCGGCAGTCTGGGGAGTCGATGCGTTCGATTGGCTGCGGGTTCGATCGCAACTCATCGTCGATCTTTCCCTTGCAGTCCCGGACGGGTGGTATCCGGCCGCGTGGCAGTTATCAGGGCGACGTCGGCTTCATCGTCAAGTAGGGGAGCGGCGAGGTGATGTTCAATTCTGCATTTACGCGGTGGACCAGGAGTGACGGTCTGCGCTGCCTTGGCCTCACATTTGCTTGCACCTTGATATTGGCAGGCTGTCAGACCGCCCAATATCCGGAAATTCAGCAGACCGGCTCGCTGCGCGCCTTCCGCGCCGCCGACCACCACCCGACCGTGGTTGAGCCTAGCGAAGTCCAGCTTGAGATCGAACTGCCCGGTTACACCCGCGGCTTGTCACCGCGTCAGGTCAATCAGGTTCGCCAATTCCTTGCCAATTTCCGATCCCTGGGCGAGGGCGAGCTTGTGTTTACAGTCCCCAGCGGCACCGCAAACGAGGCATCGGCCCACGCCGGGGTGAGCAAGGTGCGAAACCTCATCACCCAGGCCAGAATCGCCAAGACCGCAGTACGCTATGTGCCCTATCGCGGCACCGGTGCGGGAGCCGAGCCACCGATCATCCTGTCGTTTGAGCGCTATTGCGCCAAACCCAGCGAATGTGGTCCTCTACCGTGAACTGATCCGGTGCGGCATCAGTGATTATGTAATTGCGCCGATTTCGGTCCTGCAGATCATCGATTCCATTGGCGCGATTTATGAAGACCCGGAAAAGGGTCTGTCCAGCAGTGCGATCGCGTTCATCGGCGCTAAGGGCGGCGTTGGATCGAGCACCATTGCACACAACATCTCATGAGCGATCGCCGAGCTCATCGGCTAGGATGTGGTGATCGCCGATCTTGATCTCGCTTTCAACACCGTCGGTCTCGACTTCAATCAGAATGCGCCCCAGGGCATTGCCGATGCGCTCAATTCGCCTGATCGGCTGGATGAAGTCCTGCTCGACCGGCTGTTGTCCCAATGCACCGAAAAACTGAATCGCTTCACCGCGCCGAGCACGCTTGACCGCGAATACGACGTTGACCAGGAATCTCTTCAGTCGATTTTCGATTTGCTGCGCACGACCGCTCCGGTGATTTCACTCGACCTGCCGCATATGTGGACCGGCTGGACCCGGCGCACCCTGCTTGACGCCGACCAGGTGCTCATCACTGCGGCGCCCGACCTTGCCAATCTGCGCAATGCCAAGAACCTGTTCGACATCTTGCGTGCCCAGCGGCCCAATGATCGCCGCCCGCCCTATCTGGTGCTCAATCAGATAGCGATGCCAAAGCGTCCCGAGATCAGCCTGCGCGATTTTTCCGATGCGCTGTCGGCAGAACCTGTTCTGACCATCCAGTTCGACCCGCAACTATTCGGTACCGCAGCCAATAACGGCCAGATGATTGCCGAGCTGCCGAGCGGCGCCAAGGTCGCAGGTGGTTTTGCAGATCTTGCCAAGCTGATTACCGGACGGGGTGTGGCCAAGAAGGCGCGTAAGGCACGCTTCCCGGGCCTCAAGCTCGATCTGTTCCGCAAGAAGGGGTGAAACATGTTTGGCCAGCGTTCAAGCTTCAATGAACAGCCCGTAGCGCCGGCTGCCGCGCCGCCGCCGCCGGCGGATGTGGAAGGCCGCCCAGCCCTTCATCGATCCTGAGCGTCCGGTCTTGTTCGATGAGACCGGCGTCAACACCAGGATGGCCCGCCTCTACGGTTGGGCGCCGGTCGGCGAGCGCTGCCGGGACAGCGTACCCTTCGGCCACTGGAAGACGATGACTTTCATTGCCGGCCCTCTCCTCTCAGGCCTCACGGCCCCCGGGTCCTCGATGGTCCGATGAATGACCAGGCTTTTCGCGTCTATATTGAGGAGGTACCGGCACCGACCCCGACACGCGGCGATGTTGTGGTGCTCGACAACCTGCCTGCCCATAAGGTCACCGGCATCCGTCAGATCATCGCCTCCCCACGCGCCCGGATCTTCTATCTGCCGCCCTACAGCCCCGACATGAACCCCATCGCAATGGCCTTTGCCAGGCTCAAGGCGCTGCTCGGGCAAGTTCCGGCCCGAACCGTCGACGCCCTCGTTGAACGCATCGGCTGCACTATCGACTGCTTCCTCCCGGCCGAATGCGAAAACGTCTTCCACGCCGCAGGATATCAACGCTCAATGTGAAAATGCCCTAATTGAGGAATGCCGGACGTCCCAATTCGATCTGGCCTGCGGCCTCGATGCTATCTAGCCAGTCGGTCGCCCGTTTGCTCGATAGATCCGCGCAGGGAGCGCCGGCAACCATCGCGGCAGCCCTGATCGATGCGGCAGCGGTGCGTTCGGCAGACAGCCATCCGAGCAGATGGCTGCGCGCAACTTTGAGCATGGCATCAAGTGTGACGACCACAACCACCGCCGAGATCAATACGATCAGCGTTTCAAGCGACTGATTGGGGATGATTCGATCATAAATCTGCAGGACCACCAGAGGCAAAGCCAGGTTCAAGATATTCGATGCAAGGCTCGCAAGAATGGCCGAGCGCGGCAGAGCGGTCAGATCAAATATCGAATAATCTCGGCCTAACGACCCGCTTTTCCGATCCGCTGGGGCATCGTGGTTCATTGCGGTTCAAATCCGCCATTGCTCATGAAATGCCTAGCACGCAATCGCCACCGTGACCAAAGACAAGCGCGCCAGCTTCTACCAATATGACACTTTGGTTATGCGTTGATTAACCGTGAGCGCGGGCGCAACGGACCGGCACGCCCGGCTGCGGCCGATGTCCAATTCCCTGCCAACAGTCGGGCTGCACCCAGTGCAGTTGGTCTAAGACGACAAGACCTCTAGCGCGACACCATTTCGGCAACCACCTTGCGCTCCTTGCTCTTTTCAACCGGGCGCGGATGCAAGATGTGATCGGCGGAAATCGGCGGATGACTTGCCCGTTCGATCGGCTGGAACATCAGGCGGATACCCCAGCGCAGTGTACGGAAATAAGTGAAGGTCAGCCCGGCAATGCCAAAGGCTTGGAACATCGCATCGGTGAAGTGCCGCTTGAATTTGCGGGCAAGTCCGATCTGCGGATTGTCGCGCGCAATCGCGCGATCGAAGGTATTCAGCGGCGCCCAGGATTTGGGTGCGACCAGCGACCAGATAAGGTGCACGGGATTGTAAAAATAGGTAAGGCGGCGAGCAGATTGAACTGGCGCGTCCATGGGCGTTTGTGGTTTGAGGCAATTACATAATTGCCATCGAGAATATGGGGCACGATCGGGGAGTCACCGACACGTAGGAACGCGGTGCCAAAGGTGTAGGTATTGACGAACCATTGTGAACCCGCCGGTGGCGTCAGCATGGTGATCTGCACCGACATGGAGCCGGCTTTGCGCAGCGCCCGCATCTGATTGATCAGGCCATAATTGCTCTTGAAAGTAACTAGCGGCTGCTTGTCGTGGTGCATCATCAGCAGCATTGGGTTGATGCCGTTTTCGCGCATCACCTTGAACGCCTCGAGTGTCTTGTCTTCGCTTTGCCCTTCTTAACTAGGGTCGCGGTGATGTCCTCGACCCCCAGCCACATATAGTTGACACCGGCCTTGCGGATCAGCGGCAAGTGGTCGCGCATGCGCAAAGTATCATGCACGGTGGCCTCGGTGCCGATCCTGATGCAGTCGAACTGATCGCCGCGCTCGGATGCCCGGCGCGCGAGATGCTCAACAATGTCCAGCGTGCGCTCGGTGCGATAAAAGATGCGAATGCCATAGGTGTCGAACACTTCGGCGATCTCGCCAGCAATGCGCTCACCACTCTTGGTTTGGTATTGTGACTGATTGTATGCTGGGATCGGGCAGTATTTGCATCGGAACTTGCAGCCGAATGTGAGCACCGTGGTCGATATCGTCGCCAGCGCACCGACCTTGTTGGCCGCAAGTGCGTGCGAGGTGAGCGTCGGCAATTTGCTTGGCGGCTCGATCAGCCGGTAGCCATGCACCATGTTCGGCAGTTCATCGAGATCGCCAAGAAGACGCTGAACGCCGGTATCCACCAACCCTTCGGTCGGGCCGTCGAGTTTGCTCGAACGAGCATAGACGAGACCTGCAATGGCGTCGAGCGCGCAAGAAGACCTGTCGCATCGTTTCCTTTTCGACCTTCATCGAAAAAAGCACATCAAGCAGGCTCAATAGAACAAATTCTTCGCCGGTCACCGCGACATCGGCAGCCTAAAGATTGTCCGCATCAGCGCCAAACACACACCAGGGTTCGTAGATCACGCGCGAGCCGCCAGCGATGATCAGCGGGCGCTGATCGGGCGGAAACTGGCATGTTTCATGAATCAGCCGGTCGCATTCCGATCCATGCAAATGCATGCTCGATCCCATGAAGATGTCCGGCACGCATCCATCAATACGCATCTGTAGCGGACTGAATTTCTTGTTCCACTGCTGGAGTACGATGCGGGTCTTTTCAAACCCCGCATCGGCAAGGGCAGAACCGATTGCCCGCACCCCTGACGGCGCCACCTTGAAGTCGTAAAAAACGAAGGGAAGCACGCGCGTGCGGTGGTCAAACGCATAGGCAATGACGATCGCCAGATCATGTTTTTGTGCATGGGCGTGCACGCGTCCGCGCATACGGATCATCTCGCCGGGAGGCAACAATTCGTCGCCCCGCGGACGCCTGGGAAGCTCCATGCAGTGTACTCCTCAACAAGTGCCCGGCTTGGCGGCAACCCGAAATTGGAAGCCTAGGGCACTACAATCAGGCATGCGCAAGTCTCGCAGAGCCCTATTCGGACCGCAAGTCATTGCACCGCCGCTGGCAGCATTTCGCCGCGGCAAACACAGTGAACGCTGCGTCAAAAGCGCCGAGCCCCCCGCATCGCCGCTATACAGAGCACCAACAACCGCCGGAAATATGGCGGCGGCAATCGAGGCGCTGATCAGGCCCGGGCACGCTGGCGGGCCAAGCGCTCGCGGTGAAACACATAAAGGCCGACCAGCGTAATCAGCACCATTCCGGCCAGCGACGTGATGCCCGGAACATCGCCCCAGACCAGATAGCCAACAATCAGCCCCCACAAAATCACCGAATAGCGGAAGGGCGCGGTCAGCGAAATCTCGCCAAGCCGGATCGCCACCACGGAATAATGATAGGCGCCGAGGAGCGCGCAGGCGGCCGCCGCTATCATCACAAGGTCGGTGGTATCGGGTTGGGTCCAACTGCCAAAGACAACCGACACGACAGCCCCAGTCAGGCCGACAAAGATGGCCGATGCCAGGGTGACGATCAGCGAGGGGACTTCAGCGGCGATCTTGCGCGTCACAATATCGCGACCAGCGATGGTGAGCGTCGCGGCAAAGGCCAAAAGCCCGTATTCGTTCTGGTCGCTGACCAGCCTGCGGACCCGCCTCATCAAGATCGGAGCGCGGGTCGTCCGCCACGCCCGAGCCATCACGTTCCAACCGGCCGAGGCGGCTGTCGGCGGCGCTCTGTTCACCCGCATCCTTGCGGCCATCCAACGGCTCCGTGCGCCGCCGGTACCGGCATGACGGTGTCGGCGATCAAACCTTGGCGAAAGCGGCTCGACGGGCCTGACCCAACGGGTGCCGGTCAGACCGAATTCCAGTTCAAGCCCGTTGCAGCAGACATAAATCGCGCCCGGTTCACGAACCGGATGCCCGAACCACGACACAGCCCGCCCAAGAGGCTTGATCCGTACGCAAAACAGCGGCAGCATGATCGAAATGGCGTTCTAATCGGGGAATGTCCGGTAAAGTTTTCCGGTTTCAGGTCCTGTTGAGCCATGGAAACGCGGTCTTTGTTGACCAAACCCCCCAGAAATTGAGTGAACAACCGTTAGGAATCCGGGGCCGCCATCGTATTCCCTCCATGCCTCGACGAGAATAGGCATCCATGAAGCTGCGAAGTGCTCCGCTTGGTTGAGGGTGGGGTAAGATTTCGTGCGGCTGGTCCACTATTGCCCGGCGTATGTTGCGGCACTTTGGCCAAAATGCGCTTTATCGACTCAATGCGAGGCCGGCATGATCGGCATCTGAAGCAGTGACCATCGCCAGCTCATGAGGATCGCGCCATACCGTCAATCGGGTGACCACTCTTGCACCGACCGGCTCGCCGCGCTTTATCTGCCAGCCAGTGCGCCAGTTAAAAAGGGCAGACCAGAAACATGAACGACACAATCGATCCTGAACGCATTGTCGTTACCAAAACCGTCGATGGCCACCCAGTTGAGTTCATCTATGTGGAGACCTGGGATGGCCTTTATACGCCGATCGGCGTGCGCAAGCCCGAGGGCAAGGGGCCGTTTCCGATTGTGCTGCTGGCAAGCGGCAATGGCGGGGAGGGCATGGGCTGGATCCGCAATGCGGTGCACAATCGCGGCTACATCATGGATCGGCTGGCTGAGGCCGGATATGCCAGCGCCTGGATCAGATATCGCACCGAAGTCGAGCTCGGCTACAACGACTGCGGTAATCTGGTGCGCGATGTGCGTCAGGGGCGCGAGCTGTTCAACCGCTCACCGCTCGAATATGAGGACGAGATCGCGATCATCGAGCATGTCAAGACGCTGGACTATGTTGCGCCCGATCGGATCGGATTGGTCGGCATGAGCCATGGCGGCGAGATGGTGCTGAAGATCGCCTCTGAATATCACGGCGTGGCTGCGGCCGTGGCCAGCGAACCGGCATCGCACGAATATCTGGCGCTGACGCCCGATGACAGTGCCTTCGTCAACGATGAAACCCAGCTGCGCAACATCGAGAACATGCAGATGGCCGAGGTCGACAAAGTGCGCCGGCTGATCGATATGGAAGTTGCGATGGCCCGCATCAATGCCATCGACACGCCGATCCTAGTGATGGGCCGTGAAGACGACCATCTGCAGGGCATTTTTCGCACCACCTACGAGCTGCTGAATGAAGCGGGCAAGGACGTCGAATGGGTGTCATTCGAACATGACATCCACGGATATATCTATCCTGAACGTGGCACCGATGGTGGCTATGCGGTGGATGATGTTCAGCTGGAGGCGATCGGTAGCATCATTTCCTATCTGGGCCGGCACTTGAAAGCCTGATCGCAGGCTGCCGCGCGCATCGGTCAAACCGAATCTCATGAGTGTCCCGGCTATTCCTCCAGCCGGTAAAGGCGAACAGCGTTGTTGTGAAACAGCCTTGCCTTGTCATCGGTTGATGCACCTTGCGCGATGCGCTTGAAGCTGTTCCAGATGATGCCGTAACCGCAGCTCAGCTTGTCGACCGGGTAGTTCGATTCAAACATCGCTCGCTCCGGTCCGAAGGCATCGATAGCGTGCTCGATGAAGGGGCGGGTGGTTTCCGTCAACTCGCCTGAGCCCGGCAGTGTGGCACGGTCCTGCCAGCCAAAACCGTTGATATTCATGGAAATGCCGCCAAGCTTGATGGTGACATTTTCGCAGCCGGCAAGATCGTTCAGCGCGTTTTGCCAGTGGCGGAAGGCCTCATTGCGGCGCTCGGCATAGGGCCCCAGGCCAAGCGGCCCGCCGGTGTGGTTCATGACGATGGCGGTTTGGGGAAAAGCGCGCGCAAGGCTTGTCACATCGCCCAACTAGGGGTGGTAGTACCAGGCCCTCGAAGGTCAGGCCGAGCGGTGCCAGATGAGAAAAACCTTCACGAAAGCTGCGGTCGAGATAAAGCCCCGGCGGCGGGTTGTTGAAGCCGTTGCAGATGGCATCGCTGGCATCCCAGCTGGCGGTGTGGCGGATGCCGCGAAAGCGGCTGCGGCCGAACTCGATATGGGCTTCAAATACGGCGCGGGCGCGCTTGCCGAGCCGCAGGTCGACATTGCCGATGATGCCGGCGGCCGCGCTCACCGCGCCGGTGGCGCTCTGTTCGGCCAGATCGGCAACGAATTCGGTCTCGCCCACAGGCTTCAACTCGGCTGGCTCGTCCTTGCGGTATTCGGACCGGCATTCGATGAACACCGTGGAGGTGATGTTGTGGCCGCAGGTGAGGTCGGCCATCAGATCGTCCAGCAGGTAGCGGTTGTTGCGGATGTGATTGCTGTTGCGGTGGACCCAGAAATGGTGGTGCGGATCGCAGATCGGTAGATCGGGCTTGAGCGCGTCCTCCACCACCTGCTCGATCCATCTGTGATCCCTGATCATGGCTCAAATCCGATCTCTTGGTTGCGCGCCGTATTGCGAGCCCGTCTCAACCTTCTAGGGTGGCGCGGAATTCATCCCAATTGGCCATGCGCCGATTGCCGAACTGGGTTGGCGGCTGCGGCGACATCACTTCAAGCCAGCGGCATGGCATGCCGCGGTTCATGTAAAAGCCGTGCGGCGCGCCGACGCCCGACCAGGCGATGGTGCCGGGGGTGAGCACATATTCCTTGCCCGCGGCGGTAAACGTCACCTCGCCCTCGAGCACCAAATAGGCTTCCTCGAAATTGTGGTCGTGTGTACTGGTCTGGCCGCCTTCATCGAACTCGATGATGAACATGTCGAACTGGTGCGCGCCCAGCACCTTGTCGATCAGCAGCTTCTTCGACCAACCACACATATGCTTGTCGACCCGGTGTTCGGGGGCAGCTGGCTGGGGTCGAAATGGCCGACCATGCGCTTGAGCGGCACGGTGACGGGGTCGGCCTTGGCCCCTTCCGGGGCCATTCCAGCGCCGGGGCAAAGAAGCTGTCCTGCCACTTGTCAGCCTCCTTGGGGCGCGGCGCGCATTTTTCGATGAAGCGCACTGGATTGGCCGAGACATTGCGGAAAGAATGGGGGTGCCGATCGGAATCAGCGCGAAATCATGATGGCCGAGCGCGAACAACTCACCATTGCGGTTGAGCTCAACCTCGCCTTCGGTAATGAAAATGCCTTTTTCAAATGAGTGAATGTAGGCATCGATGGTGCCGCCGGGCGCTAGCTCGGCAATGCGGAAGCCCATATGAACCGATTGCTCGGCGCGGCGGAAACCTTGCGCATGGCCATCGTAAAATGCCGGGGGGAGGAACAGGCTGCCCACGATGTCACGAAAGATATGAGCCATGGCGAAATCCCCCGAACGTTTGAAATGTGTTCTGGTCCGCTGAAGCACAAGGCACAGGCAATCGTGGGGGGAAGTTGGCTCCGCCCGCAACATGGCCGTCACAATAGAGTTGTGCGCGCACCGGGGCGGGTCACGTATTATAATCGACATTCCCCGATTAGAACGCCATTTCGATCATGCTGCCGCTGTTTTGCGTACGGATCAAGCCTCTTGGGCGGGCCGTGTCGTGGTTCGTGAACCGGGCGCGATTTATGGCTGCTGCAACGGGCTTGAACCGGAAGTCGGTCTGACCGGCACCCGTCGGGTCAGACCCGTCGAGCCGCTTGCGCCAGGGTTTGATCGCCGACACCGTCATGTCGGTAGCGCTGGCCGGTACCGCTGACGCACGGAGCCGTTGGATGGCCGTAAGGATGCGGGTGAACAGAGCGCCGCCGACAGCCGCCTCGGCCGGTTGGAACGTGACGGCTCGGGCGTGGCGGACGACCCGCGCTCCGATCCTGATGAGGCGGGGCCGCAGGCCGGTCGGCCGTCTCCTCCGGCAGATCGGCGCCCTGCAGGAAGACACCGGGATTGCAGGCCAATGCATGAAGCTGAAGCCGCACCTCGTTCCGCGCATGCCCTTGCAGGAAAGACGCGTCCGATTGATCGCCTGCCTGCCTTCCTCGATATGCTGTTCGGCGGTGCCGCGCTGGTTGTAGAACCGAATGATCCGGTCCGGCTCCATCGGCGGCTTGGTGACCACGAAGCCGATCTTCGGGAACAAGTCACCCCGATGCCGCTCGACCTCGGCGACGACCCGCCATGGTTTGTCCCGTGACGCGGCCTGATACTCGAAGTCGCCGCAGATGCGCCGCACATGGGTCGGCGGGCGATCCGCGGGGCGCTTGAGCACAGGCGCAATCCTGCTTTCCGGAACAACGGTCTTCCCGGGCCGGATGGCGCAGGAACAGCCTTCCGCCTCCGGCGTCTTCATAGAGCTCCGGGACGGCAAAAGCGGCATCGGCCCGGAAGAACCGCATCAGCTCACGATCCGCATATCGCGCCAACACCGGCTTGAGCACATTTTCTCGGCCATCGGCGCTGTGAACATTGCCGGGGCGCAATGAACGGCGTTCGAGGCGGCCAAACCGGTTAAGGACGAACAAAGGGTGACGGCACATGCAGCCGAAATGCCCGTTCCAGGCGGTGCCTTCCTGAGCGCCATGGGGCCGGCCGGCAGACGCAGCCTCGGCATCAACGCCACGCCCTCCGACCACCTGCCGCATCACCGGATCAAGCGCCGGACGGTCCGCGTCGTTCACATCATCATATCCGGCCAATCGCCCGAAGACCGGCTGCCGCAAAAGCCCGACCACGGAATGCAGACGGTTGTGGACGCTTCGCGGATCTCCGAGAGGACCGCCGGCAATATCGTGCAATCCCGGGGTCTCGTCCAACTCCCGGAACGGCAACGGGCCACCGTCGGAACCGATCTTCGAGCCATGGCATTCCAGCTACACCCGACTGTCGAAACCGAGCCTGATATCACCCGTTTCGCCTGCACCCTGCGGGTGATCCGCCCCCTGCAGCCCGCACAAAATGCTGAAATATGACATGATTACCGGCTGTCGGAGGCGCAAACGTCACGTTACCTGGGGAATATGGGGTTGGCTCACAGGCTGTTCCTGCACCAGATCAAGTCGCGCCCGCGCCGCCAGAAACTTCACATATTCGACCACCAGCAGGCTCGCCGCATGCGGGTTTTGCCACCAATGTTCAAGATCGACCGAAGAGGTCGAGATCGCATGGCCAATCAGATGCACATCAGGCAATGCACGGCCGAGTTCGGCCAGGCTTCGCGGCATGTGGTAGCTTGATGTAACGATAATCAGCGAAGAATAACCCTGCTTGCGCGCCCAGACGGCGGTTTGTTCGGCATTGCCAATCGTATCGCGGGCATTGCGATCCAGATCGATACAGCAGCCGAACAGATCATTGCGGCCGCCTGAAAGTGCCGATAGCGCGGATTTGGTGGTTTCGGGATGAACGCCGGAAATCAACAGGCGCTTGGCGAAACCGTCATCCAGCAGCCTTATCGCAACCGCCACCCGGTCTTGCCCGCCGGTAAACACCACAATGCCTTCGGCCTTGGCCGGAAGGGTGGAATCATGCGCGTCGCTGACCTCACCGGCGAATTCGACGAAACCGACCGCCAGCACAACAATACCGATCACCGCAAGGCCGACCAGCGCGCGCGTCAGCACGCGTGCGGCCCGGCGCCCGGCATCACCGCCCCTTGCCGCACGGGTCGGCGCCCGCTCTTGTGTCGGATCATCTTTCAACATGGCCGTCAGACTAGCATTGCGCGCGCCGTCTTCGCCATTGCCGGTGCATGGCAAGATCCATCAGGCGGTGGTTCAGCCAAGTGAGCGCAATACGCTCATCACTACCATTCGCGACGTCATCACCCCGGTCAGCGCCGCGCCAATAGCCACAAGCGAGAATAACGCATAGCCCGACAGCGGCAGCGACAGCGAGCCAAACATCAGGCTTGATGGCGCACCGGTAAAACTGCCCGCGGCCACCGCGCCCGATAGTGTGTTGAGCGCCAGGAATGTCAGCACCGCAAAGCCTGAGCCAATGAGGCCGCTGATCAGCCCTAGCATCAAGAACCGCTTCTGGATCTGAAACGCTATGAAACTCTCCGTCGCACCGGTCAGATGCAGGACCTCAATGATCTCCCTGTTGCTGGCAATCGCGGCGCGTGTCGCGAAAATGATGATCGCCATTGTGGTGGCACCCACCAGTATGATCACCGCGAACGCCACCATCTGCAGCGATGCTGCCATCCTCGTCAGGCCAGACTGCCAGCGCCGGTGGTCGTCGATCGTGGCGCCTTCGACCGTGCTCTCCAGCGTGGTCGCGAGCTGCGCCAGATCAGGTGGGTTCTGGCGGTCGATCTCAACTGCGATCAGCCGCGGTATAGGCAGCTCTTCGAGCACCTGCGCCGAGCCCAGCCAGGGCTCCAGCAGGGCCGATGATTCGCGCGCGCTCATCGGGTCGGCGCTCATCACCCCTTGCGTGCTCATCAGAACGGTAATCGCTTCGTTGACCTGCAACTCCACATCGACACCGTCCACCGGGCGCACCTGAACGGTTGCCTGGTTGGAGATGTCGGACGTCCATTCATCGATTTGATTGCGCACCAGGAGACTGGCGCCAAGCGTAATGCTGGCGAGATAGCACATCGCCGTCACCACCAAAAACAACGCCCTTCCGGCGATGCCGGAGGCAGGGATGATCGGCGAGGGTTTGGGCGCCAACGGGCGGTGCACGCGCTCGACAATGGGTGCGCGGGGGCGAACCTCGACCTCTTCGGGAGCGGGAATGGCCTGAGTTTCAGCCATAAAGCTCGATCCCGCCGTGATTGAGAAGCAGGCGCGGTGCGCCGATCTGGTCCATCAATGCGACATCATGGGTCGCGATCAGGACCGATGTTCCAAGCTTGTGCAACTCGACGAACAGCCGCAGCAGCCGGCGTGCCAGTTGCGGATCAACGTTACCTGTTGGTTCATCCGCAAGCAGGATTTCCGGCGCCCCGATCACTGCGCGCGCGATCGCCGCGCGTTGCTTTTCCCCACCCGACAGCACCTGCGGGCGCACATGGATACGCTCCCCCAGACCCACCCAGCGCAGCAGCTCCACGACATCGGAGCGATATGTCGCCTCGCTCTGTCCGCGCACTTTCAGCGGCAGCGCGACATTCTCAAAGGTGGTCAAATGATCCAGCAGCCTGAAATCCTGAAACACCACGCCGATCCGCCGCCGCAGAAACGGCAGCTTGGAGCGCTGCAATGTGGCGACATCCTCGCCGAACAGCGAAATCAGGCCGCGTGTCGGCTTGAGCGACAAGAACAGAAGCTTCAGGAGTGACGTTTTGCCCGCCCCCGAATGCCCGGTCAGAAAATGGAAACTGCCCGGCGCCAGATGGAAACTGATATCGCGCAGGATCTCAGGTCCCATTCCATATCGAAGTCCGACGTTTTCAAGTCGTATCACTTAATTGCCCGATCCTAGATTACGATGCCGACATTCAGTGATTCGCGCAGCCAACCTTAACGGGACATTAAGACTATCGCGCCGAGATCATTGCACGGGAACCCAAAGCTGACACTGGTCCGCGATAATAATCACCTGCCCGGGCTGCGCAACACGATATGAGGTCCCCGAGACCGCATTCAGCAATGATGGCCAGCATGTGCGTTGCAAGGCGTGCTCTTTCATCTGGCATGCGGTGCCCGACGATGCAATACCCGCGATCGACATCGCCGAAAACACCGCCAATGCAGAGTTCGGTGCCGGCGAGTCCGTCGCGGAAGAAATTGATCCCAGAGAACCCAATCCCGAATTCGATCTTGCCGCTCATCTGGTCGAAGCCGAGAGGCTTGAGTGCAATATTGCAAATATCAACCGCATCGCTACACGGCGTTCTTCAGTGCGTGCGCTCAAGTCCCGTGTTGGCCTGCCCGCCGGTTTGGCAGCGCTTGCTGCAACATTCTCCTTGGTTGCTGGTGCCGCCTATGAGTACCGCCAGGCGCTGGTGTGGGCGGTTCCGCAAACCGCGATGTTTTATGAACTGGTTGGCCTTGAGGTCAATATTCGCGGCATGGAATTCGCCAATGTCGTGGTCGAGCGCGAATTCAAGAATGGCCTGCCGGTGCTGGCTGTAAGCGGCGAGATCGTCAATATCGCCGAGCGGTCATTGAAAGTGCCGCGATTGCGCTATGGATTGCGCGACCATAGCCAGCAGGAGATCTACCATTGGACCATGGCGGTCGCCATCGGCCAGCTGGCACCGGAAGAGCGTGCACGCTTTCTCACCAAGCTGGCGACACCGCCAGCCGCCGCCCAGGATGTCGAGGTGATGTTCCACAATGTAGGCAGTCGCCGGGCCGGAAATTAGCGCTGTTCCGGCGCTTGCGCGCCAGTCCCAGAAAAACCGCGCTAGAAAAGCTCCAGCAACCTTTCGATATAATCGCGCTCAAGACTGCGCCTGAACGTGTCGCCGAGGCGGCGCTGCAATTCCTCGCGCAATCGCCGCGCGGTTTCCGCATCAATCTCGTCGGGGACCTTGACGGTCAGACCGAATTCCGGTCCGGAAGAGCGCATTGGCCAGCCGAGCGGGTCGGTCAATCCATTCTGGCTCGACTGGCCGGGCTGGCCGGGGCCCGTGCCCGCGCCGGGCGTCAGTCCTTGCGCCAGTTGCTCTGCCATCGATAGCGCGCCCTGGCGCAGCTGATCAAGCGCCTCACGCTGGTCGCCGACCGCGCTGTTATTGTCATTGGCGCGTAAATCGTCTTCCGCCTCGCCCATTTCACGCCCCGCACGGTCGAGTTGCGAGGGCGGATTGACGCCGCCTTGCGTCAACAGGTCGGCCAATGCCTTGAGTTCCTCGCGCAGCGCCTTTTGTTCATCGGCGAGCATCCTGCCGCCTCTATTGCCGCGTCCTGAGCCAAGCTCGCCAACCTGGCCGCTGCGGCTTTGTCCATCAAGGCGCTCACTGCCCATATTTCCGCTTTCCGGCTCACGGGGAACGCCGCCGGGTCTTGATTGCATGCCGCCCCGGCGCTCGCTGCCAAGGCCGGTCTGCGGCTGGCCGGCGCCAGGCTCCTGGTCCAAGCGGTAGGTTTCATCCATCAACTTCTGCTGTTCCTGGATCATGCGGCCGATTTCGCCTAGCATCTCCGACATCAGCGATTGTTCCGGAGACATTTGCACCATCGCCGCGCCGTTGAGGTTTTCCAGAAGGTTTTGCAATTGCGCCAGCAACTGCTGCGCCGCATCGCGCGCTCCGGATTTGGCGAGCTGCTCGATCATGTCCATCATCTGCGACAGATCGCGCGTCTCCAGCATCCACCTGTCGACTTCCGGCACCCGTCCCGATGCCGTGGCCTGATCGCGCAGGGCCTGCATGAAGCGTGACAGCACCTGGCGCAGCTCGCTCATCAGGCGCTCGATTTCCTCATCGCTCGCCCCTTCCGCGAGCGCCCGGGCAAGCGCTTCACGCGCTGCGCGCAGCTCTCGCTCAGCCAGCGACAGATCGCCGTCCTCGATTCGCAGCGCCACATCCCACATCAGATCGACGACATCGCGCAGCTCTTCGTTTGTGGCGATGATTTCAGTGTGCAAATAGGCGGTGCGCAGGCCGAGATAGACCGACAGATCCTTGATGAAAATTTCCGGCGCAATGGTCAGCGCATAAAGCGCGCGTTTCACGTGTGCAACTTCATGCGGAAGGCGTACCAGATCGCGGCGCTGCTCGATCACCGCCTTGGCGAACGGATTGACGAAGCGCCGCTCCGGCAAAGTCAGTGTCACCGCCCGGGAAAAACCCTCCTGGCCGGCTTCATCACGCGCAACCAGAGTCATGGTGACCTCAAGCCCTGCCCAGGGGTGCGCTGTCAGGTCGCGAAACACCTCGCCGGTGGCCTCGCGCACCCTGACGCCCGGCAGCACCAGCGCGAAATCAGGCGGTGCGATTTCAAGCCGCAGGGATGTGGAAGGTGCGCCGGCAGTTTCAGGGGCGCTGCCCGCCGCATGCCTGAATCGCGCTTCGGCGGCCACGGCGCCGTAGTCATCGCTCACCGAGTAGACGATCTTGAGCGCCTGGTCGTCGGTGGTGCTGATATCTTCTGCAAGCTTGATCTCAGGCGCGAGGTCGGGTTTGGACACGAACGCCCATCTCAAATCCTCTGCTCCCGGCCTCGTCACCGTCAAAATCGTGTTCTGGTCGACCTTGGTCTTGAACTCTCCCGCATCGGCATCGCCTTCATAGGCGAATATTTGCGGTTCACTTTCGCTCGTCGGGGCAAACACCGCCTCACTTGCATTGTTGCCGTGAAAGCGCAGCACCAGCTCACTACCCTCCGGAACTTCGACCGGCTCGTCCGGCACCCGCACCGAAGTCAGGGGATCTGAGCCATCGGCGAGGAACACCGGCGCCTTGCCGGTATAGACCGGCGGTGCGATCCAGGCATCGAGCCGCAATGGATCGCCTGCCAGTCCGCTTGGTGGCACCAGCGTGTCGGCAACCCGGCCCTGCCAGGTCGGACCGGCATAGGCGCCAGCAACCACCAGCGCCAAAACCAGCGCCACCCGCAACGCCCAAGGGTCGCGGTCGAGCAGCCGCGGCGATGGTGCGCGTACCCGCAAATTTTGGGCTTCCAGCGCCATGCGCTGCTTGTGCGCCTGCCAGACTGTTTGGGTGGCGGCATCGGGCGTGCCGGCAACCTGGTCTTCAAGCGCCGTTGCCGGATGGTGGCGGCTGATGCTTGCCAGATCGAGCCGGGCGCGTGCTTGCGCCCGGCTCGGCCATCCCAGCCGTGCCAGCGGCGCCAGCGAAATCCCCAATGCAATGAGAGCGAGCGCAAGGCCTCCATAATGCGCCCATGCCGGCAGCGCATTCCAAAGCCCGAACAGGGATGTGGCAATCATCAGCCCGGCTAGCCCAAGCGGCGGCCAAAGCGCCGGCCAGATCCGCTCCCAGGCGAGCGCCAGCCGCGACAAAGCGATTTTGCGGTCAAGCATGACGACAACCCGATCGCGCGTCGGGCGCGGCCGGGCAGTTCTGGCGGCTTTGCTGAGTACGAGCCTCAACTTCAACGATCAACTCCAAGTTGCCCGAAGTCTATCACATCTGATTTGGGGTGCCGCTCACATTGTCGCCAGTCGGGAATCCCTTCCGGCCGGCTTTTCCAGCCATGGCGCCACCCGGTCGAGAGCGATCAGCTCCTCGATTGTCTGGCGCGGTCGCACCACCGCATATTCGCTCCCATGCACCAGCACCTCTGCGATCAGGGGCCGTGTATTGTAGGTGCCAGACTGTACCGCGCCGTAAGCCCCGGCGGTTGTAAATGCGATCAGATCTCCTGGTTCAAGCTCCGGCAATTCGCGATCACGCGCCAGATAGTCGCCAGTTTCACATACCGGCCCGACAACATCATGGCGCTGCGTTGGTCCGCCAGGCGCCTCACGCACGGTCAGGATGTCGTGATGGGCCTCGTAGAGCGTCGGCCGGATCATGTCATTCATCGCCGCATCGACAATGAGGAAGGATTTTGCCTCCCCGTGCTTCACATTGACCACGCGGGTGACCAGAAGCCCGGCATTTCCCGCGATCATGCGTCCAGGCTCGAGCATCAGGCGTGCACCGATGCCGCCAAGTACCGAAAGCACCATCTTGGCGTAGTCCTGCGGATGCGGCGGGGTGTCGCCATCGCGATAGGGAATACCGAGACCGCCGCCAAGATCGAGGTGATCGATGCTGTGCCCCTCGCCGCGCAGCCGTCCAACCAGATCGGCCATCAAAGTGAAGGCGGCGCGGAACGGCTCAAGATCGGTGATCTGACTGCCGATATGCAACGCAACACCGGTGACTTTGAGACCTTCCAGCTCGCGCGCCTGTCGGTAGAGTCGCGGCGCATCGTCATAGGCGATGCCGAACTTGTTTTCTGCCCGCCCGGTGGTGATCTTGTGATGGGTGCCGGCATCGACATCCGGATTGACCCTCAGCGAGATCGGCGCGGTCAGGCCCTTTTCGCGCGCAATCGCCGAAATCAGTCCGAGCTCCAGTTCAGATTCGACATTGATCGAAAATACCCCGTCATCAAGCGCGGCAGCAATCTCGGCGGCCGTCTTGCCGACGCCAGAATAGACAATGCGGTCACCGTCGACGCCGGCGGCAAGCGCGCGCGCCAGCTCGCCACCCGAAACCACGTCCATGCCCGCGCCAAGCCGCGCCAGTGTCATCAGCACCGACTGGTTGGAATTGGCCTTCATGGCGTAGCATATGCGTGCATCCGCGCCCGCAAATGCATCCGCGAACACGCCATAGTGCCGCTCCAGCGTCGCCGTCGAATAACAATAGAACGGTGTGCCGATGGCATCGGCGATCTTGGCGACAGCGACCGCCTCGGCGTGAAGCATCCTGCCGCGATAATCAAAATGATGCATGGGTTCCGCTCAGATCAGCGGATCGAGCACAAACGGATCGTCACTTGGCGGTGGCGCGTTGGCGGGCGCCTCAAGTGAATCTTTAACGCCGCACGCGCCGAGCGTGAGCATGATAACAATGATCAGGACTGCTGGAATCCGTGCCATTCGGGTCTCGCCTACCGGTTCAGGAAACGCCGGGTCCGTTCTTATTATCTCTTGTCGGCTTCGGTTTCCAGTCTTGCGATCCATTCTTGTGCCCGCATGCGCACTTCTTCCGGTGCCGTGCCGCCGTGCGAGGTGCGGCTGGCAACCGCATTTTCCACCGAGAGCACCGACTGAACCTGTTTGGTGATCTTGGGTTCGATCTGTTGCAGCGCCTCGATCGGAAGTTGATCAAGGCGGACGCCGCGCTCATCGGCAAGCGCAACAATGCGCCCGGTAATGTGATGGGCCTGGCGAAACGGCAGGCCAAGCGCCCGCACCAGCCAGTCGGCAAGATCGGTCGCTGTCGAAAAGCCCTGTGCGGCAGCGTCAAGCAACCTTGCTTTCTGCGGCTCCATGTCCGCGACCATGCCGGTCATCGCAGTGATCGACAGATCAAGAGTGTCCAGCGCATCGAACATCGCCTCCTTGTCCTCCTGCATGTCTTTGCCATAGGCCATGGGCAGGCCCTTGAGCACGGTCAGCAGAGTCACCAGCGAGCCGACGACGCGTCCGGACTTGGCGCGAACCAGTTCTGCCGCGTCTGGATTGCGTTTTTGCGGCATGATTGACGAGCCGGTGGTGAACCGGTCAGACAGGGCCACAAAGCCGAACTCCGCCGACGACCAGATGACGGTTTCCTCGGCCAGCCGCGATAGATGTATGGACGTGATCGCCGCTACAGCCAGCACTTCGAGTGCAAAATCACGCGCCGAAACCGCATCCAGCGCATTGCCCATCGGTTTTGAAAACCCGAGCGTTTCCGACGTCATCCCGCGATCAATCGGAAACGAGGTGCCAGCAAGCGCCGCCGCGCCCAGCGGACATTCGTTGAGCCGCGCGCGTACATCACCTAGCCGGCCGCGGTCGCGCGCCGCCATTTCGACATAGGCAAGCAGATGATGGCCGAACGTAATCGGCTGCGCCGTCTGCAAGTGCGTAAAGCCGGGCATGATGGTGCCCGCGTGCTCGAGCGCCTTGCTCGCGAGCGCGTTCTGATAGCGCTTGAGCGCCGCATCGATGCCATCGACCGCCTCGCGCACGAACAATCTGAGATCGGTTGCCACCTGATCGTTGCGTGAGCGTGCCGTGTGCAGCCGTTCTGCCGCCTCACCGATGATTTCGCTGAGCCGTGCCTCGACATTCATGTGAATGTCTTCCAACTCCGCCGAGGTTTCAAACGTGCCAACCTCGACCTCTCGCAGGATTGTGTCTAGACCTTGTGCGATCAGCCGGGCATCTTCAGCGCTGATGATGCCGGTTGCGGCAAGCATCGCTGCATGCGCCTTGGAGCCTTGAATGTCCTGGGGCGCGAGGCGCTTGTCGAAATTGATCGAGGCGTTGATGACCTGCATGATCGCGTCGGGTCCGGCTGAGAACCTGCCGCCCCACATTTCATTGCTCATAGGTTCCTGTCGCTCTCCCGTGGGGACTGTTGTTAGTCGGGAGTTTGTCCTTGCCTAGATTGCCTGTCATCGTGGCGGTACTGATCGCCATAACCGCCATCTCGGCGCTAGCAGTAAGCGACGTATATGTGAATCAGGGGGGCAAACGCAATGTTTCTGGCCCGTCTGACCGCGTGGGCCAATCCTCCAAGCCGGTTGGTGACGGACCCCGGCTTGCCGCCTTTGTGCTGCATGAAAGCCCCAAACAGATCGCCGAAGCGCCCTTTCAAGCTGAAGACAGCAGCACCAGAATCCTTGCCGACTGGCAGGGCAAATGGGTGCTGGTCAATCTGTGGGCGACATGGTGCGCGCCCTGCCGCCACGAGATGCCGGCGCTCGACCGCCTTCAGGCGCGCCTCGGCGGTGATGATTTCGAGGTTGTGACGATCAACGTCGACCGCGGCGGCTTCGACAAGCCGAAGACATTCTTTGAAGAAATCGGCATCAAGCATCTGACGCTCTATAATGAGAAAACCTCTAGGATTTCAGCCAAATTCGGCGTTATCGGCATGCCGACAACTCTGCTGATTGATGCCGATGGCCGTGAAGTCGGCCGTTTGGCCGGACCGGCGGAGTGGGATTCCACTGCCGCAATCGACATGTTGACGCGCGTTGCCGGACTGGGCTCGTGAGATTGTTGCCGATTCACTTAGATCAAATAACTTATGCCCTGATGTCCACATGACCGCCCGCGCCGGCAACTTCGGCATTGGCCTGTTTTGCAGACTCGGCTGCCTATTCCAAAAGCCTGACCATCACTTGGTCCTGCTGATGCGCCTGCTTGGCCATTTCGGTAGTAATTGCCGCAGCTGTCTGCGCGCGCTGGGCCGCAACTGCGCTTGCGGTAAGACTGGCGATTTTCATGGTGACGTGGCTCCCCCCGCTCCGCGCTCACTGTGGACCCGTCATGCTCAATGAAAGGTCAAGCAGGAGCCCGAAGCCTCCAGCCTCAGAAGAGCCGCGTATAGGCGTGCGCTACCACCTGCTGTGTCGGTTGCTGGCTGATATCGAGGGGCAGGATTTCCTGTAGCTGGAGAATTGATTTCTCCAGCTTCGCCACCCTGATCGTTTCTTTGGAATTGAGTTGCAGTTTCACGCTCGTATGATTGTTGATCAGCTCGGTCAGATCGTCATAGAGTTCTCGCTCGGAGTTTGACGGCGCTGAGACCGGGCGCGGCGGCGTTAGGCCGTCAATCAGAGCACTGACGCTTTGAAACGGAGAGCAGCGTCGGGCTTTCCGGATTAGCGTTGAGATTTCCCTCAATCGTCGCCTTGACCCTCTCGAGCCGCTCCACCTGTGGCGAGCTTGCGTGGGTCGAGTTTTGGCTCCAGCAGGCTTTCCACCGCCTGTGCGAATTCGGCCAGCGTGTCATCGGCCGCAACATCGACCGCCGGCTTGCCGATGATCTCGTCGGCTTCGGCCAAAAGTTCGATGCGGTCATCAAGCTCATCGGTGCGCACCGTGCCGCCCGATGCCTTGCGCTCGATGTCGATCACGTCGGCCTGAATTTCCGAAAGTCGCTTGCTCTCGGCTGGGGTCAATTGCAGCTTGTAGCCGTGAATACGGTTGATTTCGCGCTTTTGCGCGATGATCGAAACCCAGGCGGTTTCCTGTTGCGGTGACGGGGGGGAGGGGGCGGATTGACCGTTGAAAAACACCGAGTCGACCCGTGCTGATCCGAAAACATCCGTCGCCTTGGCGTCGATTTCCATACCTGCGGTTCCTGCAAGATCGCTGTTGACGGACGTGGCAAAGCCGGTCCGGACCCCAATTTGGTCCCCGGTTGGGATAGCGCCAAGCATGGCGTGGACGTCTTTAAGGAATTGTTAAGCCAACCGCCGCGACAGGAGACCCGCGCAGCGGTTGCGCAAATCTCCTTAGCGGGTGGGCACCGGCTCATCGCCGCGATAATCGTAAAATCCGCGGCCGGTCTTGCGCCCCAGCCAGCCCGCCTCGACATATTTCACCAAAAGCGGGCAGGGCCGGTACTTGGAATCGGCAAGTCCCTCATAGAGCACCTGCATGATCGACAGGCAGGTATCCAGACCGATGAAGTCGGCCAGCTGCAGCGGGCCCATGGGATGGCGCGCGCCCAGCCGCATTGCTGCATCGATCGCCTCGACATTGCCGACGCCCTCATAGAGCGTATAGACCGCCTCGTTGATCATCGGCAGCAAGATGCGGTTGACCATGAAGGCCGGGAAATCCTCCGAAACCGCGACCGTCTTGTCGAGCGTTCCGACAAAGGTGCGCACCTGTTCGAAGGTTTCATCCTCGGTGGCGATGCCGCGCACCAGCTCGGCCAGCTCCATCACCGGCACCGGGTTCATGAAATGAATGCCCATGAAGCGCTCTGGCCGGTCGGTGGTCGCCGCCAGCCGGGTAATCGAGATCGAGGAGGTGTTGGTGCCAAGGATCGTGTCCGGTCCGAGCACCGGGCACAGATCTGCATATATCTGACGTTTGACAGTCTCGTCCTCGACCACCGACTCGATGATCAGATCGCTCGTTGCCAGGCCCTCAAAATCCGGCTCGGCGGTGATCAACCCGAGGGTGCGCTCGTGTTCAGCCTCGGTGATCTTTTTTGACGATACCTGGCGCGAAAGATTGCCGTTGATCGTTGCCAATGCCGCCTCAATGCGCTCGCGGCTGGTATCGTTGAGTTTGACCGCATAGCCCGCCAATGCGCAGACATGGGCGATACCGTTGCCCATCTGTCCGGCACCAATAACTCCGATATTTTTGATTTCCATGACCAGCTATCCCGGAAACATCCATCTGGCGCGCCAGATGTCAGCATTTTCGATCCAATTCAGGCCATCGCCCAAGGCAACTTCGCTGCCAGCATAACGCTCATTGCCATGTCTGCGCGAGAAATTACCGATGCGTGTGCTCACGAGGCGGTCTTCGCGAGCTCTGCATCAAGCTCCGGCACCGCCTCGAACAGATTCGCCACCAGACCATAATCGGCGATTTCAAAGATCGGCGCTTCCTCGTCCTTGTTTATAGCGACGATCACCTTGGAGTCCTTCATTCCGGCGAGATGCTGGATCGCACCGGAAATCCCGACCGCGATATAAAGATCCGGCGCCACAACCTTTCCGGTCTGGCCAACCTGCAGCTCATTGGGCACAAAGCCCGCATCGACCGCCGCGCGGCTGGCGCCAACCGCGGCGCCGAGCTTGTCGGCGATTTTTTCCAGCATCTCGAAATTGTCGCCCGACTGCATACCGCGCCCGCCGGAAATGATGATTTTGGCAGATGTCAGATCCGGTCGCGCCGAATCGGAAAGGCGTTCTTCGACGAATGATGAGACACCCGGATCGTCGGCCTGATCGATCTCCTCGACTGCCGCACTTCCGCCTTTAACGGCGGCACTAAAGGTGGTTGTGCGCACGGTGATGACTTTCTTTGCCATATCGGCTTCGACCGTCTGGATCGCATTGCCGGCATAGACCGGCCGCTCGAAGATCTTGGCATCGACAACGGTGATGATTTCGGAAATCTGCGGTACGTCGAGAAGCGCCGCCACCCGCGGCATGACGTTCTTGCCCGTCGTCGTCGCCGGCGCCAGAACCGCGTCGTAATTGTCCATCAGCTTGACCACAAGCGCCGCCAGTGGCTCGGCCAGGCGATGCTCGTAGTGATCGGCTTCAGTCACCAGCACCTTCTCGACACCGGCTATCTTGGCAGCCTCAGCGGCTACACCATCGCAGCCCTTGCCGGCGACCAGCACATGCACCGGCGATCCGACCTCGCCAGCCGCGGTCACCACCTTGGCGGTGGCGTCCTTGAGCTCGGCATTGTCATGTTCTGCAACAACCAGCACCGCCATCAGATCACTCCCGCTTCATTCTTGAGCTTGTCGACCAGCTCTTCAATCGATTCAACCTTGCGACCGCCCTGTCGTGCCGGCGGCTCGGTGGTCTTCAGCACCTTCAGCCTCGGCGTCATGTCGACACCGAAATCTTCCGGTGTTTTCTGATCGATTGGCTTTTTCTTGGCCTTCATGATGTTGGGCAGCGAGGCGTAGCGCGGCTCATTGAGCCTCAGATCGGTGGTCACGATCGCCGGCAGCTTGAGCACCACCGTCTGCAGTCCACCATCGATCTCGCGCGTCACCGTGAGATTGCCGCCATCGCGTACAATTTCCGAAGCGAAAGTGCCTTGTGGCCAGTCCAGTAGCGCCGCCAGCATCTGCCCGGTCTGGCTGCAATCGTCATCGATCGCCTGTTTGCCGAGAATGACCAGTTCGGGCGATTCTTCACTTGCGATCGCTTTGAGGATCTTGGCCACCGCCAACGGCTCGGGTGAGTGCTCCGACACCACCAAAATCCCGCGATCGGCGCCCATCGCCAAGGCATGGCGCACCGTCTCCTGCGATTGCTGAGGCCCGATTGAAACCACAATGATTTCCTCGGCAATGCCGGTTTCCTTGAGCTGGATTGCTTCTTCAACCGCGATTTCGTCGAAAGGGTTCATCGACATTTTGACATTGGTGAGTTCCACGCCGCTGCCGTCGCCACGAACTCTGATCTTGACGTTGTAATCGACCACCCGCTTGACGGGAACGAGCACCTTCATTGGCGTGCCACCTCCGGAATTGCTTCGGCTGGCACTGTTGCACCATTTGATGCGTCTGGCTGGCACTGGCGGCCGGCACTGGGGATTTTGCGCACAGCTTCAGCTTTTTCTTAATCGTGCTGACAATGGCGCGGACGGTAATCGGGCTGGCGCGCCAGTGTCAATCTATCAATGTGCGGTGCAACAACAAGCGCCGGCAAAACCGGGTGACGCTAGTGTGCGACGCCACGGTCGAACAGCGGCACGCCGCGCCGTTTCATGAAAGGAGTTAACGCAAAACCGGCAATCAGGCCGCCAATATGCGCCCACCATGCAACCTCGTCGTCCGGTGTGGACAGTGCCACCGAGACAAGCTGCAGTGCGATCCAGAAGCCGATGGCGAAATAGGCCGGGATGTAGAGCGGCAGCCGCCACAACACCAGAACCCACAGATTGACCCTCGGGTGCAGCAGCAAATAGGCCGCAACCACGCCGGCGATTGCGCCCGATGCGCCGACCAGCGGCACCTGCGAGCCAGGCTCCATATGGGCATGCAGCGCGCCAGCCGTGGCACCGCACAACAGGAAGAAGGCAAGATAGGACAAATGCCCCATCGCATCTTCAATATTGTCGCCGAACACCCACAAAAACAGCATGTTGGACAAAAGATGCAGCCACCCGCCATGCATGAACACATAAGTGATCAGCGTCAGATCATCGGGAACCGCGATGAATTCATCGGGCAGCGCCATGATGTCGAAATAGGCTGCCGGGATCAGCGCGAAGGCGAATTGCTCTTGTTCTGCCGGTAGCACCAGCCCGCTCTGATAGATGACAAAAACGATCACCGCGATGGCGATCAGCGAAACATTGACGAATTCGAACGGGATGATATTGAGCGGGTTTGCATCTCTGAGCGGAACGAACATGCGGCCTGTCTTTCGCGCTGAGCAAGGGAGCGAGAGTGGAAATCAATAGCACGGTTCTGTTTGCCTGGCTGGTGCCGTTTGCGGCCTTCTGGCCGCCCGGGAATAACCCGCTGGCGCCCCGAAAACCTCAGCGATTGTCGCCCGGCACCCACAGTACATCGCCGGCGCCACTGCGAGCATTTACGTAACGGCTGGCAACGAACAGCAAATCCGACAGACGGTTGATATAACGTATTGCTTCTGCTCCAACCGGTTCGCCATCAAGCGCCGCCAGACTCACCATCCGCCGTTCGGCGCGCCGCGCGATGGTGCGCGCCATATGCAATGCAGCTGCCGCTGGTGCGCCGCCCGGTAGTACGAAGGATTTGAGCGGTTCGAGGTCGGCATTGAGCCGGTCGATTTCGGTCTCCAACCGCGCCACCTGGTCGGCCGAAATCCTGAACGGCTCGAATTCCGGCTTTTCGCCACGGTCGGGCACGCACAGATCGGCACCAAGATCGAACAAATCGTTCTGGATGCGCGCCAGAACCGCATCGAGGTCGACGAAATCGGGGCCGCCGGCGAATTCCGGCAAGCCGATGTGGTAGCGCACCACGCCGATGGCGGCATTGGCTTCATCGACCGTGCCATAGGCTTCCACGCGGGGCACATCCTTGGGCGCCCGCTCGCCTGATCCCAGTGCCGTCGTGCCGTCGTCACCGGTGCGGGTGTAGATCTTGTTCAACACGACCATGACAAAGCCTCAATATTTGGCCGCCGCGCGCATCGCGGCCTGCTCATCCCCCGGAAAAATACACCGCCGCCATGATCACGATGATGGCGAGAAACTGCAAACTGACCCTCCAGCGCATCAGAAGCTGCGAGAGGTTGGGGTCTCCGCCGCGCATCATGTTGACCAGTCCAAGCACAAGCACGATGGCCACCACGCCGATGGCAATGGGAACCAGATTTTCAACAACAGAGCTCATGCCTTCTAGATAGTCTCCCGCGCATGCAATTGCCACGGGAGTTTTACGCGCATCGGTCTTGCGATTGTCGCGCCGGTGCGGTCAAATTCGTGCGGACAGCAGCGGCCGCAAGGCCAGTAAGCAGGGAGCTTATTCAATGGAAACACGTGCTGCGGTGGCAGTGAAGGCAGGCCAGACGCTGGAGATCACGACGGTCAATCTCGATGGGCCGCAGGCGGGCGAGGTCTTGGTCGAGATCAAGGCGACGGGGATTTGTCACACCGACGAATTCACCTTGTCAGGCGCCGATCCTGAAGGGCTGTTCCCGGCGATTCTGGGCCATGAGGGCGTTGGTGTAGTGGTTGAGGTCGGCGATGGCGTGACATCCGTGGCACCAGGCGATCACGTCATCCCGCTCTACACGCCCGAATGCCGCCAATGCGAATACTGCACCTCCGGCAAGACCAATCTCTGCCAGGCGATCCGCGTCACCCAGGGCCAGGGCTTGATGCCCGACGGCACCTCGCGCTTTTCCGCCGGCGGTGAGAAGCTGTTCCACTATATGGGCACGTCCACCTTCTCCAATTTCACCGTGCTGCCCGAAATCGCCGTTGCCAAGGTGCGCAAGGACGCACCATTCGAGAAGATCTGCTACATCGGCTGCGGCGTCACCACCGGTCTTGGCGCGGTGATCAACACCGCCAAAGTCGAGCCCGGTGCCAATGTCGTGGTTTTCGGCCTTGGCGGTATCGGCCTTAATGTCATTCAAGGCGCCAAGCTCGTGGGGGCCGACATGATTGTCGGTGTCGATCTCAATCCCGAGCGTGAAGCCATTGCGCGCAAGTTCGGCATGACCCACTTCGTCAATCCCAAGATGATAGACGGCGATCTTGTCGGCCACCTGGTCGAGTTGACCAAGGGCGGCGCCGATTATTCCTTCGAATGCATCGGCAATGTCGAGGTCATGCGCGCCGCATTGGAATGCTGCCACAAGGGCTGGGGCGAAAGTGTCATCATCGGCGTCGCGCCGTCCGGCGCGGAAATTTCAACCCGTCCTTTCCAGCTTGTCACCGGCCGGGTCTGGCGCGGGACCGCCTTTGGCGGCGCCAAGGGGCGCACCGACGTGCCGCGTATTGTCGATTGGTACATGGACGGCAAGATCAACATTGACGATCTGATCACCCATGTGATGCCGCTCGAAAATATCAACGATGCGTTCGATCTGATGCATGCCGGCAAGTCGATCCGCTCGGTAGTGACATTCTAGAGCATCTTCGCGATGAGCGGAATCGTTTGGGGATTCCCAATCGCGCACTGATGTGATTCACGGGATGCGGCAAGATGGAGGCGCATCATGGGTTGGAGATCCGGACAGCGCTGTTCGCAGGACTTGCGGGATCGGGTTCTTTCGGCGGTAGATGGCGGTGAGGCAGGCGGCAGCGGTGTCCCAACCCGAACCGGGGCCATGCGCCGTGCAAGCCAACGGCGGCTCAGGAAATGGCGCTGGCCGGACATATGAGATCTCACCCCGGCATAACACCGGCGAGCGTGCAAACCCGGCTCGAGGCCGATCATGGCGTGTTCATCTCCACCGGCGCGGTGTGGAATGCGGTCCGCCGGCGCGGTCCGTCGTTCAAAAAAAGCCCTGAGGGCCGCCGGGCAGGACCGGCCGGACGTGGCAGCCCGCCGGCGGATGTAGGGAAGGTCGCCCAGCCCTTCATTGATCCCGAGCGTCCGATCTTGCTCGACGAGACCGGCGTCAACACCAGGATGGCCCGCCTCTACGGTTGGGCGCCGGTCGGCAAGCGCTACCGGGACAGCGTATCCTTCGGCCACTGGAAGACGATGACTTTCATTGCCGGTCTTCGCCTCTCAGGCCTCACGGCCCCCGGGTCCTCGATGGTCCGATGGATGACCAGGCTTTTCGTGTCTATATTGAGGAGGTGCCGGCACCGACCTCGACACGCGGTGATGTCGTGGTGCTCGACAACCTGCCTGCCCATCTACCTGCCCATAAGGTCACCGGCATCCGTCATGATCATCGTCTCCCCACGCGCCCGGATCTTCTATCTGCCGCCCTACAGCCCCGACATGAATCCCATCGAGATGGCCTTTGCCAGGCTCAAGGCGCTGCTCGGGCAAGATCCGGCCCGAACCGTCGACGCCCTCGTTGAACGCATCGGCTGCACTATCGACTGCTTCCTCCCGGCCGAATGCGAAAACGTCTTCCACGCAGCAGGATATCAACGCTCAATGTGAAAATGCTCTAGAGCACGAACCCAGCAGCGGCGTATGGCCGCCTAATACAGGCTCATCGGGAAATAGCGCAGCAGCAATTCTTCATAATCGCCACTCTTTCTCGCCAGCGTAATGCCCTCACTGAGTATGGCCGCCAGCTTGCTGCGCTCCTTGGCAACGGCAATACCGACACCTTCGCCGAAATAGTGGGTTTCGGTGAAAACACCACCGCGGAACTGGCAGCAACGCCGTGAGGATGCGCCGTTCAGCCAATACATCAGCCCCAGCCCATCGCCAAAAAGCGCATCGATCTTGCCAAAACGCAGCGCGATTCGTGCGTCGGAATCGGATTCAAAGGTCACAATCACGGCGTTGGCAAAGAAGTCACGCAGATACGCTTCATGCGCTGTCCCCTTCAGAACACCCACACGTTTTTCTGCCATCCCCTCCGGCGTCACCAGGTCGAGTTCGACATCCGATCGCACTACAAAACGCGCTGGCGTGTAGTAGTAGGGATCGGTGAACGTGACCTGCTGGCGATTTGCCACCGTGATCGCGTGAGAAGCGATGATCGCATCGACCTCCGCGTCCGCCAGTGATGGGATGAGCGCATCCCACGGCTTTGCCTTTATCGTGCAGACAATGTTGAGCGCGCTGCAGATTGCGCGCGCCATATCAATGTTGAAACCGGTGAGATCACCATTTTCATCGATGTAGTTGAACGGCGGGAAGTCACTGTCGGTCAGGAATCTGACTTCCTCCGGCAGGGCAGCTTCCAGATGGCGCCCGCCCCAGGTCTTCGGCAAGGTTTCCAGCGGTTGGGCAATGCTGGAAACGCCGAAACCAAACCAAAAAGTCAGGTTAAGTACAGCGACAATCCGCAGCTTTGCCATGCCGGCCTGAACGCTGACGGTTAAAGGCTGTCTGCCGCGCGCTCCTTGCCGTATCATGTCACCACTTCCGCCGATCGAATCAGACCGCATCTGCCAGATGCGATGGCGTACAACCATTCCACTGGCCAAATGCAAGCCTTTGCGCAAGACTACATCTATATGCGCGGCGTTGACACGCCAGTCAATCACTGGGGAACGGCGTCTGGCGAATGAATGAATTCGGCGTAATCAAACCCCGCTCCACGGCCCTCGGCAGGTCGCGCGCGCGCCGTGGCGCAATTCGCACCGTGCCGGGAAGCGGCATCGCACGATTCCTTCGAACGCCTCCTGATGAATCTGTCCATCGTCCTACTTGACAGAATGGGTGAGTTGATCCGCACCGCCCGTCACCAGGGCGTGTCGATGCTTCAATTGTTGGCGAAAACCAGCCTGGCCAGCAAGACGCACTTTATGGAGCTCTTGCCACCTACCATAACTGCCGTTTCTGAGCGGTGCCACCCGCGACTTCAGACCCAGTATCAAACCCTCGGAAATCGCAAGCTGCCTTGCCGAAGGCTGAATCAGACTGAAAGACCGGGACGGCAGGCACATCATCGCCGCAGCGTCTACCAATGCCACCCTCACCACCATGTGCCATCTTGGCGGCAGCCATGGCCGCACCGAACCATTCGATGCGGTGACCACGCCATCTGCGATCCGTCATTGGATTGAGCGGCACCACGGAGAACTTCTGCTCGGGCACGCGATCAGGTGGCTCGCGGACAGCTCGCCCGAAATGTCAACCGAACGCAAGCTTTCACGTGGCCAGCAGATTTTCGCGCTGGTTGTTGTTTTGTGTTCGCTCACCGCAGCTTCGGCATTGCCGAGCCTCGTGCTGTTCTCGATTGCATTCGCACTGACGTCAGTATTGTTTTTCGGCGTCGCACTGCAACGGCTGATCACGTTTGCCTGCGAAGTTGGTGTAGGCCGCACCAGACCCCCCGCCACACAAGACCCTCGATCGCGATTTGCAGGTCTACACCGTGCTGGTGTCGCTCCACCGCGAAGCGCACATGGTCGGCGAGATCGTTTCAAATGTTCTGAAGCTCGACTACCCGCGCGCCAAACTGGACATCAAGCTGATCCTCGAAGCCGACGATCGCAAAACATGTGAGGCAGCTGCCGCGCTGGATTTTCCGGGCTGTGTCGACATGGTTGTTGTTCCTGCCGCATTGCCGCGCACCAAGCCCAAGGCCCCCAATTATGCCCTCACTTTCTCGCAAGGTGAGTACGTCACTATCTATGATGCAGAAGATAGTCCCGAACCCAATCAGCTGCGCCGTGCACTTGTGCTGCCTTTGCGTCGGGTGGAACCGATCTCGCCTGTGTCCAGGCCCGGCTCAGCATTCGCAATGGGCGCGGCCGCTGGCTCAGCCGGCAATTTGCGATCGAATATGCCGGCCTGTTCAATGTCATTATTCCCGGGCTTGATCGCCTCGGTCAGCCGCTGATGCTTGGCGGCACATCAAACCATTTCCGTGCCGATGTGCTGCGCCAGATCAGTGACTGAGGATGCCGATATCGGCGTGCGGCTGGCACGTCATGGTTTTCGCGCCGGCTGGATCGACAGCGAAACCCTTGAAGAATCACTTGACACACTCGGCAATTGGACGCGGCAGCGCACACGCTGGCTGCGCGGCTGGATGCAGACATATCTGGTGCACATGCGCCAACCTGCGCTGTTGGCACGCCAGTTGGGCGTCGGAAAGTTCATTTCGCTGCAGATGCTGCTCATTGGCATTATCGTATCGGCGCTGATCCATCCGTTTTTTGTCGGTTACATATTGTTGGAACTCGCCTAGGGCACCGCATTCACGCTGGCCAATGCGCCTGTTCACAAAGCATTATTGCTGATCAGTGCGATGAATCTGCTGGTCGGCTACGGCATTGCCATGGAAATCGGCGTGCTCGGCCTCTACCGCGCCAACCGGCCGCATTTGCTCGCCGGCATCCTGGCAGCACTGCTGTACTGGATGCTCATCTCATGCGCCGCTTACGCAGCGCTCGTGTGTTTTGCGATCTCTCCATTCAAATTGGAAAAGACCCTCCACCGCGGCACCAGCGCTGTTTCCGGAACGGACAGTGGCAAGCCAGCGGCACGACGCGCGATTGGAAACGGGCAAGCGCAAATGCAGGCAGGCGGTTATCCACCCCAGCCTGACCGGCGCCCCTCCCCCGGCAAAGCCAGATCCGAGATTTTCCTTGTCCGCGGACACTTCAATAAGGACGGTCTCTCAATCCGATTTGGAACGCCACCCGCGACAAAACCACGGCTCCGAGCCAGAACCCGGCCACAATTGCCACCACCTCACCCGCTGAAAGATCGAGAACAGTGCTCAGAGCCAAGGCGGGCAACAGTGATTCCGGGATGCGATCAAGCCCGGGCGCCCTGCTGCTTGGTGCATGGCCCAGTCTTCGCTTGACGAAACTGGAAGCAAGATCGCCCAGCAGCGCTCCGTAGCGCCAGTCAATGCCGATTGCCGAGGCTGCCAGGCTCGTAGCGGCCACCGCAACAATCAGCCCTCGATAGGTTTTCGACCTACCGAACACCGCATGCCCATCTTGCGGTTTGGCGCCAAAATCGACGGGCCATGCGTATCGTGGTCCCCAAGATCTTCTTGGCCACCACCGGTGCGCCATTTGATACACCCAGCAATATCAGCACCTGGATGATGGGGGGAGAAGCTCATCAACTCTGCCTCCGAAACCCCACTCGGCTATCTCTTCGACCACGGACATGACCGCCTAACCGGCTCGTCTTGTCCCATTGATCCACCGCTGACAAGCATCGTCAAAAATGCTCCTAGGAGCCAGGGCCTTCGCTTTCCTCGTATCCGAGGACCAGATCGCGCAACGTGACCAGCCCGACCACTTGTTCCTCCCGCAATACCAGTGAACGGCGAAGCGCCAACAGCCTGATGGCATATTTCACATGCATCTCCGCGCTGATGGTCAATGCCAGCTTGGTCATGATCTCATAAACGCTGGTGCGTTCAGCCGATTGATTGGCACTGACAACCGGGCCGCAATATCGTGCACCGTCACCCCACCATACTCATCGCCTTCATGACGGCGCTCAATAACCAGCGAACTCACCTGCAGCCGGCCCATTCCCGCAATCGCGCTGGCCACACTTGCCACTCCATCGACCATATGCAGCGAAAATTGCATAACGTCGGCAACCTTGACGATTTTGGTCTCCATCAAAGTTCCTCCTTGCTGATTTCTTCCTCAATGTTGTCAATTTGCCCGCGAAGACCGATCGTATCTTCGATATCGATCTGAAATGCCACCCCGGATCCCGGTTTGACGTCAAACCCGCACACCACGCCAATCGCCTCCAGGATCTGTCTGGCGCGGTGCTCTTCCACCAGAAACAGGATCATGTTGCGTTGCCCGCGATATTCAGCCCCATGAAAGTGTGTGCCGGGTGCAGGCCTTTGCCACGCGCACTGGTGATCACGGTGCACCCGGTTGCACCGTGCGGTTTCGATCGCCCTGTCCGTCAACGCGTCCTCGGCCAAAACCACGATCAGCTTGAATTTCATGGTTACGCCTCTCCTTTACCTGCAACTTTTTCTGGCTGTTCTGTGCTGTTCCGGCACGCCATCCAGTTTCCTATCTGCGCATATCCCATGACGGTGATCATCGGGAACAGGCTGTCAAGTGCGATCAGGACGAATCCGTCGATCAGAGCGTCACGCCCTGGAACGCTCGCGGCAAGTCCAAGACCGAGTGCAGCAACCAGAGGGGCCGTGACCGTTGATGTTGTCACGCCGTCGGAATCGTACGCCAGTGGTACGATCATGCGCGGCGCGTAGAGCGTCAGCACCACCACAATCGCATAGCCGGCAATCATGTAGACCGACATTCACGGGATGACGGCCATCGTCGTGGGGATCGATGGACATCAAGAACGGTGACGCCGGCGTATATCGCGCCGGGAGTGCCGATTTCGTCGTCATCAGGACACACCTCGCCTGTAGTTCTTGCCGGACTGCATGACAACCGGACGCGTCACGCCGGCGCCGGCTGCGGCCGAAGTTCGGCGATCAGCCGCAGGATCTCGGCGAACAGGCCCCTTGGCACCGTGCCCTCGGCCAACCGGGCCAACTGGACTGGAACGTGACGTACCGACCGTGTGTGACGATCCCGGCGACGATCCTGATCGGCTTCTCCTTCAGGCCGGTCGGCGACCATCGCCTGACCGCCTCCGGCAGACCCGGCGTCCGTATGAAGTTACCGGAATTGCAGGCGAGCGCATGAAGCTGGAGCCGCACGGCATGTTCCGGAACCTCCGGCATGACAGCCGGGTCCGCACAATCGCGTTCCTGCCTTCCTCGATATGCTGCCCGGCCGTGCCGCGCCTGTGCTCAAGCGCCCCGCGGATCGCCCGCCGACCCATGTGCGGCGCATCTGCGGCGACTTCGCGTATCAGGCCGCGTCACGGGACAAACCGTCATGGGACAAATCATGGCGGGTCGTCGCCAGGGTTGAACGGCATCCGGGTGACTTGTTCCTGAAGATCGGCTTCGTCGTCACCAACCTGAGGGCCTCGATTTACCTCGTAACCTTGGCTGATCATGATTCACTCGCGCTATGAAGTGAGGGGGGATGGATGGTTCAGCAGGCCGGATTTTTCGACGTTGATGAACGGCTCAAGCGTTTGAGCGATTTGGGCGATCAGTTCGAAGCCTGCGTTGCGGCGGTGGACGTCGAGATTTTCCGTGCCGATCCGGACACGGCACCGGCGTAGGCGGATGGCAGGAAGGGCGCACGCCCGCCTCATGACCCTGTGCTTATGTTCAGGATCCCGATCATTCAGGCGCAGAACACTCTCTCGGACGACCGTGCGGAGTTCCTGATCAGCGACCGGCTGTCGTTCATGCGTTTCCCGGGGACGGGCCTGCAAGACAAGGTGCCCGACGCGAAGACGATCCGGGCGTTTCCCGAGCGCCTGACCCGGGCCAGGGCGATCGACGCTTTGTTCGCCCGGTTCGAGACCGCCCTGCGGGACGCAGGCTATATCGCCATGTCAGGGCCGTTGGTGGACAGCACGCCGGTCGCCGCCCCCAGGCAACGCAATACGGACGAGGAAAAGAAAGACATCGAGGCAGGCAGGACCGCCGCCGGGATCTGGCCCTCGGATCCCGCCAAAGCACGCCGGAAAGACATTGATGCGCGCTGGACCGTCCGGTTCGGCAAGGCGAAGACGCCCGTGGATGGTGGTCCCGCGCCGCCCGACATCGCAATTCCGTCTTTCGGGGACAGGAACCACGCAGGCATCGACAAAGCGTTCCGCTTCATCCGCCGTTGGGATGTCACAGATGCCGCCCGCCATGACGGGCGAATGCCGCGCCAAGGATTGCCGGACAAAACCAGCACCGGCTCTGGCGTCCGGGCCGATAGCGCGTACCGTTCGAAGCAGAACGAAGCGTTCCCGGCACGCCACGGTTTTGTCAGCCATGTCCACCATCGCAAACCCGGGGGCAGGCTCATGCCGAAGCATATCCGCCGTGGGAACAGGACAAAGTCAAAACACCGCGCGCCGGTCGAGCACGTCTTTGCCGTCCGGAAGCACATGATGGGCCGGAAGCACGTGATGGGTATGGCAGTCCGCACCATCGGTCCGGCCCGCGCAAAAACCGGGATCGGCATGACAGACATCGCCTGCAACATCCGCCGCCTGGTCCAACTCGGAGGCAGCGTCACCCCCTGATCTGATCACAGGACGTGTCCGTTCAATAGCAACCAGGAACGCTCTGAAAGCGGGGCACGTCGCTGCATCCGAAACACAAGACCGGTTCAGATGACCACGCCGCGCCGAAATCACAGAAAATCGGACGAACAAGCAAGATTGATAGAGAGGCTCTCACCTTCTTGTGATTTGCTGGCCAACCTTCAACCCGCAACGTCTCGCCGATTTTGCGGTATCCGTATCGCCCGTACTGCTCGGCTGGCCGGATCAATGCCGGCGGCAGGTCATCATCGTGTTGAGGTTTGGATTTGTACTGTTGCGTTGAGCGTGCGACGCCGACCTCACGACATGTGCGCCGCTTCGACGTTCCGAGCTTCCGGCGCACATGCACAACCGCCTGACGAAGGTCGTTCGTCGTCAGGCGTTCGGCTTTAAAAAATCCAGGCTCTCCTTGAGGATCAGCTTGTCGAGTTCGAGATCGACGACGATCTTCCTGAGGCGCCGGTTCTCTTTCTCAAGCGCTTTCAACTTGGACAATTGAGACCGCCCCATGCCACCAAACGTCTTGCGCCGGTTGTCGTACGTCGCATCACCGATGCCAGCAGAATGACACGCTGTCGCAACATCAACCCCACCCGCCGGATGAAGTTCGATCTCACGCAAAAGCTTCAGGATATCCTCATCGGAATGCCGTTTCCGAGCCAAGACAACTTCCCCAACTCCTGACCAAAAACCGTCACAGTTCTAGGGGGCTAAGACAAAACCGTATTGCCGAGGAGGCCAACAATCCCATACGCTGCAACCCTGATCGGCCAAACCGCCGATTGGACCGTGGTCAGGTTCCAACTCAAAGGCTGGATCACCAAAAAGACCCGCACAAACTCCATAATCCCCTGACTCCAAAGCCAGGGAAGAGGTCAGAACATGGGTCGCTTCTCAGTGGAAATTTATCACCCTCCCGGGTCAACTCTCAGTGAAAATCAACATTGGCTCGTCTTCGACAATCAGGACGAGAGGTTCGGGGACAATGGACATTGGTTATCCTGTATCCGCGGCTGATTGACTATTCGGCGGCATCGGGTCCGATATAGGTGGTGCTGGTGGTATCGCTCTTCGGGCGCTCTTCATCGAAGATCTCGCCGCTGATCATATAGTGCACCTGTTCGGCCACACTCGTCGTGTGGTCTCCCATCCGTTCAACATTCTTGGCAATGAACAGAAGGTGCATGCAGAGCGTAATGGCGCGCGGGTCTTCCATCATGTAGGTGAGCAATTCGCGGAACAGCGTGTTGTGCAACTGGTCGACTTCGGCATCACGCAATCGCACATCTTCTGCCATATCGACATTGCGGTTCACATAGGCATCCAGCACATCCTTGACCATGCTTTGCACCATGGCACCCATGCGTTTGATGGTCGCAGCGGACGAACCGATCGGCTGTGCTTTGGCCAGAACGCTGCTGCGCTTGGCAATATTCTTCGCGTAATCGCCGATACGCTCCATGTTCAGCGCAATTTTCGGTGCCACAACGACAGCGCGCAAATCCTGGGCCATGGGCTGGCGCTGCGCCAGAATGCCGACCACTGCCAAATCAATCTCGGCCTCCAGTACATCGATACGATTGTCGTTGGCGATGACCGCTTCAGCCAGTGTAACGTCGCGTCGGTTCAAGGCAGTGGCGGCATCGGCAATCTGTTTTTCGACCAATCCACCCATCTCGATAACAAGGGCTTCGATGCGGTTGAGATCTTCGTCGAATGCCGTGACGATATGCTGCTTGTCCATTTTCCGTCTCCTAGCCAAACCGGCCGGTGATGTAATCCTGGGTGCGTTCGTCATCCGGGTTGGTGAAGATATGCTTGGTCTCCCCTTCCTCGACCAACACGCCCAGATGGAAGAACGCGGTGCGCTGGGAGACCCTGGCGGCCTGCTGCATTGAGTGGGTGATGATGATGATCGTGAAGTTTGTCCTCAACTCGTCGATCAACTCTTCGATGCGTGCGGTTGCGATCGGATCGAGTGCCGAGCAGGGCTCATCCATGAGGATCACTTCCGGGCTGACGGCGATGGCGCGCGCTATGCACAAGCGCTGTTGCTGCCCCCCGGAAAGCCCGGTTCCGGGCTCGTTCAGCCGGTCCTTGACCTCGTTCAAAAGGCCGGCCCTGGAAAGGCTGTTGATCACGATCAACTCAAGCTCTGCCTTGTTCCTGGCCAGCCCGTGGATACGCGGCCCATAGGCAACATTCTCGAAGATCGATTTGGGAAATGGATTGGGTTTTTGAAACACCATGCCCACTCGGGCACGCAACTCGACCACATCGAGCGAGGGGTCGTATATATCGCGGCCGCCAAGCAGGAAACTGCCGCTCACGCGCGTGCCTTCAATCGTATCGTTCATGCGGTTGAAGCAACGCAATATGGTCGATTTACCGCATCCCGACGGACCGATAAACGATGTCACCGCGCAGGCGTCGATATCGATCGCGATATCGAACAGCGCCTGTTTTTCACCGTAGAAAACACACGCGTCCCTGACCTTGATCATCGCTGTGTGTCTACCGGGCTGATCTCTCGCCTGATCCGGGGCCTGATCGTGTGACCCGGCCTGGACGAGCGGTACGGCGGCGCTGCCGGCAGCCGAATTGTCCTTCATATTAGCGACTCCCAACGCATCACCATTTTCGCTCAAACCGGCGGCGCAAAATGATCGCAATCAAATTCATCAGCACCAAAAATCCGAGCAGGACGAGGATACCAGCCGAGGTGCGTGAGACGAAGCCACGCTCGGGGCTGTCGGCCCAGATGAAGATCTGTGTCGGCAGCGCCGTTGAAGCGTCGAGTAGCCCCCCCGGAGGACTGGTTACGAATGCATTCATACCTATCAGCAACAGCGGCGCTGATTCTCCGAGCGCCTGCGCAAGCCCGATGATGGTGCCGGTCAGAATTCCCGGAAGCGCCAGCGGCAGCACATGATGCAGGATCATCTGGTGTCTGGAAGCGCCCATGCCAAGCGCCGCCTCTCGGATCGACAGCGGCACCGCCTTCAGTGACGCCCTGGTGACGATGATGATCGTCGGCAGCGTCATCAGCGACAGCACCATGCCGCCTACCAGGGGCGCGGAGCGCGGCAGGCCGAAGAAATTGAGAAACACCGCAAGGCCCAACAGGCCGAACACAATCGAGGGCACCGCCGCCAGATTGTTGATATTGACCTCAAGAATATCGCTGGCGCGGCTTTTAGGCGCGAATTCCTCAAAATAGACCGCCGCCGCAATGCCGACCGGGAAGCTGATCAGAAAACACACCAGGAGCGCATAGAACGAGCCGACAATCGCGCCCGACAGCCCGGCAAGTTCTGGAAACCGGCTGTCGGCATTGAACAACAGCCCCCAATTGAACGGCTTTGATATCCGGCCTCGTTCGGCAAGGGTTTGGAACCAGACGATTTCCTGATCGGAGATGCGCCGCTGGTCTTCCGGCAAATTGGCATCGATAGTGCCCTTATTGAGCTGATCGAACGGATCGGACACCGGCACCGACAAGGTGAGCGTGCCGCCAATGACACCTGGATCAGCGAGCACCGCATCACGCAGCATGAACTGGGCATTATTGGTCGCGATCTTTGTCAGCGCGCGCAGCTCGCGTTTCGATTGAACGTCGGGAAACTCAACCTGAAACGCCTCTGAAATGATCGCCCGGTAATTGCCGCGTGTGGGTTCATCGGCATTGACATGCTCGGCGGAAATCAAGAAATTGAGATTCACTTCGGTTTGCACGAAGGCCGAGTAGCCGGTGATGACCAGCGAGGTCATCAGAACTGCAAGCAGACCGATCGCGGTCGAGATCGCGGCAAGTCCGTAAAACTGCAAGCGCTTGTCGGCCAAATGGCGGCGTTTGCGGCGCGTGGCCGCCCCCGGCGTTGACCAGTCGATCCGGGATGTCGGCATGATCTCAGTCATCACTGCTTACCCCCTACTCATACTGTTCACGGTATTTGTGCACCGTGCGAAGCGCGATCACGTTCAAGATCAGCGTTACCAGGAACAGCACCAGACCAAGCGCAAAAGCAGCCAGCGTCTTGGGGCTGTCGAATTCGGTATCGCCGATCAGTAGCGTCACGATCTGCACCGTCACCGTGGTCACGCCGTCCAGCGGATTGATGGTCAGTGTGGCAATCAGTCCGGCGGCCATCACCACGATCATGGTCTCGCCAATAGCGCGGCTCACCGCCAACAAAATGCCGCCGACAATACCCGGAAGTGCGGACGGCAGCATCACCTTGACCATGGTCTCGCCCCTGGTCGCGCCCAGTGCCAGGGAGCCATCGCGCATCGCCTGAGGCACCGCATTCAACGCATCGTCGGAAAGTGATGAGATGAATGGAATGATCATGATGCCCATCACCGCACCAGCGGCGAAGGCACTGTTGGGCGATGTGGCAAGGCCCATGGTCAGGCCGAATTCACGCACCGCCGGCGCCACCGTCAGCACAGCAAAGAAGCCGTAAACCACCGTCGGGATGCCGGCCAGGATCTCCAGCACCGGCTTGACGATGTTGCGAAACCGGTCATTGGAATATTCTACCAGATAGATTGCGGTGAAGATGCCAATCGGCGTGGCGCAAACCATCGCAATGAACGCGATCAGTACCGTGCCGGCAAACACCGGAAAGGCGCCGAATGCGCCCTGCCCCGCCACCTGATCGGGCCTTAACGCAATCTGCGGCTCCCAGTTGAGGCCGAACAGGAACTCGGTGATCGGCACCATTTCGAAGAACCGCCAAGCCTCGAATACCAGCGAGGCAATGATGCCCAATGTGGTGAGTACCGCGACCACCGAGCAGAACACCATCAGCCAGGTGATCACCCTCTCGAAGCGATTGCGCGCGCGAAAGACGGCCGTGAGTCTGGCGCGGGTCACTGCAAGGGTGACGATCATCAGTCCCATCACCATGACCAGCATCGCAAAGCGCGCGATCGCCGACCAGTTCTGATAGCGCTCGGCCGCTTGCAGCACTTCCGTGCTCGGTTCGGAAAATACGCGTCCGGCAGCTACGTTCTTGATCTCAGACACGATCAGCGTGATGCGCGATGCATCGGTGCCGTCAATCAGCGCCGCGGGCAGCGAGGACACCAGCAGCCGGTCGATCACCGCGCCCTGCAAGAACAGCCACAACAGCACCAGAATGAAGGAGGGGATGCCGACCCAGACCGCGACAAACAGCCCGTGATGGGCTGGCAGGGAATGCGGCTTGACCGGGCCGCCAGCATATTTGCGCCCTGCCGACCGGCCGACATGGAAGGCCAGCAGCGACATCGCGATGATTGCTAGGAACGCATATCCAGCCAATGTACGGCCCGCCGAGGGTTAAGGTGTTTAAGTCCGTGAATAACGGCCGCTACGCAAATCAATGCAATGGCTGCCAACGCAATAACGCCATGACTCTCACAAAGCAGCTCAAGACGGTTGGCTCATCGCCTGGCAGCCGGTTGCCGCCTTGCGTGTGCTCTCGCGCTTGTCGCCTGAAAGAGGAATGAGGCCGCGCTCGGACAGATAGCCGCCATCACCAAAGGAATCCTCGGAGACATACTCGCCGATGAACTCATCGAGCCCCGGAATGACGCCGATATGGGCGCATTTGATGTAGAAGAACAGCGGCCGCGACACCGGATCGAGCGCCGGACGGTCCGCGTCATTCACATCATCATATCCGTCCGATCGCCCGAAGACCGACCGCCGCAAAAGCCCGACCACGGAATGCAGACGGTTGTGGACGGTTCGCGTATCTCCGAGAGGACCGCCGGCAATATCGTGCAATCCCGGGGTCTCGTCCAACTCCCGTAACGGCAACGGGCCACCGTCGGAACCGATCTTCGAGCCATGGGATTCCAGCCGCACCCGCCAACCGCCCCCGACTGTCGAAACCGAGCCTGATATCACCCGTTTCGCCTGCACCCTGCGGGTGATCCGTGATCCGCACCCTACAGCCCGTACAACATGCTGAAATATAACATATTACTGGCTGTCGGAGGCGCGAAAATGTCACGTTACCTAGGGAATGTGGGATGAAGCAGCAGAACGGTCGGACCGCTGCCTGCCTCCAGATATGCGGTCCGCATACCGTTGTGCTCAATGAACTGCTCCGATAGGTTCATGGGTCTGCAACCTGTGTCCGCGACAACCACATGTGTCTCGGGAGCGGGAAATGCACGTGCGGTTTGGGCCGTACAAGAGGCACTTGCCTTTGCTGACCATGCCAGCGGCTCATCAAACTTTGCGCTATCGTGCAATTGATGCGGCCGGGCAGATTGGATCGAGCACCATGACAGGCAACACCTCGGCGCCAATCAACCATGGGAGGGAGCAATGAGCCGAGAACGCGTCAATGCGATCTGCCAATCGTTCCCCGGAGCGGAAATCTCCGACCCGTGGGGCGGTGGGTATGGTGCCTGGAAGGTTGGTGGCAAGATGTTCGCGTGCATCGATGCGCAAACTCCAAGCGTTTCCGTTAAGACCGACAGCATTGAGACGGCCCAGATGCTGATCGGCGCTGGCGTTGGCAGGAAGGCGGCCTATTTTCATCGTTCTTGGGTAAACCTGCACTGGGGCACTGCCGAGGATGAATTGCGCTACCGGTTGGCGGCGTCGTACCGATTGGTGCGCTCACGCCTGCCCGGGAAGCTTAAATCCCAGCTTGATCCATTCGAGTAACAAGCATCCACCAACGCTCGGCAATGATCGGGAGACAACGATGAGATTTGGCTTATTCGGCAGTGCGCAGACCGGCGACAGTAATCTTGGAGATGGAACCGCCCAAGGGTTTCATGACTACATAGACTTCAATGTCGAGGCAGAGCGGCTCGGCTATTTCAGCACGTTCCTCGTGGAACACCACTTCACCGGCTGGTCGCAGGTCTCTGCCACGTTGAACCTGCTCACCTTTCTTGCTGCGCGGACCAGCAAGCTCCGTCTCGGCACGGCGGTCATGGTTTTGCCCTGGCACAATCCGGTACTGTTGGCAGAGCAAGCCGCAACACTTGATGCCCTATCCGGCGGAAGGCTCGATTTCGGTATCGGCAAGGGCTACCGGCATAGCGAGTTCAAAGGCTTTGCCATTCCGGCAGCACAAGCAGAAGACCGGTTCGAAGAAGCGCTTGATATCATTCTGAGGTCGTGGATAACGGCGGAGCGCTTTTCGGTTCGAGGCAAGTTCTGGAGCTTTGAAGACATCATTGTCGAACCTGCCCCGGCGCAGAAGCCTTATCCTGCGATCTGGATGGCGGCCGGCAGTGAGACATCGATCCGCAAGGTTGCCGCCCGCAGCTTCAATCTGCTGCTCGATCAGTTCGCCGAGGCCGAGCTGACGGGCAAGCGGATCGAAACGTTCAAAGCAGCATGCAAGGAACAGGGACGCGCGTTCCATCCCCTGAATGTCGCTGTCGCGCGCGACCTTTATATCGCCGATGATGAAGCGGAAAAATCTGCTGCCATCGGCCGCCTCAATGCCGTTCGCCAGCGCATGGTCGAAGTCGCGCGCGCGCCCGATCAATCAAGCGGCTCGCACATTCTGTCCTACGCCACCTCGGGAGCTCCCAGCGCCGCGAACGCGCTGATTGGAACGACCGGTGAGGTGCATGAAATGCTCCAGGCACTTCAGGCGGCCGGCGCGGAGTATGTGATAGTCAACATCATCGGCGGATCGCGCCCGACGCTGCGGCGATTTGCTGATGAGATTGCGCCCGGATTTGGCCACAACCAAACGCCCGCTGCGGACGATGGCCGGCTGCACGCCTGATTTCGCGACGTCAATCGCCCGCATTGGGTTGCCGATTCAACTGATCGCCGCCACACACTCGGCGAACTTCTCATCAGGTGAGTGGTCGTTCAACGTCTTTCTCTGCCGCTCATTGAGTTCCCGCGCCACAGCACAGGTCAGTGCCTTTGGGGAAGTACTGTCGCAGCAGCCGGTTGGTGTTCTCGTTGGTGCCGCGCTGCCGGGGGCTGTGGGGATCGCAGAAGCAAACCTCGAGGTCGGTCGCAAGCGTGAGACGCTTGTGGTCGGCAAGTTCCTTGCCCCGGTCCCGGGTGAGCGACCCGCGCAGTTCGCGCGGCAGGTGCTGAACCTGTCTGACGAGCGCGGTTACGACGCCGTCGGTTTTCTTGTCGGGGACCTTGGCGAGGAGCACGTAACGGGACTGACGCTCGACCGGCGTTGCGATGTAACTGTTGCGAGAGCCGGCAGCCCCTCCCGGTGGCCGGACGTTCGCGGATCGGGACCGCATCTTTGATCCAGCCGAGCCCGTCGCGCTTGAGACCGGCGTGCCGGGAGCGGCGGATCGCGCGTGTTGCCCGCAGACGGGCCGGCAATATGCCTGTAGACATTTCACCTGAGGGCCTCTATCAATCCCGCTTGTTCGTCCGATTTTCTGTGATTTTGGCGCGGCGTGGTCATCTGAACTGGTTTTGTGTTTCGGATGCAGCGACGTGACCCGCTTTCAGAGCGTTCCTGGTTGCTATTGAACGGACACGTCCCGTGATCAGGCGGTGACGCTGCCTCCGAGTTGGACCAGGCGGCGGATGTTGCAGGCGATGTTTGTCATGCAGATCCCGGTTTTTGCGCAGGCCAGACCGATGGTGCGGACTGCCATACCCACCACGTACTTCTGGCCCATCATGTGCTTCCGGACGGCAAAGACGTGCTCGACCGGCGCACGGTGTTTTGACTTTGTCTTGTTCCCACGGCGGATATGCCTCGGCATGAGCCTGCCCCTGGGTTTGCGATGGTGGACATGGCTGACAAAACCGTGGCGTGCCGGGAACGCTTCGTTCTGCTTCGAACGGTACGCGCTATCGGCCCGGACGCCAGAGCCGGTGTTGGTTTTGTCCAGCAATCCCTGGCGCGGCATTCGCCCGTCATGGCAGGCGGCATCTGTGACATCCCAACGGCGGATGAAGCGGAACGCTTTGTCGATGCCTGCGTGGTTCTTGTCCCCGAAAGACGGAATGCGATGTTGGGCGGCGCGGGACCACCGCCGACATGATCGATAGCACGGTGGTCCGGGTACATCATTGTGCCGTCGGCATAAAAAGGGGGCTCAGCAAATAGAGGGGCTTGGCCGGTCGCGCGGCGGCTTTACGACCAGGCTCCACGCGAGGTGCGATGCCAGAGGCCTCCCGCTCGGCTTCGTGCTGACACCCGGCCAAGCACACGATGTGCAGGGTTTTGCACCGCTGTTCCGCATGATGACCGACCGCATTGAGGCGTTCCTCGCAGATCGCGGCTATGATGCCGATGCTATCCGCCAAGAAATCGCCACCGCAGGCGTCGAAGCGGTGATCCCTGCAAAGAGCAATCGGACGCCCTGACCCCTTGGCTTTGAGCGTCTTGGTGTGATTCCGTGGGGATATCAGCGACGGAGGGTACGATGGCTGCACAGCGCGGGTTCTTCGATCTGGATGAGCGCTACGCGGCGTTATCGAAGGCGGGAGATCCGCTGGAGCGGCTTGCAGGGGGTATCGACTTCGAGCTCTTCCGGCCAGAGTTGGATGCGACGCTTGATCGTTCCGATGGCAGGCAGGGCGGGCGCCCGCCGATGGACCTGGTCCTCATGTTCCCCGGTCCTCATGTTCAAGGTGCTGGTGATCCAGGCGCTCTACGGTCTGTCGGATGCGCAGGCGGCGTTCCAAATCATGGACCGGCGCACCCTTGGCCGTTTCTTCAGCCTCGATGACGGCGCGCGGGCGCCGGACGAGACGACCATCCGGCGGTTCCGGGAAGCCCTGGTGCGGACCGGCACGGTGGAGAAACTCTTCGCCCGGTTCGACGCGCATCTTAAGGACGCGGGATATCCCGCCATGGGCGGGCAGATCGTCGATGCCACCATCGTGGCGGCCCCGCGCCAGCGCATGACCGATGCCGAGAAGGAGATCGTCAAGGGCGGGCCTCCCGCCTGATTGGCAGGCCAATCCCCGGAAACCGCCGCAAAAGGATCGCGACGCGCGTTGGACGCTCAAGCGAGGGCGCAAGAAGATGCGCCCGGACGGCACGGCGATGGGCGCAATCGCCACGCCGGTGTTCGGCTACAAATCCCATATCAATGCCGACCGGCGCCACGGCTTCGTCCGGACATGGATCGTCACCGACGCCGCCCGGCATGACGGACGCGTAGCGGGCGGGCTTGTGGATCAGGCGAACACCGGCTCGACTGTCCGGGCGGACACGGCGTATCGGTCGCAGAAGAACGAGAAGAAAATCGCCCGGGCCGGGCTGACCTCGAAGGTCCATTTCCGCCGCCCGCCCAGGAAGCCGATGCCCGTGCATCACGACAGGGCGAGGGCCAGGATCGGCATGGCCAACATCGCATTCAACATCAAACGGCTCGTGTTCCGGGAGCGCAAAGGCGCCGTGGCATAGCCCGGCCCCGGCGAAACCAAATCCCGAACCACAACCCAGGCAAAGGGCCGACACGCATCGCCGCCGTAAAGGCGCTCTCCTCACCCGATTCCAGCCAGCAGACAGGGTTCTGAAGGGTGTCCGGTTGGCAATCGTCTTGACTCCATCACGCACGACGGGCCAAATACAAATGGCGCAATCTCGTCGAGCGGTTGTTCAACAAACTCAAGAACTGGCGTAGGGTCGCCACCCGCTACGACAAAACCAAAGAGTCCTACCTTGGCTTCGTCGCCATCGCATCAATCAAAGTCTGGATACCCGTTGTCCACGACAACCTAGATTCTTGATAATAATATATTCGCAAGATTGGGGGCACTGATGACAGGCTCAGTTGGAATTATCGCAGTTCTGAATGTAGTGAAAACATCGAAATTACTTGTCAGTATATTTGACTGGAAAATCGTTCATGGTGGCTCGGAATTTAATATTTTGATGAGCAAATAAAATGTTCCGGCACTTCTGATTCATGACTTTAATGCGCACGAACATGCTCGGTTCAAATGTATCAAAAGAAAATCGAAAGGCGTTGGACAGTCTTTCTACGTCTTCTTGAGAGACATCGATGATGTTTATAACAAAATTAAACGGCGAAAATTAAAAATTATCGAGCCAATATTTTTATATGAAAATTCGAAAGCCAGAGAATTTACTTTTCAAATTGAAGAAGGTTATCAATTTTCAGTGTGTGAATCGGATAAGTGGCTCTACTATTCAGTCTAATTCATTTACTTCTTCAGAATGCCCCGGATCTGCCCGGGTCCGGATGAACAGGCCTCGATAGATGGTCTCATGGGACACGCGTGCATCCTCATCGTCGGGATGCCTGCGCTTCAGCCAGCCCGCGATTTGCTGAGGTGACCACTTGCGCTCAAGCTTGCCCGATCGTGTCCGGCAGAGCGATCGCCGACAAGCAAGCTTGCACAGCCTGGGGTGCAGAGCCCGGTCCCGGGCAGCCTGATCCGACCGCGCAGCGCGATCGCACGAAAGGACCGTTGCGCCCCAAGCCCTCCGGAGATCTCCTCTCGATCACAATGCGTCAATGCTGGACGCGACCTTGTGTGCGCCAGCGGCCGGATTCCACCTGTCCGGGACAGCAAGGGAAAGATCGACGATGAGTTGCGATCGAACCCGCGGCCAATCGAACGCATCGACTCCCCACGCTGCCGGCGATCCCAAATCTCTGCCTATCGGTAAAATAGAGCCGTCAACGGCAGCCCATCGTGAACACTCCATCTTTCCATCAAAGACTGAAGTGTTGAGGCAAACATTTGAACCAACCCCTGAATGCCTGCATGGTGAACGTAAATCCGACATAGATCACCATTTGAAAGATCACCTCGCGGATTTCCTCAACGCTGAGCCCGACCCACAAGCCCGCCCCGTGCATGGCCTTCGAACTGCGGGGTGGCGTTGGTCACGGTGCACACCGCAATCGCCAGCAGCTGGCGGGTTTTGGCATCGAACACCGTGCGGCTGTATAGCAAGCCATAGACCACTTCCTTGAACATGCGATTGAACGCCGGGTCGGCCGCTTCCAATTCCGTGAACACCCGCCTGGTCTGCTCCTCGCCATAGAGCCCGGTGCCGGTTTTCAGCGCCCGCTCATCCGCGCTCAGGCCATCATCGGCAAGCGGAACAGCGGCAACCGGCGCTCTGGCTGCCGGACCTTCCGGTTCGTCCTCGGCCATCTCCGCGATGGCGCGGCGATATTACGCAACCGCTTTCAGCGTTTTCGGCACGCCGCAGTAAGTCAGCATTTGGAACACCGCCTCGGCTGCCTCCTCGCGGCTTGCCTCAGCCTGGATGGCGGCCTTGATGTGCGGCACAAGCTGGGGCGTATCGAGCACCGTCAGCGCCGCCACCGCGCGCAACTCACGGGTCTTTTGCGGCAACACCTGGCGCGGATACATGTGCTCGTGAACGAGCCTGATACACATATCGGCGAACTCCCGGTCAAGCTCACGCAGCATGTCGTTCTGCTCAAGATGCCGCTCGCCAAACAAGGAGCGCAAGCGCTCCAAATTGTCATGGCTGAGTGGATAGTCTTGCTCGCGGCGTGTGCCATGGTCCCTACCTTTTAACCCTGCCTGGCGCGGCAGCAACCGCGCTGGCAGCGGACACGGCGCTTACTTGTTTTTGAACAGTTCCGGGTTTTCGCGCTCCAGCTCGACCAGCTTGTCGATGCCAAAATGCAGCGTCGGCATACCGCCGGGAATGGCCGCCAGTTCCAGCACCTCGACAACCTCACGCACCGTCGCACCCTCCTGCAAGGCGCGCTTGAGATGCTTGCCGGTGGAGGAGTAGCCGCGATAGGCGAGGATCGCCGCCGCCAGCAGCTCCTTGTACTTGGCTGGAACCGCCGGGTTCTTGCGCAGATACGTCATGTCGACCATCGACAGGCGGACTTTCTCGAATTCAGGATCGTGCGCCGCCAGCCATTCAAAGCTCAAGAAGTGGTAACCCCGCTGCTCGGCATGGTCCCTGTAGCGCTCGGCTAGTTCCGGATCAACGTCCTGCCCGCTCGCGTTCACCTGTTCGTCTGCCATGATCAAAACCTCCCTAGTGCAAATTGACATTCCGCCAGCACAGCTATCGAACACAAAACCGGGAGTCCATGGCGTGGCGCCGCGGATATTTCCCAGCCTGCGCAATATATCCATGTATGGCAAGCGCCAGGGCGTATTGTCTTTTATCGGGCGGCTTGGCCTTGCCGCCGGTCAGATTGAACAGCACCGGCACCAGCCCCATGACAAACAGGATGCGGGAGATCTGGCTGGTGACCACGAATGCCACCTCGATGCCGATCGAATAGGTCAGGATCGTCATTTCGATCATACCGCCGGGTGCCAGCGCCAGCATCAATCATGGCGTGAAACGGCCGCCCGGTCGCCAGCGTGCCGATCAGGGCGGCCAATGCTGCCATCGCGATCATCACCCATGCCCAGACAAATGAGACGACCACCGCCCGGCGCATTTCGCGCCAGTCAATATTGGAAAAGCTCGTGCCGACCACCCCGCCAATCGCCACTTGCACGATCGCCACCAGCCAGGCCAAGGCGGAGGCACCGCCTGGGTCAGCCCGGTTGCATGCACGACAGCACTCAGCAGCATCGGAAACAACCACCACGCCAGCTGGAAACTTGATCGCCTCGGCAAGTCCGAAGCCGGCGAGCGCGTACAAGGCCAGCACACCCCAATCGATCACCGTCGGCGGCACATCGCCAGGCGGAGTCGGCAGTATCCGTCCGATCGGATGGCCGAGAATGAGCTGCAGGATGAACGGTATGGAGAACAGCACCACGAGGATGCGGATCGAATGGCCGATGGATGGTGCGCACATCACCGCCCATCGCACCACCGAGCAATGTCAGCCCACCGAGCCCGCCCGGCGCACCGGCGAAGAACGCCGTCTGCCTGTCAAATCCGCGGACCTTGCGGAAGAACACATAGCCAATGAGCGTAATCGCTGCCGACAGGACCAGCACCAGCAGCACCGCGCTCCACCATTCAGGGATTGAGGCAACCACTGAAGCAGAAAACTCACTGCCGGCCAGAACCCCGACAATCGGCCGCGCCACATTGCGCGCCGGCGCCGGCATGAACCAGCGCCCGCCAGCAATGGCGGTAATCGCGGCAACGGTCAGCGAGCCCAGCATCCATGGCAGCGGCGTATGCAGCATAAAGAACACAAAGCCGCCCGCGCCGAAGATCGCGGATGCAATCAAGGCCGACTTGATATGTTCGAACCTCATGGCAAATCGGTCTCGGGCACATGGTGAGGAACCCTGTCTGAACCGGCGCAACCGTTCGCACAAGGGGTCAGTGTTCGCATGAGACGAATGACCCGCGTTATTCGGCCTGCGCGGTCAATATCTCGCAGTTAATCCGGGGGCATCAGTTCATCGGCCAGCAACTTGAACTCATCGGTGCGCGTTGATGACTGACGCCAAATCAGGCCGATCTGCCGTGACGGAACGCCGGTGAGCGGAGTGAGTTTGATCCTGGTGCCTTTGGTGATGTTGTTGTCAATGGCGATTTGCGGTGGAACAATCGTGGCGGCAACTGACCGCGCCCATCAAGGCCGCCCCCGGCCAGTCTTGCATATTCAATGAAGTTCGCGATGTGGCGGTACGGGCTGTCGACCTGAAGCCGGTCGTGCAATTACAATCAATTCCGATCGGCCAATTGCGGCCGGTTTCGTCACACGGGCTGCGTATAGCGGGCCTTTCAGTCAAGGGGAGACAGCGGCAATGAGTGAACAGGTGGTCAACTACCGGCAACAAAACGCGGTCGCGATCATCACCATCACCCGCCCCGATGCGATGAACGCGTTCAATGCCAAGCTGCGCCAGGAGCTGTTGGCCGCATGCAAGCGCACCGCGAGCGACGACGCGGTGCGGGTTGTGGTGTTGACCGGCGAAGGCCGCTGTTTCAGTGCCGGCGCCGATCTCAAGGCCATATCCGGCGATAGGGATGTCGGCGAAAGGCTGCAGACCGAGTACCGGCCGATCATCGAGATCATCGCCACCATGCCCAAACCGGTTATTGCTGCCGTCGGCGGTTCAGCGGTTGGCATCGGCATGTCGGTGGCGCTTGCCTGTGACCTGCTGGTGATGGCCGACAACGCCTTTCTGCTCTCGCCCTTCACCAATATCTCGCTGGTTCCCGATGGCGGCCTCAGCTGGTTTCTGGTGCATCAGCTGGGGTATCGGCGGGCATTTCAGCTGAGCGTGGAGTCAGAGCGCATCCCGGCGCTTCGCTGCATTGAGCTCGGCTTGGCCAACAAGGCGGTACCAACGGTATCGCTGATGGCCGACACGCTGGACTGGGCGGAAGCTCTGGCAGGCCGCGCGCCGCTATCGGTGGCGGCAACCAAGAAAACCATGCGATTTGCCGCCGCCAATGACTGGAGGCAAACCTTCGACATGGAAGCGGCAGCGCAAAAGGCATTGCAGGCGAGCGCCGATCACGCCGAAGGCGTTTCCGCGTTTCTGCAAAAGCGCGAGCCGGACTTTAAGGGTAAATAGCCTCAACCCTTGAGATTTTGCGGTCGGCCACACCTGGTTTGTTAACGCCTGAGAGCGCACATCTCCCCCCAGCAAAAGATCGGTTGAGAGCCAAACCGATGCTCAGGTCTGATGGGTTGGCAGATTGGCGCCTTGCCGATATCTGCCCCGCCCAATCCGCCCCGCAGAAACGGTAATTTCGGCACGAAAATTGCTTTGACGACGTCGCATAGGAGCCTCTTATTGTGCCGGCACGGACAATTGAAACCATTGGTGACCGCCTGACGAAAGTTGGGCGAGACAACCACTTCACCACCATTCGCGCATTTGCGACGACGGCGGTTGTGTTCTCACATGCCTATATTGTCGTCATTGCCGGCTGGGAAACCGCCGATTACGTACATTTGTTCGGATCCCCCGGCAAATCACGCGGTTCACGCCTTCTTCTTCCTCAGTGGCTTTCTGCTCACCATGAGCCTGGTGAGAAAACCCGACACCCTGCAATTCATGATTGCACGTCTGTTGCGCCTGACGCCTGCAATTGTGGCGTCAGCTCTGGTATTGGCGCTGATTGTCAGCCCGCTGGTAACCGGTCTGCCGCTGGCGGACTATTTCAATGTCTCGGAACTGACCAGTTTCATGGTCTCGATTGCCCGGTTGATTCAAATGTTTGCCTCAACACTTCAGTCTTTGATGGAAAGATGGAGTGTTCACGATGGGCTGCCGTTGACGGCTCTATTTTACCGATAGGCAGAGATTTGGGATCGCCGGCAGCGTGGGGAGTCGATGCGTTCGATTGGCCGCAGGTTCGATCGCAACTCATCGTCGATCTTTCCCTTGCTGTCCCGGACGGGTGGTATCCGGCCGCTGGCGCACACAAGGTCGCGTCCAGCATTGACGCATTGTGATCGAGAGGAGATCTCCGGAGGGCTTGGGGCGCAACTGTCCTTTCGTACGATCGCGCGTCGGCTACGCCGAGCGCCGTGGACGATCAGCCGCGCGGTGGAGCGCAATGGCGGCCGCGCGGGGTATCGCGCTGCGCGGTCGGATCAGGCTGCCCGGGACCGGGGCAAGGAACTTGCCGACCACAAGCGTCTCACGCTCGCGACCGACCTCGAGGTCTGCTTCTGCGATCCCCACAGCCCCCGGCAGCGCGGCACCAACGAGAACACCAAAAAGGCACTGACCTGCTCTATGCACAGCCGGACCAAACCCGATGCCGTGGCGCGGGAGCTCAATGAGCGGCAGAGAAAGACGTTGAACCACCACTCACCTGATGAGAAGTTCGCCGAGTGTGTGACGGCGATCAGTTGAATCGGCAGGGCATTCCAGACGATCGTCGAGGACGAGCAGGCGGCAGAATAAATTCTGGCCGATCGCCGCCCGAGGGCGGTGCCGCCTTACCGCCCGTTTTTGAAAATGGCGCGGCTTGCCCAAGGCTGCAATAATCGTGAACACGCTGCCGGCCCGAATTACGTCCGGCATAGCTTTAGGAGATTGCCATGAGCAGCTATCCGAAGACCATTCATACCGAAGAAGTGATGCGCGACTGGCTTGCAGATCAAGAATGCCGATATCCCGGTCGCCGATAAGATTCGCCTGCTTGATGCGCTGTCGGAAACGGGCCTGAAGGAGATCGCCGTCGGGTCTTTCGTTAGCCCCAAATGGGACACCGCAAATGGCCTGCATTGACGAGGTGGTGGCGGGTTTCCATCCCAAGGAAGGCGTGCGCTACACCTACACCGCGGTCAATGAATTCATGACGCGGCTTGATCTGTGCGACGTGTTCATTCAGCGCAACAACAACCGCACACAGGCCCAGCAGATCGCAAGCTGGCAGGTGATCATCGACAAGTCAGTCGCTGCCGGTGTGGAGACCGGCGGCATCGGGCCTGCCAGCAACGCCTTTGGTTCCAACTGGACCGGCGAGCATTCGCTTGAAGAGCGCATGAATTGACTTGACCGCATGCACCAGCTCTGGGATGAGGCCGGCATTCCGGTCAGGCGCGTCTATTTTGCCGACGCCATGAGTTGGACATGCCGCATCAGGTTGAGGCGCAACTGCTGGCGGTGAAACAGCGCTGGCCCGAGATCGATGATTTCAACCTGCATCTGCACAATGGCCGCGGCGTGGCGCTGGCCTCGGTCTATGCTGCGCTCAAGGTGCTGGAGGGACCGATACACTGCGTTTGCAAAGCTCGATCGGCGGCATGGCGGGGTGTCCTTATTGCGGCAATGGGCGCGCGGCGATGATGATCGCCACCGAGTATCTGATGCATATGCTCGAGGAGATGGGCATCCACACCGGCGTTGATCTTTACAAGCTGGTCGAGGTGGTGTGGCTGGCTGAAGAGATCGTCGGCCATCCGCTTTATGGCTGCGTATCGAAAGCAGGTCCGCTACCGCGCCATGACCGGCTGTATGCGATGGACATGCCGCGCATCGAAACCTTGGATGAAGCCAAGTATTTCATTCACGGATCACGGGCCTATGAAGGGGTGCCCTCGTCATGGAAGGGCCCGATCCGCAGCTTCCAGCGCCCGGAATCTCTGGTGGATGCGCCGGCGCCGGGCCGGAAAGCCTGCCTGACAATGTGTACAGATTGAAGCGGTGAGGGTGAGGGCTGGTGCAAAGGGCAGCTGAAGGCTGCCGGAAAAATCCGGCAGGTGCCGGGAAGATTACCCTGCATAGGAAACCTAGATGGCAAAACCGCTTGCGGGACTGCGCATTCTTGAGGTCGGCAATCTGATCGCCGTGCCGTTTTGCGGCATGCTGCCTGCCGATATGGGCGCCGATCTGATCAAGGTCGAGCGGCCCAAGGCAGGCGATTACACGCGCGATATGCCGCCCTTCATCAATGGCGAGAGTGCGAGCTTTGCGGCGCTCAACCGCAACATCGTCATCGATCTGGAGCAGAGTCAAGGCCGCGATATATTGCTGGCGCTGGCGGCCAAGAGCGACAGCCTGCTTGAAAACAACCGGCCGGGCGCGATGGAAGCGCTGGGGCTCGGGGCGGAGGCCATTCGCGCGGTCAATCCCGACCTCGTCTACACATCGGTTTCGGGTTTTGGCCAGATCGGGCCCAAGCATCGCCGTGCCGTTGTCAATCTGACGATGGAGGCATTTCCCGGTGCGCTGCATGTGACCGGCGATCCAGACGATATGCCGATGCGCCCGGGTCTGCAGACCGCAGATATGTTCGGTACACTTTTTGCCACCTATGCAATGCTGTCGGGACTGATTTCCGCACTTCGCCATCAGGGTGGGCGCACCGTGGATGTGGCGCTTGCCGAGGCCTCGATCGCGGTCGCGGTCGCTGCATGGGAGACGGCGGGCTATCTGGCGATCGGCCAGGTGCCGCAAAGGCTGGGGCACAAGCACCGCACCAATGCGCCCTACCGGCTTTTTGTGGTGACTGATGATCGCCACATTGCGGTGACCGCGGCGCGTCAGAATTTCTTTGAGGAATTCATGCACGTTCTGGGCCTTGACGACCATCTTACCGATCCACGTTTTTCCACCTATCTGGCGCGTAAGGAAAACGAGGATGCGCTGATCGATCTTGTCTCGCCGGTGATCGCCACCTGGAATGCGGGCGAGCTTGAGGAGGCATGGGCGGCCAAGGGCATTCCGTGCTCGCCGGTCAATGACTGCACCCAAGTGTTTGCCGACCCGCAGATTGTCGATCGCGGCATGGTGGTTGAGGTCGACCATCCGCGCGCGGGCCGGCAAAAGGCGGTGCGCAATCCGGTGGCGATGGACCGGGACGGGCCTGAAGTGGCGCGGCCGGCGCCGTTGCTGGGCCAGCATTCAGCCGAGACTTTGGGCGAGTTCGGATTCGATCAGGCGCGCATCGGCAAGCTGGCGGCCAATGGCACGGTGATACTTGGTGAGTAGCCTTCGCTGGCCGTCAGCTTGCCGGAATATGCTCTAGGCGCCGGTTTCGGTGTGGAACTGAAGATCGAGCGCAAATCGGTGCTATAGGTGCACCGATACGACGGGAACGAAATTCAGACATGCGGCGCACCATCAATAGAGTCGATGAACCTGGCGAGACTTCCAGCAATTCAGCTTCCTGCTGGTTGACCGTGTGGGCGGAAATGCGCACGTCGATCCTGTCGGATTGAATGCCGGTATCCCGGCGGATCAGTTGGCGAACCGTCATGTTGCGATCGAATGTCGGTTATTCGACACGGGCCGCGATTTCAGGCTCTACATAATGATCGATCCTGCACAGGGGGACGTCGCCCTCATCGGTGCGGCGGGTGCAGACAAGCCGATGCCATTTGGTGCCTAGCTCCGACCCGATCAATTGAGCGGCCGGGTTTTCAATCGCTACCAGCTCGCTGGATTCATAGTGGCGGTGGGCGGGGTCGCGAGGTTGGCCGAGCAAATCGTTGTCCGAGGTTGAACGATAGGCAAGCACCACCGGCGGCAGGTTGGAGGTGACAATGGTTCCAACGCTGGCCTCGGATTTTAACATGCCCAAGTCGGACAGTTTTCTTACCGCCTCGCGAACAGTATGCCGGCTTACGCCGTAACGGTAGCAAAGCGCCGTCTCGGTCGGCAGTTTCTTGCCAATCGGGTGCTCACCATTTGCAATCGCCCGTTCGAGCGATTTGGATACCCATTGATAAAGAGGATCTGCAGGGTCTCGCGGATCAAGACCGTTGGTCGGTGCCGGCGGGTTCGGCTGTAGGGCACATATGCGCCTCCACATAACGTGCCAAAGACAACAAATAAACAACATCATACTTTATCTGACCGCGAAAAACTAAAGAATGTCATCGACATCGTGACGCGATTTGTTATCAAATTAACTATCGTATTCTGTGGTGTTGAACTAAATAACTGTTTTGTATAAAGCAGATTGGACAATTTCTGGGGGGTGCAACCTGGAAAAATCCCGAGCGGGGGCGGTCCAGCGGGCACTCACATGCGCAAGACGCCGATGCGCGTCGCCTCGATCGGGGCGTTCAAACTGATCGCCAGAGATTGCGCCAGCACTTCACGCGTCCTGCGCGGATCGATAACGCCGTCATCCCAAAGCCGCGCCGAGGGCCATGCCGGCGACATGGGCAAAGCCGGTCACCAGGGTGGTTTCATATCGGGCCTTGAACTCGTCGAATTCCGAGCCGTCGACCACGCGCGCGATGATCTCACGCGCATTGTACTGGGCGCGCAGATCGCGCGGCACGATGCCGGGGATTTCACTCGGATCGTAAAGCGGGGCGTCGGCGCTTGTCAGGTCGGGCCAGGCGCGCTCGGGCGCATTGGTCGAGGCGACGGCCTCGCGCGCCAACTCCAGTGCGTGGGCATCATCGCGCGCCATGGTATCGGCCACGCCCGACAGGCGGGTGTGCAGATCGGCGCCGCCCAGTTCTTCAGCGCTGACATCCTCGCCGGTGGCGACGCGCACCAAAGGGGCCTGCCAGAAAGATCATCGCCTGTTTTTCGACCATGATGGCGGTATCGGACATGGCCGGCACATAAGCGCTGCCCGCCGTGCATGAGCCCATGACCACGGCGATTTGGGCAATGCCCTTGGCCGACATGTTGGCCTGATTGAAGAACATGCGCCCGAAATGATCGCGGTCGGCGAAGACTTCGTCCTAGTGCGGCAGATTGGCACCGCCGGAATCGACCAGATAGATGCAAGTGAGGCGATTGGCTTCAGCGATCTCTTGGGCGCGCAGGTGCTTTTTCACCGTCATCGGATAATAGGTGCCGCCCTTTACAGTCGCGTCATTGCACACGACCATGCAAAGTCGGCCAGAGACGCGCCCGATGCCGGTGATCAATCCAGTTGATGGTGCCTCGCCGTCATAAAGACCGTGAGCGGCGAAAGCGCCGACCTAGAGGAAATCCGATCCCGGATCAAGCAAGCGGGCGATGCGCTCGCGCGGCGCGAGCTTACCGCGTGACAGATGGCGCTCCAGCGCTGCCGCGCCGCCACCGGCGCTCTCCTGGACGGCAGTCATTTCCGCGATTGCCGCTTCCATGGCGGCGCGATTGGCGGCGAAGGCTTTGGAGTTCGCCTTGATGGCGGAGGTGAGAACTGCCATCTCAGGCCGCCTGACCGAACAGTTCGCGGCCGATCAGCAGGCGGCGGATTTCGCTAGTGCCGGCGCCGATCTCATAGAGCTTGGCATCGCGCAACAGCCGGGCCGCAGGATAGTCGTTCATGTAGCCATTGGCGCCAAGCAGCTGCACCGCATCGAGCGCCACCTTTGTTGCGCTTTCGGCTGCGAACAATATGCATCCCGCCGCGTCGGTGCGCCGTCCGCTGCCAAGGTCGAAACTGGAGGCCACTGCATAGGAAAAGGCGCGTGCGGCGCTCAACGCGGTCACCATGTCGGCAATCTTGGCGCGCACCAGCTGAAACTCGCCAATCGGGCGATCGAACTGCCGGCGGTCGCGGATGTAAGGGAGGACCACGTCGATCGCTGCCTGCATGATGCCAAGCGGTCCGCCGCTGAGGACCACCCGCTCGGTATCGAGCCCCGACATCAGAACGCCGACGCCCTTGCCTTCGGTGCCCAGAACATTGGCGGCGGGAACCGCGCAATTCTCAAAAGTAAGCTCGCAAGTATTGGAACCGCGCATGCCGAGCTTGTTGAACGGCTCGGAAGCGCAAAAACCTTCAAACGATTTTTCGATGATGAGGGCGGTAATGCCGTGCGAGCCGGCATCCGGGTCGGTCTTGGCGTAGACAACAAGCGTGTCGGCATCCGGGCCGTTGGTGATCCAGGTCTTGGCGCCGTTCAGTACATAGGCCTCGCCGCGGCGCTCGGCAGCAAGCCGCATGGAGAGGACGTCCGATCCGGCGCCGGCTTCGGACATGGCAAGCGCGCCGACATGCTCGCCCGAGCACAGTTTCGGCAGATAGGTTTCAAGCTGGTCCGGCGTGCCGTGGCGCGCGATCTGATTGACGCAGAGATTTGAGTGCGCGCCGTAGGAAAGACCGAGCGAGGCCGAGGCACGGCTCAATTCCTCGACCGCCACCAATTGCGCGAGATAGCCAAAGCCCGAACCGCCATGGTCTTCAGGTGCTGTGATGCCCAGAAGACCGAGCGCGCCGAGTTCCGGCCACAGATCGCGGGCGAACTTGTTTGACTGGTCGATCTCGGCAGCGCGCGGCGCCAGCTTGTCGGCGGCCCAGCGCCGCGCGGTTTGCTGGAGCGCTGCGATCTCTTCGCTCACCGGCACTGTGAGTGCAGCATCAATCATTCACTCGCCTCCAGTTGGGGCGTGCCTTCGCCCCGGCTTCATGCGGCGCTTTGCTCAGGACTATCGCGGGGCTCTCTTTCGAGTTCGGCGAGCAATCGCGTCTGGTTCTGGTGCATATGGGCAATTGCTTCTTCCTTGACCGGGCCAAATCCTCTGACATCGTCATAGAGCGCGACAATCTTGGCAATGATATCAGCATTTTGCGGCGTTGCCTGCGTCAGTAAGCGGGGGATGAGTTCCTCATATTCGCTGACCAACGCCCGATCCATACGCCGCTCAGGGGTTCTGGCGAACGGATCACACAATGTGCCGCGTAACGATTTAGCGCGGGTCAGCGCACGCAACACCCATATGAACCAGGGTCCGAACTCGCGCTTCTTTGGTCTTCCATCGGGCGCGGTTCCCCGCAGGAAGGGCGGCGCCAGATTGAAGCGGATGCGAAAGTCGCCCTCGAAATGCCGGCTCAGTTCGTCTTGTGATGCTTTCTCGCTCAACAGCCGCGCGACCTCATATTCGTCCTTGTAGGCAAGCACGCGAGCATAGGTTGTCGCGACTGCACGCGGAAGGCTGTCGCCCAGGCCAAGCGCGTCTGCCCGCTCGCGGGCGCGCGCCACCAGTGCACGGTAGCGCGCGGCCAGCGTTTGGTTCTGCCAGGCGGCAAGATGGGCGCTGCGATGCTTGATCACCTCGTCCAGCGACATGTCGCAAAGCGCCCTATGTGTCCGTTTTGCCCGCGTCAGTTTTCCAACAAGGCCAGGATCATGCGCGAGCTTGCGGCCCCAATGAAACGCGGTCATGTTCGCCTAGACAGCAACACCGTTGATTTCGACCGCCTGTTCGATGGCCGAAAGATGCAGCGGGATCAGCCCGCGCTGCCAGGCAAATCCCACCATCATGATGTTGGTGGCGATGGCATCACCTGCCAGTTGTTCGGCGAATTGGGTGAAATTGAAACAGGCCGGATCAGGCCGGACATTGCCGCGAATTGTTGTTTCGACAGCATGCGCCCTGAAATCGAAATCGCGGTCTCTGACAAAATCTGCGACCGGCGTCACTATGGTGTTGATCAGCCCGTGGGTGCGCGAAGGCTCACACAAGGTGATGCCGTCCTTTGAGGCGGCGACCACGTCATCGGCGGCGATCAAAAGGTTCGCCGAGCCGGTGGCGATGCGCGGGCTTGTCACATGGCGTTCGCCCGCACCGATGCGAATATGGCTCAACACCGCGCCGCCCTTTTGCGCAAGCCCCGCCATGTCGAGCACCATCGGCGACAGGCCCTGGAGATGGGCCGCCATGCCAAGAATAGCGCCGATGGTCAGAACGCCGGTGCCGCCAACGCCGGTAACCGCAATGTTCCAGGGACGGTCTGCGACCTCCATGATTTGCGGCTCGGGCAGGTCAGAGAAATCCGCTCCGCTGACAGCCGCCTGACGTTTTGGCTGACCGCCGGCAATGGTCAGGAGTGACGGGCAGAAGCCCTTGAGACAGGAATAGTCCTTGTTGCAGCTCGACTGGTTGATGCGCCGCTTGCGGCCAAATTCGGTCTCCAGCGGTTCGATCGAAACGCAATTCGATTGCTCAGAACAATCGCCGCAGCCCTCGCATACGCCCTCAACGATATGCACCCTCAGGGCCGGGTCTTGCATGATGCCGCGTTTGCGCCGGCGCCGCCTTTCGGCCGCGCAGGTCTGCACATAGACGATTGCCGAACAGCCCGGTACGCCGCGCAAATGCACCATCACCTGATCGATTTCGTCGCGGTGGCGCACACTCACCCCCGGGGCGAGATCGTGCCTGGCATAGGCCTCAGGCCGGTCGGAGAGAAGATAGATCGGCTCCACGCCCTCCTGGTGCAATTGGTGGGTGATCCTTTGCGGCGTCAGATGCTTGTCAAGCGGCTGGCCGCCGGTCATCGCCACAGCGTCGTTATACAAGAGCTTGTAAGTGATGTTGACGCCGGCAGAGACCGACTGGCGGATCGCCAGAATACCGGAGTGGAAATAGGTGCCGTCACCGAGATTGGTGAAGATATGCGGCTCGTCGGTGAACGGCGCCAGCCCGCACCAGCCAACACCCTCGCCGCCCATCTGGGAGAAGGTCTGGGTATTGCGGTCCATCCACTGGACCATGAAATGACAGCCAATGCCGGCGAGCGCGCGGCTGCCTTCAGGAACTCTTGTCGAGGTGTTGTGGGGGCAGCCCGAGCAGTAAAACGGTGTTCTGACAATCGGCGGCTGGTGGCTGCTGGTCATCTAATAGCGCGCCGCCAGCCGTTCGGCACGCTCGGCAATATGGCCGCGAAGGCTTTCGTCTAGAGGGTCGAGCCGCAGCAGGCGTCCGGCGGTGGCGCCGACAGTCAGCGCCTCATTCAGCGGCAGGAAATGGCGGTCTTCCGCATCCAGCTTGCCGATGATGCGCGGGCACACATCGGCGCGCCAGTTGAACAGGTGCTGCTTGACCTGATTTTCGATCATTTCGCGGCGCTCCTCGACGATCAGGATTTCTTCGAGCCCTTCGCAGAAGCGGCGGATGCCAGCCGGTTCCAGCGGCCAGAGCATGCGCACCTTGTAGATGCGAAGCCCTATGCGTGCGGCATCGCCAATGCCGAGCATCGCCAGCGCCTGACGGACATCCTCATAGGCCTTGCCCGAGGCGACGATGCCAAAGCGTGCGCCTTCATGGTCCATCACCGTCTCATCGGTACCATTGGCTCTGGCAAAGGCGACGGCGGCATCGAGTTTGAAGTTTTGCAGGCGCTCGTCCTGAATGAGCGCCGGATCCGGCCAGCGCAGATTGAGGCCGCCGGGCCGCATCTCGAAATCTTCCGGCGCGACAAATTCGCGCGCCTCGCCGGAAAGGCCGACAGCGGCGCTGGTCTCGACCGTATCGGCGATGACCTTGAAGCCGACCCAGCAGCCGAAATAGCGCGACAGCGCGATGCCCAGCAGGCCGAGTTCGAGGAATTCGTGGATTGATGCAGGATAGAGCACCGGCATCATTGCCGACATGAAGGCATGATCTGTCTGATTCGGCAGCGAGGAGGATTTGCAGGTGTGATCATCGCCGGCAATGCACAACACGCCGCCATTTGGCGCCGAACCTGCGGCATTGGCGTGCTTGAACACATCGCCGGTGCGATCGACACCCGGGCCCTTGCCATACCAGATGCCGACAACACCATCCTTGCGCGCGCCGGGCGAGAGGTGCAGCTGCTGGCTGCCCCAGATGGCGGTAGCGGCGAGGTCTTCATTGAGGCCCGGTTTGGACACCACCCCGTGCTGGTCGAGAAACTTCTCGGCCTTGATCAATTGCTGTTCATAGCCGCCGAGCGGTGAGCCGCGATAGCCGGAGATGCGCCGCAGATGGGTCGGCGGGCGACCCGCAGGGCGCTTGAGCACAGGCGCAATCCTGCTTTCCGGAACAACGGTCTTCCCAGGCCGGACGGCGTAGGAACAGCCTTCCGCCTCCGGCGTCTTGTAGAGCTCCGGGATGGCAAAAGCGGCATCGGTCCGGAAGAACCGCATCAGCTCACAATCCGCATATCGCGCCAACACCGGCTTGAGCACATTTTCCCGGCCATCGGCGCTGTGAACATTGCCGGGGTGCAAAAACGGCTGATATGCTTAACAAACCGCCCGCTCACCCAATTGGTCGTGCTCCAAACGCAGCTGGACCAACGGTTCAAATTCACAGTGACAGAATTGACGCCTTGGTGGGGGAAATCCTGTCACTGGCAAGGTTCAGGGGTGCCGCTGCCGGGGCAGCATCGGTAGCGGCAAGTGGTTTTAGCCGCAGCCAACCGCCGTCGGCAGGCCGGCAGACCAGATACCGTTGCGATGCACCCAGCCGCGGTGCGGTCCGGCGCGGCAGTCGAGATGGAATCCATGGGCCAGTCTGACCTGCGGCCCGCTTGCCGGGGTGCTGGCCGCCACCGGCAGATTGGCCGCGCCGGTGATGATCGATTTCATTTGGTGCCTCCCATTTGCAAAACGTGAAGCCACTATATCGCTTTCGGCGGTGCTGTGTATCTCTGAACGCATGGGAGCCCGTCACTTCGGCGTTTTGTTCACCATTGTGTGGCGCGTTGGCGATCCAAATTCAGGGCTGCCCGGCAAGTTCCATCGCGGCCAGGCCGATTTCGACGGTGACCATGCCGGTCATCTGCATGGTGGCGCAGATCGCCCTTGGCGCAGATTGCCGGCGTTGCGATCAACTCGCACATCTGCACCGAGAGCTGCTGGTCGTCGGACGACTGGCCCTCATATTTGTGCAGATAACCGCCGGTTCTGGTGATCATCGCCACGGTTTGCGGCAGTGCGTCGGCAACGATCTGCCATTCCTGAAACATGTCGCCGCGGGCGGCGGCGGCGCGGGCCATCACGGCCTGCGGGCTCATGTCGGCCGGATCGAAAGGCGGTGTTGAGGCAATGGTCGCTCCCGGTGGGTCTGGGCTGTGACAGGAGCTGGCGGGTCAGCCTGGTAATGTCCGAGGCGTGGTGCCAAAGGTTGCATGGCGAGGTGGGCCAAATGCTAGCCTTCAATACGGTCGGAATCGATAAGCAAAGCGTGAATGGTGGGGTGTCTTTCGGCAAGATCGCCAAATTCAAGCAGGTCAGGACGTTTGGATTTGAGGTGGGAAAAAAATCCGAAAAGGTGATTTTCCTCGGGCTTGGCGTCGGGGCCGAGCGTTGCCACCACCCATCTGTCCCACTCATCGATGATTTCAACCTTGCATTCTTCGTCGGTCACGAACGATCTCCAGATTCACGGCATCAAGGCCGTGCGATTTAACATGTCGATTGATAATATCACTGCGGCACGGATGATGCCGCGCTGTTGAGGCGTTGCGCGAGAATCAACGCGAGCGCGCCGCGCTGCGCCGGATCGTGGCCTTGGAATTCGACCTCTCGGCACCGACAACTCTCGGCACCGACAAAATTGCGCATGATGTTCGATTTGGCACCGGGCAACTCGGTGCGCTGATTGGCGACGGGCTTTTTCGCCCTTGGTGTCGGGCTGAGCTGTCTTGGCCGCAGCTCTCGCCTTTGCCCGGGCCTTGGCTTTGGTCATAGGAGTTTCACCTTTCCAGTGGCCAAATTGTCGGCGGTTGCATTGAATGCGAGATCGCCCGGCACGCCGGCAAACGGCTGATCGCCGCCGACCGTATATCAGCATATCATGGCGTTCAGGGCAGCACCCATTTGTATAGTCCACGCCGCCAATATCAGCAAAACCGGCAGCGCCATGTTGGTGAATGTACTGGCACGCGACTCAGATAGATTGATCAAGCTATAGTGGAACGTCAGAAGTGGAGATGCAGATTGCCTGAGAGCGGATTTGTCTGTCCTTCCTGCGGCGAGCCTGTTGGCCGCAGGAACACCCAGCCGGGCGGGTTGGTTGGCACGGCCTGCAAGTTCTGCAGGGCGGTGATCACGCTGAAACATGTCGAGCTGTGGATGAAGCAGGCGGCGATTGAAAAAGCCCGCAGCGCCATCGCCGAACGCAACAAGACCGAGGACTGAGCAATGCTGCCGCCCATCTGATTGCGCGACGGCATCAGGCACGGCAGGTCCTGGCGGCACGATCCTTGCTGTGCTGTAAGCGGTTGTGAAATCACAACCTGAGAGTTGTCTTGCCATCAAATAGCCACAAGCGGGGGCCATCCGAGCCCAAACTGCCTTCCCAATTTCTCAAAGGGTAACAATGCGTTTTAAAAACGCAGTGCGGCGGCGTTTCGGTGCGCATGGTCGCAGCCAGCAATGGCCATCTGACGGGAAAGTCATTTGCGGGTACCGATACCGGACGCTGGAGCGTTCGCAGCGGCAAGCTTTGCATCATGCTGCGCGACTGGTTCGACGGTCAGACCCGGTGCAGCCATGTGGTGCGCGGCGGCAATCGGTCCCGGGCGGAGACAGTACGCTTTCGCAAGATTCTGAGCGGCTCACGCCTGATTCGCAGCGGCGTCAGCTTTACTATCGATTTTAGTCCAACAGACGCTTATTCTATCCGTTGGTTTGTACCCACATTCCCTAGGTAACGTGACGTTTTCGCGCCTCCGACAGCCGGTAACATGTCATATTTCAGCATGTTGTGCGGGCTGTAGGGGGCGGATCACCCGCAGGGTGCAGGCGAAACGGGTGATATCAGGCTCGGTTTCGACAGTCGGGTGCGGCTGGCGGGTGCGGCTGGAATTCCATGGCTCGAAGGTCGGTTCCGACGGTGGCCCGTTGCCGTTCCGGGAGTTGGACGAGACCCCGGGATTGAACGATATTGCCGGCGATCCTCTCGGAGATCCGCGAAGCGTCCACAACCGTCTGCATTCCGTGGTCGGGCTTTTGCGGCAGTCGGTCTTCGGGCGATCGGCCGGATATGATGATGTGAATGACGCGGACCGCCCGGCGCTCGATCCGGTGACGGCGTCAGACGGATCACCTCGGCCGTCCTTTCATCCGGCGTGCCGGACGGGCGGCTTTTCTCGCGGAGCAGACCATCCACGCCTTCAGCCATGAACCGTTCCTGCCGGCGTTGGACGCATTTCTCCGACTTTCCGGTGGCGCGCACGATCCCCATCGTGCCGACGCCATCGCTGCTCGACAGCACGATCCGGCATCGCCGGATGCGATATGATTGCTTCAAGCCGAATTCCGTCCTCGACCGTGATCGTCAGATGTGTTCCAGTGCCCATCCCAAAGAAGCGCACATCCGGAGCCGTTCGTCTCGATCAATCCACTAGGTTGTCGTGGACAAAGCTTGACGTGAGATTCACATTTGGATTCAAGGCTGCCTTTTGGAGGCGGCCTTGGGCGAGCGGATTGGTGTAACGGATGAGGAATGGGCGCTGATCGGGCTGCTGTTGGCGCCACATGAGATTCACATTGGAGCGCGGTCGCGGGTGACGTCCTGCACAGGACAACAGCCTGTATTTCGAAGGCATGATGTGGATCGCGCGAACCGGAGCGCAGTGGCGGGCCTCTGCGGGATGACTATGGCAAGTGAAACAGCATTTTCCGACGCTACCGAAGATGGGTCACGACCGGCGTGTTCGATGCGATGCTCGAGACGCTGGCCGAACCGGCGGGACGCGATGCCGCCGCCGACATAATCGATAGCACGGTGGTCCGGGCACATCATTGTGCCGTCGGCATAAAAAGGGGGCTCAGCAAACAGAGGGGCCTGGCCGGTCGCGCGGCGGCTTTACGACCAGGCTCCACGCGAGGTGCGATGCCAGAGGCCTCCCGCCCGGCTTTGTGCTGACACCTGGCCAAGCGCACGATGTACAGGGCTTTGCACCGCTGTTCCGCATGATGACCGACCGCATTGAGGCGTTCCTCGCAGATCGCGGCTATGATGCCGATGCTATCCGCCAGGAAATCGCCGCCGCAGGCGTCGAAGCGGTGATCCCTGCAAAGAGCAATCGTCTTGACCGCATCACGCACGACCGGGCCAAATACAAATGGCGCAATCTCGTCGAGCGGTTGTTCAACAAACTCAAGAACTGGCGCAGGGTCGCCACCCGCTACGACAAAACCAAAGAGTCCTACCCTGGCTTCGTCGCCATCGCATCAATCAAACTCTGGATACCATTTGTCCACGACAACCTAGCCTGCCGTCGGCCCGCCGCTTCCCATTCTCCCCTTTTCCTGCCGCGCTTGGATTCCATCCCGGTCGCCCGCTAGTCTCGTACAAGAGCAATGGGTGCGCAGGGCGCTTGAGTTGCAGGAACCTGGGAAGCGGGATGGAAACCGAAGACAGATTCTCGCGAAGACTGACCTGCCCAGACACCCGCCGCGCCCAGCCATCTACAAGCATGGATCAAACCGGAGACCACAACATGGACATACTGCTCAATGAGGAGCAGCGCGCCTGGCAGCTGAAAGCGCGGCAATTTGCCGAGGAATTTATTCGGCCGATCTCGCTGGAGCGCGACAGGATCTCCGATCCGTGCGAGACCATCGACTGGGATGTCATAAAGGAAGGTTCCCGGCGCGGCTTTCGCACTGCCGCTGTGGCGAAGGAGTTTGGCGGTCACGGCATTGATTTCGTGACGCAAGCGGTGGTCAGCGCTGAGCTGGCGCGCGGCGATAGCGCCATCGCCAAGACCTTCAGCCAGTGCTGGAAGTGGTGCCATCTGATCGCTGATTTCTGCACGGCGGAACAACGCGGCCAGTTTCTCGGCCCCTTCCTCGCTGACGATGCCTATCTCCTGGGCGGGGGCATTACCGAGCCCAATGCGGGTTCCGACAACCGGCTGCCGCCGGCTGACGATCCAAAGTCAGGCTTGAGACTGCGTGCCGAGCGTGAAGGCAATGAATGGGTTCTCAATGGCGAGAAATGCTACATCGCCAATGCCAATGTCGGAAAACTGATCTTCGTCTATACGCGCACCGACCCGAATGCTGCGGTCGGGCAGGGCACCAGTATTTTCGCGGTGCCGATCGAAACACCGGGTCTGAGGGCGGGCAAGGTGTTCAACAAGAGCGGCTGGCGGTTTTATCAAAATGCCGAGTTGATCTTTGAAAATGTGCGGGTTCCACAGGCCAATCTTCTGGGCGAGGCCAATGGCGACCTCAAGGCACATGGCGGCAGGAATGCACGGTTCTCCGAGCTTGAATATGCCGCCAATGCGGTGGGTGTGTGCGATGCCGCGATTGAAATGGCGCGCGCGCGCGGTAATCAACATCGCAATCCGCCGCTTTCAGACCAGCAGCTGGTGCAGTTGAAACTTTCAGACATGCATATGATGACAGAGGCGCTGCGCTCGTTCGTGTTGCGGCTGGCGGCTGAGAGCGATGCCGATCTGACCGCCCCCTCGCCGCATGGTCATTTCCTGATGAATTTTTCATCCGATGTCATTCAGCGCGTCTGCGAGTCCAATCTGGCGATCCATGCGCAATCGGGCACAGACAATATGGCCGGAGCCGACAAGCTTGCGCGTGACGCCTATATCTGGACCCACATTGCTGGTGACTCGGTGATGCGCATGCGCTCGGTTCAGGGGCTGTTGGGGTATGGCGTTCTCTGAAAATTCCCCCAGCAGGCCCGACGTTCAATCAATCCTAGCAAGGCCGAAATCATCCATGATCGAATAGACCGCCGGTACCAGAAACAGCACCAGGACAGTTGTCGCCATCAGCCCGAAGGCAAGGCTGGTGACCAGCGGGATGAGGATCTGGGCCTGCAGGCTGGTCTCTGAAAAAAGCGGCAGGAGGCCGACAATTGTGGTCAGTGAGGTCAGGAGAATGGCGCGAAATCGGGCGCGGCTGGCAAGCGGTGCTGCTTCCACGACGGATTTGGTATCACCATGGAAATGCTTGATGAAATTGACCAGCAGGATGGAGTCATTGACCACAACACCGGCGAGCGCCACGAAACCCAGCATGCTGGGCATGGTGAAGTCGAGCCCCAGCACGATGTGCCCGGCGATGGCCCCGACCAGGGCGAAGGGGATGATGATCATCACCAAAAACGGCTCGACATAGCTCTTGAACTGGAAGCTCAGCAGCAGATAAACCCCGATCAGTCCTAGAAGAAAGCCGCTCAGCATGGAGCCTTGCGTGGTTTGGGCCTCCCGGTTCTGGCCTTCGAGCGAGATCTTGATGTCCGGATAACGCTCAACTAGACTTGGAAAAAATGCCGCTTGGGTGTCGCGCAGGATTTCATTGGCATTGGCGATGGTGACATCGACGTCGCCCTGAACGGTGACCGTGCGCTGGCCGTCGACCCGGTTGATGCGCGAATAACCGCGGCCCTGCTCGATATCGGCGATGGCGGTGAGCGGGATCAGGCTGCCATCGGATTGTGAAATGGCAAAACCGTCAATATCGGCAAGGCTGTCCTTGTTCAGCGGGTCGATCCTGACATCTATTTCATAGACTTCGGGCCCACGCTGGATTTCGCTCACGGTGGTGCCGAAAAAGGCGGCGCGAAGCTGATCGGCAATCTGGCGCGCATCGACGCCAAGTGTTGCTGCGCCATCCTTGAGCCTGATCCTGAGTTCGGGTTTTCCCGGTCTTAGATCGTCGGTCAGGTTGGACGTGCCGCGATAGCCGTCCAGCCAATCGGTCAGCTCCAACGCTGCGGATTTGAGTGCGTCCAGATCGGTGCCGGAAAGCCGAATGTCGAAGGCCAGCCCGGCCGGCCCCACCTGGAATTCGGTGAATTTGACCGAGATGATATCGGTGAGCTCTCCGGTCTCGGTCCTCCAATCTGCAATGACGTCGTCAATGCGGCTGGCGCGGATTTCCGAATCGAGCAGGTCGGCGGTGATGGTGGCAACGTGGGGGCCGGTTTCATTGGCGCTCGAATTGTTGTTGAACTTGGTGACCACATTCAAGACCAGTGACTGGCCGTCAGGCTGGTCCGGGCTGAGCTGTTGATTGACGCGCTCAAGGGCCCTGGTGATGTGATCGACCACAGATTCGGTCTGCTCGAGCGGGGTGCCTTGAGGCAACAGCACCCGTGCCTCCATGACATTGCCGTCGAGTTCGGGAAAGGCGGAGAATTTCAGGATGCCGCCGGCGATGGAACTTGCCGCAAGCAGCATCAGACCAATGGCAATGCCGACGGTCAGATAGCGCCATTTGACCGCGGCTTCGGCAACGGGCCCGACAATCCGGTCACGCAGCCACTCAACCACGGCATCGACCCTGGACTGCACGCGCGATGGTTTGGCCCCGGCTTTTCCCATGGCATGCGACAAATGATGCGGAAGGATGAGGAATGCCTCGATCAGCGAAATCGAAAGGACAAAAAGCATCACGATCGGAATCACACGCAGGATCTGGCCGATGTCGCCTTTGAGGAATGCCAGAGATCCGAAGATGCAAGCGGTGGTGGCAAATGAGGCAAACACGCTGGGCAGAACCTGGCCCGCACCTTCAATCGCCGCTGCCAGAGATGTTTTGTCCTGGGCCTTCTTGGTTGCGACATTCTCGGCGATGACGATGGCGTCATCCATCAACAGGCCGATCACGATCAGCAACCCGACCATGGTCAGCATGTTGATGGTATAACCGGCGGCAACCATCAGCGCTATTGCGCCGAGGAACGAAACCGGCAGGCCGGCAGCAACCCAGAAGGCATAGCGAAAACCGAAAAACAGCCACAGAACCACGAGCACCAGTGAGAGACCGATGGCGCCATTGTCGAACAGGAGCTGCAATCGGCCGCGTACGATTGAAGACACATCATTTGAGACCACGATCTCGATGCCCGGCGGCGCGGTCAGGCGCTCTTGATCGACAATGGCGTTGATTGCGTCGATCACCTCAAGCGTGTCTTCGGTTTTCGTCTTGGTGATATCGAGAATTGCCGCCGGTTTGCCGTTGAACAGCACCTTTTCCTCATCAAGCTCGAAGCGGTCGGTGATGCGTGCAATGTCACCAAGCCGGATCTGCCCGCCCGCAGAGCCGGCGACCACCACCACATCCTCGAATTCAGCCGGCGTCTTGCGTTCATCGGCAAAGCGAATGAGGACGTCCTGGGTTGTCGTGTTGATGTTGCCCGATGGCAGATCGATGCTCTGGCGCTGGATCGCCCGGGCGACGTCGGAGACGGAGATGCCGTATTGCCTTGTGGTTGCATCGGGCAGCTCGATGCGGATCTGGTGGTCGGAAAACCCCTTGATCTCGACTTTGGGAATGCCACCAGAGAGCAGCATCCGGTCCTTGAACTCCTCAGCATAGGCCTTGAGGTCGGGTCTGCTGGCAGCGCCGGTGAGAGCCACGGATGCGACGAAATCGGTGCGGCCCAGCTGCTTGACGACCGGCTCTTCCGCCTGCTCGGGAAAATCGGTTATGGCGTCGATCTCGGTGCGAACATCAGTTGTGAACCGGTCAAGATTGGCGCCTTCGGTCATCTCGGCAACCGCCTTGGCGCGGCCTTCGCGCGCTTCGCATGTGAGCTCGCTGACATTGTCGAGCCCGTCAATTGCATCCTCGATGCGCCGGCAAATGGCCTCCTCGATATCTTCTGCCCGGGTGCCGGGATTGAGTACCTGGATCTCGATCTTGCGCGGCTGCACGCGGGGAAAGGTCTCACGCTGAAGCGCGGGCGCGGCGGCCAGCCCCGCGACGATCAGGGCAATCATCACCAGATTGGCGGCGGTAGGGTGGCTTGCGAAATAACGGATCAAGGCAGTGCTACCTCACCTTCGGCCTGGGCCTTCAGCTGCGTGGAAAGCGCCTCATCGAGCTCCGTCCTCAGCAGCATGCCTTCGACCGCGGGGATGAGATCGGAGACGACAACGCGCTCACCGGACTCAATGCCTTGGCTGATGACCACAAGATCGCCCTGGGCGAATTCAACCGTGACCGATCGAAGTTCAAGGCGACCGGCGTCATTCACCAGATAGAGCTTGCCATCATGAAGCGCTGATCGCGGGACGACGATGCGCTGTTTTGTGGCGCGCGTTCGGGTTTCGATTTCGACAAACATTCCCTTGGTGAGCGGCGGCCGTTCGCCGGGAGATGCCTGGGCATAGGCATCGTCAACCGCGACGATGGCGCCGATGGTGCGGGTCTGGGGATCGATCCTGTCACTGACGCGGGCAAAGCGTGCGGGCCATTCAATGATCTCATCGCCGGTGCGCAGTCGCACGGTTGCCTCAAAGCCTATTCTCTCCACGATTTTCGACAATGATTCAGCTGTGAAGCTGACATCCAGTCCGCCCGGTACGCTGGCGCGCACCATGGCGCGGAACTGAGAAATCGGTAGCTGGGCCTCGATCTCGGCAACATCAATGCTGTCGGTTTCAACCAGTGCGCTGCCGGCCTGCGCAAACTGTCCCGCTTCGATATTGACCTCTGCGATTCTGGCATCGAAAGGCAGCTTGATCCTGGTTCTGGCAAGATCAAGTTCAGCGGATTGGAGTTGGGTTTTGAACACCGCTATCTGTTCGCGTTGCACCTCACGCTGGGTTGGCAGCAGCCTGAGTGTATTTTCAAGATCCTGCACCTTCTTGCGCTGGGTCAGCGTTTCGCGCTGGGCAAGCTCAAGTGCCGACTGGGATATGGTGCCGCGTTCCAGCAGATCCTGCTTGCGCTTCAGATGAGCCTCGTTCAGTTCAAGCGCCCGCCGCTCGATCTTGATCAGATCGGCGGTATTGGTCTCGTTGACAGACAATTCGGCGAGTTGAGCTTCGGCGGAGCGGATATTGGCCTCCGCCTGCCGGATGGCGAGAATGAAATCGGACGGTGAAATACGAACGATCTCGGTTGCGGCGGGGAGAATGGCGCCCTTTTCAAGTTCGGGATGCACAAATTCGACTTCACCGGAAACTTGGGCAACCGCGCTCCACACGGTCCCCGGATAGACGCTGCCGAAGCCGATCACACGCGGCACCAGTCTGACGGGCTCGGCGATGATCATACGCACCGCCCGGGCCCTTTCCTCGGGAGGCTTGCGCTCGGGTGCGTTTGCGCCACTCGCTGCGAAATAGAGTATGGCGAGCCCGATCAGCACCGGCGGGATAAACAACAGCTTCTTCATTGTCTCATCCGGCCTCCTTTGCGTCTTTATTCGCACGTCAACCCGAAGATCGACAGTGCGAATCCTCACCCTGGGGCATTTGAATCATCTGCTAAAGCAGCTTGAAAACCTCAACCGGTTCGCTACGGCCCTTGACCTCAAACGCGCCTGCAGGCTGCAATCCGTCGCTCTCAACCGCGGCATTGGCGGTTTTGGCACTTATCAGGGTGGTCGCGGCGCTGCCTTGATCGAATCCTTTTGCGAGTTGCTCTATGCGCTGGGCGGTGTTCACCGTGTCGCCGACGATGGTGTAGTTGATGCGGCTCGGCGCGCCGATATTGCCGACCACCACCGGTCCGGTGTGCAATCCAATGCGGATGCGTATCGGTTGACGGCCCGTCAGTCGCCGTTGTTCATTGCTTTGTTCCAATGCCAGGGCGATGGCGCGGGCAGTGTGCATCGCCTTTGCGGCATGATCGCCTTGCGGTTCGGGCGCGCCCCAGAAGGCCATCACCGAATCGCCGATGAACTTGTCGATGGTGCCGCCCTCCTGCTCGATACAGCTGCCCAGAATAGCGAAATGCCGGTTCAAGATGTCAGCAACCTCGGCAGCAGGCAGAGCCTCTGACAAGCTGGTGAAGCCCACGATGTCGGTGAACATGATGGTGAGCTCACGCTCTTCCGACCGACTTGAGCCTCCCTCCCGGATCAGGCGGCGCACCAGGGTTTTGGGGACGTAGGTTTGAAACCACTTCAATCCCTCCAGCATGGCATTGAAGGCGTGGGCCTGGTCATTCAGTTCGGTTATGCGGCTTGACTGCAGCGGCTGAGCATCGGTGATGTCGAGAGTGGAGATTTGAGTCGCACCGATACTGGCGCGCTTGATCGGCCGGGCGATGCGGTGGCCAAGAAAAACAGCCGCCAGAATTGAAACAATGAGCAAGCCGGCGCCAGCGAGCGCCGCAGCTTGCAGGCGCCCGAATTCCACGCCCACGGTGACACCGGGAATGTGAGCGCCAACGATCCAGGGCACATCGCCATAATCATCAATCCGGCGGCTGAACACGACATGGTAGGTGTCAAACAGATCGATGCTCTCAACCTGAACACCGTTGGCCGCCGCAGATTTGAAACCCTCGACCGGCTCGCTGTCTTGCAGATTGGCGAGCAGGAGGTCGCCCACGCGGTTGCGCGGAACCGCGGGTGTTTCTGCGCTGAGGTCGGGGTGGGGCGAGACCAGGTGAGGGTGGGCGAGTACATGGTCGGGCCCGTAGAGAATGAATGCATTGGCCTCATAGACGTCGCCCAGCCGCGTCATCATGCTCGACAGGCCGGGCATGGAAACAGCCGCACCGGCAAAGCCGATCAGTTCTCCATCCTGGCGCACCGGATGGACAACATTGATGAGAGTGATGTTGTCGCTGAAGGCGAGCTTGCGCCAGACTGGGCCTTTGGCGCTGTCAACATTGCGCAATATCTCGGCAAATTCCGGCAGGTGCGATCGGTCCTGCTGAAGCACCCTGACGAATTTGCCCTCGGGTTGAATGGCGACGGTTTGCTGAAGCGCGCTATCCCAATAGGCAAGGGCTGTCACCTGAGGCGCGGCGGCGAACATGCCGGCAAGTGCATCGCCAAGGCGGGTGCGGTCGCCGGGTTCGAGATGGCCGCTTTCGACCATTTCCTGGACATGGGCAACGATATCGGCGGCCGGATCGAGGTGGCGGCGCATGCCGGTCTCGATCGCGTCCATCATGAACACCGCCTTTTCGTTGAGTAGTGTCAGCGTGTTGCGGCGGCCGGCTGATAATCCAAGAACCAGCTCGGCGATCACGGCAATGGCGACAAGCAAGCCGATGCTCACCGCCAGAGTGACGGTGATCGACACTTTGCGGCGATGTGGCGTGTCACTCAAAGTCATTGGTCTTGCCTTGTGGCGTTGCTAGAGCGCAATCCGATCTGATTTTAATCAGATCTGCGCTCTATCTGTCTGTTTTAGTATCATAATTCTATCGATCCTCGCTTCGTTCCGGTCGGATTATGCTCTGGCGTTCGGCAATTGCCCTGGCGCGCGCAAGCAGTGCCTCGGCACGCTGCACCACCGGAATGTCGATCATCATGCCATCAACCGCAAAGGATCCGCGCCCCTCGGTGGCGGATCGGCGGTCGAGGTCCACTATTTTCTGGGCCTTGGCGACCTCTTCGGGTGTGGGGCTGAAGGCTTCGTTCAAAATCGGCACTTGCGATGGGTGGATGCAGGGCGAACCGGAAAAGCCAAAAGTGGCGACGCGCCGCGCAGCACCGGCATATTTCTCAAGGTCGGTAAACCCGGCAACGCTTCCCATGGTACCAAAGGCCATCAGTCCGGCCGCGCCTGCAGGCTTGTAGCACCTGCTGCTTGGGCACCATCATGGCATTCTCGACCGGTCTGCCGCCGATGGCGGTGGCGTAGTCCTCGGTACCGAGCGACAGGCCGGCAAGACGCAGAGTGGAACGGGCAATCTCAGGCGCGCGCAACAAGGGCCCGGGGGCTTCGATCGATCCCAGGAAGCGAATGTGACCCGGCTCAAATCCGCGCTCACTTTCGATCCTTGTCACCAGTTCATCGAGTAGGCGCAAATGATCCGGCCCTTCGACCTTGGCAATGACAAAGCCGCTGACCTGCGCCAGCACCGCGGCCTCGATGTCGCGGACGGCGAGCTCCAGCGGTTGATTGATGCGCGCCAGGAGGTCGCAGCGGCCGGCCTTTGAAAGACGCGTGACGACATCTTCGAGCATGACGCGCGCGGTTTCCTTCTCGCCTGGAGGAATACTGTCCTCAAGATCGAGGATCAGCCCGTCGGCGCCGCGCTGTGTTGCCTTGGCGATGAAGCGTTCGACATTGACCGGCACGTAAAGCAGCGAACGCCAGACCGGCAGTGGACGTTGATTGTTCATGTTGACTCCCGTGCGAGGCCAGAGTTGATCGCCGCGTCGATTTCCGCCTGTGTCATGCCGATTTCGCCCAGAACCTCACGCGTGTGCTGGCCAAGGCGCAGCGCGGGCTGGCGAATGCTGCCCGGCGTTTGCGACAAGCGCGCGGTGACCGCATGGGTTGGAAAGTGTCCCATGTCGGGGTCTGGGTAATCGGCAAGCAGCTCGCGCGCATGAATGTGTTGGTTGCGCATCAGGCGGTCAATATCATTGACCGGACCGATCGTTACCTCGGCCGCCTCGAAAAATTCGACGTTTTCGTCGACGGTGCGCTGGGCAACGAATTCGCCGACGATGCGGTCAAGTTCCTCGCCATTGGCAACGCGCGCTACCGGTTCCTTGAAGCGCGGATCTTGGGCGAGCTTGTCTCCACCCACCACACGCATGGTGCGTTCGGCCATGCCCTGGGTGGAGGTAGACATGCACCCCAGCCATCATCTTTGGTGCGGTAGACATTGCGGGGGCCGGGCAGGTGGCTGCGGCTTCCCATGCGCTCGCGCTTTTTGCCGGAGAGGCGATAATTCGCCGCCTGTCGTCCCAGCGCATTGACGATCGGATCAAGCAAAGCCAGATCGATCACCTGACCCTTGCCGCCATTGATCTCGACGTCGCGCAGTGCGGTCATGCAGGCAAATGCGCCGGTAAGGCCGGTCAGTGAATCGGCCAGGCCCATGGGCGGCAGCAGCGGTGCGCGATCGGCATAGCCGTTCATTTCGGCAAAACCTGAAAATCCCTCGACCAGCGAACCAAAGCCAAGGCGGCGGCGGTAGGGACCGGTCTGGCCCCAGCCGGAAATACGTGCGACCACGAGTTTTGGTTCAAGACGATGCAGTTCTTGGGGTGCGAGTCCCATACTCTCCAGCGATCCGGGGCGAAAACTCTCGATCAGGATCGCAGCTCCGGGCACCAGCTTGCGGATCAGATCCATCGCGCCGTCGTGGCGGAAATCGATACACAGGCTACGCTTGTTGCGCGCCAGCTCCTTCCAGCTGGTCTCAATGCCTTCGGCCTGCCAGTCCCTCAGCGTATCTCCCTTGACCGTTTCAACCTCGATCACCTCGGCGCCGAAATCGGCAAGATGCTGGCTCAGGATGTTTCCGGCCAGCAGCCGGGAAAGGTCGACCACCCTCAGCCCATTGAGTGGACCTGGCGCATCTGAGGCATAGTCAGCCATTGGCAGTTCGATTGAGCTGTCGACCGGATCTTCCATTGACCATACCTCCGGCTTTATCTGATTTTGCGCGTGACCAGTTGGTGCGGGTTGGCAGTCTAGCGCTGAACCGCTGCCAGTGCGCGCTCCAGATTGGCGGCCTCGGGCTTGAGTTCGCCGGCGGTAATCTGCTGGTTGATGGAGACCAGAACGTCGTTGACCGGCGTTGCCAGACCATGTTTGAGCCCAGCCTCGGAAACGAAACCGTTGAGCATCTCGATCTCGGTACGCCGGCCCTTGAGATGGTCCTGATACATGGCGTTCCGGGTGCCGCCGCCGACATCGGCAACCAGCTTGTCGAGCATCAGTTCCAGAAAGCGGTTTGATTTTTCCGCATCCTCCTTGGTCAGCCCCATGATCGGCACGGTCTTGTAGCCAAGAGCCTGCCCGGTGGTGAGGGCTTCTGCGCCGGCGTGCAGCATCAGCTCGCGCGCACCTTCGATCCTGGCGACTTCACCGGCCGTCATTCCCATCATCGATCTGATCGCCATGGTCATGACATTGACGATCAGCTTCATCCATTTGGCGGAGACAATATCGTCGGAGATCGAGACTTTGCCGACATGGTTGAGGATTTCCTCAACCTCGGCAAGGCGGTGGGTCATGGAAGCATCAAGCGCGCCAATGCCAAACCAGGTTCTGGGCGGCGGCGTGTTGCGCGTGACGGTGCCCGGTGTGAAGCATTCCGAAGACAATTCGACCACGCAGCCCAATGTCCGGTCGCGGCCGACAATGTCCGCCAGATCTTCCGCCGTCATCGAATTCTGTGCGCCGATCAGGGGCCCATCATCAGCCAGATATGGCTTGATCAGTTCGGCCATCCAGCGCGCGTCGTAGGCCTTGGTCATGAGAAATACGAGGTCGAATTTGCCGGTGAAGGTGGCGACATCGCACAAATGATGGGCGTTTACCTCGACGTGCAGTTCTTCGTCCGGCATTTCGACGCGCAGGCCATCGGCGCGCATCGCCTCGACATGGGCCGGCCATTGGTCGATCAGCGTTACGTCATAACCGTTTCGAACCAAGTCCGCTGCTGTGCAGCTGCCATTGGCGCCAGTGCCAAGAATTGCAATTTTCTTGCCCATTTCACATCTCTCCGCGACGTCGGTCCGTTGGCGGCACTACAGCCGGCTTTGAACATGTGCTGGACATTTCGTACGGGAGCGCTGCATTGACGGCAAGACAGCCGCGATTATCCAAAACCCGCATCAAGAAACATCATCACCGCGAGACCAAACATCAGCCGAAGGCTTGCCTGGCGCTGCGAACTACCGCGGTGGGTTTCGGGAATGATCTCATGGCTGATGACATAGATCATGGCGCCTGCCGCGAAAATCATGGCCCAGGGGAGCGTTTGCCGAGAGACAACGACGGTCATGGCGCCCAAAAGCCCCGTCACAGGTTCGACCATGCCAGTGAGGGCGGCGACAGTGAATGCCTTCGACCGTCCATAGCTGGCCGAGAGTTAGGGCGAGTGCGACGGCCTGGCCCTCGGGCATGTTCTGAAGCCCGATCCCGGTTGCCAACAGCGTTCCGGATTTTATGTCCCCGCCACCAAAACTGACACCGACCGCCATCCCCTCCGGCAGGTTGTGGATGGTGACCGCCATGACAAACAGCCAGATGCGGGCAAGCCTGGCGACATTGCGGGCCCTTCGCGCCTCTGTTCGAAATGTTCGTGGGGGAGAATTTCATTGAGGCCGGCGATGCATGCCGCACCGATGAGGACACCTGCGGCTGCAATGCCGGCAGCGGTTCAATTGGAGCCATAGAGTGATTGGGCGGTGTCGAGGGCGGGGATGATCAGCGAGAAAAATGATGCTGCCAGCATGACGCCGGCGGCAAAGCCTAAAATGGTGTCGTTGAGGCGTGCGGATATGCGCGTACCGAACAGGGCGTCCAGTCGACCCCCGCGACCTGCGCCGCTGCTTCGAGCAGATCCTATGCAGCCCTGCAGCGCGGCAAGGTGCTCGAAGGCTGGACGGTCTTCGACGGGCATCTGCTGATCTCGGTGGATGGCACCGGCCAGCATTCCTCGCACAAGGTCGGTTACAGGCGCTGCTGCGTGAAGAGCCACCGCGACGGGTCGAAGACGTACAACCACCAGCCCCTCGGCGCGGCGGTGGTCCACCCCGACCTGAAGGAGGTGTTCCCACTGGTGCCGGAGCCGATCCGGAATGAGGACGGAACCACGAAGAACGACTGCGAGCGGAACGCCGCGAAGCGTCTCCTCAGCGGCCTGCGCCGGGAGCACGCGCACATCAAGGCGGTCATCGTCGAGGACGGGCCGGCGTCCAACGGACCCCGCATCAGGCATCTGCGGGACAAGGGTTTTCGTTTCATCCTCGGCGCGAAGCCGGGCGATCACGAACTGCTGTTCAGTCGGGTCAAGGCCAGCGAGACGCAGCAGACACGGGAGACACGTGACAAGACGACCGGCAGGATGCATCGCTTCGAGTGGGACGCACACCTGCCGCTCAACGACGCGAACTTCGAGGTGAAGGTCAACATGCTGAATGACGAGGAGACTGACACGAAAGGTAAAGAGTTAAAGAGTTTCTCATGGATCACCGATCTCCCGCCGGAGCGGGACACGGTGATGTCCATCATGCAGGCCGCCCGCCGCAGATGGGCGATTGAGAACGAAACGTTCCAGACACTGAAGGCGCGGGAGCACCGGGAGCGTATCCTCTCCCTTTGGGACAAGGATGCGCAGCCTGTTGCAGAACTTGCGCATCACGGACTGGCAGACTTTCTATCTCGCCCTGTCAGCGGAGATGAAGAAACCGGAACTCGCAGCCTTGCTTCCCGACGGGCGGTAGCTGCTCCGGCCACGCGCGACAGACACCGTCCCGCCCTTCGCCGAAACCTCGTTGTCCGGGCAACTGACCGGCCATCAGCCATGCGTGCGCCGAACGACCGCTCATTGCAGCCCGACCGTAACAGACGTCAATAATAGGGAATTATTCCTACAGGGAATCGCTGATCACCCTTAAAGTCACCTTGTAGTGCAAACCGCCCCTCTGCCACAATGGCGCGAATATTGTTGCCCCCAGGAGTTGCTGTCATGGAAGAAATCATCAAGCGCGTCATGAACGCCGCTGGCGTTGACGAGGATCTGGCCAAACGCGCAATCAAGATCATCCTTGAGCTGGTGCGTGACAACGGCCCTCAGGACAAGGTAGGCGAACTGTTCGAAAAACTGCCTGGCGTCGATATGGCACCAGCTGAAGCGTCCTCCGGGGGCGGCGGACTCCTTGGCAATATTGGTGGAATTGGCGGCGCCATGGGCGCCATGGCAGCACTCAACAAACTTACCGATTCCGGCCTGTCGATGTCGCAGGTGCAGACCGTCGGCAAGGAAGTCCTAGCCTATAGCCGCGAGCAGGCGGGAGACGAGCTCGTGAGCGAGATCGTGGGATCAATCCCGGGTCTTAGCCAGTTCATTTGAACCAGCACGAACCGGGCGGTGCGCCATGCCCGATGATGGACGAAAATCATCCGGTGCCGCGCGGTTTGCTGCGGCGACCCAGGAGGCTTGGGAAAAGCTGGCGCTAAAGGCAGCCGGCGTGTCCGATCTTGGTACGCTCGCCACAACCACCGCTGATGGTCTCAAGATCGCGCCACTCTATGGCGCCAGTGATGCTCCAGATTCCCTACCGATATCAGGCGTTGCCGTTTCCAAACCGGCGATCAGGCCGCTGATCGCTGAACCAACGCCTGAGGCGGCCAAGGCCGCAATCCGCGCTGAGATCACGGGCGGTGCGGATGAGGTTGTGTTGCAGATCGAAGCGCCTGGTGAAGCCGGCATCCGGCTTGATGGGGAGGATGATCTTGCACACATTCTCGACGGTATCGATCCCGGCAGCTTGGGTGTCCATCTTCGTAATGTTACCGCTCCGGCAGATGCGGCAGCAGCTGACCCAATTTTGAGACGCCTTGCCCAATGGTGGAACAAGAGCACCTCTGAGGCGCGCTGTACGGTCGGGTTTGGTATCGACACAATTGCCGGCGCGGCCACCGGGCGCACGGACTTTTCTAGGCTTGCTGAGCGCGCGCTCGCTTGGGATGCCGGAGTAGTCAGTTATGCAATTGAAGCCGCGCCAGACGCGCTGGCGCTGAAAGCCTCAGGCCTGCCCTATCACGAATCGGGCGCTTCTGAAGCGCAGGAACTTGGGGTCATGCTAGCGGCGGCAATCGCCTGTTTGCGCGCCTGCGAGATGCAACAAATCACGCCCCAAGACGCCGCATCTCGCATTGAACTTGAACTGGCAGCAGATGCTGAATTGTTCCTCACCATCGCCAAGCTCAGGGCGGCACGACTGTTATGGGCACGGCTTGGTGAGGAATGCAGCTTTGCAGGCCCGGCGCGGCTCGGGGTTCAAACATCCGAGCGGATGATGTGCGTGTCCGATCCGCAGACCAATATGGTACGCACCAGCATCGCCGCGCTCGGTGCCGGTATTGGCGGCGCCGACGCGCTTACCATTTTACCTTTCACCCATGCCATGGGCCGGCCCGATGCATTTGCCCGCCGTATTGCGCGCAATACGGCGCATATTCTCAACAATGAGGCGCGGATCGGTGAGGTCGCGGACGCTGCTGCCGGATCATGGGCGATTGAAAGCTTCACCCACGCTCTATGCGAAGCGGCGTGGAATGTATTTACGGAGATCGAAGATGAAGGCGGAGTCGCGCAATCCTTGTTGTCCGGATCGCTGCAGAGCCGTATCGCAATTTCGCGGACGGAGCTGGCGACAGACATTGACGAGGGCCGCCGCGTGCTGGTTGGCGCAACCGATTACAAACCTGAATCCGTGCCCGCCGTCACGGTTGAGCCATGGTTTACCCCGCCTCAGATCGATGGACCGGTGCCAACGCTGCGGCCGATTCGCCTGGAAGGCGGCGTCTGACCTGAGGCCTTTCGGACATGCCACACCGCAACTACCCCTACCCCATTCCCGACGAGATCGCTCGGCAGCTTGTTATCTTGCTGAAGCGTCGCGAAAATCCGGAATCGACAAACCGCCTAGGAGCCATTTTTACTCTGGTTGTTATCATCGCCGACAGACTGGCGATTTTTGGTGGGCTGGCATTTTGTCGCTGTCAATCAATTTGGAGCACTCGCATGGCTGGCAGTGGCTTTGCTGGTGCTCGCCGTGGCAGCAATCCCCCGTCGAATTGCGCTACCGCTGATCGGCTACCCGCCGGATGCGCGGCCGGCCGATCTGCTGTTCTGCAATCATGGGTATCGCGCGTCCGATTCCATCATTCTCGAGGAGCAAATTGTTGCATTCGCCAGTAAACTGAAGGAAACCCGCGATAACCGAGACAAGACCTTCAGGCCCGAGAAAAAGAGAGACGGAAATGACGAGCGCTGCTGACCGGGTGCGCGAACAACTGATTCACGACCTTGAGGAGCTTCATGAAAAGCGCAGCCAGATGCAGCAGTTCAGGCCTCCGGTCTGGCAATCCCTGCGCTTCATGGGATTGGTGCTGATCTTTATCGCAGCGCTTTCCTGGTACACGCAAACTGATTGGGGGCTTAGGATTGGCGTTGTTGGCTTCATCATCGGCGCACTGATGATCATGGTGCCGCGCGGCATGGGTTTCACCTCGATCCTGCGCTGGGACGGAGGCTTGAAGGTCTCCAACCCACAGCTTGATCTCAAAAATCTCAACGAGCGGATCGAGACAATGGAGCGCACGATCGAAAAGATGGAAGCGGAACGGAACGATGAGCCCGATTCCTGATCTCTCGCAAGTTGCCTGGCGCGCACCGACGGCCCTGTCCCTGGGCGCAAAACAAGCGCATGTCATCGATACGCCCGAGCGCATTACCGTCAAATCCTCTTATGGCCCTGAAGATACAGCCGGGATTGAAAGCCTTGGAGGTCTGCCTGGAATCGCACCATTCGTCTGCGGCCCCTACCCCACCATGTATGTCACAAGGCCTTGGACCATCCGGCAATATGCCGGCTTTTCAACCGCCGAGGAATCGAATGCGTTTTACCGGCGCAATCTCGCAGCCGGGCAGAAAGGGCTTTCGATCGCTTTCGATCTGCCGACCCATCGCGGCTACGATTCGGATAATCCGCGCATCGCCGGCGATGTCGGTATGGCGGGTGTGGCGATCGATTCGATTCTCGACATGCGCATCCTGTTTGAGGAAATTCCCCTAAAAGACATGTCGGTGTCGATGACCATGAACGGTTCGGTGATCCCGATCATGGCTCTTTTTGTGGTTGCCGGCGAAGAACAGGGGATTGAGCCGGCGCGGCTCACCGGAACCATCCAGAACGACGTTCTGAAAGAGTTCATGGTGCGCAACACCTTCATCTATCCGCCTGAACCGTCGATGCGCATTGTTGCCGACATCATGGCGTACATCGCGCGAAATATGCCGAGATTCAATTCCATTTCGGTGTCTGGCTATCACATGCAGGAAGCCGGTGCGACAGCGGATCTGGAGCTTGGCTACACGCTGGCCGACGGGCTTGAATATGCACGCGCGGGGCTTGGCGCCGGTCTCGATGTCGACAGTTTCGCACCGCGTATATCGTTCTTTTTCGGCATCGGCATGAACTACTTCATGGAGATCGCAAAACTCCGTGCCGCCCGTCTTTTATGGGCGAACCTGATGGCCCGGTTCGACCCCAAGGACCAGCGTTCACTCGCGCTCAGAACCCATTGCCAGACCTCTGGCTGGAGTCTCACCGCTCAGGATGTCACCAACAATGTGGTGCGCACCACGCTCGAAGCGCTTGCGGCAGTGGGCGGCGGCACTCAGTCTCTTCATACCAATTCGCTGGATGAGGCTCTGGCACTACCGAGCGAAAATGCAGCACGCATTGCCCGCAATACCCAACTGGTGATCCGCGATGAAACCGGCTCATGCCGCAGCGTCGATCCCTGGGGGGGCAGTTACTATGTCGAAAGTCTGACAAACGAACTCGCGATCCGTGCGCAGCAGCATATTGACGAGATTGAGGAGCTTGGAGGCATGGCGCGGGCAATTGCCTCGGGTATGCCGAAATTGCGCATTGAGGAAGCTGCGGCGCGTACCCAGGCGCGTATTGATGCAGGTGAACAGAGTGTTGTCGGTGTGAATCGCTATCGCAGCCCCGAGCGCGAGCGCGTGGACGTTCTCAAAGTCGACAATCACGCGGCTCTTCAGGCTCAATGCGCGCGGCTTGTGCAGTTGCGCAAAATGCGCGACCAGACAGCATGCCAAGCAGCACTTTCTGCACTCACTCAAGTGGCGAAGTCAGGTGAGGGCAATCTTCTGGCAGCCGCCGTCGATGCAGCGCGCGCCATGGCCAGTGTCGGCGAAATGAGCGATGCCATGGAGAGCGTCTTCGGCCGCCATCAGGCTGAAGTCAGTGCTGTCAGCGGCGTTTATGTGAGAGAAACAGGCAGGAGCGGCACGATGCACGAAAAAATCGCGGATGTGCGACGTCTGACCGATGAATTTGCCCGCAATGCAGGCCGGCGCCCGCGCATTCTGGTCGCCAAAGTGGGACAGGATGGCCATGATCGCGGCCAGAAGGTGATCGCATCGGCCTTTGCCGATGTGGGTTTTGATGTCGATATCGGACCGCTGTTCCAGACACCGGACGAGGCGGCACGTCAGGCGATCGAAAACGATGTCCACATCGTCGGAGTATCATCACTGGCGGCAGGACACCTGACGCTGGTGCCGCAACTTCGCAAAGCGCTCGACGATGCCGGCCGTGCACACATCATGATCGTGGTTGGCGGTGTCATTCCGGACCAGGACCACGGAGCTTTGAAGGCGTCGGGCGCAGTGGCAATTTTCGGGCCAGGCACCGTGATCGCCGCAGCCGCCGAAGCACTTGTCCACAAACTGAACCAAAAACTCGGCTATCACGCTGGCGAAGCGGCGCAGTAGGCCCGGTGCCAGCGCGCAAGGGCGGCACCAAAGGCTTGAGAATCGGGAACCAGGTGATGCAGCAATTGATGAACCGGGTGGCTGGTGTTTTGTTGGCAATCGCGGTGAGCAGCACTTCGGCACCTGCCACAGGTGGCGGGTTGTTCATCGAGGAGACCAATCCAAAGATTGATATACGCATTGCGATCGACCCAAAGGCTTCATCAAACCCGGGCTTGCTTGAAATTCTGCGCGAGGATGCCTCTGCCCTTGCTGCCAAGCAGCGGCAATTGGCGACGGAAGAACATGCCGAACGCGGCGGTGAGCCGTCCTGGAACCCGCATCATTTGGACGCGGCTTACGAAGTCACCTTCTTCAACGGCAAGATCGCGAGTGTGGTGTCAAAACGCGACACCTATACCGGCGGCGCACACGGCAATCAGGATTTTGTGACCATGCTGCTCGATCTTGAAGACGGCCGGCGCATCAATCCCGACGGTCTATTTGTCGATTTCAGCGTTGGTTCGCAGGCCTTCGAGGCCATTCAGGCCTATGTGCGTGACAGCATTTCGTTTGAACGCGCCTCGCGTCTGGGGCTGCCCGAAATTCCGCCTGAAGATCTTGACTGGATTTTGGAAGGCACGGCGACGCCTGAGCAGTTGCTGCGATTTACGCTCATGGACTATGACGAAGCGCAAGAAGTCTCCGACATATTGATGTATTTTCCACCCTATAAAGTCGGTTCATACGCAGAAGGCAGTTACATGCTCGATGTTCCAGCGCTGGTGTTCGCCGACTATCTGGCGCCCGAATTCCGCCCCTTATTCAACGACGGCCAGTGACCGAAAATCAATCGGCAATTGAAGACCTAGCTCGCGCGGTACTGGATGGAGAACGCGCAGCAACCGCACAGGCCATCACGCTTGTGGAATCGACAACGCCCGGCAATCGAGCGCAAGCCGCCGATCTCCTGCAACATCTCCTGCCGGCAACCGGCAAAGCGGTGCGCTTGGGTATCACCGGTGCGCCTGGTGTCGGCAAATCGACGATGATCGACCAGCTGGGCCTCAATTTGATCAGGCAAGGCAAGGGCGTTGCGGTTTTGACCATCGACCCGTCGTCGACGGTGAGTGGCGGTTCAATCCTTGCCGACAAAACGCGCATGGGCAGGCTTTCGGCATCAGAGCATGCGTTTATCCGCCCCTCCCCATCGGCGGGGACGCTTGGAGGAAGCACGCGGCGCACGCGCGAATCCATGCTGGTCTGCGAAGCTGCCCGCTTTGACGTGGTGATTGTGGAGACTGTGGGCATCGGCCAATCTGAGGCCGCAGTCGCCGATATTGTCGATTTCGTCGCGGCGCTGGTGCAGCCAAGCGGTGGCGATGAATTGCAAGGGCTTAAAAAGGGCGTTCTTGAAGTGGCCGACATGATTGCGGTGACCAAGGCGGACGGCGAAAACACCGCTGCTGCAATGCGCACTGCCGGCGATTATCGTGCGGCGCTCAATATCGTCATGAGCAGCAATGCCGAATGGCGCCCGCCGGTGGTCCAGATATCTGCATTGAGCAATGATGGGCTGGGGGAATTCTGGGAAACCGTGGTACGCCACCGCGCCATGCTGCAGACATCGGGCGCGCTGGCGACAAAACGGTACGAACAGGATGTGCGACGGTTTCGGCTATTGATCGAGGAAGAGATCCTCGCCCGATATCGCGAAAACATCGAAAATGCCGCTCAACTCGCCGCACTTGAGGACCGGGTTCGTTCGGGCGATCTCACGCCCGGGCTGGCGCTCGATCTGGCCCTTCCGAACGACAATCGGGCATCATAGCAGCCAACCCGCAAGCGGTACAGCGGCGGTGCGGCATAATCCGTTCATGCGCGGTTTATGTGCGTTGTAGTCATATTAATATTCGCCGCTTTCAGACTGGAGCCGCATCATGGCCGATAGCGTAAATTTCATGCGTCTTTTTACCGCCTCACTCATCTTTCTAGTTGTTCAGTCCCGGCTTCTTGCAGATCGGATTGCCATTGAATTTATCTGGCTCTGAAGTCCGGATTTTGCAGATGTATTCGTAAGGCGTCAGGCCGTTGAGGGTCTTTAGCCCTCGGGCGAAATTGCAGGCTGCCATGAAGTCTGCCGGATGTGTGCGCAGCTGATCATGATTGTCGTCGTGATAGCGTTTGACGGTGGCGTCTTTGATCGTCCGGTTCATGCGCTCGACCTGGCCGTTGGTCCATGGAGGGTTGGGCCTGGTCAGCCGGTGTTCAATCCCGTTGGCGTGGCAGATCATGTCAAAGCCATGGGCCGGGAATAGATCCTGTTTCGGTTCCGTGGCTGCGCGGCGAACCGGATGCCATTACCGGTCAGGATCGTGTGGATGTGATACAGGACGGCTTCGAGCAGATGTTCAAGGAACTCCCGGGCTGTCTTGCGGTTGGGCCTTGTCTACGAGCTGAGTGACCGCAAATTTGCCGGTCCGATCAATGGATACGAACAGCTACAGCCTGCCCTCGGCGGTCTGGATCTCGGCGATGTCCATGTGGAAGCCCCCGATTGGATAGCTCTTGAAACGCTGCCGCTTTGGTGTGTCCCCTTCGACGTCAGGCAAACGCGATATGCCATGCCGTTGCAGGCACCGATGCAGGGCCGACCGTGTCAGGCGCGGGATTGACGGCTGAAGGGCATGGAGGCAGTCATCCAGCGGAAGCAACCTGTGCCGCCGGAAGGCAACGATCATCGCCTCCTCGGCTTCACTGAGAACGGTTGAGCGCGGTTTCTTTGGGCCTGTCTTGCGATCCTCAATCGTCTGCCGTTTCCGCCACCTGGCAATCATCTTGGGGTTGACACCCGGTTTCCCGCTCAGTTCCGCGATCGCTGTATTGCTGCTCTGACAGCGCGCGTGGTCGTGGCGCTCGCGTGACGAACCTGTCCCATAATTCTTCCTTCCATTCCAACGAAAGCATCACACCATTAAACCGCAGGATCAAACAACTAGTACACATTCGAGAACATTCGCGCTGATGCTCTGGGCAGCGAAGAGGTAATCCTGTTCGGGCCGGCAACGCTTGGGCGCACGCGCGACCGCGGCCCCATTCCGGTGAAGATCGAAACCATGGGGCTGACATGTACCGACGAGGAACTCGATCGCATCTTCGATCGTGTGGTCAAGATCGTGGGCGAGCGCCGCGCGGCCACTGAAGCAGAAGTCGAGGCGATCATTCGTGAGGAAATCCGTGCGGCTGCACGAGACCGCTCCGCGTTTGGAGGTGTGCCTATGCATCTGAGCGTGAGCGAAGCGCGATCGCCGTCGATGGGCGTTCTCAACCGTCACGGCTACGGGCAGGGCGATGCAGAGTTGATCGCGGACGTTTTGGTCGAGGCGCATCTGTGGGGCCGGCCCAATAGCGGTCTCAATCATCTGCCCCATGTGGTGGAAAGCGGCGAGAGGCGGTCGGTCAGCATCATTCGTGAAAACCGCCGCTCAGTGCTTTTCGATGGCGGCACCAATCCGGGTTTCTGGTGTCGTCGCGGGCGATGCTGATGGCGATCGACAAGGCAAAGACCAATGGAATTGCGGTCGCAGCGGCACAGAACGCCTTTCTCGGCGGGATTAACGGCTATTACGTTTCAATGGCGGCGCGTCAGGATCTGATCGGAGTGATGGCGACCTCGAGTGGACGCAGGGTGGCGCCGGCGAGGGCATCGATCCCCTGTTCGGCAATCCGATCGCGAGCGCCATTCCAACGCTTGACGATCCGATCGTGCTCGACATGTCGACCTCTGCGATCAATGCAAGTGGATTGCAGCGCGCGGCAAGGCTCGGTGAGGAAATCGGTCCGGGAATTGCTATTGGTCCGGATGGGGAACCGACCACCGATCCGGCGCGCGGGCTTGAAGGCGCGATTTCGGTTATTTCTTCCTGGCGTTCGATACCGCGATTTTCATGGAAATCGAGGACTACAAGAAGCGCGCCAGCGAACTTGTGCAGCATGGTTCATGCGGTGCGCCCGGCCGCCGGCGTCGAAGCGGTGCGGGTGCCGGGCGAGCGCAGTCTTTCTGAGCAAAAGCACTATCTCGAATCGGGCATTGAACTTGACGATCCGCTGTATGAAGAGCTGTGCCGGCTGTGACGGCCGGCATCGTTTGGCTGATAGGGCGCCGGCGCAAATTCAGTAAAGACTATGTCATGATCTTGTGTGCCGGGCCAGAATGGGGTCTGGCTTTGTGCGATTTCACTCAATTGAAATGAACGATGGAGAGCGCCATGGGCACAACATTGCAGGAGGGCCAACCGGCTCCGGATTTTCAGCTTCCAACCGACGGCGGCGGTAGCGTCAGACTTTCGGATTTGCGCGGAGCAACGGCGGTGGTCTATTTCTATCCAAAGGACGACACACCGGGTTGCACCATCGAGGCGAATGATTTCACGCGCCTCAAGCCGGACTTCGATGCGATTGGCGCACGTATTGTCGGCATCTCCGCCGACTCGGTTTCAGACCACGATCAGTTCAAGGAAAAATATTCCCTCAACGTGATGCTGGCGGCTGACGAGAAGCGCGAAGCCATCGATTCCTACGGCGTATGGTTTGAAAAGAACCGGGATGGCCGCACCTTCACGGGCATTGAGAGGGCCACATTCCTGGTCGATGCCGAGGGGCAACTTGCGCGGATCTGGCGCAGTATCGATGCGCGTGGCCATGCCGAAGAGGTGCTCGAGGCGGCAAAAACCCTCTGATTGCCGAGCGCGATATCGCGAATGTCCTGAGATGGTGAACCTCCTGAACATATTGCGGCGGTGGCGAAAAAGCGCCGCTGCCTTGCAAGTCGCGCTGCCTGCCGGAATCGTGGTGCATGCGGTGGGTGATATTGACGGGCGTTCTGATCTGCTTGATGAGGTGTTTTCGCGCATCGACCGGGATCGCGCAGATTTTCCGGGCCACAAGGCGATTGAGATCTATCTCGGCGACTTCGTTGATCGCGGTCCGGACAGCAGTGGTGTGGTCGATAGGCTGATCGCCCGCTCGCGCGACCGCGAGGTGGAGTTATTGCGCGGCAACCATGGTGCGTTGTTTGATGAGATGCTTGGAGATGCCAAACGTCTTGAGCACTGGGCGCAGCTCGGCGGTGTGCAGACCATGCTTTCCTACGGGATCAAGCTGCGCGCCAATCTCACGCCGCAGGGCCTTGAGCGAATGCATCGTGAGTGGTGCGCCGCGGTGCCGCAGAGCCACCGCGCGTTTTTTCCGGGCTGAGAAACAGTCTCACTATTGGCGATTATTTTTCGTTCACGCAGGCATCACTCTTGATCGCCAGAGTGCGGACGATCTGTTGTGGATTCGCGAAGAGTTTCACCGCTCCAAAGCTGATCACGGCAAAATGGTGGTGCATGCGCACTCGCCGGTCGATGCGCCGGAGTTTCACAGCGATCGCATCAATATTGATACCAAAGCCTATGCCAGTGGAGCTCTAACCTGCCTTCGTCTGGAGGGAAGCGCGCGCGATTGTCGGCTGAACGGACGCGTCAGCCCTGATTGACCGGCATGTCGGGATAATCACGGGTTGGCGGTTCGGGGGGCGGCGCCCAATTGGGCCTTGAATGGCAGCGCTCGAGCCAAGCCTTGATTCCCGGATATGGATCGAGCGGCAGTTTTGCTTCATGGGAATGAAAGACATACGGATAGCAGGCAATATCGGCGATGGTGATGTGGTCGAGTGCCAGCCAGTCATGATCTTTCAGCCGTGATTCCAGCGCGCCCAGCGCCAGCTTGCCGATTGCTTGCAGCTGTTCGAGATTACCGGCTATCCAGCGGTCACGCATGACACCGCGGCGGGTATATTGGAGGCCGAACTGGATTTCCGACGCCGAGAGCAACACCCATTGCACGACTTCCGCCATGTCGCCGGCCTCGGTCGGCAGCCAGTCGTCGCGTTCAAACTTGCGCGCGATATAGACCAGCGCGGCACCTGAATCCCAGAAGCACCGGCCTTGGTCCTCAAGCACCGGCACCTGACCGCGCGGATTGAAATTGGCGATGAAGTGCTCGGACTTGTGCTCCCATTTCAGGAGATCGACCGGCACCTTTTCGTAAATCTCGCCGAGCTGGCCGAGCAGGATCCTGATCTTCCAGCTATTGCCCGATTCAGCGCCGCTATAAAGTTTCATTGCCCCTCCGATGGTGATGCGGTCACGTGAGGATGGCGCGTACGTTCTCAACAATGTTGGTGCGGTCGGGGAACACGTGGTTCTCAAGTGTCGGGGCGTAGGGAATCGGGGTTTCGAGCGCGCATATGCGTTTGAGCGGCGCCTTGAGGGCAGCAAAACTTTCAGGGTCCTCAGTCACCAGAGCCGCAATCTCCGAGGCGGCGCTGGCGGTAGGCGTTGCCTCGTCGGCAATGATCAGCCGGCCGGTCTTGCGCACCGAGGCACGGATGGTCTCAGCATCCATGGGCACAAGGGTGCGTGGATCGACGACTTCGACGGAAATTCCTTCCGCAGCCAGGGTTTCGGCCGCGGCCAGCGCTTCATGGACCATCCAGGCGATGGCGACGATGGTGATATCAGAGCCTTCGCGCTTGATGTCGGCCTTGCCGACGGGAATGGTTTCATCCTCATCGGGCACCTCGCCCTTGAGGGCGAGAAGCCGGCCGGCTTCGAACGAAATCACCGGATTGTCGTCGCGGATCGAGGTCTTGAGCAGGCCTTTGAGGTCGCGCGGGGTGGAGGGCAGGATGATTTTCAGGCCCGCCAGATTCATGAACATCGAATAGGGGCTTTGGGAGTGCTGGGCGGCGCGGTTGCCGCCACCGCCCACCAGCGCGCGGAACAGGATCGGGAATTTTGCCTGGCCGCCAAACATGTAATGGATCTTGGAGGCCTGGTTGACGATCTGGTCCATGGCGACAAAGCAGAAAGTGACGATCTGCCAGTTGACGATCGGTCTGAGGCCGGAACCGGCGGCGCCTATCGCCATGCCGGTAAGCGCACCTTCGGCAATCGGGCATGCGCGCACGCGGGTAGAGCCGAATTCCTCGACCAACGGTGGCGGCGCGTCGGTCGCCAGGTGAAAGGTTGCCGGATCGCGGCGCATTTCCTCCGCGATAGCCTCCGCGCCCGCCTGGGCATAGGTGATTTCACGCATTGGCGGGGACCTCCTCGTCAGCGAAGACGTCCTCAAGGGCTGCTTCGGGCTGAGGGAACGGACTTGCCTTGGCAAAGCTCACCGATGCCTCGATCACATCCAGAATTTCGCTGTCCATGGCTTGCCATTCCTCCTCAGAGAGCTGGCCCTGCTGGTTTTGCAGATCCGCTTTGAGTCGCAGGATCGGGTCGGCCTTCTTCCATTGTTCAATCTCGTCTTCCAGCCGCCGGTCGGGTGTTTCGGGCCGTTCGGTGTGTTTGCGCCAGCGGTATGACTTACATTCAATCAGGCTGGGACCGTCGCCGGCTCTGGCGCGGGCAATCGCTTCAAGGGCTGCCTCGTGGACCGCGACCACGTCGTTGCCGTCAACCACCACCCCCGGAATGCCATAACCTGCGGCGCGGGCGGCAACATCGGGCAGCGCCAGGGTTTGCGCGGATGGCGTTTGTGCCGCCCAGAGATTGTTCTCACACACATAAATCATCGGCAGTTTCCAAGCGGCTGCGATATTGAGCGTTTCATGGAACGGTCCGGCATTGGACGCGCCATCGCCAAAGAACGACACCGCGACGCGGTCGGTGCCCTCAATCTGGGCGGCAAGTCCGGCGCCGGTGACGATCGGGATGCCGCTGGCGACAATGCCATTGGCGCCCAGCATGCCGATGTCGAAATCGGCGATATGCATGGAGCCGCCCTTGCCCTTGCAATAGCCGGTCTCGCGCCCGTAGAGCTCGGCCATCATGCGATTGAGACTGGCGCCCTTGGCGATGCAATGACCATGGCCACGATGGGTGGAGATTATCTGATCGTCACGGCGCAGTGCCGAACACACGCCGACCGCGATGGCTTCCTCGCCAATGTAGCAATGAACGACGCCGTAAATGCCGCCGGCGTGAAAATCGTCCGAGGCGCGTTCTTCAAAGCGGCGAATGGTCTGCATCTGGCGCAGCATGTCGCGTTGCATCTCGGGCGAAACGGGCATGGGCATGGATCCTCGTTGACTGCGTTTACATTCAGGTGGGAGCGCACCGGAAGACCGTGAAAATAAGTCTAGCGCCGGGCGGAAGTGCTCGGCAGGGCGGCCTGATCTATGCGATCCGGTCGCCCTTCTTGATCGGGGCGGAGCGATTATCGAAGCCCGGCAGCATTTGCGAGGCATCGCGCGTTACCGCGATATCGAGAAGCGTCGGCCGGTTGGTGCTTTGAAGCGAGGCGCGCAACTCGCCCGCCAGCGCATCGGGGTCGGTCACCCGCACGCCGCGGCAGCCAAGCGTCTCGGCGACATTGGCGTAGTTGAGATCTGACAGATCGGCGGACTGATAGCGGCCGCCGAACATGACGTGCTGCAGCGCCTTGACGTAGCCGGATGCGGCATTGTTGACCACCATGACGGTGAGCGGCAGCTTGAGACGCGCCGCCGTCTCAAGATCGCCCAAGGTCATGTTGAGCCCGCCGTCACCGGTGAGTGTGAACACCGGACGGTCGGGAACTGCAAGCTGGGCGCCGATGCCGCCGGCGACGCCATAGCCGATGGAGGCCATGCCACGGTCGACAATATAGCCGCGGCCGGCGCGTTTGGTGTCATACAGGAGGCCAGTCCAGTGAGCGGCAAATCCACTATCGCCGACCAGAATGGTATCTTCGGGAAGCACGTTGTTGAGCTCGTGGCAGAGCCGCGCCATGTTGATCGGCGCCTCCGATGAGGTCAGCCTTGCATCGACTTCGTTGCGCCATTTCTGCTTGCCGGCATTGACTTCGGCGATGTAGCCGGCACGCGATTTGCGGGCATTGGCGGCGCTGTCAGAAAGCGCCTCGGCAAGGTCGTTGAGCCCTTCGCGGGCATCGCCCCACAGCGCGATGTCGGTGCGCGCCCAGCGGCCAATTTCGTCCGGCTCTATATCCAGATGGATAAGCGGGATATCGGCACGCGGCAGGGCATAGCGCTTGGTGGCGATCTCGCCGAGCTTGCAGCCGGCGACAAGAATGCAATCGGAGGCGTCGAGCACCTCGTTGGCGGTGCGCGCATAGCGGCCGAAAAGTCCGAGCGACAGCTCATGGGTGCACGCGATCGCGCCCTTGCCCGACAGTGTGTGCGCCACGGGAATGGCGTTGGCTTCGGCCAGCGCGGTCAGGGCCTCATTGGCGCCTGAAATGTGAATGCCGCCTCCAGCCAGAATGATCGGCCGTTTGACGCTGGCCATGAGGGCTGCGGCGCGTTCGATATCGGCACTGGCCGGCCTTGTGCGCCTGCTTGGCACGGTCTTGGTTGTCTCATCGGCGTAAAGCTCATCGGCGTTGAATTCAAAAACGCCGTGGCAGATGTCCTCGGGCACATCGAGCAGCACCGGACCCGGGCGGCCGGACGTGGCGAGCGCATAGGCGTAACGGATATGCTCAGGGATCCGGGTTCCAACCTCGACGCGGATCACTTCCTTGACCGCAGGACGCAGCATTTCGATCTGCTTGGTCTCCTGCGTCATGTTGCGCCAAGCGACCTCGCGATTTGCATCACCGACCATGGCAATCATCGCGGTTCCGGCATTCAATGACTCGGTGAGCGCGGTGAGCAGATTTGTCGCGCCGGGGCCGAGAGTTGCATCGCACGCACCCGGACGGCCGGTTACCCGTGACCAGGCATCGGCCATGAAGGCGCCCGAGCGTTCATCATTGATCAGTGTGTGGGTGAGGCCGCGCCGGCGCACCGCATCATAGAACGGCAGGAGCTGGAAACCGGCCATGCCGAACATCGGTCCGACTTCATGCAGGGCGAGCATGTCGGCGATGGCTTCGCCGCCGGTGAGCTCAACTTTTATGTTTCCGCCAGTCTCAGTGGTTGATCCGGCATCGTTCATATCGATCTTCTCCCTCAGCGCGCGCGCTTGCAATCATCAGATCGGCAAATTCCATTGTGCTGATGCCCGGCCTTGCCCCGGCCTTGGCTGCGCTTTGATTCACATGCGTAATGGTTCCAGTTCCCCAGGTCGAGCGGGCATCGCCGATGCGCGCGCTGGCGGCGGCGACGGTGGCGCCGGCAATGCCTCTGGTGTCGAGGTCGGGCAGGCGCGCTGCGGTACTTGACCCGGCATCATTGAACACCGCCGCCAGTACGTCCGGGCGGGGGCCCCAGCTCGGCGCGCCCGCCAGCAATTCACCATGAGATGCGGTGATCACGATCGCGCCTTCATCCTGCGCACGCACCAGCGACACGGAGTCGCAGCCCATGATGATTGGCTCGCCGGCTCGTTCACGAATAATGAAGCGGGCTTCGTCATGGGTGGGAATCCTCTTGCTGGAGATGGGGGCTACCAGCAGCGCATTGGCGCAGTCCATAGTGGATTGGTCCGGACGGCAGCCCAGACTTGACGCGACATCATTGACAAAACTGATGGTTCCGGCACTGGCCATGCTCTGGCCATTGCCGATGATGGCGGATCGGTAGTCAACGGTTGCGGCGGCAATCTCGAGCTCTTGAAGCCAATCCAGAGCGCCGATGCCAGCGCGGTCGAGACCAACGCCGGCATCGTGAAGAATGACCGCACGCACGCCGGCGCACGCCGCTTCCCAACCGGCATAAACGCCGCCATGGGACCCGGCGATGAGAACGCGCCCGGTGGTGCGTGAATCCAGCTTGGTCACCGTGTCGGCAATGAGAATATCTGATGTGTCCATGTCGACAGCACTCATAGAATAAAGGCAAGGGCGGCGTCATGCCTGACGCACGAGGACATTCCACTCAAACATGATATGCGCTAGCCTCTGCAGCGGCCAATTTGGGCGGAGAAATCAGGATCAGAGCAATGAGCGAAACACTGGAAGGGCTTGCACAGGACATCAGGACGGCGCTGAAAAGCGCGCCTGGAATCGAAGGGCGGAAAAAGGTCGGTGAGCGGCTTTCGAGCGCCTTGGTGGACGAAGCTTTCATCACCCAGCATTTGCGCGCCCGCGCACCCGGTGAGCATCCGCGCAAGGTGCTGTTTGAAGATCCGGAACTCGGATTTTGCATTTGCGGCCATGTCTATGACGGTCCGGCAGCGGGCAAGCCGCACGATCACGGCCCTGCCTGGGCAATCTATGGTCAGGCCGCTGGCGAGACCGAAATGACGGAATGGAAGATCGTTGAAAAGGGCGATGGGAATCAGCCATCACTGGTTGAGCCGGTGCGGACCTACACAATGAAACCGGGTGATACGCAGCTTTATGATGTGGGCGATGTGCATTCGCCCAATCGCGCCGCGCCGGTAAAACTGATCCGCATTGAAGGCGCCAATCTCGACCGCGTGACGCGCTCGAAAATCGAGGCCAAATAGACTCGCAGAGCAATGTTGCTGCTTGCAGTAGTGCCAAGCGCACCGCTTCTGTCTTGCGGCGGGAATTCAACGTGACTGTGCGCCGCCACAAAAAGTGTATGCTCGCAACAAAGGGAATGATGTGATGGCGAAGGGATATTGGATCGGCTGTTATCGCAGGGTTGTCGACCAGTCCAAGGTCGATGCCTATCGCAAGCTTGCGGGACCAGCAATCGAGGCCACTGGCGGGCGGTTCATCGCGCGCGGCATGCCGGTCAAGGTCTATGATTCCGGCATTATGGAGCGCGTCGTACTTGTGGAATTTCCAAGCGTCAACGATGCGATCGCGGCCCATGACAGCCCTGCCTATCAGGAAGCGCTGGCAGCGCTTGATGGTGGGCTGGAGCGTGAGATCCGCATTGTCGAGGGCGTTGACTGAGCCTGCTACGTCCCATGTTTTTGGAGACTCCGCGATCGGGACGGAGCCCCCTTCGATCGCCGCCCATTTCACGGAAATGCTCAGTGCATCAGCAGGCCGCCGGAGACATTTACCGCAAGACCGGTCATGAAATTGGATTCGCCAGAAGCGAGATAGGCAGCCAGTTGGGCAATGTCTTTAGGTTGCGCGACACGTCCGAGCGGGGTTCTGCCGGTGGCCTCCTCGATCATCCTATCGCGATAGGCGTCGGTTGTGACGTCAGCAGGTTTGAGCCCTGATGCCATGCCATAAACGCGCTCGGTATCGGTCAGGCCCGGACAGATGGCATTGGCGTTAATGCTGTGGTCGGCAAGCTCGAGTGCCAGCGACTGGGTAAATCCGATCACCGCGAATTTCGACGCGCTATAGGCAGCAAAACGGGCACGGCCCTGCTTGCCGGCACTTGATGCCAGATTGATGATCTTGCCGCCACCGCCACGCTCAAGCATGTGGCGGGCAACCGCGCGTGAACACAGGAAAGTACCCTTGGCATTGACTGCCTGCACCCAGTCCCAAACCTCCTCGTCGAGCTCTACCACCGGCACCCGGTCGGGGCCTGCCGTCGAGCCGGCATTGTTGACCAGAATGTCGATGCGCCCGAAGTGGTCGAGCGTTTCTGCGACTATGCGTGCGACATCTTGTGAATTGGTGACATCGGCGACGCAACTGAGGCTGCCGCGGCCCAATTCCGCGATCTCTGTGGCAACTTGAGACAGCCCGCCCCAGGCGTCTTCGTTCAGTCCGCTCCAGGTGCCGGTTGACTCATCACTTATATTGGCAACGGCAACATCCGCACCTTCCTTGGCAAGACGCATGGCAATCGCCCTGCCGATCCCGCGCCGGCCGGCTGCGCCGGTGACCAGCGCCACCTTTCCTTCCAATTTGTACATCGACCGCCTCCTGAACCGGTGTGGTTATGAGCGCAGGATAGCGCAAGGTTGTCGATGCATGCGAGCCTTGAGATCGTGCAGAGCTTGCCTTGCTCGGCTATCTGCTGCGATGATGTGAGGGCTGTCATGCGCGTGCTTGCACCAAACCGGTGGCCATATTGGCTTCGGTGGATGCTTGTGCTCATGATATATACGCGGCACGTTGCAGCCTCGTTGATACCCCGTCTTGCGCTAAGCACTGAACATGGGTTCGATCTTGGCGTACACACAGTTGTCTACGCTGTTGTCCGACATTCCCCAATTGGAACACCATTTCGATCATGCTGCCGCTGTTTTGTGTAGGGATCAATCCTCTTGGGCGGGCTGTGTCGTGGTTCGGGCATCCGGTTCGTGAACGGGCGCGATTTATGGCTGCTGCAACGGGCTTGAACCGGAATTCGATCTGACCGTCACCCGTCGGGTCAGACACGTCGAGCCGCTTGCGCCAGGGTTTGATCGCCGACACCGTCATGTCGGTAGCGCTGGCCGGTACCGCTGACGCACGGAGCCGTTGGATGGCAGCAAGGATGCGGGTGAACAGAGCGCCGCCGACAGCCGCCTCGGCCGGTTGGAACGTGACGGCTCGGGCGTGGCGGACGACCCGCGCTCCGATCCTGATGAGGCGGGTCGCAGGCCGGTCGGCCATCTCCTCCGGCAGGTCGGCGCCCCGCAGGAAGACACCGGGATTGCAGGCCAATGCATGAAGCTGAAGCCGCACCTCGTTCCACGCCATGCCCTTGCAGGAAAGACGCGTCCGATTGATCGCCTGCCTGCCTGCCTCGACATGCCGTTCGGCGGTGCCGCGCTGGTTGTATAACCGAATGATCCGGTCCGGCTACATCGGCAGCTTGGTGACGACAAAGCCGATCTTCGGGAACAAGTCACCCGGATGCCGTTCGACTCTGGCGACGACCCGCGGGGCGCTTGAGCACAGGCGCAATCCTGCTTTCCGGAACAGCAGCCTTCCCAGGCCCGGATGGCGCAGGAACAGCCTTCCGCCTCCGGCGTCTTGTAGAGCTCCGGGACGGCAAAAGCGGCATTGGCCCGGAAGAACCGCATCAGCTCACGATCCGCATATCGCGCCAACACCGGCTTGAGCACATTTTCCCGGCCATCAGCGCTGTGAACATTGCCGAGGCGCAATGAACGGCGTTCGAGGCGGCCAAACCGGTTAAGGACGAACAAGGGACGGCACATGCAGCCGAAATGCCCGTTCCAGGCGGTGCCTCCCTGAGTGCCATGGGTCTGCGCGCCATGGGGCGGGCCGACCGAACCGTCCATGTCTCCGGTGTGATCCATTCGGGCGCCATCGCGGCGTGAGCCCGATCAATCCCCCGATCAATCCATTGACCGGATACGTCCGCCGGCGCACCGCGATTGTCGGCGGCCGCCGACACCCCGGTCTCGAACCGACCCATCCGGCCGGCAGACGCAGCCTCGGCATCAACACCACGTCCTCCAACCACCTGCCGCATCACCGGATCGAGCGCCGGACGGTCCGCGTCACTCACATCATCATATCCGGCCGATAGCCCGAAGACCGGCTGTGCCGCAAAAGACCGACCACGGAATGCAGACGGTTGTGGACGCTTCGCGGATTTCCGAGAGGACCGCCGGCAATATCGTGCAATCCCGGGGTCTCGTCCAACTCCCGGAACAGCAACGGGCCACCGTCGGAACCGATCTTCGAGCCATGGCATTCCAGCCGCACCCGCCAACCGCACCCGCCAACCGCACCCGCCGCACCCGCCAACCGCACCCGCCAACCGCACCCGACTGTCGAAACCGAGCCTGATATCACCCGTTTCGCCTGCACCCTGCGGGTGATCCGTGATCCGCACCCTACAGCCCACACAACATGCTGAAATATGACATGTTACCGGCTGTCGGAGGCGCAAACGTCACGTTACCTAGGGAATGTGGGATCATAGGCCTTGTCGCCGACCATTACACCACCAGCCTTGTTGATCATGTCGGCAGCGAAACCGCTGCGCCGAGCGTAATAACGTCTTGCGCCTGGGCCGCATTGATGGTCCATGCAAGCATTCCGGCTATTGCCGAAGCGGCGAGAAGACTGGTTCTGGACATGTCCTCTCCTCCCTTCTGTCGATCTTGGCGTTAGCCAAGCATGACCAGCCAAGCCGGCGATCATATTACAGATCAGACGGACTCGCACCAAGTGCAAATCTGGTCGTAGTGACAAGCATGCCGCGGTTTTTGTAGCCAGCCCACCGCTGCTGGCAGCACTCTCCTCACACGGCTGCCAAACAACTGATTTAATTGAACATTCAAAAAACGGGCACTAAGCTAACCAATCTGCGAATCTGAGCAGGAGGTGCAGAATGACAAAGCTCGAACGCCAACTTGCTGGCTATCGGCTAACGACCGCCCAAATCGATTATTGGCGGCTGGACCATCCCAACCGCTATAGTAATTCATTTGGCAGCAGCTGGATCTCGCGCCTGAATTCCCGGTTCTCACAAAATTTCTGAAATTCTGGGACAACGAGCTGGAAGGCCGGCTGCACCGGGTCACTATCGCATGCGCAGGCTTGCTCACCCCTGCGCAGTACCACTGCCTACACATTCACTGAGCGGGCAAGCCGGCACTGGCACAACGCCGGTGCTAAACTCAATTGACTGCCCGGGCAGCGATAAGATCTGGAAGATCGGTACGACTAGAGTTTGACCGGCTTGTTTTCCGCCGCTGAGCGCACAATGCCGTCAAGCACGGCAATGCCCTGCACCGCCTGATCGGCAGTCACCGGATAGGTGCCCCTGCCCTCGGCTGCATCGGCAAAAGCTTCGAGCTCCGCCCGCTCCATCGAAAATCCGGTTTCGGTGGCGCGCTCGATTTCACCCTCGCGCGGTTCATAGATGAACTCTGACAGATCGCGCTGGCGGATTTCCACGCAGCCATTTTCGCCGAACACCCGGAAATTGTAATAAAAACAGGTCGCGATCGAGGTCATCAGGCTGGCGGTCGCGCCGCCCTCAAAGGCCATGATCGCCGAGGTTACCTCGTCAAGCGGTCCAATACCGAGAGGCTTGACCGCTTGCGCCGAAATCGACGTCATCGGTCCGCCAATATCGATCATCTGGTCAACCACGTGAATGCCAAGCCCGGTCATGCCACCGGCCGGTGTTTCCTCCAGGGTAGAGCGCCAGCTGTCGGGGGCATAATTCCATACCCCCGATGCACTCATCGACGCCTCTATATGAACAATGCGGCCGAGCTTGTTGGCAATCACATCCTTCATCCGCAAATAGTTGGGGTGAAATCGTCGATTGAGGCCGACAGCCAGCGTGATACCGGCAGGCGCAGCGGTATCAAATGCCGCGCGTGCATCGGCTGGCGTCAGCGTGATCGGCTTTTCAACAAATACATGCTTGCCGGCCGCCGCCGCCTGCTCGATCTGCTGGCGATGCAGCGAATGGGGCGTTGCCAGGATCACCGCATCCACATCCGGATTGGCCAGCACCGCCTCATAGTTCGGTGCAACTTCGGCACCGATTTCCTTGCAGTAATCTTCAATATTGGAGAGTGTTCGCGTCGTTGCCGCGACCACCTGGATCTTGTCACTTCCCTTGGTTGAATTGGCAAGCACCTTGCCCCACCAGCCAAGTCCTATCGACGCCGCTCTAATCATTAACGTGCCTCCTGCTTTGATGTCGTAATGGATGTTGCGTGAAACCAATCGGTCAGGTGATAAGTTTAGACGCGCGCTGCCTTGTGCGAAAGTCCCCTAGGCCGACAAAGCCCGGCGAGAAAGGAAATCTCATGCGACTTTATACCTTCTATCGTTCGCTCGCGGCCTGGCGGGTCCGCATTGCCCTGTCGCTGAAGGGAGAGGCGCCTGACTTGGTGGCCATCGATCTCCTGGCCGGCGATCAGCATCAGGCAGATTTTAAGTCACGCAATCCCGAATCCTTGGTACCGCTACTGGAGATCGACGATCTTTCGCTCGCCCAGTCTCTGGCAATTCTTGAATATCTGGAAGAGACCAGACCAGAACCTGCTCTGCTGCCGGAGGCGCCCGCCGCGCGCGCGCTGGTACGCCGCTTCGCCCTCATATCGGCTGCCGATTCACACCCGCTGATCGTACCGCGCGCGCGATCCTTTCTGAAAGACTCCCTCGGACATGATGACGACGACGTGGCGCTGTGGTGCCGCAACTGGCTGATGCGCGGCTGTGAGGCGATGGAAAACCTGCTTGCCGATCAGCCGGTGCGCAAATTCAGCTTCGCCGACCGGCCGCTGATCAGCGATCTTTGTCTGGTCCCCCACCTGTTCGGAACGCGCAATTTCGGCGGCGATACCAGCGGCTTCACGCGGCTGACAGCGATCGAGGAAAAATGCAACGAGCTTGACGCCTTCACCAGCAACCACCCTCGCCTCCAGCCCGATTTCCCCGGCTGACGCGAACACATTCTGACAAGCGTTGGCTTGCCGCACCCTCTTGCCGCTCTTCGCCCAATCGCTTATCAAGCGCGCGCACAGATAACAGGGCTTGCCGTCAGCTAGACGGCAGCCTTGGGGCGACATCAAACCGGACCGCCGCTAAGCCGCCAGTACCATGACCAAAATTCGATCATGCTCTGGCCAAGCGCTTGATTGGTTCCCCGTTCAGTTGAAGGACGCAACATAAATGGCTGCCGATACCACTTACACCTGCCGACCCTACCAATCGACTGCCGGGCGCATGCACGTCAAAGGCACACATCGCCGCGCCCCAAGACGGTCACGGTCGACCTTCATTGCCACATGCATGTGGCAGCGGCCGATGAACTGGCCCAACCCCTCTACGACATGTCGAACGAGGACTTTGTCCTTTGGGCCAACGATCAGACCCGCGCCGTTAATGTCCAATAGCATGAGGACAGGTTCAAGGAGCTGACAGGCATCGAAGAGCGGCTCAAGATCATGGATGACATGCTGGTCGACGTGCAGGTCATCGCACCGGCCCCGCCACAGTATCGATATGGCGCCGATCCCGACCTCACCCGTCAGACCAGCATCATCATCAACGACACCATCACCGAACTCAATCGCGCCGTCTCAGAACTTGGCGCGCGCGGCGTCGAAATTGGCCCCAATATGCGCGATGAGGAGTTGTTTTCGCCGCGCCTCGAGCCCTTTTGGCAACGCTGCGACGAGCTGGGCTTGGTGGTTGTTATCCACCCGATGAGTTTTACCCAGGGCGAGCGGTTGAAGAACCACTATTTCTCCAACATCATCGCCAATCTGCTCTCCACCACCGTCGCCGTGCATCATTTGATTTTCGATGGTATGATAGAGTTCCACCCTAGTCTCAAGATCGTACTCATGCATGGCGGCAGTTACCTCTCGCATTACCCCGCCCGCATGGACCACGCACACGACGCCAAGCCCGATTGCTGCACCGTGATCAAGGAACAGCCGACCACCTATCTAAAGCGCTTTTACTTCGACACCGTGGTTTTCGGGACCGCTCAGCTGGAGCATCTGCACCGCATGTGGGGTGCCGACCACCTCGTGCTTGGCACCGACTACCCCTATGACATGGCCGAATATGACCCCGGTTGAGCACGTCTATCAGATCGAAGGTCCGAGCGAAGAGGAACAAGAAAAGATTTGCGGGCTCAACGCCATGCGGCTGCTTGAGTTGGACCCGAAGGATTTCGTGTGCTGACCGATTGACGACCGTGATGCGCGTGAAACCGTCGCCGGCTGCCGGATCAGGCGAGGCGATTTGCCCGGAACGGAAAGGCCAAAACTGCCGGACCAGTCCGCTCCACATCACCACCTGAACTTGAGGAGATACCCATGCCACCGCTCAAACAACCGATGAAACCCTATGTCTCGACAAGTGCGCGCGAGCATCTGGGCCACTGGGACCGTTCCGACGCCGTTACCGTCGATATTCACGGCCATATGCGCATCGATGAAGCCGCCAAACTGGTCGTCAAGCATACCAAAGGTGACGATCACCCCAGCGGCATCATTCCCAACGCGCTTACACAGAAGGTCGGCGCCCAGCAGAACAAGGACCGCGAAGCCGAACTTGCCGGTACCGAAGAGCGGCTTGCTGAAATGGACAAGATGAGGGTCGACGTGATGGCGGTCTCGCCGCACCCGCCCCAGCTCTATCCCCCGGTCGAGGCATCAGTCGCCGCTGAATCCCATCAGATTCTGAATGACGGCATTCATGCCCGGATCAAGAACCACCCAAAGCGCATGGTCGGACTTGGTGCGGTGCCGCTTCACGATGCCGATCTGGCGGTCAAGGAACTCGACCGCATCATGACCGACCTCAACTTTAAGGGCATTGAGATTGCCGCCCGCATGGGCGATGAAGAGCTGGACGCCCGCCGTCTCGACCCGTTCTGGGCACGCTGCGAGCACTATGACATTCCGATCTTCATTCACCCCACATCGTTCAACAGCCCGCGCTTTTCCGAGCACTATCTGGTCAATGTGATCGGCAATCCGCTCGATACCACCGTGGCGGTGCACTATCTGATCTTTGGCGGCGTTCTGGAACGCTTCCCCAATCTCAAATTCGTACTCAGCCACGGCGGCGCCTTTGCCTGCGCCTATTCCGGCCGTATGGACCACGCCTATGGCGCACGTCCCGACTGCCGCGAGAACATCTCGATGCCGCCAACCTACTATGTGTCGAAACTCTATCCCGACTCTCTGGTGTTTACCGTCGATCAGCTCGATTATCTGATCAAACGCTTTGGTCCAGATCAGGTGTTGATCGGCACCGACTATCCCTTCGACATGGGCGAATACGACCCGGTCGAACAGGCCTATCAGGTGCCAGGCCTTTCACAAGGAAACCGCGATCTGATCTGCGGCGGCAATGCGCTGCGGCTGATGCATCTCGACGAGGCCGATTTCAAGTAAGCGGGCTCACAGACTTTTTCAAAGGCCCCGGCTCAGCGCCGGGGTCTTTTTTTGTTCAACCTCGCAACCCGCCCTAGAACTCAACCCTGTCGCCACCTTTCAGCGAAAGGATCTCGCGCGCCTCGTCCGGCGTTGCCACCTCAATCCCGAGTGAATCGAGGATCTGACGGGCCAATCGCACCTGATCGGCATTGGACTTGGCGAGCTTTCCAGGTCCTGCCCAAAGCGAGTCCTCAATACCAATACGAATATTGGAGCCCATCGCGGCTGCCTGCGCGGCAATCCGCATCTGGCTCGAACCCGCGCCCAGCACCGACCATTGATAGTCATTGCCAAACAACCGGTCGGCGGTGCGCTTCATATGGGCCACGTCTTCGGGATGGGTACCGATGCCACCCAGAATACCGAACACCGACTGAACGAAGAACGGCGGCTTGACCAATCCGCGGCCTGCGAAATGCGCCAGATTGTAAAGATGCGCAATGTCGTAGCATTCGAACTCAAACCGTGTGCCGTTGTCGTAGCAGGTCTCCAGAATGTACTCGATATCCTTGAACGAGTTGCGGAACACCAGATCTCGCGTCGCCTCCAGATGCTCCGGCTCCCAGTCGTGTTTGAATTCCTTGTAGCGGTCGAGCAGGTGATAGAGGCCGAAATTGATCGATCCCATATTGAGTGACGCCACTTCCGGCTTGAACTGGGCCGCCGGCAAGACCCGCTCTTCCACCCGCATATAGGGGCTGCCGCCAGTGGTAATGTTGACCACCGAATTGGTCGCCTGTTTGATTCGCGGCAGGAATTTGCCGAACGCTTCGGGTGTTTGATCCGGCTTTCCGTTTTCCGGATCGCGTGCATGCAGATGCAGAATCGACGCTCCAGCCTCGACTGCTTTAAGCGCATCATCGATTATCTCATCTGGCGTTACAGGCAGATAAGGCGACATGCTCGGCGTGTGAATGGAACCCGTCACCGCACAGGTGATAATCGCTTTGCGACTTGTGGCCATTTAACCCCCTATCAAAAACCCCATTTGTTGGCGCATTTCCGAACTTTTTTGCCGCTACCGAGCGGATGCTGTTGAGCATCTAGGGTCTGGACTCATTATAGCCACGAGATAAGGGCTGCGCGAGCGTGATAGCTGCCATGACGTTTTTAATGTTGCGCTCGAAGCGAGTTGCGATGCGCTGCCGGTCTTTGAGGCGGCGGAACATGCGTTCGATGATACTTCGCTCCCTGTAGATGGCCTGATCGTAGTGATATCGGATCTTGCGGTTCTTTCGCGGCGGGATGACGGGCCCGGTCCCGCGCTCTTCAAGCCGTTCGCACAGTTCACGGCCGTCACAGCCTCTGTCGGCGACAAGTTCAGCGGATGGCATGGACGATCCCGCTCGGCACACGACGATCATCAACGTTCTTCCTTCCGCGCACATCGGTCGGCAGAAGCGGCGCGATCCGGGCACGCCGAGAATCGGAAAACCAGAAGAAATCATACATCCCGTTACCTCCTCATCGGAGGCAATGAATCATCCTCAGATCAAATCGGGAGGACGGTTATCGGGGTCGGAACCTAATGGGCGGGCACCACCACATCATACCGACCCTCCGTCCAATCCGGAGTTGAGGACCAAGGCGCTCGAAAGCCTTCTTGTCGAAACTCACATTCCCCAAGTAACGTGACGTTTTCGCGCCTCCGACAGCCGGTAACATGTTATATTTCAGCATGTTGTGTGGGCTGTGTGTGCGGATCATCCGCAGGGTGCAGGCGAAACGGGTGATATCAGGCTCGGTTTCGACAGTTGGGTGCGGCTGGAATTCCATGGCTCGACGGGTCTGACCCGACGGGTGCCGGCCGTGATCATCCGCAGGCTAACGCTACGGCTTGCCAAAGGGGATAGCGAGTTCGAATGTCAGGCCCCAGCTCTCGAAATCGGACCGCCCGATCCCGTCATGGGTCGCTCCAAGCGAGAGCCGCGTTCCATGCTCGGTCGTCATGCCGACACCGGCCTTCAGGCGCGCACGCCACCCCTCGACTTCGGGCCCGTTCGTATTGGTGAGCGTATCGCCGGTATTGTATATGCCCTCGACCTCCAGGTAGGGCGAGTAGGTCCGACCTTCCGGACCTTCGAACCGTCCGGTGAATGTGGGGCCGATCTTGATCTGGCCAAGCCGCACGGTCTGGCCGGGGATTGTTGCCCCGACGCTGTCGACGTAACGCTGCTGTGGTTCCTCGAAATAGGACAGGCGCGCATGCGGCCGGATCGTCCAGTTGCCGTGCTGAGCCTCGCCGGTCAGGCTCGCCCTGGCAAGCCAGCGCCTGGTCGAGAAGGTGTCGGTATAGGTGTCGAACAGGCTGATCCGGTTATCCGATCTGCCAACTGCGACATGACCGTCGAAATACAGATTTGAGGCCAGCCGCGCCGTCATATAGGGCCCGAACATGTAACCGAAGCCACTGACCGTGCCTGTATCGGTCAACTCTTCCCTCGTGTCGAGGGATACGAGCGCGCCGACCAGGACATCAGGCGTCAGCAGGTAATCCACCCCGGTATGGGCGATGGCGAAATCACCATGCTCATCCGCACCGCCGCCGAATGTCCTGTATTGTGCTTCGAACCAGGCATCGAAGCGGTGGTTTTCGACGTAAGCGACTTCTCCCCGGCCGATCCAGAGACCAGCGCGACGCTCGCAGCCGCTTGGACGCCCTGCCCCCCCCTAGCTTTGAGCATGTTGGCGTGATTCCCTGGGGATATCAGCGACGGAGGGTACGATGGCTGCACAGCGCGGGTTGTTCGATCCGGATGAGCGCTACGCGGCGTTATCGAAGGCGGGAGATCCGCTGGAGCGGCTTGCAGGGGGTATCGACTTCGAGCTCTTCCGGCCAGAGTTGGATGCGACGCTTGATCGCTCCGATGGCAGGCAAGGCGGGCGCCCGCCGATGGAGCCGGACCGGATTATTCGGTTCTATAACCAGCGCGGCACTGCCGAACGGCATGTCGAGGAAGGAAGGCAGGTGATCAATTGGACGCGTCTTTCCTGCAAGGGCATGGCGTGGAACGAGGTGCGGCTTCAGCTTCATGCATCGGCCTGCAATCCCAGTGTCTTCCTGCAGGGCACCGACCTGCCGGAGGAGATGGCCGACCGGCCTGCGGACCCGCCTCATCAGGATCGGAGCGCGGGTCGTCCGCCACGCCCGAGTCGTCACGTTCCAACCGGCCGGGGCAGCTGTCGGCGGCGCTCTGTTCACCCGCATCCCTGCGTCCATCCAACGGCTCCGTGCGCCACCGGTACCGGCCAGCGCCACCGGTACCGGCCAGCGCTACCGACATGACGGTGTCGGCGATCAGACCCGGGCGCAAGCGGCTCGACGGGTCTGACCCGACGGGTGCCGGTCAGACCGACTTCCGGTTCAAGCCCGTTGCAGCGGCCTAAATCGCGCCCGGTTTACGAACCACGACAAAGCCCGCCCAAGGGGATTGATCCGTACGTAAAACAGCGGCAGCATGATCGAAGGGAAATGCCGGTTGGATTAAGTATTCGGCCTTTCCTTGGTGAATGAAGTAAATCTGGCGTGTCGGGCAAATTGTCCGGACAATGCGCGGAGCATCCTTGGCATGCCGTGCGCACCACAGCAAGCTCGTTTGTGCGCTTTTTTAGCGCTCTATGCCAATGTCGGGGAGATCAGTTGATCAATAGCGCTCGGGGTAATAGTTTGCATGCTGGAGGTCTCAATTTTTGCTTGCACTGGCGAGCACCGCTGGGCATGTGATGCGTCTGTAACTGACAGAACGAATTTTTGATGAGTGATCAGATTGGCAAAGCGGACCGTGTGTCCCCTGACCAGCACGATGGCACACTGATCCCGGCAGGGTCGATCGATCATATCGCCGTCGCTGTGCCCGATCTCAATGAGGCCATGCGATTTTATCCGTCGACTTTCGGCGCTCGGCTCACTGAGCCGGTCGATGTGCCGGACCAAGGCATCCGCATTGCCTATGCCGAGCTTGTCAATGCGCGCGTCGAGCTGATGCAACCGACCCGGCCCGATTCCCCGGTCGCGCGTTTTCTCCAGCGCAATCCAAAAGGCGGCATTCATCATTTTTGCATGACCGCCGCAGCCGCCGAGGCGCAAGTTATCAGGCTGGCCGGCAAGCCGGTGCCCGACTGCATAAACCATCGAAACACACTTGAAGATGAAGGGACTGGAAACGTCAATGAGCAAGGGCGGAAGTGAATTCAAGGAAGTCCTCTACGAGGTCAAGAAGAACGTGGCCTGGATTACCATCAACCGGCCGGAAGTGCGCAATGCCTTTCGCGAGCAGACGCTCGACGAATTGCGCGAGGCGGTTCTTCTAATCCGCAACGATCCCTCGATCGTCTGTGCCGTGATCACCGGCGCCGGCGAGGATGCGTTCTCAGCTGGTGGCGACTTCCATGCCATGAAGCGTTTGAACTGGGTCAACGCTGCCCATTGGAACGACCGCATGCAGGGACTTGCGATGGCCATAAGGGGTTTGCCGATTCCGGTTATCGCCATGGTGCATGGTTTTTGCGTCGGTGGCGGCCACGAGCTTGCTTTGTGGTGCGATCTGGTGATCTCCGCCGAGGATGGCGTATTCGGCCAGACCGGCGCCAAGGTCGGCGCCTGCCCCACCGTCGGCGCCACCCAGTATATTCCAAGGCTGATTGGCGATCGTCTGGCCAAGGAGATGATTTTCCTGTGCCGCACCTTCAAGGCCGAAGAAGCGGTACAGATCGGTCTGATCAACAAATGCGTGCCCAAGGCCGATTTGCGCAAGGAGACCGAAGCCTGGTGCGAGCAGATCAAGTCCTACTCCTCGCAGACCATCCGTCAGACCAAGAAGTCGCTGAACCACGAATCCGATCAGCTCTATGCTTCCTGGCAGCACGGCATGGAGCTACTCGCCCATGTCTGGGGATCGGAAGAATCGCTTGAAGGCATGAATGCCTTCCTCGAGCGCCGCAAGCCTGACTTCATGAAGTTCCGCCAGGCCAACAAGCGCGAAGTCGCGGGCTATCTCCGTGGTCTTGATCGCGATGAGAACGCAGCGCCGAAAAAGGCGAAAAGAAAAGCCAGCAAGAATTAAGTAGGTCCAGGAACATGAGCGCACGCAGTGGTCCCCTTGCCGGGATCAGGGTGATTGATCTCAGCCGCATTCTGGCGGGGCCCTTTTGCACCATGAATCTCGGTGATATGGGCGCCGAGATCATCAAGATCGAGCAACCCGGCAAGGGCGATGATACGCGCTCCTGGGGGCCGCCCTTCGTTGGCGGTGAGGCGGCCTATTTTCTTGGCATCAACCGCAACAAGCGCAGCTTCACCCTCAACCTCAAGGCACCCGAGGGTCAGGAAATCCTCAAAGACCTGCTCAAGACCGCCGATGTGGTGATCGACAATTTCAAGGTCGGCACCCTCGACGGCTGGGGCATCACCGATGAATGGCGCGAGCGCGAAGCAACGCGCCTCGTCCATTGCCAGATCACAGGCTATGGCGGGCGCGGGTCACGCGGCGACCGGCCCGGTTATGACTTTCTGCTCCAGGCCGAAAGCGGGCTGATGAGCATTACCGGCGATGAGGACGGCTCACCCACCAAGGTCGGCGTGGCGCTGGTCGATGTCACCACCGGCATGTATGCGACGATCTCGATACTCGCCGCCTTGAACGCGGTCCGTTCGACTGGCCGCGGCCAAAGATGTGAAACCAGCCTTTATGCCAGCTCCATCTCAATGCTGATCAATGTTGCGGCCAATCATCTGGCCACCGGCAAGCCGGCACGGCGTTTCGGCAATGGTCATCCCAATATCGTGCCATACCGCACCTTTGAGGCTTCTGACGCCGCCGTCGCGGTCGCAGTGGGCAACGACGCCCAGTTCGCCCGTTTTGCCGAATGCCTCGGCTATGGCGAATGGGCATCGGACGAGCGCTTCGTCAAGAATGCCGACCGGGTGGTCAACCGCACAATCATTGACGGGTTGATCCAGGAAGTGATTGGCACAAACACTGCCGATCATTGGATCAAGACCCTGCTCGTCGCCGATGTTCCCGCAAGCCGGGTCAATTCGGTCGAGCGTGCACTGGTCGATGAGCAAACCCTTGCCAATGACATGGTGGTTGAAATCGACCATCCCGCCGCTGGCATGATGAAGATGCTGGGCGTGCCCTATCGGTTTTCAGACACCCCGGCCGGCGTGGAACTGGCGCCGCCGCTGCTCGGTGCTGATACCGACGACATTCTTCAAAACGATCTCGGCGCCGATGCCGCAACGATTGACCGTTATCGCAAAGCCGGCGTGATCTAGAATATGCCCTCGCGCGAAAAACTGACCTCGCTCGATCAGGCAATCAGCAACAATGTCCATGATGGCGACACCGTTTTTATCGCCGGTTTTGGTCATCTTGTGCCCTTCGCCGCAGCCCATGAAATCTTGCGTCAGCGCATCGGCAAGCTGACGCTGGCCCGCTCTGGCGCCGATATATTGTTCGACCAGATGATCGCCGCCGGTGCGGTTTCAAGGGTCACGTTCGGCTATCTCGGCAATCCCGGCATTGGCCTTGGCCACGCCTTCCGCCGGGCCGCCAAGGACGGCACCATCGAGATTGATGAATGGACCAATTTCTCGATCATGCTGCGCCTGCATGCCGCCCGCATGGGGCTTCCCTTCATGCCCTCGCGGATCATGCAGATTGGCGACAACCCGAGCGGTGCTGACGGTCTCAAGACCGTCACTTGCCCCTATACCGGCGATCAGCTGGCGGCCATTCCCGCGCTCACGCCCGATGTCGCGCTGGTCCATGCACAACAGGCGGACGCCGCCGGCAATGTCCAGATCTGGGGCGTTGATGGTGACACTGTGGAAGGCGCTCTGGCATCGGACCGCATTGTGGTCACTGTCGAGCGTGTGGTTGAGCGTGACGAGATCGCCCGCGCGCCTGAGCGCACGCGCATTCCCGCCGACCGGGTGAGCGCGCTTGCCCAAGTGCCCTGGGGCGCGCATCCCTCTTATGCGGCTGGATTTTATTCGCGTGACGATCAGCATTTTCGCGACTTCGACAAGGTCTCGCGCGACCCGGACGAGCTTGCTGCATTTCTTAAGCGCTGGGTCTATGGCGCCAGGACCCGCGATGCCTATCTGGAGCTGATCGGCGCCAAGGCCCGCGGCGAACTTGAAGCCGGCCTGCAGGGGAGCGCTGGATCATGAGCGAAGCCATCCGAGAGCTGTCTGAATCGGCGCGCATTGCCCTGCTTGCCGCCCGCGAGCTTGGCGACGGTGAAACCTGTTTTGTTGGTATTGGCATCCCGTCCGATGCCGCCTGCCTGGCGCTGCACTCCCACGGGCCGGCACTGACCCTGATTTTCGAGTCCGGCGTGATTGGTGCCGACCCGCCCGAGCCACCGCTTTCCACCGGTTCGCCTTCGGTGTGCGAGGGCGCTTTGATGATCGCTGACGGGCTTAGCGTATTCGGCGCGCTACAGGCTGGCCGCATAGATGTCGGCCTGCTATCGGCCGCCCAGGTCGATCGCAAGGGTAATCTCAACTCGACCGTGATCGGGCCCTATGACGCGCCCAAGCTGCGCATGGTGGGCTCGGGCGGCGCCCACGACATCGCCTGCCTCGCACCACGCCTCATCATTCTCATGCCGCATGATCCGCGCCGCTTTGTCGAACGCGTCGATTTTGTCACCAGTCCCGGTGCGGGCAGTGAATATGCCGCCGAGCGCGAGCGGCTGAAGCTTGGTTCAGGTCCGGTCTCACTGATCACCAGCCGCGCCCGTTTTGCCATGACCGACAATGGCTTCGAACTCGATGCCCCGCTTGAAGGTTTCAGCCGCGAGGAAGCGCTTGACGGCATCCCCTGGCCAGCCGGATCCGGCGGCGGTGATGCTGTTGCCATTGAGCCTGCGGCCATTGCGGTACTTCAGCGTTTTCCGCATTTGGGCAAGACCTGACCGGCCGTAGTCAATCACGGTGAATTGTCCCCGGCCCCAGTGGCCACAGGCACGTTTTCCTGTGTTAAAAGCGCTCCCGCTGCTGGCTGAAATAAGGTGACAGTGGGGGAATAAATGTTGCGGGCGTTGGTGGTCGCAATTGTCGCGACGGTGGTGGTTCTTGCCGCACATCCGGCAGTTGACGAAAAGCGCGTCGCGCTCATCATCGGCAATTCGGATTATTCCAATGTGCCGGCTCTGGACAATCCGGCCAACGATTCCTCTGATTTTGCCGTGGCTCTGGAACGTCTGGGCTTCGACGTCGAGATCGTCTCCGATCAGTCCTATTCCGACATGCGCAAAACGGGTTGAGGGATTTTCGTTCGTGCGTTGCCGGTGCCGACATTGCAGTCATCTATTATGCGGGCCATAGGATCGAGGTCGACAAGCAGAATTATCTGATCCCCACCGATGCAACACTCGCCAGTGATGGCGATGTTGACTACGAGGCGATCCCGCTGGACCTGGTGCTGCGCTCCGTCGACAGTGCCAAGCTGCTGCGCCTAGTGATTGTCGATGCCTGCCGCAACAATCCGTTCGCGACAAATATGACGCGTGCCGGTGCGTCGCGTTCGATCGGGCGCGGGCTTGCCCGGGTCGAGCCGTCCGGCAACACCTTCTTTGCCTTCGCCGCCAAGGAAGGCACCACTGCTGCCGATGGTGAAGGGCGCAATAGCCCGGTCGCCACCGCGCTGTTGCAGCATATTGAGGAGCCGGGTCTGGAAATAGGGTTGCTGTTCCGCAAGGTCCGTGATTCCGTGCTCGAAAAGACAGGCGGCGAGCAGGAGCCGTTTTGTATGGATCGCTCTCCAGTGCCGGTGTCTATCTCCGGCAAGGCGCATCCCCCAAGAGAGCACCGCCAGCTCTGATCAGAAGAATGAGCCTAGCAACTCGATCATTCCGTCCGGGTCCGCCGAAATCGAAATTACCTTCTGGAATACGGTCAAGGACGCAAATAATCCGGCGATGCTGTGCACCTATCTGGCGCGCTTCAGCAATGGTGCGTTTGCCGATCTCGCACGCATCATGCTGGAGAAGCTGGAGGGCGGGCGCGAGGAACGCGTGGCGCAGGTTGAGCCGCGCCAACAAATCCGTCCCGGCAAGACCGGCGCTGCCAAGCAGCTCACGCGCGACATCACCAGCACCGTGACAATTGACGAGATCGATATTGCCGGCACGCGCTGGCCCGCCATTGGCGTGGAGATTTCTTCGATTGCGCCGCAAATGGCGCGCACGCTGGGGTTTGCCGCCAATTCCGACGCTGGGGGGATAAAGGTCAATCCGGTAGGCCCGGCCGACCTCGGCGACGACCCGCCGTGGTTTGTCACGTGACGCGGCCTGATACGCGAAGTCGCCGCAGATGCGCCGCACATGGGTCGGCGGGCGACCCGTGGGGCGCTTGAGCACAGGCGCAATCCTGCTTTCCGGAACAGCGGTCTTCCCAGGCCGGATAGCGCAGGAACAGCCTTCCGCCTCCGGCGTCTTGTAGAGCTCCAGGACGGCAAAAGCGGTATCGGCCCGGAAGAACCGCATCAGCTCACGATCCGCATATCGCGCCAACACCGGCTTGAGCACATTTTCTCGGCCATCGGCGCTGTGAACATTGCCGGGGCGCAATGAACGGCGTTCGAGGTGGCCAAACCGGTTAAGGACGAACAAAGGGTGATGGCACATGCAGCCGAAATGCCCGTTCCAAGCGTGCCTTCCTGAGCGCCGCGGGGCGGGCCGACCGAACCGTCCATGTCCGGTGTGATCCATTCGGGCGCCATCGCGGCGTGAGCCCGATCGATCCCCCGATCAATCGATCGACCGGATACGTCCGCCGGGTTCGCCATATGCCGCGCCCCAAAATGCGCTCAAGACATTTTTTCTTATGACAGAACCAACGATCAATCACATCAATCAATGGAGCCATATGGGAAATGCGGGATGAAGATAGAGCGTGCCTTCAACTAAATCGTTGCGGCGCACCAGTTCAGCCATCAACTCGCCGATCTTATTCATTGGGGACGAGGTTTTTGATCCTCAATTCCCCCCAGCGAGCGCTTCAGCCGCGTCAGATGCGCCTCATTGTCGATCAGATGCCGGTCAATAACCGCCGCCACTTCATAAACACCGTCGGCAAACATGAAGCCGCGATCGAAAACGGAGACCTTGGCATCTTCAAGCGGCACGAACTCTCCGTTGACATAGGCAATCGGCATCATTTTTCCCTTCGGCGGCTGGCATTGCGGGCTTGACCGGCGGCTGTTTCAACCTTACGGTGCAAGTAGTGGAATGTGATCGGCAGTACCTGACGGCGCGCAGTTAGATGCAGCTAGGGTTTGGATCAATATCTTCGCAACAATCGCCAAACGCCCCTTGCGAAAACGGGCAGCAATTGCGTTACTTTGCGCAAACATGTTCTGCAGGAGGTTCGCGTGGCGGACGCATTTTCATTTCGCGTAAACGGCAGGGAAATTTCGGTTGAAGCCGATCGCGACACGCCGCTGCTCTACGTGCTTCGCAACGAAGTCGGGCTCAAGGGGACGCGGTTTGGCTGTAGCGATGGGCTGTGCGGGGCGTGTTCGGTACTCCTCGACGGGCGCGCCATATTTGCCTGCGACACACCGGTGTGGTCCGCTGATGGTCATTACATTGAAACTATCGAGGGGCTTTCCACCGATGGCGAACTGCACCCTTTGCAGGAGGCTTTGCTCGACGAGCAGGCTGGCCAGTGCGGCTATTGCCTGAGTGGCATTGTCATGCGGATCAAGGCGTTGTTCGATGAAAACCCCAACGCGAAGCGTGAAGACGTGGTCATCGCACTTGAGCGCAATCTGTGCAGATGTGGAACGCAGCCGCGTATCCTGAAGGCAATCGACAAATATGCCCGCTCTCTGAGCGCGGGGCACGGACAATGAACGCGCGCGATCTTCCAGAGCCGATTGAGGGCCATCCCGCGATTGATCAGTGGTTCGGTTTCGACAACGATGGCCGGGTTGCAATGCGCTCGGGCAAAGTCGAAATTGGACAAGGCATCAATACCGCGTTTGTACAAATCGCCGCCGATGAGCTCGATATCGAGCCGGAGCGCATCGACCTCATCGCCGGCGACACCAGAACAACGCCAGACGAGGGCGTGACCGCTGGTTCTCGGTCCATGCAAACCGGCGGTCTTGCGGTGCGATTTGCGGCCTCGGCGGCCAGACACGCACTGCTTGGCGAGGCGGCAAAGCTGCTGCAAGCCCAGCCTGGCGAACTCAGCGTCGCCGATGGCCGTATTTTGATCGGCGGCCGTGAGAGCGACCTGACCTACTGGTCGCTGGCCAAGGATGTCGACTTCACCCGGCACATTGCTGATTTCGCAGATCCAAAGTCGCCCGACGAGCGCAAGCTGTCGGGCCGGACATTCGAGCGCATCGATCTTCCGGCAAAGGTGCGCGGTGCACCATCGTTCGTTCATGATCTGGAATTCGAGGGCATGCTGCATGCGCGGGTAATCAACCCGCCCTCGCCTTCGACCCGCCTTGCAAGCGTTGATGCAGCAGCGCTGCGCGCCCTTGCCGGCGTCGTCGAAATTGCGCGTGACGGCACATTTCTAGCCATCATCGCAACCGATGAGATTGACGCCATTCGTGCCGCAGAGCGCGCCGAGTGCCATTGCCGCTGGTCGGCTGCAAGCAAAGCGCCCACCGATCCGGTTAAAGCGGTGGATGAAACCGAAGCAGAGATCGAAACGGGCTTTGAGCAAGGTTCAATCCTGACTGCTGGCACAAGGGCATTCTCAACCACGGTCTCGCGACCGTTCCTGTCACACGGTTCCATAGGACCATCGTGCGCGATCGCGCAGTGGAAAGATGGCCGGCTCACCGTCCACACCCATAGCCAAAGTGTGTTCCCACTGAAACGCTCCCTGTGCGGCGTGTTTGATGTGGATGAAGGCATGGTCGACGTCATCCATGTGCCTGGTTCAGGTTGCTATGGTCACAATGGCGCCGATGATGTGGCGCTTGATGCGGCACTGTCAGCACGTGCAGTGGGAGGCTGGCCGGTGCGGGTGCAGTGGAGCCGCAAGGACGAGTTTGCGCGCGCGCCACTGGCACCCGGCATGGTGACGCGGGCGAGCGCAATGACCGGCGATGATGGTTTGATCCAGTCGTTCGATGTCGAGGTCCATAGTCCGCCGCACAATCGCCGGCCAAGAGGCGCAAAGGCGGTCAATCTGCTTGCGGCGACGCATTTGGCAAAACCGATGACACTGCCGCCTGCGGTCGAGCATGCAATCGCCATCGGTGGATCATCGGATCGCAATTCAGTACCGTCATATGCGATTGCGAATATTCGCTCGAGAAAACGGGTCGAACGCGACTTACCATGGCGCACTTCGGCAATGCGCGGACTTGGTGCTTTCGTCAACGTATTGGCGATTGAAACCTTGATGGATGATATCGCCGCCGAGTTCGACCGCGACCCACTGGAATATCGTCTTGCCCATGCCGGCGATGAACGCATCGGCAGCGTGCTCAGAGGGGTTGCCGAAATGGCCGGCTGGCCGGGCGAGGCAGATGATGGATCGGCAATGGGGATCGCCTACTCGCGCTACAAGAACAGCGCGGCATATTGCGCGGTTATTGCGCGGGTGGTGCTCGACGAGGATATTCGTGTCACTCATGCTTGGGCTTGCGTTGATGCTGGAGAGGCCGTCAATCCGGACGGCATCTCCAATCAGATCGAGGGCGGCATGGTGCAGGCGACCAGTTGGACGCTTAAAGAAGCCGTGAGATTTGAAGGCGAGGCGGTGGTCACCACGGATTGGGAGGAATACCCCATTCTCACCTTCGCGGAGGTGCCGGAAACCAAAATCGAAATCATTGCGCGGCCCGAACTGCCGCCACTGGGTGTCGGCGAGGCATCACAAGGCCCGACGGGGGCTGCGATTTCAAATGCCGTCAGGCGCGCTCTTTGCGTGCGTATTCGCGATCTGCCGATAACGCGCGAGAAGATCGTGACCGCGCTTGCCTGAGGTCTATCTGCCGTCAGGCGACCTCGCTGCGAACCTTGACAAAGCGAACGCTTGGCGGTCGGTTCGTCGATTTCGGCGAAGTTGCGAATGCCTGTTGATTTTCAGTGAGAGTCGACGCGGGCGGGTGATAAATTCCACTGGGAAGCGACCCGTGTTCCGACCTCTTCCCCGGCTTTGGAGTCGGGGGATTATGGAGTGATCGACATGGATTTACAGAGTGTAATCCGGCGCCGGCATTTCCGCGATTGAAAGCCGATCCCGGAGATGGCGCGGCGCACCGGACTGTCGCGCAACACGATCCGCAAGTCCCTGCGGTCCGGCACTGTAGAACCGAAGTTCAAGGTTCCCGATCGGGCGAGCAAGCCGGCCCCGTATGCGGACAAGTCGACCACCCGGCTTCGGATCGAGACGGGCAGGTCGCGCAAGCGGCGGTGTACAGTCAGGCAGATGCATGCCGACCTTGTCGCCCTGGGCTTTGACGTGTCCCATGGCCGGGTTGCAGCCTTTGCGCGCAAGTGGAAGGCCGAGCGGCAACACGAGCAGCAGACCGGCGGGCGCGGCACCTTCGTGCCGCCGGTCTTTGCGCCTGGCGAGGCGTTCCGGTTCGACCGGAGCGAGGATCGGGTGATCCCGGGCGGCGAACGGGTCAAGCTGCAGGTGGCCCATACCAGGCTGTCGCATAGCCGGGCATTCATCGTGCGCGCTTATCTGCTCCGGCCCCACGAGATGCTGTTCGATGCCCCGACCCGGGCGTTCCGGGCGGCGGGCGGCGTGCCCTGGCGCGGGGTGTTCAACAATATGAAGACCGCTGTCGACCGGATCGGCTCCGGCAAGGCGCGGCAGGTCAACGCCCGGTTTGCCGCGATGGCCGGCCATGAGCCTGTCGATCCGCGCACCGGTAAGAATGACCATGAAGACGTCTGCCCGCCGGTCATATGGCGTTGCGATGCGGCGCCGGTCCTTGAGCGGTGCGAACATGTTCTCAACCTTATGGCGCTGTTTGTATTGAATGTTGCAGAAGGAAGCGGGTGCCTTTCGTCCTGTTCGGGGCGGAATGCATGGGTTGATCCCCCTGGCTTTCAGCGCCGCGCGATCATCGTCTGAAGCGTATCCCTTATCTGCGATCGTTATAGCTTTGACGCTATCACAGAGACCCGGATACAAGAGTTTCGCACCGATATGATCCGACAGCTGGCCAGCCGTCAGGCACATGGCCGGTGGTCGTTCGTCGCCATCGCAGACGTCATGGAGTCTGGTGTTCGACCCGCCTTTTGTGCGCCCGATGTGGCGGGGAAGCCCCCCCTTTCAGAAGGCTCGACGCGGTGCGATGAGCCTTCAAGTGTGTTGCATCAATCACCAGCGTATCGGGTGGCCCGTCAGAAGCGGTCAAGTGACTGAAAATCTTGTCGAACACGCGGAGTTCGGTCCAGCGTCGAAAGCGATTGCAGGGCGTCTTGTGCGGGCCGCAGCTGCGTCCTTCCATTGCAGCCTGTGCTTCAGCACGCTGACGATGCCTGACACAACACGACGATCATCCCCCCGGCAACTCTGTGGGACCTGGGAAAGAATGGCTCGATCTTTGACATTTGAGCTCATGAGAGCAGAAACGGATCCGACATGGCAAACGCCTTTGCCATCCTGAATCAGAAATCGCACTTCAATGCAAATTAATGGGTCCTGAGCCCAGGCACATAGCCATGGCGCGATCCGATGCTTGCTGCCACAGGCAAAGACACGCAAGAGCATTGATCGCGCCACTGCCCGCGCGTCTGCGCACGCCCCGCACCCCGAGCCTTGCCTCCAACCACCGCCAATCCTAACCTTGCTGGCAACCCTAGGCAGGAGGGCCCGATGACCGACACCTCAATCTGCGCCATGAGCGCGGCGGAACTTTCCGCCGCCATGCGTGACAAGAAACTTTCACCGGTCGAGGTGACCGAGGCCCATCTCGCGCGTATTGACGAAACCAACGACACTTATCTCGGCTTTGTCACCGTAACGCCGGAGCGCGCGCGCGCCGATGCGCGCCTTGCCGAGGCCGAGATCATGGGCGGCAACTGGCGCGGGCCATTGCATGGCATTCCCTATGGCGCCAAGGACATTTTCGACACCGCCGGCATCCGCACCGCCAATGGCGCCAAGGCCTGCGAGGACCGCGTTCCGGTGCGCGACAGCGAATGCGTGCGCGTCCTCACCGATGCCGGTGCGGTGTTGCTCGGCAAGACCAACACCCACCAATGGGCCGCCGCCTCCACCACCGTGAACCGCCATTTCGGCACTTCGAGAAATCCATGGGACCCGGCCCGCATCGTCGGCGGCTCGAGCGGCGGCTCGGCCGCCGCCCTAGCCGCTGCCATGTGCCCGCTGGCGCTTGGCTCCGATACCGGCGGCTCAATCAGAACCCCGGCGGCGCTGTGCGGCATTGTCGGGCTGAAACCGACCCATGGCCGCGTGTCGCTGCGCGGTATCTTTCCCAACGTGCCGACATTCGATCATGCCGGGCCGATGACCCGCACCGTCACCGATGCGGCGCTGGCGCTGCAGGTGCTGGCGGGCTTTGACCGGCTCGATGCCAAATCGAGCGACAAGCCGGTGCCCGACTATATGACAAGCCTTGAGGTGGGCATTTCAGGCGCCCGCATTTTGGTTTCGCCCGATTTCAACCAGAACGCCGAAGTCGACAGCGAAATTGCCAATGCCTTTGATCGCATGGTGGGTGTGCTGCGCGGACTGGGCGCTAGGATCGACACCATTCCCTTTCCCAATGCGGCGCGTTTCCACCAGATGTTCCGCGATATTGCCGGACCGGAATTTTCCGAAGTCCACCGCGCGCGCTATCAAACCGACCCGGAAAGTTTCGAGGACGATGCGCGCGAGCGCATTGACTGGTCGCTCACCATCAAGACCGATGCATATGCGCGCGCGCTGCGCGATCGCGTGCTGCTGATCCGTGAGGTCGATGAGTTTTTAGGCGATGCCGACGCCATGATCTCGCCCTCACTGCCATTTGTTGCCCCGAAGATCGACGAGATGATTGTCCGCGTCAACGGCAACAAGGAGCTCAACTATTACACCCATATCCACCGCCCGTTCCTGTCGTGCCACAACATCACCGGCTGCCCGGCGCTGGTCATGCCGATGGGCCTTGCCCAGGACGGGCTGCCGATGTCGGTGCAGATAAGCGCGGCGCGCTGGCGCGAGGCTGATGTGTTGCGCGTGGCCCGCGCCTATGAGGCGGCAACGCCGGATCTGAGGGTGCTGCCCAAGGTGTGAGCAGAGCAGATGCTATGGACCGCCGCTGTAGCAAAAGCACCCGCCAGGGGCAGATCTGCCGGCTCGCAATCCGGCAGCGGCCACAGCCCGACGGTTGAAATCTAGGTTGTCGTGGACAAATGGTATCCAGAGTTTGATTGATGCGATGGCGACGAAGCCAGGGCAGGACTCTTTGGTTTTGTCGTAGCGGGTGGCGACCCTGCGCCAGTTCTTGAGTTTGTTGAACAACCGCTCGACGAGATTGCGCCATTTGTCTTTGGCCCGGTCGTGCGTGATGCGGTCAAGACGATTGCTCTTTGCAGGGATCACCGCTTCGACGCCTGCGGCGGCGATTTCCTGGCGGATAGCATCGGCATCATAGCCGCGATCTGCGAGGAACGCCTCAATGCGGTCGGTCATCATGCGGAACAGCGGTGCAAAGCCCTGCACATCGTGCGCTTGCCGGGTGTCAGCACAAAGCCGGGCGGGAGGCCTCTGGCATCGCACCTCGCGTGGAGCCTGGTCGTAAAGCCGCCGCGTGACCGGCCAGGCCCCTCTGTTTGCTGAGCCCCCTTTTTATGCCGACGGCACAATGATGTGCCCGGACCACCGTGCTATCGATCATGTCGGCGGCGGCATTGCGTCCCGCCAGTTCGGCCAGCGTCTCGAGCATCGCATCGAACACGCCGGTCGTGACCCATCTTCGGTAGCGTCGGAAAATACTGTTCCACTTGCCATAGTCATCCGGCAGAGGCCGCCACTGCGCTCCGGTTCGCGCGATCCACATCATGCCTTCGAAATACAGGCGGTTGTCCTGTGCAGGACGGCACCCGCGACCGCGCTCCAATGTGAATCTCATGTGGCGCCAACAGCGGCCCGATCAGCGCCCATTCCTCATCCGTTACACCAATCCGCTCGCCCAAGGCCGCCACCAGCCAGCCGCCATTCAGGGGAAAATTGTGCCAAACCAGAATCATCCATCAACTTTGCTGCTACCGAGGCCCGTGCCCAATGTCATGCTAGGATTGATCAAGTCCGAAGGTCACGAACCGGTGCGCGCAGCACAGCTCTTTGCCCATTTAAAATCGTTCGTCATTGGCATTCCCGGAGTCCACACGCCGATTTGCAGCGAACAGCACGTGCCCGAGCTTGTCCGCGATGCCGGCCAGCTAAAGGCCGCCGGCTTTGATATGATCGGCTGCATTGCCTCCAACGATCCCTTCGTCCTGCAGCAATGGTCGAAGCAGATCGACCCTAATAACAGGGTCACATTTATCTCTGACGGCAACCTTGAATTCACCGCCGTGCTCGGTCTGCTGCAAACCGAGCAGAGCCTGTTTCTCGGCACCCGGTCAGAGCGCTATTCGCTGTCGATCGAGAGCAACCTTATCAAGCGCCTCAAGGTCGAGAGACCAGCATCTTCGACGTCAGTTGCACCAGCCCGGGCCGCGTCATTTCCGATGCGCGCGAGCATTCTTCCGCCGAAGTGGAGTTGATCTAGCCCCCGGCGCCGACAACTTCGAACAGCAGGCAAAAAACGGCCGGGGCAGGTTTTGCCTGTCCCGGCCGTACTGGCTGCCGTCTGCCCGGCGCGAGGCGCGCCGGCAAGGTTATCCGGTTGGGCCCGCCTCTAGCGGTAGCGCGGGGCATGCCGGCCGTAATATCGATAATCGTGATCGGAATAATAGGCATGTGGATAAGCGTGGGCGCGGTTTGCATGGCTGAGCGCACCCAATACGATCGCGCCAAGAGCGATACCGGCAATGACCTTGCCCAGGTTGCCCACCTTGGCCGGTTTCGGCTGGGCCACGGTCAGCGCCAATGCAGCTGCGGCGACAAGCCCAATGGTTTTGGGTTTCAACATTTTATCCACCCCGGATATTTGCCTGAGCTGAGGGGCAGGCAAGGCTCCCATACGATTGCCCGCACATTGGGATTTGACGTATGAACCGGACCTGAACATGCTGATCATCGGCCAGATCCCTGCTTTTGCAGGCCATCTTCCGCTGCCAGAAACAAACGCAAGATCTTGAAAACAAACATAATCGGCATTTCTGCTTGATCGTAAGGGCCCGGCTGCCCAAAAATTGCCGAATTCGGATTGGTGGAGCAGTCTGCATATTGCTGATCGCAAACAGACAACCGGCCGCAATGACCATGGTTGATGATCAAGGCCAAGAAATGAGAAATCCTGTCCGCCAAGATCTCGGCTCATGCGGCTGAGGGGCTGCGCACATTTTGCCATCGCCATGGCGTCACAGCGACTTTAGTGCTTGAAGTCGGCCCCCGCCTGTTGGCCGAGGACACGCTGCCGCCGAGCCTCGAATACCGGCAACAAATAGTCATGCGCGCTCGCGAGGTCGATCGTTCGCGCCGATCGAGATCGGCGATAGGCAAAACAAAGCATAGCCAATGGATGATGATACCAGGGCGCAGCCTTCAATCGGCAGCGCAACTTCACCCCCTGATGGCAAGCCCGGGAAACGCGAAATCCTAGTCGCCAAGATCTCTGCCCCCTCGGCTGAAGGGTGGCGTTGCTTTTGCGAGCAAAATGGCATATCCTTGACGGTGATGCTTGGAATCGTCTGCCGTGATCTGGGCAACGGCACCTTGCCGGCAAGCTAGGAGGGGCTGGATCAGCTGCTGGTGAGTGCCCGCGAAGTCGACCGCGCGCGTCGATGCGACCTGCTTGCCGGCGGTCAATTGCATTTTTTGCGCAACCCACTTTTGACCAGTGCGGTCGACGAGCACGCCTCAGTGCGACTATGCTGTGGGCCAAGGGGTGTTTCAGCCTCGATCAACAATCCATCAGGGAGCGGATACCGTGGAAATCATCGATCTCAGCCGCGAGCTTTATCACCGCGCGCCAGCCTATCCGGGCCAGCCGCCGATCATTCATGGCATGTGGAAGAACCACGAGGAAGCATTCATCGATTCGGGCAATGTGCATGGCAATGCGGTGATGTTCTTTTCCATGCCCGATCATGGCGGCACCCATATCGATGCGCCGCGCCATTTCGGCATGAGCGGCACGCCGATCAACGAATATCCGCTTGAGAACTGCATTGTGCCAGGCATCTGCATCGATCTGCGCCACATTGCGCCCAAGGCCGAGATCACACCGGACGATCTGGAAGCAGCGGTCGATGCGGCGGGCGTGCCGATCCCGAAAGGCGGCACGGTCTTGCTGTGCACCGGACACCATGAGCGCACCTTCCCGACACCGGCCTATTCAACCGACAATTCGGGCGTCAATGTCGAGGCCACCGAATGGCTCGCCAATCAGGGCATCGCTCATTTCGGCATCGATTCGATGCGCCCCGGACCCGTCGGCGCCGTCAACTCGCTGGTGCACAAGGCGTGCCTGGAGTTCGACATCACCCACATGGAAAGCCTGTGCAATCTGGAAAGCCTGATCGGCCGCGGCAAATTCCGCTTCATCGGCCTGCCGATGAAATGGCGTGAAGGCACCGGCTCGCCGATCCGCGCCGTTGCCGTATTCGGATTTTGATTGCCGCACCCGAGGATTTCGATGGACCAGCAACAAGCGCCGCGCGTCGACGGCGTCACCTATGATCAGGCGATGCGCGCCGCTGCCGATCTTGTGCCGCTGTTGAAGGATGAGGCAGCGCAAGGCGATGAGCAGCGCTCCATGCCCGATGCCGTTGCCGCCGAACTGCGCCGCACCGGGCTGTTGCGCTTTCTCCAGCCCAAATCCTGGGGCGGCATGGAGCTGGAATTTGTCTCCTGGGTCGATATCCCCGAAATGCTGGCGCGCGGCGATTGCTCGGTGGCATGGAACGTCGCCAATCTTGCCTCCCACCACCGCACACTGGCGATGTTCTCCGGTGAGGCCCAGCGCGAGGTCTGGGAGGACGATCCCGACGCGCTGATTGCCTCCGGCATCGCCTATCAGTTCGGTCGCGCCAAAAAGGTCGATGGCGGCTACCAGCTGTCGGGTAAATGGCCGTTCTGCTCAGCCGTGATCGGCGCCAGGTGGAACATTCTCGCCTGTATCGTCATGGAGGAAGGCGACAAGCCGGTCGACTGGGCCCAGTGCCTGCTGCCGGAGGGCGAATATGAAGTGCTCGATGACTGGCACACGCTCGGCATGCGCGGCACCGGCTCCAATACTTGCGTGGTCAGCGACCTGTTCGTGCCCGAGCACCGGGTCGAGTCGACCGCCATCGGACTTCCCGGTCACAAATTCCGCGGTGTGAAGGCCAATCCCAATCCGATGTACCGCATTCCGACCTCAGCCCTTGGCGCCAGCGGCCTTGCCGGCTGCGTCATTGGCGCCTCCCAGGCAGCGCTTGATGCCATGGTCGAGTGGATCAAGGTGCGTTCGACCAACTATACCGGCTCGACCATGCGCGATTTCCAGACTGTCCAGTTGCGCGTCGGCATGGCCGGCGCCAAGACCGACGCCGCGCGCCTCATCCTGCGTAATGATTGCCTAGAAGCTGAAAAGACCGCGCTTGCCGGTGAGCCGATCTCGATCGAGACCCGGCTGCGCTACAAGCGCAATATCTGCCTTGCCGCGCGCATGGCCACAGAAGCGACCGAGATGCTGTTCGAGATGGCCGGTGCCAACGGCATCTACGACACCTCGCCGATGCAGCGCATCTACCGCGATGTGAAATCGGCCTCCACCCATATTCATTTCTTGACCGACATGCAGATGACCACATGGGGCAATGTCGCGCTTGGCGGCGAATTCAAGAGCCCCACAATGTAAACCGGGATGACACCGCGCCCGTAATATTTGCAGCCCCAAGGAGACCACCATGGACCTGCCATTTGACGCAGCCAAGCTCGATACCCTGATGGACGAGGCCGGCATCGATCTCCTGCTCGCCACCGACAAGGACACCATCCAGTATCTGACCGGCGGCTACCGGTTCTTCTTCCTCTCTCACAAGGATGCGATCGGCATCAGCCGTTACCTGCCAGTTCTTGGCTATCCGAGGGCAAGGCCTGAGAACGCCTTTTATATTGGTTGCAGCCTTGAGCCTCCCGCCCAGGAGGTCGAACCGTTCTGGGTTCCCAACATCGCCAATAATCAGTGGATCAGCGCCAATGCCGGGCGCGATGCGGGCCGCAATATCGCCAAGCTCGGACTTGAGAACGCCACCATCGCGCTGGAGATGTGTTTCATTCCCGCTGATGCCTTTGAGGCACTGCGCGCCGAATTGCCCGGCGCCAAATTCGTCGACGCCCTGCCGATGATGCAGCGGCTGCGCGCCATCAAATCACCGCACGAACTCGACCTTCTGCGCCAAGCCTCTGAATACATTGTCGAATGCATGATCACGGTGATGACCTCGACCAAGGCCGGCTCCACCACCGCGCAGATCGCACGTGATGTGCACACCGAAGAGGTCAAGCGTGGCATGCATTTCGAATATTGTCTGACCGCAGCCGGCACCTGCCTCAACCGCACGCCGTGCGACAAGTTCACCTGGGACAAGGGCGAGGTTCTGTCGCTCGATTCCGGCGCTAATTGGCACGGCTATCTGGGCGATTTGTGCCGCATGGCAGTGATGGGCGAGCCGACACCGCTGATGCGCGATCTGCTCGACGAAGTGCGCGCCATTCAGGATGCGCCACGCAAGGTCATCCGCCCCGGCGTTAGTGGCAAGGAGCTCTACGAGGCGGCTCTTGAGGTCAAGCAGCAATGCGATCACTGCGATCAGGTCCATTTCTTCGCCCACGGCATGGGCATGATCCAGCATGAAGCGCCGCATCTGGAGCCCAGGGGCGTGGTGCCCTATGACGCGCCCTATCAGGATCTGCCGTTGGAAGCGGGCATGGTGCTATCGATCGAAACCGCGCTGAAGAACCCCGAAGTCGGTCTCGTCAAGCTTGAAGATACCATCGCGGTGACCGGCAACGGCCATGAAGGATTCGGCGACGGCGCCAGGGACTGGGTGATTGCCGCTGGCTGACAACCGATTGATCGGCCAGCCGCGTAAGTCCGCTTGGGAGAGGCAATGCCACCTGATCCAAAACTCGACGCAGCATTGTCGGCGCTAAAGAGCTATCCGCTGCTTGATGCGATCCGCCAGCGCCGACGCCATTCATGCAACCACGCTGTTCGTGATCAACGACCAAGCCACCTAGATGACCAAGCGGCCGCAGGATTTCGAAGCCTGCGAGATCGCGGGCCTTGCCGCCGCCGGGCAGATGAAGGAGGTCTATCACCTCTCCAGAATCAAGATCCGCGACGGGCGCACCAGCGTCGCGCGTCAGGTGCCGACCCTGTTTCCGTTCAAAAAATGGTCGACCAATTTGCCGGGGACCACCTATTTTCTGCCGGTGGGCGATCTTACGGCGATGTATATCAACGTGCTGCTGTTGAGCTTCCACGATGAGGTGAGCCTTTATATCGATGGTGAGCGAAACAATTTCCGCGGCGCCGGGCTTGCCAAATACGCCCGCTTGCGCGGCGGGCGGCTGCACAACAATCCCCAAGACCGCAGAATATCACCGATCAATCTGTATGAGACGATAATCGTCGAATTCATTCTCGCCGAACAAGCCTTCATGACCCACAATCTGTCGCTAGTTGAGCAGGCAATGGGGCTTGGCGGCTGGACCCATTATGCAACTTCGAGCGAGGACGACTGGCTGGAGGAGCTGGGCTTTGCCATGGACATCCAGAAGGCGAGCCGGTTTCTGCGCGCCGGGCCGGTCAAGCGCACCTTGATGCAACCCCTGGGCAAGGATGCCGACATCCGCCACCCGCTGGGCTTGACCGTCGACGGCAAGGACCTGGTCAAGCCCTATTGCCCGCCCTATTACAAATCGATGGAAGATGCGGTCCTTGCCTTTGTCGAGCACAAGCGCGCGGGCCTGCTGCAGACGGAAATGGCCGAAGGCACCGACGGCACATGGAAGGACCGCGCCAGGGTGCAGGCGAAACGGGTGATATCAGGCGCGGTTTCGACAGTCGGGTGCGGCTGGAATTCCATGGCTCGAGGATCGGTTCCGACGGTGGCCCGTTGCTGTTCCGGGAGTTGAACGAGACCCCGGGATTGCACGATATTGCCGGCGGTCCTCTCGGAGATATGCGAACCGTCTGCATTCCGTGGTCGGGCTTTTGCGGCAGTCGGTCTTCGGGCGATCGGCCGGATATGATGATGTGAATGACGCGGACCGTCCGGCGCTCGATCCGGTGATGCGGCAGGTGATCGGAGGGCGCATCATCTCGACCTCGATTTCTATGACCGGCACTACCATCGCGGTGCCTACGCCGAAACACAGGCCCGCCATTTCGATCTCTGGCACAAGTAATTGTCAGTTACGCGGCGTCAATTTTGACCGAAATTCAATCAGCACAACCAAAAACCCTGTTGCTCCTTGGCTCTGGCTCCCGCATTAATCCCCTGAACGAGGTACATAGATTTATCTTCGCACCGGGGTATGTTTTGGTTTGCGTGGACAGAGTGTGTGCATAGACATGGTTTACCGTGCTTCGACATTGATGAATTCTGATGCCGCTTGATCGTATTGCCATTACCGGCAGTTCCGGGGCCCATGGGCGCGGCCTCATCAACATCCGTGCGCCCCACTGCAACCAGCCGGACGAATTCTACCAGTGCGACATCACCAAGGATGACATGCTGGCCAAGCTCGTCGCCTCAAGCCCGATACCATGATCCATCTGGCGTTCATCGTGAATCCGATCCACGATGAAGACAAAATGGGCCGGATCAATCTGCAAGGCGCGCTCAATTTTCTCGAGGCCGCCCGGCGCTGCGCGCCCGAACGCGTTTTGGTTTCCTCATATGCCAACGTTTATGGTGCCTGGCCGGATAATCCGGTGCCGTTGCCCGAGGAGGTCCCCCCTCAGGCCGCGGCACAAGTTTCGCTATTGCGGCCGACAAGGCCGCTGTCGAACACGCACTGGAGGCTTTTGCCGCTGAGCAGCCCGAAATCGTGGTGAGCTGGACTCGGCCCAGCATCATCTACACGCCCGGCACCAGCAACTACCTGATCAGCTTCATTGCCAATGCCAAGGTCATTGCCCTGCCGAGCGGTGCCAGGAATCCGCTGCAGTTCGTCCATGTCGAAGATGTCTCCGGGGCAACGCTCGCGCTTCTGGAAAACAATGCGCGCGGTGCCTTCAATGTCAGTCCCGGCGACTGGGTCAGTTTGCACGATATTGCCAAACTGACCGCACGCCTCTGCATATCCGTGCCTTTTTTGTGTGCAGTGCCGGAGCGGTCCTTTGGTGGGCCTTGGATCTGTAATGGTTTCGCTCCCCGTCGAGCATCTGGTATTTTATTCGCTATCCTTGGGTGGTCACCTCTGCAAAGCTCACCGGCAAGTTCGGCTTCCAGTTCCGTTCCAGCACACGTAAGACCGTGCATCTGATGTTGTCCGATTTGGGGATCCTGCCGCGCTCCAAACCTGGTTCCAAAAGCGAGGGCGGTGCGTTACCCGTAGCCGGCTGCAGTTTGACATCTGGTTTGAGAATAAGGCGGGATTATCCTGGATTAAGCGGGAACAGGTGAAATTCGTCTTGAAAACAGTCCTTTAACCTGGAGAAAACGGGTGCCGCGGGACCGGACCTTTTGACATCTGGTTTGAGAATTTGACGGAAAAATCGGTGTCGAAGGCAAAATCGGCAACGACCTTCAACGACCCTTCAAACCGGCTGTGAAGGGTCTTTGATTGCGGCCCGAAAATGCTGGAAATCCAGGACTTTGAGGATTTGAAGGCGGTCGTGAAAACGTCGGAACCGGCGTTGTGATATTGCGGGAAAATCCAATTTGAGGTGGACCATTTTGGTTGACCTCGGAAGACAACCGGAAAAAACAAACGAAAACATACAGATAAAGCAAAGCCGCGGATGAAATACCGATTTTGAGGTAGACCACGCAAATGAAGTCTGATGTTCTCAGTTGACCGATCACCCTGCCTCTTTTCGTTTCGCCGGATTTGTCGGAAGAGCAGAGTCAAATTGCGCGTTCTCGATAACTATGCCTCGTTCGGTTCTGGGTCGATATCGTCACCTGCGATACTTTCCGTGGTCTGCGCTTGGTGGACCTCTTCGTCTGGTTTTTCCCATGTCTTGACCACTTGCGTCCAGTTTGGCGGAGCGCCTTTGCAGCCAAGCCATGTGTGCCAGAAACTCGGATCATCCGAACGCGGGCGCTGCGGCTTTTGCAGGTCGCGGATGCGAACGGGAACGGGTATGGTGGCTGCCCGGCCGAGAGGGATTTCCTGCTGCGAAGGAATCATGGGAAGCTCGTCGAGAAGCCCGCCCAAAGCGTCGGGAACAAGACGGCGGACAAGATTCTGATCGACATCGTTGACGATGCGGTAGTTCTTGGCTTGATGGTGTAGTTCCATTCAGGGTGGAACTCGTCTCCGGTAATGTTGAGTGCGTCCATTTCGGGTTTGGAGACTTTGATGCTCTTTTGGTAGGTCCGCTCGTCGATTGCGCATTTGACCCTGAGGCCAGCCTTGGTTGTCGTTGCACCGATCAGTTCGACCACAGTCATGCGGTCGGTGAGCGGACGACCGCTCCAGTTCTGGGTGATGTGACAGAACAGGCGGTACTCAATCTTGTTCCACTTCGATGTGCCGGGCGGATAGTGGTGGATCTGGAGCGTGCGCCCGGTCTCGTCGGCAAGCTTTTGCAACTCGACTTTCCACAGCCTGACACGCACCCCGTTCGAGCCCCCACAGTCGGCATTGATCACAGGTTTCTTCGCCTCGGGATACCCGGCGCGGCCGCCATTGCGCTCCACCGCGCGGCTGATTGTCCACGGCGCTCGGCGTAGCTGACGCGCGATCGCACGAAAGGACCGTTGCGCCCCAAGTCCTCCGGAGATCTCCTCTCGATCACAATGAGCCAATGCTGGACGCGACCTTGCGCGCGCCAGCTGCCGGATAGCACACGTCCGGGGCAGCAAGGGAAAGATCGACGATGAGTTGCGATCGAGCCCGTGGCCAATCGAACGCATCGACTCCCCACGCTGCCGGCGATCCCAAATCTCTGCCTTCCGGCTATCGGTAAAATGGATACGTCGACGGCAGCCCATCGTGAACACTCCATCTTTCCATCAAAGACTGTGGTCTGCGCCCTTAGGTTTTCTCCAATGATAATGAGCGTCCGGCGCTGACAAGGAGACGGACGATATGAAGCGGAGCAGGTTTGGCGAGGAACAGATGATCGCTGTGTTGAAGGAGCAGGAGGCGGGGATGCCGACGGCGGATGTGTGCCGCCGTCACGGGATCAGCCCGGCGACCTTTTACAAGTGGAAGTCGAACTATGGCGGGCTTGAGGTGTCCGATGCCCGGCGGCTTCGTCAGTTGGAGCAGGAGAATGCGCAGCTGAAGAAGCTGCTGGCGGGCTCGATGCTGGACAACGCAATGCTCAGGGAGATCAGTGCAAAAAGTTCTGACGCCCGGTGCCGGGCGGCAGGCGGTGGCTCATTTCCGGGAGGTCTTCGAAGTGAGCCGGCGTCGCGCCTGCGCGGTGCCGGGCGTGGACCGAACGACGGTGCGCTACATCAGCTGCCGCCCTGACGACACCGAGGCGCGGACACGTATCAGGGAACTGGCCGGCGAGCGCCGCCGGTTCGGCTGTCGGCGCTTGCACTGGCTGCCGTGCCGTGAGGGATGGGTCATGAACCACAAGAAGTTCCGCAGGCTGTATCATCGGGATGAGCGCTTGCAGGTTTGTCGCCGTGGCGGGCGCAAGCGGGCATTGGGGACACGAGCGCCGATGGTGTTACCGCAGGGACCGAACCAGCGCTGGAGCCTGGACTTCATGTCGGATGCCTTTGCCTGCGGACGCAGGTTCCGGATCTTCGCCGTGGTCGACGACTTCAGCCGGGAGTGCGTGCGCCTGATTGCCGATACGTCGATCTCCGGCGCAAGGGTCGGTTGCGAGCCTGATGCGGCGATCTTCGAGCGAATGGCGCGGCCCGGCACGATCGTCAGCGACAACGGCACCGAACCGACCGGCATGGCGATCGGGCGCCGGTCAAAGGAGCGCAATGTCGAGTGGCACTCTATCGCGCCGGGCAAGCCCTGTCGAACGGGTTCACCGAGAGCTTCAATGCGCGGCTCAGGGACGAATGTCTGAACGAGACGATCTTCACCAGCCCGACCCATGCCCGCCGGGAACTCGAAGCCTGGCGGCACGACTACAATCACTTCCGGCCCCACTCGAGCCTCGGGGACAAAACCCCGGCCGGGATCGGGGCTGGATCAACCGGCAAACACGGTTGTTGCCATCACGCCCGGCGTTGGGCCTCAAAACGGGCACAGGCTCTAATTGTAGCTGGTAGAAACTTCGCGCTCAGATCAGCGGCAACGCTCGGCTTTCAGCTTGTCGACCTTTTGCGGGCTCTACGTCAGATGAACCGGTCGGAGAAGCCCGAAGCGGAGGCGCGGAGATGAGCGCCTGGATCGCGCTGGCGGTTTTTCTGATCCTCGGCGCGACGCTGTGCGGATCCGTGGCCTTCATTCTGGCGTCGGAGGGCCGTGCGAAATCCGGCCTGTTCACCGTCGCCCTATCGATGATCTGGGCTCCTCCGCCGACGGCGAGGCGACACTGATCGAGATTGTCGAAAATCTGTTTCGCAACGATCTGTCGGTGCTGGACCGGGCGCAATTCGTCTCGACCTATCGCGAGGTATGGGAGCTGAAATACGGCGAGATCAAGCGCGGCGCCGTCCTGGGTGACGATGTTTCCGATGGGCGTCTATCTCCCGCCGCAATTGCAGATGGTGTTCCGCTGCCTGGTCGCGCATGAGGTGGCGGCGAAAGAGCATATCTATCAGGTGATCGTCAGCGACCGACCGGAGCCATGGCCCGATCCGAAGATCGTCGATGCCCAGATCCATAATCTGCGTCGGAGGCCGGGGCCGTCCGGCGTGCAAATCAAGGCCGTGTGGGGGTTGGCTACCGGCTGATCGACCGGCATCGGTTCCGCCCGGAAAAGGCGGTGTCGGCATGAGCGCGGACGGGCTGGCGCTGTGTGTGACCGAGCGCGCGGATTGCGCGCGGATCGCGATCATCCTCCGCCATGCCGGCGGAGAGGTTTTCTACGACCTCCATCCGGACCGGGCGGAGAATCCCGCCGAGGGGCCGCTCGATCTGGTGGAGCGGACGCGCGGGCTGAATGGCGACACGATCGGCAGGACGGAGGAGTAGCCGATGGCGGTCTCGATCCAGACGCAGATCGGCGAAGCCAACTGTGAAATCCGAATGCGCCGCGAGGTCTACCCGCGCCAGGTGGGCGCAAGAAAGATAAGGATCGACCATGGCGACAGCCCCTTACAACCATGGCGTCCGCGTCTTTGACGCCGGTAAAACCGAACTTCCGATTTCTGCCGCCGATCTGTCTCCGATCGGCATGGCGGTAGTCGCGGAGACTGCCGACGCAAGCAAATTTCCGCTAAACGAACCTGTTCACTTCTACTCCAACGACACCGACAAGATCGCGGATCTCGGCGCAACGGGAACCGCCAGGGCGGCCATCGACGCGATCAGCGACCAGGGTGTCGTCGCATCCATCGTGCTGGTCCGCGTGGCCGAAGGCGTCGATACCGACACTACCCTGGCCAATCTGGCCGGGTCGAGCGCCGCGATGACCGGCGTCAATGCCTTCCGCTATGCCAAGGGGCACACGGGTGTCGAGCCGGGACTTCTGATCGTTCCCGGTTACACTTCGCAGCGGCCGGGCGACGCCAAGAACCCGGTCATGGCCGAACTCGAAGGCATCTCAGCGGCGCTGAAGGCGGTCAGGATCGGCGATTGCCCGGCGCGACCAAGGAAAGCGCGCTCGCCTATCGCGCCGATTTCTCCGACCGGTACACCTATCTGGTCGAGCCGGCCGTCAAGCTGGCGGGCAATGTGGTTGCGCCTGCCTCGGCGCGTGTCGCCGGCCTGTTTGTCAAGCGTGACCAGGACAGGGGCGGACCATACTGGTCGCCGTCCAATCAGGCGATCGGCGGCATTGTCGGCACATCGCGACCGGTGTCCTATTTCGATGGCGAGGCCAGCCATGAGGCCAACCATCTGAACGAAAACCGTATCAATACGATCATCCCGGCCGTGACCGTTCAGGGCGCAGGCGGCGCGGTAGCCGCCAACGGAACGATCCTTTGGGGCAGCGAGACCACGTCGTCCGATGCTCTGTGGCGGTTCATCAACGTGACGCGGACGCGGGCTGCGATCGAAAAGGCTATTGCACCGGCGTTCCGCTCGGTAATGGACGAAAACCTGTCGGCACAGCTCGGCATCGCCATCATCCGGTCGCTGCAAATCTTTCTGGACGAATTAAAGGCAGCCGGCGTCATCCTCGGGGGGCGGGCCTATTGGGACAAGGCGCGCAACTCGTCCCAGTCGCTGCGGTCCGGCATCCTGCGCGTTGAATTCGACGCCGAGGAAGCGCCGCCGCTCAATGACCTGCAGTTCGGTTTCCGCCGCAACTCGGTCTACTTCAACGTTCTGGCCGAGGACATTCTGACCGGTCTCGATCGCGCAGCATAAGGAGAACCGACATGAACAATCTTCGCCTGCTTCGCGGATTTACCCTGATTGCCGGGGACACCATGGCGCTGACCATCGAAATCGAGGAGATGAAGCTTCCGGTCCTGGAGGAAAAAAGCTTCGACTTCACGCCGGGAGGCGGCACCGGCGAAACAGCGGTCCCGCTCGGCATCACCAACAAGCTGGAACTGCCCTTCAAGCTGGTCTCGCACAATCCTGACATGGACGTGCTGTTCGGTAGTCCGCCGGGGCAGCGCACTTCGTTCACGGCGGTCAAGTCGCTGTTCGATGACCACGACGACAGCGGCCGCGCAATCGAGGTGACGGTCGATATCAAGGCCCGTCTGATGAAGATCGATCCCGAACAGATGAAGGGCGGCGAGAAGGCCGGCTACGATCACATGCTTTCGGCAGTGACCTGGTATTCCGAGGTGCACGACAAGAAGGTCATACGCGCGTTCAACTTCCGGCCTGGCGGCTGGACCATTCTCAACGGCACGGGCGTCGGTGACGATCATCGCCGCATCCTGAGGGTTGGCGGATGACGAAGGCGGCAAGCTCGGTAGACGTCAGGCTCACCTTTCCGATCGAACTGGAGGGCAATGCGGCGATCTCAAAGCTGACGATCAGCCGCCCGAAGACCGCCAACGTCCTGGAACTGATCAAGCTGTTCGGCAAGGACATCGTGACCATTTTGTTGTCGGGCGATGGGGACAGGATGCAGGACAAGGTCGCCGCGCTCAAATCGGGGGATAGCGAACTGGTCGGTCGGATCGCTTCGCTTCTGGATGCCCACAAGCTCGACGCCCTGGCGGCGGCTTTGGCGAAGCTGTTCGGCGTGACACCGGAGCAATTCCTTTTGATCGATCCGGCCGATTATCCGGCAATCGGAAGGGCCCTAGCCGATTTTTTTCCCGCGCTCGAGACATTGACGCAAGCGCCTTGCTCTTCGGGCCAGGCGACATAGCCGGCCGCTTCGGCTGGTCCGCGCTGGAGATCGGTGACCTTGAGCTCGACGAACTTGCTTTCTGGCACGAACAGGCGCTTGCCGCCGCCGATCGGGACAATGGCCGGCTTCTGAATGCAATTGCCGGTGCTCTGAAAGCTGGAGCCGACGGAGGCGGCAATCCATGAACGTCTCGGTCATTGTCTCCCTGATAGACCGATATTCGGCGGAAGCGTCCAAATTCAAAAGAACGCTTCAGGGGATGCGCACGGGCGTGCGCGATTTCGGTCGCGGCCTGGAAGAGGTCGTCACATCCGGTCTTGCCACCCGCTTTGACGAGCGAGCCTTCGGCGATCATCTGAACCGCCTTGAAGCCCGCGCCTCACATGCACGTTCCCGCCTTACCGGCGCGCTTGGCATGGCGCTGTCGCTTGCCGCCCCGGTGAAACTCGCCGCTGACTTCGACCAGTCATTCAAGGGCCTTGAAAAGGTCGTCGGTGCCCCATTGAAGCGGCTTCAGGAGCTTCGTAAATTCGCGCTCGACACCAGCGCCATTGTCCCGGTTGCGGCAAAGGACATTATCGAACTCATGGCCGAGGCCGCCCAGGGCGGCGTGCCGGTCAATGAACTGGAAGCCTTCTCGCTCTATGTGGCCAACGCAGCCGTCGCCTTCGACATGGCCGGCGCGGGAAAGCAGTTGGAATTCCCGGTCACCGTCTCCCCCTATGGGGGCGGTGCATTTGGGGGGCTGTTCTGATGGCGACGGTCAAGGTCACCGGCACCGAAATGGGCATCGAGGAAATCGCCTGGAGGTTTCGCCAGCAGCTCTATCCCGACGACCCGGACCGCGCCGCCCGGCTCTCCGGTTATGTCGAGCAAATCTTCGATCTCAATCCGGGCCTGGCGGAAGTGAGTCACAACGTGCCGGTCGGGACCGAAATTGTCATGCCGGATGCCGAGACGGAAACACCGATCGGCCCGAACCGGCTATGGGGCTGATCCATGCGTCCGGTCATCAGGGTGCTGGCAGGCGGTTCGCCGGTCAACGGCATTTTCTATTCCAGGCTCATTTCGTGCGGAATCAGGGACGAAAGCGGACAGGAAAGCGATACGCTCGAATGCACGTTCGACTGGCGCGGTTATGCCATCGCCCTGCCGAACGAGGGCGCCATTCTGGAACCCCTGTTCGGCTATGCCGGCGGCGCGCTCACCTCGATGGGCAAATTCGTGGTCGACGGCTACACGTCTGCCGGCGGACCGGACGGGTTGTTGCTGACCGTCACCGCCCACGCTGCGGATATCCGCGAAGAGCTCAAGCAGAAGAAGACCGAATATTTCGATGACACCACGCCTGGCTCGATGCTGCAAAAGGTATTCGGCGAGCATGGTGCGCAGATCGAGGTCGACGGCGAACTGTCAGGCATCGAAATCGAATACGAAGCCCGGCGCGACCAATCGCCCCTGGACTTCGCCACCCGCCTTGCAGACCGCCACAACGCCATTTTCAAAGCCGGTGGCGGCAGGTTCCTGTTTGTGTCGCGCGGTAGCCGGAAAAAGAGCTCCGGCGGCTCTCTTGCGCCGGTTCTGATCACGCGGCCGGAATGCCGCGACTGGAGCATCTCTGGCAAGCCGCGTCCGCGCTACGGCAAGGTGGTCGCCAAGTGGCATGATCCGAAGGAGGGAAAGACCAGGTTCGAAACGGTCGACACCGGCGGCAAGGGGCCTATCCGCACCATCAAGTCTCATTTCAAGAACAGGGAAGACGCCAGGCAGGGCGCGAAGGCCGAGGCGACCAGGCTGAACCGGGCACGCGCGGAAGGACACTTCACCCAATATGGCCGTGTCGATGCAACCGCGGAAGCCGATGTGATCGCCAGCGGCTTCGGGCCCGCGGAGAATGGCATGTGGCGCGCACGGGCCGTCGCGCACTCATTTGAACGCTCGGCGGGCTTCATAACCACAATCGAGGTCGAAGCGCCGGAGACGCCGAAGAAATGAGGGCCTTCAAATGGATGTTGAAAGGTGTTCGAGAGAGAGAGAGAGACGATCGGAAGCGACAAAACCAATACCCGGCCACCGCCGATATGACAAAAACGGCCGCTACAGGTGACCTGCACTGTGATCAAACCCGGTGTCAAAAAAAGCTCAAACCGGGTGTCACGCTACACCGGCGGCGGAAAAGGGGGACCTTGGCCCATGGTATCGGCCTCACCAAAGGCGGACGCAACACCAGGCTCCACGCCGTCTGCGACCACAAAGCTCGCCCCATGGTTTTGTCAATTGCGTCCTGCTCCAGACGCCCGGAAACGTGCATGATTGCAAGGCCGCACAGCGCTGGACCGAGCCATCCTTGCCGCGATCCGCCGACTACGAGCGCCACCGGCGTGCGCGTGACATTGAAACCGGCCGAAAGCGGCTCGACAGGTCTGTCCGTCGTCGGGTTCACGGCCCGATCCGTCCGGTTCCGTGCGCTTTCCCGACCACCGGCCAACTTCGAGGCGAAAAAGCCTGATCAACCGGCCGGATCAGACGATCTGGCCGTAAAACGGCAGGCCACTTGGGAAATGTCGGTTGATGTATAATCGTGCCTGTCTCACTAATAATGATTATTTCGGTTCGGATGCTGCGGTCGCGGGGCAGAGTTGCGGGCGCAAGTGTCTTCTCTTACCATCGCCTTCCAAAACATGCCGCCCTGTGGCAGGCGGGTGAAACAAGGCTACGGAGGCAAGGCGTATGAAATGGATCGGGTGGGCTGCGATCGCTCTTGTCATATCGCCTGGGCAGGCATGTGTCCCCGAACCGGGCTGCGATGACTGGAATACCCCGGGCTTTTTCCAGGACGCGGATGGCGATTTGGTGCGCAAATGCCTTGCCGCAGTGGCCGATTTCAACGCGCAGAACGAGTATGGCAGCGCCCCGCTGCTCCGGGCGGCCTTTTTTGGCAATGCGGAGGCCATCGCGGCGCTGCTCGCCGCAGGGGCCGATCCCAACGCGCGGGGCAAGTATGGCGAAACCCCGCTGCACCGGGCGGCCTATCAAGGCCATGCGGAGGCCATCGCGGCACTGCTCGCCGCAGGGGCCGATCCCAACGCGCAGGACAAGGATGGCGTCACCCCGCTGCACCGGGCGGCCCTTTTTCGCCATGCGGAGGCCATCGCGGCACTGCTCGCCGCAGGGGCCAATCGCAAACGCGCGGGACAATAAGGGCGTCACCCCTTCGATGTGGCTCCGTTAATTGATGTGATTGATCGTTGGTTCTGTTATGAGAAACAATCTCTTGATCGCATTTTGGGGCGAGGCATATGGGAAATGCAGGTTTAATGTCTGGCCCGCTTACGGGCGCAATTTCCGGAGAGTCTGGTGACGCGCTTTATCCTCCACAACGCCCCTCAATCGACCTGCAGCCAGCGTGTGCGCTTCACGCTGCACGCCAAGGGTCTGGCATTCGATGAAATATCACTCGATCTGTTCTCGGGCGACCAGCTGAAACCCGAATATCTGGCGATCAACCCCAATGGCGTGGTGCCGACACTGGTCGACAACGCGGCCGCGATCATCGATTCCTCGGTGATCATGGAATACCTCGATGAGGTGTTTGCCGCGCCGGTGTGCTTTACCCCGCAAGCCCCGATCAGCCGTGCGCAGATGCGCGCCATCATTCAGTTTATCAACGAGGTGCCCACCCCCGCGATCCGCACGCCTTCCTACAACCTCGCCTTCCTGCCGCACTTTCAAGCGATGAGCGAAGAAGCGTTCATGGCGCTGGCGGAGTCAAAACCGCTGAGGAAGGAATTTCTGCTCTCCATGGGACGCACCGGCTTTCCTGAAAAGGAGATGAATATTGCACTCGACCGGCTCAACTGCGCGGTCGAGCGCATGAATGCTCATTTCACCGAAAGCGGCGGGCCGTGGCTGATGGGCGAGATGCTGACCCTCGCCGACATTGCGGTGATGCCGGTGATCGTGCGCATGGACGACATCAATCTGCATGAGGCCTGGAACGACAAGCCGGCGATTGCCCGCTGGCTTGAGGCATTTCGCGCCCATCCGGCCTTTGAGCCGACTTTCTACAAAGGCACCATGCTGACAGACAAATACCCGCACCTCGCATCCTTGCGCGAGGCACGGGCAGCAGAGTGACCGGGGCGGGCCTTGGCCCGACCATCAAGGTCAGTGGTCAGTGGCCAGATCAGTCCTTGGGCTCGAGCCCGGTCGGGACCGGCACATTTTCCGGCTCAATCGTCACGCCGGCACCATCGGCAACCGTCTCGATCAGCATGCCGAAATCGCGTTCCAGATTCGCCGGGTCGATCTTGGCGACACGGCCCGCATGATGCTGCACCGCCTGGCGAGTAGCCGCAGCAACCGGCATCGGTACGCCAAGGGCACGTGCTTCGGCCAATCCAAGATCCATGTCCTTGAGCAGCAGCAGCGGGGTAAAGGTGGTGGTCCAATCCAGATTGGCAAGCGCGTTCGACTTGTAGCGGGTAAAGGGCGATCCCATCACCGAGTCATTGATGAAGTTGAGGAACGCATGGCGCGGCACGCCGGCTTTTTCGGCAAGAACCGTGATCTCGGACAGATTCTGGATCACCACGCCCAGCATCACATTGTGCGCAATCTTGCAAAAGCGCGAAAGCTCGCCCTCTCCCACATACGCCACGCCGCGCGGCGCGATGGTCTCAAGATAGGGCCGCACGGTCTCAAAAGCTTCTTTCGGCCCTGAAGTCACGGTCGACAGAACGCCGGCCTTCACCGCCTTGCCATTGCCGCTCACCGGTGAGGCGATATAGCCGATACCAAGCCCCTCGAGCTGGTCGCGTACCTCTCCCGATTCGTCAGATCCGACCGAAGAGCAGTCGACTATGATCTTGGGCTTGGCCGCTCCCGAGGCAGCACCGCCATCGCCGAACAGAACCTGCTTCAGGTCCTTGCCGGTCGAGACCATGGTGAACAGGATATCGACATCGCCGAGTTCACCGACACCATCGACAATACTGGCGCCATTTTCCGAAAGCGGCTCGGCCTTGGCTCTTGTGCGGTTCCACACCCGAATATTGCATCCTGCCTTGGCAAGACGCTCCGCCATCGGGTATCCCATGCGACCGGCACCAATCCAGCCAAGTGTGTGGTTCATATTGGACACTATTCTCTCCGGGTATGGCTTTAGTTGTTGATGACATGACTGCGCATCAAGCGCCCGCGCTTGCCTCTGCAAGCCAGTCACGAGTTTCCAGAATGCGGCGCAGTTCCTTCAAATAGGCCGCCGAATATGCACCGTCGAAGGCGCGGTGATCGAAGCTCTGTCCGACCACGCCAACCAGCTTGATGGCAATGTGTTCGCCGTCCTCATCCTCAACCACCACCGGACGTTTCGCGACCCCGTCAGTTGACAGGATCGCCACTTGCGGCTGGTTGACAATAGGTGCGGTGACAAGCGTTCCAAACGATCCCGAATTGGAAATCGTATAGGTTCCGCCAGTCAGATCATTCTCACTGAGCTGGCCTGAACGCGCGCGCTGGACAGCGTCCTGCATGGCGCGTGCAAGGCCAATGACATTGAGCCCCTCGGCATGGCGAATGACCGGCACCACAAGGCCCTCATGGTCGAGATCAACCGCAATTCCAAGATGCACATAGCGATGAACCGCAAGCTGCTCGCCATCCAGATGTGCATTGACGCGCGGATAGGAGCGCAGCGCCAGACATACTGCCCGGGCAATGAACGGCAGGTAGGTGAGCTTGGGACTGCCGGGAGCTGCGCCTTCATTGAGCGCGCGCCTTGTACGATCAACGCTGTGAAATCCCGCCTCGACCGCCTGGAATACATGCGGCACTTCAGCCCAGCTGCGGGCCAGGTGGGCCGCCGTGGCGCGCCTTATGCGGTTGAGTTGGACGATTTCCGCATCGTCCACCACCACGGCGGGGCGGGGCTTGGCTACCTCGCCGCCACTGGGTGCATAGCCGATGACATCGGACTTGCCGATCCGCGTCGCACCGGTCTTGGCAAGCTGCACTGCCAGCTGATTGAGATCGATGCGGTCACGCGCGGCAATGCGCCTGGCGAGCGGTGTGATTTTCAGACCATTGGCGGCTTTCGCCGGACCAAAATGTTCCAGCGGCGTTGCAACTTCCGCGAACGGGTCCATTGCCCCCCTCACGGCCGGAGCAGCAGCCACCTGGGGCGCGGCCACCGGCTGCGGCTTTGGCAGCTCCAGTGTAACCTGTGCAGCCTTCACTTCCTCCACTGGCGCGGTTGTAGCAGGTTTTGCCTCAACCAGCGCATCGTCCGACTGGATCACCGCTACGGCCTGGCCAACCGGCACCGCCTCTCCGGCGGCAATCCTGATTTCGGCGAGCACGCCGCTTGATGTGGCCTCGACCTCCATTGAGGTCTTGTCGGTCTCGATCTCGAACAGCAGTTCTCCCGCCGTCACCTTGTCGCCCACCGATTTGAACCACTGGCTCACCGTCCCCTCGGTAACAGTCTCGCCAAGCTGCGGCATCAAGACATCCATCGCCCCGGCCTCAATCCATGACCTTGCGCACCGTCTCAAAGACGCGCTGTGCATTGGGCAGCGCTAGGTCTTCGAGATTGTCGGCGGCAGGCAGCGGAATATGCGGCGTGGTGATGCGCACAATCGGCCCGTCCAGGTCCCAGAATGCCTCGTCAGCAGCAATCGAGGCGATTTCCGCACCCCAACCGCACAGCCGTGGATTTTCCTCCACCGTGAACAGCCGACCGGTTTTGGCGATCGAACTCAGAATGGTCTGGGTGTCGAGCGGCACCAGCGAGCGCACATCGATCACTTCAGCGTCGATACCTGCTTCGGCCTCGAGTTTGTCTGCCGCCTCCAGCGCCTGCGTCACCATCATCGCCAGCGCTACAATGGTGGCATCCGCGCCCTGGCGCACAATCTTGGCGGTGCCCAGCGTGTCGACATGCTCGCCATCAGGCACTTCGCCTTTTGTGGCATAGAGTGACTTGTGCTCAAAAAAGATCACCGGATCGTCGTCGCGAACCGCTGCCGCCATCAGCCCCTTCACATCGGCGGGCGTTGAAGGCGCCACCACCTTGATACCGGGGATCGCCATCGCCCAGTTCTCGACCGATTGCGAATGCTGCGCGCCAAAGCGTGAGCCCGCGCCATTGCCGGTGCGCACCACCAGCGGACAGGGCAGCTGGCCATCCGACATATAACGCGACTTCGACATCTCATTGGCGACGAAATCCCAGCACACCGCCAGGAAATCGGAAAACATGATCTCGGCGATCGGCCGCATACCGGTCATCGCCGCACCCATCGCCGTGCCCATGATCGCCTGTTCGGAAATCGGTGTGTCGATCACCCGTTTTGGCCCGAACTTGTCGAGCAGCCCCACCGTCGCCTTGAATACGCCGCCAGCGCCGGCGACATCCTCGCCGATAAACGCAACCCGTTGGTCGCGTTCCATCTCCTGGGCAATGCCCTCGGCCACAGCCTCCCTGTAGGTCAGTTCCGCCATGCCCAGCCTCCATCAGCATAGACATCGGTGGTCAGAATGTCGGCCGGCGGCGGCGGCGAGGCTTTTGCCGTCTCAGTCGCCTCATCGACGCGCTCCAAGGCCTCGCGGTCGATCTGCTCGATCACCTCATCGGCAATGCCGAATTCGGCCAATCGCGCGCGATAGATCTTGATCGGATCGCGGTTGGTCTTCCAGTTTTCGAGCTCACCCTTCGGCCGGTAGGCGCCGGGATCTGCCCGGCTATGTCCCGAATGGCGATAGGTCTTGCATTCGATCAGCGAAGGCCCCTCGCCCGCCCGCGCATTGGTATATGCCGCCTGTGCTGTGCGGTAGACCTCATCGGCATCGTTGCCGTCGATCAGAATGCTCTCAAGGCCGTAGGCGCACGCCCGGTCAGCGGCCGGATTTTCCACCGCCGTGATCGAGCCGATCGGCGTGTACTCCATGTACAAATTATTCTCGCACACGAACACCACCGGCAGTTTGAACACCACCGCATAGTTCAGCGCTTCATGAAAGGCGCCGATATTGGTTGTTCCATCGCCGAAAAACACCACCGCCACATCGTCTTCGCCAAGATATTGCGCCCGCCACGCGGAGCCCACCGCGATTGGCAGATGGGCGCCAATGATCGCATAAGAGCCCATCACGCCTTTTTCGACATCGGTGAGATGCATCGAACCACCCTTGCCGCGCATCAGCCCGCAATCGCGCTGCATCAGCTCGCCAAGCACCGCATGCATGTCGGCGCCGCGCGCCAGAGTGTGCGCATGCCCGCGATAGGTACAAAAGCTCTTGTCGCCGGGGCGCATGGCGGTGGCAAAACCCGACGCAATCGCCTCCTGGCCGAGGGACAAATGGCTTGTCCCCTTGACCAGATTTTCCAGGAACAAATCATAAGCTCTTTGTTCGCAATGGCGAATTTCAACCAGCCGTCGAAACAGATCAAGGCGCACTTCCTCGCCGATATCGTCGTTGGCCGCGAGCGCGGTGGCCGTTTTTTTGCGCGCCATGTCAGGTGTCTCCCCAAATTATTGATTGGGCTGCCGGCAAAACCAAATCCTCAATACGCATTGGCGATCGGCAGCTCTTCAGCCGGGAAATGGGTAATCACCTTGCACCCCGTATCGGTGACCACAACCTCTTCCTCGATGCGGGCGGCCGAGTAACCGTCCTTGGCCGGACAATAGGTCTCAAGCGCAAACACCATGCCGGTTTTGATTTCCATCGGATCTTCCAGTGACACCAGCCGCGAGATGATCGGACGTTCATGCAGCGCCAGCCCCAGACCATGGCCGAACTGGAGCCCGAACGCATCCATCTCACTCGGGAATCCGAATTCCTCCGCCTTGGGCCACACTGCTGCGACCGTATCGGTCGAAACCCCGGGCTTGATCAGCTGGATTGCCACATCGAGCCACTCGCGGCACCTCTTGTAAGCGTCCTCCTGCACCGGCGTCGAACGGCCTATATTGAAGGTGCGGTAATAGCAGGTGCGATAGCCCTGATAGGATTGTAAGATATCGAAGAACGCCTGATCGCCTGGGCGGAACATGCGGTCAGTGAAATTGTGCGGATGCGGGCTGCAGCGCTCGCCGGAAATTGCGTTGATCGCCTCCACATCATCCGAGCCCATTTCGTATAGCATCTTGTTGGCCATGGCGACGATGTCATTCTCACGCACGCCCGGCCGCAACTCCTCATAGATCATGTGGTAGACGCCATCGACCATGGCAGCTGCCTGATTTAAGAGCACGATCTCGTCGATATTCTTGATCTCGCGCGCATCCAGCATGATCTGCTGGCCATCGGCCACCTTAATGCCGGCCTTTTGCAGCTCGAAGAACATTGCCGTCTCGGCAATGTCGACGCCCACCGGCATGTCAGCGACACCGGCCTCATTCAAAAGGCTCATCACCTCTTCGGCGTGGGACCGCATCAACCCCACCGCTGGCGGCACCGTGCCGCGCATACCGGTCATGCCGGCGCGGCAGCGCTCGGGATCAAGCCAGTCGCAATTCAGCCTGTGGTGAACCGCAGCCGAACCGAAGTCCCACACGATTGGTTCCTCGTCACCGGCGAGCAGCGCGAAGCGGCACAGCTTGTCGCGCTCCCATTCACCGATCTTGGTCGCCGAGATGTAACGGATATTGTTGACATCGAACAAAAGCAGCGCGCCGCAGTTGGAGTTCTTCAGCGCCTGGCGTGCACGCGCCAGCCGATAGCGACGCATGCGCCGGAAATCAACCCTGGTCTCGAAATCGACATCCTTGTGACCGGGAGCCGGAATTTCGCGATCCCAGCGCCAGTTCGGTTCGGCATCTCCCGGCCGTACCAGCCGCGGCGAAAACGTACTCATCGTCGTCATTTGACCTCCCTGTTGCGCAGCCTCTCAGCGGGCGCGCCTCACGTCCGATCATCTTATGCGCATGGAAAACCACCTGCGCGAACTGGAATGTACCCTCAGATCATGCGGATGGATTGTGCATGCAATCGATTGCATGCTATTGTCAAGCATCGACAGGAGTCAACCATCGGCTTCGATTCCCGGTGCATTTGAGCTGCAATGCCTTCAAGACGGAAAAATGTGGCGGCTAGAACTGTACGCTCTGATCAGCAGGCAGCTGCGGTCAGACCTTGGCGGGCGAGGCTGAAGGACGTGGCAAGCCGTGCCGGTGTTCATGTTTCCACCGTCTCGCGCGCGCTCAACGACAAGACCAGCCATTTGATCACCGATGAGGTTCGCGCCCGCATCCAGTCGGTTTGCGATGAACTCGGCTACATCCCCAATCAAAGCGCCTATTCGCTTCGCACCAATCGCACCCGCACCATTGGTGTTGTCATTCCAGACATCACAAACCCGGTGTTTCCACCAATTATCCGCGGCATTGAGGACGGTTTGTTCGATCATGGCTATATTGCCATCACCGTGAATACAGACGCCTATGAGGAGCGTCAGTCGCGCATGATTGAAACCCTTCTGGCGCGCAGCGTTGACGGATTGATCATGGCCAATGTGCTGCAAACCGATGCGACCATTTCCGAACTCGCCCGTCACGCGGTTGAAGTGGTGACCGTCAACCGGCGGCTTGATGATCCGGCAATCCCTTCAGTGATCAATGAGGAAGAGCGCGGCGTACACCAGATGGTCGAACATCTGGTCACGCTCGGCCACCGGCGGATCGCCCATATTGCCGGTCCCCAGGATACCTCGACTGGCCGCCAGCGATTTGAATGCTTCCGATCCGCTGCTGGCGAGTTCGGACTGCATGAATCCGAATGCCCGGCTGTTTTCGCCACCGGCTTCAACGAACCTGAAGGCGAGCGCTGTACCAAAGCTTTGCTTGTGGGCAAGCAGCCGGTCACCGCCATATTGTGCGCCAATGACGTAATCGCGATCGGCACCATCGCCGAGCTTTGCCGTCACGGATTTGATTGTCCGCGCGACATTTCGGTCACTGGTTTCAACGACATGCCGTTTGTCGACCGCATCGACCCGCCGCTGACCACCATCCGCGTTGCCCAGTATGAGGCCGGAAAATGCGCCGCCACCATTCTGGTCAAGCGTCTGGAGGCAGGAACACAGTTGGCGCCGCGGCATGAACTGATGCCGGTCGAGCTGATCGTGCGCGGCTCAACCGCACCCCCGGCGAGCCGACCACTGCACAATCCCTCACGCGATTGTATTCAGCCTCAAGCGCTCCGCCGGCTGCGGTCCGCCAGCCCTCCAACGAAGCCCGCAGATGGGTAGCAGGAAGTACTAGGGTCTGGACTCATTATAGCCGCGAGTGAGGGCTGCGGCGCGCGCGATGGCTGCCGTGACGTTTTTAATGTTGCGCTCAAGCGAGGGCGCAATCGCCACGCCGGTGTTCGGCTGCAAATCCCATATCAATGCCGACCGGCGCCACGGCTTCGTCCGGACATGGATCGTCACCGACGCCGCCCGGCATGACGGACGCGTAGCGGGCGGGCTTCCGGATCAGGCGAACACCGGCTCGACTGCCACCGGCTCGACTGTCCGGGCGGACACGGCGTATCGGTCGCAGAAGAACGAGAAGAAAATCGCCCGGGCCGGGCTGACCTCGAAGGTCCGTTTCCACCGCCCGCCCGGCAAGCCGATGCCCGTGCATCACGAGAGGGCCAATGCCGCACGGTCGAAGGTCCGATCCGCGATCGAACATCCCTTCGCCGGTATGAAGGCACGAACGGGGCTCTTCGTCCGCACCATCGGCATCGACCGGGCGAGGGACAGGATCGGCATGGCCAACATCGCATTCAACATGAAGCGGCTCCTGTTCCGGGAGCGCAAAGGCGCCGTGGCATAGCCCGGCCCCGGCGAAACCGAATCCCGAACCGCAACCCAGGCAAGAGGCCGACCCGCATCGCGTCTGTAAATGCGCTCTCGTCACCCGATTCCAGGCAGAAGACAGGGGGCTGCAGGGTGTCCAACTGGACACGCTTTTCTTCGCATTCACGATTAACGCAATACCAAGGAACCACTTTTGAAGCGGTAGTCTTGATTTTCTCAAAAATCGTGCCGGAAAGAACGTTGAAACTGGACTTGCAACCGTGGCAGTTCCGCGCAATGGCAGTTGAACCACAATGAGGGAAGTGCGAATCGTCGCCCCAGCGAACTTTCTCAAGATGCGCAATGCAAGTCTCTTGGGCCGGAAACCTGCATAAAACACTTGATAATTTTTATCAGAGCCTCCCTGTGATATAAGGATAATTCAGGGGAGGCGTTCAGTCAAGCCCATATATTCTAATTGCATTTTTTCTTATGACACAACCAACGATCAATCACATCAATTAATGGAGCCATATGGGAAATGCGGGTTAAAATTTGTTAACCATGTGGTTTTTCCTCGAATATCCACGGAAATGCTCAACAAGTTTTGATTCCATCAGGGGCGAACCGGCTTTGAAGCAGGAAAATCTACCGCGCACCAGATGCTGTGTAGTGCGGATTGATGCATCGATCATCGAACTCGGGAGGAGCCCCGATCAGGCTGTGGTTTGAGTTATCAAGCCCCAATCCGCCGGGGCACCCAGCGGACTAGTTGTCGTCCATTGAACTCTTGCGCGCCGGGGATTTACAGGTCGTGGCACTTGCGTGCGGCAGGCTTACCTGCGGCGGCTTTGCCTGAAGCCGACTTTGCTGCCGGAGCGGATTTTGCAAGAGCTGCCTCCAGCGCGACGATGCGCTCTTCTAGGCGTTCGTTTTCAGCCCGCGCCTTGGCTGCCATTTCCTTGACGGCCTCGAATTCATCGCGCTGAACCACTTCAAACTCGTGCAACAGGCGCTCGGCCTGGGCGCGCATTACGGTTTCAGTTTCCGCGCGCAGGCCCTGGGCCATTCCCGCGGCGTTGGTCATCATCTTGGCGAGCTCGTCAAACAAACGTCCGGTGGTCTGTGTCATGATGCAGTTTCTCCGCATAGGCGAATCGCGCCAATGCTGCTCAAATGCCGCTAGAGATGGCTGAGTTCAAGAATATCGCGGGATATAGCATGCGACGGGGGCGCGGGCAAAAGTGATCGCAGCGCTGGTAATGCCATTTCCCGCCATCGGTCCGGTGGCGCTTGATATTGGCGGGTTTGAGATCCGCTGGTATGCGCTGGCTTACATCGCTGGGATCTTTCTTGGATGGTATTACATACTGCGGCTTGTGCGCAGCACGCGGATTTGGGGCGGGGATGCTCCGGTCGGGCGCCAGAGCGTCGATGATCTGCTGTTGTGGATCGTGTTCGGCATCATTCTCGGCGGACGCCTCGGCTATGTGGCGTTTTACAACGCCTCCTATTATCTGGCGCACCCAATGGAAATTGCCGCTTTGTGGCAGGGCGGCATGGCGTTTCATGGCGGGCTTGCCGGCGTCATTGTCGCGGTCATCCTGTTCTCCCGCCTGAAAAAAGTGCCGCTGCTGACCATTGGCGATCTGGTGGCGTGCGCCACCCCGATCGGCCTGTTGTTCGGGCGGCTGGCGAATTTCGTCAATGGCGAGTTGTTCGGCCGGGTGAGCGATGCCCCATGGGCGATTGTCTTTCCCCATGGCGGGCCCGAGCCGCGCCATCCGAGCCAGCTCTATGAGGCGTTTCTCGAAGGCTTGGTATTGTTTGCAATCCTGCGCCTTGCCACCCATCGCTTTGGCGCACTCACCCATCCGGGACTGGTTAGCGGCCTGTTCATCACCTGCTACGGCGTGTTTCGCATTGTCGTGGAATTCTTCCGCATGCCCGACGCCCATATCGGCTTCCTGCAAAGCGGGCTCACAATGGGTATTGCGCTATCGGCGCCGATGATCCCGATTGGTCTTGTCTTCATGTGGATCGGCGTGCGCAGCAAAAAGGCGATCCGGTGATCCGCCCGACACCGCTGGCATACGAAATTGCGCGCGAGATTGGTGAAAACGGCCCGATGCCGCTGGACCGCTATATGGCTCAGTGTCTCGGCGATGCCGAGCATGGCTACTACATGAGGCGCGATCCGCTGGGGGTGGCGGGCGATTTCACCACCGCGCCGGAAATCAGCCAGATGTTCGGCGAACTGGTGGGACTGTGGGCGCTCGACATGTGGTCGAAGCTCGGCGCGCCGCAGCCCTTCGCCCTGATCGAACTGGGCCCCGGACGCGGCACGCTGATGGCCGATGCGCTGCGGGCTGTGGGCCTGGTGCCGGAATTCGCCGCTGCCGCACACATCCACTTGATTGAAACGTCTCCAGTGCTGCGCCGCAGCCAGCAAGATAGGCTGAAGCACGCTGGTGTGCGCATTGAATGGAGCGACGATCTGGAGAGCGTTGCGCCGGGCCCTGCGATCATCATCGCCAATGAGTTTTTCGACGCCCTGCCGGTGCGCCAGGCCGAGCGCGCCCGGGGCCAATGGCGCGAGCACATGGTGGCCACCGATGGGGATGGAACACTGAAGATCGCTTTGGGTGAGGTCGTCGAATTTGAAATGGCCGGCACGCCCGCCGTCAATGGTGGCCTCGGGACCGCCGGCGAAGGCGATATCTGGGAGTGGTCGCCGGCGCGCGAGCAGGTCGCGGCCAGCATTGCCGTGCGATCCATTGCCGCGCCCACCGCCGCGCTGATCGTGGACTATGGACATTCGGCCCCCGGCTATGGCGACACATTGCAGGCGCTTGCCAGGCACGAGCCGATTGACGTGCTCGATCAGCCGGGCCAATCCGATCTCACCTCACATGTAGATTTTACTTCGCTGATCGGGGCTGCGCGCGCGCGCGGCAGCGATTGCTATGGACCGGTTGAAATGGGGCGTTTCCTCACCGCAATCGGTATTGTTGAGCGTGCCGCGCATCTCAAGGCGGGAAAGGAAAGTGCCGTCGCTGAACAAATCGAGGAGGCGTATCAGCGCTTGACCGATCCCGGCGCCATGGGCTCCCTTTTCAAGGTGATGGCGCTGACCAGTCCGGGCGCAGCCGCACCAGAGCCTTTCCAGCGGAGCCTTGCCACCCAATGATCGAAGTCCCTGCCTTGATGGTCAGTCCGAAACTGTGCCATGGTTTTTTCACACGGCGCGGCGGCTGGTCCACCGGCATCTATGACAGCCTGAATTGCGGATTGGGGGCGGATGACGAACGCGCCAATGTGGAGCGCAATCGTGCATATGTTGCCACCGCGCTCGGCATGATGCCGCAGGCGCTGGTCACAGGCTATCAGACCCATTCGAGCGATGTTGCGGTGATCGATCAATTGCCGGAAGAGGCGCCGCGCGCCGATGCGCTGGTTACCGCCAGCACCGGTATCGCGATCGGCGTGCTGACAGCCGATTGCGCGCCTGTGCTGTTTGCCGATCCGGGTGCGCAAATTGTCGCCGCTGCCCATGCGGGCTGGCGCGGTGCGCTTGAGGGCATTTTGGATGCGACGGTGAGCGCAATGGAACAACTGGGCGCCACGCGCGGCCAAATCGTTGCGGCAATCGGCCCGGCGATCCATCAGGCCGCCTATGAGGTGGGTGCGGAATTCCGCGATCGCTTCATTGAAGCGGAAGCATCAAATGCGCGTTTTTTCATTGCATCGGACCGAGAGGCATATTTCCGTTTCGACCTTCCCGCCTATTGCGAATACCGGCTTTCACGGCTTGGCCTTGCGCATGTGGCTGGCAGCGAAAATTGCACCTACGATGATGAAAGCGACTTTTTCTCCTATCGCCGGGCAACCCATCGCGGTGAGCCGGACTATGGCCGCCAGATTTCGGCAATTACGCTCGGACCTGCCGGGTTCGGACTTGCTTTACCCCGCATTTCCCATATGGCTCCATTGATTGATGTGATTGATCGTCGGTTCCGTGATGAGAATCAATGTCTTGAGCGCATTTTGTGGCGCGGCATATGGCGAACCCGGCGGGTGAACCGGTTGACGGGCCTCTTCGGCTCGATTTCGATCGCCGCCTGAAGCTTGAGTTCCACGGTTGCGGAATCACCACCGACGCCGGATGGCCGGCCTGCCGCGAGCTTGATGGCGCGTTCGGCTTGACGGACATGGCCGGCCATGAGCCTGTCGATCCGCGCACCGGCAAGAACGGCCGGTACGCGATGACGGGATTGTTTCGCCGATCCGTCTTCGGCCGCCTCGGTGGCTATGAGGACGTAAACGACGCCGACCGCCCGGGACGCGATCCCGCAATGCGATGGATTGTCGACGGTCGCGCCGTAGCCAGGCAGGCCGTGTGCGCCGTCCGTATGGGGCGATTGGAGACAGAGTTCCCTGCCGGTGACGAGAACCTCCCCGCACCGGCCGATCTGTCGGGGCAACGGATTGACCGGGGGCACGCGCGGCATCCGCCCAGGGCCATCGTGCTCGACATGGATTCCATGGCGATCAGGAAGGCAGCCGACTTCGTCCCGGCAACGTCCACAGCGCCGACGGCCGACGCGGCGTTCTGCAACCCGTCGTCGAGCGTTACTGGGAAACGGGACCTGCGTCGCTGTTTCCGAGGCGATGCCGCCCTGCCAGGCGCGTGGTCGCCTTCTGCAACCGGCGCGGCACGGCCGGGCAGCACATCAAGGAAGGCAGGAACGCGATTGTGCGGACCCGGCTGTCATGCCGGAGGTTCCGGAACAATGCCGTGCGGCTCCGGCTTTATGCGCTCGCCTGCAATCCCGGTAACTTCATGCGGACGCCGGGTCTGCCGGAGGCGGTCAGGCGATGGTCGCCGACCGGCCTGAAGGAGACGCCGATCAGGATCGTCGCCGGGATCGTCACACACGGCCGGTACGTCACGTTCCAGTCCAGTTGGCCCGGTTGACCGAGGGCGCGGTGCCAGGGGGGCCTGTTCGCCGAGATCCTGCGGCTGATCGCCGAACTTCGGCCGCAGCCGGCGCCGGCGTCACCATTCTCGATGTCCCTCGATCCCCACGGCGATGGTCCGGGGTTGCAGATGTCCGCCCGTGGAGACAATATCGGCTCGACGATGGCCGTCATCCCGTGAATGTCGGTAAAGACGAACAAAGGATGATAGCACATGCAGCCGAAATGCCCGTTCCAGGCGGTGCCTTCCTGCGCCCCACGGGTCTGCGCGCCATGGCGCGGGCCGACCGAACCCGTCCATGTCCGGTGTGATCCATTCGGGCGCCATCGCGGCGTGAGCCCGATCAATCCATTGACCGGATACGTCCGCCGGCGCACCGTGATTGTCGGCTGCCGCCGACACCTCGGTCTCGAACCGACCCATCCGGCCGGCAGACGCGGCCTCGGCATCAACGCCACGCCCTCCGACCACCTGCCGCATCACCGGATCGAGCGCCGGACGGTCCGCGCCGTTCACATCATCATATCCGGCCGATCGCCCGAAGACCGACCACGGAATGCAGACGGTTGTGGACGGTTCGCGTATCTCCGAGAGGACCGCCGGCAATATCGTGCAATCCCGGGGTCTCGTCCAACTCCCGGAACAGCAACGGGCCACCGTCGAAACCGATCTTCGAGCCATGGAATTCCAGCCGCCGCCGACTGTCGAAACCGCGCCTGATATCACCCGTTTCGCCTGCACCCTGCGGGTGATCCGTGATCCGCCCCCTACAGCCCACCAACATGCTGAAATGTAACATGTTACCGGCTGTCACAGGCGCAAACGTCACGTTACCTGGGGGAATGTGGGGTCCAGATGAGACTGTCATGTGACACTGAGCAGGACCATCCCGACAAGTGTTACGAGCTTTGCAAGATCTGCCAATTGGCGCTCTCCGGCAAATCGCTCAGCTGAGCGCCACACGCCCACTGAGACAACGACGTTGTACGGCAAAGAGAAGGCGTAGCCGGCAACAAGCGCCATGATCGGCCGATCAGCCATGATCAAGACAATAAACAGTACACTGGACGAGATATTGACGATGATGCCGCCAATCACAGCCCAGTTCCAGAACGCACTTTGAAGCATTAACTCGCCGCGCCACAGACGGATCAATTGGTTCATGGTGCCGGAAGGGTGGGAATTTGCTCAGTCAATTCAGCTGCCTGTATAGCGACGACTTGGCGGTACGACAAAATAGCCGTAGGCATTCTCACCATTTGCACCAACCACGTTTCCGGCCGTGTACTGGACCGTCTCAAGGGTGGGGAAATACCGCCACGCCAGTGATGTTCTCCGCTGCCGGCGCGACCCTACTCACTGGCTGCCGGATCGACAAGCCGGCCGATGCCGGTCTTGCCGGCAATATTGGGGGCGTGTTCCTAGCCATGGCAACATCTGCATATTGTACATTGCCGCCCCATGTTGTCGGCAGGTGAATTGACGCTGCGGGGTTGTCGCGCTCGAATCAAAGGTTATTGAAAGATCACATTGCGGGCCTGCCGTGGCAGGATAAACGCAACAAGTCCGCAATCTTACATACCCCCAAGAGTCTTCTTGAGGGGAAAGGGAGCCCCTCGCCAATGACTGATTTCAACCGCCTCATCGATCGTCGCGGTACCCACTCCACCAAGTGGGACAACATGGTGCGTCTTACGGGTATCGAAGTGCCGGACGCAATTCCGATGTGGGTGGCTGACATGGATTTCGCAGCACCGCCGGGTGTGACCGAAGCGCTCGGTGCCGAGATCGAACGGGCTGCACATGGTTATTATGCCGACACGGGAAGTTGGACGGCGGCGTTGACCGATTGGATGGAACGACGGCACTGCCTGCGCGTGGATCCGAAATGGGTGAGTCCCACACCCGGAGTCGTCTCCGGGTTGGGTCTGATCATTCAAGCGGCAAGCGAGGCCAGCGATGAAGTCGTCGTCTTTCCCCCAAGCTATCACGCCTTCCGCAAAATCATTGTTTCGAACGAACGGCAGATACTTGATGCACAGCTTGTCGAATCCGATGGGCGGTATTCGATGGACCTCGATGCGCTGCGAGACCAACTGAGTCCTCGAACGAAAATCGTGTTCCTTTGCAGTCCGCATAATCCGGGCGGCACCGTCTGGTGGGTGGATGAGCTTCGCGCGCTGGCTGAATTCTGCGCCGCGAATGATCTGATCCTGGTGTCCGATGAAATCCATTGTGATCTCGTCCTCGATGGGTCGACACACGTACCGATGCTTACCGCCGCGCCCGAGATCGCGGATCGTCTGGTCACCTGCGTTGCCGCGACAAAGACCTTCAATCTTGCCGGCGCCCATGCCGGCGCCTGTATCACCTCGAACGAGGCGTTGAAGCACCGGATCGACGCGCGGATCGCGGCAAGTAGTCTTGGTTCCTACAACAGGTTCGGGATGATCGCGACGGAAGCAGCTTGGCGGACAGGTGAGGCGTGGCTAGATGAATTGCTGCCTTACCTTGCCGGCAACCGCGAGCTGTTCGATGCCGGGATCGAGGCTGCGGTGCCCGGTGCCCGCTCGATGCGCCTTTCTGCCACCTATCTTGCCTGGGTCGATTTTTCTGCAACCGGTCTGACACCTGAAGATGTTGCCGACAGAGTTCAGAACCGGGCGCGCGTCATTGCAAGCCCCGGCCCACAATTTGGTCCAGGCGGAGAAAGTTGGCTGCGCTTCAACTTCGCTCTGCCGCGCCCGATTCTCGAACATGCCCTTGGGCGGCTGGAGGATGCTTTTCAGGATATGCGTGTGCGGAAATGAGATAGCCCAAATGCAGTGACCTTCGATTGTCGAACGGACGTTTCTTGTGACATCTGAATTTTATTTGCGCGGGCGCATCACAACTCTGTCACGTCTGGGTGCGATGTGATTCAGATCACAATTTTCCGCCGCCTTTGTTCCTATTTATACGTCATGGATTGGTGGCCGGCAGATGGGCTGCCGCGTTGCCAGATCTAAACAGGAAAAAGGAGTGCTTCATGACCAAATGGACACCCTGCAGACCCCTGTCTGCTGCCTGGAATCGGGTGACGAGAGTGCATTTACGGCCGCGATGCGGGTCGGCCCTTTGCCTGGGTTGTGGTTCGGGATTCGGTTTCGCCGGGGCCGGGCTATGACACGGCGCCTTTGCGCTCCCGGAACAGGAGCCGTTTCATGTTGACTGCGATGTTGGCCATGCCGATCCTGGCCTTCGCCCGGTCGATGCCGATGGTGCGGACGAAGGGCCCCGTTCGTGCCTTCATCCCGGCGAAGGGATGTTCGATCGCGGATCGGACCTTCGACCGTGCGGCATTGGCCCTCTCGTGATGCACGGGCATCGGCTTGCCGGGCGGGCGCGTCTTCTTGCGCCCTCGCTTGAGCATCCAACGCGCGTCGCGATCCTTTTGCGCCGGTTTCCAGGGATTGGCCTGCCAATCAGGCGGGATGCCCCCGCCCTTGACGACCTCCTTCCCGGCATCGGTCATGCGCTGGCGCGGGGCCGCCACGATGGCGGCATCGACGATCTGCCCGCCCATGGCGGGATATCCGGCGTCCTCAAGATGCGCGTCGAACCGGGCGAAGAGTTTCTCCACCGCGCCGGTCCGCGCCGGGGCTTCCCGGAACCGTCAGATGGTCGTCTCGTCCGGCGCCCGCGCGCCGTCATCGAGGCTGAGGAAACGGCCAAAGCTGCGCCGGTCCATGATTTGCAACGCCGACTGCGCATCCGACAGACCGTAGAGCGCCTGGATCACCGGCACCTTGAACATGAGGACCGGGTCCATCGGCGGGCGCCCGCCTTGCCTGCCATCGGAACGATCGAGCGTCGCATCCAACTCTGGCCGGAAGAGCTCGAAGTCGATAACCCCTGCAAGCCGCTCCAGCGGATCTACCGCCTTCGATAACGCCGCGTAGCGCTCATCCGGATCGAACAACCCGCGCTGTGCAGCCATCGTACCCTCCGTCGCTGATATCCCCACGGAATCACGCCAACACGCTCAAAACCAGGGGATTTTCAGGGCGTCCATATGCCGTGCCCCAAAATGCGCTCAAGACATTTTTTCTCATGACGGAACCAACGATCAATCACATCAATTAATGGAGCCATATGGGAAATGCGGGTTAATGTGGTGACCGTGCCGGACGGCCCCTACGGTCGGACCACCGCGCTTGACGGTGCGCCGATGCCGGAAGGCATGTTCATCACGCCCAAGATCGATGATGGTGATCTTGCCGAGATGTTCAAGGCCGAGGTTTATCTCAACCGCGGGGGCTTGCGCGGACCGCAGGAAACCGTGCTGAAGCTCGGGCAATATCGTCTCGATCGGTACTTGTTTGATGTTCGCACCGATATAACGCTGGCAACGGTTATTCCCGCTGGCCATGTGGGTGTGGTGAAATCGAACGTCGTCCAGCCCGGCATGAACTGCTTTGAGGAAGAAGTGCAGGCGGGCACCGCGTCGGGGGCGCTAACGGTGCCGTTGGTACCGCGCGGTTGTGCCGGCATCTGGAAGGAGCCGCTGCTTCCGGGCGCCTATTATCTCAATCTCGATGCCTATCAGGTGACGCTGGTCGATACGCGGGTGCAGACCTGATATTACAATGGCGGCTTCAACAAACGCAAGATCAATCTGTCGATCGACCAGCAGGGAAATCTGCGACAACAGAAGAGTCCTCGGTAGAGGAAATCCCAGCCGACGCCGCAGACCGGGCGGTGTTCGTCAAGGTCGAAGGTTGGGACATTCCGCTGGAGTTGAGGGCGCTGGTGCAAGTGGACCCTGAAAACGCACCGGTTGTGGTTGGCGGGCTGGCGGAGGTCGAGGATCGCATTCTCACTCCTGCAATCCGCTTGATCGTGCGCAATGTCGCGGGCCGACGATCAGGAGCCCGGTGCGTGATGAAACGGGATCTCTGGTAGAGCCGATTGAATATGAGGTGAGCCCGACAAGGGTACTCGATCTGATCGAAAACCGCGAGGCGCTGGAGCAGACCATCGAGGCGGCGATCAAGACCGAGGGGCGCAAGGCGGGTGTGGACATCAAGGAAATTCGCATCGGTGAGCCGGCAATACCGCTGGAGCTTCTTTTGTCGCGTCTGCGTGTTCAACTGGCAGATCAGCTGTGCTAAGCCCATGATCGTGAAGTCGCAGCATAGCAAAAACGCATAGGCGCACGCAATAGCCGACGAACAGCCACGCCTCGTTGAGGCTCAGATCGCGGTGAAGGTCGCCAACCAGCGCGAAGCCGAACGTCAATTCCTTGAGGAATTGGCGCGTGGTCAAAAAGCCTAGGCACAGGTTCTGGGTGAAGACAGAGTGGCGCTGTTGCAGGCTTTGGAGAAGACACTGGCCTCGCTAGAGAAACGACCTGAGTTGGTGCAACTGGTGAGCCGCCTGGTGCCGCACACGGTTGTCGGCGGATCAAGCCAGGGCTTTGAAGGGGCGGCTGCGATACTGGGCGCTGCCTTCGATCGCTCTCGCGATGAAAGTGACGGGGCAGCAGCGCCAGCGATTCCCGCGCCGGGCCGCTGAACCAGCTTGTATTCAGATCTGGCGGAGAAAATATGAGGCGTGCGGCCCCGCGCGCCTCACACCCGCATCGGCATCAGGACATAAAGTGCGTTGCAGTCCGATGGGTCTCGGATCAATGTCTGTGCGCCTGCGTCCGACAACATGAACTTCGCCTCTTTGCTTTCCAGTTGCGAGGTAATGTCGAGCAGATAGCGGGGATTGAAACCAATCTGGAGCGGATCGGCGCCATAGCCGACTGCGATCTCCTCGACCGCAGTGCCCGCATCGGGGCTGTTCACTGACAATGTCAGTGTTTCGCCGTCAATCGCCAGCTTCACCGCGCGGCCCCTGTCGCTTGAAATTGTCGAGACACGATCCACCGCCTCGGCAAAGATGCGCTTTTCGACCGTGAGCTCTTTGCTGTTCTGATAGGGGATGACGCGCTCATAATCGGGGAATGTGCCGTCGATCAGTTTTGAGGTGAGGCGCAAATCTGCAAAGGCAAAGCGGATTTTCGATGATGACAGGGCAATATCAACATTGCCTTCAACCTCATCGATCAGGCGGCTGAGTTCAGTCACGCATTTGCGCGGAATGATAATGCCTGGCATGCCTTCCGCGCCTTCGGGTAAGGCAATTTCTGCCTGAGCGAGACGGTGGCCGTCGGTGGCAACCGCGCGCAGTGTCGACGCCCCTCCAGCGTCCTTGGGAGCGCTGGCCTGATGCAGATAGATGCCATTCAGATAGTAGCGCGTCTCCTCGGTCGAAATGGCAAACCGCGTGCGCTCGACCAGCCGTTTGATCTCGGGTGCTGCAATGGTGAAGCGATGAGAAGGCTCCCCTTCACTGAGTGCCGGGAAATCGTCACGTGGCAATGTCTTGAGCGAGAAATCCGATCGCCCGGCCCTGAGCGCGAGGTGTTCTCCGCCTCCGTCCGTTTCGATCTTAAGCTGGGCGCTGTCAGGCAGTTTGCGCACAATGTCGTGGAGCAGGTGAGCCTGTGCGGTTGTGCCGCCCTGGCTTTCGACCTCGCCGGGAACGGTTTCAATCACTTCGATATCGAGATCGGTCGAGGTCAGGGTCAGCCCCGTGCCACCGGCATCGATCAATACGTTGGAAAGTATCGGAATGGTGTTGCGGCGTTCGACCACGCTCTGGACATGGCTCAGTCCACGCAGCAAAACATTTCGCTCAATTACGACCTTCATGCGCCCCCCCCTCGTGCCCGCGCTGGATTACGTTTCTGATCCGGCGAACACCGGTCAGGGACCGCAGACTATATCAGAGGTCGCCACGTGTTCCAGCGCCATCCGCACCCACCTGTCAGCGACAGGCGGAGCTACTCGCGCAATTGGCGGCTCAATGCGTCAACCGACTGGTTCACTGTATCGTCGTTGCCCAACATGCCCTCGATCTTGCGCACAGCATGTAAGACAGTGGTGTGATCGCGGCCACCGAACTTGCGTCCAATCTCCGGAAGCGAGCGCGTTGTCAGTGTCTTGGCCAAATACATGCCGACTTGGCGTGGAAAGACGACGCTCTTGTGCCGGCGTGCCGAAAGCAGATCCTGTCTGCTGACATTGAAGTGCCCACTGACCGCGCGCAGAATGTCCTCGATCATCACTTGGCGCATATTGGATTCGCTGATCAGATCACGAATCAACTCAGCCGCCTGCTCGACAGTGATCGGCAGTTTGTTGAGGCTGTGCGCGGCAAAGACTCGATTGAGAGCGCCTTCGATTTCGCGACCGGAGCACTGAATTCTGCGGGCCAGGAAATCAAGCACCGGCGGCGGAATCTCGATCTTGGTATCGGTGGTGGCCATTTGGCCTATACGCTTGTCGAGGATGCCGCGGCGCAATTCAAAATCGGCTGGGCCGATTTGTGCGACGAGGCCTCCTGAAAGGCGTGAACGCATCCGGTCGTCGAGTACTTCGAGGCGTGATGGCGGTTGGTCTCCGGCAATCACAATCTGATGGGTGGATTCGTCCAAGGAATTGAAAATATGACAGAATTCCTGCTGCACGGCTTTGCCCTGAAGAAACTGCATGTCATCGATCATGAGGACATCAATGTCTGCGAAGCGCTTCTTGAAAGAAATGGTGTCGTGGGCTTTCAAAGCCTCGACGAAAGAACTCATGAACCGGATCGCCGAGAGAAAGAGCACTTTGCGGTCGCGTGCACGCTGGCGGATTTCCCATGCGATAGAGTTCATCAAATGGGTTTTGCCGGTGCCGACAGGACCGTGGATATAGAGCGGATTGAATTCAATAGGATCTTCCGGCTCCGCAGTCGCCACGCGCAATGCCGCAGCGTGGGCAAGCGCATTTGAGCGACCGACCACATAGCTGGCAAAAGAGAAACGTCGGTCGAGTGGAGTTCCATGGTTAGCCATGGAGGCCTCGCCTTCATCGCCAATCTCCGCAATCAATCTGTCATCAGTATGGAAGTTCGATTGACCAGCGCTACTGGCAGTGTCGCCAGCCTGCTCTAGATTGGCACTGTTACGACGCCGCGCGCGCGCCGCTTCAACATGGGAGCGGACCCGCAATTCAACCCGTTTGATACTTTCATCCTCAATGCACCATAGATCAAACAGTTTGTCACCATAGCGAGAGCGAATCCAGCTTCGCAAAAACGGGGTGGGTACGGACAGGGTGACAGCGCCACCTTCAAGCCGTTCCGCCTCCATGCGTGCAAACCAGCTGGAATATACGTCCTCTCCGAGTTGCGTACGCAAACGATCGCGTACGCGCTGCCAACATTCCTGAAATGCTGTGTCAGAATATTGCATTTTTTGTCGCCTCGCCACCAAGGGCTGTTGAATTCCTAGCTGTGTTTAACCCGTTTGGTTTTTTTGATCCCGTCGCCGATCCAAATCGATGACAAGTGTTGAGTGCTGCCCATTGCCGGGGATGGTTTCTAGGTTTGATTCCATGGCAGGCCTTCAAGTTTCCATCCGGAGATGGAACCGCGGTGGTTTTGTTGATCACGATCGCCTTCGAAGCCGGTCGCTACATTGAACGCCCTTTGCCAACCAGCCGATGTCGCCGCTTCGGCGGCATGAGAGCTGCGTGCGCCAGAGCGGCAAATGAAGAACACCGGGGTTTCGGGTGTAGCGTCTCGTTCGGTGAGCATGGTGGTAACGCAATCGGCGAAATCCGGCTGAATTTCCATCGTCGGGAAAGACTGCCACTCAAGGCGCAGCAGGTCTTTGCCAAGTGGGGTCAGATCAGGAACCCCGACATAGGCCCATTCAGCCTGTGTTCTTACGTCAACAAGCTGGGAATACGGGATTTCGCTGAGCACAAGCCAAGCAACCCTGGGGGTCACATTTCCAGCATATGCCACCGGTGCCGGCTCGATCATTTCAATTTCCATCGGTACTACGCGCCTTTAATTAGAATTTTTGTATTCTTGTTTTGAGCAAGAAAATCTTCCCTGTCTCCACAACGTCAGCGCCGAATCGGCTAATACACGCAAATAAGAAGTCGTCTTCTGAATATCTTAATGGGCTATTATGTATGCATCATGACTTCAAAAATTTTCTATAATACAACAATAAAGAGATAAATCCAGCTGAATCTAACGTTTTTTATTTTTAAAACTGTCCATCCCCGAACTTTTCAAAGACGATAGCCTCTACAAACCGAGGGGGCAAGACCATTTGTGATCCTCCTGCCGTGAGAATCGGGCGGAGCGGGTTTGTGAGCTTGTGAAGCGAATGTGGCTTCGGGATGCAAATGCCTGTGTTGACGCCAAAAATAGGATCGGCCCTCTGTCTCGGATTGTGTCAATTTTCTGTCGCTATCATGACAAGTCAATGACGCTCAAAATCCACAATTGGCGATTGAGGCAGCCATGTGTGGGACCCAGTCCGAGCAAGATGCTGAAGTTAAATGGGTTTTTGGTGCTCGGTAAAATTGCCACCCGCTCCCGGCATTTTCCTTGATGCTGGATTTTCAAACGCAGATGTTGGGGGTGCGGCTGGGTGACCCACAAGTGTGCTGGTGCACACGCAAATATGCATCTGCTGCGAAAGGGCCGCGTGGCCATCTCACACCAAAATCGTGAATTTTGATTGGCTGGCCAAGGCCAGCCCCTGTCTCAATTGGAGGATTTAGTGCGACCGGCTGAACAAGGCACCTTTTCAGGCCTGCATTGCAATGATGCGCTTGGTCAATCGGGATACGCGCCGGGATGCACGCTGGCGATGAAACGCACCCTTTTGGGCACCTTTCATAATCTCAGGCTCCGCAGCTTTCAGTGCTGTGCGCGCGGATTCTTGATCGCCAGACGCAATTGCTTCTTCAACCCGGCGTTCGTAACCGCGCACCCGGCTGCGCCGCATGCGGTTGCGGATTGTGCGTCGTTCGATCTTACGCACCATCTTCTTTGCTGATTTGGTGTTCGCCATTCTTAATCGGGTCCGTATGAAATTTGGGCGTGTGCGCGGAACGAGCCCAAAGCTCGCTGCTTATAGGCTGCAGCCTAAGCTGCGTCAATCAACCACCGGCGCGATCAGCTAGGATTTGCCGTTATTGAATCTGACGCAATTTTGTCCTCGATGGATTGCCAACGCTCGCTGCATTGCAAGTCTACCATCAAGGGCCTCTGTCTTGGACCGCGTGGCTGGCCGTGCAGGCGAAGTGCAATATGGCTTCAGCTGTTTGTGAATTGCGCCGTGCGTTTGCCGAGGAACGCGGCCATGCCTTCCTTCTGGTCTGCGGTGGCAAACAGCGCATGAAAAATACGCCGCTCAAAACGCGTGCCTTCCGACAGTGTGGTTTCGTAGGAACGATTGACCGACTCTTTGATGGCCATCACCGCAAGGTGCGGCATGGCGGCGATCTTCTGCGCCGTTTGCACAGCTTCCGAGATTAATTCGTCGGCGGTGACAATGCGGCTGACAAGGCCGCTTCGTTCGGCTTCTTCGGCGTCCATCGTGCGTCCGGTTAGGCACATCTCCATTGCCTTGGACTTGCCGATTTGGCGGGTGAGGCGCTGGCTGCCGCCTGCGCCCGGCATGACCCCGAGCGTGATTTCCGGCTGCCCGAATTTTGCGGTGTCGGCGGCAATTATGAAATCGCACATCATGGCGAGTTCGCATCCGCCGCCGAGTGCATAGCCCGCAACAGCCGCGATGACAGGCTTGCGTAGAGTTGTGATGCGCTCCCAGGACTTGACGAAGTCACTGCCAAAGGCGTCGACGAAGGAAAAGTCAGCCATCTGCGCAATGTCAGCGCCTGCGGCGAATGCCTTGTCTGAGCCGGTGAGTACGACACAGCCCACAACGTCGTCGGTTTCAATATCGTCGAGTGCGCTGTTTAGTTCGCCAATCAGCTCGCTGCTCAGCGCGTTGAGAGCATCCGGCCGGTGTAGTGTAATCAGACCGACGGCGCCGCGTATCTCAACGAGTATGGTATTGTAAGCCATGTTGGCACCCTCTTCAAAGGCGATTAACGGGCGAAGCTGACGGACCATATGGGGGCGTGTCAAGCTGGTGGATCAGTGGGGCGTAACGCGACCGATTGGTCACTTTAGCGCTGACAGCGCGCACACCAGTAGGTAGACCGTCCCGATTGGACCGAGCGGGCAATGGTGCCTGGACAGTCCAAGCGCGGGCAAGGACTTGCCTCGCGGTCATAGACGGCGAATGAATGTTGGAAGTAGCCCAGAGTGCCATCGGTTGCTGCGTGGTTGCGCAGGCTCGCCCCGCCAGCTTCGATTGCTTGTTGAAGAACGGCTTTAACAGCGGCTACGAGACGCGTGAGTGCTTGGCCGGGCTTGCGTTTGCCGGCCAAGGATGCCGCCTCACGATGAGGATCGATACGGGCCCGAAAGAGTGCCTCGCAGACATAGATATTGCCGAGACCGGCAACGTTACGCTGATCGAGCAGGGCAGATTTAATGCTTGCGTGCTTTTGACTGAGCGCCTGGTTCAGATAAGCAGCCGAGAAAGTTGTTCCCAATGGTTCGGGACCAAGCCTGCAAAGCAGGCGGTGGGTTGTGATCTCGTCTCCTGAAACAAGAACCATGATACCGAAGCGACGCGGATCGGAATAGCCGATCCGGGCGCCGCCGGACATGTGAAAGACAATGTGCTCGTGGGCGACGGGTACCTGGGCATGAAAACGCCCCGGTGTCTGAATGGCGCCGTCATGGGTGACAGCAAATCGGCCGGACATACCCAGATGCATGATCAGGACATCGGTATTGTCGAGATGGGCGAGCAGGTATTTGGCCCGCCGGGTCAGGGCGATAACACTGTGCCCGGCAAGATCTGAACTGAAACGTGGCGGCAAGGGAAAGCGAAGATCATCGCGGCGCTGCTCGACGCGTTCGATCGCATACCCCTCCATGACAGAGCGCAGGCCGCGCCGCACGGTTTCGACTTCGGGGAGTTCAGGCATTGATTACATGAAACTCCCTGGGAGCGTTGGTGCGACATGGTTGGGTGCCGCCACATGGTACTGTAGTTTTTCGCCCATGACAGAACGCAACCATAGCAGCGTTGGACGTCCTGATGAGGGTCTTGAATATACCCACTTTGGTGCCGAGCGCGTCGAGATCGGTGCCAAGGCAGAGCGTGTGGGGCAGGTGTTTCGCGCGGTGGCCCCGCGCTATGACATGATGAACGACTTAATGTCGGGCGGTTTGCACCGGTTGTGGAAGGATGCGCTTGTCGCCTGGCTCGCGCCGGGCCTGTCGGCGCGCGACTATTGGCACGCCGATCTTGCAGGCGGAACCGGGGATATTGCCTATCGGGTGCAGGATGCGGCGGGCGGCAGGGTGCAGAGCATCGTGATCGATGTCAATCCGGCGATGTTGGCGCAAGGACGGCTGAGACCGGAGGCGCGGCGGCTGAGGGGGCAGCTTACATTCGTTGCCGGGGATGCAGAGTGCATCCCGCTGCCCGATCGGTCGATCGATGCGGTGACGATTGCCTTTGGTATTCGCAATGTGACGCGGATCGAATGCGCGCTCGAAGAGGCCTTCCGGGTTCTGCGCCTTGGCGGCAGATTTCTGTGTCTTGAGTTCTCTCACGTGTCGGTTCCGGTCCTTGATGATCTTTATGACGCCTATTCGGACCGGGTGATCCCGGTGCTGGGACAAACTGTGGCAGGTCAGGGTGATGCATACCGTTATCTGGTTGAGAGTATTCGCCGCTTTCCACATCAGGATGAGTTTGCGCGGATGATGGAAGCGGGCGGATTTGAGCGTGTGTCGTACCGCGATCTCAACTTTGGGATTGCGGCGATGCACTCAGGCTGGCGGCTTTAGCGGCATGGCGTGGGGTGGGCGGCGTTGAACGAAGACCCTGCGTTGATGATCGTCGTGTGCTGAGCGGGATCGTCCATGCGCTGCGCTGTGGTGGTCGCCGGGCCGAGCGCGGTATATGGGAAGGTATCTTCAGCGCTCCGGCAGGCACTGAGAATACGCCTGACCGGCTGTTCATCGACAGCTCCCGCATCAATGTTCATCGCTGCGCCGGCGGCGGAAAAGGGGGCCCTAGCCCATGGTATCGGCCACACCAAAGGCGGACGCAACACTAGGCTCCACGCCGTCTGCGACCACAAGGGCCGCCCCTGCGTCCTGCTCCCGATGCCCGGAAACGTGATGATTGCAAGGTCGCACAGTGCCGCATCGAGGCCATGCCGCCATCCGCCGAACCTGTCGCCGACAATCCACCACATATCACCCGCGACCTCTGGCATACCGACTTTGCCGGACGCGAACAGCCGACCATGGGTATCAGCCTGCATGCGCGCGATATTCCGCCCAATGGCGGCGATACCATCTGGGTGAACGGCATTGCCGCATTCGAGGCGCTGTCGGACCGCATGAAGGCTCACATTGACGGGCTTTGGGCCTATCACAATACCTTCCAGCCCTATGACGAGCATATGCGCCCGGACCTGTGGACTAATGATTATCAGGCCCATCAGCGCAACCAGCGCGGCACCCACCGGCCGGCACTTCACCCGGTGGTGCGGACCCACCCGGTGAGCGGCGCCAAGGGGCTGTTCGTCAATGAATCGATGACCACCATGATCAAGGACATGGACCGGCGCGAAGGCGATTGTATCCTGCGCTATCTGTTCGATCATTTGCGCACGCGCGAGTTTCAGTACCGCCACAAATTGAAGCAGCATGACCTGGCAGTGTGGGACAACCGTTTGTCCGTCCACTACGCTCTGTTCGACTACACACCGAGCATCGGCTGATGCATCGCATCGTCATCAAGGGTGACACGCCGTTCTGAGCGCTTGTGCGAGGCTATCTTGCGGTTATCATTCGGCGAGGCGGCGGGCTACATGAAGTGCGCATGCCCCAAACAAAAGCGGCCCCGAAGGGCCGCTTTTGCAGGGTTCCGAGGTGGCGCGTCAGGCGCAATCTTCGGGCTTTGGCAGTATTGCAGGCGGCCGGTCACGCGAGACGGCGTTTGATTGCCATTGAAATCAGGGGCGGAAAGACCGGTTGTCGCCGTCATGCCGTTGGAAAACGGAAAGGCAATGTTCAGGGGCCGCCGAACAGCGTTACCAACTGTGCGGTGTGAAATTCGGCTGGGTAAAATGTCCAAGGCTCGGGCCTATGTTCGGAATGCCTGCATTGGCGTACAGCGTGTTCATCAGCAGCGCTCATCGCATAGCTAAATCGGCAAATGTGCCGCCGGCCCAACTGGACACCCTGCAGATCCCTGTCTGCTGCCTGGAATCGGGTGACGAGAGCGCAACGGCCGCGATGCGTGTCGGCCTTTTGCCTGGGTTGTGGTTCGGGATTTGGTTTTGCTGGGGCCGGGCTATGCCACGGTGCCGTTGCGCTCCCGGAACAGGAGCCGTTTCATGTTGAATGCGATCCTGGCCATGCCATCCTGGCCCTCGCCCGGTCGGCCCGGATGAAGCCCTATGCCTTCATCCCGGCGAAGGGATGTTCGATCGCGGATCGGACCTTCGACCGTGCGGTGGCCCTCCGTGATGCACGGGCATCGGCTTGCCGGGCGCGGCGGAAATGGACCTTCGAGGTCAGCCCGGCGGGCGATTTTCTTCTCGTTGTTCTGACCGATACGCCGTGTCCGCCCGGACAGTCGAGCCGGTGTGCAGTCGAGCCGGTGTTCGCCTGATCCGGAAGCCCGCCCGCTATCCATGCCGGGCGGCATCGGTGGATCCATGTCCGGACGAAGCCGTGGCGCCGGTCGGCATTGATATGGGATTTGTCGCCGAACACCGGCGTGGCGATTGCGCCCATCGCCGTGCCGTCCGGGCGCGTCTTCTTCTTGAGCGTCCAACGCGCGTCGCGATCCTTTTGCGCCGGTTTCCGGGGATTGGCCTGCCAATCAGGCGGGATGCCCCCCCCCGTTTCCATACCTCTATGCCCCGATCTCCTTCCCGGCATCGGTCATGCGCTGGCGCGGGGCCGCCCGATGGTGGCATCGACGATTGCCCGCCCATGGCGGGATATCCGGCGTCCTTAAGATGCGCGTCGAACCGAGCGAGGAGTTTCTTCACCGCACCGGTCCGCGCCAGGGCTTCCCGGAACCGCCGGATGGTCGTCTCATCCGGCGTCCGCGCGCCGTCATCGAGGCTGAGGAAATGGCCAAAGCTGCGCCGGTCCATGATGTGGAACGCCGCCTGCGCATCCGACAGACCGTAGAGCGCCTGGATCACCGGCGCCTTGAACATGAGGACCGGGTCCATCGGCGGGCGCCCGCCTTGCCTGCCCCGCCTTGCCTGCCATCGGAACGATCGAGCGTCGCATCCAACTCCGGCCGGCAACTCTGGCCGGAAGAGCTCGAAGTCGATACCCCCTGCAAGCCGCTCCAGCGGATCTCCCGCCTTCGATAACGCCGCGTAGCGCTCATCCGGATCGAACCAACCGCGCTGTGCAGCCATCGTACCCTCCGTCGCTGATAGCCCGACGGAATCACGCCAAAACGCTCAAAGCCATGGGGTTTCAGGGCGTCCATGTGGATCACAGAATGGTGTGGGAGAGTGGGGTATGTATATGACCGGCACGGAAGAGTTGCGTATATTCACGCCAAACAGGGAGGCGGGTTTCGGTTTTGGCTGAGCCCCCCCTTTTTCATTTTTTCCGCTGGTTTGAATTCCGCCCAACAAAAGGGGCGCGGACGGGCGCTAGAGCGCAATCGGTTCTGATTTTAAGGCACATACTTCACCCAGAAGTTCGTCATAGGTGAAGGTACGCTTTGCGCCGGTAATCGGACTGTCATATAGATCAGCGCCGGCTGACTGCCCCGCCCCGCAGCAACATGCCGGTCAAGGCAATTGTGGCAGGTGTTGCATTGGCCACCGGTGAACCAGCGCCCATAAACGCCGACATCGCCGTCGAAAACCTTATCCCAAGGGCGGATCCAATCGATCTCTTTAATGCGGCCGAGGCCCAAAATTGCTCGGGGTCCTCGTGCCATGCCTTGTAGGTCTGCGGGTACTGGCTGCTCATCGGGCCCTCCTGGCGCTGACCGGCATATCGGTTCATTGCGGATTGCGCGCGCAGCAATTGCTGTCATATTGGCCGCACGCCGATCCACTTGCATATCGTACTCTCATCCCTTGGAGGAGATGGGCTGTCCGGTGCGCATTCTGCGGTCGGTGCCTTCAGTCATCCTCGCGCCCTAGTGTGCGGATCCCGGGCAATGGATTTCAAGTGTCGCACGATGCGACTTTCGCATATTGCCCCGTGACGCGGCCTGATACGCGAAGTCGCCGCACATGGGTCGGCGGGCGACCCGCGGGGCGCTTGAGCACAGGCGCAATCCTGCTTTCCGGAACAGCGGTCTTCCCAGACCGGACGGCGTAGGAACAGCCTTCCGCCTCCGGCGTCTTGTAGAGCTCCGGGACGGCAAAAGCGGTATCGGCCCGGAAGAGCCGCATCAGTTCACGATCCGCATATCGCGCCAACACCGGCTTGAGCACATTTTCCCGGCCATCGGCGCTGTGAACATTGCCGGGGCGCAATGAACGGTGTTCGAGGTGGCCAAACCGGTTAAGGACGAACAAAGGATGATGGCACATGCAGCCGAAATGCCCGTTCCAGGCGGTGCCTTCCTGCGCGCCATGGGGCGGGCCGACCGAACCGTCCATGTCCGGTGTGATCCATTCGGGCGTCATCGCGGCGTGAGCCCGATCAATCGATCGACCGGATACGTCCGCCGGCGCACCGCGATTGTCGGCGGCCGCCGACACCCCGGTCTCGAACCGACCCATCCGGCCGGCAGACGCAGCCTCGGCATCAACGCCACGCCCTCCGACCATCCGGTCGATCGTCCGAAGCCCGACTGGCGCAAAAGCCCGACCACGGAATGTGGACGGTTCGCGTATCTCCGAGAGGACCGCCGGCAATATCGTTCAATTCCGGGGTCTCGTTCAACTCCCGGAACAGCAACGGGCCACCGTCGGAACCGATCTTCGAGCCATGGAATTCCAGCCGCCCCCGACTGTCGAAACCGAGCCTGATATCACCCGTTTCGCCTGCACCCTGCGGGTGATCCGCCCCCCACAGCCCACACAACATGCTGAAATATAACATATTACCGGCTGTCGGAGGCGCGAAGACGTCACGTTACTTGAGGAACGCGGGGCAATATTTTGTGAGGCGGACGGGTATCTCTAAACTTCTGACTTTCTTAGAGTAAAGTGGTGGGCGCGGCTGGGATTGAACCAGCGACCCCTACGATGTCAACGTAGTGCTCTCCCGCTGAGCTACGCGCCCACGAAACGCCCGCGCGCGGTATGCGCGGCCAGCAAATTATCTAACCTTACCGAAGGCGAGGCGCAAGGGTTAGAATCCAGCCGCCGGAAACCGCAAGGCCGGCTTCAGGCCGCCATCATCTTTTCAACCTCGGCCGCAAGTTCACGAAGGTGGAAAGGTTTGGACAGCACCTTGGCGTCTTTCGGCGCCTTGCTGTCCGGTGCCAGTGCCACGGCGGCAAAGCCGGTGATGAACATGACCTTGAGTTCGGGATCGAGATCGGCCGCACACCGGGCAAGCTCAATGCCGTCCATTTCTGGCATGACGATGTCGGTCAGCAGCAGATCGAAGGGCTCCTCGCGCAGCCGGTCATAAGCAACCGAGCCGTCAGGGCAGGCAACCACCTCATGGCCGACGCGCTGCAGCGCGCGCAGCAAGAAGCTGCGCATGTCATCGTCATCCTCTGCAATTAGTATCCTGACCATCAATCAATCTCATTGCGGCGACCTAGTGTGCGGCCATGAAAAGCCGCAAATACAAAAAAGTCGTGAACTCACCACATTTACATCAAAGCATGGGGCGTTGGAAGCCGCCAGTCAGCCGCGCACAGGGCGAGAACGGCGGCGCGGTTTTCACGATCTTGCGCCATTACTGGTCATTCGATCCGTAATCCGTTCAAAATCAACTGACAGCGATGGACAATACAATCGCGTGCTGGCACAGTCGGCGCCCGGTGCACAGGGTTGCTTTTCTTCGTTCAGGACACATGCCATGGCCGCCAGCAGGGCCGTCCATCAAATTGAGCTTCCGTTCGAGATTGTCGCACCGGACCCGATGGCGGCGCCGGTCCTGTTCAACTCACCCCATAGCGGCTCGGTCTATCCCGAGACTTTTATCGCGACTTCCAAACTGGACCCTTTGACCTTGCGCCGGTCGGAGGATTGTTACGTCGACGAGCTGTTTGCGGGCATCGTCAGGCTCGGAGCGATGATGATGTACGCCCATTTCCCGCGCGCCTATATCGACGTCAATCGTGAGCCTTACGAACTCGACCCGGAGATGTTTTCAGAACCTCTACCACCACTCGCCAATACGCGCTCGCTGAGGGTCGCCGGCGGTCTCGGCACCATCCCGCGCGTCGTCTCCGAAGCCGCTGAAATCTATGACGCGCCATTGCCGTTGACCGAAGCTCAGCAGCGCATCGACCAGCTCTATAAACCCTATCATTCGCAACTCAGCGCATTGCTCGGCAACATCCGGCGCGAATTTGGCGCCGCTCTTCTGATCGATTGTCATTCGATGCCGTCACTGGCCCGTGACCGGCGTCCGGTGCGTCCGGATTTTGTTTTGGGTGACCGGTTTTCAATCTCCTGCGCGCCGGAAATTGTCGATGCGGCAGAGCGCCACCTCAAGTCTCGGGGCTACACAGTGGCCTGCAATCGGCCCTATGCCGGCGGCTATATCACCCAGAGATACGGTGTGCCGCGCAATGGCCTCCACGCGTTGCAGATTGAAGTCAATCGCGCGCTCTATCTCAATGAACGGACATTGGAAAAATCAGCAAGTTTTGATGAGCTTGCGGTCAATCTGACAGAATTCGGCGCGGCGATGATCGAGGCTGCCAACACGTCCTTTTCCGCCACCAGATGCGCTGCGGAATAGCAGCCAAAAAAAAGGGGCCGCCCAACGCGAACGGCCCAAGTCTGGGGAGGAAATGCCCATCAGGACAGCGGCTTGGCGCAAGCGCCATACCGCACTGCAATAATATGCGGTGCGGTGCACGAAATTCAATGCGTAACACCCATAAAATCGACATGTTGCCCCAACGCGCATCAATCTGCGGTTTTTTTGAGTGCCGTTTCGCACCCTGGCCCACGGCCGGCATCTTGGCCAGCACACCTTGTTGACACCCACCCAAACCGCTGCATTGCTCGAATGTGCCTGCAGGGCTGCCGATGCGGCAGCTAAGATTACGCTCGCGCATTTTCGCAAGGCCGGCGCTATCGATAACAAGGCGAACGCCGTGGGCGGTTTCGACCCGGTGACCAAAGCCGACCGTGATGCTGAGGCGGCAATCCGTTCAATCATTGAACAGGCCTGTCCCGACCACACTATTCGCGGCGAGGAACAGGCCGAACGCACTGGAAGCAGTGATTTTGCCTGGCATATCGACCCGATTGACGGCACTTGCTCATTCATTGTCGGCGTGCCGCTATGGGGAACGCTGATCGGGCTTGAATATCGAGAAAAACCGATCCTCGGTGTGCTCGCCCAGCCCCATATTGGCGAGCGTTTTGTCGGCTCGCCTGATGGTGCAACGCTGATTGGCCGCGCCGGCCGGATCAAGCTTGCGGTCAGTCAGTGCACCAGCCTTGAAAAGGCCAGACTGGGTACCACGTCGCCGCTTCTTTTTGCGCCTGGCGAGGAGCGCCAAGCCTATCAGCGGGTTGAATCTGCCACGCGTCTTGCGCGTTATGGCGGTGATTGTTATTTCTACGCCATGCTGGCGGCAGGTCATCTTGATCTTGTGGTCGAGGCGGGGCTCAACCCATACGACATTGTCGCGCTGATCCCGATCATCGAGGCGGCGGGCGGCACAATTACCTGCTGGGACGGCTCCAGCGCCCATCGCGGCGGGAGTGTTGTTGCCGCCGCAACCCCGCAGCTTCACGCCGAGGTGCTGGCGGCGCTGTCGGGCGGCTAGATTTAACCGGTGCCCGGGATGAAGGCATCGAACGCGGCCCAGAACTGCTCGCGCAGCCAGTCGCGTTCCTGCAGGATTTCGTGCCGGGCACCGTCGACGATGACAAAACCGCCGCCGCGCAAGCCATACCCGATATCCTCGATCTCCGCGCTTGAGACCACGGTATCGCAGCCTGCGCCGACCAGCAGCATCGGCACCTTTATCTGCGGTGTGAACTCCGGCTCCAGCACCACTTCCATGGCGCGTGCCGCAGCGTGGAACCAGCCAATCGTGGGTGCGCCCAGCGCGAGTTCCGGCACCAGGCGGGTGACCTCAAGATTGCGTTTGAAACGATGCGGGTCCGAGGTCAATGGATTGTTTTCGAATGTCAATGTCTTGCGCCATTCTCTTGCCCCGCCTGGCACAAGGGCCGCAGCAAAGCCGGCATAGCAGAAAACTTCCGCAATCCACCGCAACGCCGGCAGCGACAGCCGAATATCGGCAAAATCCAGCATCGGCGAGAGGAAAATCGCGCGATCGAACCAATGGGTGCGCCGCGCCAGCATCTGCATCAGGATGTTGGCGCCCATCGAATGGGCCAGCACGTAATAGGGTCCGCGACAATCGGGGAGCACGATGTCGCGCATGAAATAATAGATATCGGCCAGATACTGGTCGAAAGTGGTGATATGACCCTTGAGCGGATTGCCCAGCATGCGCGCTGATCCGCCCTGACCGCGCCAGTCCATTATCGCTACATCAAAGCCACGGGCGCGCAATTCGCGCACCGTTTCGAAATACTTCTCGATGAACTCGGCACGACCGGTGAACAAGCAGATGGTTCCACGATGCGGACGTGCCGTCGCCTCCCAGCGGGCGTAGCGCAGACGGGTCAGGTCCTGACCGTCAAAATGGCCTGAAGCAGCACCGACCGGCACCGGATTGTCGCGGGTGCCATATATCGCGCCGACCGTATCCACGCGCGATGCGAGCTCTTCAGCCGCCTCAAGCGCAGGCGCGGATGAAGTCTCATCCTGCTCGCGCGGCGGACCGGAAATGGTTGTTGCTTCGATGGTCATCGCTTTTGGCACAATTTGCGAAACCGGGCTTCACCGATATCGCCGTCTTGCCCGCAAGTCGAGCGCTGATGAGAGAGCGAACAGATGGCCGCCCGGTTATCGCAAATGCATGCTGTGTTTTTATCCCGCATTTCCCATGTGGCTCCGTTAATTGATGTGATTGATCGTTGGCTCTGTGATGAGAACCAATTTCTTGAGCGCATTTTGGGGCGCGGCATATGGCGAACCCGGCGGGCGAACCGGTTGACGGGCCTCTTCGGCTCGGTTTCGACCGCCGCCTGAAGCTCGCGTTCCACGGTTGCGGAATCACCACCGACGCCGGATGGCCGGCCTGCCGCGAGCCTGATGACGCGCTCGGCTTGACGGACATGGCCGGCCATGAGCCTGTCGACCCGCGCACCGGCAAGAACGGTCGGCACGCGATGACGGGGTTGTTTCGCCGATCCGTCTTTGGCCGCCTGGGTGGCCATGAGGACGTAAGCGACGCTGACCGCCCGGGACGAGATCCCGCGATGCGATGGATTGTCGGCGGGCGCGCCGTAGCCGGGCAGGCCGCGTGCCCGGCCGGATGGGGCGATTGGAGACAGAGTTCCTTGCCGGTGACGAGAACCTCCCCGCACCGGCCGATCTGTCGGGGCAATGGATTGACCGGGTGCACGCGCGGCATCCGCCCAGGGCCATCGTGCTCGACACGGATTCCATGGCGATCAGGAAGGTGCCGCCTGGAATGGGCCCTTCGCCTGTACCTGCTGCCATCCGCTGTTTGTGTTCAACCGGTTCGGCGATCCGGAACGCAGCCCAGGGCGACCAGTATACGATCGGTCTCAAAGCCGACGCGATCCTTCAGCAAAGCATCGCCTGCCTTCCGACCCGACCCATCGGCCGCCCACCCGATCACATGATCCGCACCCATGCCGGCTTCAGCCATCAGGCAGGGTCATGGGACAAGAAGCGTCGGGTCGTCGCCAGGGTCGAACGGCATCCGGGCGAATTTGTCTCGCGCGTCGGCTTCATCGTCACCAGGCTGAGCCGCCCTGCCAGGCACGTGGTCGCCTTCTGCGACCGGCGCGGCACGGCCGGGCAGCACATCAAGGAAGGCAGGAACGCGATTGTGCGGACCCGGCTGTCATGCCGGAGGTTCCGGAACAATGCCGTGCGGCTCCGGCTTCATGCGCTCGCCTGCAATCCCGGTAACTTCATGCGGACGCCGGGTCTGCCGGAGGCGGTCAGGCGATGGTCACCGACCAGCGTGACGCGTCTGGTTGTCATGCAGTCCGGCAAGAACCACGGGCGAGGTGTGTCCCGATGACGACGAAATCGTCAATCCCGGCGCGATATACGCCGGTGTCACCGTTCTCGATGTCCCTCGATCCCCACGACGATGGTCCGGGGTTGCAGATGTCCGCCCGTGGAGGCAATATCAGCTCGACGATGGCCGTCATCCCGTGAATGTCGGTAAAGGGTGCATATGCACTTTCGCGTCGAGAACAGGGATCCCGGTACTGCTAACCGGAGCGCCACGTAAGGTGTTGATGGAAAATTAAAATAATCGACACTGACAACCCGCTCGATTGATCGGGAGATTGATCAATAGGTCAATTGTGCAGCTGAATTGTTCACACCTAGGGAGGAACAACATGGAATTGTGCTCAATCTTACTCAGAAGTACCGTACTCGGCACCGTTGCCGGCGCATTTGCGCTGGGTTCGGCGTCAGTCGGCAAGGCAGGCCCGATCAACGTGCTGTCGGCCAATGAAAGCACATGCGGCATTTACGCCATGCATGTCCCGGCAGAGCTTGGTGTTTTTGAAGACGCGGGCACGGATGTAACCCAGTTGGCGTCAGAGACCACGGTTCCTTACGTCGCATTCCTGTCGACCGGCGATGCCGAGCTTTCCATGCTCGATACCGCGCAGGTCTTCCAGATGGCCAATGCCGATCAGCCTGGCGCGATCGTGTATGAAGCCATGCAGTTCGCACCTGAAGGCATCTTCGTGATGGCCGACAGCGATGTTAAGGGACTGCGTGACCTCAAGGGCAAGGTTGTTGGCCTGGCCTCCGACCGCGACCAGATCACCACCATCGTGGCGCTTGATTCGGTTGGCATGAGCATTGACGAAGTCTCCACCGTGGTGGTCGGCGACTCCGGTCCGGTGATGGCCAATTCGCTCACATCCGGCCAGATCGCAGCCTTCGCCGGTGGCGGTTCTGACCGTGCCGGCATCGAATCGGCCGGTGTGCGCACGCGCAACATCACACCGACCGCAGTGTCGCAGAATGTCGGCAACTCCTGGGCTGCCTGGAAGCCTCGCTTTGAGGAAATCCGTGGTGACACGACAGTGTTCCTGAAGGGCTATGCCATGGGCAGCCTTGCAGGCGTGCTGGACGAGAAGACTGTCGGCGCGATCTGCCGCAAGGTGATCCCGGAAGAGTGGGAAGTCGAAGAGCAGGGCTGGGCGCTGATTGACAACTCGATCAACAGCCTGACCATGAAGCGGACCAAGGACTATGGCGAGCCGCAACCTGACGTTTGGAACAAGTGGGGCACGACCTTCGTCAAGCTCGGCGAAATCGAAGCTGAAATCCCGGCTTCGACGTTCCTCGACTACTCCTTCATCGCCGGCGCCAATGCGTGGACGACGTCGGACCTGAAGGCGCGTCTTGCTGCATGGCGTGAAGCCAACGCGGATATTCTGTTCGAGTAATCGCTTTTCAACAACGCGTTCGGATTTTCCGAATACAGCCCGGGCGAGGTTCACTCGCCCGGGTTTTTTCATGCGCGCGGGCAAACACCGCCGCGATGTGCGGCGGGCGCTATTTGACCGCGTAGGGGTTGAGTGGTGAGCCGGTGGCGCCGGTGATCACCAGGGGCGGCGCGCAGAACATGAACCCATAGACCTTGTCTTCGTCGCCATCGGCGGCCAGGTCCTTGAGATCGAAGTCTCGCCCATGGTCCAGTCCCATTGCCGGGATCACCACCCAGTGCCAAGGCTGGAACGCCTCATCGGTCTCGTTGGGAATGACCTCAACACTCCAGGTATCGGTGCAGATGGCGGCGATTTCCTTCTCATGGCTCCAATAGCAATTCTCGAATTTGACGCCGGGCGCCGGCCCACCTGAATAAGTGCCCCAATCGCCGGCGGCCCGCACGCGCTCCATCTGGCCGGTGCGCACCAGTACAAAATCTCCGCACCCGATCTCAACCCCTTGCGCAGCGGCGACCTCCTCCAGTTCATCATTGGATATGCCGTAATAACCGTCAAGCCAGTCGAGGCCCTTATGGCGCGGCACATTGAGCAGCACGCCGCGTCCGATCATGCGGTCGCACGAGGCGGTAATGTCGTTCTTCTGCAGCCCCCGTGAATCGGCGGGCCGGGCCGAATGGCCGTTGTACATCTTGTCATCAAGGAACACGTGGCCCAGCGCATCGAAATGGGTGGCGCCGCTCGAGGCCGCCCTCAAGGAGATTATCGCCAGCGATCTGGTGATGCTCGGCCCGGACCCCGGCGCCATCGTCGAGATGATCCGCAGGCGCGACAATTGCGATGTGACCGTCGGCATAGCGGGTGCCGAGCCATTCGTCTTGATTGCCAGACAGCGCATCGGTACCGGTGTACCGGTCGCCTGCATGTGTGGATCGGGTTCCAGCGGCCGATATTGCCTGCCGATTCAACGGATCGCCGCCACACACTCAGTGAACTTCTCATCAGGTGCGTGGTGGTTCAACGTCTTTCTCCGTCGCTCATTGAGTTCCCGCGCCACGGCATCGGGTTTGGTCCGGCTGTGCATAGACAGGCCGGTGCCTTTGGGGAAGTACTGTCGCAGCAGCCGGTTGGTGTTCTCGTTGGTGCCGCGCTGCCGGGGGCTGTGGGGATCGCAGAAGCAGACCTCGAGATCGGTCGCAAGCGTGAGACGCTTGTGGTCGGCAAGTTCCTTGCCCCGGTCCCGGGCAGCCTGATCCGACCGCGCAGCGCGATACCCCGCACGGCCGCCATTGCGCTCCACCGCGCGGCTGATCGTCCACGGCGCTCGGCGTAGCTGACGCGTGATCGCACGAAAGGACAGTTGCGCCCCAAGTCCTCGGGAGATCTCCTCTCGATCACAATGCGTCAATGCTGGACGCGACCTTGTGTGCGCCAGCGGCCGGATACCACCCGTCCGGGACAGCAAGGGAAAGATCGACGATGAGTTGCGATCGAACCCGCGGCCAATCGAACGCATCGACTCCCCAGGCTGCCGGCGATCCCAAATCTCTGCCTTCCGGCTATCGGTAAAATAGATACGCTGACGGCAGCCCATCGTGAACACTCCATCTTTCCATCAAAGACTGAAGTGTTGAGGCAAACATTTCAATCCATCGTCAAAAGCGAACCGTTCTGATCGAGCGGCCCGAACGCGCTCCATCTGGCCGGTGCGCACCAGTCAGGCGGCGGCAACGATGTCTTCGGACGTGACATGGTTGAGCGTGCCGATCTCGTCGTCAGGGCCCCAGCAGCCCCAATTGGAGAACTTTTCCGCCGCCTCATAGGCGGCCTTCTTGTTGACCTCCATTAGTCAGAACTTGACCATGTCGCCGCCCTTGGTTCCCAGAATCCGGCGCGCCTCGTCGGGGCTTGCGACCTCGATCGACAGATCTTCGCAAATGCGTTTGATCTTGGCTACCTGCTGGGCATTCGATTCGGCAATCTCGCCCTTACCGATATAGAGCGAATCCTCAAGCCCGACCCGCATGCTGCCGCCCATCATCGCCGATGCGGTGCAGAAATTGAGTTGGTGGCGACCGACAGCCAGAACCGAGAACACATAATCATCGCCGAACAGTTTGTCCGCCGTCTCCCTCATGTGCTGCAGATGGGCAAGGTCCGGCCCGATGCCACCAAGAATGCCGAAGATGAACTGCAGGAAGATCGGCGGCTTCAGCCGGCCGGTGCGGTAGAAATGGGCGGTGTTGTAGAGATGGCCGACATCGTAGCACTCATGCTCAAAGCGCACGCCGCGCTTGTCGGCAAGCTCGGTGATGATGTGCTCGATCATGGCGAAGGTATTGGCAAAAATGAAATCGTCGGTCGCTTCCAGATAGGGCTTTTCCCAATCGTGCTTCCAATTGTCGTAGCGCGATGCCATCGGGAAGATGCCGAAATTCATCGATCCCATATTGAGCGAGGTAACTTCGGGCTCAGCCTGAACGGCGGTGGCGATGCGGTCCTCGATCTTCATGCCGATACCGCCGCCGGTGGAGATGTTCACGATCGCGGTGGTCGACTGTTTGATATGCGGCAGGAACTGCATGAACACATTTGGATCGGCGGTGGGTTTGCCGGTTTCGGGATCGCGCGCATGCAGGTGAATAACCGAGGCGCCGGCTTCTGCCGCATCGATCGATGCGCGCGCGATTTCGGCCGGAGTGACCGGCAGAGCTTCTGACATGGTCGGTGTGTGAATGCCGCCGGTGATGGCGCAGGAAATGATCGCCTTGGTGGATTTTGCCATGTTTGAGTGCCCTCCCTGAATTCGCCGGCCGCTTATTCGGGCCGTTCGACTGTTCTGTTCGGTCCAGTATATCCGGACGCCTTCAGACTATACTGTGCCTCTGCGGCGATGGTAGCCGCCAGGGCGAATTCGCAATGCGTTTTCATGAGGAGATATCTCAGTGAGTGATCTGAAAGGCCGTTCGGCCATCGTCACTGGCGGCGCGCAGGGCATCGGAGCTGCGTTCGTGCGCGCGCTGGCAGGGGCCGGTGCAGACGTTCTGATCTTCGATCTTGCCAATGCCGGCGGCGTTGCCGAGCGGGTGGCGCGCGAGGCCGGCACACGCTGTGTTGCCCATACCGGCGATGTGTCGCTGGAGAGCGATGTAACAGGCGCGGTGGAGCGTGCCATTGGCGCCTTCGGCAAGATCGACATTCTGGTCAATAACGCCGCATTCATGTCGACCGTGCCGATCGTTCATCACACCGAAATCGAACAGGAGACCTGGGACAAGGTGATGGCGGTCAATCTGCGCGGGCCTTTTCTGATGGCCAAGCATGTGACCTCTCATATGAGTGCCGCCGGCTATGGCAAGATCATCAATGTCGGCTCCGGCACGGCATACAAAGGCATTCCCAATCTGCTTGCCTATGTCACCTCAAAAGCCGGAATTCTTGGTTTTACCCGCACGCTTTCTCGCGAAGTCGGGACGCAGGGCATTCGCGTCAACACGCTGGCGCCGGGGCTGCTTGAAAGCGATGGCACGCTTGCCAATCCCGGTCATCTGGCAGCACAGGACCGGGTGATCGCAACGCGGGCGCTGCAGCGCGTTCAACTGCCTGACGATCTGGTCGGCGCGCTGTTGTTTCTGGCCGGACCTGAAAGCGATTTCATGACCGGCCAGTCGGTTGTGGTCGATGGCGGGTCTGTGAATAATTAGGCGCCACGAACCAGGCGCCGCCGCCATGGTGCCCGGCTCAACCATCACAGATTCAACTCAGGCTGGACTTCAGGGAGGAACACCATGAGCAAGAAAGGCTGCCGCGTCAGTCGGATTGGCCATGTCGGCATTCATGTCAGTGACATTGATAGCTCAATAGAATTCTATCGTAAAGTCTTGGGAGTGAAAGTCTCTAGCAAGGCGGGACCGCCTGATTTCATCCGTCCCGTTTGCTTTATGCGATGCGATGAGCTGCATCATGATCTCGTGCTGTTCGAGCTGCCAAAGGATGTCGACCGAGGCGGTCTCACTACAAACGACTCTTGGCATCGCCAGGACGTCGGGCTCGATCACATCGCCTTTCAGGTAGACGAACGAGAAGACTGGCTCAATGCAATCGAGCACGTACGGTCCTGTGGCGTCGAGATCGTCGACGGTCCGGTCGTCCATGGCAGCGAGTCGACGGGCCCTCTCAGTATCAAGGTCGGCAGCGGCAGCCATGCGTTCTACTTCCTCGACCCGGACGGCAACCGCATCGAGATCTACTGCTGGATGATGCGAGTAACGCAATCAAGCGAGGCGGCTCCCGAGCCGGACTTCTGGGACTGAGTGGTCAAGAGCGATGCCGCTATATCAATGTCTACAATCATTTCTTTCCGGACAATCTATGGCAGAAAATCCTGACGCTTGACGGGTCGGCAGCGGCGATCGGCGCGCGCATGAAGGCGGTGCCATGCGTGTGGGATCTGGATGTGCGGCTGAAGGTAATGGATCAGTTCGCCCATCACGACTACACGCAAGCAATCTCGCTCGGCATGCCGCCGCTGGAGGCTATGGGCGAGCCGGAGACCGTGATCGAACTGGCGCGGCTCGGCAATGACGGCATGGCCGATCTGGTGGACCGCCATCCCGACCGCTTTGTCGGCTATCTCGCCTCGCTGCCGATGAACGCACCGGAGGCGGCTGCAAGAGAGGCCGAACGTGCATTGGGAGAGGGCGGGCCTCAGCCCTGCAAATTCATTCCAACATCAATGGCCTGCCGCTTGACGATGCACGCTTCCGGCCAATCTTTGAAATTGCCGAGCGCATGGACAAGCCGATCTTTCTGCACCCCGCCAGATCCAATCGATTCCCGGACTATGCCCTGGAAGACAAGTCACGCTACGAGATATGGTGGATCTTCGGCTGGCCCTATGAGACCAGTGCCGCCATGGTGCAGATCGTCTGTTCCGGCATCATGGATGACTTCCCCAAGCTCAAATTTCTCGCCCATCATCTGGGCGCCATGGTGCCGTTTTTCGAGATGCGGGTGGGGCCCGGCATGGACCAGATGGGAGCACGCACATCAGATGAGGATCTGGGTGCCGTACTGGAACGGTTGAAGAAGCGGCCCTACGACTATTTCAAGGACTTCTACGCCGATACCGCGGTGTTTGGATCTCGGCCGGTGACGGTGTGCGGGCTTGAGTTCTACAGCGCCGACAAGGTGCTGTTCGCATCCGACTGCCCGTTCGATCCCGAAGGCGGAGCCGGTTTCATCCGCGACACAATCGCGGTGCTGGAGAGCCTCGATATTTCGGCAGAGGACCGGGACAAGATTTCATTCGGCAACGCGGAAAAACTCCTGAAACTGGGCTGAGGATATAGGCGGGCTAACGCGCAGTTTGCGCCAGTCCATTGCTTCCTGGCGCTGACGCGCGGTCTGCCAAAAGAAAAACCAGGCCGGTGCCCGCACCAAACGCTTCTTACATTGCCGGGCCGCCCTTGAGCCAGCCCTCGCCGCGCTTGTAGAGCGCTTCGACCTCCGGTCCGAACAGTCCCGGCATGTTGCGTTTGACCGTGTAGCTGATGCGCGCTTGCAGATAGGCAAGATGGCGATAACCGGAGGGGAACTGACCCAGCAGATCCGGGTCGAGCGTACCAATGCGGTCCTTTTCGTAGATCGGCTGGCGCAGAACCATGCCCCATTTGCCGTCGCGCTTTTCCAGGAAATCGTAAAACCGGCCGGTGCACACAACGTCGCACATCACGTCTTCCACCGGCCCGCGCCCAGGCCCGACGCAATTTTCGCCGCCGTTGAACGAGTATCATTCTGATGAGCAAAGCACCGCCCGAAATGGCGCATGAAGAAGACGACAGCGACACCGATGAGTACCAACCGCGCGGCATGACGCCGAAAATGCGCCATTGTCTGCGTTGCCGGACGTCGTTCCTTTCTGAATGGTCCGGCGAAAGAATCTGCCGTAAGTGCAAATCCACCATTGCGTGGCGGCAGGGCTGGTCCTAAGCGCGCGAGCCGTTCGCTCGGTATCCGGGGTCTTCCCGGCATTTGTCAGCCTGCACCTCACACAGGCCGGCCCGCATATGAAGCGTGCGCGGCCACATTGCTGCCGCGTCACTTCCCGGTTGTGACCAGCTCTTTAAACTCAGGCGGGCACGCATTTCCATGCCGCAAAGGGTCAATTTGTCGCCAATCAGTCTACAGACGATCAGTGACAATATTCTTGACAGACAGGTGGCCTCTCTATGTCACTGCTTGTCTATATGAGGCCATAGGATTGAAATCGGGAAACGCATTGCCAATCACCGAGCCGGCTGATCATATCGAACATACCGGGCCGGAGATCCCAATAAAGCCATCCCCCAACCTGCCCGGTGCATAACCCCGACGAAATTAAAGCCCATGACTACAATCCAGGGTCTGGCCTCATTATAGCCACGAGATGAGTGCTGCGGCGCGCGCGATAGCTGCCATGACGTTTTTAATGTTGCGCTCGAAGTGCGTTGCGATGCGCCGCCGGTCTTTGAGGCGGTGAGAAATGCGCTCGATGATATCTCGCTCACTGTAGATGGCCTGATCGTAGGGATATCGGCTCTTGCGGTTCTTTCGCGGCGGTATGACGGGCCCGGTCCCGCGCTCTTCAAGCCATTCGCGCAGTTTCCGGCCTTCACGGCCTTTGTCGGCGGCAGGTTCGGCGGATGGCGGCATGGCCTCGATGCAGCGCTGTGCGACCTTGCAATCATGCACGTTTCCGGGCGTCGGGAGCAGGACGCAATTGACAAAACACGGGGCGGCCCTTGTGGTCGCAGACGGCGTGGAGCCGGGTGTTGCGTCCGCCTTCGGTGCGGCCGATACCATGGGCCAGGGCCCCTTTTCCGCCGCCGGCGCCGCGATGAACCCTGATGCAGGAACTGTCGATGAACAGCCGGTCAGGCGTATTCTCGGCGCCTCCTGCCGGAGCGCTGAAGATACCTTCCCGTATACACCGCGCTCGGCCCGGCGACCGCCACAGCGCAGCGCATGGACGATCCCGCTCGGCACAGGACGATCATCAACTGTTTCCGGGCGCTTCCTGCCGCGCATATGGGTCGGCAGGAAGCGGCGGAAGCGGCGCGATCCGGGCCCGCCGAGAATCGGAAAACCGGAAGAAATCATACATCCCGTTACCTCCTCATCGGAGTCAGCGAACCATCCCCGGATCAAATCGGGAAGACAATTATCGGGACCGGAACCTAATGCCTGGATGCCGATATTTCTTGATCGGGCCTGGCACAGATCCAAGCTTTACCTGCCCGGCCATTGCCTGGGTCGGAAGGTCGGGGCACCATAGTGACCCGCCCGAAGATCGATGGGCATTGGGCGCCTTTTCGGCGAGGTGAGGATCCAAATCAAGCGATGGCAGAAGCGGTCTATCTGCAACCGGGAGAAATCGGCAAGCTGGCGCTAAAAAACCGATTGGTGCGCGCGGCAACGTCCGAAGCGATGGCAGGCGAGGGCGGTGCAGTCACCGACAGCCTGATAGGGCTCTATCGTGATCTGGCAAAGGGCGGTGCGGGGCTGATCATCACCGGCCACATGTTCGTCGAGCCGCGTGGACAATACACGCCCCGCCAGACCGGCATTCACCGCGACAATCTGGTCGCTCGCCTACGGGCGCTGACCGACGCAGTGCATGAGCATGGCGGTGTGATCTTTGCCGAGCTCGCCCATGCCGGTAGCCAGTCGCTCATCCCGCAGGTGACGCCAATCGCGCCCTCGGTGATCCCCAATGCGATCTTCGCGCGCCAGCCGGTGGAGATGACCGAGCGTGATATCGGTGAGGTGGTTGCATCGTTTGGCAAGGCCGCCACGCGCGCCAGACAGGCAGGCTTCGATGGCATTCATATTCATGGCGGCAATGGCTATCTGATTTCGGAATTTTCATCTCCCCATGCCAACCGCCGTCAGGATAAATGGGGCGGCGATGCGTACCGCCGCAGCGCTTTTGTGAATGCTGTCTATAAGGCGGTCCGCTCAAGCGTTGGCCTCGACATGCCAGTGACCGCGCGGCTTGGTATTGCCGACGCGGTGAGCGACGGGCTGGGCATCGAGGAAAGTGTCGGGCGGGTGAAGGCGCTCGCCGAGGCAGGTCTTGATGGCATTGAGACCACCTGCGGGGTGATGACCACATATGTTGAAAACATCCGGCCCTATGTCGCGGTGAGCTTGGGCCGGGCTCTGGCGACCGGGCTGGTGCCGCGCCTGTTTGAGCCGGCCGGCGCGGAGGCCTATTACCGCGAATTTGCCAGAAGCATCAGCCAGGCGGTCGATATTCCGGTCATTCTGGTTGGGGGCATTCGCACCACCGACACGATGCAAGACGTGCTCGAAAGCGGCGATGCGGATTTCCTCGCCATGGCGCGGCCATTCATTCGCGAGCCCGATATTGCGCGCCGGATCACCGCCGGGCGGCGGGGAATGGTTGATTGTGTGTCGTGCAATATCTGCCTGATGCATGATGGCACCGATCCACTCAGATGCTGGCGCAAGAAGCCCCGCGATCTGGCGTTCCACGTTTATTGCAAATTGTGGCGTGATCGCCGCCGGCCATCAGTTTAGACTCGCTTTTGACCGGGTGAGAGGGAACCTGCATCGCCTCCATGATGACATCGGATATTGGCTGGCGTGGCATTTCACCCCGTTCTGTCCTAGGCTTGACCCATTCTCAAGCCGCAAAATTGGAACAGAATTGAAGGAGGTGAGAAATGAAGATCGAAGGAGTAACGTCTTCGGTGCCGCAGCCGCTTGCCAATTACACCGAGGCGTTCAAGGTTGGTCCCTGGGTATTCGCCGCCGGCCAGTTGCCGAGCGACTTCAAATCGGGAGTGGCGCCGGAGGCGCGCAAGGGCGATGAGTTTCCCTATTACGGCTCCGACATCAAGCTTCAGACCCGCTATGTGCTGGAGAACCTGAAGACCACCTTCAAGGCCGCCGGCTCATCACTCGACGATGTGGTCAAGGCCCAGGTGTTCCTGATGGACCTCGATGATTTCGCCGGGTTCGACGAGGTGTGGAAGGAGTATTTCAAAACCCCGCCGCCGCGCACCACCGTGGGCACCACCGGGCTTCTGGTGAAAGACACACTGATCGAGATCGATCTGATCGGCGTCCAGTCCGGAACCGGGCGCAAGGCCATCACCTCGTCGATCCCGCAGCCGCTTGCCAGTTACGCCGAGGCGTTCACGGTAGGTCCCTGGGTCTTCGCCGCTGGCCAGTTGCCGAGCGACTTCAAATCGGGAGTGGCGCCGGAGGCGCGCAAGAGCGATGAGTTTCCCTATTACGGCTCCGACATCAAGCTTCAGACCCGCTATGTGCTGGAGAACCTGAAGACCACCTTCAAGGCCGCCGGCTCATCACTCGACGATGTGGTCAAGGCCCAGATATTCCTGATGGACCTTGATGATTTCGCCGGGTTCGACGAGGTGTGGAAGGAGTATTTCAAAACCCCGCCGCCGCGCACCACCGTGGGCACCACCGGGCTTCTGGTGAAAGACACACTGATCGAGATCGACCTGATCGGCGTCAAGTCCGGAACCGAGCGCAAGGCCATCACCTCGTCGATCCCGCAGCCGCTTGCCAATTACACCGAGGCGTTTCAGGCCGCGGGGCTGGTGTTTGCCGCCGGACAGCTTGCCACCGACTGGAAGCACGGCGTGGCACCTGAAGCGCAGGTCAATCCGCTGTTCCCCTATTACGGCTCCGACATCAAGCTTCAGACCCGCTACATCCTTGAGAATCTGCAAACCACCTTCAAGGCCGCCGGATCGTCGCTCGATCACGTGATCAAGGCTCAGGTGTTCCTGATGGATCTCAATGATTTCAACGGTTTTGATGAAGTCTGGCGAGAATACTTCAAGACCCCACCGCCGCGCACCACGATCGGCACAACCGGACTTCTGGTTCCAGGCACGCTGGTCGAGATCGACCTGATCGGAACGACCAGGGACTAGGCTGCAAGCACCTGGCAGCAAACCAGGACGCGTGAGCCCGGTTCCGGGCTCACGCGCCGGCTTCCATCGCGCGTACCAGTTGCGAACGCTCAACGCCCGACAATAGCTTGCGGTAAGCGATCGAGGCAGCATCGGGCACGCGCAAATGCAGCTCGTCGCGAATATGCGGCGGGATTTCCTCCGGCCTTTGTGTTTCGACCACACGCCGGTCCTGTTCCATGATTTCATCGAAGCCGGCGCCGATTTGCGCATCGGTCCTGTCCAGAGAATGATTGCGGGCGATGAAGCAGAACAGGCGCGTGCGCTTGGCATCGATCGGTGTGGCGATGAAGCTGAGAATGGTGGCATCGCCCGGTTTGGAGTCGCCGCTTTCCGACCAGGTGCCGCCTTCAACGCCCTTGCCGTGCGCTTCGGCGATCATGCCTTCCGGCGTCACGGTTTTCTTGTCGTGGATCATGAAAGGAAAGCACAGCGTGTATTTCCTGAGCCGCGCGCCGTCGTCATAAGTGTATTCAAGCCCGGTGTCGGTGTAGCTGACGTCGTGATCCTTGATCACCGGGCCGTCGGCCAGTTCGGTAAAACCCTTGTGGACGAAGTTGAAATGCGAAAAGTCCATGGCGTTTTCAATCGCACGGCCCGCTGACGTATTCCAGGAATAGCTGCCGGCCATGAATACGCGAAAGTCCGGATTGTTCCAGGCATCATCCGCCCAGGTCGGGAATTCCTGTACCGGTTCAGCCATCGCCACCCATACCAGGCCATACTCCTCGCGCACCTTGAAAGTGATGGCGCAGGCCTTTTTCGGAATGGTGGCGCCTTTCTGCAGCGCCGGGATGTGAACACACGCGCCGGTGCGGTCGTACTGCCAGCCATGATAGGGGCAGGTCAGCCGGCCGTTCTCGACCCGGCCGCCCGAAAGCTCCGCTCCACGGTGGATGCACAGATCCTTGAAGGCAACGGCCCCCTCGTCGTCGCGAAAGGCAACAACGCGTTCGCCTAGAATAATGAACTGTTGTGGCTCCTGGGTGATTTCATCAATCGTCGCAATCGGATGCCAATGCTGCTCAAGCGAAACCCTGCCCATTTGCGCCTCCATCGCAGGCAATGCCGCATCGGCCACCTTGTGGGGTCTTCTGAGCACGCCGCTAAAAAGATATCATGATTTGCCGTCCATTGGAATTGACGCCGGCGGTGCCCGGTTTGACAGGATTTGGGCTGGCCAATAGTCTGAAATCTGAAATCAAAAGGCTGGCGGAGTTCACATCCGCGCCATCAAGGTCGGTCGCGCGGAGGGACGTAGATGGAGATTATCATCTTTGGCGTCATATCCGGGTGCATCATTCTTTTTGGTGCAGTCGGGTTTTCAATGACACTCAAGGCCGAAGGTTTCATCAACGTTGCCCACGGCCAGATGTTGCTCCTGGGCGCGTATCTGGCGCTGTTCTTTTCCAGTCAGGGTGTCGGTCTGGTGATCGCCACGCCATTGGTCATGCTGTGTTGCGGTTTCATCGGCGTGCTGATCTTCCGGTTGCTCTATCAGCCGATCAAAAGCCGCGGAATACTGGTTCTTCTGTTCACCTCGGTCGGCGTTGCCTATGCGATCAATGGCATTGTCGGCGCCGCTTTCGGCAAGCGGGTGCAGGCCTACGACCTGCCGCCGGTTCGGGCGATGAAGTTCGATGGCGTGCCGTTGATGACCAAATACGAGCTGATGATCATCATCTTTGCTTTGGTGGCCTCGATCGGCGTTCACCTGTTTCTGACATCGACCTGGGTCGGCAAATCGATCCGCGCGGTTGCCGACAATTACGATCTTGCGCGCGTGCGCGGCTTCGATCCCAGGCGCTCATCCGATTATGTGTGGTTCATCGCTTCGGCGCTTGCAGGTGTCGCCGGGGTGTTCTCGGGCATTCTGGGCTCGCTGCACCTCACCATGGGATGGCAACAGATCATCATCATTCTGGCGGCCACCGTCCTTGGCGGGCTTGGCAGTATTTACGGCGTCATGCTGGCATCGATGGTGCTTGGCATCGGCATGGAGATCGGCATCACCGTGTTGCCCGCCAATTATCGCAGCGCGGTGGCATTCCTGATCATCATTCTTGTTCTGTTTTTACGGCCTGAAGGCCTGCAGAGCCTTTGGAACCCGCAACGCGCGGGCGGCGACAGGTAGGGGGCGGCGATGGAAGGTCTTGCGCTGTTCATGGTGAGCCTGCTCAGCATTGGTGCGATCTACGCGATCCTTTGCCTGGCGCTTAATCTGGAAGCCGGCGTCGACGGGCTTTGGGATCTTGGCATCGTCTCCTTCTTCGGCGTTGGCGCCTATAGCTACACGCTCATTACGGCGGTGCCGGCCGAGGGCCATCAGCATTATGTGCTGGGTCTGGAGTTGCCGATCTGGATTGGCGTTATCGGTGCGGGTTTGGCCGGAGGCATCGTGGCGCTGCTCATCGGTTCGCCCTCCTTGCGCCTGAAGCAGGAATATTTCCTGATCACCACGCTGGCTTTCGCCGAGGTGATCCGGCAGATCTATGCCAATGAGCTGTGGCTGACCAACGGCGTTGCCGGCATTTTCGGGCTGACGCCGCCATTCCGCGAAATGTTCGAACCGGAAACGCAGGCGGTGGTACGGCTGGGGCTGATCATGTTCGCCCTGTTCATCGCCTATTGGGTGGTGCAATCGCTGACGGTGTCGCCGTTTGGCCGTGGCCTCAAGGCGTTGCGGGAGAACGAGGCGCTGGCCAAGACGGCGGGTATCAATCCGTTCTCGTTTCACATTCGCGCGTTTGTCGCTTGCGGCGTGATGACTGGAACCGCAGGTTCATTTTACGTCTGGTACAACACCATCGTCATTCCGGGCCAGTTTGTCGCCGACGTTACATTCTTTGTCTGGACCGCGATCATCATTGGCGGCATCGGCAATAACCGGGGCGCCATGATTGGCGGCTTCCTGTTCATTTTTCTATATGATGTGCTACGCTTTATCCCGGTGCCGAGCGAATATGCCGAAGTCATTGCCTCGGTGCGTACCGGCCTGGTCGGGGTGGTGCTGATCATGGTGCTTCGGTTCCGTCCGAATGGTCTGTTCCAGGAGCGCCCGCAACGCCTGCGCGTGCGCGGCGGGGATTGACCGGCGATGCTGGAAGTCCGCGACATACAGAAAAACTTCGGCGGCGTACGCGCCGTTGGCGGTGTTTCGCTCAGCGTCGATGCCGGCAAGATTATCGGCGTCATCGGGCCCAATGGCGCCGGCAAGACCACATTGTTCAATGTGGTGAGCGGTTTCCTGTCGGCCGATGGCGGCAGCGCCATATTCGAGGGCTCCGACATTATTGGCCTGCGTCCGCATGAGGTGGCGCGCCGCGGTGTTCTTCGCACCTTCCAGACACCCACCGGTTTTCCGCGCATGACGGTGCTGGAAAACATGCTGGTATTCCTGAAGGACAAGCAAACCAGCATCGCCCATGCACTGGGGTCACGCCGTATTGCCGGTACGATTTCAGGCGATGAATCAGATCGCGCCCAGCAAGTGCTTGAGTTGTTCGGTTTGGCGCAAAAGCGGGATCTGTGGGTTCAGAAACTTGGCGCGCCGGAACTCAAGATGCTGGAATTCGCGCGCACGGTGATGGCCTCGCCGAAGATCCTGCTGCTCGACGAGCCGGCAGCCGGGGTCAATGTCGCGCTCCTGGATAATCTGGTTGACACCATTTTCCGCCTGCGGGACGATAGTGTGACCTTCCTGATCGTCGATCATAATCTGAGCTTTATCTGCCGCGTCTGCGATTACATCTATGCCATGGCCGATGGCGAAGTCATTTCCCAGGGCGGGCCGGATGATGTCGTGAATGATCAGGCGGTCATTGAATGCTATATTGGCGCTGGTGTGGGCGCAGTACTGAATGCCGGCGACACGAGCTCTGCGCCCGAGTCAACTGAAACGCGCCGGCGCACGAACAAAAGCGCAAAATCCAAGAGCAGTCACAAGACGCCAGAACAATAATCGCGCAACGGTCGCTGGATTTGGTGATTCAAAATGGAGTGAGACGTCAAATGGCACACAAAACAACTCAAAGAATTGGGAGATGGGCTCTATCGGCTGCCGTTGCCGGGGCGCTGAGCCTTGGACCTGGACAGCCGGCAGCCCAGGCCGATGAAGTCAAGCTTGGCTTCATGCTCGGTTTCACCGGTGATTACGCACCCTGGTCCCCGGCTCTCAACAACGCCGCCATCGTTGCGATCGAAGAGATCAACGCCAATGGCGGTATTCTGGGCAATGAAGTCTCGATGATCGTCTCGGACAATGAGAGTAAGGTTGAAGGCGGCATTGCCGCAGCACGCAAGCTCGTCAATGTCGACAAAGTGCCGGTGATCATCGGGCCTGAGTCCGACATCATCGTCGCCCTGCAGGACATGGCCAGGAACAACGAGGTTCCAGTCGTGACCTCATCGGCGGGAACCGATGCGATCGACAAGGCCGGAGGCACCGGCAAGTTTATCTGGCGGGTCAACGCGTCCGACTCCTTCCTCGGCGTTGCCGCGGCCAAGGTGCTGATCGATGAGCTTGGCCAGAAAGAAATCGCCATCATGGTCGAGAACCTTGAAGGCACGCAGAGCGCGGCAGCTTCGCTGAAGCGCAATTTCGAGCGGTTCGGCGGCAAGGTGACCAAGGAAATCGTGCTGACGCCCGGACAGGCGACCTATTTGAGCGAATTGAGCGATCTTGCCGATTCAAACCCGAAGCTGGTGTTCCTGGCCGCCGCTCAGGTGACCGGGGTGAACGTGATGAAGCAGGCCTACCAGCGCGGTTATGAGTGGCCGTGGTGGGTTGCCCAGGAGTTGCAGCAGCAGGACTTCGTCAATGCCGCGGGCGTTGATGTGGTCAAGGGCGTGACCAGTTGGACGCCGGGCCAGATGGACGACGATCCGGCCTGGCAGCGCTTTTCCAACATCTTTAAGGACAAGTGGGGCGAGGCGGCGCAGTCGGGTTTCTATCAGGCCGAAACCTATGATGCGTTCATGGTGACCGCACTGGCGATGATCAAGGGCGGCGCGGCAACGGGCGCCGCGGTCGATGCCAATCTGGCAGCAGTTGCCGCACCTCCGGGCGAGCGCGTCACCACCTTTGCCGACGCCGTCAAACTGATCCAAGAGGGCAAAGAGATCAATTATGACGGCCCCTCCGGCACCATCGACTTCAACGAGTGGGGCAATGTCGGCATTCCGGCCGTGCGCCTGATGCAGGTCGATGATTCCGGTCAGTGGATCACCAGGCAGGTGATCGATGCACGCTCGTTCCCGGCCAGCTAAGCCGGAGAGCAGGCAGCAGCAGCGCAAGAAATGGATGCGGGCCGGTTGCCGGTCCGCATCTCATCATCGCGTGGTGCGGCGCTGATCTTGAGATAACGGAAGAATGTCATGGCCGACCAGCAGGCAGACAATCTGCTCACCATTTCAGGGCTTGTCTCGGGCTATGGCAAATTGCCGGTGCTGCAGGATGTCTCGCTTTCGGTCGCCGCCGGATCGCTGACCGCAATTATTGGCCCGAACGGTGCGGGCAAGACGACCCTGGTCAAATCGGTGGTGAATATTGTCGATTTGATGGGCGGTGAGATCCACTTTCGCGATGAGGTCATCAGCCGGTTGCCGACCCACCGCATTGTTGAACTGGGCATCGGCTTCGTTCCCCAGACTGCCGCGACATTTCCCACCCTGTCGGTGCAGGAAAATCTGGAAATGGGGTGCAGGTTCGTGCCGCCGGGCAATCGCGCGCGCGCGATCGAACGGGTCTACACTCGCTTTCCCCGTCTTTCGGAACGCAAGCGCCAGCGGGCGCGTACGCTGTCGGGCGGTGAACGGCAAATGCTGGCGATCGGCAGTGCGCTGCTCGCAAACCCCGAACTCCTGATCCTTGATGAACCGGTCACAGGCCTGTCGCCTCAGCTTACCGACGAGGTTGTGGCCGGGATTACAGAAATCAACCAGCAAGGCACCACGGTGCTTTGGGTGGTTGAAGAAAATCCGCTGCAGGTTCTGAGCGCTGCGGACTGGGTCTATGTCATGGAAAGCGGACGGGTGAAAAACAGCACCAATGCGGAAGAGCTGCTTGCGGCTCCCGATTTCCGCCAAATCTTTCTTGGTGTTTGAGCCGGCTTTGGGCGGCGTTTCCTAGGAGTTCATCAATCGGCGAATATCGCGCGGTGTCACCGGCAGGCGCTTTACAGCGCCGGGTTTGCCCAGCGCATCATCAATGGCCGAGGCGATGACGGCGCCGACAGCATTGATCCCGCCTTCGCCGGCGCCCTTGACGCCAAGCGGATTGAGCGGGCTTGGCGCATTCTCGACAATCAGGGTCTCAACGCCTGGCATCTCGCGCGAGGTGGGAATGAGATAATCGGCAAAGGTCGCCGCCAACGGCTGCCCGGTCTCGTCATAGACAAACTCCTCGAACAATGCGCCACCGATACCCTGCGCGGCACCACCGGCGATCTGTCCCTCGACCAGCACCGAATTGACCGCCCGGCCAATGTCATAGGCAACCAGCAGGCGCTCCACGGCGACCTCACCGGTTTCCTGATCGATCGTCACCACAGCGCCGTGAATACCGTAGGGGTAGGTCATGTGATCGCACAGAAACTTATCCTCGACCGAAAGCGCCGCGCCCTCGCCGGCGCCGGCGTTCGCAACTTCGCCGAGCGTTACCGACGGGCCGGCATCATCGCCTTTTGGTGCAATGCGGCCATCGGCAATTGCAAGTTCGTCCGGGGCTGACTGCAGCAGGCGGCCTGTAACGGCAAGAATTTCCTCACGTAGCTTTTGCGCGCAGATGTGGACGGCGGAGCCTGTCATCACCGTCACCCGCGAGGCAAAAGCGCCGCGGCCCTCGGCAATGCGGTCGGTCTGTCCGTGGATCACGGTAAAGTCTTCCAGGGGAGCCGGTATGACCTCGGCACAAATCTGGGCCAGCGAGGTTTCGATCCCCTGGCCGACCGATGCAGCACCGGTGACAATTTCGATCCGGCCACGGGCATGCATTCCGGCCCACTGTTCCCTGGTCATGTCGCCGAACCCGGACGGATCGAATTCTTCACCCTCGGCGATATCCCGGCCGCTGATGCGCAGCGGCGCGAGTGCCTTGAATGTGGCTTTCATGATGGGTTCCTAGTCCGCGAGGACGTCTTCGAGCAGGAAGCCGGCGCGCTTGGCGACGATCTCTTCCTTGACGCTCTCGCCGGCGCGCACGAGCCTGCCTCCACGAAGGCCCATATCGGCGTCCATCGTGCCGGCGACCTTCTCGCCATTCTGGGCGGTGAACCCGAAGGTAATGCCGCCTGACGTGTCGGCTGTGCTGTCGATGAACTGGCCGGCGACAATATCCGCCCAGGTGCGGTTGACGACGGGATTTTCGCCCGGCTTCTTGATGTTGACCCGCGCGGCGCCGACAAGAACGCGCCGGACTTCGAGCAGGTCGGCGACGGCCTGCCGCGCGACGACACCGCTGTCGCCGGAATTACTCTGGACCGCCTTGACGACTTTCGAGTGCTGGCGAAACACGCGCCACACATTGTTGCCGAAGACGATCTGGTTCGGTTTCATCCAGCACCCGTCCATGACCTCAAGAAGAAGATCGATCGGATCGCTGTCGGCATGATCGAACTGATCGGAGCCGGCCAGAGCGCGGTAATGATCGGCGTGGTAGTTGGCCTTGTCGGTGACCTTGTTTGCCACGCGGACCTCTCTGCCGAGCATGACGATGCTGGTCGCGCGCATGGTCGCACGGGCTTCCGGGTCCCAGCCGTTTTCTTCGGCTTCCATGATGGTCGTATTGTCGAGCGGTACGTCGATGCCGAAGTCTTCGACCTCGGAGTTCTGTTCCTCGCCCTCGATTTCCACCTGGTTGGGCGCGGACCTGCGACCGACACGGGTGTCGGGAACAGTAAACATTTCCTCCTCGTTATATGTATGCCAGCGGAATTTTCGACCGGTGTTGACGCGCGGAAGCACATCGTCGGCGATCAGTTCGTAGTCGGGATTGGAATAGCCGATCGCGATCGCCGTCAGCTTTTCGTCGACGGCGAACTGCTGGTCGTTCGGTCTGGGCATGATATGGGTTCTCCGTTAGCCGCGCATGGTCTGGGGTGTGATATGGACCGCGCCGAGCACCCCGGCTCCGCCGGTCTCAAGCGCAAATCCGATGATGCGAATTGTCTTATCGTCGCCCGGAACCGCCGGAATGGCCTTGCCGTCCGCATCGGCCGTCAGCGGATCGCCGGCATTGACGGCTGCGCCAAATTCGACAATCCGAACGTCGTCCATGTAGACGTCGATATGCTGCTGAGCCTTTGCGCTGCCGCGAACGCCGGAAACGCCACAGATCGGATTGGCCGCCGCCGCTGCCTGCTTGACCGTTTTCGCGCCGCCTGCATCGCGGGCGACAATCCGGTAAGGCGCGATCGCGCCGCTTGCGGTCTCGTTCCGGACCAGGCCAAGAGAATTCCGGTTCATTTCGCCACTCCCTTTTGAACGGCCTCGACAGCCTCGTCGATCTGGATGGGATTGCCGGCCGCGGCCTGCTCCTTCTGGTAGGCGCGCGCCTTCCTCGCGATGACCTTCGGCTCGTCGGCCTCATACTCGTCTTCGGGTTTGCCGGCGATGCCGCTCCCGCCGGTTACGACCGGCGAAGCGCCGATCGCGGCCAGGACCTTGTCCAGCTGCGCCTGGTCGGCGCACAGCGCGATATAGTGGTCCTTCGAAGCCGGCGTGATCCTGCCGTTCCTGACGGCGGCGGCGATCTCGGTCTCGACGCGATCCCTGAACGCCTTCTCGCCGGCTTCCTTCAGCGTCCCCTCAGCCTTCTCGGCGCGGGCCAGCACGGCGTCGTAGTCGGAACGCGGCATGAAATCGTCGACCGACGGCGTCCCGGCCCTGGTCTTTTCAGCGGCAAGCTCCCTCTTGTGATCGTCGTCGCGCGTTTTGATCGCGGCGAGGATTTCCGCCTCGGTCGCGTCATCTTTCAGGCCGAGCGCCCTGGCGATGGCTTTTGACATGGGTTGGTCCTTTGGGGTTGATGATCCGGCTCGGGCGAGCGCGCTCATGGTCATGGCCGGACGATTGGTCAGCGCAGCCGCGATCAGCCCGACGATCTCCCTGGTCTCCTCGTCGACCAGGAATTCCGGCGAGATGAACTTCCACTCACCGGCGGTGATCGCCTCGGCGGCGGTTATGGTCCACTCGACCCTTGCCCAGACTTCACCGTCCCGGATTTCGAGTTTCTGTATCCAGCCGGCGGCTCTGGTCTCACCGCCCTCATCCGGATCGAATGCAGAGAGATGGTCGTAATCGACGAGGATCGGTTGAGCGGCGGCGTTGACCTGTTCGGCCAGCGCCTGCGGGTCGCCGAGTTTGAACTTTCGGCCATCGGCCAGATCTATCCGGGGACCGGCGGGAAATATCTGCATCCATTCGGGCGCCTTGTCGCCGGCGGAGCGCGCCAGCGCGGCCGGCCGCTTCAGAAATGCGTGTTCCGTTGCCGCCCGACCGGCGTCGGCGCGATGGATTTCGGCAAGGGTTGCGGATGCGGTTTGCATGATGCACCAATCGCGCAGCGGCAAACCGTGTGCGGTGGTGACATTCCGTCACCACCGGCCTGAAAAAGGCCGGACATCGCCGCAGGGCGGATTTGACGGTCGCCGGTCCGGAACAACATCGAATTTGAGGGGGTTTCAACAGGGCAGGGATGGCCGTTTGAGGCTCGTCCGGTACCCTCGGTCGCATTTGAGGCAGACGCGCGTCAGCGGGCGTTTATTTCGCCGTTTGATTTATGGATGATCGGACCCCATAATCGGCGGGTGAGCCGAGCCAGATCAGCCCGCTATATGCGGCGAGGGATTTTCGCCCCTCCGGCTCACTTTCTCCCCAGCCGCCGCTCCACATAATCGCTGTTCGTTCGATAGAGCGAGTTCAAAAACACTTCACCGGGCCCCGCCTTCTTGAACACGGCAACCCACCAACTGCGATTGATCCTGGTGAACAGCGCCAGCTTTCCATTCAGCATCCGGGCCTCGCCGGTCTCGGCCATCGTCTGAACCTGACGATAAACCGCTTCGGTGACCTCAGGATGCTTGCCGGCAATTTTGACCGCATCGGCCAGCGTCAACGTCACGATCGACGTATCCGCGCCAAGTGCCTTGCGGTGATGGTCGGGCAAAGAGGCAAGCGGTGCGGCGATCGAGCGACGCGGATCGGTCCAGTTGGAACGAGGCAGTCCGAAACTGTTGTCGACAATTGCTTTGAACTTCGGCGATGCAACCAGATCGGCGACCGCTGTCCGCCTGACGTTCTCCGGCAGCGTTTCGAGTTGCTCTGTCAGGAACCGGGCGGCATTGCGACCGCGCTCCAGGCCGGGGTTTTGCGCCCAGCCCGGATCGATCCCCCTGGGCACCCGGACCCGTTTGCCGTTGCGCTTGTCCAGCCAGTTCCGCATTTCGACCGGTGGCGCTTCGGTATCTTCGTCATAACCGCCGCGTTCGACCTGCCGTCTGGTGATCTGGCGGACGCCGCATTTGCAGCCCCAGCCATTGGGCGGATAGTGCATTCGCCACCACGGATCGTCGATCGGCAGGATCGTACCGACCCAGTCCAGATGTTCAGGCCTGCGGTTTTCGCTGGCGGACAAGGTGTAGCGCAGAAACGGCAAATACCTCCTTGTGCGCCGGGTCCGCTCCCATTCGCCCGCCGCCCGCGCCGTCGCCACATTAGCCCAATGGATCGTCCTTAGTCGGCGCGGCGAGCCAAGCTGCTGCCCCCACCATCCCTTCGCTTCGAGAACAGGCTGAATGTTGGCGCGAAACTCTTCAAAACTCTGCTGGTCGCGGATCGCCCGGTCAACGGCGGAACGCAAATCGGCGAGTACCTCAAAGCCTTTTGTCTTGGCAACCGTGAATGTGATGGCGTGTTCTTCAGGCGCAATATCGCGCCAGTCGAATGTCGGCGTTTGCCCCTTGCCCTCGAAATAGCGCGTAACCTCGGCCGGTGCTTCCGTGAACAGCGGCTCGTCAGCCATTGCCGATGTCGCCTTCACCTCTGGCTATCATCGCCTGAATGGCCATGGTCTTTGCCAGAGCCGCCGTGTCGGGGTTGAGCGTGTTCAATCGCTGGACGAAATCCTCATAGCCCGATGCCTCGTTGGCAATTTCGGTTATCCCATCGAGCATCGGCTGCATGTCGGCCTGCCAGTTATCAAGCCCTGCCTCGACAAGCCGGTCGAGCAGGTCGCCTTGCCCGGATGCCAGATGCGAGCCGCCGCAATGCGGACAGGCGCGCGCCCTTTCGTTTTTCATTGTTTCGTCGTCTTCGCTTTCGTCCGCGGGATCGCGCACCGTTTCCTTCGGCGGGACCAGAACCTCCTCGTCTTCTCCAGGTGCGGCGAAGCCGACCTTCTTGCGCACCGCCGCCATCGGCACCTTCAGCCCCATGGGTACGAGCTTTGCCAGCGCCTCCGACATCGTCCTGATGTCTTCCGGGTCTTCGACCGGCCAGGAGACGATCGGTGCGGATGCGTCCGGCCCGAAATTGAATGAAACGAACGGAACGATCAGATCGCGGTTGATCGTCGTGCCCAACTGACGGGCATCGGCCTTCTTGATGTCGATCTTGACGTCTTCATGGATTTTCGCCTGGGACAACGACGAGCCGTCGTCTGTTGTCATTGTCTGGCCGAGCACTGCCTTGGAAACCTGCTTGTCCAGATATTCGGCCATTGCGCCGAACACGGCGTTGCCCTGTCCGCCCCTGGCTTCGATAAATTCGATCTCCATGCCCTGGTCGATTATCGCCGCCGCGTCATGTCCCAGATCGCGAACCGCCCTTAGAAGCGTTGCCCTTTCCTTCTCGCTGGCCTCGCCGTGGTATTTGCCGACGCGCAACGGCATGCCGAATACTTCCAGAAACGCCGCCCAATCCTGCAGGGTGAACGCCTTCAGCATGAACATCCATGAGACCAGGCGGGCAAGGCCCGATCGGACCGGAAAGCCGGATTTAAGCTTGGGCCGGTGGACGATCATCGACCAGGGCGGGATTTCCCGGCCCTCCTTGATCTTGTCATCCTTGATGCGCAGCTCGGTTCCCGTGAGCTTGTCGAACTGAAAAAAACGCGGATCGCGGTGAATGTACTTTTTCGGCTTCCACAAATCCTCGCCGTGTTCCCAGATCACTTCGACCGCCGAATACCCCTTGGCGATCCCGTCCAGGCAATCGTCGATCATATCGGCAAAAACCGGAGCCTCGATGAGCTTCTCGACTTCCTCGACGATACGTTCATCGCCTTCCATTCCGGTGACGATCGGCTCAATCAGCGATATCGCCCGCTTGCGCTGGCCAAGCACCGAAGCGTAGTGCGTGTCTCGCTCCTCCATTTCTTCAGCCAGGATCAGGTAGGCATCGTTCCTGCCCGTGTTTGCGTCCTTGATGACCCTGGCGAGCTTTGCCGGATCGAGATTTTTGGCGACGGTGTCATGCCACGGGCTTCGAACGCCGCCGACCGTTGCGGCCGCGTGTTCGCGTGTCAGCACGGGTTTCCCGACAGGCAATCCGTCCGGCCCGAGAATGGCTGATGCGGTCATTACCAAAGCCCTCCATGCCGTCTGAATCCGCCACCATCGCTTTTGGTGAAAGGATCCCGGTCGATGTCACGAGACGACCGGTAGCCGTAATAGGATAGTGCATCGCGCTCGGCTGCGTAGTTCGCCAGCGCACAGGCGATCGCACTGTCACCGTGGCGCTTCCTGTCCTTGCGCGACCGGTCGGTCGTTCTCTTGTCGGTCGGTATTTGCGCGACGCCGTTCATGGTGCGGATCAGGCGCAGGTCCGAATAGGTGTCATCGTCCTTCGGGATGGACATCTCTGCATCCTCAAAGACCGATTTGAATTTTGGCATGTTCTCCCGGTACCAGGCTTGTGACAGCATCACGACTTCGACAATGTGCGCGCCATATTTCTGCAGGAATGCTTCCGCCATCGGCAAACCAAGACCGGTCCCGTCAGGACAAAAGCCTGACAGGCGCGGCAGGCGGTCGGCGATGTACTTGCCGATCAGTTCCTGCTCCTTGAACGGAACATTGCGCAGTTCGACGACAAACGGTGTCGTCTTGTGCATGTTGCGCTCGATCGTGAGCGGCCAGAACACGGTCAGATCGTGAAACCGGCCAACGTCGCTCCCGAGTGCGTGGCGGCGCAGCGGGTCGAGTCTTTCAAGTCCGGGTAACAGCTTTTCCTCGCACCAGTCCAGCGCAGACGGCTTGCGAATGTGATCCGGTTCGTGAACGAAATCGTTCGTCACTTCCCACCTGAAAACCGGTATATCCTCTTTCATCGCCGAGCGGATCAGCGAGCCGGGCAGGAACACGCCGGAGCCTTTTGCCGGGATGCAGAACAGTTCTTCGTCTGCAGCCTCGCCATAGCCGCCGATGATGCCGGCGCGCCATTCGGTCTCCGCCTCGACCGACCATTCCTTTCCGGTGACCAGGCAAATGCGTTCATAAAGCCCGTCCTCAAGCGCCTCATCGAAATCGAACCGAACGACCTTCGCCTTCTTGCGCCGACCGGCATGGACGTCCTGGACAAGCTGATTGAACGGATTGTCCTCGCCATCATGGGTCGAGATCACACAGACTTTGCCACCCCATATGCGAAACGCCAAAGCTGCTTTCAAAACCTCTTCAAGATCGTCGTGAAAGGCTGCTTCGTCGATGATGACATAGCCCTGCCGACCGCGAAGCGATCTCGGCCTGGAGGTCAGCGCGACGATTTCGAAGCCCGATGCAAAGCGAACGCGAAATGCCTGAATGCCGATCGGCTCGCCGCGCTTGTCCGTATCCTGCCAGATGAATTCAGACACTTCGGACGCCGCCTGATCGAATGCCTTTGCCCACATGGCGCAGACCTCGATGAACTCGCGCGTCATGTCGAGATTGTAGCCGAGATAGAGTACATCCATCCCGTCCGCGCCACGTTCGGCTGCGGCGGTCAGAACAGCATCGGCGCCCAGCGCCCATGTGGCGCCGGTGCGGCGCGATTTTTCGCAAACGGTAATCTGATGGAACGCCGTCGTCGCAAGCAGGCGTTTCTGATAAGCCAACAGAACATCGGGAATTGATCCCGCCCCGGCCGCCTGAATTTTCTGAACGCCCGATGCAATGGCTTCAAAACGATGCCTGGACCATTCCTGTTCGCCGATCAGCCGGCCGGATTTGGCTTCCCGCTCATGCTGCATCGGCCCCGCCTTCCGACAAGGCAGGTTCCACCGGATCAATGCCGAGAATGTCAGCCTTGATGGCCGCGACGGTATCGGATTTCAGGCCCCTGGCTTTGGCAGACTTGTCGATCGCTTTCGTTACACGGCGTTTGAAGTCCTCCTCGACCCGCCGCTTGTGCTCGGTCGAGATCGACAGCGCTTCGACGGAATGTTTCAGGGCTCGCGACAACTCCATCGCCCCCTTGGTGGAAATCTCCTTGCCGCCTTCCATGATCTCGAAGATCAGCGTCTTGATCGTCTCGGCGATCATGATGGTCAGATTGTCTGAGCTGTCCGGACCAAGCGCCCTTGTCAGCGCGTTCGATATCTCCCGCACTTCGTTCATGCGCCGGAACGCCATCGCCTTGCGGACAGAAAAACGGTTGAAGGCCGATTTGCTGATTGAGCCGACGCCGCGATCGGCAAGCCTGGAATTGAACTCCTCAAGAATATCCTTTTGCAGGCGGTCGCCTTTTTGAAGCTCCGCCACGACCCAGACGACGTCCGGTTCGACTTCCTCGGGAAGCAGGTCGATTGCAGACAGGCGTCCACGGCCCTTGTGCCCGGCCACGGTTCACGCTTCCGGCGAAGGGCGCTTGATGCCTTCGATCACGGAGCGTTTTTCGACGTGGTCGGCGCCGGCACGAGTCAGTTCCGCGATCAGCACCGAACCGGCTTCGGTCGCTTTGACCGCGCCGAGTTCGTCCAGCTTGCGAATCTGTGTGCGCACCCAATCGCGCGATTTGCGGAAGCCGAACGCATCCAGCATGGCGGTCAACACGCTTTCATTCAGCCGGCAGTCGGTCTGGGCGAGAAGCTCCCTGCAGATGGCGAGGCGGGCGTCTTCGGCGACGTGCTCGTCGTAGCTCACTTCGACTTCTCCTTTACCAGATAATCTTCCATGCGGCGCACCGCGCGGTTCACGCCGGTCAGGTTTTCATCGAGCCGGCCGACCGATCCGCGCAACTCGGCTATCGCGAGCTTCAGGTCGTTGACATCGTCCTTTGCCGGCATGTGTTTCAGCGTCGTCTCGATGTCCTGCAGTCGCGACCCGTGCTCGCCGAGCTTCTCGTCGACCAGCTTCAGATGTTCCGTATTCACCCGCGATCTCGAAATGACCCATGAATAGACGAGCGTTCCAAGCGAGATGGCGACCGCCACGATGCCGAGCCACGCCTTGATGGTTTCGGGATCGTTCATCGCGCTTTCCCCCACCTTGACACAGCGCCACGACGGCCGATCTTCTCGAATGGCCTGGTCATGAAGTAAGCTGCCACGATCCAGCCCGACCATTCGTCCAGCGGCGCCGGCAGGGCGGCGACGTTCCAGTTGAAGTGAAACAGGCTGTCGGCGATGACAGCCGCCCACCAGACGATGAGCGGCCATGCAAAGGCGGGGCGGATCATGGCGGTCACCCACCAGCCCTGCTCGGCGACGACAATTTCTCTGGCAGCTTGCCGGGCCGCGATCTCCCCCCGGATTTCCTCAATCGTGATCTCGGTGCGCATGCGCTCCTGTTCAGTCTCAGCCTGCATGCGCAGTTTGAGATGGTCCATGACTTTGGACAACACAGACCCACCAAGGAAACGCAGCACAAAGGCGAAGACCGCACTCATCCGATGTGCCTCCAGTTCCTGAAGTCGTGCATGCGGCGCTTGAGAATGCCGTCCGATAAATACCAGACGACGCCCGCGCCGATTGCCAGGCAAATCCACGGATGCGCGCCGATAAAATCAGTCAAAGGTGAAATGAGGTTCTGTATCCCGTATGCATAATCCGGAATGAGGCGAAGAATTCCACTCGCACCCTGCATTTCGGATACGGCGTTCGACACCTCGGCGACGACCGTCGCACCGCCGACGCCGGCCGCCATCTTCTTCAGCTTGTCAGCCTTGCGCGCGGTCGAGGAGCGTTCCTTCAACTCCTTGACGGTAGCATTCTGCCGACCGTCATTGCCCTGCTGCATGATCGGCGCCGCGCGTTCCAGCGCCGCTTCCGTCTTTGGCCCGGCAATGCCGTCGCCTTTCAAACCGCAATCGATCTGGAAGGAGACCACGGCGCGCCTCGTGGCCGGTCCGAAATCGCCGTCAACGCCGGTATGATATCCAAGCGAGCAAAGCCGTTCCTGCAATGCGCGAACCTTGTAGCCCTCCGAGCCGAGACGGAGCGCGCCGGACCGCATCCTCGATCTGATCCTGGCATTCTTTTCGGCAAGGCGCTCGTACTCGCGCTCCATCATCCCGGCATATCGGGCGACCTGACCGGAACCGTTGTAGCGCCGGGCGATGGCTCTGAAGTCCCTTTCGCGAAGATCCTGCTCAAGCCCGGCGCCGCGCAGAAAGCCTATGAACGCCTCGTCCTGGTTGTCCTCGGTCTCGGCCAATGCCAGGACGAACGATGTCACATCGGGCCAGCCGCAGAGCTTGCCGTTAAAGCCCATGATCTGCGCCTTACCCCATGATGTGCTGGCGAGCGCAGCGGTCTCATGCAGTTCCGCCATTCGCCGCAACCGTGTCCAGCGCGCATCCGAGCCCTTGCGGCCGAGGCCTTCATAGTTCTTCCGCGACCATCCCGGCCTCGCCAGACCCAGCGCGCGGGCCTTGTTGCGAAGTTTCCCCGGCAGCTGCCGCCAGAAAATGTGTTTTTCCGGCAGGATGACCAGCCGGCCCCTGGCATCATACGGATCGCCACCGCTCTCGACATTGACGATCGCCTGCAACACCGCCGCCTCGCAGCCGATGGTACTTGCCGCCTTCCCGATGGCATCGCCCGATCCGGCCTTGCCGCCTCCGGCTTCAAGTTGCGCCATGACCTGCATGAAAGTCGCCGCCTTTTCCAAAACGAAATCGGCGGCAGGCTAGTCGTTTGTATATTCGCGATTGGTGGTGACAGTCCGTCACCACCATCATTCCGGGAACAGTTTGGGTTGCCGATCGCCAGTGTCGTCGTCTTCACGTGGAAGCGCTGAGCCATCCCTCTTTGCCTTCTGGCGAAATACGGTTCGGCGCGTGACACCTGTTGCAGCCGCAACCTCATTCGCGCTCGCGCCGTTGTCAAGCATCTGATAGGTGAGCGCATTGCGGCGGGCCCCTGAATGCGTCGGCCCGAAAGGCACATCAAGGTGTATCCGGTTGCCGTCCGTGAGATACCGGCTGAGTTCTTCGGCCTTCTCGCGCCCCATGACTTCGATCAGCCAATGACCGTCACAGATCCTGCCGGGCACGGCAATGCGTTGACCGCCTTTGGCCTGGGCGAGCTTCAACGCCGCATCCAGGCCGATGACATCGGCAATATCCCGCAAGCCCGGCGGAAGACGGATGATCATTGCTCGATACCGCCCGCGTCAGGTAACGGATAGCGGATCATCCGACCCGCCTGATCCGTTCGCCGAGCGCGTTCATCACCGGTATCCAGCCGGCTTCGTCGCCGATCCTGTCGGCCGGCGGAAAACCGGCCCGGATCATCCAGTGCGACAGTCCCAGGAATTCGCCCGGCATTGCATGGTCGACTTTCGAAAACTGCGCGACCGCGATGCGGTAACCTTTGCGCTGCGTCCATTCCTGCGCATGCCGGTCCACCGACCAGCCAACACCGCCATCGCGCGCCAGCCAGGCTTTCAGCGCCTCGATCGCCATGGCGGCGTCCTGTTGATGGTGAAGAAACCTTGTGTGATCGACGCCGGTCTGCCGCCGCACGAAGGCCAGCAGCGCCCGGTCGTCGCGGTTGCGGATCAGGCCGAGATTCCAGCCGGCGATCCACAGCGCCTGCAATTTTTTCGCATACGGCCCCTCGAGCGGCTTTCGGGAGCCTTTCGAAGCCGGTCTGAAACCCCGTCGGCGCAACTCGGCGACCACCGCCGCGCGCTCGCCCTCGCTCATGGCGGCGGCAGAGCTTTTGCCGGTGATCGTCCGGTACAGATCCCGGCGCATGTCCTCGTCGTAGTCGAGCAACCGGCAGCCGGCATGAATGGCGCGCAGCGCGGTCATGACGCCCCCTTGCGCGCCTCGCGCGTCGCGTGCTCCAGTCGCGCGACGGCCATGATCGCCGGCTTGACCTCCGGCGCGGCATGATCGAAATCCCGACCGGATTTGCCGCACAAACGCGGCAGCAGCGCCCTCGGAATCGCGGTCCAGTTCGACGCGGCGATGTTGGCGCGGTTCCCGTCCAGACATTTCAGGCACATGCCTTCCGGCAGCTTGCCGTTCGCCTTTTCCCACTCGATCAGATGGACGGCGCGCCAGCGCGATTGCAGCGGCAGCCCGTCATGAATCTTGCGCTCGACATAGCCCTCCTGTGTCACCCGCTCCGTGCCGACCGGCTTGTACAGCCGATTCGCCATGCCCGACCGATTGCCCGGTTTGAAACGGTGGGCCGCGCTGTTGGTGTTGAACGGCATCTTCTTGCCCTTGTTGGCCGGCGAATGGCCCTTGGGGAAACGGCCTGTCCGCCCGGTCAGCCAGCCCCGGCGCCGGCACAGCCCGGCCAGCGCGCCCGGCGACACGTCGGTCCGTCCGAACCGCTTGCAGAAACCGGTGTAAATCTCCTGTCGCGCCAGTTGCCGATTGGCCTCGATCCAGGCCAGTTCGTCGGCGGTCCATTCGATCCTGCGTCCTTTCATGGTTTCCTCTCCCCGATCATCGGCAGGTGCGGCTTGATCCGGTCGCCATGGTCGGCGACCAGCTTGCAGGCGGCCAGTGTCGTTTTCGCATTATCGATGATCGCGTCGGCCACCTGCACGATGGCCCCGCCCCGCCTGGCCTCGCGCTCGATGTCCTCCGCCGACAGCCCCTCGTCGGACAGACGCTCAATCTGCGCGAAAAGGTGATCGTTGAGGTCGATCAGCTTGTTTTTCATCACGCGCCCGCCTTCGCCAGATCGATCGTTACCGCCCGCCACGGGTCCTGCGGCCGGACGCGCTCGTAGAAACGCAGATATTGTTTCGAGCCGGTGATCCGCATGGCGTCTCGGATCGCCGTCATCGCCCGCTGCCAGCGCTCGTCCTCGATGTCGAGCCGCAGCAGCATGAAGATCTCCGATTGATTGATCTTGCCCTCCTTGTCGGTGTTGAACGCCCGCGTCACCACCGCCCGGATTTCCGGCCGCGCATCCGCCGACCATTCGTTGAGGCACTCGTCGATCAGCGTCTTGGCCTGTTGAAGCTGCGGCCCGAAATCGATGAAATCCGCCACCTGCACCTGGACCTTCATGCAGCCGTTGAAGGTCTGGTAGGTCCGGTTGCCCTTCCTGCCGCCGCGCGCCGCGCCGTATTCCTGCGCCAGCAGCGCGTCGAACTCGCCCAGATCGGTGAATGTGTGACCTCTGAAACGGGCGATTTGCCGGGACAGGTCGCGCGCGAAACCCATGATCTTGCGCACCATCTCGTCCTCGAGCCTGTCGGCCGGTTTGATGCTTTCGATCGGCACCAGGCTGCCCTTGGCGTCGCTCATGTAGTCCTTGTCGGCGACGGTGACGATGCCCGCCTCATCATGGTTTTCCATTGCAGCGGAATGTACTTCGGTCATGTCGCGGTTCCTCTTTCAGGGGCTTCGAATTCGGCGATCGCGGCGCGCAGGCCGGCCAGGGATTTCCGCAATTCGCGGCCGGCAGCCCGTTCGCCGGTGGTGTATTGAGCGTTGTCGCGTTCGGCAGCCGCGGCGACCACGTCGCGCACGGCAGGCATCAGCCGGCGCAGTTTCGATGCTTCATCGATCCTTGCCGGTCGGATAAGCACCGCCATCGCCATCGCGCGGACCTCGTCGGCGCTGACGGTCATCGACATGTGGCCGCTCGCCATTACCTTGCGGGCGGCGGCGACGGGATCGATGTTGTCGGGCGGCGACAGCCCGACCCTGTCAAACCGGGAGGCAGCGTGTTTTATGCCGTCCGACATTGCGGCGATCTGTTGCGCGTAGACCGGATCGGCCAGCACCTTGTTTGCAATCTTGTTAATGGCATACCGGACCGTCGTGTGGTCGCGCCCTCCGAGAAACCGACCGATATCGGGCAGGCTGTGCGGGGTCAGGCGCTGGGCCAGAAAACAGGCCTCGTGGCGTGCGGCCGTGGATTGTGCGTTGCGCCGGTTCGAGAGAATTTCCTGCACGGGCACGTCGCGCCGGTCGGCGACGAAATCGACGATCAGGTTCACGGTCACGCCCATCACCGCCGCTCTCCGAATTTCGGGCGCACGACATTGTCTTTGGCCGACAGGATCGTCGACGCCATGAAATCGGCCGCCTGTTGCTTGGCTTCCGTCCGTGCAGCCCTGTCACGCTCGATCAGCCGGAATACCGCGAGTTCCAGCTCCATGGAGAAGGCAAGCCTGATGTAGTGATCGATCCGGCCCTGGATATCTGCCGCGACATGACCGGCCAGAGCGTCATCCTCCGCAAACCGGCCGAAATCGCATTTGAGCCGGCGCAGTCCCTCGGAAAGAAAATGGGCGCTCATCGTCCCGTTCCCATGTCGCGGTTCGACCATGCCAGCCGGATCAGGTCGGCGGAGAGTGGCCGGCCCGATCCTGCCGCCAGCATGTGCGCCATCTTCAACGTGACGTCGATCTGGCCAAGCGCGCCGGCTTTCATGCCGATCCCGGTCAGCACCTTGCGGCAGTCCGGATCGTCGACGCCCCAGGCATCGATCATGGCGTCAATGTCTTCCCGGAACGGATTCTCCCGGTTGACGCGCATGCTGACCCGGCGCTGAATCTGTGCATAGGACGGGCCGTCGCCGGATTTGTAGAACCGGCCGTAAAGCTCGCTGTTACCGACAAGAGCGACGCCGCACCCGGCGAGGTCGACGAGCTGACGGAGCTGGTTGACCGCGTCGTCTTTCAGGTTTTGCGCCTCGTCGACGATCAGCAGAGTACCGGAACCGACCCGCCGCAATCTCTCCCGGATAACGCGGGACAGTTTTGCCGTATTGTGCTGCACGATGCCGAGTTCGGCCGCCAGCTCGATCAGCATCCCGTGCACCGTCTTCGTGTGCGGGGAGATCGTGAACATGTGGGAATGCGGCCACGTCTTGCAGAAATGCTCGCAGGTAGTCGTCTTTCCCATGCCGGCGCCGTAGGTGATGATCACAAGGCCGGGCGCCATCCGCGCGAAGGTCAGCGAGTCCATGACCTTGCTGGCCGATCTGGTCAGCACGAAGCCGGGCGAAACGGGAATGGTTGCGGCAAGCGCTTCTTCTTCGTCGGTTGATTCCAGCCAGTTGCCGACCAGCAGGTTCTGCGTATCGAGCCGGCCGGAATATTTGCCCGATTGCCATTGCGAAAACGTGCCGGACGGCATGCCGATCCGCCGCGCGACTTCCGATTTGCTCCAGTCCCTGGCGATCGCCAGTTCCGTGACATTGGCGTTCAACCGCCACCACGCTTCAACGTCGGCAGCGCCGCGTCCCTTGGCCTCGTCGATGGCCGGCGGTTCCTTCGGTTGCTGCCAGCTTGTGTTTACCGCATCCTTCATGATATCAGGCCCCTTGCATTAGCGAGCCGTTTTCCGGCTCCTGACCTTGCGGCGGACCTCGTGTTCGCCGCTTTTTTTCGAGCCGTACCCGATACCTGTCGGCTCGCTCTCCCCGGCATCGGGGAAATCGATGATGTCGCCGTCGGCCACGCGCGCCATGGCTTTTGCGAAAAATTCTTCCGCTTCCTCGCCCCAGACCGAAGCTGCCGGCTGGGCGGGCTGTGTCGCCAGACGAACCACTTTCGGCGAATTTGCGGGTTTGGTTTCGGGAGCCGGTTTTCCGCCGCCGTAGATTTCGGCGAGCTGATCGACCGACATCCGCACATGCAGCCGTTGTTGCTCCTGTACGGCCTTGCGGTGCGCGGATTTCAGCCGGGCATCCCGGCGCGCGGCGTCTACATCGAAGAACCCGGCATCGGCTATGCACGGTGCGTCGCATATGAACTTGTCGCTCAGGTCGTAGACCTTGAGATCACGGGTCAGATTGTCCGGGTCGAACCGGACGGTCACTTTCCTGCCCATGAAGCCGTTCAGCGGATGCGCCCAATAACGGTTGCCGAACAGATGGATTGCACCTGAGCCCTTCTGCGCCCTGACCTGCTCGGCTGCCAGCAGCCACAGCGATCGCTGCGCCTCGGTCGGCCATTTCACCAGCGTCGCCGGATCGGCCATGCTCGCCTCAAACGCCTGGTCGAAACTGCGACCGGCGCAGACTTCCGTGTTCCTGCCCGGCCGGGCGTTGTGCTCGGCGATGCCCCTGGCGACATGTGCGTGAAAGGCTTCGAACGGGATTGCCTTCGAGCCATAATTGTCCGGCTTCGCGTCCGGCTTGTTGCCGGTATAGGCGCCGGCGCAGAACGGGTGTTTCGCGATCCCCTCCGCCAGATCGCGAAAAGCCCGCTCGATCGGCTTGGACTGGCCGGAATAAGGTGTGGTCCAGACGATCTCAATGCCGAGCATCGTCAGCAGACCTTGCGGATCCTCGTCCCGGACCTTGAACCGGAACCGCGTCGGCGTCCCGCCGGAAATCCATTTCGAGGCAAAGGCGCGTCCGTTGTCGAGAACGATGCGTTCGGGAATGCCGAACCGCTCGACCATGTCGCCGATGACCAGGCGAACGGTTTCCCTGTTCTCGCTGTCGGAAAGCCGCCAGCCGACGATCCTGCCCGAATAGAGGTCCTGTATCGCCAGCAGATGAACGCGCGTCACGCGACCGTCCGGCATGGAAACGAACACGTCGAACTTGTGACCGTCCATGTTGACAGCCTGCATGGCGTGCAGATGGCTTCGTGTCCGGCGTTGCGCCGGATAAAGCCGCCTGGCCTTGTCCTTGCCGTCTCGGGCGAGTACCTGGACGGCTGACGGCACTTCACGATCCACACGCCGCCGCAGCGCCCGCTCACTCGGAACCGGCGCCCAGCCGCGTTCCTTTGCTGCGACCGCCATCCGGCGATAGCACGCCGAGAAAGCCGGTTTCTCCGGCCGCAGATAATCGGCGGTCAGCACCGCCCAGGCATCCGGGTGGCAGTCGGCGGTTTGCGCCGTCGGCCTGTAACCGGGAGCCAGCGCGGCCAGCCGGTCTTCCCGGCCTGCCCCCTTGATCCGCGACCGCCAACGTCGGACGCTCCCCGCGCTGACGCAGTACCGCTCGGCGCACAATTGCACGGAGTCGGTCCCGCCATGGCCGGAGGCAAGCAGCGCCTCGACAGCCTCGACGATCCTTAAACGGGTTTCACAAACCTGTTTTTGCGTCTTCGACAGCGCCTCGTAACGCGCCCACAGCGCCTTGCGCTCATCGCAACGCGCGTCCCGGTCATCATCGGCCGGCGCGGCATGGGCCGCCATCAATCGCGCCTGCGCCGAAGGCGGCAGAACCGAAAAGTGATACTCATAACCCCCGCCGCCGTCGCGACCGTCCGCCTTGCGGAACTTTGTCTCGTCACCTCGCCAGCCGCGCGACACCCGCTTCAGGCTCGACAGGCTGCCGGGCAGGTCCGGCAACCGCGCGTCAAGAATTTCGGCGAGTGTGAAAAACCGCTTCATGCCGCGCCGCCATCTTTTCGAACCAGCGCGCGAATCGCCGCCTGGTGGTTTCTGACGAAAACCAGCGTGTCCCGGATCGCCTCCATATAGCCGATCAGCAGATCGGCTTCCGCCTGCCGCATCTTTCGCGCACCCACCTGGCGCGGGTAGACCTCGCGGCGCATTCGGATTTCACGGTTGGCTTCGCCGATTTGCGTCTGGATCGAGACCGCCATCGGTTACTCCTCCGTCCTGCCGATCGTGTCCCCATTCAGCCCGCGCATCCGCTCCACCAGATCGAGCAGCCTCTCGGCGAGATTCTCCGCCCGGTCCGGATGGAGGTCGTAGAAAACCTTTCCGCCGGCATGGCGGAGGATGATCGCGATCCGCGCGCAATCCGCGCGCTCGGTCACACACAGCGCCAGCCCGTCCGCGCTCATGCCGACACCGCCTTTTCCGGGCGGAACCGATGCCGGTCGATCAGCCGGTAGCCGACGCCCCGGACATTTTCGATGCGGACGCCGCGCGGCCTGAGTTTCTTGCGCAGATTGCAGATGTGGGCATCGATGATTGGCGGCTCCGGCCACGGTTCCGGACGGTCGGAGGTCAACGCCAGATAGAGACCCTCTTTTGTCGCCACCTCCTGCCCGACGAGGCAGCGGAACACGGTCTGCTCGGCGGGGGTCAGATAGACGCCCAGCGGGAACATGGTCACCCAGGCCGGTGCCACCGCCTCCCGTATCTGCCGGATGGTCTCGTGCAGTTCCTCGACTTCCGCCCGCAAATCGGCGCATCGTCCGCAAGGTCCGGCGTCAGTCCGCATCTGCCGCTCCCTTCGCGCCGACGATCGCCGCGCCGATGACTCGGAGAAAATCCGCTTTTGTCTCGGCGTTCGCCCGCCCCCAGGTCGAGAGCAGCCGGCCGAAAATCTCCTGTTGCAGCGTCAGTTTGACCTTGGGCCGTAATGCTGCCGCGTCGAAGGCGAGCCTGATGTCGCCGGTCGCTGCGAACGCCGCCGCCTCGTCCGCCAGCAATTGCACCGGATTCGTCTTTTCGCCGCCGGAACCGGCTAAGTCGTTGTTTTTCGGCAATTGGTGCAAGTTGCACCAATTGGGGTTCCCGCGCTTGATCTCGCCGTATTTCCGCTCCCACACTTCGCGATAGGTCGCGACGAATTGCGCCCGGTCCATCACCGACAGATCGTTGCGAAACAGATTTTCGACAATCTCGATCAGCACCGCCTCGTCGCCGTCGGCCGCGACGACGACCGCGTCGATCTCCGTCTCGCCCAGCAGTTCGACCGCCCGCAGCCGGTGCGCGCCGGCGACCAGCGTGTAGGGCGTCATGCCCTTCCCCTTCGCAGGCGTCCTGCGCACGGTCACCGGGTTCAGCAATCCGTGCTCGACGATCGACGCCTGGATCGCCCGCGCATGATCTTCCTCGACCTCGCGCAGCCGCGGCGGCACGTGAATATCGGCGATCGCGATGGATTTGATTTCGGTCATCAGGCTGCACCTCCGCCGGCCCGGACCAGCGCTGCGATCAGCCGCGCCGCCAGCGCGATCCAGGCGCTCATCTCCGCGCCTCCGCTTCGGGCTCCTCCGACCGGTTCATCTGACGTAGAGTTCGCGAAAGGCTGACAAGCTGAAAGCCGAGCGTTGCCGCCAGATCGGCGTCTGAAATGAAGACCGTATCCTGGCCGTCGTCGGAGATGATGATCGTCGCCGGCCAGCCGCGCGTATTGTCGATCCGAACGTCCAGCGCCCTCATGTCCGCACCGCCCGGCGTTCCGCCATCGTCGGGGTCGGCGTCCAGTTCTGCGGCTTCCGCCGTTGGCCGTTCGGCCGATAGCGCGTCGGCCACAGCAGATGTGGTCGTGATCCGAGAGCGGCAGCGATGGCGCGCTCGCCGCGCGGATGAGGTTCGCGCAACGTGTTGCGCGCCGTGCCGGAGGGCAGGCCGAAACGCCGGTCGATCTCCGCCAGCGGCAGCCCCGCTTCCAACAGCCTCGCCTTGATCGCGGCCTGCTCCGCGATTCGAGGGTCGGGATTGTCCTTGATCATGATTTGGTCCATCATCTTCTGCGATTGCGCAGAGGATACGGAATTACATGATCTTGTCAACGTAATCACGTGATAATTTATGTAATTACGGCGATCCGATGAAAACGAAATTTCACCAACGGCTTACCGAACTACAGGAGGATATTAAAAGCGCCGAGTTTGCCCGTCGCTTAGGAATTTCCGGCTCGACGCTTCAGCAATATCAAAAGGGATCGCTTCCAAGAATCGACGCGGCGCTATCAATGGCTGAAGCCGCTGGTGTCTCTGTGGCATGGCTTATTGGCGAAAGTGAGGACAGAGATTACGGCGATCTTTACCATCATGCTGTTCTCGGATTCGCCAAGGATTCGACGAATGACACTCAGGCTCACGTTTCGCTCCCGCGCTACAACATCCAGGCGTCCGCCGGTCACGGCGCCTTCGCCGACAGTCAGGAGGTCGCCGACCATCTGACCGTTTCGCGAGCATGGCTAGGCCGCTATGTATCGAGCGCCGCCCGCGTCGTCATCATCGAGGCGCGCGGCGATTCCATGGAGCCGACCGTCCGCCACGGCGACCTGCTCATGGTCGAGATGGGTGTCGATGGCGAAAATGTCGCCGCCGGCGGCGTCTTCGTCGTCGCCGTCGCCGGCATGATCATGGTCAAGCGCCTGCAGATCATGCTCGACGGCGACCTGACGATCTCCTCCGACAACCGCGCCTACCGGGCCGAAACCGTCCCCGCCGCCGAACGCGACGACAAGATCATCGTTCACGGCCGGGTGTTCTGGAGCGGCGGACCGTTGGCCAGCAAATTATGGGATGACCAACGTTAGTTGACAACGTCATGCGTAAGTTTTGGACAGCTTGAGGCTTGTTGAATGCAGTGGGACCACGATCACATCGTTTATATCCGCGGCGAGATAGAAACCCCCGATGATTCTGCCGTTAAAGCCGTTTCATGGCGTAACCGGATCGAGCCCTGGCTGTCTGCGGTATTTCAGGCCGAGCATCTTTCCCTTCTGCTCGGAAACGGTTTCACGACAGGCATAGCCAATCATGCAGGCGGCGTGCCGACGAGCATGGCCGGTTCCGGTTTTGGCGGTTTGCCGAACGAAGAGAAGGTGGCTGCCCGTGCCAAAGAGCTGGCGGAGGCCATGGGAAGGGACAGCGCCAACATCGAGGACGAGCTTTCGGCAGCGCTCTCGCTTTTAGGCGGCTTGCAGATTCTCGGACAAGCGGACGCAGCCATTTGGGAGACGGCGGTCGACCAAATACTCTGCGGGTTTATCAAGGGCGTACTCGCCACGGAGAAAAGCATCAGCAACGGCATCGATAACGAGCCCCCCGCGGGCGAGCCGCTCGCGAGGGAAATCCTTGTTTCGTTTCTGATGAGTTTTGCCAGCAGGGTCGCTTCCAGGGAGCGGCTCCATATTTTCACGACCAACTACGATCGTCTTGTTGAGCGCGGCTGCGATTTTGCCGGTCTTCGCATCATAGACCGGTTCACCGGGGCGATTGAGCCGGAATTCAGATCATCGCGTCTGCATGTCGACATGCACTACACACCGCCCGGAATCAGGGGAGAGCCACGCCACCTAGAAGGCGTAGTGCATCTTACAAAGCTTCACGGCTCACTCGACTGGCGGTACGACAAGCCGCGCTTGTACCGCACGGGCCTGCCGTTTGGGGCAGATATTGGGCATCCTGCGGTGCCTGATAGCCCACGCAATTCCGTCATGATCTACCCCAACGCGGTCAAGGACGTTGAAACCGCGGCCTACCCCTATGCCGACCTGTTTCGTGATTTCTCATCCTCGATCTGCCAGCCGAATAACGTACTCGTCACCTATGGCTATGGCTTTGGCGATGACCATATCAACAGAGTCATTGCGGACATGCTCACTATTCCGTCCACGCACCTTGTGATATTGGCGTGGGGCGAGAAGCCTCACGAACCAATTGCATCTTTCGTTTCCCGTGTTGGCAGGCGGCAACAGCTCACACTGCTGATCGGCAAGCACTTCGGCAATATTCGGAATCTGGTTGAAAAATATCTGCCCAAACCGGCCATCGATCCGCTCACGATCCGCATGAGCGAGCTTATGGAGCGGCGCGGCAAGACCAAAGGCAAAGAGCCGGGTGAAGATGGCGATGTGTTATGACCACGATCGTCGAACGCATCGGCACGCTTTCAGTCGGCCGGGTTGATGCCGTCACCGCCGAAGAGTTGTGCATCGCGCTTTTCAATGAAACTCCACAGGCGACCGCGTTGAATACCGGCACGCCTACCGGTTTTCCGCGCGTCAATGCCTATGTACTGATACCGAACGAGATCGGCGCGGTCGTTGCGGTAATCAAGGAAATCTGCATCGTTCGTGCTAAACCGGCTCCCGGAAAGCACGACGATGCCCTTGTGGACCTTCCATATCCTGCCCGGACTATTTTGGCCATTCCGTTCGGCACACTGCTGCTTGAGGGAAATGACGGCGACGGCCAGCCACGCTATGCACTGGAACGCGGCATCCCGGTGCTGCCTTCGGTTGGCGATCCGGTTCTCCTTCCAACGGCAATGCAACTTCGTTCCATCGTCGAAGCCAAAACCGACGACCGCTTGATCCGGATTGGCTCTGCTCCCTTTGCCGACAACGCTCGTGTATGGGTACACCCGGACAAGCTGTTTGGCCGGCATCTTGCCGTCCTTGGCAACACCGGCAGCGGGAAGTCCTGCTCCGTTGCCGGTGTTGTTCGCTGGTCGCTTGAAAGTGCGGCGGAGGCCTCGAAAGCGGCGACGCAGAAAGGTGAAAAAGCCCAGCCGACCAATGCCAGGTTCATCATTCTAGACCCCAACGGCGAGTATTCACAGGCCTTTGAGGATGGCGCATTGCCGGTCAGGCGCTTTTCGGTTGGCGGTAGTGACGGCGCGATTCCACTCACAGTGCCGGGCTGGCTTTGGAATGGACAGGAGTGGGCGGCTTTCACGTCCGCGCAACCCGGAGTTCAGCGCCCCGTATTGCTCGGAGCACTGCGGCGGTTGCGCAATGCAGGTTCGACCGCCTTGACGAAAAAAGCACAGGCGATCAGGCGCTATATCAATCATGTCCGGCGGATTGAGCAGAACTATGCGGACCTGCCTCAAAGCGTTACCGGCTTTCCGCAAAACAAAGACTTCGGGTCACTGCTAGAGAGCCTGATTGAAATGAGTAAATGCGACGAGAAAGAGCTTGCCACCTGCGGCAATGAGACAGCCGATCTCGTGACCGCGATTGCGGCAATACGCGATCCGATCGAGCAGGTGCGTACCAAGCGCCATTGGAGCAAGAAGACCGGATACGACAATTTCCAGTCTGATGACCTTCAAGCTGTTCTAAAGGCACTCCGCACGATCACCGAAGCCTTTCCAATCGCCGCAACTCACGGCGAGATCAGCGAAGATGCACCGGTGCGGTTTGATGTCGTGGCACTTCCTGACTGTATCCGTAATGTTGCTATGGAAACGGGCGGGCAGGCGGTTAATAACGTCGAACCGCTTATCAACCGCGTACAGGTCATGCTTGGTGATGCCGGGCTCCGTCCGGTCATCGATACCGAAGGTGCAGCTTCGTTCAGCGAGTGGCTGCCAGGCCTGCTTGGTCCCGGTGAAGGCGCTCCCGAACCGCTTGCTATTCTTGATCTCTCACTCGTGCCATCGGATGTTGTACATATTGCCGTTGCCGTGATTTCGCGACTGATATTCGAGGCACTGCAACGCTATATCAAGGAAACAAACGAAGCCCTTCCGACTGTGCTCGTGCTGGAGGAAGCGCACAGCTTCGTGCGCAGGAATGCCGATATCGGTGCGAGCGAACAGGCCGCTGATCTATGCCGCCAGACCTTTGAGCGAATAGCAAGGGAAGGGCGGAAATTCGGTCTTGGGCTGGTTCTGGCATCGCAACGCCCGTCCGAACTCTCGCCGACAGTCTTGGCGCAGTGTAACTCGTTCCTGCTCCACCGCATCGTCAACGATGTCGATCAGAATCTTGTCCGCCGTCTTGTTCCCGACGCTTTGGGCGGGCTTCTCGACGAGCTTCCCATGCTTCCTTCGCAGCAGGCAATCCTTCTTGGCCGGGCAGCCCCCATACCCGTTCTCGTTCGCATCCGCGACCTGCAAAAGCCGCAGCGCCCGCGTTCGGATGATCCGAGTTTCTGGCACACATGGCTTGGCTGCAAAGGCGCTCCGCCAAACTGGACGCAAGTGGTCAAGACATGGGAAAAACCAGACGAAGAGGTCCACCAAGCGCAGACCACGGAAAGTATCGCAGGTGACGATATCGACCCAGAACCGAACGAGGCATAGTTATCGAGAACGCGCAATTTGACTCTGCTCTTCCGACAAATCCGACGAAACGAAAAGAGGCAGGGTGATCGGTCAACTGAGAACATCAGACTTCATTTGCGTGGTCTACCTCAAAATCGGTATTTCATCCGCGGCTTTGCTTTATCTGTATGTGTTCGTTTGTTTTTTCCGGTTGTCTTCCGAGGTCAACCAAAATGGTCCACCTCAAATTGGATTTTCCCGCAATATCACACCGCCGGTTCCGCCGTTTTCACGACCGCCTTCAAATCCTCAAAGTCCTGGATTTCCGGCATTTTCGGGCCGCGACCAAAGACCCTTCACAGCCGGTTTGAAGGGTCTTTGAAGGTCGTTGCCGATTTTGCCTTCGACACCGATTTTTCCGTCAAATTCTCAAACCAGATGTCAAAAGGTCCGGTCCCGCGGCACCCGTTTTCTCCAGGTTAAAGACCTGTTTTCACGACGAATTTCACCTCTTCCCGCTTAATCCAGGATAATCCCGCC
>CBDBEU010000004.1:0-943684 GCA_965204565.1 Hyphomicrobiales bacterium
GTGCTCGAAAGCGGCCGATGCGGATTTCCTCGCCATGGCGCGGCCATTCATTCGCGAGCCCGATATTGCGCGCCGGATCACCGCCGGGCGGCGGGGAATGGTTGATTGTGTGTCGTGCAATATCTGCCTGATGCATGATGGCACCGATCCACTCAGATGCTGGCGCAAGAAGCCCCGCGATCTGGCGTTCCACGTTTATTGCAAATTGTGGCGTGATCGCCGCCGGCCATCAGTTTAGACTCGCTTTTGACCGGGTGAGAGGGAACCTGCATCGCCTCCATGATGACATCGGATATTGGCTGGCGTGGCATTTCACCCCGTTCTGTCCTAGGCTTGACCCATTCTCAAGCCGCAAAATTGGAACAGAATTGAAGGAGGTGAGAAATGAAGATCGAAGGAGTAACGTCTTCGGTGCCGCAGCCGCTTGCCAATTACACCGAGGCGTTCAAGGTTGGTCCCTGGGTATTCGCCGCCGGCCAGTTGCCGAGCGACTTCAAATCGGGAGTGGCGCCGGAGGCGCGCAAGGGCGATGAGTTTCCCTATTACGGCTCCGACATCAAGCTTCAGACCCGCTATGTGCTGGAGAACCTGAAGACCACCTTCAAGGCCGCCGGCTCATCACTCGACGATGTGGTCAAGGCCCAGGTGTTCCTGATGGACCTCGATGATTTCGCCGGGTTCGACGAGGTGTGGAAGGAGTATTTCAAAACCCCGCCGCCGCGCACCACCGTGGGCACCACCGGGCTTCTGGTGAAAGACACACTGATCGAGATCGATCTGATCGGCGTCCAGTCCGGAACCGGGCGCAAGGCCATCACCTCGTCGATCCCGCAGCCGCTTGCCAGTTACGCCGAGGCGTTCACGGTAGGTCCCTGGGTCTTCGCCGCTGGCCAGTTGCCGAGCGACTTCAAATCGGGAGTGGCGCCGGAGGCGCGCAAGAGCGATGAGTTTCCCTATTACGGCTCCGACATCAAGCTTCAGACCCGCTATGTGCTGGAGAACCTGAAGACCACCTTCAAGGCCGCCGGCTCATCACTCGACGATGTGGTCAAGGCCCAGATATTCCTGATGGACCTTGATGATTTCGCCGGGTTCGACGAGGTGTGGAAGGAGTATTTCAAAACCCCGCCGCCGCGCACCACCGTGGGCACCACCGGGCTTCTGGTGAAAGACACACTGATCGAGATCGACCTGATCGGCGTCAAGTCCGGAACCGAGCGCAAGGCCATCACCTCGTCGATCCCGCAGCCGCTTGCCAATTACACCGAGGCGTTTCAGGCCGCGGGGCTGGTGTTTGCCGCCGGACAGCTTGCCACCGACTGGAAGCACGGCGTGGCACCTGAAGCGCAGGTCAATCCGCTGTTCCCCTATTACGGCTCCGACATCAAGCTTCAGACCCGCTACATCCTTGAGAATCTGCAAACCACCTTCAAGGCCGCCGGATCGTCGCTCGATCACGTGATCAAGGCTCAGGTGTTCCTGATGGATCTCAATGATTTCAACGGTTTTGATGAAGTCTGGCGAGAATACTTCAAGACCCCACCGCCGCGCACCACGATCGGCACAACCGGACTTCTGGTTCCAGGCACGCTGGTCGAGATCGACCTGATCGGAACGACCAGGGACTAGGCTGCAAGCACCTGGCAGCAAACCAGGACGCGTGAGCCCGGTTCCGGGCTCACGCGCCGGCTTCCATCGCGCGTACCAGTTGCGAACGCTCAACGCCCGACAATAGCTTGCGGTAAGCGATCGAGGCAGCATCGGGCACGCGCAAATGCAGCTCGTCGCGAATATGCGGCGGGATTTCCTCCGGCCTTTGTGTTTCGACCACACGCCGGTCCTGTTCCATGATTTCATCGAAGCCGGCGCCGATTTGCGCATCGGTCCTGTCCAGAGAATGATTGCGGGCGATGAAGCAGAACAGGCGCGTGCGCTTGGCATCGATCGGTGTGGCGATGAAGCTGAGAATGGTGGCATCGCCCGGTTTGGAGTCGCCGCTTTCCGACCAGGTGCCGCCTTCAACGCCCTTGCCGTGCGCTTCGGCGATCATGCCTTCCGGCGTCACGGTTTTCTTGTCGTGGATCATGAAAGGAAAGCACAGCGTGTATTTCCTGAGCCGCGCGCCGTCGTCATAAGTGTATTCAAGCCCGGTGTCGGTGTAGCTGACGTCGTGATCCTTGATCACCGGGCCGTCGGCCAGTTCGGTAAAACCCTTGTGGACGAAGTTGAAATGCGAAAAGTCCATGGCGTTTTCAATCGCACGGCCCGCTGACGTATTCCAGGAATAGCTGCCGGCCATGAATACGCGAAAGTCCGGATTGTTCCAGGCATCATCCGCCCAGGTCGGGAATTCCTGTACCGGTTCAGCCATCGCCACCCATACCAGGCCATACTCCTCGCGCACCTTGAAAGTGATGGCGCAGGCCTTTTTCGGAATGGTGGCGCCTTTCTGCAGCGCCGGGATGTGAACACACGCGCCGGTGCGGTCGTACTGCCAGCCATGATAGGGGCAGGTCAGCCGGCCGTTCTCGACCCGGCCGCCCGAAAGCTCCGCTCCACGGTGGATGCACAGATCCTTGAAGGCAACGGCCCCCTCGTCGTCGCGAAAGGCAACAACGCGTTCGCCTAGAATAATGAACTGTTGTGGCTCCTGGGTGATTTCATCAATCGTCGCAATCGGATGCCAATGCTGCTCAAGCGAAACCCTGCCCATTTGCGCCTCCATCGCAGGCAATGCCGCATCGGCCACCTTGTGGGGTCTTCTGAGCACGCCGCTAAAAAGATATCATGATTTGCCGTCCATTGGAATTGACGCCGGCGGTGCCCGGTTTGACAGGATTTGGGCTGGCCAATAGTCTGAAATCTGAAATCAAAAGGCTGGCGGAGTTCACATCCGCGCCATCAAGGTCGGTCGCGCGGAGGGACGTAGATGGAGATTATCATCTTTGGCGTCATATCCGGGTGCATCATTCTTTTTGGTGCAGTCGGGTTTTCAATGACACTCAAGGCCGAAGGTTTCATCAACGTTGCCCACGGCCAGATGTTGCTCCTGGGCGCGTATCTGGCGCTGTTCTTTTCCAGTCAGGGTGTCGGTCTGTTGATCGCCACGCCATTGGTCATGCTGTGTTGCGGTTTCATCGGCGTGCTGATCTTCCGGTTGCTCTATCAGCCGATCAAAAGCCGCGGAATACTGGTTCTTCTGTTCACCTCGGTCGGCGTTGCCTATGCGATCAATGGCATTGTCGGCGCCGCTTTCGGCAAGCGGGTGCAGGCCTACGACCTGCCGCCGGTTCGGGCGATGAAGTTCGATGGCGTGCCGTTGATGACCAAATACGAGCTGATGATCATCATCTTTGCTTTGGTGGCCTCGATCGGCGTTCACCTGTTTCTGACATCGACCTGGGTCGGCAAATCGATCCGCGCGGTTGCCGACAATTACGATCTTGCGCGCGTGCGCGGCTTCGATCCCAGGCGCTCATCCGATTATGTGTGGTTCATCGCTTCGGCGCTTGCAGGTGTCGCCGGGGTGTTCTCGGGCATTCTGGGCTCGCTGCACCTCACCATGGGATGGCAACAGATCATCATCATTCTGGCGGCCACCGTCCTTGGCGGGCTTGGCAGTATTTACGGCGTCATGCTGGCATCGATGGTGCTTGGCATCGGCATGGAGATCGGCATCACCGTGTTGCCCGCCAATTATCGCAGCGCGGTGGCATTCCTGATCATCATTCTTGTTCTGTTTTTACGGCCTGAAGGCCTGCAGAGCCTTTGGAACCCGCAACGCGCGGGCGGCGACAGGTAGGGGGCGGCGATGGAAGGTCTTGCGCTGTTCATGGTGAGCCTGCTCAGCATTGGTGCGATCTACGCGATCCTTTGCCTGGCGCTTAATCTGGAAGCCGGCGTCGACGGGCTTTGGGATCTTGGCATCGTCTCCTTCTTCGGCGTTGGCGCCTATAGCTACACGCTCATTACGGCGGTGCCGGCCGAGGGCCATCAGCATTATGTGCTGGGTCTGGAGTTGCCGATCTGGATTGGCGTTATCGGTGCGGGTTTGGCCGGAGGCATCGTGGCGCTGCTCATCGGTTCGCCCTCCTTGCGCCTGAAGCAGGAATATTTCCTGATCACCACGCTGGCTTTCGCCGAGGTGATCCGGCAGATCTATGCCAATGAGCTGTGGCTGACCAACGGCGTTGCCGGCATTTTCGGGCTGACGCCGCCATTCCGCGAAATGTTCGAACCGGAAACGCAGGCGGTGGTACGGCTGGGGCTGATCATGTTCGCCCTGTTCATCGCCTATTGGGTGGTGCAATCGCTGACGGTGTCGCCGTTTGGCCGTGGCCTCAAGGCGTTGCGGGAGAACGAGGCGCTGGCCAAGACGGCGGGTATCAATCCGTTCTCGTTTCACATTCGCGCGTTTGTCGCTTGCGGCGTGATGACTGGAACCGCAGGTTCATTTTACGTCTGGTACAACACCATCGTCATTCCGGGCCAGTTTGTCGCCGACGTTACATTCTTTGTCTGGACCGCGATCATCATTGGCGGCATCGGCAATAACCGGGGCGCCATGATTGGCGGCTTCCTGTTCATTTTTCTATATGATGTGCTACGCTTTATCCCGGTGCCGAGCGAATATGCCGAAGTCATTGCCTCGGTGCGTACCGGCCTGGTCGGGGTGGTGCTGATCATGGTGCTTCGGTTCCGTCCGAATGGTCTGTTCCAAGAGCGCCCGCAACGCCTGCGCGTGCGCGGCGGGGATTGACCGGCGATGCTGGAAGTCCGCGACATACAGAAAAACTTCGGCGGCGTACGCGCCGTTGGCGGTGTTTCGCTCAGCGTCGATGCCGGCAAGATTATCGGCGTCATCGGGCCCAATGGCGCCGGCAAGACCACATTGTTCAATGTGGTGAGCGGTTTCCTGTCGGCCGATGGCGGCAGCGCCATATTCGAGGGCTCCGACATTATTGGCCTGCGTCCGCATGAGGTGGCGCGCCGCGGTGTTCTTCGCACCTTCCAGACACCCACCGGTTTTCCGCGCATGACGGTGCTGGAAAACATGCTGGTATTCCTGAAGGACAAGCAAACCAGCATCACCCATGCACTGGGGTCACGCCGTATTGCCGGTACGATTTCAGGCGATGAATCAGATCGCGCCCAGCAAGTGCTTGAGTTGTTCGGTTTGGCGCAAAAGCGGGATCTGTGGGTTCAGAAACTTGGCGCGCCGGAACTCAAGATGCTGGAATTCGCGCGCACGGTGATGGCCTCGCCGAAGATCCTGCTGCTCGACGAGCCGGCAGCCGGGGTCAATGTCGCGCTCCTGGATAATCTGGTTGACACCATTTTCCGCCTGCGGGACGATAGTGTGACCTTCCTGATCGTCGATCATAATCTGAGCTTTATCTGCCGCGTCTGCGATTACATCTATGCCATGGCCGATGGTGAAGTCATTTCCCAGGGCGGGCCGGATGATGTCGTGAATGATCAGGCGGTCATTGAATGCTATATTGGCGCTGGTGTGGGCGCAGTACTGAGTGCCGGCGACACGAACTCTGCGCCCGAGTCAACTGAAACGCGCCGGCGCACGAACAAAAGCGCAAAATCCAAGAGCAGTCACAAGACGCCAGAACAATAATTGCGCAACGGTCGCTGGATTTGGTGATTCAAAATGGAGTGAGACGTCAAATGGCACACAAAACAACTCAAAGAATTGGGAGATGGGCTCTATCGGCTGCCGTTGCCGGGGCGCTGAGCCTTGGACCTGGACAGCCGGCAGCCCAGGCCGATGAAGTCAAGCTTGGCTTCATGCTCGGTTTCACCGGTGATTACGCACCCTGGTCCCCGGCTCTCAACAACGCCGCCATCGTTGCGATCGAAGAGATCAACGCCAATGGCGGTATTCTGGGCAATGAAGTCTCGATGATCGTCTCGGACAATGAGAGTAAGGTTGAAGGCGGCATTGCCGCAGCACGCAAGCTCGTCAATGTCGACAAAGTGCCGGTGATCATCGGGCCTGAGTCCGACATCATCGTCGCCCTGCAGGACATGGCCAGGAACAACGAGGTTCCGGTCGTGACCTCATCGGCGGGAACCGATGCGATCGACAAGGCCGGAGGCACCGGCAAGTTTATCTGGCGGGTCAACGCGTCCGACTCCTTCCTCGGCGTTGCCGCGGCCAAGGTGCTGATCGATGAGCTTGGCCAGAAAGAAATCGCCATCATGGTCGAGAACCTTGAAGGCACGCAGAGCGCGGCAGCTTCGCTGAAGCGCAATTTCGAGCGGTTCGGCGGCAAGGTGACCAAGGAAATCGTGCTGACGCCCGGACAGGCGACCTATTTGAGCGAATTGAGCGATCTTGCCGATTCAAACCCGAAGCTGGTGTTCCTGGCCGCCGCTCAGGTGACCGGGGTGAACGTGATGAAGCAGGCCTACCAGCGCGGTTATGAGTGGCCGTGGTGGGTTGCCCAGGAGTTGCAGCAGCAGGACTTCGTCAATGCCGCGGGCGTTGATGTGGTCAAGGGCGTGACCAGTTGGACGCCGGGCCAGATGGACGACGATCCGGCCTGGCAGCGCTTTTCCAACATCTTTAAGGACAAGTGGGGCGAGGCGGCGCAGTCGGGTTTCTATCAGGCCGAAACCTATGATGCGTTCATGGTCACCGCACTGGCGATGATCAAGGGCGGCGCGGCAACGGGCGCCGCGGTCGATGCCAATCTGGCAGCAGTTGCCGCACCTCCGGGCGAGCGCGTCACCACCTTTGCCGACGCCGTCAAACTGATCCAAGAGGGCAAAGAGATCAATTATGACGGCCCCTCCGGCACCATCGACTTCAACGAGTGGGGCAATGTCGGCATTCCGGCTGTGCGCCTGATGCAGGTCGATGCTTCCGGTCAGTGGATCACCAGGCAGGTGATCGATGCACGCTCGTTCCCGGCCAGCTAAGCCGGAGAGCAGGCAGCAGCAGCGCAAGAAATGGATGCGGGCCGGTTGCCGGTCCGCATCTCATCATCGCGTGGTGCGGCGCTGATCTTGAGATAACGGAAGAATGTCATGGCCGACCAGCAGGCAGACAATCTGCTCACCATTTCAGGGCTTGTCTCGGGCTATGGCAAATTGCCGGTGCTGCAGGATGTCTCGCTTTCGGTCGCCGCCGGATCGCTGACCGCAATTATTGGCCCGAACGGTGCGGGCAAGACGACCCTGGTCAAATCGGTGGTGAATATTGTCGATTTGATGGGCGGTGAGATCCACTTTCGCGATGAGGTCATCAGCCGGTTGCCGACCCACCGCATTGTTGAACTGGGCATCGGCTTCGTTCCCCAGACTGCCGCGACATTTTCCACCCTGTCGGTGCAGGAAAATCTGGAAATGGGGTGCAGGTTCGTGCCGCCGGGCAATCGCGCGCGCGAGATCGAACGGGTCTACACTCGCTTTCCCCGTCTTTCGGAACGCAAGCGCCAGCGGGCGCGTACGCTGTCGGGCGGTGAACGGCAAATGCTGGCGATCGGCAGTGCGCTGCTCGCAAACCCCGAACTCCTGATCCTTGATGAACCGGTCACAGGCCTGTCGCCTCAGCTTACCGACGAGGTTGTGGCCGGGATTACAGAAATCAACCAGCAAGGCACCACGGTGCTTTGGGTGGTTGAAGAAAATCCGCTGCAGGTTCTGAGCGCTGCGGACTGGGTCTATGTCATGGAAAGCGGACGGGTGAAAAACAGCACCAATGCGGAAGAGCTGCTTGCGGCTCCCGATTTCCGCCAAATCTTTCTTGGTGTTTGAGCCGGCTTTGGGCGGCGTTTCCTAGGAGTTCATCAATCGGCGAATATCGCGCGGTGTCACCGGCAGGCGCTTTACAGCGCCGGGTTTGCCCAGCGCATCATCAATGGCCGAGGCGATGACGGCGCCGACAGCATTGATCCCGCCTTCGCCGGCGCCCTTGACGCCAAGCGGATTGAGCGGGCTTGGCGCATTCTCGACAATCAGGGTCTCAACGCCTGGCATCTCGCGCGAGGTGGGAATGAGATAATCGGCAAAGGTCGCCGCCAACGGCTGCCCGGTCTCGTCATAGACAAACTCCTCGAACAATGCGCCACCGATACCCTGCGCGGCACCACCGGCGATCTGTCCCTCGACCAGCACCGAATTGACCGCCCGGCCAATGTCATAGGCAACCAGCAGGCGCTCCACGGCGACCTCACCGGTTTCCTGATCGATCGTCACCACAGCGCCGTGAATACCGTAGGGGTAGGTCATGTGATCGCACAGAAACTTATCCTCGACCGAAAGCGCCGCGCCCTCGCCGGCGCCGGCGTTCGCAACTTCGCCGAGCGTTACCGACGGGCCGGCATCATCGCCTTTTGGTGCAATGCGGCCATCGGCAATTGCAAGTTCGTCCGGGGCTGACTGCAGCAGGCGGCCTGTAACGGCAAGAATTTCCTCACGTAGCTTTTGCGCGCAGATGTGGACGGCGGAGCCTGTCATCACCGTCACCCGCGAGGCAAAAGCGCCGCGGCCCTCGGCAATGCGGTCGGTCTGTCCGTGGATCACGGTAAAGTCTTCCAGGGGAGCCGGTATGACCTCGGCACAAATCTGGGCCAGCGAGGTTTCGATCCCCTGGCCGACCGATGCAGCACCGGTGACAATTTCGATCCGGCCACGGGCATGCATTCCGGCCCACTGTTCCCCGGTCATGTCGCCGAACCCGGACGGATCGAATTCTTCACCCTCGGCGATATCCCGGCCGCTGATGCGCAGCGGCGCGAGTGCCTTGAATGTGGCTTTCATGATGGGTTCCTAGTCCGCGAGGACGTCTTCGAGCAGGAAGCCGGCGCGCTTGGCGACGATCTCTTCCTTGACGCTCTCGCCGGCGCGCACGAGCCTGCCTCCACGAAGGCCCATATCGGCGTCCATCGTGCCGGCGACCTTCTCGCCATTCTGGGCGGTGAACCCGAAGGTAATGCCGCCTGAAGTGTCGGCTGTGCTGTCGATGAACTGGCCGGCGACAATATCCGCCCAGGTGCGGTTGACGACGGGATTTTCGCCCGGCTTCTTGATGTTGACCCGCGCGGCGCCGACAAGAACGCGCCGGACTTCGAGCAGGTCGGCGACGGCCTGCCGCGCGACGACACCGCTGTCGCCGGAATTACTCTGGACCGCCTTGACGACTTTCGAGTGCTGGCGAAACACGCGCCACACATTGTTGCCGAAGACGATCTGGTTCGGTTTCATCCAGCACCCGTCCATGACCTCAAGAAGAAGATCGATCGGATCGCTGTCGGCATGATCGAACTGATCGGGGCCGGCCAGAGCGCGGTAATGATCGGCGTGGTAGTTGGCCTTGTCGGTGACCTTGTTTGCCACGCGGACCTCTCTGCCGAGCATGACGATGCTGGTCGCGCGCATGGTCGCACGGGCTTCCGGGTCCCAGCCGTTTTCTTCGGCTTCCATGATGGTCGTATTGTCGAGCGGTACGTCGATGCCGAAGTCTTCGACCTCGGAGTTCTGTTCCTCGCCCTCGATTTCCACCTGGTTGGGCGCGGACCTGCGACCGACACGGGTGTCGGGAACAGTAAACATTTCCTCCTCGTTATATGTATGCCAGCGGAATTTTCGACCGGTGTTGACGCGCGGAAGCACATCGTCGGCGATCAGTTCGTAGTCGGGATTGGAATAGCCGATCGCGATCGCCGTCAGCTTTTCGTCGACGGCGAACTGCTGGTCGTTCGGTCTGGGCATGATATGGGTTCTCCGTTAGCCGCGCATGGTCTGGGGTGTGATATGGACCGCGCCGAGCACCCCGGCTCCGCCGGTCTCAAGCGCAAATCCGATGATGCGAATTGTCGTATCGTCGCCCGGAACCGCCGGAATGGCCTTGCCGTCCGCATCGGCCGTCAGCGGATCGCCGGCATTGACGGCTGCGCCAAATTCGACAATCCGAACGTCGTCCATGTAGACGTCGATATGCTGCTGAGCCTTTGCGCTGCCGCGAACGCCGGAAACGCCACAGATCGGATTGGCCGCCGCCGCTGCCTGCTTGACCGTTTTCGCGCCGCCTGCATCGCGGGCGACAATCCGGTAAGGCGCGATCGCGCCGCTTGCGGTCTCGTTCCGGACCAGGCCAAGAGAATTCCGGTTCATTTCGCCACTCCCTTTTGAACGGCCTCGACAGCCTCGTCGATCTGGATGGGATTGCCGGCCGCGGCCTGCTCCTTCTGGTAGGCGCGCGCCTTCCTCGCGATGACCTTGGGCTCGTCGGCCTCATACTCGTCTTCGGGTTTGCCGGCGATGCCGCTCCCGCCGGTTACGACCGGCGAAGCGCCGACCGCGGCCAGGACCTTGTCCAGCTGCGCCTGGTCGGCGCACAGCGCGATATAGTGGTCCTTCGAAGCCGGCGTGATCCTGCCGTTCCTGACGGCGGCGGCGATCTCGGTCTCGACGCGATCCCTGAACGCCTTCTCGCCGGCTTCCTTCAGCGTCCCCTCAGCCTTCTCGGCGCGGGCCAGCACGGCGTCGTAGTCGGAACGCGGCATGAAATCGTCGACCGACGGCCTCCCGGCCCTGGTCTTTTCAGCGGCAAGCTCCCTCTTGTGATCGTCGTCGCGCGTTTTGATCGCGGCGAGGATTTCCGCCTCGGTCGCGTCATCTTTCAGGCCGAGCGCCCTGGCGATGGCTTTTGACATGGGTTGGTCCTTTGGGGTTGATGATCCGGCTCGGGCGAGCGCGCTCATGGTCATGGCCGGACGATTGGTCAGCGCAGCCGCGATCAGCCCGACGATCTCCCTGGTCTCCTCGTCGACCAGGAATTCCGGCGAGATGAACTTCCACTCACCGGCGGTGATCGCCTCGGCGGCGGTTATGGTCCACTCGACCCTTGCCCAGACTTCACCGTCCCGGATTTCGAGTTTCTGTATCCAGCCGGCGGCTCTGGTCTCACCGCCCTCATCCGGATCGAATGCAGAGAGATGGTCGTAATCGACGAGGATCGGTTGAGCGGCGGCGTTGACCTGTTCGGCCAGCGCCTGCGGGTCGCCGAGTTTGAACTTTCGGCCATCGGCCAGATCTATCCGGGGACCGGCGGGAAATATCTGCATCCATTCGGGCGCCTTGTCGCCGGCGGAGCGCGCCAGCGCGGCCGGCCGCTTCAGAAATGCGTGTTCCGTTGCCGCCCGACCGGCGTCGGCGCGATGGATTTCGGCAAGGGTTGCGGATGCGGTTTGCATGATGCACCAATCGCGCAGCGGCAAACCGTGTGCGGTGGTGACATTCCGTCACCACCGGCCTGAAAAAGGCCGGACATCGCCGCAGGGCGGATTTGACGGTCGCCGGTCCGGAACAACATCGAATTTGAGGGGGTTTCAACAGGGCAGGGATGGCCGTTTGAGGCTCGTCCGGTACCCTCGGTCGCATTTGAGGCAGACGCGCGTCAGCGGGCGTTTATTTCGCCGTTTGATTTATGGATGATCGGACACCATAATCGGCAGGTGAGCCGAGCAAGATCAGCCCGCTATATGCGGCGAGGGATTTTCGCCCCTCCGGCTCACTTTCTCCCCAGCCGCCGCTCCACATAATCGCTGTTCGTTCGATAGAGCGAGTTCAAAAACACTTCACCGGGCCCCGCCTTCTTGAACACGGCAACCCACCAACTGCGATCGACCCTGGTGAACAGCGCCAGCTTGCCATTCAGCATCCGGGCCTCGCCGGTCTCGGCCATCGTCTGAACCTGACGATAAACCGCTTCGGTGACCTCAGGATGCTTGTCGGCAATTTTGACCGCATCGGCCAGCGTCAACGTCACGATCGACGTATCCGCGCCAAGTGCCTTGCGGTGATGGTCGGGCAAAGAGGCAAGCGGTGCGGCGATCGAGCGACGCGGATCGGTCCAGTTGGAACGAGGCAGTCCGAAACTGTTGTCGACAATTGCTTTGAACTTCGGCGATGCAACCAGATCGGCGACCGCTGTCCGCCTGACGTTGTCCGGCAGCGTTTCGAGTTGCTCTGTCAGGAACCGGGCGGCATTGCGACCGCGCTCCAGGCCGGGGTTTTGCGCCCAGCCCGGATCGATCCCCCTGGGCACCCGGACCCGTTTGCCGTTGCGCTTGTCCAGCCAGTTCCGCATTTCGACCGGTGGCGCTTCGGTATCTTCGTCATAACCGCCGCGTTCGGCCTGCCGTCTGGTGATCTGGCGGACGCCGCATTTGCAGCCCCAGCCATTGGGCGGATAGTGCGTTCGCCACCACGGATCGTCGATCGGCAGGATCGTACCGACCCAGTCCAGATGTTCAGGCCTGCGGTTTTCGCTGGCGGACAAGGTGTAGCGCAGAAACGGCAAATACCTCCTTGTGCGCCGGGTCCGCTCCCATTCGCCCGCCGCCCGCGCCGTCGCCACATTAGCCCAATGGATCGTCCTTAGTCGGCGCGGCGAGCCAAGCTGCTGCCCCCACCATCCCTTCGCTTCGAGAACAGGCTGAATGTTGGCGCGAAACTCTTCAAAACTCTGCTGGTCGCGGATCGCCCGGTCAACGGCGGAACGCAAATCGGCGAGTACCTCAAAGCCTTTTGTCTTGGCAACCGTGAATGTGATGGCGTGTTCTTCAGGCGCAATATCGCGCCAGTCGAATGTCGGCGTTTGCCCCTTGCCCTCGAAATAGCGCGTAACCTCGGCCGGTGCTTCCGTGAACAGCGGCTCGTCAGCCATTGCCGATGTCGCCTTCACCTCTGGCTATCATCGCCTGAATGGCCATGGTCTTTGCCAGAGCCGCCGTGTCGGGGTTGAGCGTGTTCAATCGCTGGACGAAATCCTCATAGCCCGATGCCTCGTTGGCAATTTCGGTTATCCGATCAAGCATCGGCTGCATGTCGGCCTGCCAGTTATCAAGCCCTGCCTCGACAAGCCGGTCGAGCAGGTCGCCTTGCCCGGATGCCAGATGCGAGCCGCCGCAATGCGGACAGGCGCGCGCCCTTTCGTTTTTCATTGTTTCGTCGTCTTCACTTTCGTCCGCGGGATCGCGCACCGTTTCCTTCGGCGGGACCAGAACCTCCTCGCCTTCTCCAGGCGCGGCGAAGCCGACCTTCTTGCGCACCGCCGCCATCGGCACCTTCAGCCCCATGGGGACGAGCTTTGCCAGCGCCTCCGACATCGTCCTGATGTCTTCCGGGTCTTCGACCGGCCAGGAGACGATCGGTGCGGATGCGTCCGGCCCGAAATTGAATGAAACGAACGGAACGATCAGATCGCGGTTGATCGTCGTGCCCAATTGACGGGCATCGGCCTTCTTGATGTCGATCTTGACGTCTTCATGGATTTTCGCCTGGGACAACGACGAGCCGTCGTCTGTTGTCATTGTCTGGCCGAGCACTGCCTTGGAAACCTGCTTGTCCAGATATTCGGCCATTGCGCCGAACACGGCGTTGCCCTGTCCGCCCCTGGCTTCGATAAATTCGATCTCCATGCCCTGGTCGATTATCGCCGCCGCGTCATGTCCCAGATCGCGAACCGCCCTTAGAAGCGTTGCCCTTTCCTTCTCGCTGGCCTCGCCGTGGTATTTGCCGACGCGCAACGGCATGCCGAATACTTCCAGAAACGCCGCCCAATCCTGCAGGGTGAACGCCTTCAGCATGAACATCCATGAGACCAGGCGGGCAAGGCCCGATCGGACCGGAAAACCGGATTTAAGCCTGGGCCGGTGGACGATCATCGACCAGGGCGGGATTTCCCGGCCCTCCTTGATCTTGTCATCCTTGATGCGCAGCTCGGTTCCCGTGAGCTTGTCGAACTGAAAAAAACGCGGATCGCGGTGAATGTACTTTTTCGGCTTCCACAAATCCTCGCCGTGTTCCCAGATCACTTCGACCGCCGAATACCCCTTGGCGATCCCGTCCAGGCAATCGTCGATCATATCGGCAAAAACCGGAGCCTCGATGAGCTTCTCGACTTCCTCGACGATACGTTCATCGCCTTCCATTCCGGTGACGATCGGCTCAATCAGCGATATCGCCCGCTTGCGCTGGCCAAGCACCGAAGCGTAGTGCGTGTCTCGCTCCTCCATTTCTTCAGCCAGGATCAGGTAGGCATCGTGCCTGCCCGTGTTTGCGTCCTTGATGACCCTGGCGAGCTTTGCCGGATCGAGATTTTTGGCGACGGTGTCATGCCACGGGCTTCGAACGCCGCCGACCGTTGCGGCCGCGTGTTCGCGTGTCAGCACGGTTTTCCCGATAGGCAATCCGTCCGGCCCGAGAATGGCTGATGCGGTCATTACCAAAGCCCTCCATGCCGTCTGAATCCGCCACCATCGCTTTTGGTGAAAGGATCCCGGTCGATGTCACGAGACGACCGGTAGCCGTAATAGGATAGTGCATCGCGCTCGGCTGCGTAGTTCGCCAGCGCACAGGCGATCGCACTGTCACCGTGACGCTTCCTGTCCTTGCGCGACCGGTCGGTCGTTCTCTTGTCGGTCGGTATTTGCGCGACGCCGTTCATGGTGCGGATCAGGCGCAGGTCCGAATAGGTGTCATCGTCCTTCGGGATGGACATCTCTGCATCCTCAAAGACCGATTTGAATTTTGGCATGTTCTCCCGGTACCAGGCTTGTGACAGCATCACGACTTCGACAATGTGCGCGCCATATTTCTGCAGGAATGCTTCCGCCATCGGCAAACCAAGACCGGTCCCGTCAGGACAAAAGCCGGACAGGCGCGGCAGGCGGTCGGCGATGTACTTGCCGATCAGTTCCTGCTCCTTGAACGGAACATTGCGCAGTTCGACGACAAACGGTGTCGTCTTGTGCATGTTGCGCTCGATCGTGAGCGGCCAGAACACGGTCAGATCGTGAAACCGGCCAACGTCGCTCCCGAGTGCGTGGCGGCGCAGCGGGTCGAGTCTTTCAAGTCCGGGTAACAGCTTTTCCTCGCACCAGTCCAGCGCAGACGGCTTGCGAATGTGATCCGGTTCGTGAACGAAATCGTTCGTCACTTCCCACCTGAAAACCGGTATATCCTCTTTCATCGCCGAGCGGATCAGGGAGCCGGGCAGGAACACGCCGGAGCCTTTTGCCGGGATGCAGAACAGTTCTTCGTCTGCAGCCTCGCCATAGCCGCCGATGATGCCGGCGCGCCATTCGGTCTCCGCCTCGACCGACCATTCCTTTCCGGTGACCAGGCAGATGCGTTCATAAAGCCCGTCCTCAAGCGCCTCATCGAAATCGAACCGAACGACCTTCGCCTTCTTGCGCCGACCGGCATGGACGTCCTGGACAAGCTGATTGAACGGATTGTCCTCGCCATCATGGGTCGAGATCACACAGACCTTGCCACCCCATATGCGAAACGCCAAAGCTGCTTTCAAAACCTCTTCAAGATCGTCGTGAAAGGCTGCTTCGTCGATGATGACATAGCCCTGCCGACCGCGAAGCGATCTCGGCCTGGAGGTCAGCGCGACGATTTCGAAGCCCGATGCAAAGCGAACGCGAAATGCCTGAATGCCGATCGGCTCGCCGCGCTTGTCCGTATCCTGCCAGATGAATTCAGACACTTCGGACGCCGCCTGATCGAATGCCTTTGCCCACATGGCGCAGACCTCGATGAACTCGCGCGTCATGTCGAGATTGTAGCCGAGATAGAGTACATCCATCCCGTCCGCGCCACGTTCGGCTGCGGCGGTCAGAACAGCATCGGCGCCCAGCGCCCATGTGGCGCCGGTGCGGCGCGATTTTTCGCAAACGGTAATCTGATGGAACGCCGTCGTCGCAAGCAGGCGTTTCTGATAAGCCAACAGAACATCGGGAATCGATCCCGCCCCGGCCGCCTGAATTTTCTGAACGCCCGATGCAATGGCTTCAAAACGATGCCTGGACCATTCCTGTTCGCCGATCAGCCGGCCGGATTTGGCTTCCCGCTCATGCTGCATCGGCCCCGCCTTCCGACAAGGCAGGTTCCACCGGATCAATGCCGAGAATGTCAGCCTTGATGGCCGCGACGGTATCGGATTTCAGGCCCCTGGCTTTGGCAGACTTGTCGATCGCTTTCGTTACACGGCGTTTGAAGTCCTCCTCGACCCGCCGCTTGTGCTCGGTCGAGATCGACAGCGCTTCGACGGAATGTTTCAGGGCTCGCGACAACTCCATCGCCCCCTTGGTGGAAATCTCCTTGCCGCCTTCCATGATCTCGAAGATCAGCGTCTTGATCGTCTCGGCGATCATGATGGTCAGATTGTCTGAGCTGTCCGGACCAAGCGCCCTTGTCAGCGCGTTCGATATCTCCCGCACTTCGTTCATGCGCCGGAACGCCATCGCCTTGCGGACAGAAAAACGGTTGAAGGCCGATTTGCTGATTGAGCCGACGCCGCGATCGGCAAGCCTGGAATTGAACTCCTCAAGAATATCCTTTTGCAGGCGGTCGCCTTTTTGAAGCTCCGCCACGACCCAGACGACGTCCGGTTCGGCTTCCTCGGGAAGCAGGTCGATTGCAGACAGGCGTCCACGGCCCTTGTGCCCGGCCACGGTTCACGCTTCCGGCGAAGGGCGCTTGATGCCTTCGATCACGGAGCGTTTTTCGACGTGGTCGGCGCCGGCACGAGTCAGTTCCGCGATCAGCACCGAACCGGCTTCGGTCGCTTTGACCGCGCCGAGTTCGTCCAGCTTGCGAATCTGTGTGCGCACCCAATCGCGCGATTTGCGGAAGCCGAACGCATCCAGCATGGCGGTCAACACGCTTTCATTCAGCCGGCAGTCGGTCTGGGCGAGAAGCTCCCTGCAGATGGCGAGGCGGGCGTCTTCGGCGACGTGCTCGTCGTAGCTCACTTCGACTTCTCCTTTACCAGATAATCTTCCATGCGGCGCACCGCGCGGTTCACGCCGGTCAGGTTTTCATCGAGCCGGCCGACCGATCCGCGCAACTCGGCTATCGCGAGCTTCAGGTCGTTGACATCGTCCTTTGCCGGCATGTGTTTCAGCGTCGTCTCGATGTCCTGCAGTCGCGACCCGTGCTCGCCGAGCTTCTCGTCGACCAGCTTCAGATGTTCCGTATTCACCCGCGATCTCGAAATGACCCATGAATAGACGAGCGTTCCAAGCGAGATGGCGACCGCCACGATGCCGAGCCACGCCTTGATGGTTTCGGGATCGTTCATCGCGCTTTCCCCCACCTTGACACAGCGCCACGGCCGATCTTCTCGAATGGCCTGGTCATGAAGTAAGCTGCCACGATCCAGCCCGACCATTCGTCCAGCGGCGCCGGCAGGGCGGCGACGTTCCAGTTGAAGTGAAACAGGCTGTCGGCGATGACAGCCGCCCACCAGACGATGAGCGGCCATGCAAAGGCGGGGCGGATCATGGCGGTCACCCACCAGCCCTGCTCGGCGACGACAATTTCTCTGGCAGCTTGCCGGGCCGCGATCTCCCCCCGGATTTCCTCAATCGTGATCTCGGTGCGCATGCGCTCCTGTTCAGTCTCAGCCTGCATGCGCAGTTTGAGATGGTCCATGACTTTGGACAACACAGACCCACCAAGGAAACGCAGCACAAAGGCGAAGACCGCACTCATCCGATGTGCCTCCAGTTCCTGAAGTCGTGCATGCGGCGCTTGAGAATGCCGTCCGATAAATACCAGACGACGCCCGCGCCGATTGCCAGGCAAATCCACGGATGCGCGCCGATAAAATCAGTCAAAGGTGAAATGAGGTTCTGTATCCCGTATGCGTAATCCGGAATGAGGCGAAGGATTCCACTCGCACCCTGCATTTCGGATACGGCGTTCGACACCTCGGCGACGACCGTCGCACCGCCGACGCCGGCCGCCATCTTCTTCAGCTTGTCAGCCTTGCGCGCGGTCGAGGAGCGTTCCTTCAACTCCTTGACGGTAGCATTCTGCCGACCGTCATTGCCCTGCTGCATGATCGGCGCCGCGCGTTCCAGCGCCGCTTCCGTCTTTGGCCCGGCAATGCCGTCGCCTTTCAAACCGCAATCGATCTGGAAGGAGACCACGGCGCGCCTCGTGGCCGGTCCGAAATCGCCGTCAACGCCGGTATGATATCCAAGCGAGCAAAGCCGTTCCTGCAATGCGCGAACCTTGTAGCCCTCCGAGCCGAGACGGAGCGCGCCGGACCGCATCCTCGATCTGATCCTGGCATTCTTTTCGGCAAGGCGCTCGTACTCGCGCTCCATCATCCCGGCATATCGGGCGACCTGACCGGAACCGTTGTAGCGCCGGGCGATGGCTCTGAAGTCCCTTTCGCGAAGATCCTGCTCAAGCCCGGCGCCGCGCAGAAAGCCTATGAACGCCTCGTCCTGGTTGTCCTCGGTCTCGGCCAATGCCAGGACGAACGATGTCACATCGGGCCAGCCGCAGAGCTTGCCGTTAAAGCCCATGATCTGCGCCTTACCCCATGATGTGCTGGCGAGCGCAGCGGTCTCATGCAGTTCCGCCATTCGCCGCAACCGTGTCCAGCGCGCATCCGAGCCCTTGCGGCCGAGGCCTTCATAGTTCTTCCGCGACCATCCCGGCCTCGCCAGACCCAGCGCGCGGGCCTTGTTGCGAAGTTTCCCCGGCAGCTGCCGCCAGAAAATGTGTTTTTCCGGCAGGATGACCAGCCGGCCCCTAGCATCATACGGATCGCCACCGCTCTCGACATTGACGATCGCCTGCAACACCGCCGCCTCGCAGCCGATGGTACTTGCCGCCTTCCCGATGGCATCGCCCGATCCGGCCTTGCCGCCTCCGGCTTCAAGTTGCGCCATGACCTGCATGAAAGTCGCCGCCTTTTCCAAAACGAAATCGGCGGCAGGCTAGTCGTTTGTATATTCGCGATTGGTGGTGACAGTCCGTCACCACCATCATTCCGGGAACAGTTTGGGTTGCCGATCGCCAGTGTCGTCGTCTTCACGTGGAAGCGCTGAGCCATCCCTCTTTGCCTTCTGGCGAAATACGGTTCGGCGCGTGACACCTGTTGCGGCCGCAACCTCATTCGCGCTCGCGCCGTTGTCAAGCATCCGATAGGTGAGCGCATTGCGGCGCGCCCCTGAATGCGTCGGCCCGAAAGGCACATCAAGGTGTATCCGGTTGCCGTCCGTGAGATACCGGCTGAGTTCTTCGGCCTTCTCGCGCCCCATGACTTCGATCAGCCAATGACCGTCACAGATCCTGCCGGGCACGGCAATGCGTTGACCGCCTTTGGCCTGGGCGAGCTTCAACGCCGCATCCAGGCCGATGACATCGGCAATATCCCGCAAGCCCGGCGGAAGGCGAATGATCATTTCCCGATACCGCCCGCGTCAGGTAACGGATAGCGGATCATCCGACCCGCCTGATCCGTTCGCCGAGCGCGTTCATCACCGGTATCCAGCCGGCTTCGTCGCCGATCCTGTCGGCCGGCGGAAAACCGGCCCGGATCATCCAGTGCGACAGTCCCAGGAATTCGCCCGGCATTGCATGGTCGACTTTCGAAAACTGCGCGACCGCGATGCGGTAACCTTTGCGCTGCGTCCATTCCGGCGCATGCCGGTCCACCGACCAGCCAACCCCGCCATCGCGCGCCAGCCAGGCTTTCAGCGCCTCGATCGCCATGGCGGCGTCCTGTTGATGGTGAAGAAACCTTGTGTGATCGACGCCGGTCTGCCGCCGCACGAAGGCCAGCAGCGCCCGGTCGTCGCGGTTGCGGATCAGGCCGAGATTCCAGCCGGCGATCCACAGCGCCTGCAATTTTTTCGCATACGGCCCCTCGAGCGGCTTTCGGGAGCCTTTCCAAGCCGGTCTGAAACCGCGCCGGCGCAGTTCGGCGACCACCGCCGCGCGCTCGCCCTCGCTCATGGCGGCGGCAGAGCTTTTGCCGGTGATCGTCCGATACAGATCCCGGCGCATGTCCTCGTCGTAGTCGAGCAACCGGCAGCCGGCATGAATGGCGCGCAGCGCGGTCATGACGCCCCCTTGCGCGCCTCGCGCATCGCGTGCTCCAGTCGCGCGACGGCCATGATCGCCGGCTTGACCTCCGGCGCGGCATGATCGAAATCCCGACCGGATTTGCCGCACAAACGCGGCAGCAGCGCCCTCGGAATCGCGGTCCAGTTCGACGCGGCGATGTTGGCGCGGTTCCCGTCCAGACATTTCAGGCACATGCCTTCCGGCAGCTTGCCGTTCGCCTTTTCCCACTCGATCAGATGGACGGCGCGCCAGCGCGATTGCAGCGGCAGCCCGTCATGAATCTTGCGCTCGACATAGCCCTCCTGTGTCACCCGCTCCGTGCCGACCGGCTTGTACAGCCGATTCGCCATGCCCGACCGATTGCCCGGTTTGAAACGGTGGGCCGCGCTGTTGGTGTTGAACGGCATCTTCTTGCCCTTGTTGGCCGGCGAATGGCCCTTGGGGAAACGGCCTGTCCGCCCGGTCAGCCAGCCCCGGCGCCGGCACAGCCCGGCCAGCGCGCCCGGCGACACGTCGGTCCGTCCGAACCGCTTGCAGAAACCGGTGTAAATCTCCTGTCGCGCCAGTTGCCGATTGGCCTCGATCCAGGCCAGTTCGTCGGCGGTCCATTCGATCCTGCGTCCTTTCATGGTTTCCTCTCCCCGATCATCGGCAGGTGCGGCTTGATCCGGTCGCCATGGTCGGCGACCAGCTTGCAGGCGGCCAGTGTCGTTTTCGCATTATCGATGATCGCGTCGGCCACCTGCACGATGGCCTCGCCCCGCCTGGCCTCGCGCTCGATGTCCTCCGCCGACAGCCCCTCGTCGGACAGACGCTCAATCTGCGCGAAAAGGTGATCGTTGAGATCGATCAGCTTGTTTTTCATCACGCGCCCGCCTTCGCCAGATCGATCGTTACCGCCCGCCACGGGTCCTGCGGCCGGACGCGCTCGTAGAAACGGAGATATTGTTTCGAGCCGGTGATCCGCATGGCGTCTCGGATCGCCGTCATCGCCCGCTGCCAGCGCTCGTCCTCGATGTCGAGCCGCAGCAGCATGAAGATCTCCGATTGATTGATCTTGCCCTCCTTGTCGGTGTTGAACGCCCGCGTCACCACCGCCCGGATTTCCGGCCGCGCATCCGCCGACCATTCGTTGAGGCACTCGTCGATCAGCGTCTTGGCCTGTTGAAGCTGCGGCCCGAAATCGATGAAATCCGCCACCTGCACCTGGACCTTCATGCAGCCGTTGAAGGTCTGGTAGGTCCGGTTGCCCTTCCTGCCGCCGCGCGCCGCGCCGTATTCCTGCGCCAGCAGCGCGTCGAACTCGCCCAGATCGGTGAATGTGTGGCCTCTGAAACGGGCGATTTGCCGGGACAGGTCGCGCGCGAAATCCATGATCTTGCGCACCATCTCGTCCTCAAGCCTGTCGGCCGGTTTGATGCTTTCGATCGGCACCAGGCTGCCCTTGGCGTCGCTCATGTAGTCCTTGTCGGCGACGGTGACGATGCCCGCCTCACCATGGTTTTCCATTGCAGCGGAATGTACTTCGGTCATGTCGTGGTTCCTCTTTCAGGGGCTTCGAATTCGGCGATCGCGGCGCGCAGGCCGGCCAGGGATTTCCGCAATTCGCGGCCGGCAGCCCGTTCGCCGGTGGTGTATTGAGCGTTGTCGCGTTCGGCAGCCGCGGCGACCACGTCGCGCACGGCAGGCATCAGCCGGCGCAGTTTCGATGCTTCATCGATCCTTGCCGGTCGGATAAGCACCGCCATCGCCATCGCGCGGACCTCGTCGGCGCTGACGGTCATCGACATGTGGCCGCTCGCCATTACCTTGCGGGCGGCGGCGACGGGATCGATGTTGTCGGGCGGCGACAGCCCGACCCTGTCAAACCGGGAGGCAGAGTGTTTTATGCCGTCCGACATTGCGGCGATCTGTTGCGCGTAGACCGGATCGGCCAGCACCTTGTTTGCAATCTTGTTAATGGCATACCGGACCGTCGTGTGGTCGCGCCCTCCGAGAAACCGACCGATATCGGGCAGGCTGTGCGGGGTCAGGCGCTGGGCCAGAAAACAGGCCTCGTGGCGTGCGGCCGTGGATTGTGCGTTGCGCCGGTTCGAGAGAATTTCCTGCACGGGTACGTCGCGCCGGTCGGCGACGAAATCGACGATCAGGTTCACGGTCACGCCCATCACCGCCGCTCTCCGAATTTCGGGCGCACGACATTGTCTTTGGCCGACAGGATCGTCGACGCCATGAAATCGGCCGCCTGTTGCTTGGCTTCCGTCCGTGCAGGCCTGTCACGCTCGATCAACCGGAATACCGCGAGTTCCAGCTCCATGGAGAAGGCAAGCCTGATGTAGTGATCGATCCGGCCCTGGATATCTGCCGCCACGTGACCGGCCAGAGCGTCATCCTCCGCAAACCGGCCGAAATCGCATTTGAGCCGGCGCAGTCCCTCGGAAAGAAAATGGGCGCTCATCGTCCCGTTCCCATGTCGCGGTTCGACCATGCCAGCCGGATCAGGTCGGCGGAGAGTGGCCGGCCCGATCCTGCCGCCAGCATGTGCGCCATCTTCAACGTGACGTCGATCTGGCCAAGCGCGCCGGCTTTCATGCCGATCCCGGTCAGCACCTTGCGGCAGTCCGGATCGTCGACGCCCCAGGCATCGATCATGGCGTCAATGTCTTCCCGGAACGGATTCTCCCGGTTGACGCGCATGCTGACCCGGCGCTGAATCTGTGCATAGGACGGGCCGTCGCCGGATTTGTAGAACCGGCCGTAAAGCTCGCTGTTACCGACAAGAGCGACGCCGCACCCGGCGAGGTCGACGAGCTGACGGAGCTGGTTGACCGCGTCGTCTTTCAGGTTTTGCGCCTCGTCGACGATCAGCAAAGTACCGGAACCGACCCGCCGCAATCTCTCCCGGATAACGCGGGACAGTTTTGCCGTATTGTGCTGCACGATGCCGAGTTCGGCCGCCAGCTCGATCAGCATCCCGTGCACCGTCTTCGTGTGCGGGGAGATCGTGAACATGTGGGAATGCGGCCACGTCTTGCAGAAATGCTCGCAGGTAGTCGTCTTTCCCATGCCGGCGCCGTAGGTGATGATCACAAGGCCGGGCGCCATCCGCGCGAAGGTCAGCGAGTCCATGACCTTGCTGGCCGATCTGGTCAGCACGAAGCCGGGCGAAACGGGAATGGTTGCGGCAAGCGCTTCTTCTTCGTCGGTTGATTCCAGCCAGTTGCCGACCAGCAGGTTCTGCGTATCGAGCCGGCCGGAATATTTGCCCGATTGCCATTGCGAAAACGTGCCGGACGGCATGCCGATCCGCCGCGCGACTTCCGATTTGCTCCAGTCCCTGGCGATCGCCAGTTCCGTGACATTGGCGTTCAACCGCCACCACGCTTCAACGTCGGCGGCGCCGCGTCCCTTGGCCTCGTCGATGGCCGGCGGTTCCTTCGGTTGCTGCCAGCTTGTGTTTACCGCATCCTTCATGATATCAGGCCCCTTGCATTAGCGAGCCGTTTTCCGGCTCCTGACCTTGCGGCGGACCTCGTGTTCGCCGCTTTTTTTCGAGCCGTACCCGATACCTGTCGGCTCGCTCTCCCCGGCATCGGGGAAATCGATGATGTCGCCGTCGGCCACGCGCGCCATGGCTTTTGCGAAAAATTCTTCCGCTTCCTCGCCCCAGACCGAAGCTGCCGGCTGGGCGGGCTGTGTCGCCAGACGAACCACTTTCGGCGAATTTGCGGGTTCGGTTTCGGGAGCCGGTTTTCCGCCGCCGTAGATTTCGGCGAGCTGATCGACCGACATCCGCACATGCAGCCGTTGTTGCTCCTGTACGGCCTTGCGGTGCGCGGATTTCAGCCGGGCATCCCGGCGCGCGGCGTCTACATCGAAGAACCCGGCATCGGCTATGCACGGTGCGTCGCATATGAACTTGTCGCTCAGGTCGTAGACCTTGAGATCACGGGTCAGATTGTCCGGGTCGAACCGGACGGTCACTTTCCTGCCCATGAAGCCGTTCAGCGGATGCGCCCAATAATGGTTGCCGAACAGATGGATTGCACCTGAGCCCTTCTGCGCCCTGACCTGCTCGGCTGCCAGCAGCCACAGCGATCGCTGCGCCTCGGTCGGCCATTTCACCAGCGTCGCCGCATCGGCCATGCTCGCCTCGAACGCCTGGTCGAAACTGCGACCGGCGCAGACTTCCGTGTTCCTGCCCGGCCGGGCGTTGTGCTCGGCGATGCCCCTGGCGACATGTGCGTGAAAGGCTTCGAACGGGATTGCCTTCGAGCCATAATTGTCCGGCTTCGCGTCCGGCTTGTTGCCGGTATAGGCGCCGGCGCAGAACGGGTGTTTCGCGATCCCCTCCGCCAGATCGCGAAAAGCCCGCTCGATCGGCTTGGACTGGCCGGAATAAGGTGTGGTCCAGACGATCTCAATGCCGAGCATCGTCAGCAGACCTTGCGGATCCTCGTCCCGGACCTTGAACCGGAACCGCGTCGGCGTCCCGCCGGAAATCCATTTCGAGGCAAAGGCGCGTCCGTTGTCGAGAACGATGCGTTCGGGAATGCCGAACCGCTCGACCATGTCGCCGATGACCAGGCGAACGGTTTCCCTGTTCTCGCTGTCGGAAAGCCGCCAGCCGACGATCCTGCCCGAATAGAGGTCCTGTATCGCCAGCAGATGAACGCGCGTCACGCGACCGTCCGGCATGGAAACGAACACGTCGAACTTGTGACCGTCCATGTTGACAGCCTGCATGGCGTGCAGATGGCTTCGTGTCCGGCGTTGCGCCGGATAAAGCCGCCTGGCCTTGTCCTTGCCGTCTCGGGCGAGTACCTGGACGGCTGACGGCACTTCACGATCCACACGCCGCCGCAGCGCCCGCTCACTCGGAACCGGCGCCCAGCCGCGTTCCTTTGCTGCGACCGCCATCCGGCGATAGCACGCCGAGAAAGCCGGTTTCTCCGGCCGCAGATAATCGGCGGTCAGCACCGCCCAGGCATCCGGGTGGCAGTCGGCGGTTTGCGCCGTCGGCCTGTAACCGGGAGCCAGCGCGGCCAGCCGGTCTTCCCGGCCTGCCCCCTCGATCCGCGACCGCCAGCGTCGGACGCTCCCCGCGCTGACGCCGTACCGCTCGGCGCACAATTGCACGGAGTCGGTCCCGCCATGGCCGGAGGCAAGCAGCGCCTCGACAGCCTCGACGATCCTTAAACGGGTTTCACAAACCTGTTTTTGCGTCTTCGACAGCGCTTCGTAACGCGCCCACAGCGTCTTGCGCTCATCGGAATGCGCGTCCCGGTCATCGTTGGCCGGCGCGGCATGGACCGTCATCAATCGCGCCTGCGCCGAGGGCGGCAGAACCGAAAAGTGGTACTCATATCCCCCGCCGCCGTCGCGGCCGTCCGCCTTGCGGAACTTTGTCTCGTCACCCCGCCAGCCGCGCGACACCCGCTTCAGGCTCGACAGGCTGCCGGGCAGGTCCGGCGACCGCGCGTCAAGAATTTCGGCGAGTGTGAAAAACCGCTTCATGCCGCACCGTCGTCTTTTCGAACCAGCGCGCGAATCGCCGCCTGGTGGTTTCTGACGAAAACCAGCGTGTCCCGGATCGCCTCCATATAGCCGATCAGCAGATCGGCTTCCGCCTGCCGCATCTTTCGCGCACCCACCTGGCGCGGGTAGACCTCGCGGCGCTTGCGCAACTCGCGTTCGGCTTCGCCGATCTGCGTCTGGATCGAGACCGCCATCGGTTACTCCTCCGTCCTGCCGATCGTGTCCCCATTCAGCCCGCGCGTCCGCTCCACCAGATCGAGCAGCCTCTCGGCGAGATTCTCCGCCCGGTCCGGATGGAGGTCGTAGAAAACCTTTCCGCCGGCATGGCGGAGGATGATCGCGATCCGCGCGCAATCCGCGCGCTCGGTCACACACTGCGCCAGCCCGTCCGCGCTCATGCCGACGCCGCCTTTTCCGGGCGGAACCGATGCCGGTCGATCAGCCGGTAGCCGACGCCCCGGACATTTTCGATGCGGACGCCGCGCGGCCTGAGTTTCTTGCGCAGATTGCAGATGTGGGCATCGATGATTGGCGGCTCCGGCCACGGTTCCGGACGGTCGGAGGTCAACGCCAGATAGAGACCCTCTTTTGTCGCCACCTCCTGCCCGACGAGGCAGCGGAACACGGTCTGCTCGGCGGGGGTCAGATAGACGCCCAGCGGGAACATGGTCACCCAGGCCGGTGCCACCGCCTCCCGTATCTGCCGGATGGCCTCGTGCAGTTCCTCGACTTCCGCCCGCAAATCGGCGCATCGTCCGCAAGGTCCGGCGTCAGTCCGCATCTGCCGCTCCCTCCGCGCCGACGATCGCCGCGCCGATGACTCGGAGAAAATCCGCTTTTGTCTCGGCGTTCGCCCGCCCCCAGGTCGAGAGCAGCCGGCCGAAAATCTCCTGTTGGAGAGTCGGTTTGACCCTGGGCCGTAATGCTGCCGCGTCGAAGGCGAGCCTGATGTCGCCGGTCGCTGCGAACGCCGCTGCCGCGCCGGCCTGCGTGTTCGGCGCCATCCGCGCCAGCTTGAGCAATTGCGACTGGTTGTCGGCCACCGCCGTGCCGCGTACCGCCGTGCGAATATCGGGATGCAGCTTTTGCGCGATGGTGTTGAGGCGACGGACGGTGCGCGGCGTAACGCCGAGACGGTCGGCGACATGCGCCGAAAAGCCGGCTGCAGCTTCGTCCGCCAGTAATTGCACCAGATTGGTCTTTTTGCCGCCGGAACCGGCTAAGTCGTTGTTTTTCGGCAATTGGGACAACTTGTCCCAATTGGGGTTCCCGCGCTTGACTTGGCCGTATTTCCGCTCCCACACTTCGCGATAGGTCGCGACGAATTGCGCCCGGTCCAGCACTGACAGATCGTTGCGAAACAGATTTTCGACAATCTCGATCAGCACCGCCTCGTCGCCGTCGGCCGCGACGACGACCGCGTCGATCTCCGTCTCGCCCAGCAGTTCGACCGCCCGCAGCCGGTGTGCGCCGGCGACCAGCGTGTAGGGCGTCATGCCCTTCCCCTTCGCCGGCGTCCGCCGCACCGTCACCGGGTTCAGCAATCCGTGCTCGACGATCGACGCCTGGATCGCCAGCGCATGATCTTCCTCGACCTCGCGCAACCGCGGCGGCACATGAATATCGGCGATCGCGATGGATTTGATTTCGGTCATCAGGCTGCCCCTCCGCCGGCCCGGACCAGCGCCGCCATCGCTGCGATCAGCCGCGCCGCCAGCGCGATCCAGGCGCTCATCTCCGCGCCTCCGCTTCGGGCTTCTCCGGCCGGTTCATCTGACGTAGAGTTCGCGAAAGGCTGACAAGCTGAAAGCCGAGCGTTGCCGCCAGATCGGCGTCTGAAATGAAGACTGTATCCTGGCCGTCGTCGGAGATGATGATCGTCGCCGGCCAGCCGCGCGTATCGACGATCCGAACGTCCAGCGCCCTCATGTCCGCGCCGCCATGCCGTTTCGGCGTTGCTTCATGGTCGGCGGTCTAGAATAGTCCTGTGGCTGTCGCCGCTGACCGGACGGTCGATACCGCGTCGGCCACAGCAGATGTGGTCGTGATCCGAGAGCGGCAGCGATGGCGCGCTCGCCGCGCGGATGAGGTTCGCGCAACGTGTTGCGCGCCGTGCCGGAGGGCAGGCCGAAACGCCGGTCGATCTCCGCCAGCGGCAGCCCCGCTTCCAACAGCTTCGCCTTGATTGCGGCCTGCTCCGCGATTCGAGGGTCGGGATTGTTATTGGCCATGGTTTGGGCCATCATCTTCTGCGATTGCGCAGAGGATACGGAATTACATGATCTTGTCAACGTAATCACGTGATAATTTATGTAATTACGGCGATCCGATGAAAACGAAATTTCACCAACGGCTTACCGAACTACAGGAGGATATTAAAAGCGCCGAGTTTGCCCGTCGCTTAGGAATTTCCGGCTCGACGCTTCAGCAATATCAAAAGGGATCGCTTCCAAGAATCGACGCGGCGCTATCAATGGCTGAAGCCGCTGGTGTCTCTGTGGCATGGCTTATTGGCGAAAGTGAGGACAGAGATTACGGCGATCTTTACCATCATGCTGTTCTCGGATTCGCCAAGGATTCGACGAATGACACTCAGGCTCACGTTTCGCTCCCGCGCTACAACATCCAGGCGTCCGCCGGTCACGGCGCCTTCGCCGACAGTCAGGAGGTCGCCGACCATCTGACCGTTTCGCGAGCATGGCTAGGCCGCTATGTATCGAGCGCCGCCCGCGTCGTCATCATCGAGGCGCGCGGCGATTCCATGGAGCCCACAATCCGCCATGGCGACCTGCTCATGGTCGAGATGGGTGTCGAGCGCGAAAATGTCGCCGCCGGCGGCGTCTTCGTCGTCGCCGTCGCCGGTATGATCATGGTCAAGCGCCTGCAGATCATGCTCGACGGCGACCTGACGATCTCCTCCGACAACCGCGCCTACCGGGCCGAAACCGTCCCCGCCGCCGAACGCGACGACAAGATCATCGTTCACGGCCGGGTGTTCTGGAGCGGCGGGCCGTTGGCCTCGCGCTGACGATCCTGTATCTTCGTGCATATAGCGGGTATGTTGGGGACAGGAGGGGTGCGTAAATGACGCCCTGTATTAATGAGCGCCGGAGCGCGTTGTTCGCGACGGGTTATCGCCACCGACCGCCCCTGAAGGGAAAGGAAATTCTGGAAGTATGGAACGAGTTATCTTATGGGTAACCGGCGTGCTGGTTATCATTCTGCTGACCGCCGGCACCACGGTGATGACGATTTCGGGGCGCATTACAGACGGCAACGATAAGCTGCTTGATCGCATTGATGACGTGAAGGATAAATATACAGAAGGCAACTAGGAGCTGCGTGTGCTCATTACAGAAGGCGACAAGGAGCTGCTTAAGCTCATTCATGACGTGAAGGATAGCTATGTGCGCCACGACCAACAGGACCTCCACCTCGACAACATCAACAATACGCTGAACGACATAAGGACGGCGATCAGTAATATGCAGAACGACGACAACACCGGTCTTCTGGCGGCGGAGCCCTAAGAGAGCGAGTATGATTCCGCGCCGGCAAGCGGCCCGGCCAAAACTATACTCCGCAAATCTCCCTCGCACCCGTTGATCATCAAATCGAGCTGGACGCTGCAGACAGCGGTGGCCGGCTCGACGCTTTTCAAGTGGTCGGCAGGTCCGATGCACATATTGCTGGGCTCTGCTGCCCTGCCGCCGGCCGCCATCGCGGATCATCCTCTCCATCGCCACGGCTTCCGCCCATTCTTCCGGCTCCAGGTCGCGCATCGCCCGCCAGTATGCATCCGAATGATAAGGGCAGCCGATGCAGGACGATTTGGGCGGGACGGAGGCGGTGTGGCCACGCGGCGAATGGCTGGTCGGACGGGACGATGGCGGCCGGCTGTGGCCCGGCGAGGGTCCCGGCCGACACCCTCAGCGGGACCGTCTATGTCGCCGATGGCGGCGACCTCGAAGGCGACATGCTTCTGTGCGAGATCGCCTGGATCGACGAGCCGGCGCCGGGCGAGGTCACCCAGCTGATGGAAGCCGCTGCCGACGCCTGGGAGGCGTGGGAGGAGCGCCATGACCGGCCTTGATATCGCCGGCGTGCGCGCCACCGAAAAGCGACCATTGCGTGGTCTACCTCGAACGCGGGTATTTCGCCCGCGTTTTTCCGTTATCGCCCTGTTTTTGTTCGTTTTTCCCGGCTGTCGACCGAGGTCGATCAAAATGGTCTACCTCGAATTGGATTTTCGCCCGATTTCGCGCCTCAGATTTGAGACCGTTTGAAGGGGCCTTCAAATCCTCAACAGCACGGATTTCCGGCGTTTTCGGGCCGCGTTCGAAGTACCTTCACAGCCGTTTTGAAGGGTGTTTGAAGGTCGTTGCCGATTTTGCCTTCGACACCGATTTTTCCGTTGAATTCTCAAACCAGATGTCAAAAGGTCCGGTCCCGCGGCACCCGTTTTCTCCCGGTTAAAGGACTGTTTTCAAGACGAATTTCACCTGTTCCCGCTTAATCCAGGATAATCCTGCCTTACTCTCAAACCCGATGTCAAACTACACTGACCCTTGAAGATCAGGGCGGCGAACGCTTTTTCGGTGAACCGGCACTGGACATTCGCGACTTCATGCGCACCGACCGTGATGGCCGTGGGTTTATCTCCACCCTAGCCGCTGACCAACTCATGAGTTCGCCACACGTATACGCCACATTTTTGTTGTGGCTTCTATCAGAGCTGTTCGAGGAGCTTCCCGAAGTCGGTAATCTCGATAAGCCGAAACTGGTGTTTTTCTTTGATTAAGCCCATCTCCTGTTTGACGAGGCGCCACGCGCGCTCATTGAAAAAATCGAGCAGGTGGTGCGTCTCGTGCGCTCAAAAGGCGTGGGTGTCTATTTTGTCACCCAGAACCCTCTTGATGTTCCTGACTCGATATTGAGCCAGTTCGGCAATCGCGTCCGGCATGCACTGCGCGCATTCACGCCGCGCGATGCCCGCGCGGTAAAAACGGCGGTGGAAACGTTTCGTCAAAACCCGGAACTCGACACCGAAACCGTGATTACCGAACTCAGCGTCGGCGAGGCACTGGTCTCGACGCTGGAAGACAAGGGCGTACCTTCAATCGTGCAGCGCACGCTGACCCGGCCGCCATCATCGTGCCTCGGCCCGATCGACAAGGCCGAGCGCGCGGCGGCGGCAGAGGAAAGGGAGCAGGCATCCGAACAGTTAGGCTCCAGAGTGGATGATTCCGGTTCCATTCTGGATGATCTGCTGGGCGGTGCGACAAGTGCGCGAACCACGAAGTCACGGGGGTCTTCTCGCCGGCGCTCTGACTCCGCGGGAACCGCTCGCATCAAATCGGTGGCACGGTCGGTCGGCACCCAACTTGGCCGTGCTCTGGTCAGAGGGATTCTCGGCTCGCTGACCCGGCGCTAATTGCCGCCCCACCCGGGCCGGGTTGTTGGAATGGAAAAAGCCCTAAGGCTTCTTTTTCAATTCGATCGCCGGGATCGATTTCAGATAGGCTGCGATCGCCAGACGATCCTCTGCTGTCAGCTTGGCCATATTTTCCTGCACCTTGGTCATGGTGCCGCCGAGCATATCAAAATCCGGCTTGAACCCGGTTTCCAGCGAATAGGCGATATCGGCTTCGCTCCAGTCGCCAATCCCGGTGATGTCGTGTGGGGTTATGTTGGGTACCACGCCATCGCCTTCCGGAGCGGGCGCTCCTGCAAGCCAGCGTGAATGATCAAGCGGGGCAAGCGGCGTATCAATCCCGAATTTGCCACGCGGCGTGTGACACTCTGCACAATGGCCTGGTCCATTCACCAAGTAACCGCCGCGATTGATCTCATCACTCTTGCCCGGTTCGGGCGCATAGTCCTCGCCATCGACTACCAGCAGTTTCCAAAGGCCGATTCCCCGCCGGATATTGAACGGGAATTTGAGCTCGTGATCGGCCGGTGCTTCAGCGACTGGCGGAAGCGTGTCGAGAAATGTCTTGAGGTCGACCAGATCATCGATCGTCATCCTCTGATAGGAAGAGAACGGGAACACCGGGTAATAGTGCTGATGCCCGCCATTGTCCGGCGAGATCCCCAATTTCATTGCATTGACGAAATCGAGCGTTGACCAGCCGCCAATACCGGCGGTCTTGTCAGTCGATATATTTGGCGCGACGAACTTGCCAAACGGCGTTTCGAACGAAACACCTCCGGTGAGGCGCATTTTCTCCTCATCGCTCAATGCACATGAGCGCCCGGGAGCCTCCGGGCAGGGAGCGGCATGGCAGGATGCACACCCTCCTGCCCAGAACAAATACCTGCCATTGTCGACATTGCCGGTCTTGTTCTGCGTCAGCGTACTGGCCTCAAGCGGTCTTGGTTCGGTCAGCGCCAGCCCTGTAAGGGCAACTAGCAATCCAACAAGAATGACGGCACCAAAAAACCGCTTCATGGCCAAATTCCGTAGAGGTAGCTGTTAGCTATTTCTTGACTCGGAAACCTTCGTGGCAGCTCTTGCAGTTCCCACCGACTTGGCCGAGCACTGCACCGAGATCTTCCTTAGATTCTGGTGGGCTGGCGACGGCGGCAGAGGTCGCGGTCTGAAATTTTACGATCTCGTCATTGAATCCAGCCCTGTCAGACCAGATCTTGGGTGAAGCCTCGGTCTCGCCGCCGGTCTCTGATCCTTCGGGGAACAACTCACCAGCGCCAAAGCTGGCAGTGTTGATGACACGCAGGGCGAATTGGGCGGTGCCCGCATCAAATTCGAGCTCTCCCTTGGCCATCTTGCCAAGCGCTCCCATTGATGCGCCGACATTTTTCATGATCGCCTGGCGTGAAGCGATCGGATCATCCGCGGCCCCGACGCTGGTCGCCGCAACAATTGCGGTACCAAGGACAGCTGCAATGACAAATCTACTCATATCAAACTCCTTCCCCTCTATGGGCGTCGCCGACGCCTGGTAAGGGTGCAGCCCTCCGGCCGATGACAATTCACGGATGTGTGAAGATTGCGATTGGGTGCGATATCTTGCTGGTGTTTGAAAGAACCTTGCCCAAGGCAAATTAGCCGCCAACCAATATCGGATTCATGTCACCGCGTGGCGGAGGGGCTCAATCCGCGCCCTCACGCCTGCGGCAACCGTCATTCCTCTTCAGGATGCGTCTTCCAGCAAATCGGCGACATGCTGCCAGTTGACCAGATTGTCGAACCACGTCTCCAGATATTTCGGTCGCAGATTGCGATAGTCGATGTAATAGGAATGTTCCCACACATCACAGCCGAGTAGCGGCGTTGAGCCGTTCACCAGCGGGTTTTCGCCATTTGGCGTCTTCACCACCTCCAGCTTGCCGCTGGCATTCATGGCAAGCCAGCACCAGCCTGAGCCGAATTGTGTCATTCCGGCATTGATGAAATCGGCGCGAAACTTGTCGAATCCACCAAGATCGCTGTCGATCTTTGCCGCCAAGGCGCCGGGCGCCTTGCCGCCGCCATCCGGCTTCATCCATTGCCAGAAGTGCAGATGGTTGTAGTGCTGAGCTGCATTGTTGAACAGACCGGCATTCTTGCCATGGCTTTCCTTGACGATTTTGGCCAGGGGCTGACCGTCAACTCCGGCCTCTTTGGCCAGATTGTTGCCATTGGTGACATAGGCTTGGTGATGCTTGTCGTGGTGGAATTCCAGTGTTTCCGCGGACATGTGGGGCTCGAGCGCATCATGTGCATACGGAAGATCGGGCAGTTCAAACGCCATGGGTAAGCCTCTCCTGATTAGGTAATTCCAACTCGGACGCACTTGATGGCGACCTAGTTCACGCGACCATATGCGGGCCGGTGCGGGCGTGCAACTTGCGGCATGATCGGCCGACGCTCTGCATTATGTGCGGCATCGGTCTCATTTAGAAAAACGCCTGAATGCCGGTCTGGGCGCGGCCTAGGATCAACGCGTGGATGTCGTGCGTTCCCTCATAGGTATTGACCGTCTCCAAATTCATCAAATGGCGAATGACATGGTACTCGTCTGAAATACCGTTTCCGCCATGCATGTCGCGCGCGGCGCGTGCAATATCGAGCGCCTTGCCGCAGTTGTTGCGTTTCATCAGTGAAATGGCGTGAGGGGCGGCACTTCCGGCCTCGATCATCCGGCCCAGCCGAAGGGCGCCGGCAAGCCCCAGCGCGATCTCGGTTTGCATGTCGGCGAGCTTCTTCTGGATCAGCTGATTGGCGGCGAGTGGCCGTCCGAATTGCTTGCGCTCAAGCACGTAGCTGCGCGCCGCCTGCCAGCAGAACTCCGCCGCCCCCATCGAGCCCCAGACAATGCCGAAGCGGGCACGGTTGAGGCAGCCAAAGGGGCCTGCATGCCCGGCCACACCTTCAAGTAAGCCTTCATCGGGCACGAATACCTCGTTGAGGACGAGTTGGCCGGTGGAAGACGCACGCAGCGAGAATTTGCCTTCGATTACGGGTGTCGACAGGCCTTCGCTGTCGCGCTCGACAATGAAGCCCCGGATTTTTTCGCCGCCGACTTTGGCCCAGACCACGGCGAGATCGGCAACCGGCGCGTTTGTGATCCACGACTTGGTGCCGTTCAGCCGCCAGCCGCCATCGACCTTGTCAGCGCGTGTGGTCATGCTAGCCGGGTCCGAGCCATGATCGGGCTCGGTCAGACCGAAACAGCCGACTAGTTCGCCCGAGGCGAGCTTGGGCAGATATTTGCGCCGCTGGACTTCGTCGCCATAGGTGTATATCGGGTGCATCACCAGCGAGCTCTGGACACTCATCGCCGAACGGTAGCCCGAATCGACACGCTCAACCTCTCGGGCAATCAGCCCATAGGTGACATAGCCGAATCCGGAGCCGCCATAGGCCTCTGGCAAGGTCACGGCGAGTAGGCCGAGTTCGCCCATCTCGGTCATGATCGCACGGTCGAAATGTTCATCGCGAAAAGCATCGCGGATGCGCGGCATCAGCCGGTCCTGGCAGAAATCTTGGGTGCTCGCCTGCACCAGCCGCTCTTCTTCGCTGAGTTCGCCGGCAAGAAGCAGCGGATCGGCCCAATCAAACTCCGCTTTCAGATCCTGAGATTTTCTTGTTGCGGTTTCTGTCATTTGAGGGGCCTTCCGGAAGAGAAGAGTCAACCAGTGGTGGCAGGGTGGCCTGTGACATGGAGCGCGAAGGTATAGGCAAGCGCAACTTCCTTCAGCCGGTCGAATCGGCCTGATGCACCGCCATGGCCGGAATCCATGTTGGTCTTCAACAACACCGGAGCTGCTCCACTATTATTGGCGCGCAGTTTCGCGGTCCACTTGGCGGGCTCCCAATACGTGACCCGTGGATCGGTGAGACCAGCTAGCGCCAGGATCGGCGGATAGGCGAGGTCACGAACATTGTCGTAAGGAGAATAGTCGGCAATGGTCCGGTAGTCTTCGGCGCTCGCAATTGGATTGCCCCATTCCGGCCATTCCGGCGGTGTCAGCGGCAGGGTGTCGTCGAGCATGGTCGAAAGCACATCGACGAACGGCACCTCGCCGATAATGCCGGCAAATAGCTCCGGCGCCATATTGGCGACCGCGCCCATCAACATACCGCCCGCCGAACCGCCATGTGCGACAATCCGGCCCGCGTGCGTGAAGTTCTGTGTGCACAAATGTTGGCCGGCGGCGATGAAGTCGGTGAACGTGTTGGTCTTGGCCGCCCCCTTGCCCTCGCGGTACCAGCGATAGCCCTTTTCCTTGCCACCGCGAATATGAGCAATGGCGTAGACAAAGCCGCGGTCCACCAGACTTAGCCGGTTGGTCGAGAAGGACGCCGGCATTGCGATGCCGTAGGCGCCATAGCCGTAGAGCAGGCAGGGCGCTGATCCATCGAGAGCGGTATCCTTGCGGTAAAGCAGCGAGATCAGAACGTACTCACCATCGCTGGCCCGGGCAAACACACGCTGGGTAACATAGGCGTCAGGGTCGTGGCCGCTCGGCACTTCTTGGGTCTTGCGCAGATTGCGTTCACGCGTCTCAAGGTCATAGTCGAACACTTGGCTCGGTGTCGCCATCGACGAATAGGTGAAACGCGTCTCGCTGGTGTCGAATTCAAAGCCGCCGACAAGCCCCAGCGAATAGGCTTGCTCCGTGAATTCAATCGTGTGCTCGGCATTATCGCAAAGCCGTCTGACCACCATGCGCGGCAAGCCGTCGGTGCGCTTAAGCCAAACCAGATGATCCCGATAGGCAATCATCGAAAGGATCAGTCGGCCGGGCTCATGGGGCACGATTTCGCGCCAATTTGCTGGCGAGGGATCGGCGAGCGGTGCCTCGACAATGCAGAAATCCTCCGCGCCACCGCGATTGGTGCGCAGGAAAAGGCGCTCACCATGATGCTCGAGGCTGCATTCATGACCGGTCTCGCGCGGCACCACGAGGCGCGGTTGTATTTCCGGTGCATCTGCCGGGATCAGATGAAGTTCGCTGGTCTCATGGGTATGAGTGGAGATGATCAGATAGTCACCAGACTGGGTCTTGCTGATCCCGGCAAAAAAACCGGGATCTTCTTCCTCAAAAACCAGCACGTCGTCTTGCGGATCGGTTCCGAGGCGATGGCGAAAGATGCGCGAAGGCCGGTGATTGTCATCAACCCTAGTGTAGAAAACCGTCTGATTGTCGGCTGCCCACACCGCACCAACCGATGTATCGGCAATGGTTTCGGTGAGCAGTGTGCCATTATGCGTGTCAAGGAATGAGAGCGTGTAATATTCCGATCCCGTCACATCGCTGCCATACGCAATGTAACGGTGGTCCGGGCTGTGGCTGGAGCCTCCGAGCTGAAAGTAGGATTGGTCTTCAGCCAGCGCATCACCGTCAATCAGCACCTCGCGGGCTCCACCGCCGCGCGGCTCACGGCAGATCAGCGGATGCTGGCCGCCCTCCACAAAGCTTGAATAGTAAGAGTAGGGGCCATCGGGCGCTGGAACGGTCGAATCGTCTTCCTTGATGCGCCCTCGCATCTCTTCGTAAAGCGTCTTTTGCAAGGAGACAGTGTCTGCCAGCACTTGTTCGGTGTAGGCATTTTCGGCCTCCAGATGAATGCGAATTTCAGGCGCGAGCACCGCAGGATCGCGCATCACTTCGCGCCAGTTGTCCGCCCTCAGCCAAGCATAGTCATCGCTTCGCGTGATCCCGTGATGGGTGTCTTTGGCAGGGATGCGCCGTGCTTGCGGTGCGCTCACTGAATGCCCGCAAGGCGCGTCATTCATCATCGCCCTCTGATGCTTGGTCTGGGTTGTGATCAAGCGCATGCCCGTTCATGCAGTAACGCGCACCGGTCGGTGCTGGGCCGTCTGGAAAAACGTGGCCCAGATGCGCATCGCAATTGGCGCAACGGATTTCGGTGCGGCGCATGAGGAATGACCGGTCGCTGTGTTCGGCGACCGCTTCATCGCAGACCGGCGCAAAAAAGCTCGGCCAGCCGGTGCCTGAATTATATTTGGTCTCGGACCGGAACAACGGTGCGGTGCAGCACACGCACGAATACATACCCGCCGTCTTGTCATCCCAGTGGGGACCTGTGAATGCCGGTTCGGTTCCGTGCTCACGGGTGATGCGATATTGCTCGGGCGTCAGTTGTTCACGCCATTCCGCATCCGATTTCACGACTTTGGGGCTGGGCGTCTTGTCACTCATGCGTCACCTCCGCGACACCAGATAAGCGTTCGGCATTTCACGCACAAGCCGTGGACATCAAAACCAAGCGGGACAGAAGCGGTGCGCTAACGCAGGAACCAGCCGCGCGAGCGCTCGCCGTTCTCATCCTCATCGTCGACCTCGCCGAAGTCAGCGTCTTCGCTAGCCTCGGCTGAGGCCGCAGTTTCAGGCCGGTTACCGCCATTGGTCTGCGACTTCTTGGTCGTCTCGGAAAGCATCTCGCGAGGAAACAGCCCCGCACGGGCAAGCGAGTCTGAGAACACCTCGGACAGGCGCTTTTGTGTGCTGGTGACGGTCTCGACAATCGATTTTTCGGTTGAGTTGATTTCCTTGATTGTCTTGCGCGCCTTTTCGACGATGCCCTCCAGCCAATCGAAGCGGCCCGCGCGGTCAGCCATGAAGGATGCGGCCTCGGATATCAGGTGCTCGGCTGCGTCGCGAACTGCTCCGGAATCGAAGCCCGCCGATCCATTGATCATTGAATCGATTTCTCTGATACGGCGTGCAATGTCGCGAAGCTGAACCTCCCGGCGGTGCTCTTCGATCATGCCCTCATCGATCGCCGGCATGAGATCGTCGAGCTTGACCTCAAGGGTCTTGGCAATCCGTACCATGGTCTCGAAGGAAACGTCCTTCTTGGTGGTCTCGATCTCCGACAGCCCGCCGGGGCTGATGCCCGCCTCGCGTGCCAGCTCGACTGCCTTGAGACCGCGGTGCAGACGCCAGACGCGAACTGGGTGTTCGCCCTCTGAAATGCGGTGAACCACATCTGACGGGGTCAACGCCAGCCGGTTGACCTCTCCGCGAATTGCGTTGACCGTCGCATCAAGGCCGGTTACGCGGCGCGACCTAGTCAGCAACTCTTTGAATTCGCGATGCGGTACCGTTGCGAACGCCGGCTCCCCGTCGCTGCCGCGAATGATCTGGACGGTTGTGTCCTTTTGGTCGTCGTCGCTCATTGTTCAGCTGCCTGTTTCAAAGACTCGATCACGTCGCTCAGCGCGACAACGATCAATTTGTCATCTTGTTGTGCCACGACAAGGTCGCCGGTCGTGGAGAAGGGGCCCAGCCGGAATTCGCTGCCCTCAGCCAGCGGCAGCAGGCCCGACATCGCCGAAGGTACGCCCATGCTGCCATCGGACGCGGCGAGCTTCTGAGCCATATTGATCGCCTTTGCCCGCTGCGGCGCCCGAAGCGCCAGAAGCGCATGCATGGCCTCGCGGCTGTACGCGATCTTCATTCACTCCCCCAACACGCAACCTAACATGTCCACTGCGGCCGTCCGCAAACACTCCAGTGGCGGGCCACAGCCGATACAATATCTTAACAAGACTTTAAGCACATACGAGCCGCACTTGCCATAGTGCTGTAGATCGCCAAACCAGCGCGTGAATGCTAAAATGGGACGTAATAGGCAATCAGATATGTCGCCAGAAGCACCGTCGCCCAGAATGCCATGGCACCGGTCGGCCAAGTACGCGCGAGCCAGCCGCCGGGTCCATGATGCCTGTAAAGTTCGCTGATCAGCGCCGAACTTTTGCGGGAGGCAGCAGCTGTCACGCTGGAAACGGCGCGCGAAGCCAGCTCTCCAGTCCCCTCCACGATCCGTTTAAGGCCGCGACGATACAGCCAGTCAGAATCGAGGTTGGTGGAGCGCAATTCAGGTGGATAAAGGCCGGTGCGCATCAGCACGGTGAAGGCAAGGGCGGAAAAGATCAAAAGTTGGAGTTGGGTTACCACATGCTCGACCGTGTAGGGCAGGTAGTCAACCGGGAAGGGCAACAGCGCGTAGAGCGGCTCAGGAAAGACGCCGATGCCGATGCACAAGGCAGCCGCGATCCCCATCGCCGCCAGCATGTTGATCGGAGCCTCCTTTGGTCTGAGCCCGGAATCATGAGCGAAGAAGGCGAAAAACGGGATCTTGATGCCGGAATGGTGGAAAACACCGGCACTTGCAAACAGGAGCACGAGCCAGACCCAGTAATAGCCCTCATCCATGGCGGCGGTGATAATCAAGGCTTTGGAGATGAAGCCGGAGAACAACGGAAACGCCGAAATCGACGCCGCACCGACAATACAGAATCCGGCACTCCACGGCATCGACTTGTAAAGTCCGCCGAGTTCAGAGCCCTTACAGATCCCCGTTCTCAGTAGGACCGCGCCCATCGACATGAACAACAGCGCCTTGTAGATAATATGGCAGAAGGCATGCGCCGCAGCGCCATTTATCGCCATTTCGGTGCCAATTCCCACACCCACCACCATGAAGCCGAGCTGGTTGTTGAGGCTGTAGGCGAGCACCCGCCGCAGGTCGTTTTCGATCACCGCGTAGAAGATAGGAAACGCAGTCATCGCCGCACCGATCGGGATCAGGATCTCGGTCCCGGCAAAGCCTCGGATTAGCGCATAGACAGCGAGCTTGGTCGTAAACGCCGACAACATGACCGTTCCGGTAACAGTCGCCTCCGGATAGGCGTCCTGCAGCCAGTTGTGAAGCAGCGGGAAAGCACATTTGATACCGAACGACAGCAGGATCAGCGCCCCGGCAAGTGATTCCGGATCGAGTGAATCAAAAGCGATCGAACCGGTCTCTTGATAATGGATGAGCGCGCCCGCAAGGAGAAGCACGCCAGATCCGATCTGGATCAAGAGGTAGCGCATTCCGGCCGCCAGCGAGCGCTCGGTGCGCGCCGCCCAAATCAGGAACACCGATGAAATAGCGGTCCCTTCCCAGAACAGGAAAAGGGTGACCAGATCGCCTGCGAAGACGGCGCCAATGGCGCTGCCGGCATAGACCAGCCCCGCTACGTGCTGGACAGTGTCGCGGACATGTAACTGGTAGAGGGCACCGAGAAACGCCGCGATCAGAAAGATGTAGCCGAAGATGAGGCTCAGTCGGTCAATCCGGAGCAATTCCAGTTCCAGCCCGAACAAATTGACGGGAGCAAGGTCGCCATGGGGGAGCGTAAGCAGAACCGCAAACGCCACCATCGGTAGCGCCAGCATGTAGGCAGACCTTGCGTGGCTGCGGATCACGGGGATCAGCAATGCCCCAATGATCAGGATCAGGCCGGGGGAGAGCTCAGTGATCATGATAGTCCTCTGAGCGCATCAGAATTCTGCGCAGCTCTTTCGCGGTCAAGACAAGGAAAACGCAGCCGACAAATCCGTAGATGCCGTAAAAACCAGGCAGGTGCTCGATCTCGAATGGACCGTGCTTGTGGATCAGCGGGTCAACCAGTAGGAGAACCGCACTGAGCGCATAAAGGGCCCAGACAATCTTCTTCACATTCGCCGGGGAATCGAGCCACCAGGATCGCCCATCCTTGCTCACAGGTGATAGCTTTGGATCAGCTGCCATTTGGCGCTCCGATTGGTTCGATGGGTTGGGTGGCAAAGTCGATTCCGGCGAGCAGCGCTTCGATCTCGCCAGCGAGGAAGAACAGCGCAACACATGCCGCCGCGGTGAGGCAAAGCGGGACTAGGCACGCAAGTGGGGCCTCGGCGATCGCGGTTTTTTCTCCCGCCCTGGCACCGGATGGCGGCAGGAAAAAGCCGCGCGCCACGATGGGCAGCAGATAACCAACGCTGAGAAGTGAAGAGATCATCAAGACCGCGACCACCCACATGTGGCCTGCATCAAGCGCCCCAACCGCGAGACACCACTTGCTCCACGTGCCGCCGAGAGGCGGCAGGCCGATGATCGACAGCGCGCCTATGAGAAATGCGAACATCGTGATCGGCATACGCCGTCCGATGCCGTCCATTTCGCTGACCTCGGTCTTGTGGGCAGCGACCATGATAGCCCCGGCGCAGAAGAACAGCGTAATCTTGCCGGCGGCGTGCATGGCGATCTGAAGTCCACCGCCAATCATCGCCGCTGAACTTGCAAGTCCTGCGGCAAGCACAACATAGGCGAGCTGGCTGACGGTTGAATAGGCAAGGCGTGCCTTCAGATTGTCCCGCGTCAGTGCCACCACTGACGCGGTGATCAGGCTTGCGGCTGCTGCGACCACCAGCCAGTCGCTGGCGCCTGTCGCCGTCAGCGTATCGATACCAAAGATATAGATCACGACCTTCAGCACCGTAAACACGCCGGCCTTAACCACCGCAACCGCATGCAGGAGGGCGCTGACCGGCGTCGGCGCAACCATCGCCGCCGGCAGCCAGAAATGCAGCGGCATCAAAGCTGTCTTGCCGATGCCGAACATGTAGGCGCCAAGCAAGAGTGCCAGAGTAAGGCCTGAGACGGTTCCGGCGAGAATGCCGCCGGGTGTGAAATCGAGCGTTCCGGTGAGAACCGAGGTGGCGATGATCGCTGGCAGCAGCAACAACATTGAGGTGCCGAGCAACAGCAGCAGATAGATCCTGCCGCTGGTTCTTGCCGTATCGTCGCCCTTGTGAGCGACCAGCGGGTAGGTCGAGAGCGTGAGGATTTCGTAGAATAGGAACAGCGTCAGCAGATTGGCTGAAAACGCGATGCCAATCGCCGAGGAAATGGCAACAGCAAAGCAGACATAAAAGGATGTCTGGCGCGGCTCATTGTGGCTGCGCATGTACCCGATTGAATAGATCGTGTTGACGATCCACAGAACCGAGGCGATGCAGGCGAACAGCATACCGAGCGGCTCGACTGCAAAGCCCAGTCTGAGGCCGCCGAAGATCGAAAATGTCGCTGTTTGCGGCCGTGCGCCGGCAAGCACATCGGGCACCAGCGACAGCACGATTGCCGCCGTCGCAACAGCGGTGACAAGTGAGATGACTTCGCGCAGATTGGGCCAGCGCCCGGCGAGCGCGATTGGCACGGTCGCCAGCGCCGGCAGAAATACCGCCAGGGTTGTGAGCTGTTCCGGGGTCATTTGAGGCCCATCAGAAGGGTATCGGCAGCCCTTTCGGCAAGGCCGGCGGTGAATTCGGCATCAAGTCCGAAATAGATGGTTGCCGCTGCCATAACCCAGGTCACGCCAAGCATTTCGAGAGGCGGCCGCGTTGCGGCGCCTGCATCCTTGGATGGTTCGCGGAACCAGGCGGTCTCGACGATCCGCCCGACATAAACAACTGCGATCATCGAGCTTGCGACGATCATCAGCACCAGCCACCACCAGCCCTGCTCAAGCGCTGCGGTGACAAGGAACCATTTGGAGATGAAACCGACGGTGCCGGGCACCCCGATAAGCCCCAGTCCGGCGACCACAAAGGCGGCCATGGTGAGCGGCATGGTGCGACCGATGCCGGCGAGGTTTTCGATTTTGAAGGTGCCGGTCTGCAAAACGATGCAGCCGACCGCGAGGAACAGGGCGCCCTTGATCAGCGCATGATTGAGAACATGCACCAGAGCGCTGGTGAGCCCAGTCTGAGTGGCAATCGCAATGCCCAGTGTGATGTAGCCGATCTGGGCAACTGACGAATAGGCCAGCATGCGTTTGATATCGGCTTGGAACACCGCAACGATCGAGGCGGCGAACATCGCCGCGACCGACAGCACCAGCAGGATTGGCGTAATCGGCTGTTGCTCGAAAACGAAATCGGCACCGTAAACGGTGAAAAAATAGCGCAGTAACAGATAGACCGCGACTTTGGTTGCGGTCGAAGCGAGAAATGCCGTCGCCACCGATGGGGCGTATGCATAGGCGTTGGGCAGCCAGACATGGAGCGGAAACAGAGCCAGCTTGAGCGAAATGCCAACCGTGATGAAGGCAAGGGCTGCCAGAATCGGCCGTAAATTTTCGACGTCGCCAAGCCGTGCGAAGATATCAACCATGTTAAGCGAGCCGGTCATGGCGAATATCAGCCCGACGCCGATCACATAGAAGGTCGCACCGATAGTGCCCAGGATCAGATATTGATAGGCCGCCAAGAGCGCACGCCGGTCACGCCCAAGTGCGATCAACACATAGGTGGCCAGCGAAGAAACCTCAAGGAACACAAAGGCGTTAAATGCGTCCGCCGTGATCAGGATACCCAGCAGTCCGGCGACGCAGAGCAGATACATGGTGTAGAACCATCCGCGCCGCTCGCGGTCGATCTCTGCCGTCACGCTGCGTGGTGCGTAGGTTGCCACCAATGCCGCCATCGCCGACACCAGAACCAGCAACGGCGCATTGGCCGCATCGACGCGGTATTCGATGCCGATTGGCGGCGTCCAGCCGCCCAGCGCATAGGAAACCACACCCTGATCGAATACCTGGCCGAGCAGCAGCAGTGAGATCACCGGCAGCGTCCAACAAGCGATGAGCGTCACCACATAGGCAGCCGTGCCATGGCGAATGAGCGCAGTCACAACCGCGGCCAGCAGAGGAACGACAACCTGTAGCGCCGGGAGATGATCTTTGATCATTCTTCCTCATCACCGCTGAACAGTTCGTCTTCCTCGATGGTTCCAAATGCCTCGTTGATACGCACAGTGAGTGCCAAACCGAGAGCCAGTATTGCCACGCCGACCACGATGGCCGTCAGAATCAGCACATGGGGCAGGGGGGAGGAATAGACTTCAAAGCCCTCGGCAATGATCGGTGGCGTTCCGTGCAGGATCTTTCCAAGTGAAATGTAGAGCAGATAAACGGAAGTCTGGAATAGTGACAGGCCGACCATTTTCTTGACCATGTTGCCGCGGGCAACGACGATATAAAGGCCAGAGATCATGAGAAAAATGGTGATCCAGTAATTGTAGAGCGCCAGAATGTCATTGATCATACTCATGAGCGCCTCCGGTCGGCGAAGGCGTAGAAGATCGCGATCATGGTGCCGGACACTGTTACCAGCACGCCGGCCTCGACCAGCAACACGCCTAAATGCTGCCCATGCGCCTGGTCATGGGCGAAGTGTGAATAATTGAGGAAGTTGTCTCCGGTCAGGAAACCCGCAAGCCCAACGCCGATAAAGATCAGGACACCGAGAGAAACCATGGTTTCAGCCACTATTGGCGGCACCAGACGCATTGTTGGGGCCAAGCCAAAAATGATGGCGTAGAGGATCACGGTGGCAGCGGCAATGACGCCAGCCTGGAATCCTCCACCCGGCCCGAAGTCGCCGTGCAGTTGAACATAAAGCGCGAATAGCAACATGAACGGCAGGAATATTTTGGCGGTTACGCGTAGTATGACATCGAGTCGCATGGTGCCGCCCTATTCGCTCTTGGCCGCGTGAGCCACGTGCTTGAGTAACAACAGTACACCGATGCCGGCGGTGAAGATCACGGTCACTTCGCCAAGCGTGTCATAACCGCGATAGCTGGCCAGTACCGAGGTTACGACATTGGCTATTCCGGTTTCGGATATCGAATTGGCAATATAGGTGGTCCCAACATGGGTGTGCACCGGCGTGTCTGCAGCGCCAAAGGGCGGCAGGCCGAAGGTGCCGTAAACCAGCGCCGCCCCCGTCCCCAGCGCCACGAACAACGGAAGCGCCGGTGTGTGAACCGGCACCATTTCCTGGGTTTTGGTGAGGTAGAGCGTGCCAAGCATCAGCACCGTCGAGATGCCCGCACCGACCGAAGCTTCGGTCATGGCGACATCGACCGCATCAAGTACGATCAGCACGCTGGCCATCAAGAAGCCGTAGATGCTGCTCAGCACAACAACGGCAAACAGATTGCGCACTCGAATGATGCCAATCGTAACCGCCGCCAACAGTGAGAGCAGGACCATATTGATCATCAGGGTTTGGATGGCGCGTCCTCCCCGTCAGCGTCTTGGGTGTCCGGTAGGCTGCCGGTGATTGCATCCATTGTCTTCACAGCATCAGCGGCATCGATGGCAATGAGGGCTCTACCGTCGCCGGCAATCACAGGTTTAACGCCGTCCTGCAGCGCCGCGCGCGCCAGGGCGTGGGTGGCGACCGAGCCAGTGAACAGCAGCACCAGAATGATCAGCACCAGCTTTGCCGCAACCAGCGTTGGCCCGGCTTGAAGCACCATTCCGGTCACCAGCAGACCGGCACCCAGCGTGTCTCCCACCGATACGGCATGCATGCGCGTAAAAACATCTGGCATTCGGTTGAGGCCGATCGCGCCGATGACGTAGAAAACACTACCGGTCACCATAGCGGCCCAACTTGCTATGTCGATGATGGTTTCGGTCATAGCACTTTGGTTCGCTCGTCTTCATCACCTGGATGACCAAGCGCGCCGTGCCGGAAAAACTTCAGCACCGCGAATGTACCGATCAGGTTCAACAAGACGTAGGTGAGACCGAGATCCAGAAATTCGGGCCGGCCGGTAAGGAACCCGAATAGCGACAGCAGCAGGATCGCGCCGGTGCCAACCGAGTTTGCTGCCAGCAGGCGGTCAAACACCGTCGGCCCATTGAGCGCTCTTGTGACCGCCAGCACCAGCGCGATCAGAACAGCGATGGTGGCAACCTCGAACACTAGGTCTTTCCCCCCTCAAGCCAGCGCACTCGTCGATCCATCTCACCGTCGGCAAGACCCGCTGCTGTTTCGTTCGTGATTGCGTGCACCAGGATTTCTCGTCTGCGACTGGAGATCTCGACTGATATCGTTCCAGGCGTAAGGGTGATGGAATTTGCATAGGTGGTCAGACCGACCGCGGAATTCTGATTTGCTCCCACGCGTACCAGCACCGGTGAGATTGAACGTCTCGGATCGATAATCAGCCGTGCCACATAAAGTGCGGACACAACCATTTCTTTTAACAACCATGCCCAGTAGATGAGCGCACGCGGCAACAAGGCAATGGGATGGCCCTCTCGATCCGCAATACCTAAATGCCCACTGAACAATGCAACGGCGATTGCACAGCCGATACCAAAGGCAATCAGCCAAGCTTCATAGTGTCCCGATAGAACCAGCCAAAAAGCAAATAGAGTCAGAGTGATGATCAATCGCATTAGCGAAACCAATGACCTGAAAGCTTTGCGAATATCCCCCGGCAGCAGCGTATGCCGACGCTCGCAACCACACGTAGCGTGAGCTTTCATACAACCCACATTCAGCCATGCAATCATAAACTGAGATTCGCCTCAGTTGGTGAAGCCGTTATAGATGTAGAAGGGCGGGGTTTCACGCAAATAAGCGGTCAGCGTTTTGCTCGCGGTGAAATAGCCGCCATTGACGCCAGATGCCTTGCCCAATATCGCCACCAGTATGTCCGCCTCAGCATTTCCGGTGACCTCTTCCGTGCCGCGGCCGGTTTCGCCAAATGCACCGGCACCGTGGGAATCATCGACCACCACCAGCACATTCTCCGCAAGATTTGCATTGTGCTTTCGCGCTGGTGTGTTGATCGCATCAAGCGGGCATAATCGCTGCGCATGGGAAATATGCCGTCGGTGACAATGATGGCGTGAGAGCAGTCACGGGCGACCTCAACCAGATTGCGCTCAGGTTCATCCATCGCCAGATGCCGATAGATACGCTTTTGCTTCGGCGTGCCGAGCCGCACCGCATTGATCATGCAATTATGATTGAGCTCATCACTGATGACGGCGGTTTGATCGCTGATCAGCGGTGGCAGCAGCCCCATCATCGCCGCATAGGCAGATGAGAAAATCATTGCTGACTGGCGGCCATGAAAGGTAGCAAGACGCGCCTCGAGATCGGTATAGGCTTTTCATGTGCCGGAAATGAAGCGCACCGCGCCGGGTCCGGTACCGTGGGCGCTAACCTCAGCTTCAATGGTCGCTGCATCAAGCGACAGAGACCGAGATATTTGTTGGCATTCATGCACAGGAACTGCCGCTCACCTTGGCCTTCGATCAGATAGCTCGACCGCCTAGTCTCGGCGGCTGGAATGACAGCGCTGATGATCCGTTCATGCCCCTTGCGGGTTCCCGATTGGTCGAGTGTCTGCAAATGGTCATCAAGGCTTAGCGCCAGGCGATCATGCGGCATGACTGCCCTCCCAACTGTCTTGAATGTTCACTCGGCCCTGGCCGTCTTTGCGGCCTCGCGCATCTTCTCCAGCATGCCGTCGCACATGGCGGCGAGATCGAGTTCGGGCTGCCAGCCCCATTCGGCGCGCGCTGCAGAATCATCGCGCGTACGTGGCCAGGAATCAGCGATCGCCCGGCGTGCCGCATCGACTTCATAGTCGATCTCAAAGCCCGGCATCCGCGCGGAAATGGCGTGCGCCAATTCATCCGGGGTGAAGCTCATGGCCGTGATGTTGAAGGCATTGCGATGGTTCAGGCGTTCAGGATCAGCTTCCATGAGCTCGATCATGGCGCGCACCGCGTCGGGCATATACATCATGTCGAGGCGCGTATCGGCCCGCAGAAAACACGTGTAGAGCCCATATCTGATGGCATGGCGAAAGATTTCCACCGCATAGTCGGTGGTGCCGTCGCCGGGCGGTGCGGCAATAGGAGATCAGCCCCGGCAGGCGCAGACCGCGCGCGTCGACATCAAATCGCAGGGCATAGTAGTCGCACAGCAATTCGCCCACGACCTTGGTCACTCCATACATGGGGTCACTCCATACACGGTGGTCAGGCGCTGGATGGTTTCCTGCGGCGTTCCCGGGCCGAAAGCGCCGATCGAGCCTGGGAAAAACACCGCGCAGCCATATTGCCGGGCAACTTCCATGACATTGTAAAACCTGCCCATATTGAGGCTCCAGGCGATCTGCGGTTTTTCCTCCGCAACCGCCGAAAGCTATGCGGCAAGATGATAGATAATCTCGATATCGTGGCGCCTGACGACTTCATGCAGCTGGTGCGGCCGGGTGCAGTCGACCGGCCCGATGCGCTGGGGTGCGGCATCGGTTGGGTCATCTGCAATGGCCGCGTCACTTGGCGCGCGCGGCATGCGAATATCAGACGCGATGACGTTCTGGGCACCGTATCGCTGGCGCAGAGCCTGTGTGAGCTCACTGCCGATCTGACCAAGGGCGCCTATGACAAGAATTCTTCGCATCGGTTCACATCCGCAATTGAAGCTGCCGCGTGACTATAACGGCCAGCGGGCGTTTCAGTAATTGATCTGCCTCTGGAACGCTTGATTTCCATCAACGCGCCAATGCCCGTTATTGGTTGTTGTGCTGTGGCGTGCAATTGATCGAAACCATTGCAGTGCGCGCGCCGTGGCAGGTCCAATGAAAGCTGCCTCCGTGTACGCAAACGGTTCAGGAGTTCGCCAAATGGCCAATCAATCCAAGCGTTTGCGCCTGACCTTGATAGGCTTGGCCATCGCAGCGCTGGCGGTAGGTGGCTGGTGGCTGGTGGCGCGCGGGCCGGCGGTTCAGGTGGCGGTTGCCGAAACCGGAGATGCAGCGCAGGTGGTCTATGCCACCGGCACTGTCGAGCCATTGCGGTGGGCCAAGGTCACGGCGCTGCAGCGCAAGCGCATCATCGATATCTGCAAATGCGAAGGCCGGGCGGTCAAGAAAGGCGAGGTCGTCGCCCGCCTCGATGACGCCGAGGAGCGGGCGGTGCTGAGCGAGCTGGAAGCAAGGCTCGAGCGGCTTCGGGCCGATGCGGAGCGGACGGGCAAGCTGGTCGAGCGCAATGCCATGTCTCGCATCTCGTATGAAGAAAAACTGACCGAAGTGCGCGAATTTGAAGCCCGGGTCGCCGCGCAGAAAGACCGGATCAGCGATCTGGAACTCAAATCGCCGGTCGACGGCATTGTCCTGCGCCGCGACGGTGAGGTCGGCGAGGTTGCCGGCACCGCCGTGAATGATGTGCTTTTATGGGTGGGGCAACCAAGGCCGCTCAGGGTCGTCGCCGAAGTAAATGAGGAGGACATCGGAAAAGTTGCTGAAGGCCAGAAAGCACTGCTGCGTCATGACGGGTTCGACGATGGTGCGCTTGAGGCCACGGTGCAGAGCCTGACGCCAAAGGGCGATCCCAAAACCAAGACTTTTCGCGCCTATCTTGCGCTGCCAAGCGATACGCCGCTGATGATCGGCATGAGCATCGAAGCCAATATCATTGTGCGTGAAGCATCCGGAGTGACGCTGGTTCCGGCCGATGCGATCGATGACGGCAAGATCCAGGTTGTCGAGGATGGACGGGCGATACACCGCGCGATCGACATTGGCATTCGCGGTAGCCGCATGGTCGAAATCCGCTCCGGCGTCGGTGCAGGCGAGGAAGTACTTTCTCCCTGGCGTGGTGATCTGAAGGATGGCGCGCGGATACGCCTCGCGCCTGTCGCGCAACAATGAGGCTTTCTGTCGACATCGCCTTTACCCACGTGCTCTCACGCATGCGCCAGACCCTGGTCGGCATGATGGGGGTTGCCATGGGGGTCGGCTTTTCGGTGATGATGGCAGGGCTGATGGAGGGATCGCAGCGGGATTTCGTCGCTCAACTTGTCGACAGCCTGCCGCATATCACGATCAATGACGAGCGCCGCAGCGCACCGCGCCAGCCTGCCGCGGACGCCTATCAGGCGGTTGAGTTTCTCGGGCTCAGAACGCCGGTGACAAGACCCGGCATCAAGAGCCCCTACGCTATTCTGGCAACGCTTGAATCGTGGCTTGATGGTTCGGTCGCACCGTCTGTGCAATCGCGCGCGGTGATCCGCTATGCCGGGCGCGATACGGCTGCCAATGTCACTGGTATCGATCCCGGACGCGAGGCGAGCGTTTCCAAATTGGCAATCCAGATCCGCCAGGGCTCGCTTGACGATCTGTACACCTCATCCAACGCGATCATCCTTGGTGACAGGCTGGCGGCCAAGATTGGCGCACGGGTGGGAAACACCATCGCACTGGTATCGGGCACCGGCGAGATCCTGTCCTGCACGGTGGTGGCGCTGCACCATTCAGGCGTCAGCATCACCGATGAGTCACAAGCCTACACACTGGTGAAGACCTCACAGATCCTCGCCGGGCAAACCGGCCTGGTGAATGCCATCCGCATCAGGGTCAACGACATTCTGAGCGCTCGCGAGGTTGCCGCCCGCATCGAGGCGCAGACCGGCTACAAGACCGTCTCCTGGCAGGAGGCCAATGAAGATCTCCTGTCGGCCTTCCAGATCCGCAATTTCATCATGTATGCGGTGGTCGGCGCCATATTGCTGGTCGCCTCTTTCGGCATCTACAATATCATCTCGACCATCACCCACGAAAAGACCCGCGACATCGCGATTCTGAAATCGCTCGGCTTCACCGAAAGCCTTGTGCGCCGCATATTCCTGCTCGAGGCGATGGTGATCGGGCTTGCCGGAACCGTGCTCGGTTGGGGTCTCGGTTTTTTGCTATGCCAGCTCCTTGGCTCGATCGAGTTCAAAAGCCCGTTCGTGGACGCAACGCATCTGCCGATCTACTACACGCCGGTCCACTATCTGCTGGCGGGCGCAGTGGCGCTGTCTGCAGCCGCCATTGCCGGCTATCTGCCGGCGCGCAAGGCCGCCAGCGTGCATCCGGTCGAGATCATTCGCGGGGCTGCATGATGAGCGGTGGGAACTACGAAACCGCATTGATCGAAATGCGTAAAGTGACAAGGATGATCGGTGACGGGGTGGTCACGACCCTGGTGCGAGACATCGAGCTTTCAATCAATTCGGGCGAATTCGTCGCCATCACCGGCCCGTCCGGATCGGGCAAGAGTTCGCTCTTGTACCTGCTGGGTCTGCTCGATGTGCCGACATCAGGCGAGGTTCTGGTGAAGGGCGCGCAAGCCAATCAGCTGGATGAGGAGGAGCGCGCCCATCTGCGCCTGTCGCAGCTCGGCTTTGTGTTTCAATTCCACTTTCTGCTGCCGGAATTCACTGCGCTTGCCAATGTGACCTTGCCGATGCGGGCGCTGGCGCGGCTCAGCGACAAGGAAATGCGCGAGCGGGCGCTCGGGCTTCTGGCCTCGCTCGGCCTTGAGGAACATGCGCACAAGTTGCCGGGCCGGCTTTCAGGCGGCGAGCGCCAGCGTGTCGCCATTGCAAGGGCGCTGTCAAATGAGCCTTTCGTCATTCTTGCCGACGAACCGACCGGCAATCTCGATACCCATTCCGGCGAACGGGTATTGTCGATCTTCCGCACGCTGGTCGACGACACCGGCAGGGCGGTGGTGATGGTGACGCACGATCTCGATCTTGCAGCCAGAACCGACCGCCAGATCCGCCTGGCCGATGGTGAGATCTCCAGCTACGGTGGCCGGCAGGTCGAGCGCAGCGCATCATGAAGCGGCTAGGAAAGCGGATAATTTCACTGCCGGTCGCTACGGAATTACCCGGTTCATATATATACCCGGCGTCCTTGAGAACCTGAATCTGTTGTCTTGACCTTCGGGTTTGGAACGATTCAGGTGTGTTTATGATACGTCCCGACTTCCTCTGCGTGGCAGAGTGCCGCGAATTTGAGGTCTGCGTGCGCCGTCAGCGCGAGGACCACGGCATTGCGTGGCGAGCGAATGCAATCCTGCTTCTGGATGACGGGAAATCCTGCCGGATGATCGCAGAGTTTCTTTACCCGGACGACGACACCATTCGGGGCCGGTACAAGACCTGCCGTGAAAGCGGCCGGGAAGCGCTTGCCGTCGATGGCTGGAAAAATGGCCAATCTCGCATGCCCCCTGATCAGAAAGCGGCGCCATGCGACCGGCTTGACGGGCGCTTCTGCCGGTCAACGGTTGAGATCAGAGTCCACATCCCGGCTGAATTCGGTCTGGAGTATTACCGTTCCGGCTACCTCGAACTTCTGTCCCGACCGGGGTTCGGGTACCGCAAGCCCAGGGCCCTGCCACGCGTTGTCTCGGCTGAAAAACAGGCCGCGTTCATTGCGCTCTATGAGAAGCTGCTGCGGGAACTGTCCGCTGACGAGGCCGTCTGCTTCGCTGATGCCGTGCATCCGGAATACCGGTCCAGGCCTGTCTTTGTGGGTGAAGGCGGGATCGAACCCCGCGGTGCTCGGCACGGCAGGGCGTGGACGCGTCAACATTCATGGGGCGCTCAATCTCGAGACCTTCGATGCGCCCTTTGTCGAACCAGCCACTGTCGATGGGACCGGTGCCGCGCAGCTTCTGGCCAGGATCGAAGACCGCAACCCCGACAAGCGCGTCATTCATGTGCTCCGGGACAATGCGGCCTCTCACAAAGGCCCGGATGCCAGGGATTTTCCTGCAAGGCCCGACTGCAGAATCCACCTCATCCCGCTACCGCCATATTGTCCGCATCTCACCCCCATTGAGCGTCTCCGGGCTGTCCTGCACAAATACGTCACCCACAATCGCCACGACCCAACACGGAAGCAGTTCGCTGATGCCGTCCTGACATTCATGCGAAAAACCATCCCAAATGAGTGGAAGGCCTTCCGTGACCGGGTGTCAGGCAATTTCCGCGTCATGACCGTGAAAACGTACCCATAAAAACTTTCAGGTTTTGGGGTGAGTGGGGTATATGTATTGAAATCCGAGCCAGGTTAAACATGGTTTTGACCCAGGGTTATGGAGAGGATAGCAGACCATGCCGCAAAAAACCCAGGCCGCGTTCGACTTGGACGGTGACGGCAATATCGACCGGATTGAGTTCGACCTGGACGGTGACGGCACTATCGACCGGACGGCCCATCTGAATGCGGACGGTCGCTGGGAGCGGGTGGAATACGATCTGGACGATGACGGCAATATCGACCGGATCGATCACCAGGCGTTTGCCGCGGACGGCACCCGGAGCCTGACCCGGAGGGACTTCGACTCAGACGACGACGGCACCATCGACCGGACGGCCCACCTGAATGCGGACGGTCGCTGGGAGCGGGTGGAATACGATCTGGACGATGACGGCAATATCAACCGGATCGATCACCACACATTTGCTGCGGACGGCACCCGGAGCCTGACCCGGAGGGACTTCGACTCAAACGACGACGGCACCATCGACCGGAGCGAGGCCTACACTTACAACGCGAGTGGCAGTCTGACCCGGACCGATTTCGACGATGACGCGGACGGCACGCGCGACCGCATCGCGTTCGACCTGGACGGTGACGGCAATATCGACCGGACGGCCCACCTGAACGCGGACGGTCGCTGGGAGCGGGTGGAAGAGGATGTGGACGATGACGGCAACATCGACCGGATCGATCACCAGGCGTTTGCCGCGGACGGCACCCGGAGCTTGACCCGGAGGGACTTCGACTCAGACGACGACGGCACCATCGACCGGACGGCCCACCTGAATGCGGACGGTCGCTGGGAGCGGGTGGAATACGATCTGGACGATGACGGCAATATCAACCGGATCGATCACCACACATTTGCTGCGGACGGCACCCGGAGCCTGACCCGGAGGGACTTCGACTCAAACGACGACGGCACCATCGACCGGAGCGAGGCCTACACTTACAACGCGAGTGGCAGTCTGACCCGGACCGATTTCGACGATGACGCGGACGGCACGCGCGACCGCATCGCGTTCGACTTGGACGGTGACGGCAATATCGACCGGACGGCCCACCTGAACGCGGACGGTCGCTGGGAGCGGGTGGAAGAGGATGTGGACGATGACGGCAACATCGACCGGAGTGAGGCCTACACTTACAACGCGACCGGCAGTCTGATCCGGACCGATTTCGACGATGAGGCAGACGGCACGCGCGACCGCATCGCGTTTGACCTGGACGGTGACGGCAATGTCGACCGGACGGCCCACCTGAATGCGGACGGTCGCTGGGAGCGGGTGGAATACGACCTGGACGATGACGGCAATATCAACCGGATCGATCACCGCGCGTTTGCCGCGGACGGCACCCGGAGCCTGACCCGGAGGGACTTCGACTCAGACGACGACGGCACCATCGACCGGAGCGAGGCCTACACTTACAATGCGAGTGGCACCCGGACCCGAACCGATTTCGACGATGACGCGGACGGCACGACCGACCGCATCGCGTTCGACCTGGACGGTGACGGCACCATCGACCGGATCGAGCACTACGCGCGCGATGCGAATGGCAGGGTGATCCGGACCGATTTCGACGACGACGCCGATGGGAACGCCAATTTCATCACGAAGTACACGTATGACGAGAATGGCAATGTCCTGTCGGCATCGATAGACTCCGACCTCGACGACGACGGGATCGCTGATCGCACCATCTCGTTCACATATGACGCGAATGGCAATCTCCTGACGCGAACGGACGCCCGCGACGACGACGACGATGGGACCGTTGATCGCATCCGGTGGCAGATGGCTGACGCGAATGGCAATCTCCAGACGCAAAGGGACGACTACGACGCCGATGGGATCGTTGATCGCACCATCTCGTTAACGTATGACGAGAATGGGGAAAATCTCATGGCGCAATTTGAAATCTACGACGACGACGACGATGGGACCGTTGATCGCACCGTCTCGGTCACGTATGATGCGAATGAAAATGTCCTGTCGGCATCGACAGACACCGACGCCGATGGGGACCCCGATCACATCGTGTGGTTCACATATGACGCGAATGACAATCTCCTGACGGCATCGTCAGACACCGACGGCGATGGGATCGTTGATAGCACCATCTCGTACACCTATGACGCGAATGACAATCTCCTAACGCAAATGAACGACAACGACGCCGATGGGACCGTTGATTTCACCATCTCGAACACGTATGGCGTGAATGGCAATGTCCTGACGCGAACGGAAATTAACGACACCGATGACGACGGGATCGCTGATCGAATCAACTCGTACACGTATGACGCGAACGGCAATGTCCTGACGCGAACGAATACAGCCGACGATCTCACCATCTCGTACACGTATGACGCGAATGACAATCTCTTGATGTGGTCGCTGGACAACGACACCGATGGGAACGCCGAAAGAACCACCTCGTACACATATGACGAGAATGGCAATCGCTTGACGCGAACGGACACCCGCGACGACGACGACGATGGGAACGCCAATTTCATCACGAAGTACACATATGACGAGAATGGAAATCGCTTGACGCGAACGGACACCACAGACGCCAACGACGATGGGACCGCCGATCGCATCGTGACAGGGACCTACCTTGCTGGCTCTACTAACGTATTTGCTCTGGCGGAACTAGATAGCGACGCGGACGGCCTTACTGACCGGGCCGAGTTCAACGACGACGCGCGCGCTGGCCCCGAGCGGGTCGAGACCTACAGCTATGACGCGAACGACAACCGGGTCCGGACCGAGTTCAACGACGACGCACGCGGTGGCCCCGAGCGGGTCGAGACCTACAGCTATGACGCGAACGGCAACCTGATCCGGACCGCGTTCGATGACGACAATGACCGCACAACCGACCGGAAAGAGGACTACACGTATGATGAGAACGGCAACCTGGTCCGGACCGATTTCGATAACAACAATGACGGCAACATTGACCGGATCGCGTTCGACAACGACGGGGACGGCACTATCGAGCGGGTCCAACACCTAAACGCCGATGGCCGTCCGGTAAAGCAGGAACTGGACACTTTGGATGACGGCACTTTTGATCGGGTCGATTACACTTGGTATCCGGATGGCGGTGCTGACAGATACCGTGAGGATCGAGACACCGACGGGGATGGCGATCTGGACCAGGTTCAGTATGAAGGCGACTTTGATTACAGCGAGGATTTTCCGAACCATTCCGGGCTTGAGACGGTCCTGCTGAGCGGGTCCGGCTCCACTGAACTGACCATCCCGGACGAGTTTGTCTTTGCGGGCAATGGCGATTCGGCGACGCCGGTTCGGATCGAGGGCGGAAATACGGACACGCTGCGCTTCGACATGGACGACTTCACGGAAGGGGACCGGACCGTCATCGAAGGAGACTCCTACCGGAGTTTCGCGGCTGACGATGGAACCTGGTCATTCACGGTCGATGCGGATGTCCAGCTGTTCGATATCTGACCCGGTGAGTCCCCGGGAGTCCATGAAGCGCGACAATGAGTGATCCCATAGCCGCGACCGGCGCGTCCGGGGGTGTGGTGTATCGGCACCCTCGCCCGGCGGGTCGTCCGGGCCGATCCTGAACTCACTTCGCTTCCGGCGCGGACAGGGATGGATGGCCGGCGCGGGGTGAAAATCCTCGGCGCCCGGGTTTGTTTGCCGAAGCCGCGGTCCGGACAATGGCCAAAAAACACCGTGCGTGGCGGGCGCTGTGCCGAGCCCCGTGGTTGACGACCCCTGTGGTGCAAGGCAAAGCGCCCGCGCGCCTGAATGGCGAAACGCCGGGCCGGAAAGGCCTTCGGCGGGGATTGGCTTGCATGCCTTTCCCGCTGTCATCTTCCGGCTTGAGAGCCTTCCTCCGGCTTGATCGGAGGGGGCGATCCAGTACCCCCCCCGATGGGAGTGAGAAGACGCAAGCGTTGGTGGTTACTGGATGCCCCGTAAGTGTCTGTTGCGGCCCGCTCACCGAATCGCGTGGGCTCACTGGCACTCGCCCCTGGCAAAGGTCCACCGGACCTTTTGTCTCACGCTTTACGGTGCCCCGTGGCTCACACCCAGTCGATGATCTCGCAGAGATAGACCACCAGCGCCAGCCGGCCAGCGGCAAAGGCAAGCCGTGCGCGTGCCCCGGATTGCCGGCAGCCGGTCTCCGGTCTGATGTCCATGGGTGTCGTTCAAACGACGTCACGATGCACAGGCATAGCTTTTCCTGCGTCTCATCGACCGTGGCGGTCTCGTGAGCAAGTGTCTCGTCGAAGCACTTGCGATTGCCGATGCCGGTCAGGGCGTCGGTCCGCGACTCGGTACGCATTTCTTCCAGCCGCTCATTGAGCGAATTGATCTGGTTTTCGGATTTGGCAAGCTTGTTTTCCAGCTCATAGCTGTTGCGCTCCATTTCGCGCGACGCCAGAGCCAGAGTTTCAATCACCGATTTGATATCCGCACCAATCGCCGCATCATTGATGCGCGATGCCACCCCCCTCAAGTGAGTTGTCATACGTACCGCTGCTGCCCGCCGCGGCATGAACCACCGCCATTGTCTGTCTGATTTCATCGGACAGCTTGCTGCTGATCTCCTCGACCGTTTCGGCCTGTCTGGTGGGAGACAGGAATTCGTCATAGACCCGCCTTGCCACCGTTTCACTGAGCGGTTCGTCGCGCTCAAGCAACTTGCCGACGGTGCCGACAAGCTCCTGGTTTTCACCGGAAACATAATTGAAACAGGAGTTCATAATTCCGAGGCGAGGCAGGAATCTGCTGTGCCCTGGAAAGTTCGATCGCTTTCAAACCGTAATTAAGCGAGCGATCAATATCGACTTCACTACTCACACCCACCCGCTAAAACGCAACAATCAATCGGGGAATTGCCTGCCAGAACAACCTGATGGCAGGTACAAACAGCCTGATTTTAGGCCGATGGCATTACTGGGATATAAACGCGTGTGATGCTAACCGACGGTAATCGGCCGGCGCAGAAAGGCCGGCACATCGGCGGTGTCGGCGAAAACGACGTCGTCACGGGCGTCTTTCTTCTCGCGGATAGGCGAGGGCCTGGAAGGTTTCTTTGGCGCCGGTTTTTGGGTGTTTCTTGCCGCGCGGGTCTCGTCGCGCGCGCATGTGCGGCCCGATCCGCCGCGCCGGCCGCGCCTTGCAGGCTGGGCCTTTGTCTCTTCTGCCGCGGGCCGGGATGCTTCTGCCGGTCCGGATTCTTCAACCACTTGAGCGGCCGCCTGGGAGCTGTCCCCGTCCTGGCCCTGTCCATTCCATTCGATCTTCTTGCCGATCAAATGCTCGATCGCCGCAAGCGATTTTCGCTCGGCGCTGGTCACCAGAGTAAAGGCCTCGCCCTTGCGCCCGGCCCGTCCCGTGCGTCCGATCCGATGGACATAGTCTTCGGCATGATAGGGCACGTCGAAATTGAACACATGGCTCACTTCAGGAATGTCGAGGCCGCGGGCGGCGACATCGGATGCCACCAGGAATTTCAGTTTGCCGGATCTGAAGCGCTCCAGTGTTTCCATACGGGCGTGCTGGTCCATGTCGCCATGGATCGCGCCGACATCGAACTTGTGCCTTTCCATCGAGCGCAACAGCACCCGCACATCGCGCTTGCGGTTGCAGAAGATCAGAGCGGTGGCAATGTCGAGCGAGTTCAGCAGTTTACGGAATGCATCGCGCTTTGGCGCCGCATCTGAGGGCACGCGCACCAGAAGCTGTTCGATGGTGGCCGCGGTCGTACTGGGACGTGCCACTTCGATACGCTCAGGCGTGTGCAGGAAGGCATCGGTCAGTCGCTGGATTTCCGGCGGCATGGTGGCCGAGAAGAACAGCGTCTGGCGGGTGAAAGGCGTCAGTTTGAAGATCCGCTCGATGTCGGGGATGAAACCCATATCGAGCATGCGGTCAGCCTCATCGACCACCAGGATTTCGCACGCATTCAGCATCAGCTTGCCGCGTTCGACATGGTCGAGCAGCCGTCCGGGCGTGGCAATGACAATGTCGGCACCGCGATCGAGGATCTTGTTCTGGTCGGCGAAGGAGACCCCCCCAATCAGCAGCGCCACACTCAGCTTGTGTTTGTCGCCATAGGCCTCGAGCGCCTCGGCGACCTGGGCCGCCAACTCCCGCGTCGGTTCCAGAATGAGGCTGCGCGGCATGCGCGCTCTGGTGCGCCCTGTTTCGAACCGGGTCAGTATCGGCAGAACGAAGGCGGCTGTCTTGCCGGTCCCGGTCTGGGCAGTGCCGAGCACATCACGCCCTTTCAGGGCAAAGGGAATGGCGTTTGATTGAATTTCTGTGGGCGCCGTATATCCGGCGGCTTCCACGGCAGCGAGAACCTTGGGGCTCAGGCCGAGATCAGAAAACTTCATGAAGGATGTTAAACACTTTGTTGCCCCTCATCACAGGGGACTGTTTGTCGGCCCGCGAAAAAGGCGTGTGAACCGCGCTAGCCTTGCACTTTGGAACATAGTGCTGCAATGCGAAATGTCAATCTGGACGGCCATTTATGATTGCGATGGCTTTTACCAGCCACGAGACCTGTCGCACTAGATATCCAATTCGTTGGCGAACTCGGCCCGCTCCTGGATGAAGCTGAAGCGTGCTTCGGGCTTGTTGCCCATCAGTTGGTCGACCAGACGCGTGGTCTCCTGCGCATCATCTGCCGCCACCGCCACCCGCAACAGCGTGCGTGTCGCCGGGTTCATGGTGGTTTCCTTGAGCTGGGCCGGCATCATTTCGCCGAGCCCCTTGAAGCGTGAAATGTCGACCTTGCCGCGCCCGGTGAATTCGGCTTCCAGCAATGCCTGCAAATGGTCATCATCGCGCGCATAAAGCGTCTTGCCACCCTGGCTGATGCGATAAAGCGGCGGCACCGCCAGATACAGATGCCCGTTTTCGATCAGCTGGCGCATCTCGCTATAGAAGAATGTGATCAGCAGCGATGCGATATGTGCGCCATCGACATCGGCATCGGTCATCACGATAACGCGCTCATAACGCAGATCTTCATCGCGGTAGGATGTGCCGGTTCCGCAGCCAAGCGCCTGGATGAGGTCGGCAAGTTGCTGGTTCTGGGCCAGTTTCTGGCTGGTGGCACTCACCACATTGAGGATCTTGCCGCGCAATGGCAGCACCGCCTGGCTCGAGCGCACGCGCGCCTGCTTGGCCGAGCCGCCGGCTGAATCGCCCTCGACGATGAAGATCTCGGTTCCCTCCGCCGCGGTCTGCGAGCAGTCCGCCAGCTTGCCCGGCAGGCGCAGCTTGCGCATTGTGGTCTTGCGCCCGACATCGCGCTCCTGGCGCCGGCGCACCCGTTCCTCGGCGCGCTCGACCACCCAGTCGATCAGCCGCGCCGCCTGAGACGGACTGCCGACCAGCCAGTGATCGAAATGATCGCGGATCGCGCTTTCCACCAGCCGCGTCGCCTCGGCGGTGGCAAGACGCTCCTTGGTCTGGCCCTGAAATTCCGGCTCGCGGATGAACACCGACAAAATCGCGCCCGATGAGACCATCACATCTTCAGCCGTGATCATCTGCGCGCGCTTGTTGCCGATCAGCTCGCCATGCGCCTTGAGCCCGCGCGACAGCACCGCACGCAGGCCCGCCTCATGGGTGCCGCCATCGGTGGTCGGGATGGTGTTGCAGTAGGAATTGAGAAAACCGTCGGCGCCGGCAAACCACGTCACCGCCCAATCAACCGAGCCATGCCCGTCGGGCTTCTTGACCGATCCGGTGAACATTTCCGCCGTCACCTGCGGGCGCCCGACAATGGTTTCGGCCAGGAAGTCCTTCAACCCGGAGGGGAAATGCAGCGTTGCCTCGGCCGGCACATCGCTGGCCTCGCTCACAAGTTCGCTGGCGCACCGCCATCTGATCTCAACGCCGCCAAACAGATAGGCTTTGGAGCGCGACATGTGGAACAGACGCGCCGGGCGGAATTTCGCTCCGTCGCCGAAGATCTGTGGATCGGGCCGGAAGCGCACTGTGGTGCCGCGGCGATTGGCGATCGCGCCCAGATGCTCGATTTCGCTCAATGGCTCGCCCCTGACATAGCGCTGGCGGTAGTGTTGGCGGCCGCGGGCAACTTCAACCTCGAGCTCACAAGACAGTGCATTGACCACCGACACGCCAACGCCATGCAGCCCGCCGGAGGTCTGATACGCCCTGCCGTTGAATTTGCCGCCCGCATGCAGCGTCGTCATGATCACTTCAAGGGCGGATTTGTTGGGATGCTTGGGATGCGGGTCGATCGGAACACCGCGGCCATTGTCGCTGACCACCAAAAGACCATCGGCCTCGAGCGTGACCTTGATGCGGCCGGCGTGTCCGGCCACCGCTTCATCCATGGCATTGTCGAGCACTTCGGCAAACAGATGATGCAGCGCCTTTTCGTCGGTGCCGCCAATGTACATGCCCGGCCGCCGGCGCACCGGCTCAAGCCCCTCCAGCACCTCGATATCGGCGGCGGTATAGGTGGGATAGCTCTCATCGCCCGTTATCGGCACCAGCTTTGGCGGCGCGCGGCGCTTGCGCGGTTTGGCAGCGGACGATGCGTCCGCTCCGAACAGATCTCCGGTTGAGCTCATGAATGCAATAAACGACACAGCCGGATCGGCCGGTCAGCCTCCCTCGTCTGCTTTCGAGTGCGGTTTGTCAGCCTCGCGTCGCAGTTCACCCGCATCGGGACGCAGCCTGCTGAATGCCCGGCTGGCCTGGCTATCTGTCATGTCGTGTCTCCATCTTCGTCCTGTTCCTTGTGGCACAGTCCGTACGCCTTGTTGCGCATATCAACTTCATCGCTGCGCAGCTTTTCGGACTCGCGGATCAGCGACGATGCCTTGATGCGCATGTCATCTGCCTCAATGCGCAGATCAACCGCCTCGGCGTATGGCAAACCGGACGTCTCAAGGCGCAATCCACCCCCGTCAAGACGCAGACCGTCAGCCTTGATGCGTGTCCGGACTGACTTGCTGTGCAGATCATGCGTGTCCGCGTCAAGGCCGTCTGCCTTGCGATCCAGTTCATACGCTTTCTTGCCGCCATGGATTTCTTCATTTTCATAGATAGCGAATCAACCAGGGTCCGGACTCATTATAGCTAATGAGATGAGGGCTGCGGCGCACGCGATGGCTGCCATGGAGTTTTCAATGTTGCACTCGAAGCGAGTGGCGATGCGCCGCCGGTCCTTGAGGCGGCAGAACATGCGTTCGATGATATCTCGCTCCCTGTAGGTGGCCTGATCATAGGGATATCGGATCTTGCGGTTCTTTCGCGGCGGGATGACGGGTCCGGTTCCGCGCTCTTCAAGCCATTCCCGTAGTTCCCGGCCGTCACGGCCTTTGCCGGCGACAGGTTCGGCGGATGGCGGCATGGCCTCGATGCAGCGCTGTGCGACCTTGCAATCATGCACGTTTCCGGGCGTCTGGAGCAGGACGCAATTGACAAAACACGGCGCGGCCCTTGTGGTCGCGGACGGCGTGGAGCCCGGTGTTGCGTCCGCCTTCTCTTTGGTGCGACCGATACCATGGGCCCAAGGCCCCCCTTTTCCGCCGCCGGCGCAGTCGGCCCGGCGACCGCCACAGCGCAGCGCATGGACGATCCCGCTCGGCACAGGACGATCATCAACGGCTTCCTGCCGCGCACATCGGACGGCAGAAGCGGCGTTCGGCAGAAGCGGCGCGATCCGGGCCCGCTGAGAATTCGGAAAACCGGAAGAAACCATACATCTCGTTACCTCCTCGTCGGAGGCAATGAACCATCCTCGGATCAAATCGGGAAGACAATTATCGGGGCCGGACCCTAGAGCATGCCATTGCCGCTGAATCGTGGCGAGGGCCAGTTACTAACAGCTAAACCGCCGCTTGCTCACCAAATGCCTAACAGGTGGAGAAATCGGTGTCGCCACTGTAATGTCTCGCCGTCGTGATCACATCGACAGGAGGCCATGGATGGCGGTCAGCACTTCAATCTGCGAGTTCGGCTGGGCGGCGCCGGATTTCGAACTGCCGGGCGTTGACGGCAAGACCTACCGCCTCGAGGATGTACGCGGGCCCAAGGGCACGGTGATTGTATTTATCTGCAATCATTGCCCTTACGTAATCGCGGTAATCGAGCGCTTGGTTGCCGACGCCATCGAGTTGCAGGGTATGGGCATTGGCATGGCGGCGATCTGCTCCAACGACGCCAATGCCTATCCCGAAGATTCGTTTGACAACATGAAGCTGTTTGCCGAGCGTCATGCGCTGCCGTTTGCCTATCTTCATGATGAGAGCCAAGCGGTGGCGCGTGCCTATGACGCGCAATGCACCCCGGACTTTTACGGCTTCGATTATGAGCTCGGACTACAATATCGCGGACGCCTGGATGAGGGCCGCCGCGACCGGCCGCCCGAAGACGCCAAGCGCGTGTTGCTCGACGCCATGCGCCAAGTGGTCGAGACCGGCCAAGGGCCGCGCGAGCAGGTCGCCTCGATGGGCTGCTCGATGAAGTGGAAGGACGAGGCGGCCTGAGGGGCCCAGCCAGGGGTCAAGGCCTCTTTAGGGCATCAGGCCGTGCCGCGCCCGGTCAGCGTTTCGATCACCGGCCGCCTGTAAAGCGCCAGCGCCGGCAGCGTTGCCAGCACCAGGCCGATAATCGCGACGCCCCCGGCAAGAGCAAATTCCCAGCCTGTCAGCACCGCCTTGAGTGCGATCCCGGTTTGCGCTGAGAAAATGCGCGAGACCAGCCCGCTCATGCCCCAGCCGAAAACCAGCCCCAACCCGCAGCCGGCCGAAATGATCAGTGCGACATAGACCCAAACCACCGTGAACACATAGGCCCGGGGCGCGCAGCACCGCGAACTGCCGCGCGAGCAGGTTCATCAGTGTTATCGCCGCCGCCAGCACAGCCAAGATTACCAGAACCTAAGTGGCAATCGCCATCGCGCTGATGATCGCCCGGGCATCGCCAAGCAGAGCGTAGAGCTCGACCAGCACTTCGGCGGGGAAAAACGCCATTGTCTGAGCGGTGCGATACTTGCCGCGCAAACCATAGGCGGTGGAAAGCGAATCGGGGTGCACCACCACCGCCGGCACACCGGGAAGCAGGTCCGCTTGATATGGCGGGCCGATATGGCTGTCTTCAGGCCGGTGTTCCGAGGCCGGCCCGTGCACGGACCCATACCGTCTCGATCGCCACAATGATTGCACGGTCCCACGGCCTGCCGGTGCGCGGCAACACGCCGACAACATGAAAGTCCGCGCCCGCATGGGCGTCTTCCTCAGCGGTAACTCCAATGCCATGCGCCGGCTCGAATTCATCGCCAATGGCAAGCGGGCTTGCGAATTCGGCGCGTGGTTCGTCCAGCAGCGGCGCCCACACCGGCCCGAGTATCAAATCGACCGATCCAGGTTGCAAAAATACGGCATTGAGCAGGAGTTGGGTGGCGCCTCCCGGCGCACCGACAAGCAGATCGAATCCGTCAGCGGCTTTTGCCGAACCCTTGCGCAAGGCCCGCTCCTGTGCCGACACAGCAACGCCAAGCGCCACGGCGAAGGCGATGAACAGCGCGCTTGCCGATCGGTTGCGGTGGAAACTTGCGCCGACCAGGGGCCAGGGATTCACCGGCACTCTCCATTTCCGGCACGCTGCAGCCGCACGTTGCCTTGCGCAAGCTCAAGCCGGTCATCAAGCCGTGCAATCAACACTGGGTCATGGCTAACCGCGAGCAAGGTGCGCTCGCCGCCGGCAGTAATGGAGAGCAGCAGCCCGGCGATGGTCTCCCCCGCCGCGGCATCGAGACTGGCGGTCGGCTCGTCCGCCGGAATGACGGGCGCGCTCGACCAGTTCGCCGGACGCACTCCATCCCTCAAACCAGGCGCTGACAAGGACATTGTCGATCGGTGAAATCTCGGAGGTCAGGTGAAAGTCCTGAAACACGAAACCGACTGATCGGCGGCGCCATTGACCTCGGGCGCTCTCACTCAGTTCCAAGGATATCACGTCTGTCCCAGATGATGCGCCCGCGCGCCGCTGGCAAGGTTCAGCTCCGGCACCGCCAGTACAGTGAACTGGGCGCAGGACGAATCCCGAAACGCTATCTCCAGATCGGCTATATCCAGATTCATGACGCCGCCCGATGTCTCCGCCGCGTTGCTGATTCAGGCGCGCTCGAAGCTGGCGGTAATCACCCGGACTTTACTGACAAAGCCGAACTCCTCGTCCTTGTAGGTGCCAAGCGATAACTCGCCGCGAACGACGACCTGGTAGTTGAACGGGATCACCGAAATCGTGTCATCGGTATAGACCCGATGATGTCGTCAGGCCATTCGGCCTCGGTTTCGCAGAACGGGCACACTGCCATCGGCATTTGGTGAGCACGAAAAATTTGCTCTCCGCCTTGAATGGCGGCACCATGAAGCCCTTGACGGTGATGCTCTGGCCTTCAAGATCCTGCGCAAGCTGCGAAAACGAAAGGTCCTTGTTGTACAGATCCCGCAGTTTGACCGGGCCCTCGGCGCGCACGCCGGTGCCGAACAGAGGGATTGCCGTCGAGGCGAGTATTAAGGAGCGCCGATCGATCATGCCACCTCCCATATCCGATCTGTGGAATGTGCGTTTTTTGTAACGCGGCAACGGTTCAATTCCTTGATACGGATCAAAGTTTAGAGGGACCGGCCGATCAGCCGGTCCCCATTGGGTTGTTCAAGCGGTGGGCGCGAAGTAAACCGCCGCCGCACCGCAAAGCGCCCTACATGGAGCGCGAGCTCGCAGCGTGACGCATCACATGGAAGATGTAGTTCTGCGCCACGGTGCCGTCGAACAGATGAGACCACGGCCCCTTGGCATAGATCGCCACGTCTTTGCCCGAATGTGTTTCGGATGATTTGGGGATCGCCTGCTGCAGATAGTCCGGGTCGGTGGCCTGTTCCTGCGTCAGGTCAGGGGGCGAGCCGGTGAAGTTGCTGGTGCCGTCGTCCTTGACGATGGCGCCCGGGCCGTTGAGATAGGCGGCCACGGTGTATGGCTTGCCATCGTCGCCGGTGACCGGCTCGTTCTTGTACTTCACGCCAGCCGGATCGATGTCGTAGCAAAGACCTGTGATCGACGTGCCGCAAACGGCTCCTGTTCCGGGAGCGCAAAGGCGCCGTGGCATAGCCCGGCCCCGGCGAAACCAAATCCAGAACCACAACCCAAGCAAAGGGCCGACCCGCATCACGGCCGTAAATGCGCTCTCGTCACCCGATTCCAGGCAGCAGACAGGGGTCTGCAGGATGTCCGAGTGTAATCCGGCGCCGGCATTTCCGCCACTCGCTTGGAGTCATTTGCATACGTAGCGGTGAAGTCGCGCGCGCGTTCCGAGATCCGGCCAGAAACTGCTGAGGGCATAGCAATGAACTCCCTTTTGCCAATTCGATCAAAATATCCTCATATATTTTTCCATCATTTTCGTTTAATACGTCGATATACATCATTATAAGCTGTGTTAAGGAATTCGATATTCAAAATAATATCCTCGAAAAAGTAGAAGAGTTCAGGGTATTTATTCTGTCGCGCGGGATTGGACCAATCCCGATAGATGAGGAATGTTTCATGGTAGGGCTCTCACTCGTCCCACGATCTCGGCGCGCCTGCGGCGCTAACCACCTGTCCACCGTAAGACTGGGCGAGTAATTGCAGCGCGATAGCGCTGTCCAACGCAAGCCCTGGCGCAATTTCATCCAACTGTTCGATATCTTCAATGCGATCATGCGAGGCGAGGATCCGTAACAATAAAGTCGAAGGAATTGGCAAGCTGACCTTCACGCGTACGTCCAATCTGCAGCGCACTTGCTTCCGGAGGCGTTGCTACGCCGTTTTGGTTGCTTCCCGATAGGCCGAACGTTGCGTAGCATGAGTGTAAAGCGTCAAACTTATCAATTGCGCGTTGAAGCCTATCAGGGTCAGTGCTATCAGCAGTGTTCATCTGACTTAGCTGTATTTCGAGGGCTGCAACGCTCGCCATGCTCGCCTTCCTGATCGATCAGGTGCAACAGCACTGCTGCCCGCTGTTCGGGAAGGCGCGAGAGCACCGGGAGCGCATCCTCTCCCTTCGGAACAGGATGCGCAGCCTGTTGCAGAACTTGCGCATCACGGACTGGAAGACTTTCCATCTCGCCATGTCAGCGGAGATGAAGAAACCGGAACTCGCAGCCTTGCTTCCCGACGGGCGGTAGCTGCTCCGGCCACGCGCGACAGACACCGTCCCGCCCTTCGCCGAAACCTCGTTGTCCGGGCAACTGCCCGGCCATCAGCCATGCGTGCGTCGACCAACCGCTCATTGCAGCCCGACCGTAAAAGCCGTCAATGAGAGGGAAATTATTGCTACCGGGAATCGCTGCCAAAAATGTAGCTGCCCTTGACAACCTTCATCTGGATTTTGTGCTCGCGCATCTGTGCTTGTGAGTACGCCGGTTGTTGCACACATCATCACTATCGCCGCAATTGCCCATTTAATGCGGTTCATTCAACTCGCGTCCTGCCACAATTCCGGCTGGCTTATCCTGCCCGGTAAGCGAAAATCATCGCGACCAATCTGGACGCAATGAAACCACCGAGCGATGCCACCTTTTGCGCCAGCATAACACCGATGCGTGTGGCCATTGCTGGACACCGCCGCCATTATTTGCCCGCAAGACGGTCAAAATCCGGCTTTTCCAACACCTGTTTATGGCATGTCTTGCGTATATTGCTTTCAGTTAGTCGGGCACTGTAGTTCCATGGTCACACCCTCCGGGCCCTCGACAAATATCTGCTTCAACGGTAGGCGGGGCACATCGGCAACGCGATGTTTATGGCCCGCAGCGCCCAACTCGGTGCGCTTTTCATCAAAGTCGAAAGTGCCAAAGGTGATGTGATCGACCAGGCTGGCGTAGAGGTATTGTTCTTCCTTCCAATTCGATCATATGGACCACTGCCTGGTCGCCAGCATAAAGCCAATAGCCGGGAAACGGGAAGTCCGGGCGTGAGCCCGACAATTTCTTCAAGGAATGAACGCATCGCTTCCATGTCTCGGCTGCTGATGTTGACGTGGTCGAATTTCATGGTGCCTCTCCAGTGTGGCGGTTTCTAGTTTACACCCATTTTGCCGCAAATCCGGCTCTGATGACCAGCCGTTTATGTCTGAGGTGTACAAGCGGCGGGTCCGGCCGAGGCCATCGTTACCTCAGAGCGCGCAGCCTTAGCATGGCGGCGCGCGCGGATACGGCAAGATCATCAATCTGAGCTCGCTCGCAGGCTTCAGAATGAGCGCACCGCGCGGGGTCCATTCGGTTGCCAAGGCGGGCATCAATCAGCTGACCTGCGCACTGGCGGTGGAGTGGGGAGCAAAAAACGGCATCAGGGTGAATGGCATAGCGCTGACCACGACACGAACGCCGCGCGCCATGGTCGGTCCGGCATTGTTTCTCGCCAGTCCGATGTCCGATTTCGTCTCGGGCCAGACGATCGCTGTCGATGGCGGTCAACTGGCTGGCGGATGAAATGGCTGCGCTCAGCCAAGGTGGGTTGGACAGGCAGTTCTTTTGGGATTTGGTGAAGGAAACGGCAAAATGAAAAACTGGATGCCCTTGGGTGTTGCTCTTCTGGTAGCCGGGCCGGTTCCCGCCCTTGCCGAGAACACTGGTGATCTGGGGGCGGGAAAACTCCTGGCAGAAGAAATATGTCCGGAGTGTCACGCGGTGCTGCCCGAGCAGTTCATCATTCCCAATGTGGATGCCTCGCATTTTGTCGACATCGCCAATACGCCGGGTGTCACGTCGGTGGCATTGCGGGTCATGCTGCAATCGTCACATGAGAAAATGCCGAATATCATTCTGACACCGAAACAAACCAACGATATCATTGGTTATATCCTCAATCTGAAAGGCAAGTAACTTAATTGGGGGACGGTGGCAAAATTGGACTGCAATTGATACGGGTGCGTGACGATCATGGGCCGGCGTGGGCTACGCTCCGGCCCAGGCTAAGCAGAGTATGACCCGACCCTTAAACTCGCTGCTATTTCAGTTTTGACTGCTGGACGGAAATTCTCACATTACGTCCATTCCACGGCACCAGCGCATAGCTGTCGCACCATTTGGCGTGGAACACTTGCGGCTGCTTTTGCACCTTGAAGGTGAATTGCAGACAGGCGCCGGCCTTCTTTACCGGGCCGCCGGTAAACACGCCTGGCAGGTTGAAGCTGACGCGGCAACTGTTTGACATATGCGCTCCGGCTGTTTGCACACGATCATTGAGTTTTCCGCGGATGGTATATTTTCCGGGCTTTGCCCAGGAATGGATGCACGGCTGGGCAGACAGAGCCAATGTCAGCGATCCAACGGTGGCGACAAGGCCAACTGCCACGATTGCGATTGTACGCCTCACTCGATCCTCCCCCAATCCAATGATCAATCCAATAGCACAGAGACCGTTCAATTGAACGGTGGGCTGTGTTCATTTTTCAGTGGGTTGGCGGCAGTGCCAGAAAGCAAGCTTCGGGAAGCAAGCTTGAAGCCAAACCGCGCGACACACACATGGCAGATCAGATACGGAATTGTTCCCGCCAAGCGTGACTTGGCTAGGAATTCGCTTTCAGGGGGGCTGAAATGAGTGATCAAGAAGACGCCGGGCCGCGCAGCCAGACATGGCGGCGCGGGCTGATCATGCTGGTTTTCACCGTGCTGTTCGGTGTCGGCCAGTGGCTGGTGATGAATTTGATGGCGGTGATCCAGTTTCTATGGATGGTGTTCACCAATCATCCCAATCCACAGCTTGTCGGTTTTGGCCGTTCGCTGGCGCGGTGGCTGGAGCAGGTGGCAAGATTCCAAGCATGCGACAGCGAGGAACGGCCGTTCCCGTGGGCAGCCTGCCCAAGCGGGGGATGACTGCAGCGCAAACACAAAAACTCCGGCCGCCATACTGCGGCCGAAGGTCACGGTTTCTGTAGTGACCGAGGTCTGATTGCACGGATCGCCAAGGGCAATCCGAACCGGTGCCGATTCGGCTCAGCGCGGCCTTTCCGGCATATAGACCAGACGCGTATGTGCCGCGCAATACTGGCTGCCAGCCTCGTCAACCGAATCGAGGCACCAATGCCAGTTTCCCGGCTGGCGGGGATCGCCGTCGATCCATTTGCATTGGTGCGAGGTCGGCCAGACCCACCCGGCGAACTGGCTGGATGAGCGTGCGCCCGACGCGTTGGTTTTCTGTGTTTGCATTGGTTGGAAGCCTTGAGGCTGTTAATTTCGAATGGTCAATATCAATCGCGAACAGAGTCGTGGCTGTTCTGATACTGGGTGAAGCTATTGGCGATGCCGAGAAGTTCAAGGTCGCGCTTATCGGCGCGTCCATTGTTTTCTATTGCGCGGGAAATCCGGAGGGCCGTAGCGAGGCGGGTAAAAAATCCGGCTTCGCTTACCGGTGAGGCGCGCAGGTCCTGCCCGGCAGTGATGAATGCCATGCTCATTATTTGGTCTCTCAAAGTCATATGTGTGTGCTTGATTGTATATCTGGGCCAATTGTGCACCGCACACAAGGGACCAAGGCGCATGCCAGCTATGCATAAAACGTATAAAGTTAATGATTCTCCGTGTGATTAATGCAGACTCAACACATTCCCACGCGCTTGGCACCAGCCTCAACTCGGCCTATGCTCGGCGCAACCATCATGTCCAGCATAGACCGAATGCGTGACTGAAGGAATTGGACTTATGGCTCTGAAATATCCGTTGGTTCATATTGACGATGTCGCGCCCGAGGCCATGGATGAAGGCGAGGGCTGGCAGATCAGCGATTTCTGGCTGCTGATCGGTCGCCAGCAATTTCCTGTAGGATTATTTTTGTTGATTATCAATTTGTTGGGGCAGGTCTACGCGTTTTCTTTGGTGGGCTTTTTGCGCCGGATCGGCTTTTCGTCGTGCCATCCACCGCCCGCAATGCGATCCACGCACCTGCTCCATCGGCAGTTGAGAGAGGCTCCCAGATGTCCGGAAACTCTTTCCGCAAACATCTGTCGATGCCAGGCATGCTTCGCCCGCATCCCCGACCCGATCAACACAGGTGACTTCAGCCTGTCCGACTGCCTGATGTCCGCACTGGCGGTGTTTTCACTCAAGTTTCCGTCGTTGCTTCAGTTTGACCGGGCTTCAGTTTGACCGGCAGGTGCGCGGCGGCGAGGGTCCGGTCCAGGCGTGGAACCTCCGCTCGCTCTTTGGCGTGGAAAAAATGCCCTCGGACACGCGGATGCGCGCGCGGCATGGATCTGCTCGAAGGCTGGACGGTCTTCGACGGGCATCTGCTGATCTCGGTGGATGGCACCGGCCAGCATTCCTCGCACAAGGTCGGTTGCAGACGCTGCTGCGTGAAGAGCCACCGCGACGACGGGTCGAAGACGTACGACCACCAGCCCCTCGGCGCGGCGGTGGTCCACCCCGACCTGAAGGGGGTGTTCCCACTGGCGCCGGAGCCGGTCCGGAATGAGGACGGAACCACGAAGAACGACTGCGAGAGGAACGCCGCGAAACGTCTCCTCAGCGACCTGCGCCGGGAGCACGCGCACATCAAGGCGGTCATCGTCGAGGACGGGCCGGCGTCCAACGGACCCCGCATCAGGCATCTGCGGGACAAGGGTTTTCGTTTCATCCTCGGCGCGAAGCCGGGCGATCACGAACTGCTGTTCAGTCGGGTCAAGGCCAGCGAGACGAAGCAGACATGGGAGACGCGTGACAAGACGACCGGCAGGATGCATCGCTTCGAGTGGGACGCACACCTGCCGCTCAACGACGCGAACTTCGAGGTGAGGGTCAACATGCTGAACGACGAGGAGACTGACACGAAAGGCACGCAAGGAAAGAGAAAGAGTTTCTCATGGATCACCGATCTCCCGCCGGACCGGGACACGGTGATGTCCGTCATGCGGGCCGCCCGCCGCAGATGGGCGATTGAGAACGAAACGTTCCAGACACCCAAGGCGCGGGACGGATATAACTTCGAGCACAACTTCGGGCACGGCAACAACCATCCGGCGGACGTTTTCGCGACGCTCGCCATGCGCGCCTTCCTGATCGATCAGGTGCAACAGCACTGCTGCCCGCTGTTCGGGAAGGCGCGAGAGCACCGGGAGCGTATCCTCCCTTTGGGACAAGGATGCGCAGCCTGTTGCAGAACTTGCGCATCACAGACTGGCAGACTTTCTATCTCGCCCTGTCAGCGGAGATGAAGAAACCGGAACTCGCAGCCTTGCTTCCCGACGGGCGGTAGCTTCTCCGGCCACGCGCGACAGACACTGTCCCGCCCTTCGCCGAAACCTCGTTGTCCGGGCAACTGCCCGGCCATCAGCCATGCGTGCGCCAACCGACAGCTCATTGCAGCCCGACCGTAAAAGCCGTCAATGAGAGGGAATTATTTCTACAGGGAATCGCTGGCTTGTGTTCATCGCCTATTCACGTCATTCGTCCTATCCAGACAGTGGTTTCAACGAGGGATGGTTCAGGTGCTGCGCTTGCTGATCACAGCCGTGTTTTGCTTTGCATGTACGCATGCCGATATGTCGGCGCTGGCGGCATCACGCAGTGCCGGTTTCAGTCCCGCTCTTGCAGGGCTGTTTCATACGCGCTTCGCACAACAAGGCGGCAATGGTTCAGCGTCTTCGGTCTCGAATTGGCAGGCAGCAAAAGCCGCGCGCGCCTGCGCTTCAGGTGGTACTGTGTTGCGAGTCGATCCGAACGGCAGCGACTACGACGTCCGGGTGCTTGTCGCGAACCGGGTGGTCGTGGTGCGGGTCGACCGCAACGGAGATTGCCGCTAGGTCCTCGGTGAGCTGAGAAGGAGGCGAGAGTGAGACTTCTTATCGTCGAGGATGATCCCGATCTCAATCGTCAATTCAAGGACGCCTTGACTGAGGCTGGCTATGCCGTCGATAGCGCACTGGATGGCGAGGAGGGGCATTTCCTCGGGGACACGGAGCCGTACGACGCAGTTGTACTTGATCTGGGCTTGCCGCAGATCGACGGTGTCACCGTGCTTGAGCGCTGGCGCCGTTCGGGGCGGCTGATGCCTGTTTTGATTCTCACCGCGCGAGATCGGTGGAGCGACAAGGTTGCCGGGTTTGACGCCGGAGCCGACGATTATGTCTCAAAGCCGTTTCACATGGAGGAGGTGTTGGCACGCGTGAGGGCGCTGTTGCGCCGGGCCGCCGGTCATGCTTCTGCCGAAATTGAATGTGGCCCGCTGCGCCTCGACACCCGTGCCGCGCGCGTCAGCGTGGAAGGAAATCCGGTTAAGTTGACCTCTCTTGAGTATCGGCTGCTTGCCTATCTGTGCCATCACAATGGCCGTGTGGTTTCGCGCACCGAGCTAGTTGAACATCTTTACGACCAGGACTTCGATCGGGATTCGAACACAATTGAGGTGTTCATCGGACGCGTTCGCAAGAAGCTCGGCGTTGACCTGATCACCACCGTTCGCGGCCTCGGCTATTGCCTTGAGGCGCCCAAGGATGCGCCCTAGTTCCCTTGCAACACGACTGTTCATTTCCGCTGGCGCCTGGAGCGTAATCATTCTCGTCGTGACGGGATTGGTTCTGTCGTCACTTTATCGTGGAACTGTCGAGCGCGCTTTTGACAAACGGCTTGATGTGTTCGTCAAGGGTTTGATTGCTGAGCTGAGCTTTACCAGCGAGGGCGCGCTTGAGATTGGGCGCGCCCTGCCTGAGCTGCAATTTAGCTTTCCTCTATCGGGTTGGTATTGGCAGGTCGAATCTCTTGATGCAGAAACCGCGCGGCCTGTCGTGTCTCCTTCGCTTCTCGATCAGGAGCTTGATTTTTCAACCACTCCTCTGCCTGAGACTGCAGGCGAGGCTGCGGATAACACTTTTTCTGCGTTTTATGCTACCGGGCCAGATGGCGAAGAGCTGCGCGTATTGCGTGGGAGAATCCGATTCCAGGCCGATGAAGCGCCGCTGATCTTCACTGTGGCCGGCAACGCAAGCGACATCGCAACTGAGGTCCGCTCTTTCGACGACACTCTCGTTCTGGCTCTTTCTATTCTCGGAGTGGGACTCATTGGAGCGGGATTCCTGCAAGTTCACTATGGGCTTCGTCCCGTCCGCGAACTGCGCGCTGCCCTGTCGCGTATTCGCACCGGACGCGAGAGGAGAATTACCGGTAATTATCCAAGCGAAATCGCGCCGCTTTCCAATGAAGTCAACGCATTGCTCAATGCCAATGAGGAGGTTATCGAGCGTGCGCGCACCCATGTCGGCAATCTCGCTCATGCTCTGAAGACGCCGCTCAGTGTCCTTGCCAACGTAGCCGGCTCCAGTCAGGGAGAAATTGGCGCCAAAGTCAACGAGCAGGTCAATGTCATGCGGCGGCATGTCGACCATCATCTGGAGCGCGCACGCGTTGCCGCGAGCGCCAGCGTGATTGGTGCTGCCACCGACGTTGAGCCGGTTGTGGCGGCCATCGTGCGCACGCTGAAGAAAATCCATGTTAGCCGTGCAATTACGGTGAGCGTGATCTGCGAGGAAGGTGTGCGCTTCAGGGGCGAGAAGCAGGATCTGGAGGAGATGGTGGGCAATCTTCTGGATAACGCATTCAAATGGGCAGACGAAGAGATTGCTGTGCGGGTGAACCGCAATGTAGCCGGTGGAATTGATCCTGTGCATACACTGACGATTGATATCGACGATGATGGACCGGGCTTGAGCAAGGATGAGCGCGGCGAAGCGGTGCGGCGGGGACGGCGGCTGGACGAAACCAAACCGGGTTCTGGGCTTGGCCTGTCTATCGTCGCAGACATAGCGTCAATGTATCATGGTGCATTCGCGCTCAAGCGTGCAGCGCTTGGAGGATTGCGGGCCCGGCTTGTGCTGCCTGCCCATGCTACGGCATAGAGGCGAATACAAAGGGGCTTTGTCATGCAGTCATGGAAGGCCTGTGCAGCGGCTGCTCTCATCGCGTTCACACTGACAGCCTGCCAGTCCACTGCGCGCAAGCCGCTGACTTTCATCGACTCGCAAGGTCTGGTGAATGGTGACGCTGATCCCAATAGCGAACAAAGCTTTGGTGCAATTGCATCGGTCAATGTCGGTGCCGTTGTGCAAGGCGGAATTATGTCTTCCGATATTGGCCGATCTCTCAACGAAATCGTCCTTCAGCGTGCCGCGCAGGTCGAACATTTTGCACTTGAGACAGGACAGGCCGGCCAGTCCCAGAGCTGGTCAAACCCGGCAACCACGACAGGTGGCACCATCGTTGTTGGTGAAACCTACAATATCAATCAATCTCAATGCCGTGATTACACCCACACCTTAACAACCATTGGCGGTGAGCGCACATTGCGTGCTACAGCCTGCCGACAACCCAACGGGACATGGCGCTCGGTCAGCAACTGACCAATCCATCTTTTGAGATGTTTTCGGCAACGGTGAATTAACCGAAATCTGTGCACCCTTTACCACTGACATCGTTCGCGAATGCGAAAGGCGCGCAATGTCCCCCACGCGAATGGGCCCGGACAAGCTGGTTTCCTAGCTCAGCTCCCGCTCGGTTTCCTCGGCATTGCCGAGCCGAGGGTAGAGCTTGATGAAATCATCCTGGAAAGAAACAAAATCGATTGTTTGCGAGGCGGGCTCCGCCGCGCAAGGTTTTGTTCCAAGTTCTTTTACAGGGTTAGTGTCCCATTTTGAGACACGGGATTTGCGATTTTTGGGACACGGCTTGCCGGTATGTTCCCGCTTTGGACCTCTGCAGTCCGTGTCTCATAATCGGACACGGCACACTCAATATGTGGGGGCTTCGCAAAATCGATCGCCAAGATGTAGAAGGTCGGCATCTGCTTCTGCGTTTTCGGGTTCACCCGCGGGACGCGAACCAATAGGCCCGTGCCCTCGAGGTCCTCGAGATGCCGGTTGACGGTGGATCGCGACATGTTGCAATCGTGGGCGAGCAGGGCCTGCTCGGGATCCACGCGCAGCGTGTCTTTGTTGTGGCGGTCGGCCAGCATGACTAGGACCCGCCATGGTGCTGGCTTTAGGTGTCGCTGTTCAAGCGCCCAATTCATTGCGCGATGGCTCATAGCTCACCGCACAACGTCGCCCCTCGACGTTGTTCCATGTCTCTGCTCCTGAAAGAGGTTTTCTGCCGTGTTGGGGGCTTCTGCGGCCCCGGATTTGGGCGGCTGGGCCGCCTTGACGCGCTTTAGCCCCATCACCACAGTGGGTGGTGATGGATTCGCGCGTAAATTGAACTGGTTGAAGGATTTTCAAATGGCCGAACTGACCGTCTGTCTGAGCTGCGGCAAGGATATCTCCCCCCAAGGCGTTTGAATGCCCTCATTGCGGACACCCGATACGAAAGACCAAGCGTGGCTTCTTCGGAAAGCTCTTCAAGTGGGCGCTCATCGGCTTCAACGTGCTGATGATCGTGTGGCTTGTGTCAGACCTCGGCACGATCGGCGAGCAGCTCGACGGGGCCACCAGCGACGCGGCTAAGGCCGGGACCGCGCTTGCCGACACGATCCTGGCCTTCTGGGTGCTGGGCGACATCATTCTGGGCCTCGGCGCTTTGCTGACGCGCCCGCGGAAGTGAGGTGCTGCGATGAGAAAGCTGATTTGCGCGGCCGCGTTGACCCTCGCCATTTCCCCAGCCGCTGCTGAGGAATTTCCCGAGGATGCGGTGAAGGCCCAATGCGCCAAAGGCTGGCCAGCTGTCGGATCATATCGGTGCGAAGCTCTTGTATCCGGATCTCTGTGATAGCGTCAAAGCTATAACGATCGCAGATAAGGGATACGATTCAGACGATGATCGCGCGGCGCTGAAAGCCGGGGGGATCACCCCATGCATTCCGCCCCGAACAGGACGAAAGGCACCCGCTTCCTTCTGCAACATTCAATACAAACAGCGCCATAAGGTTGAGAACATGTTCGCACGTCTCAAGGACCGGCGCCGCATCGCAACGCCATATGACCGGCGGGCAGCCATCCTCATATGGTGGCTATAATGAGCCCTGAGCCTAGTCAAGTGATGGCGGCAGCAGTTTCTGCGGCAGTTTCACCGGCTCCAATTTGCCCGGCAGGCTCCCCACCAGCGATGCATAGCGTGCTTCGCTCTCAACCAGATTCGCGGATGCTTCAGAAAATGCCACTTTGGCTTGCTCACGCCGTGCCTCGGCCTGCGCGGTATCGATGCGTGACGAGTCGCCGGCGTTCATACGCTTTCGTGTTGCCACCCACTCCGCGTTCAGGAATCGGACATCCGCATATGATGTGGCGACATCGGCGAACAATCGCTGCGAGGTTGCCGAAAGACGCTGATCACCGGCACGAACCCTGGCGCGCGTGGCGCGGATCCCGTCGATCGTCTGCAATCCTCGAAACAACGGCGCCGAAGCAGAAAGGCTGTAGCCGCTGGGGGTCAGCGAGGTCACTGAATCGGGTCCGTAATACTCATCCCTGGTGCTACCGGCATCGAGCGAGGCGCTGAGGTTCGGCAAGCCTTCGGCGAATGCCTGAGGCACCGCCTCGCCAGTTGCACGTTGTCACTCGCGCTCAGCAGCAAGCGCAGGGTTTGCCGCATCGGCCAGCCGAAAGTGCCTCGATCAGCGTTTCGGCCCTGCAATCAAGGCTGATAACGGACCGCAGAATGGCGACCGGGACGAACAGCAGATCCGAGATTGGAAGACATCGTCGAGCCATGTGCCAGCACAATTCCGTAAGGCCAATTGGCGCGCAATTGCAACCGCTTGCGACCGCGCTCGGACCACAGGAACCATCATGCGGCAGGCATGGTTAACGCGCTGTTACGGTGCGTACCGTTTTGAGCCGGGACGAGCTTGAAGGCGGGGCGCTATTTCTCGGTAAAGGCGCGATCAAACAGCGATAAACAGGCTTTAAGAGATAGCACATGATCGATTTGGAGCCGGTGACGATGCTGGCCTCAACCACCATTCCGGGTAGTAGCCGCGGCGCGTTGTTACCGGTTTGCAGGGTTTGGGAGGCGATGGTGACGGTGGCCTTGTAGTAGGGCGTTCCCTGCTCGTCTTCAAAAGTCGATGGCGAAACCACATCAACTTTATCGGTGACAGTGCCAAACACATTGGGATCAAACGCAGTGACCGTGATCTCGGTCTCTTGGCCGGGCCGGATCTGTGCCACGTCCTGGGGCCGAACCCTGACTTCGGCGATGTGGTCGGCACCGACGGGAACGACCATGGCAATCACGTCACCGGGATTGACCACCTCGCCGACATTGCCGATGGCGAGATCGAATACAATGGCATCGAGCGGCGCGCGAATATCGAGGCGCGATCGCTCTGCTTGGCCAATTGCTGGCGAATTTCGGCCAACTCCCGCGCCGCGTCCTTGCGCTTCTCGACCAGCCGGTTGGCGGTTTCGGCATCTGACTGCGCCAATCCGCTGCGCGCCTCATCAAGAGACTTGCGGGCCGAATCGATATCACCTTCATTGGCGATCAACTCCTGGCGCACATTTTCGACGCGAAATTGAGCTTCCAGAAATTCGCGCCGCGAGCTGTAGCCGTCCTTCAAGAGCTCCTCGTGTATACTGGCCTGTTCGGAGAGGATTTCCGTCCTTTTCCAAAAGCTTGGTGCTGAGCTGTGAGTGATGTTAGATTGGCATTGCTGCGGGCAATACGGGCCTGCAAGGTGGCGTGCGTTTCTTCGATGCGGATGCGATCACTGGCATGAATACGTGCCTGATCGGCGGCGAGATCGGGAAACGCATCACCGACAGCACCGAAATCGGGCTGTGTTCCGGCAAGCGTTGCATCAATCCTGATCTGTTCAAGCTCCAACGCCGCGGCACGGATTTTCAGTTGCTCAAGATCGCTCCTAGTGGCATCAGGACGAAGTTGCGTGAGCACGCTCCGGCTTTGACGATCTCGCCTTCGCGCACTTGGACGGCTTCCACGATGCCATCTTCAAGATGCTCGATCACCTGGACCGAACCGGAAGGGTTGAGTGAACCGGACGTCACCACGCGCTCGCGCACTTCGGCAATCGACAGCCAAATCAAATGATGGTAATCAGTACGAATCCGCTCAGGCAGTAGAGTAGCGTATAGGCAAAGCTGGGAATGCGCCCATCTTCAATGGATGCAGGCAGCGTCAACCGCTCGGCGTTTGCACGCTCTACGTTTACGTGTTTTCCTAGCATCCTAAGACGTGGACCGTTACGGACTCCCCTTGTTAAACCGGAATTCCCCATTTTACGACCGTGGCCGCACCAATTCGCAAAACCCGCACGCGCCTAAGCCTCATGACATGCACCGCAGCGCCGATCATTGATTTAGATCAAGGAGAATCGACGATCATGCATTCACACTAAAAAGGAAATTTTTCCTGTGCAGCATGGCTGTCAGGGGAGGCAACATGTCACCTCACCGGATCCTTGATAACTTTGTCGAGTATCACACCGAGCATGGCAAACTATGCGATCTGCTGGAGCAGATTGCCGACACTTTGCCCCATCATGTCGAATCCGAAATGTGCGAGTCGGCGATTGAGATGCTGCGCCGGGATCTGCCGCTGCACCGCCGCGACCACGAGGAGGGGTTGTTTCCTGTGCTGGCCCAGCGCGTACTGCCGGAGGACAATGTCGAAGCCTGCCTCCACCAATTGCGCAGCGCGCACATTTTCGATGAATGCTGCGCGCTGGAAATACTTGAAGTCCTGCCAGTGCTGGCCTCAGGCGATCCGGTGGCCGATCCCGACACCCGCGGCTACATGCTGCGCAGTTTCTTTGAATGCTATCGCCGCCATCTCACCTGGGAGCTGCAGCTGATCGTTCCATTGGCGCGCAGGCGTCTCGATCCGGATGATTTGAAACGGCTTGACGCCCTGATGCTCCACCACCGGCTTTGAAACCGTGATCGGTGTCAACTCAGGCCTTGCAATGTAAGAGAAAGCTACTCGCCGGAACGCTGGCGCAGCTTTTAGATATCGGGGACTGTCACTGTGCGGTTGTGTTCGATGTCGATAATGCCGTCATGACGCAGGCGGGTGAGCTGGCGGCTGGTGGTTTCAATCGTCAGGCCGAGAAAATCCGCGATATCGGCACGCGTGAGCGGCAGGTCGAACGACACCGGTGCCAGTTCATGGTCTTCGGCTTCAGGGTCGGGATATGTGGCAACCAGAAGCAGGAAGCTCGCCATTCTTTCTTGGGCGGTCTTGCGGTCGAGCGTCACCATCCACTCGCGCGCCTCGTCCAGTTCCTGAAGCGATTGTTCAAGCAGCCGGTGTTCGAGCTCCGGCGATTCGGCCAGCAATCGATCGAGTGCGCGTTTGGGGAAGGAACAAGGTTGACGCCGGTTGCGGCCTCCGCCGTCACCTGGCTTTTTTCCTTAAACGGCCGGCCGAGAAAATCCTGGGAGAATTGAAGTCCGACAATCTGGCGCCGGCCATCCGACAGTAGTTTGGAAGCTTGACCACGCCGGACATGATGCTCGCATAGTTGGTAATCGGCTCACCCGTGGCAATGAGTTCAGAGCCGGCGGAGACTTCCTTCTGCGTGGTTTGCTTGGCCAGCGCGAGAAGCTGATCAGGATTGAGTGCGCCGCACACGCCGTGATGGCGTGCTTCGCAGGCACGGCACAGCACCGGAATATCTGAATTATGGACATCTTCACGCATGAGCCGCCTCGCCACCCATTGGCAGGTAATGCATTGTCTGCCGGGCGGCAAGATGGGCGCAAAAAATGCCGCTGCCAAATACCGGCTTGCTCAAGGCTGTGTTGTTGATTTCGCGAGTGCCATTTTTCATCTAGAAGCACAGCCCGATCAAGCCGGGACACTACCATTGCACGTGCCGCTGCCACCAACAGGGAAATCCGACATGCTTAATTCCAGGACCGCCGTGGTCACCGGTTCAACCAGCGGTATTGGCCTCGGCATCGCCGAAGCTCTTGCCGGCCAGGGCGCCAATGTGGTGCTCAACGGTTTTGGCGATAAAGGCGCCATTGAGGAGATTCGCGCCCGTCTCGATGCCGCATCGCAAGGTGAGGTGATCTACAACGGCGCCGACATGACCAAACCGCAGGAGATCGAGGCATTGATCGATGCGGCCGAAGAGAGATTCGGCGCGGTCGACATCCTGGTCAACAACGCCGGTATCCAGCACATCTCGCCGGTCGAGGAATTCCCGATCGACAAATGGGATGCGATCATCGCCATCAATCTGTCGAGCGCGTTTCACACCGTTCGCGCGGTGCTCGCCGGAATGAAACAGCGCAAATGGGGCCGCATCATCAATCTCGCCTCCGCCCACGGCCATGTGGCATCGCCCTATAAGGCGGCCTATGTGGCGGCCAAACACGGCATGCTGGGGCTGACCAAGACGGTGGCGCTGGAAGTCGCGCAATCGGGCGTGACCGTCAATGCCGTCTCCCCGGGCTATGTACTGACGCCGCTGGTCGAGGCGCAGATCCCCGATACCGCCAGAACGCGCGGCATCACCGAGGAGGAAGTGGTTCGCGACGTGATCCTTGCAGCCCAGCCGACCAAGAGCTTTGTCGGCGTCGATCAGGTGGCATCGCTGTGTGTTTATCTCGTGAGCGATGCGGCTTCCCAGATCACCGGGACTTCGTTGTCGATCGATGGCGGCTGGACGGCGCAATAGACCGGTACGTCATGTCGATTGAGACTTGGTCCGCCCGGCAACGCCCGCGCCCTTATCGCTACCTGTTGAGAGCACCTGTTCGACAAATTCAACGCCGGCGTCATCCCATGTGCGCCGCTTGAAGCGCGCCTCGATTTCCCTCTCGTGCTTGTCAAGTGTCTGGCGCTCGTCGATCAGCTCGCTGATAGCGGCGATCCAAGCCTCGTCATCGTCCGGGTCCAATGTGGTCGCAAGGCCAAACCCGGCTTGCGGCATGGATGATGTGGCAGAGGTGATGCAATGGTGGCCGAATGCGAGGCTTTCGCTGACAGGTAGCCCCCAGCCCTCATAGAACGAGGGGTAGACAGTAAACAGGCAATTTTCATAGAGCCAGTCGATGGCATCGTCACTCGCCCGATGAATCTGTCAACGCCGGAGCAAAGCTCTACCAGTTGGCCGGAGCAAAAGTCCACCACCAGGCGGAACAGGCTTTGGAGCCTTGGCTGACTTGCGGGAGTTCGATCTTGGCGTCTTGTGGTGCCGCGGCGGCCTTGTTTGAGGCGAAGCTCTCGCCATCCATCTTCGGATGTGGACATGACGGGTGAGCCGGTCGAGCAGCCTTGCTCGACGAGATCGGCGTCAACACCAGAATGGCCCGCCTCTACGGTTGGCCTTGTCTACGTGCTGAGTGACCGCAAATTTGCCGGTCCGATCAATGGATACGAACAGCTACAGCCTGCCCTCGGCGGTCTGGACCTCGGCGATGTCCATGTGGAAGACCCCGATTGGATAGCTCTTGAAACGCTGCCGCTTTGGTGTGTCACCTTCGACGTCAGGCAAGCGCGATAGGCCATGCCGTTGCAGGCATCGATGCAGCGCTCTTCGAGCCGGGCGTTCAGGGCATCCGGGATCGGCTTTCGATCGCGGAAATGCCGGCGCCGGATTACACTCGGTAAATCCATGTCGATCACTCCATAATCCCCCGACTCCAAAGCCGGGAAAGAGGTTGCAACATGGATCGCTTCCCAGTGCGAAATTTATCACCCGCCCGCGTCAACTCTCACTGAAAATCAACAGTTGAGGGCCCGTTCGAAGTAGGCTTTGTCGTCTCTCCACATACGCTGAAATGCCATTCCTCGGACAATGAACATTGTTTGGTTCATCAAGGCGCGTTTCTTAACACTTTTCTAGGCGCTACATCTGCCAAGCACTTGTCCCAGATGGCATCGAGCGTTTCGATATAGCGTGAGGCGCCGGGCACGACTGCATTCAAAGTTTCATCATCGACGCGTGCCAACGCAAGATAATCCATGGTCACATGAAACAGTGGACCAGAGTACCGATCCCAAATGAAATCAATAAGGTCCGTAAGCGACGAACCATCTTGCGTCAGTTTCTGCGAGAAACGTTCGATCAGCGCTGCTGCTGCTTCGAGTAAAAGTGAAAAAGCCGCTGCAAACAGGGCCGCTCTCGTCGGGAAGTGGTGCAACAAAGCGTCTTGGCTCACTTCCGCGGGCCGCGCAATGTTGTGGGTCGATGTGTTCTGAAGGTCTCTCGCTTCGATGCAAGAAAGAGCGGCTCGATGAAATTATCGCCATGTACGAAGACATGGGCGCGCCTGTTTTCAATCCGCACCGTTACACGCTGGAAGAAGGAGGCATGAAACAGACCGATGACGTTCAGCTTGCCTTCAAGGGCCAAACCGACCCGAAAGGTTTGGCTCAACCCCAGCGTATATCGCGTTCCACGATCCGGATTTCCAATCCAACAACCGGCAGACCTATCTGTTTCCGGCATTAACGCGGCACGGGTGAGGAAAATGCAGGTTCTCCTGATCCATACGCATCCATGCGCGAAAGCTTCAATACGGCGCTGCGCGACACCGCAATTGCAACATTGGAGAGGGCGGCCACGAGGTGAGGATCGCCGACCTTTATCAGCAAGGTTTTGATCCGGTGATGTTGGCTGAGGAAAGGCGCGGCTACCATACGCCGGGCGACAATGAACTGCCGGTGCGCACGAATTTGCACGTCTCAAATGAGCGGAGATGCTGGTTTTCGTCTATTCCACCCGGTGGTACGGCCTGCCGGCGATGCTCAAGGGCCGGCTCACCAATATTCGCAAGATCGCGGTGATCAGCACCTGCGGCGCGCCTTGGCTGTGGATGAAATTTGTCAGCGACCCCGGCCGGCGGACACTGACACGTGGTGCGCGCGCCATTTGCCATCCGAAATGCCGCGCCATCTGGCTCGCGCATTACCGCATCGATTCATTGAGTGTGGAAAGCTGGCGGGACTTTCTGATGCAGGTTGAAAAGCAACTTGGCCGATTCTGCGCCCGCTAGAGCGCAATCCCATCTAATTTTAATCAGATCTGCGCTCTATCTGTCTGTTTTAGAATCATAATCTTATCAATCCTCGCTTCGCTCCGGTCGGATTATACTCCAGGGCGCTCGGTTGATCAGCATTTTATGACTAATCTAGGCCAGACGGGTGGCAGGTCGACACGCCGGGGTCACAGACCCGGGCCTTGCTGCGGCGGGTCGAGATCCTGACCGAAGGCAATCAGATGGCCGTCGAGATCGCGAATATCGAACTCCCGACAGCATAGGGCATGTTTTCAACACCGCGGTCGATTTCCACGCCGCGGTCTGAGAATTCCTAGTGCACGGCATCAACATCATCGACATAGATATAGGCGACCCAATACTGGCTGTGCGGAATAGTGCCGTCGCGGACCTGGTCGAGAAAAACCATCACGGCATCTCGTCCGACAATGCAAAAGCAGGGTGGATCGCCCCACATGCCGCCTTGGAGTAAAACCGTGCACTTGCGACCACGTCCCTGACTTGCAGGCCGGCCGAAGAGTGAAGGCAACGCGGAGTGTTCATGGCGCATTCGCGTTTCAAACCGATTGATGTCGATTGGCAACAATCGCAAACGCACTATTTTCATACAAGCAATGTTGGATTGACGCCCATCATCAGGTGACGTCATGCTTTGACTCGTGCAATTGTTGGCTGGGTTCCAGATTCTAAAAAAGGAGAGAACAAAATGAAAAAGCTACTCACAGGCGTCGCTGTTTTCGGATTGGCTGCCGTCTTGACAAATGGCATTGAAGCTTCCGTATCAGGAACCATCAAGGGGAGCACGCCATCAGCGGCGAGCACGAGCATCATTGCTCATGGTGAGCATTATAACTGCACTCAGGGACCGCGAGGCTGGTGGCACGTGAACTCGCAGATCACCGGATTGCCAAGGTTCTGCATTCTCGGCCGTAGCTGACCGAACACTGCCAAGCGCTCCGGCGGCTACTGTGCCGGCATCATCACCGGGCATCTCAGGCGGTGAATTCAAACTCGCCCATGGATGGCATGGTGCTTGCCGATGGCGTCAGGGATGGGGATGTCATCTTCACCGGGGTAGCTACCGGTATGCCTGCCCGTGCCCATATCGCGGTGGCGACGGCGGATATTGATCGGCTGGGCGATTACCCGTTGGTTCTGAAGGGTGTGGGCCTGCACCACGACGCTTGATTGAGACCAGCGAACATCTCTCATTCATAGTTGACGCGCGAGTTCGGTAATCGAGCCCGCGCGTCAATCAGGTGTGGCCAGTCAGTTAGCAGACGTTCCCGCTTTCTCGCGCAACGCTTCCCAGTTGACCGTGCGGGCGGTACGTGGCGGAGGCGCCTGCTGCGAGGTAGGCAGGGCATGCGCGTCTTCGTCCGGCGCGACCATTTGATGAGCTGTTTCAAAGGTCTGTTCGGGTGATTCCAGGGCAGGCTCTGAGTCCGCTGTGACCTCGACCGGCTCATTTTGCTCGCCCGTGAGACCGCCAAAGCGTGTCGAGGCGGCTCTCCACATCGACACGAGCTTCTCAAGCAGTTCCCGGTTCTGGGTGCGATTGCCGCTGTTTTCAGCGCGCTCAACCGTCTTGCGGTGAGGCGGGGCGTCAGAGGCGACAGACGAGAATCGCGAGCGCATCGGCAAAGAGACAGCATCGCCGAATGCAATCGCTTGCGCTCGCCGATCGAGGGCAGGCTGGTCAACATGCCGGCAGCTGATTCAACCACGGCCGCTCTGATGATCGCCTGATCGGCGTCGTTGGACATGCGCATGGCAAAAATGGTGTTGCACTGCGACAGGATCGTCGGATCGATTTCAAATGGCCGCTGACTGACCAGACAGATCGAAAGATTGTATTTGCGGCCTTCCTTGGCAATACGCGAGATCGCCTTGCGAGTCGGCCCAAATCCGAGTGCTTTTGAAGCGGGAATGTATCTATGTGCTTCCTCACACACCACCAGCAGCGCGCCGTTCGACCAGACATTGAAGTCGAAAGTCAACCGACACAAAACCGCAACCAGCGCATCGACCACTTCTGTCGGAAAGTCGGCGATTTCCATGATGGTGATCGGCTTGCCGTCGGCGGGTACGCGGAACAGCCTGCCAAACACATCGGTCATGGTGTCCTTGATGGTGCGTTGGCTGAACATGAAAGCGTAGCGCGGATCAAAGGAGACGGCTTCGATGCGTGCCTTGAGGCGCTTGTAGCTGGAGATGTTCTCGCGCTCGGCCAGGCTGTCCATACGATTCTCGATCAGCTTGATCAGATCCGAAAGCCTATAGGGCACTGGCATATCGATGGTGAACGCAGCTTCAATGCGCGCCGTCAAGACGCTCGACGACGCGATTGAGAAGCAGTGAAACCGCACATGTCTTGCCGGTGCCGGTGGAGCTGAAGACGGCGAAATGGCGTCCGTAAATGCTCTCGATATTGACCCGCGCCTGCGCCATTGATTGGGGCACCAATGTGCCAACGGTGACGCTCTGTTCCAAATTGTTGACGTGGACCGCAATGGTTTCTTCTTCAGTCAGCCAATAGGCCGGGTCGAACAATCTGGGATATTACGAGATGCCGCAGTGGAACTTTATGTCGCCGCTTTCCAAACATCTATCCAAGGTCTGACCCCAATAACCGTCTTCCCGATTTGATCCGAGGATGGTTCATTGCCTCCGATGAGGAGGTAACGAGATGTATGATTTCTCCTGGTTTTCCGATTCTCAGTGGGCTCGAATCGCGCCGCTTCTGCCGACCGATGTGCGCAGCAAGAAGCGCGTTGATGATCGTCGTGTGCCGAGCGGGATCGTCCATGCGCTGTGCCGTGGGCGGTCGCCGGGCTGGCTGCGCCGATATCTACGGGCCGAAGAAGACGCTCTGCAACCGCTTCGTCCGCCGGGCCGAGCGCGCGGTATATGGGAAGGTATCTTCAGCGCTCCGGCAGGTGCTGAGGATACGCCTGACCGGCTGTTCATCGACAGCTCCTGCATCAAGGTTCATCGCTGCGCCGGCGGCGGAAAAAGGCGGCCTTGGCCCATTTATCGGCCGCACCAAAGGCGGACGCAACACCGGGCTCTACGCCGTACTTGTCGCCGGCAAAGGCCGGGAACTGCGCGAACGGCTTGAAGAGCGCGGGACCGGGCCCGTCATCCCGCCGCGAAAGAACCGCAAGATCCGATATCACGACGATCAGGCCATCTACAGGGAGCGAGATATCATCGAACGCATGTTCTGCCGCCTCAAAGACCGGCGGCGCATCGCAACTCGCTTCGAGCGCACCATTAAAAACGTCACGGCAGCTATCGCGCTCGCCGCAGCCCTCATCTCATGGCTATAATGAGTCCCGACCCTAAGCTGTTGCGGGGTTGACGCCCCAGCTGGCTCGGCCTAAGTGAAGGGCCTTCCGTCGCTAGAATGCCACATAACTGGGTGCGACGGAATCTGACGCGGGGTAGAGCAGTCCGGTAGCTCGTCAGGCTCATAACCTGAAGGTCGCAGGTTCAAATCCTGCCCCCGCAACCACCGAGAGCCGTACTTGCTGATCGTGAGTTCGGCCCTTGATTCTTTTCGGTACCAGCGATGTTGAGCACAGCGGCGAGTTCGCCGTGGAGTTCGATGTCGACTTGGCCGCGTTTGACGCCAGGAAGAATCAGGACCTTGTCGATCATCAAGCGGATGACTGAGCGCGCCTCGGTGGCGATGTCCGGATTGTTGAGCTCAGTCTCAAGGTGTTCGACCTTGCGACTGTAGATCTCGGACAGGTTGGGATGCAAAGTCGGCGTTGGCGGTTCAGTAGGTATCACTTCCAACTGGGCCTGACCTGAGAACGCTGGAGCGATGCTCCCCCGGTGAAGCGGCCCGATTGGCCGGAGTGATATTCCACCATTGACAGCCTTCGTGCCTTTGGCAGAGGGCGGGGGATGAAGGGTGTGGCGGTTTACGTTCAGGTACGGCGTGCGGTTTTGTTGAAGGGATGAGCCGGCGCGAAGCAGCGGGATTGTTCGGGATCGATCGGCGCACGGTCGACAGGATGCTGCGGTATTCGGTGCCTCCCGGCGATCGGCGCAAGAAGCCTCCGGCGTGCCCGAAGCTCGATCCGTTTGTCGGCATCATCGACCGGATTCTCGAGGAAGACGGCCAGCGCCCGAACAAGCAGCGTCACATCTCGAAGCGGATATTCGAACGCCTGCGCGATGAGCACGGTTTTACCGGTGGCATCACGATTGTGAAGGATCATGTCTTTGCGGCGCGTCAGCGTCGGCGCGAGATGTATGTGCCGCTGTGCCATGGGCCGGGTCATGTCCGGGTGGACTTCGGTGAGGCGCTTGCGGTGATCACCGGTGTCGAACGCAGGATCCACTTCTTGGCGATGGATGTGCCGCAGAGCGACGCCTGCTTCGTCAAGGCCTGTCCGGCCTCGACGACGGAAGCGTTCCGCGATGGCAATGTGTCGGCTTTTGCCTTCTTCAGTGGCGTGCCGCTATCGATCCTCCACGACAACACCGGGATTGCCGTTGCCCACATCATGGGAGAGGGCCGCCGGCAGCGGACCCGGGTCTTCAGCGAACCGATCTCCCATTATCTGTTCGAGGATCGTTTTGGCCGTCCGGGCAAAGGCAATAACAAGGGCAGGGTCGAGAGATCGGTTGGCGATGCCCGTCGCAACTACATGGTGCGGCTGCCTCGGTTTGAGAGCTTTGAGGCGTTCAATGCCCGGCTCGAAGCACAGTGCCGGCACCGGATGCAGGACAGACTGCGTGGTTACCTGGAAACGATCGGCAAGCGGCCGGAGCAGGATCCTGCCCGTTTCCGGGATCTGCCGGCTGGTCCTGCGATGCCTGCGACAAGCGCACCGCCCGGGTGAGTTCTCCGTCGCCGGTTCGCTACCGCGGCAATGACTACCCGGTTCCGACAGCCTGCGGGCACCGCGAGGTTCCGGTCCGCGGCTATGTCCATGAGGTGGCGGTCTCCGGTGGTGCCGAGGGGATCGATCATGCCCGTTATCTCCTGCGCGCTGCCGGGCCGGAGCCGATCGACCGGGAACGGCGCATGGTCGAACGGCTCACCCATCATGTCCAAATTCCGGAGATGAATGGCGAGAGCTTCCGCCTCAAACAAGGCCGCCGCGGCACCACAAGACGCCAAGATCGAACTCCCGCAAGTCAGCCAAGGCTCCAAAGCCTGTCCCGCCTGGTGGTGGACTTTTGCTCCGGCGTTGACACCTATGCTAGCTAGGTTCTGCTTGCACGCTGGATAGGCGCTGAGGAATATAGAATTCTCGCCTATTACTGGTTGTTGCTAACGATTCTCGGCATCTTGTCACCGATCGGCCTCGAGCCGGGTTTGCACGCTCGCCGGTGTTATGCCGGGGTGAGATCTCATATGTCCGGCCAGCGCCATTTCCTGAGCCGCCATTGGCTTGCGCGGCGCATGGCCCCGGTTCGGGTCGGGACCCGCTGTCGCCGGTCGGCCGACGCCGCATCAGCGCTTTGTAGATGTAGGACGGGCTCACGCCAAACGTCGCTGCCGCCTGCCTCACCGCCATCCCGCCGTCTACCGCCGAAAGAACCCGATCCCGCAAATCCTGCGAACAGCGCTGTCCAGATCTCCAACCCATGATGCCGCCTCCATCTTGCGGCATGCCGTGAATCACATCAGTGCGCGATTAGAAACCCCCAAACGATTCCGCTCATCGTGAAGACGCTCTAGGAGCGGCTTTGGTGCAGGATCACACGAAACCGGACGGTTGGAATGTTGTGGAGGCACCCTCGCCTTCTCACAGCGCGACCGTGGACGCGTCTGTCTCAAATCGGGACAAAATTGGCTCACGCTTGGCGCGCCGGCTCGATCACCTCGACCCGCGAAAACAAGATGGTAGATCATTTTCCACACGCGCCGAACCGGTGGAAAGAATCGAAGCTCTCCAACACCATCAGATCAGATGGCGCGCACTGTTGACTGCCGCCGATCCGACCAATCGGGGGCTCGATCCGCAAAGCGTTCTTCCCCGCCTGGGTGAAATTTCACACAAAGCTCAACTATTGTTTTTCTTGATTTGGCGCGAGCGCAAGACCGGCACGGCAAGGCAATACAGCGAACTGATCGCTCTCGTGCCACTCGCGCCAGCAACAATTGCGCGGATCAAGGCGCCTTGGCTGACCGGCTGGGCGAATTCATGGTGGTCGGTCGCCTCTCCAATCGTTCACCGCCGTCACTACAGCGCTGTCGCTGGCGCGATCATCAACTGGCTGTCCAACAAGTTGGTTCCAACAGGCGCGCTTGTTCTGAGAGATCTCGTGTCTGACGCCCCCTTCGCCCAAGCTCTCCTCGCCAACCCGCGTGTAACAGTCTTTAGACGCGGCAGGGCACAGCCAACTCTGTCGCTCAACCTGCTTGTTGCACCGACTGAGCTTGCGGGCAGAAATGATATTGTTGTCAAGGGCGACCCTAAATTCACGACCACTGATCTAGATGCGTGCCTATCGCTAAGCGCCCGTTGGGGGGGGCCGGGATCGGCGCCAATGGCATCATCAGCCCGTACGTTCTGAACGGAACGCACTACGACTACCTCACCACCGCAGCAAATCAGGGCCGGCTGATGCTTGCTGAAGCACTGCTGCCATGGCCAGCATCATCTCTCTGGCCGCGAGTCCACGCCTTGGCGCGCAAGATCAAGATATAGTGCTGAACCGCGCCCTCACCGGATTGATTGCTTCACTTGGCAGGCAAGGCTTCACTTCCGCTATTGAGGTCCCGCCTTATTCCCCTGAATTTCTGACTATCCGACTCAGTGAACACCGCAATCTGATAGATGCCATCGTTCCCGGAACAGGGCTTGCGGGACGCACGCTGATGGCGGCCAACCGGCTGCGTCAACGAATGTGTTGACGCTCTGTGCCGTCATCGCAAGAGCAACTCACGGCCGCCGCAACCATATCTAGTTGATGCTGAAACCTCCAATCGAAAGCGAAGTCCCGCCGTCACCTGATTTTCCGCTCGCCCCACCAGCGCTGCGGGATGGCTCGCCCAGCACCAGAACCCAATAGTGCCGATAGTGGCTTTCAGGAGAGAATGAGTGGGCAAGTCCGAAATGTGTCGCCGGCTGCAATTCGAGATTGCGCCGATGTGGTGCACTATCGATCCAGGCTTGAATCACCTCTGTCAGACTGGCGCGGCCTGCCGAGACATTCTCCCCGATATTGGAGAATGTGTAACCTGAGCGGCGCGCGCGTGACGCCGGGTCAGATCCGTCTCTTCCGTAGTGGCTGACCCGTTCAACTGCCGCGAGATCACCGGCATGTTCGGCAGCAGCTTTCATCAGCCGGGGATCTTCGCGAACCGGCTGGAGACCATTCTTCTTACGGTATGTATTGATCAGCTTACTGGCTTGAGGCATGCGCTGCTGGACCACAGCGGTCACATCGGCCCCCCCGAACAGACTTCCCCCCGAGCCGCCTTCGCCACTGACACAGGCAGATAGCAGCAATCCGGTCAAAATCACCCAATTAGCATGCATGATTCCAAGGTCAGCCCGCTTGTGTTGATACCCAGCATGATATTTTTCAGTGTCTAGGGGAAAATGCAACGCTTACAATTGCATCCAGCACCGAACTAGGCGGCTCTGCGACCCTGTTTCACAAGCTCCAGCAGCGCTGATGGATCTACCGGTTTTCCAAGCACCGCATCTGCTCCCAGCGCCAGGATCAACCGTGTCGTGCGTTCGTGGGCGTATGCCGAACAAACAATCAATGCACAATCACGATTTTTGGCCGACATTCCCCAATTAGAACGCCATTTCGATCATGCTGCCGCTGTTTTGCGTACGGACCAATCCTCCTAGGCGGGCCGTGTCGTGGTTCGGGCGTGGCGGACGACCCGCGCTCCGATCCTGATGAGGCGGGTCCGCAGGCCGGTCGGCGACCGGTCGGCCGTCTCCTCCGGCAGATCGGCGCCCTGCAGGAAGACATCGGGATTGCAGGCCGATGCATGAAGCTGAAGCCGCACCTCGTTCCGCGCCATGCCCTTGCAGGAAAGACGCGTCCGATTGATCGCCTGCCTTCCTTCCTCGACATGCTGTTCGGCGGTGCCGCGCTGATTGTAGAACCGAATGATCCGGGCCGGCTCCATCGGCGGGTTGGTGACGACCCGCCATGGTTTGTCCCGTGACGCGGCCTGATATGCGAAGTCGCCGCAGATGCGCCGCAGATGGGTCGGCGGGCGATCCGCGGGGCGCTTGAGCACAGGCGCGATCCTGCTTTCCGGAACAGCGGTCTTCCCAGGCCGGACGGCGTAGGAACAGCCTTCCGCCTCCGGCGTCTTGTAGAGCTCCGGGACGGCAAGAGCGGCATCGGCCCGGAAGAACCCCATCAGCTCACGATCCGCATATCGCGCCAACACCGGCTTGAGCACATTTTCCCGGCCGTCGGCGCTGTGAACATTGCCGAGGCGCAATGAACGGCGTTCGAGGCGGCCAAACCGCTTAAGGACGAACAAGGGGTGATGGCACATGCAGCCGAAATGCCCGTTCCAGGCGGTGCCTTCCTGCGCGCCATGGGGCGGGCCGACCGAACCGTCCATGTCCGGTGTGATCCATTCGGGCGCCATCGCGGCGTGAGCCCGATCGATCTATTGACCGGATACGTCCGCCGGCGCACCGCGATTGTCGGCGGCCTCCGACACCCCGGTCTCGAACCGCCCCATCCGGCCGGCAGACGCAGCCTCGGCATCAACGCCACGCCCTCCCGACCACCTGCCGCATCAACGGATCGAGCGCCGGATGGTCCGCATCATTCACATCATCATATCCGGCCGATCGCCCGAAGACCGACCGCCGCAAAAGCCCGACCACGGAATGCAGACGGTTGTGGACGGTTCGCGTATCTCCGAGAGGACCGCCGGCAATATCGTGCAATCCCGGGGGTCTCGTCCAACTCCCGGATCGGCAACGGGCCACCGTCGGAACCGATCTTCGAGCCATGGCATTCCAACCGCACTCGACTGTCGAAACCGCGCCTGATATCACCCGTTTCGCCTGCACCCTGCGGGTGATCCGTGATCCGCCCCACAGCCCACACAACATGCTGAAATATAACATGTTACCGGCTGTCGGAGGCGCGAAAACGTCACGGTGCTTGGGGAATGTGGGTTCAATGGGTTGTTTTGGCCGCCGAGCCCGACCATATTGCAATCAAGTGTAACTTCGCTCGCAAGGGATGACACAAATGGCAGAATTCGAACCTCGGGTCCTCGGCAGGACCTCAGGACATACAGCGGCAAGAGCAGACATCGATGAGGGTCTGCGCGCCTATATGATGCGCGTATACAACTACATGGCGATCGGCTTGGGGATCACCGGCGTGGTCGCCTATTTCGCAGCCACCTCCGGTCTTTATGCCGCAATCGCCCAGACGCCATTGATCTGGGTGGTGATGCTTGCACCGCTCGGCATGGTGTTCCTGCTCTCGGCCCGCTTGCACAAGATGAGCACCAGCGGCGCGCAAATCGCTTTCTGGGCGTTCTCAGCCCTGATGGGCCTGTCGCTATCCTACGTTTTCCTGGCATATACCGGCACCAGCATCACCCGCGTCTTCTTGATGACAGCCGCCTCGTTCGGTGCGCTCAGCCTTTATGGCTACACCACCGGCAAGGATCTGTCGGGCTGGGGCTCATTCCTGTTGATGGGCCTGATCGGCATCATTCTGGCCTCGATCGTGAATATCTTTCTCGCCTCCTCGGCAATGCAGTTCGCGATCTCGGTCATTGGTGTTCTCGTTTTCGCCGGTCTGACGGCATACGACACCCAGCAGATCAAGGAGATGTATTTCGAGGGCGATTCGTCAGTGGTCGCAGGCCGCAAGGCGATCATGGGCGCACTCAGGCTCTATCTCGACTTCATCAACCTTTTCATCATGCTGCTGTCGCTGTTCGGCAATCGCGAGTAGCACTGACCTATTTAACCCGACATTCACGGGATAACGGCCATCGTCGTGGGGATCGAGGGACATTGAGAACGGTGACGCCGGCGTATATCGCGCCGGGATTGACGATTTAGTCGTCATCGGGGACACACCTCGCCTGTAGTTCTTGCCGGACTACATGACAACCGGACGCGTCACGCCGGCGAGTGTGGCTACGGCTGCGGCCGAAGTTCGGCGATCAGCCGCAGGATCTCGGCGAACAGGCCCCTGGCACCGCGCCCTCGGCCAACCGGGCCAACTGGACTGGAACGTGGCGTACCGGCCGTGTGTGACGATCCCGGCGCCGATCCTGATCGGCTTCTCCTTCACGCCGGTCGGCGACCATCGCCTGACCGCCTCCGGCAGAGCCGGCGTCCGCATGAAGTTACCGGAGATTGCAGGCGAGCGCATGAAGCCGGAGCCGCACGGCAGTGTTCCGGAACCTCCGGCATGACAGCGCCGGGTCCGCACAATCGCGTTCCTGCCTTCCTTGATGTGCTGCCCGGCTGTGCCGCGCCGGTTGCAGAAGGCGACCACGCGCCCGGCAGGGCGGCTCAGCCTGGTGACGATGAAGCCGACGCGCGGGACAAATTCGCCCGGATGCCGTTCGACCCTGGCGACGACCCGACGCTTCCTGTCCCATGAGCCTGCCTGATGGCTGAAGCCGGCATGGGTGCGGATCATATGATCGGGTGGGCGACCGACGGGTCGGGTCGGAAGGCAGGCGATGCTTTGCCGAAGGATCGCGTCGGCTTTGAGACCGATCGTATACCGGTCGCCCTCTGCTGCGTTCCGGATCGCCGAACCGGTTGAACACAAACAGCGGATGGCAGCAGGTGCAGGCGAAGTGTCCATTCCAGGCGGCACCTTTCTGATCGCCATGGGTCGGCCTGATCGCCATGGAATCCATGTCGAGCACGACGGCCCTGGGCGGATGCCGCGCGTGCATCCGGTCAATCCATTGCCCCGACAGATCGGCCGGTGCGGGGAGGTTCTCTTCACCGGCAAGGAACTCCGTCTCCAATCGCCCCATCCGGCCGGCGCACGCGGCCTGCCCGGCTACGGCGCGCCCGCCAACAATCCATCGCGTCCCGGGCGGTCGGCGTCGTTTACGTCCTCATAGCCACCGAGGCGGCCGAAGACGGATCGGCGAAACAATCCCGTCATCGCGTGCAGGCCGTTCTTGCCGGTGCGCGGATCGACAAGCTCATGGCCGGCCATGTCCGTCAAGCCGAGCACATCATCAAGCTCGCGGCAGGCCGGCCATCCGGCGTCGGTGGTGATTCCGGAACCGTGGAACTCAAGCTTCAGGCGGCGGTCGAAATCGAGCCGAAGAGGCCCGTCAACTGGTTCGCCCGCCGGGTTCGCCATATGCCGCGCCCCAAAATGCGCTCAAGACATTGATTCTCGTGATAGAACCAACGACCAATCGCACCAATCAATGGAGCCATATGCGGGTTTGGGTTAAGCGCTGCGTTCATCGATGAGGACCGCCAATGCCGGTTCTGACAGAGGGGCCTCATGTGTCCGATTGTTCTTGGTTCGCTCTTTCGGGAAAAGGATCAGCGCTCAATCGATATCAATCTCAGACCAGCAAGGAGCTGCAATCTCGGCACGCTTCTTGGACCTTAAGCAATTGATCGGTGACCGTGCCAAGTGTGATGGCCGCTTCGGCTCGCGCCTTGGCCCTGTCAATCGCCGGATCGTGACCGAGCCGAACGTTGGCCAAGACCTGCTCGGCCATTTTGCCTGCTTTGGCTGCCTATAAGACTTGAGATCTTTCCAAGCGATATGCGGCGCCGCTTGGAGCCAAGTGCGTACTGCAAAATCCATGTCCGCGAGCCACCTTCGCGGCATCGGACACCGTATCCAGGCAACGCATCGTCGAAGACAATCACGTCGGCCTTTCCGGCCATTGCCCGCCACCCGGAACGGTCTGTCGCACCACATCGTCCGTGAGTTTCATCGGTGCGCCCACTATTTGGGAAGGGCATGGGAAGATGTCCAATCTCACCTATGATGTTCGGTGAATGCATCACATTGAGGGTCTGCGTGATTTCAAATGCTTTGAAAGGTGATGACTTGCCCTGATATCATGAAGCTATGAAGTCCCTCGAACTACGAATCTGGGGTTCGAATCTTCCCCGGCGCGTCAATAAATTCCATGGCTCTGGAAAACAGTCTTCGAGGACGTTGTGTTGGGTAATGCTCGGGGCGGCAAATGACGGCGATCAGCTGTTTGACCCACCTCTCAAGCGCTGCGGCTCTGAGCCTGTTTCTGGCTGGTTGCGTATCGGCGCCGCCACGTTCTCACCATCATCGCGCACCGGTGTCGTGGTAGCGCCGCCGCGCCTGCAGACCCAGAGTCGCACACCCAGTGCGGCCACGCCTCCTGGTATGCGATGACCAGCCGCACCGCGAGCGGTGAACAGGCCAACCCGAACGCCATAACCGCCGCCCATAAAACACTGCCATTTGGCACACAGGTTCATGTCACCAATTTGCACAATGGCCGCAGCGTCGTCGTACGGGTCAACGACCGCGGACCGTTTATCGGCGGCCGCATCATCGACGTGACCCGGGCCGCCGCATCGAAGCTGGGATTTGTCTCGCAGGGAACGGCCCGCGTGCGCATCCGCGCCGATGGCATTGGCGCGGGCTTGCCCGCCAGCACCTGCACCTAGAGCAAGTGCCGGGCGCGCGCCATTTGCGCAAAACAAGGAGCAACAATTGAACGACGCCACCGTGCCTGATCTTGACCGACGCCCGGACCTATCGCCACTGGAACACGGTCAGCCTTCGCTATGCCGATGAAGACCGCATGGGCCACGTCAACAATGCCGCCTATGGCATCTGGATCTAGGTCGCCCGGGTGTCGCTCATCGCCCCGTATCTGGCGGCCGTGCCGGACTGGTTCGATACCGTGCTCGCCAACGTCACGATCAATTATCTCAAGGAAACCCGTTTTCCCGGAGATGTGCGCATCGGCAACAGCTCGTTTCGATCCGGATATGGATCGCGACGACGCCTGTCTGGCCGCGGCCGAGTGCGTCAATGTGTTTTTCGATACCCGCTCGCGCACCTCGGCCGCACCGCCGGACGCTGTGCGCAAAGTTCTGGAGCTTGACTTGAACGGCGGCGAGGCTCCGCCATATATTTGATGGGCGATCAATCCCTGATTGTCCCAGATCAAAGCCCGGTTCCCTGGGCGAGGGCAATGTTTCACGCACGACATATGAGGGCAAAGCCCATGAAACTGGCACTGAAGGGCGTGCTCGGCGGAGTTATCATCGCAGCGGTTGCATTTGCGCCGGCCGCAGCCAACCTGTCAGCAATTGCATCCGCCAAGGCCGAAAACCGCTCTGTTCAGCAATCCACCAACGGGCCCACAACGATCACATGGACACAAAAATTCATTAGGATCGATCCGGGCCGCAACACGGATCGCTGGCGATGTTCGGTGAACCTTAATGGGACAGTTTATTTTTCGACCGGCTTTATCGAAAGCAGCGCCCGGGAAAAGCTCATGACACGCACCCGAAAGCCCTCTTGGTGCCGGCGAAAGGATCAGAAATTTTTCGGTTTCTAATTGGGCTTTTGGCAAGCGGGCGCGGCGGAGGGTGCCAAAGCCTGAATGGACGCCAATGCCTTGCCTTGGCTAGCTAAAACTCACAGCGCTACCCGATGCCGAAACCATCAGCATGTTGTTGATCACCTCATAGTCCAGATCGACGTCCTCCACCGAGGGGGTCGTCGTCACGATCATTGGAAGCTTGCCGTTCTGAGCGGCACACTATGTCGAAAGATTTTGTTCACCACATTATCAATGATCCGGCCTGTGGCTGCATCAGTGGCCCTTGGCTTGCCGCAATCAACCAAGGACCACAGGAATGTCGAGCAGTCAAGAAGCCAACTTCCTGTTCATCGTCGCGCTGATATTTGCGGTGTAGTTGGTACCGTGAGTTGGCTTTCAGCCCTGCTCTAGATCGGTTTTTATTTAATCCCGTTCATATCCTGCGTCGGCGATAACGTCCCAAAGGTCCGTGACGGTTCTGACGGCTGCCTTTCGTAGCAAAGCCTGGAGCTTTGAGAATGCCATCTCGATCGGGTTGAAGTCGGGACTGTAGGGCGGAAGATAGAACAGCGTGGCTCCGGCGGCCTCGATGGCTTGGCGGATGCCGGTCACCTTGTGAGCGGGCAGGTTGTCCATGACCACGATGTCGCCTTGACTGCGTTCGGGCACGAGTACCTGTTCGACATAGGCCTTGAAGGCGACGCCATTCATCGGCCCATCGAGCAGCATCGGGGCTGCCATGCCGGACAGGCGCAAGCCGGCGGCAAACGTGGTCGTCTTCCAGTGTCCATGCGGGAGCGCGGCCCGACAGCGCTCGCCGCGTGGAGCCCGGCCGCGAAGCCGCGCCATCTTCGTGCTGGCACCCGTCTCGTCGATGAAGATCAGCCGTTCCGGGTCGAGGTCCGTCTGGCCGCTGAACCAGAGCTGGCGCCGAGCCATGACATCCGGGCGTTGCTGCTCGGCCGCGTGCGCCGTCTTTTTTCGAACGTCAGCCCGCGCTTGGCAAGGAAGCGGCACACTGTCGGGTCAGATGCTCGAACCCCATGGCGGCGCTCCAGTTCCTCGGCGGTCTCATGTAAGGCGATGTCCTTGCGCGATGCCACCAGCCCAAGAATGAAGTCCTCGTGCGCGTCCAGCTTCGAGCCCGGCGGTTGGCCCTGGCGCGCCGGCCGGATATCACCGCTCGCTCGCCACTGCCGATACCAGCTCCCAGCCGTCGATATCCCGATCGAGAACCGGCCCGCGGCGAAAGCCCGTCCTCGATCGCGGCGATCACTCGTCGGCGAAGGTTCAAACCATAAGCACACACCATATCTGCCTCCCGATAAGCCTCGGGACACAGAATCATGTGCCAAACCATTTGGGAATCCCCTAAATCGACTCCGATTGCGTGAAACATGCTCTAGAACTGTGCCGGTTTTTGGTTAGGAGTTGGGGAGGTTGTCTTGGCTCGGAAACGGCATTCTGATGAGGATATCCTGAAGCTTTTGCGTGAGATCGAACTTCATCTGACGGGTGGGGTTGATGTTGCGACAGCGTGCCGTTCTGCCGGCATCGGTGATGCGACGGACGACAACCGGTGCAAGACGTTTGGTGGCATGGGGCGGTCTCAATTGTCTGAGTTGAAAGCGCTTGAGAAAGAGAACCGGCGCCTCAGGAAGATCGTCGCCGATCTCGAACTCGACAAGCTGATCCTCAAGGAGAGCCTAGATTTTTCAAAGCCGAACGCCTGACGACGAACGACCTTCGTCAGGCGGTTATGCATGTGCGCTGGAAGATCGGAACGTCGGAGCGGCGCACATGTCGTGAGGTCGGCGTCGCACGCTCAACGCAACAGTACAAATCCAGACATCAACTCGATGATGACCTGCCGCCGGCATTGATCCGGCCGGCCGAGCAGTACGGGCGATACGGATACCGCAAAGTCGACGAGCTGTTGCGGGCTGAAGGTTGGCCGGCAAATCACAAGAAGGTCGAGTGGCTGTGGCGCGAAGAGGGTTTGCAGCTGGACACCCTGCCGACCCCTGTCTGCTGCCTGGAATCGGGTGACGAGAGCGCATTTACGGCCGCGATGCGTGTCGGCCCTTTGCCTGGGTTGTGGTTCGGGATCTGGTTTCGCCGGGGCCGGGCTATGCCACGGCGCCTTTGCGCTCCCGGAACAGGAGCCGTTTCATGTTGACTGCCATGTTGGCCATGCCGATCCTGGCCCTCGCCCGGTCGATGCCGATGGTGCGGACGAAGAGCCCCATTCGTGCCTTCATCCCGGCGAAGGGATGTTCGATCGCGGATCGGACCTTCGACCCTGCGGCATTGGCCCTCTCGTGATGCACGGGCATCGGCTTGCCGGGCGGGCGGCGGAAATGGACCTTCGAGGTCAGCCCGGCCCGGGCGATTTTCTTCTCGTTGTTCTGCGACCGATACGTCGTGTCCGCCCGGACAGTCGAGCCGGTGGCAGTCGAGCCGGTGTTCGCCTGATCCGGAAGCCCGCCCGCTACGCGTCCGTCATGCCGGGCGGCGTCGGTGACGATCCATGTCCGGACGAAGCCGTGGCGCCGGTCGGCATCGATATGGGATTTGCAGCCGAACACCGGCGTGGCGATTGCGCCCATCGCCGTGCCGTCCGGGCGCGTCTTCCTGCGCCCTCGCTTGAGCGTCCAACGCGCGTCGCGATCCTTTTGCGCCGGTTTCCGGGGATTGGCCTGCCAATCAGGCGGGATGCCCCCCGTTTCCATACCTCTATGCCCTTGACGATCTCCTTCCCGGCATCGGTCATGCGCCGGCGCGGGGCCGCCACGATGGTGGCATCGACGATCTGCCCGCCCATGGCGAGATATCCGGGCAGGATATCGCGCGTCCTTAAGATGCGCGTCGAACCGGGCGAAGAGTTTCTCCACCGCGCCGGTCCGCACCAGGGCTTCCCGGAACCGCCGGATGGTCGTCTCGTCCGGCGCCCGCGCGCCGTCATCGAGGCTGAGGAAACGGCCAAGGCTGCGCCGGTCCATGATTTGCAACGCCACCTGCGCATCCAACAGACCGTAGAGTGCCTGGATCACCGGCACCTTGAACATGAGGACCGGGTCCATCGGCGGGCGCCCGCCCTGCCTGCCATCGGAACGATCGAGCGTCGCATCCAACTCCGGCCGGCAACTCTGGCCGGAAGAGCTCGAAGTCGATAACCCCTGCAGGCCGCTCCAGCGGATCTCCCGCCTTCGATAACGCCGCGTAGCGCTCATCCGGATCGAAGAACCCGCGCTGTGCAACCATCGTACCCTCCGTCGCCGATATCCCCACGGAATCACACCAAGACGCTCAAAGCCAGGGGGGGTCAGGGCGTCCAGCTGCCGGCCCGGCACAAGAAGCGCAAGCGCCTCTATCGTCATGGTGCCCCGGTGATCCGGCTGAGACCGAGCTATCCGAACCACATCCGGGCGATCGATCTTGTGCACGACAAGCTGAGCAACGGCCGGCCTTGCAGGATGTTGACCGTGCTCGACGAGTATACGCGCGAAGCTCTGTGTGTGGGCGTTGCCGCCAGGACGGGTTCTCTGCCGATGTGCCGCAGGCGCTTTATCCACTGCTGCTCAAGCGCGGCAAGCCTGAGTACCTTCGTTCCGACAATGGACCCGGGTTTGCGGCCGCGCCATTCCGGGACCGGCTTCAGCGTGTCGGCATTCAACCCATCCGGATCTATCCGGGATCGCCCTGGGAGAACGGCTACAACGAGCGCTTCAACGGAACACTCCGCCGCGAACGTCTCAACACCGAGTGGTTCACGACCACACGCCAGGCTCGGATCGTCATCGGTATCCGGCTTGAACAGTACAACCGGATCCGCCACCATTATGCTCTCGGCATGCAAACGCCGGTAACCGAAACCATCTTGGACAAATCGCAAATTAGTGGCCCAAACCATGGCGGCTAGACAATGTAATCCAATCGTTGGGAGAACATACCTGTTCAGTTTTGCCCGTTCCTCAGTGATCATGCGTGGATCTAACTCTCCACGCGTCACCAACGACTTCTGATGATCCATCAGTTTTTCGGCAAATGAACCAAATGACGCTTGAGAAGTCAGACGAACACTTCTTTGTTCAAGCAGGATGTTTTCATAGAACCCTTTTGCGAACCCAACCGCCTCACTCTTATCGGTGCAGTATGTTGACTTGCGAATGAGATCTCTTCCGGGTACGAAATAGCGGTACTGCCAATATTTGCTGCGTGCAATCCGATAGATTTTCAGATAGTCGGGAAACCCTTTGATCAAGGTCAGATCGAATGGGTTGAGATCACCGCTTGGCATAAGGAAATCATAACGCCGTTACATACAGATTTGTATGCAATATGTTATGTAACTAACAAAATTACGGATAATTCATTGTTTTTTAAATGATTTTACAATAGATCACACGAGTTTTGAGACCACTCCGGCACCTCTCCGTGGGGCTCTGTGCAAAGCTGGCGGACCATAGCCATTCAACAAGCGCGCCATCAAGCCAAACGCCAAAAACCGTTCTGTTGCTTGACTTGCGGCTAACCGACAGTATAGTCGCGAGAGTTGTGGGCTTGGGCCCGCTATTTCTTTTAAAAGCAGGTACCCCATGTTTGCGGTCATCAAAACCGGTGGCAAGCAATACCGTGTTGCCAAGGATGATGTGATCACGGTTGAAAGACTCGCTGGCGATGCCGGCGAGGAGATCGTGTTCACCGATGTTCTTATGGTCAGTGGCGAAGGCGATCCTGAGATCGGCGCACCGCTGGTCGAGGGCGCCACGGTCACCGGCGAAGTGGTTGAGCAGGGCCGCGCCGCCAAGATCATCGTTTTCAAGAAAAAGCGGCGCAAGAACTACCGCCGCATCCATGGCCACCGGCAGCACGAAACGCTGGTGCGCATCATTGATATTCTGACCGGCGGAACCAAACCGGCCGCGGCAAAAAAGAAATCTGCCGCACCCAAGCCTGAGACCAAGGCCGCGCCTGCGGCGAAATCCGGCTCGGATCAGAAGAAGATTGCCGGTGTCGGTCCGGTGATTGAAAAGAAGCTGAACGCGCTCGGCATTTCCACTTACGCCGAGATCGCCGCCTTCAGCCAAGACGATATTGCCCGCGTCAACGAGCAGTTCAGTTTCAAGGGCCGCATTGAGCGCGAGGAATGGGTTGAGCAGGCCACCAAACTGGCCAAGGAAGCTTGAGCCTCAAGAACGGCTCGGGAGAGAAACGATGGCACATAAAAAAGCAGGCGGATCATCCCGCAACGGCCGCGACTCAGCTGGCCGCCGTCTTGGCGTCAAGAAGTTCGGCGGCGAGCAGGTCATTGCCGGCAACATCATCATCCGCCAGCGCGGCACCAAATGGCACCCTGGCACCAATGTCGGTATCGGCCGCGATCACACCATTTTCGCACTTTGCGAGGGCGAGGTGAAATTCACCACAGGCCGCGGCGATCGCAGCTATGTTTCGGTAATGCCGATTGCAGAGGCCGCAGAATAACGTAGGTTCAGTTTCGCCGGCGTCGCATCGACCCCGGCAAACACAATCCAGCCAGATATCGGGGAGATGGGGCGCCATCTGCCCTTTTTTATTGTGCTGGAGAGGACCCATGCACCCGAATGACCGCGATGGTCATCACCAGATCGAAACCGCCAGATTGGTGCTGCGCCACCCGCAGCTGAGCGATGCGCGCCAATTCGCCGTACTGGGCAACAATTGGGCCGTCTCATCCAAACTTTCGCGCATGCCCCACCCTTATCGCGAGGCTGACGCGATCGAATGGATCGAACGATTGCGCGCCGATGGCACCGAGCCGGCCTTTGCCGTCATGCTTGCTGAAACAGGCGACGTGATCGGGGCGTGCGGCATCGGTCCGACCACCTAGACTGAAGGCCGGCAGATCGGCTGCTGGCTGGGCGAACCATATTGGGGCCGGGTTATGCCACTGAAGCTGCCCAGGCCGTGGTCACGCTCGCATTCGCCGATCCGGATCTTGCGCATCTATGGTGCTCCTGCCGGGTCACCAATGAACACTCACGCGGCGGCGTCCACAATTGCGGCTTCCAGTTTCACGGCGCCGGATTATTGTATATGCGCGCGGCCAACACCTCGGTGCCAGTCGAACACTACTGCCTCGATCGCGCGGTATGGCTGGCGCTCAGCTCGTGGCGGGCGGCATGAATGGCCGGCGCACATTTTGCATCGGCCATGTGGCCCCGCCATATCGCACCCAAGGCTGCGCCGGGATTGCCGGCCTCCACTTGCCATCTTCCACTCGGGCCCGGAAAGTGGGAAAAGCTTGGTAGAACACACGCCGGGCGCGGCAAATGGCTAACTGTTTGCGTAGGGCATCTCTGTGAACAGGATGGTGGCTGCGCGGACAAAAGCTGGAAGCAATGAAATTTCTCGACGAAGCCAAGATTTATGTGAAAGCGGGCGACGGCGGTGCCGGTTGCGTCTCTTTCCGGCGTGAGAAATATGTTGAGTTCGGCGGGCCAGAGGGCGGCGATGGCGGGCGCGGCGGCGACATCTGGGTCGAGGCGGTCGAAGGCCTGAATACCCTCATCGACTATCGCTACCGCCAGCATATCAAAGCCGCCAAGGGCACCCATGGCATGGGCAAGAACCGAACCGGCGCCGGTGGCGATGATGTGGTGATCAAGGTTCCCGCCGGAACCCAGATATTTGACGAGGACCGGTTGACCGAGATCGCCGATCTGTCAGCCGTCGGCGATCGAATCCTGCTCGCCAAGGGCGGTAATGGCGGCTTTGGCAACACGCGTTTCAAGTCCTCGACCAACCAGGCGCCGCGCCGCGCCAATCCCGGTGGTGAGGGAGAGGAGCAGTGGATCTGGCTGAAACTCAAGCTGATCGCCGATGCCGGTATTGTCGGCCTGCCCAATGCCGGAAAATCGACGCTGATTTCGCGTGTCAGCGCCGCGCGTCCGAAAATCGCCGACTACCCCTTCACCACGCTGACACCAGCGCTGGGTGTGGTCGAAGTCGATACAAGAAGTTTCGTACTTGCCGATATTCCAGGCCTGATAAAGGGCGCCCGTGACGGGGTCGGGCTGGGTGATCGGTTCCTTGCCCATGTGGAGCGCTGCCGCGTGCTTTTACATCTGGTCTCTGCACTGGAGGAGGATGTGGCCGAGGCCTATCGCACCGTCCGCGATGAGATCGAAGCCTATGGGGCAAATCTTGAGGGCAAGATCGAGATTGTGGCACTCAACAAGTGCGACGCCGTGCCACCTGATGAGATAGACAAGTGCGCCGACCGGCTTGCGGCCGCCTGCGGCAAACAACCGCTGCGTCTGTCTGCTGTTACCGGCATGGGTATACGCGAGGCCATGGCAGCGATCCTTGAGGCCACCCAGGCGCAAGAGCCGGCATGGCCGCCATGAACCGGCTTTCCCAGGCGCGCCGCATCGTGCTCAAGATCGGCTCGGCACTGCTCACCAATTCATATGGCGGCCTGCATGCAGAATGGCTGGCGGGCATGGCCAAAGATGTCGCAACGCTGCGCGAGGCCGGCAAGGACGTGATCGTGGTCTCGTCCGGCGCCATTTCGCTTGGCCGCACGGCGCTTGGACTTGGCTCTGCCACGCTCAAGCTTGATGAAGCCCAGGCCGCCGCCGCGGTCGGACAGATTGAGCTTGCTCGTGCCTGGCGCGATGTGCTCAGTGCCCGTGGTATCACCGCCGCACAATTGCTGCTGACCCTGTCAGATACCGAACAGCGGCGGCGCTATCTCAATGCCCGCAACACCGCCTCAATGCTGTTGCACCTTGGCGCCGTGCCGATCATCAATGAGAATGACACCGTCGCCACCACCGAAATCCGCTATGGCGACAATGACCGCCTGGCTGCGCGCGTGGCCTCCATGGCCAGCGCCGATTGCCTGGTACTGCTATCCACCGTTGATGGAATGTACACATCCCCGCCCGAGAACAATCCGGACGCGATACATTTGCCTGAAATATCAGAAATCACCCCTGCAGTCGAAGCCATGGCAGGCGAGGCCGGCCCTCACGGCACAGGTGGCATGGTGACAAAACTCGAAGCTGCTCGCATCGCCAACCAATCGGGCTGTCACATGGTGATCAGCGACGGCCGCCCAAACAGCCCGGTAAAAACGCTGATCGACGGTGCGCGCGCCACTTGGTTCATAGCCAATACCTCGCCCGGCACGGCGCGCAAGCGCTGGATAGCCGGCAGCCTTGAGCCAAGCGGATGGATCGTTGTCGATGCCGGTGCTGAAACCGCGCTCAAATCGGGCAAGAGCCTGCTGCCAGCGGGCGTGGTGCGCATCGAGGGCAAATTCGAACGCGGCGACGCGATACTCGTTGTCGATATGAACAATCAGGAGCTTGCACGCGGCTTGAGTGCCTATAGCGATGGTGATGCCAAACTCATCGCCGGGCGCAAATCCCGTGAAATCGAGGCTATCCTCGGCTATCGTGGCCGCACTGCCCTAGTTCATCGCGATGATCTCGTTGTGACCTTAAGGTGAGATATGTTGATCGTTGACGACACCGTCAGAATCGAGACCGGCGCCGATATCGGCGCGACCATGCATGACATCGGCCTTGCCGCGCGTGCCGCCGCGCGCGAGCTGGCGCTTGCACCGCGCAAGACTAAGGATGCCGTGCTCAATCAGGCGGCTGCGCAATTGCGCGCGCGCGCAGATGAAATTCTGGCGGCTAATCAAAGCGAGGTTACCGCGGCAAAGGCAGCCGGTCAGACACCGGCCTTCATCGACCGTTTGACCCTGAACGCAGATCGCATCGAAGCAATGTCGGCAGGCCTTGAGGCAGTTGCCGGCCTTCCCGACCCGGTCGGCCGGGTTCTAAACCAATGGACCAGGCCAAACGGTCTTGAGATCCAGCGCATCGCCATTCCTCTTGGCGTCATCGGCATCATTTATGAGAGCCGGCCCAATGTGACCGCCGATGCCGGCGCACTATGCCTGAAATCCGGCAATGCGGCAATTCTGCGCGGCGGCTCCGACAGTTTTGAATCGAGCGCCGCCATCCATGCAGCACTTGCCGCAGGCGTTGCCGGCGCTGGCCTGCCCAGGACCGCGATCCAGCGTGTGCCAGTGCGCAGCCGCAACGCTGTCGGCCTGATGCTGGCAGGCCTTCAAGGCAGTATTGATGTGATTGTGCCGCGTGGCGGCAAGAGCCTGGTTGCTCGCGTCGAGCGCGATGCCCGGGTGCCGGTGTTCAGCCATCTCGAAGGCATCTGCCATGTCTATGTCGATGCCAGTGCTGATCTTGAAAAAGCCATCGCACTCACCGTCAATGCCAAGATGCGCCGTACCGGCATTTGCGGTGCGGCCGAAACGCTCCTGGTCGACCGCGCGGTTGCAGGCACCCATCTGGCGCCCTTGATCGACGCCTTGTTGGCCGCTGGCTGCGCCGTACGTGGAGATCGAGCGGCACAGGACGCAGATGGCCGCGTTGAGCCCGCCAGTGCGGATGATTGGGACACCGAATATCTCGACGCCGTCATTACCGTCGGCGTCACTGATGGCGTCGCCGGCGCGATTGCACACATCGCCGCCCACGGCTCCAGCCATACCGATGCCATAATCACCGAAGACCAGGCGGTCGCTGACAGGTTCTTGCGCGAAGTTGACAGCGCCATCGTGCTGCACAACGCATCAACCCAGTTCGCCGATGGCAACGAATTCGGTTTCGGGGCAGAGATTGGCATCGCCACCGGCAAGATGCATGCGCGCGGGCCGGTCGGCCTAGAACAGCTCACGAGCTTTAAATATGTCGTGCGCGGCCAAGGTCAGACCCGCCCGTGACCACCCGTGTCCGGTGACGCGATCCATTGCCACGTTGCGCTAATTGAACCGATGGGCATCTGGTGATCTCCACACTCAAAGCCGGACGCAGGATCGTTTCTGGTCTGCCCATGGCCTGTGCCGGACAGCGCATCGGGCTTCTGGGCGGCTCATTCAATCCGGCACATGATGGCCATGTGCAGATTTCCCGGATCTCCCGGGCAAGACTGGGCCTCGATCAAATCTGGTGGCTGGTCAGTCCCCGCAACCCGCTCAAATCAACCGATGATCTGGCCGATCTTGCCGAGCGTGTTGCTGATGCGCATGCCGTCGCATATCTTGGATTCATCCACGTGACGTCGCTTGAGGCCTCAATAAGCACACGATACTCCATCGAGACCATTCGATTCTTGCGCGCGCATCATGGCGCGGTACGTTTCGTGTGGATCATCGGCGCCGACAATCTGGCGATTTTTCATCGCTGGATAAGCTGGCGCGAAATCGCGGCCGCAATGCCGATCGCAGTGATTGATCGCCCGGGTGCCGAGCTTGCGGCAGCAGCTTCCAGATTTGCCACAGCCTTTGCGCGCAAACGGCTGGACGAGGCTGACGCCGGTGCACTGGCAACGGCCAAGCCTCCGGCCTGGGTCATGATTCACGGACCGCTTTCATCACTGTCCTCAACCGCAATCCGCAAGAGTTCTTGATAGCGGTTGATCATGTGCCGTCCGGGCCGGCGCGTTGAGTGCGCCCGCGCAAATGTTTCGCAGGCGTCATATTGTCTTTACATGGTGGCGATAATATCTAATAAAATGTGATGTTCATGCCATGGCCTGCTGCATTGACACGCTGGGCGCGGTACTATTGAGGGAAACGACTGCTTCGCGCCTTTGCAAACGGCGAGGTCAGTTATCCTAAGATCCAGCGCCAACAGTTCAGGTGCCCGATCGGGCATCGAAACCGGCGGGCTGCGCCAACGCAGAGCTCTGCCGAAACCTTGAAGAATCAGATTCTCGAAATCCTTGACGACGCCAAGGCGGAAGAGGCGATCACCATCGACCTTTCCGGCAAAAGTCCGATGGCCGACTACATGGTCATCGCCTCCGGACGTTCCGACCGCCATGTCGGCGCCATTGCCGAGCAGCTTCGCACCAAGCTGAAGCAGAGCGGCATGACCGGCATTCGTGTCGAGGGCCTGCCCCATTGCGATTGGGTTCTGATCGATGCCGGTGACGTCATTGTCCATGTTTTCCGGCCTGAGGTGCGCAGCTTCTACAATCTGGAAAAGATGTGGTCGTCCGCCGCACCTGACGACGTGGTGCCCGCCTGATCGCCGGGATCGGCTGAGTTGCAACTCTCCCTCATTGCCATCGGCCGTGCCCGCACGAGCCCGGCCCAGGCTTTGTTTGACGACTATGCCGGGCGCATTCGCAAGATCGGATCGGGACTGGGAATCCGCAGCTTCGATCTCCTGGAACGGCCGGAATCGCGGGCTTCAACCACAACCGAGCGTATTGAAAGCGAGGGGCGGGCCATTATTGAGGCAACGCCCACGGCAAAAACCGTGGTTCTTGACGAACGCGGTGAAAATCTCACCAGCACCGCCTTTGCCCGCTGGCTTGGCCAGGAGCGTGACAGCGGAACGACGGCTCTCGCATTTGTGATCGGTGGACCCGACGGCCTTTCACAGTCTGTGCAAAACCGCGCTTCGCGCGCCATTGCCTTTGGCCGTGCCACCTGGCCGCATCTCATAGTGCGTGCTCTTTTAGTTGAACAAATTTACCGGGCGCTCACCATTCTCGGGCGACATCCATATCATCGCAATTAGAGCGAGAATTGAACGAACGTTGCATGGACTTCATGACGCCTCGCAACTAGGTAAAGGGTGACCCAAACGGCGATATCCATGGCGCGCGCACAACCTATCGCAGCATTGGCCGCTGGCGCACTCCTCCTCATCGCCACAGCCATGGCGCAGGAGCCGGCGCGCGACTCGAAAGTCGAGCTCCTGGAGATCGAGCGCTCGCTTGAAAGCGCGCGCTCCAGGGCCGGTCGCCTTGACGCCGAGTTTGAATCGGTGGCGGAGGAAAAGGCCGATCTCAAGCGCAAGCTGATTGAGAGCGCTGCCCGAATTCAGGCGCGCGAGCAGCAGATCATCGCCAGCGAGGAGAGGTTGACCGCTTTGGCCCTTGAGGACGAAGGGCTGCGCCGTCAGCTCACTCAAAGACGCGGCGCCATGGCGGAAATGCTCGCCGCCTTGCAAAAACTCGAGCGCGAGCCTCCGCCGGTTCTGGCGGTGCGTCCTGGAGATGCGGTGGCTGCGATCCGCTCGGCCATGCTTCTGGCAAGCGTCGTCCCGCAAGTGCGTGCCGAAGCCGATGCCCTGTCTCGCACCTTGCGCAAGCTGGCAAGTCTCAGGGAAGAAACCACCGAGCAGCAGCGCCAACAGGCAGCCAACCAGACCCAGCTTGAACGTGAGCACGATGTGATTGAGCGCCTTCTTCAGGTCAAGGAGCAACTCGTCTCACGCACCGCCAAGGAACGCGACGAGGCACGCCGGCGGGCTGAGGCTCTGGCGGCGGAAGCCAGTTCTCTCAAGGATCTTCTGGTCTCACTGGAAGCCGAGCGCCAGCGCGAGGAAGAAGCTGAGCGCCAGCGCATTCTTGCCTCGGCACCTCCCGCCTCTGTGACCTTGGGCACTGGGGACGCCGGCCAGACAGCCACCGATCCAGCCGCGTCCGAAACCGCCGCCCCGCCAACTGCCGAAGAGCGCCGCCTTGCCATGGCAAGCCCCAATCGGCTGAAACCGGCACAGACCTTCTCAGAAGCGCGCGGATCATTGTCGATGCCCGCGATTGGTGCCATTTTGCGCGCATTCGGAGACGAAGATGGTTATGGTGGCAAGACGAAAGGCATGTCCATCGAAACCCGGCCGGTGGCACAGGTGATTGCACCCAATGGCGGTTGGGTGGTCTACGCGGGAGAATTTCTTGGGTACGGGCAACTCTTGATCATCGACGGTGGCGACGGATATCATGTGCTCCTTGCAGGAATGAGCCGCATTGATGTGTCGCTAGGTCGATTTGTGCTTGCAGGCGAACCTGTCGGAAGGATGGGGCACCGTGCGGCAGAAAGTGCGGCGGTTGGCACAGCGTTCGAGAATACGAACCCGGTGCTGTACGTCGAGTTTCGCAAAGACGGTGATTCTATCGATCCGCAGCCATGGTGGGCTGTGTCAAACGTGAAGGCGCGAGGATGATGCGAAAACCAGTGGTAACCGGACTGGCAATGTTTGCATTGGGAGCTGCGCTCGCAATCTCCGTGCAGCCATTCATTTCGCCCCAGGGCATGGCAATTGCAGCCAGTTCAGAAACCTATCGGCAGCTCGATCTGTTCGGGCGCGTTTTTGAACGCGTGCGCACCGATTATGTTGAAGAGCTCGCTGACGAGGAATTGATCGAAGCCTCGATCAACGGCATGCTCAACGATCTTGATCCTCATTCCAGCTATCTGAGTGCCAAGAGTTTCCGCGACATGCAGGTGCAGACACGCGGCGAGTTTGGCGGGCTGGGAATTGAGGTGACGATGGAGAACGGCTTGGTCAAGGTGATCACGCCGATTGACGACACACCGGCATCGCGGGCTGGAATCATGGCTGGCGACTTCATCACCCATCTTGATGGTGAGGAAGTCCAGGGGCTGACCCTCAACCAGGCGGTTGAGAAAATGCGTGGGCGCGTCAACACTGAAATCAAGCTGAGGGTGAGACGTGAGGGCGAGGATGAGCCGCTCAAGATCGCCGTTGTCCGCGATATCATCAAGATCCGATCGGTCAGGCAGCGCACAGAGGATAATGTTGGGTATGTCCGCATTACCAGCTTCAATGAGCAAACCGAACAGGGCCTGAAGCGGGCCGTGGGTGAATTGCGCGACGGGATCGGCGATGATCTGAAGGGTATCGTGCTTGATCTGCGCAACAATCCCGGTGGTTTGCTCGACCAGGCGATTGCCGTGTCCGACGCTTTCCTGGACCGCGGTGAGATTGTTTCCACGCGCGGGCGCAATCCCAATGACACTCAACGCCACAATGCCAGAACCGGCGACATTGCCGGCGGCGCACCGGTGGTCGTTCTGATCAATGGCGGCTCTGCATCGGCATCGGAAATTGTCGCTGGCGCCTTGCAGGATCACAAGCGCGCGACAATTATCGGCACTCGTTCATTCGGCAAGGGCTCGGTGCAGACCATCATCCCGCTGGGCGGCAATGGCGGTGCCATGCGGCTCACTACCGCGCGCTATTACACGCCGTCGGGCCGTTCAATCCAGGCCAAGGGCATAGATCCGGACAAATTGGTCGAACAAGTGGTCCCCGAGGATCAGAAGCGCTCCAGCGAGCGTCTCGGCGAAGCCAGCCTGCGCGGTCACCTTGAAGGCGAGGGTGAAGGGGAAACCCCTGCCGAAGGCGACAAACCGGTCGATCCACCGTCGGGCTCCTCGGCGTTCATTCCCGAAGACAAGGCTGAGGATATCCAGCTGCAGTTCGCGCTCGATTTCCTGCGCAGCACGGAAGTGACCACCAATACCAGCGATGGTGATAACGAACTAAACAAACCGGTGGCCAATTAGAGACCGATTTTGCGTGACAACAAACATTGCGCCAGTATCGGATTTTCCTGCGCACGGCAGAAATTGTTTGATTAGCGCACGTTTGGTGGTGAGGGTTGGTCAAGGGTGGCGGCTGATCAGGACCGAAACAGAGGCGGACCTCCCATGGTCCGGTTTGGCATTGGCTTTGCGCTTGTCTTGACAATTGCGCTTGCCGGCTGGCTTGTAATTGCTGGTGCCCCAACCGGTGGCGAACCGGTTGTCATTGCCAGCATACCTCCCCAAGCCGAGGTCGCCATCCAGCCCGATGGTGTGCCGATGCGCTCCACCGTCCCGCCGGAGACAGCATTTCCAGGCGAGCAGCCCATTCCGGACCGGTCCGGCGGTCGGTCCCCCGCATCGATCCGCATTATCGACCCGCATTATCGACCCTTCGGCCAGCATCGATCGCTCAGACATACCGGCAAAGCTGGCCCGCGCGCCTTTTCCCGATCTTGTCGAGGCAACCGAGTTCGGCCTCTTGCCGCGCATCCCCAATGGCGACCGCAAGGTCTCGACAGCGTATGCCAGGCCGGCGCCTAAAGTTGCCAGCGCCCTCGGTGCGCCGTTTCGCGCGGCGCTTGTGATCACCGGGCTCGGTGTCAGCGCCAGAGGCACCAATGACGTGATCTCCCGCCTGCCACAGGAGGTTAGCCTTGTCTTTGCGCCCTATGGCAATGACTTGCAAACCTAGGTCGATCGCGCGCGCAACGGCGGCCACGAGGTATTTTTGCAAATCCCGATGGAACCGTTCGACTATCCCGACAATGACCCCGGTCCGCATACCCCGCTGACAAACCTTGATGCTGGCGGCAACATTGATCGCCTGCATTGGTTGCTTGGCCGTTTTACCGGTTATGCCGGAGTGACCAATTTTATGGGCGCAAAACTGACCTCTTCGCCGCCGGCCCTGCGTCCCGTCTTGTCCGAGATCGCCTCGCGAGGCGATCATGACTTTCCTTGAACAGCTTGAGACTGTTGCCAAGGAGCGTGGGCACGCGCTCGGTGTTGCCACCGCCCTGCCGGTGACCATTGATATCGTGATAGAATGGTCGAGGGACCTTGAAAGCCGCGGTGTCATCCTGGTTCCGGCTAGCGCGTTGATCAATGACCAGACCAGCTGATCCCATGAGCAAGAACAAACGGGGCAAGCCCGCACCCACTGCCTACAGGCCATGCGTCGGTGCCATGGTGATGAACCGATCCGGCCATGTCTGGATTGGATTGCGTAGCAACAACCCAGAACACATCGGCACGCAATCGCGCTGGCAAATGCCGCAGGGTGGCGTGGAGGCTGGCGAGGATCCTAGGGATGCGGTTCTGCGCGAGCTGCACGAGGAAACCAACATTACGTCGGTTTCGATCAGCGCCGAGACCGCCGATTGGCTTCACTACGACCTGCCGGCGCCGCTGATCGGTGTAGCGTTGAAAGGCCGGTATCTCGGCCAGAAACAGAAATGGTTTCTGCTCGAATTCCAAGGCCAGGATGAAGAGATCGATATCGCCGAGCCCGCAGGCGGGGCAAATGACATTGAATTCGACGCCTGGAAGTGGATTGAGCCGCAACACCTGACGCGGCTGATTGTCCCGTTCAAGCGCGCGGTCTATGAGCAGGTTATCGCCGAATTTATGCCGTTGATCGCAAGGAGCAGCGCCTGAAAGCCGTTGCCTGTCCGATATCTGCCCCTTCGCATATCCGGGCTACCGCAAACGTGTTCAGACCGCCATCCGCTCAAGCAGGCCCAGACGGTAGCGCCAGCCGCGCCAGATCAGTGAACATATATGTTCACTCAGCCATTCCCGCGGCATCGACACCCTTGTGCGAACTTCCCCGTACAACAGCTCTGTACTTGGTGCGATGATGTGATGCGGCGCTAGAGCGCGTGTTCGATCTCTCTCAAATGATCGAGCGATTCTTGGCAGCGCGCCGTGGTCGCATCGTCACTCGCATCGGCGACATCTTCTTCCGCATCCTTGATCGCCTGGGCCAGCGCTTCGCGGTCGAGGTCTGATTCGGCAATCGCATGCTGCGCCAGCACCGTAAGTGATGTGGGTATCACATCAGCAAAACCGCCGCGCACAAAATAACGCTCGGCATCACCGCCTTCTTCGCGAATGATCGACAGCATGCCCGGACGCATGGTCGACAGAACCGGCGCATGTCCGGGCAGAACGGCAAATTCTCCTTCCCAGCCCGGCACCACCACCTGAACTACATCGCCCCCCATCACGCGCTGTTCGGGCGAGACGAACTCGAACGCAAAACTGTCTGCCATGTGGCGCGCCTCCGCCGGGCTCAGGCCGCTTCGGCGGCAAGTGCTTGGGCTTTTTCAACCGCCTGATCGATTGTACCGCACATGTAGAACGCGGCCTCCGGCAGATGATCGTATTCACCGTCACACAACGCCGTGAAGTCACTGATCGTGTCTTCCAGCTTGACGAACACGCCGGGAAAGCCGGTAAACACTTCTGCCACATGGAATGGCTGCGACAGGAAACGTTCGATCTTTCGCGCCCGCGCCACCGTCAACCGGTCCTCTTCGGACAATTCGTCCATACCGAGAATGGCGATGATGTCCTGCAATGACTTGTAGCGCTGCAGAATTTCCTGCACCCGGCGCGCGACCGCATAATGTTCCTTGCCAACCACCCGCGGATCAAGAATTCGGCTGGTTGAATCGAGCGGATCGACCGCCGGATAAATGCCCTTTTCCGCGATCGAGCGGTTGAGAACCGTCGTCGCGTCAAGATGGGCAAATGAGGTTGCCGGCGCCGGATCGGTGAGATCGTCGGCGGGCACGTAAATCGCCTGCACCGAGGTGATCGATCCCTTGGTTGTGGTGGTGATGCGCTCCTGCAGCGCGCCCATATCAGTCGAAAGTGTTGGCTGATATCCCACCGCCGAGGGAATGCGGCCCAACAGCGCCGACACTTCCGAGCCGGCCTGCGTGAAGCGGAAAATGTTGTCGACGAAGAACAGTACGTCCTGACCCTGATCGCGGAAATGCTCGGCCACAGTCAAGCCGACAAGACCGACGCGCGCACGCGCACCTGGAGGCTCGTTCATCTGGCCGAAAATCAGCGCACATTTCGACCCTTCGCCACCGCCCGCCTTGTTAACGCCCGAGTCGATCATCTCGTGATAGAGGTCATTGCCCTCGCGCGTACGCTCACCGACCCCGGCAAACACCGAATAGCCACTATGGGCAAGCGCCACATTGTTGATCAACTCCTGAATCAACACCGTCTTGCCCACGCCGGCGCCGCCGAACAGGCCAATCTTGCCGCCCTTGGCATAAGGCGCCAGAAGGTCGACGACCTTGATACCGGTCACCAGCACCTCGGTTTCGGTCGACTGCTCGACCAGCGGAGGCGCCAGGGCGTGAATCGGCCGGCGCTCTTGCGTGTTCACCGGCCCGGCCTCATCAATCGGCTCGCCGATCACATTCATGATCCGGCCCAGCGTTTCCTCGCCGACCGGGACCGCGATCGCCTGTCCGGTGTTCTTGACTTCCTGGCCACGCACCAATCCTTCGGTGGAGTCCATCGCAACCGCGCGCACCGTGTGCTCACCCAGATGCTGAGCAACTTCCAGCACCAGCCGGTTGCCGTGGTTTTCGGTCTCCAGCGCATTCAGGATCTCCGGCAGATCGCCCGGAAATTGAACGTCGATCACGGCGCCCATAACCTGTGTGACCCGTCCGGACGTTGAATTGTCTGCCATCAAACTTCCCCGTTTCTAGAGTGCTTCGGCACCCGAGATGATTTCGATCAGTTCCTTGGTGATCATGGCCTGACGAGAGCGGTTGTAGTTGAGTGTCAGCTTGTCGATCATGTCGCCTGCATTGCGTGTTGCGCTGTCCATCGCCGACATGCGCGCACCCTGTTCGCTGGCGGCGTTTTCGAGCAATGCCTTGAACACCTGAATATTGAGATTGAGCGGCAGCAGTTCTGCCATGATTTCCGTCTCGTCCGGTTCAAAATCGTAAACCGTCAATTGGTTTGTCACCTCACCGGCTTGTTCATCCTCGACACTTGCCGGTATCAGCCGCTGCCCGGCCGGTTCCTGTGAAATCACCGACTTGAAACGCGAATAGTAAAGCGTGCAGACATCGAACTCGCCATCCTCAAACATTGTAAGAACGCGCTTGCCGATTTCAGCTGCATTTACAAAGCCAACCCGGCGCACATGCCTCAGTGTAATGGTGTCGACAATGTCAGCTTCGAACTGGCGTTTGAGCACATCGAAACCCTTGCGCCCGACGCACAGGATCTTGACCGTCTTGCCTTCATGCTTGAGCGCCATCGCATCAGCACGCGCCTTGCGCGCGATATTGGAGTTGAACGCACCGCAAAGGCCCCTGTCGGCTGTTGCGACAACCAGCAGATGGGTGTTCTCAACTCCCGTTCCCGCCAGCAGTTTTGGCACACCTTCAAGCCCGCGCACCGATTCGGCAAGATTGGCCAGCACCGTTCCCATGCGCTCGGCATAGGGGCGCGCGGCTTCTGCCTGATCCTGCGCCCGGCGCAGCTTGGCGGCGGCGACCATCTGCATCGCCTTGGTGATCTTCTGCGTCGCCTTGACGCTGCCGATCCGGTTACGGAGTTCCTTGAGATTTGCCACGGCTTAACGCCCGCTCCGGCGGTTCAGGCGAAAGCCTTGGTGAAGCCGTCGACCGCGCCCTTGAGCTTGGCTTCGGATTCATCGGTCAGCTGCTTTTCATCGCGAATCGAGCCCAGCACATCGCCGTGTGAATCGCGCAGCAAACGCAGCAATTCAGCCTCGTAACGGTTGATGTCGGAAACCTCGATGTCATTGAGATAGCCGTTCACCCCGGCATAGATCACACACACCTGCTCTTCAGCAGAAAGCGGCGAGAACTGGGGCTGCTTCAACAGCTCCGTCAACCGTGCGCCACGTGCCAGAAGCCGTTGGGTGGTGGCATCGAGATCGGAGCCGAACTGCGCGAACGCCGCCATTTCGCGATATTGCGCAAGCTCACCCTTGATCTTGCCGGCAACCTGTTTCATCGCCTTGATCTGGGCGGCTGCCCCCACCCGGCTCACCGAAATGCCGACATTCACTGCCGGGCGAATGCCCTGATAGAAAAGATCGGTTTCAAGGAAGATCTGACCATCGGTAATCGAGATCACATTGGTCGGGATATAGGCCGAAACGTCATTGGCCTGGGTTTCAATGATCGGCAGCGCCGTCAGCGAGCCAGATCCATTGTCCTCATTGAGCTTGGCCGCACGCTCCAGAAGCCGAGAATGCAGATAGAACACATCGCCCGGATAGGCTTCGCGTCCGGGAGGGCGGCGCAGCAGCAGAGACATCTGGCGATAGGCGACCGCCTGCTTCGACAGATCATCGTAGATCATCAGCCCGTGCATACCGTTGTCGCGGAAATACTCGCCCATGGTGCAGCCGGAGAACGGTGCCAGAAACTGTAGCGGCGCCGGATCTGACGCTGTCGCGGCAACGATGATCGAATATTCGAGCGCAGCATTGTCTTCCAGCACCTTGACGAACTGAGCCACCGATGAGCGCTTTTGTCCGATCGCCACATAGATGCAGTAAAGCTTTTCGCTGTCATCGCCGCGCTGATTGACATCTTTCTGATTGAGGATCGCATCGAGCGCTACCGCGGTCTTGCCGGTCTGGCGGTCACCAATGATCAACTCGCGCTGACCGCGTCCGATCGGGATCAGCGCATCGATCGCCTTGAGCCCGGTCTGCATCGGCTCGTGGACCGATTTGCGCGGAATGATGCCCGGCGCCTTGACGTCGACGCGCTTGCGCTCGGCGCCCTCAATCGGCCCCTTGCCGTCAAGCGGATTGCCCAGCGGATCGACAACCCGGCCGAGCAGGCCCTTACCCACCGGCACTTCCACAATGGCGCCGGTACGCTTGACCGTGTCGCCCTCGTGAATTTCGCGGTCGTCGCCAAAAATCACGATGCCGACATTGTCGACCTCAAGATTGAGCGCCATGCCGCGCACCCCGTTTGGAAACTCCACCATTTCGCCGGCCTGAACATTGTCCAGTCCGAAAACGCGGGCAATGCAGTCGCCAACCGAAAGCACCTGACCGGCTTCCGAGACCTCGGCCTCGGTGCCGAAGCCCTGGATCTGTTCCTTCAAGATGGCAGAAATTTCTGCGGCCCGAATGTCCATCAGCCGACCTCTTTCATCGCAATACGTAGATTGTTGAGTTTGGTTCTGAGCGAAGTATCGATCATCCGCGACCCAACGCGGACGACCAGCCCGCCGAGCAAGCGCGCATCAACGCGTGCCTCAATGCGGGCGTCTTGTCCAAGTCTTTCCTTCAGAGCGGCGGCCAGGGCTTCGGTTTGAGCATCGCTCAGCACTTCGGCGGAAACCACCTCGGCGGAAATCTCACCACGGTGCCGTGCCAGCAATGCACGGTAGCCCTTGATCATGTCGCCAATCGCGAAAAGCCGACGGTTCTGCGTCACAAGCCTCATGAACTTATACACAATGTCGTTAGCCTCGGCCTCTTTCAACACCGCCGCGATTGCCTTCATCTGGTCTTCGCGCGCAAATACCGGAGAGCGTACCAACCGCTTCAGGTCTTCGCTCTCGTCCATCAGCGTGGCAAAACCGGAAAGGTCTGCCTCCACCGCCTCAAGCTCGCCAGCCTCACGCGCAAGCTCAAACAGCGCAACCGCATAACGGCCGGCCATTCCGGTGACGGTCTGGTCTGCCCCTTCCACCAAAATTCGCCTCTTGTTTCCGCTGGGCACGCCTCGAAATCCGAGGCGTAAGGGTTTGTTTGTGTTGCTATTTTAAAGAACGCACGGCCCGAGAAATTGCCCCCGCCCCGACGCGCCGCGCATCGTCTAACACAGGAGCTTCGTAGGCGCAACAAACAGCCGGAAATCTACAGCGTTCCCGGTAGGAATAATTCCCTCTCATTGACGTTTGTTACGGTCGGGCTGCAATGAGCGGTTGGTCGGAGCACGCATGGCTGATGGCCGGGCAGTTGCCCGGACAACGAGGTTTCGGCGAAGGGCGGGACGGTGTCTGTCGCGCGTGGCCGGAGCAGCTACCGCCCGTCGGGAAGCAAGGCTGCGAGTTCCGGTTTCTTCATCTCCCCTGACAGGGCGAGATAGAAAGTCTGCCAGTCCGTGATGCGCAAGTTCTGCAACAGGCTGCGCATCCTGTCCCAAAGGGAGAGGATACGCTCCTGGTGCTCTCGCGCCTTCCCGAACAGCGGGCAGCAAGTGCTGCTGCACCTGATCGATCAGGAAGGACACCCCGCAAACCCTGTCTGCTGCTTGGAATCGGGTGACGAGAGCGCATTTACGGCCGCGATGCGGGTCGGCCCTTTGCCTGGGTTTGTGGTTCGGGATCTGGTTTCGCCGGGGCCGGGCTATGCCACGGCGCCTTTGCGCTCCCGGAACACGAGCCGTTTCATGTTGACTGCGATGTTGGCCATGCCGATCCTGGCCTTCGCCCGGTCGATGCCGATGGTGCGGACGAAGAGCCCCGTTCGTGCCTTCATCCCGGCGAAGGGATGTTCTGATCGCAGATCGGACCTTCGACCCTGCGGCATTGGCCCTCTCGTGATGCACGGGCATCGCCGTGCCGTCCGGGCGCGTCTTCTTGCGCCCTCGCTTGAGCATCCAACGCGCGTCGCGATCCTTTTGCGCCGGTTTCCGGGGCCAGTTTCCGGGGATTGGCCTGCCAATCAGGCGGGATGCCCCCGCCCTTGACGATCTCCTTCCCGGCATCGGTCATGCGCTGGCGCGGGGCCGCCACGATGGTGGCATCGACGATCTGCCCGCCCATGGCGGGATATCCGGCGTCGTTAAGATGCGCGTCGAACCGGGCGAAGAGTTTCTCCACCGCGCCGGTCCGCACCAGGGCTTCCCGGAACCGCCGGATGGTCGTCTCGTCCGGCGCCCGCGCGCCGTCATCGAGGCTGAGGAAACGGCCAAAGCTGCGCCGGTCCATGATTTGCAACGCCGACTGCGCATCCGACAGACCGTAGAGCGCCTGGATCACCGGCACCTTGAACATGAGGACCGGGTCCATCGGCGGGCGCCCGCCCTGCCTGCCATCGGAACGATCGAGCGTCGCATCCAACTCTGGCCGGAAGAGCTCGAAGTCGATAACCCCGGCAAGCCGCTCCAGCGGATCTACCGCCTTCGATAACGCCGCGTAGCGCTCATCCGGATCGAACAACCCGCGCTGTGCAGCCATATGGAAAGGTTGTTGCGCTCGACGTGCGACGTGCTGGTCGCCGCCTTGTCCGGGTTGCCTTCCACTACGGCCTTCCGGGCGCCGGTGCACTCTGCCGGGCTGTATTTGCGTTCATGCCCCTTCTGACCCGAGGGCTCGCCATAGAGCTTGATAAGCTGGGCGTAATCCACGTCCGCGCCGAAGGCGCCTTCCACGGCTTCCAGATACGCCTTGTAACCATCAGTCGTCAGTTGCACCCGGTTTGCCTAACGCGCCCGCAGATCGTCCCTGAACCCGATAGCCGTCGCTCCCGAGCGATCCCCAACTTCATAGGCTAGGATCATCTTGCTGTCGCTGTCCAGCGCCGTCCATGTCCACACGTCGCCCGCACCATCAGGCGCTGCTTGGCCTTCTCAACGTTTTTTGCCTTGGCGTAGCAGCAAGGACCAGATTTCGTCGCACTGGACCTTGCTGGCTGTAACGTTGCGCACCGTCTCATCGTGGTAGAAAGCGCACACCTCTCCCGCATCCACCAGCAGCTTAGTCACCGTGTTGATCGAAACGTCAGCCGTGCAGGAGATTTACTACATGGACATGCCCTCGACGAGCATGGAGAGGATCACAGCGCGCTTGTTCATATCCCTAGTATAGTGAGTTTATCACGTTTTATCAAGCAAAAATTCATTATGAGCGATCGTTGCTGCCGAATAGATACCCTAGGATCAACGTCACAATACTTAATAGCCCCGCGAAAATTTGCTCAAAAGCCATCTCCAGCGTCTCCGATGGAGGATACACGTACGCAACCAACAGGATCACGAATCACGCGACAATCACGAGGCCGGAGATATTTCCCGGCTTCTCTTTTCTCCCTCCAAATGGGCGCCCGAGCCAGCCGGGTTCGTTTCGGAACGTCTCCCGCTCATGGGCAAGGGCCTCTAACTCAGACGTTGCCTTGCCGCTATCGCCCGGCAAGTCAACGGGAGACTTCTCTATTGCGTCTAGCGGAACATTTTTCCGTTCCTCGCCATCCGTCACACGTGAATCCTTTGCGCAATCGAAATGAAGTGATCGCGAATTTCGTCATTCGACAAATAGTCGTCTCCACGCCAACGAGCAATCGACCATGGTGTTTCCGGCGCATGTGTCAGCGAGGACAACTGGAGTCCCGTGTACCCCTTGTACCGACGCCACACCCGATCAAAAACCTCGTAGAAAGATGTGTCGCTCGTCGCGACCATCAGAGATTTTTTCTCACCACTCCTGGGGTCTATATCATCGGCGTAGCGCCTGATGTTGCTGCGACAGAACCCTTTGAATTCATGGTACAATGAAGACAAGACAGGGCGGTATGGCCAAGCCTCGAACAACTCACCAACGGCACTTTCTCCGCGCGTGGCTAAATGCCACCCGTTCAGACAGTACACAAGTTTTTGAATCTTGAGTTGGTCGATATCGTGAACGCCCTCCTCGCGATCTCTATGAAGGAATGCGTTTGCAACCCATGACGGCTTATAAGCCATTAGCCCCACCGCCCTGCAGCGGCCTTCCTGGCGATCCCGCTGCGTTCCTCCGCCGTCAGCTTCTCGGCACGCGCCTTCGCTCCCGCCCGGCCCGACTTGACCCTGGCAGGTTGCGCGTGCTTCGTGTCATCGGCCTCGCCGGTCGCGATCTTCGCGACGTGAACCGCGTTGCCGATCACGTCCGCCGGGCGTCTCTGGCCCTGTGGTCCCTTCGGCATAAGTGTCACCTCTTCCGGCGGTTCGCCGTGTGTCCCGCCGATTGTACTAAATATTTTTCAGTTTTGCGCAACTCGTTAACGTCACCCCAACAGCGATTTCCGATAGAAATAATTCCCTCTCATTGACAGCTTTTACGGTCGGGCTGCAATGAGCGGTCGGTCGGCGCACGCATGGCTGATGGCCGGGCAGTTGCCCGGACAACGAGGTTTCGGCGAAGGGCGGGACGGTGTCTGTCGCGCCTTCCCGAACAGCGGGCAGCAGTGCTGCTGCACCTGATCGATCAGGAAGGCGAGCATGGCGAGCGTCGCGAAAACGTCCGCCGGATGGTTGTTGCCGTGCCCGAAGTTATATCCGTCCCGCGCCTTGGGTGTCTGGAACGTTTCGTTCTCAATCGCCCATCTGCGGCGGGCGGCCCGCATGACGAACATCACCATGTCCCGCTCCGGCGGGAGATCGGTGATCCATGAGAAACTCTTTACTCTTTCCTTTCGTGCCTTTCGTGTCAGTCTTCTCGTCGTTCAGCATGTTGACCCTCACCTCGAAGTTCGCGTCGTTGAGCGGCAGGTGTGCATCCCACTCGAAGCGATGCATCCTGCCGGTCGTCTTGTCACGCGTCTCCCGTGTCTGCTGCGTCTCGCTGGCCTTGACCCGACTGAACAGCAGTTCGTGATCGCCCGGCTTCGCGCCGAGGATGAAACGAAAACCCTTGTCCCGCAGATGCCTGATGCGGGGTCCGTTGGACGCCGGCCCGACCACACCGAGACCGACAGCAGCATGACATTACCGCCGGTAATCCGGCGATCGCCAGTGCGCGCAACAGGCGCCGGCGGTCCTCGTCTTCACCGCTCTCAAGTTCGCGCGTCGATTGGGACAGGGGACGGGCCTGATATCCATCCGCCTTAAGAGCGGCGGCAATATCATCCAAGGCTCAGCTCATCGGCGTGCCAACGCACCGCCACCCGCCTTTAGCTGAGATTGACCCGCGCATGCACAATGCCCGGCGTTTCTGAGAGCAGGCGCTCGACCCGCGCAATGAAGCCCCGGAACCAGCAGCATGCCTCTTGCAACCGCCTCTGCGCCATCGCCAGCCGATGGTTGCGATGCCAGTCCCGGCTCAATTCCGGCAAGACCAGGCGCTGGATGGGCCGCACTCACCCTTTCACCTCGATGCGGAAGATCTGGCGATAAAGGCGATCAGCGCCGGTGCGCGCCGTGATCTCCACATCCCATACCCCCGGCAGAATAGGCATATCGGCGTGGTACTCGCCTTCATGCGACTAGGAAAAGCGTGCCACCGCATCTTCATTTTCATGCGCCGGACGGCGCATCACACCATCGATCTCGATGCCTGCAATCCGGGTTGCCGTCGGCGTCGCTCAACGCCAGCGCCAGCCGGCCATCGGCAAGCGCCAGAGTGCTTTTACAGCCAAGTTCGGCCTGCTTGCGGGCAATGGCGATCTCATAAATTATATTCTTGGCTCGCGACATAGCTGTTGGGCACTTCCAGCCCGCTCCAGCTGCGGCTGGCGAAGGATGCCATGGTCAGATTGGCGGCGATCATCACGGCGCCGAAAAACGCCAACATAACAATCAGCATATGATGGCCGGTAAAGCCACACTTGGTAGGACCATTGTTCGCCATAACCAGTACTCGCGCGGCCCGGTTGCCAACTTGGCTCAGGGGGCCTCGAAATTGGCTTCGTAGGAAGCGGTTTCCTCGCCGTCGACATCTTCCAGCGTGAATATGATCTTACGGTCTGAGCGGGCAATGTCATCCTTGCTGGCGCGGACATAGATTTTCATCTGGTGCAGCTTGTCCGGCTCGATATCGACCACCAGAGCGGTGCGCGGCACCGTATCGCCGTCAGCGCCCGCCACCGTGCCCGGAAGGCCCGAAAGTCCGAGGCGGAAGGTGCGCGGCTGCGGCTCCATATTGAGGATCTTGATCTGATAGGCATTGCGGATCGAGCCGTCCGACAGCGGGACAAACCACGGCGGGTCGTCGCCAGGGTCGAACGGCATCCGGGTGACTTATTCCCGAAGATCAGCTTCCCGAAGATAGGCTTCGTGGTCACCAACCCGCCGATGGAGCCGGCCCGGATCATTCGGTTCTACAACCAACGCGGCACCGCCGAACGGCATGTCGAGGAAGGAAGGCAGGCGATCAATCGGACGCGTCTTTCCTGCAAGGGCATGGCGCGGAACGAGGTGCGGCTTCAGCTTCATGCATCGGCCTGCAATCCCGGTGTCTTCCTGCAGGGCATCGACCTGCCGGAGGGGACGGCCGACCGGTCGCCGACCGGCCTGCGGACCCGCCTCATCAGGATCGGAGCGCGGGTCGTCCGCCACGCCCTAGCCGTCACGTTCCAACCGGCCGAGGCGGCTGTCGGCGGCGCTCTGTTCACCCGCATCCCTGCGGCCATCCAACGGCTCCTTTGACGGAAAAATCGGTGTTGAAGGCAAAATCGGCAACGACCTTCAACGACCCTTCAAACCGGCTGTGAAGGGTTTTTGATTGCGGCCCGAAAATGCCGGAAATCCAGGACTTTGAGGATTTGAAGGCGGTCGTGAAAACGTCGGAACCGGCGGTGTGATATTGCGGGAAAATCCAATTTGAGGTGGACCATTTTGGTTGACCTCGGAAGACAACCGGAAAAAACAAACGAAAACATACAGATAAAGCAAAGCCGCGGATGAAATACCGATTTTGAGGTAGACCACGCAAATGAAGTCTGATGTTCTCAGTTGACCGATCACCCTGCCTCTTTTCGTTTCGCCGGATTTGTCGGAAGAGCAGAGTCAAATTGCGCGTTCTCGATAACTATGCCTCGTTCGGTTCTGGGTCGATATCGTCACCTGCGATACTTTCCGTGGTCTGCGCTTGGTGGACCTCTTCGTCTGGTTTTTCCCATGTCTTGACCACTTGCGTCCAGTTTGGCGGAGCGCCTTTGCAGCCAAGCCATGTGTGCCAGAAACTCGGATCATCCGAACGCGGGCGCTGCGGCTTTTGCAGGTCGCGGATGCGAACGGGAACGGGTATGGTGGCTGCCCGGCCGAGAGGGATTTCCTGCTGCGAAGGAATCATGGGAAGCTCGTCGAGAAGCCCGCCCAAAGCGTCGGGAACAAGACGGCGGACAAGATTCTGATCGACATCGTTGACGATGCGGTAGTTCTTGGCTTGATGGTGTAGTTCCATTCAGGGTGGAACTCGTCTCCGGTAATGTTGAGTGCGTCCATTTCGGGTTTGGAGACTTTGATGCCCTTTTGGTAGGTCCGCTCGTCGATTGCGCATTTGACCCTGAGGCCAGCCTTGGTTGTCGTTGCACCGATCAGTTCGACCACAGTCATGCGGTCGGTGAGCGGACGACCGCTCCAGTTCTGGGTGATGTGACAGAACAGGCGGTACTCAATCTTGTTCCACTTCGATGTGCCGGGCGGATAGTGGTGGATCTGGAGCGTGCGCCCGGTCTCGTCGGCAAGCTTTTGCAACTCGACTTTCCACAGCCTGACACGCACCCCGTTCGAGCCCCCACAGTCGGCATTGATCACAGGTTTCTTCGCCTCGGGATACCCGGCGCGGCCGCCATTGCGCTCCACCGCGCGGCTGATTGTCCACGGCGCTCGGCGTAGCTGACGCGCGATCGCACGAAAGGACCGTTGCGCCCCAAGTCCTCCGGAGATCTCCTCTCGATCACAATGAGCCAATGCTGGACGCGACCTTGCGCGCGCCAGCTGCCGGATAGCACACGTCCGGGGCAGCAAGGGAAAGATCGACGATGAGTTGCGATCGAGCCCGTGGCCAATCGAACGCATCGACTCCCCACGCTGCCGGCGATCCCAAATCTCTGCCTTCCGGCTATCGGTAAAATGGATACGTCGACGGCAGCCCATCGTGAACACTCCATCTTTCCATCAAAGACTGTGGTCTGCGCCCTTAGGTTTTCTCCAATGATAATGAGCGTCCGGCGCTGACAAGGAGACGGACGATATGAAGCGGAGCAGGTTTGGCGAGGAACAGATGATCGCTGTGTTGAAGGAGCAGGAGGCGGGGATGCCGACGGCGGATGTGTGCCGCCGTCACGGGATCAGCCCGGCGACCTTTTACAAGTGGAAGTCGAACTATGGCGGGCTTGAGGTGTCCGATGCCCGGCGGCTTCGTCAGTTGGAGCAGGAGAATGCGCAGCTGAAGAAGCTGCTGGCGGGCTCGATGCTGGACAACGCAATGCTCAGGGAGATCAGTGCAAAAAGTTCTGACGCCCGGTGCCGGGCGGCAGGCGGTGGCTCATTTCCGGGAGGTCTTCGAAGTGAGCCGGCGTCGCGCCTGCGCGGTGCCGGGCGTGGACCGAACGACGGTGCGCTACATCAGCTGCCGCCCTGACGACACCGAGGCGCGGACACGTATCAGGGAACTGGCCGGCGAGCGCCGCCGGTTCGGCTGTCGGCGCTTGCACTGGCTGCCGTGCCGTGAGGGATGGGTCATGAACCACAAGAAGTTCCGCAGGCTGTATCATCGGGATGAGCGCTTGCAGGTTTGTCGCCGTGGCGGGCGCAAGCGGGCATTGGGGACACGAGCGCCGATGGTGTTACCGCAGGGACCGAACCAGCGCTGGAGCCTGGACTTCATGTCGGATGCCTTTGCCTGCGGACGCAGGTTCCGGATCTTCGCCGTGGTCGACGACTTCAGCCGGGAGTGCGTGCGCCTGATTGCCGATACGTCGATCTCCGGCGCAAGGGTCGGTTGCGAGCCTGATGCGGCGATCTTCGAGCGAATGGCGCGGCCCGGCACGATCGTCAGCGACAACGGCACCGAACCGACCGGCATGGCGATCGGGCGCCGTTCAAAGGAGCGCAATGTCGAGTGGCACTCTATCGCGCCGGGCAAGCCCTGTCGAACGGGTTCACCGAGAGCTTCAATGCGCGGCTCAGGGACGAATGTCTGAACGAGACGATCTTCACCAGCCCGACCCATGCCCGCCGGGAACTCGAAGCCTGGCGGCACGACTACAATCACTTCCGGCCCCACTCGAGCCTCGGGGACAAAACCCCGGCCGGGATCGGGGCTGGATCAACCGGCAAACACGGTTGTTGCCATCACGCCCGGCGTTGGGCCTCAAAACGGGCACAGGCTCTAATTGTAGCTGGTAGAAACTTCGCGCTCAGATCAGCGGCAACGCTCGGCTTTCAGCTTGTCGACCTTTTGCGGGCTCTACGTCAGATGAACCGGTCGGAGAAGCCCGAAGCGGAGGCGCGGAGATGAGCGCCTGGATCGCGCTGGCGGTTTTTCTGATCCTCGGCGCGACGCTGTGCGGATCCGTGGCCTTCATTCTGGCGTCGGAGGGCCGTGCGAAATCCGGCCTGTTCACCGTCGCCCTATCGATGATCTGGGCGCCTCCGCCGACGGCGAGGCGACGCTGATCGAGATTGTCGAAAATCTGTTTCGCAACGATCTGTCGGTGCTGGACCGGGCGCAATTCGTCTCGACCTATCGCGAGGTATGGGAGCTGAAATACGGCGAGATCAAGCGCGGCGCCGTCCTGGGTGACGATGTTTCCGATGGGCGTCTATCTCCCGCCGCAATTGCAGATGGTGTTCCGCTGCCTGGTCGCGCATGAGGTGGCGGCGAAAGAGCATATCTATCAGGTGATCGTCAGCGACCGACCGGAGCCATGGCCCGATCCGAAGATCGTCGATGCCCAGATCCATAATCTGCGTCGGAGGCCGGGGCCGTCCGGCGTGCAAATCAAGGCCGTGTGGGGGTTGGCTACCGGCTGATCGACCGGCATCGGTTCCGCCCGGAAAAGGCGGTGTCGGCATGAGCGCGGACGGGCTGGCGCTGTGTGTGACCGAGCGCGCGGATTGCGCGCGGATCGCGATCATCCTCCGCCATGCCGGCGGAGAGGTTTTCTACGACCTCCATCCGGACCGGGCGGAGAATCCCGCCGAGGGGCCGCCCGATCTGGTGGAGCGGACGCGCGGGCTGAATGGCGACACGATCGGCAGGACGGAGGAGTAGCCGATGGCGGTCTCGATCCAGACGCAGATCGGCGAAGCCAACCGTGAAATCCGAATGCGCCGCGAGGTCTACCCGCGCCAGGTGGGCGCAAGAAAGATAAGGATCGACCATGGCGACAGCCCCTTACAACCATGGCGTCCGCGTCTTTGACGCCGGTAAAACCGAACTTCCGATTTCTGCCGCCGATCTGTCTTCGATCGGCATGGCGGTAGTCGCGGAGGCTGCCGATGCAAGCAAATTTCCGCTAAACGAACCTGTTCACTTCTACTCCAACGACACCGACAAGATCGCGGATCTCGGCGCAACGGGAACCGCCAGGGCGGCCATCGATGCGATCAGCGACCAGGGTGTCGTCGCATCCATCGTGCTGGTCCGCGTGGCCGAAGGCGTCGATACCGACACTACCCTGGCCAATCTGGCCGGGTCGAGCGCCGCGATGACCGGCGTCAATGCCTTCCGCTATGCCAAGGGGCACACGGGTGTCGAGCCGGGACTTCTGATCGTTCCCGGTTACACTTCGCAGCGGCCGGGCGGCGGCAAGAACCCGGTCATGGCCGAACTCGAAGGCATCTCAGCGGCGCTGAAGGCGGTCAGGATCGGCGATTGCCCGGCGACGACCAAGGAAAGCGCGCTCGCCTATCGCGCCGATTTCTCCGACCGGTACACCTATCTGGTCGAGCCGGCCGTCAAGCTGGCGGGCAATGTGGTTGCGCCTGCCTCGGCGCGTGTCGCCGGCCTGTTTGTCAAGCGTGACCAGGACAGGGGTGGACCGTACTGGTCGCCGTCCAATCAGGCGATCGGCGGCATTGTCGGCACATCGCGACCGGTGTCCTATTTCGATGGCGAGGCCAGCCATGAGGCCAACTATCTGAACGAAAACCGTATCAATACGATCATCCCGGCCGTGACCGTTCAGGGCGCAGGCGGCGCGGTAGCCGCCAACGGAACGATCCTTTGGGGCAGCGAGACCACGTCGTCCGATGCTCTGTGGCGGTTCATCAACGTGACGCGGACGCGGGCTGCGATCGAAAAGGCTATTGCACCGGCGTTCCGTTCGGTAATGGACGAAAACCTGTCGGCACAGCTCGGCATCGCCATCATCCGGTCGCTGCAAATCTTCCTGGACGAATTAAAGGCAGCCGGCGTCATCCTCGGGGGGCGGGCCTATTGGGACAAGGCGCGCAACTCGTCCCAGTCGCTGCGGTCCGGCATCCTGCGCGTTGAATTCGACGCCGAGGAAGCGCCGCCGCTCAATGACCTGCAGTTCGGTTCCCGCCGCAACTCGGTCTACTTCAACGTTCTGGCCGAGGACATTCTGACCGGTCTCGATCGCGCAGCATAAGGAGAACCGACATGAACAATCTTCGCCTGCTTCGCGGATTTACCCTGATTGCCGGGGACACCATGGCGCTGACCATCGAAATCGAGGAGATGAAGCTTCCGGTCCTGGAGGAAAAAAGCTTCGACTTCACGCCGGGAGGCGGCACCGGCGAAACAGCGGTCCCGCTCGGCATCACCAACAAGCTGGAACTGCCCTTCAAGCTGGTCTCGCACAATCCTGACATGGACGTGCTGTTCGGTAGTCCGCCGGGGCAGCGCACTTCGTTCACGGCGGTCAAGTCGCTGTTCGACGATGAGGACGACAGCGGCCGCGCAATCGAGGTGACGGTCGATATCAAGGCCCGTCTGATGAAGATCGATCCCGAACAGATGAAGGGCGGCGAGAAGGCCGGCTACGATCACATGCTTTCGGCAGTGACCTGGTATTCCGAGGTGCACGACAAGAAGGTCATACGCGCGTTCAATTTCCGGCCTGGCGGCTGGACCATTCTCAACGGCACGGGCGTCGGTGACGATCATCGCCGCATCCTGAGGGTTGGCGGATGACGAAGGCGGCAAGCTCGGTAGACGTCAGGCTCACCTTTCCGATCGAACTGGAGGGTAATGCGGCGATCTCAAAGCTGACGATCAGCCGCCCGAAGACCGCCAACGTCCTGGAACTGATCAAGCTGTTCGGCAAGGACATCGTGACCATTTTGTTGTCGGGCGACGGGGACAGGATGCAGGACAAGGTCGCCGCGCTCAAATCGGGGGATAGCGAACTGGTCGGTCGGATCGCTTCGCTTCTGGATGCCCACAAGCTCGACGCCCTGGCGGCGGCTTTGGCAAAACTGTTTGGCGTGACACCGGAGCAATTCCTTTTGATCGATCCGGCCGATTATCCGGCAATCGGAAGGGCCCTAGCCGATTTTTTCCCCGCGCTCGAGACATTGACGCAAGCGCCTTGCTCTTCGGGCCAGGCGACATAGCCGGCCGCTTCGGCTGGTCCGCGCTGGAGATCGGTGACCTTGAGCTCGACGAACTTGCTTTCTGGCACGAACAGGCGCTTGCCGCCGCCGATCGGGACAATGGCCGGCTTCTGAATGCAATTGCCGGTGCTCTGAAAGCTGGAGCCGACGGAGGCGGCAATCCATGAACGTCTCGGTCATTGTCTCCCTGATAGACCGATATTCGGCGGAAGCGTCCAAATTCAAAAAGGACGCTTCAGGGGATGCGCACGGGCGTGCGCGATTTCGGTCGCGGCCTGGAAGAGGTCGTCACATCCGGTCTTGCCACCCGCTTTGACGAGCGAGCCTTCGGCGATCATCTGAACCGCCTTGAAGCCCGCGCCTCACATGCACGTTCCCGCCTTACCGGCGCGCTTGGCATGGCGCTGTCGCTTGCCGCCCCGGTGAAACTCGCCGCTGACTTCGACCAGTCATTCAAGGGCCTTGAAAAGGTCGTCGATGCCCCATTGAAGCGGCTTCAGGAGCTTCGTAAATTCGCGCTCGACACCAGCGCCATTGTCCCGGTTGCGGCAAAGGACATTATCGAACTCATGGCCGAGGCCGCCCAGGGCGGCGTGCCGGTCAATGAACTGGAAGCCTTCTCGCTCTATGTGGCCAACGCAGCCGTCGCCTTCGACATGGCCGGCGCGGAGATCGGCGAGCGTTTCGCCAGGCTGCGCAATGTCTATCGCCTCAATCGGGAGGGTTTGGAAACCCTTGGCGACGCGACAAATCACCTGTCGAACAACATGGCGGCAAAGGCAGCGGAGATCACGAATTTTACCAATCGGGCAGCGGGCGCGGCGAAGATATTCAATTTGACGGCAATCGAGACCGGCTCGGTTGGCGCGGCGATGATCGCAGCCGGCATCATACCCGAGACAGCGGCGCGCGGCTTCAACGCCATGGCCACCCGGGTCGAGGCCAACGCCAAGGGTGTCGAGGACGCATTCGAGGCACTTGGCACCTCGCGTGAGCAGTTCCTGGGGGACCTGGATACAGACGGCGCGGCGGCGATCCGGAACCTGTTTGCGGCAATGGCCGAAAGCAAAAAGGGTATGGAAGCCCTTATCGCCCTGGTCGGTCAGGACTTCGCCGACGACTTCGCCAAGTTCCTCGGCAATCCCGAACTGCTGAAACAGGCCTTTGAACTTACCGGTGATGCGGCCGCATACGCCGGCTCGGCTGTGGAGGAAGCCCGCAAACAGGCATCTGGCGCGACAAGGCAGTTCGATCTGCTGAAAAACCGGCTTACTCACACCGCAATCCTGATCGGAACGGTGTTGCTGCCGCCACTACTGAAGCTCGCGGAAACCGTCGGGGGCGTAACCGATCAGTTTGCCGCCTGGGCACAGGCCAACCCGGAACCGGCAAGCGTGCTCGTGCAGAGCGCAGCCGCAATGCTGGCCTTCGGCATTGCATCGCGCGTGGCCGGTTTCCTCTGGGCAGCGTTCGGCCTGCGACTGTTCAGGTTTCTTGGCCTGTTCATGCGCTTTGGCCGCGCCGGTCGCAATGTGGCGCTATTGGCCGGGCCACTCAGGATGCTTGCCGGCGCCGGCCGGATATTCGGTCGTCTGGCCCGTTCTGCCGGCTGGTTTCTGGCATCGATCGCACCCGGGCGGATCAAGGGCGCACTGGCGGGATTGCACATGCTTGCGACCTTCGGCAAGGGAACGGCTCTGGCGACGCTGTTTACCGGTCTGCGCACCGCTGCCGTTGCGGCCTTGTCGGCGATCGCAGCTGCCGGATGGCCGGTCGTTCTCACCATCGTCCTGATCGCAGCGGCTGTCTTCCTGCTCTGGAAATACTGGGAGCGTTTCAAAGCGTTCATGAAGGGTTTTGGAGACGGCCTTTACGATGCTTTTGCACCCGATATCGAATGGATTTCAGGCAAGTGGGAAAGCCTTGTCTCGGATGTTCGTGGCTGGGTGGGCGAGATCGCCGAGATAACCGGAGCAGACGCCGAGGCGGCGATGGCCGCATTCGACCGCTTGTTCGACTTCTCCAGCGTTGATGCCCAGCTTGCCAGGGTCAGGGACGCCGTTGTCAATTTCTTTTCCGATCTGTTCACGCAGGAGCAGCTCGGCGATGCCGAGAAGGGCGAGGTCGAAGCGGCCGGCCGGCGCATCGGCAAGGGGCTCGGGAACGCGATCCGGTCGGCAATCGCAAATCTGGTCACTCTTGGCGCTTTGATCGTCGAACACATTATCGCCGGCCTGGAAGCAGCCTGGTCTGACCTGACAGACTGGTTCAGTACAAGGTTTGATGCCCTTGGCGAGCTGATCTCATTCGATATCGATTGGCCGGAGCCGCCGAGCTGGATGAAATGGCTCGCCGAAAAGGCCGGCTTTGTCGATGAGCCGAAACAATCGGCACCGTCCGAGACACCTGCGCCAGAGCCCGCTGCGCCGAAATCGGACAGGTCCGGACCGACCGAACCGAACCCGCGATGGAAGGCCGGCTTTGTCGATGAGCCGGAACAACCGGCACCGTCCGAGACAACCGCGCCAGAGCCCGTTGCGCCGAAATCGGACGGGTCCGGACTGACCGAACCGAACCCGCGATGGTTTGATCGAGTGACGCAGGCTGTTCAGTCCGTGTCGCTCAGCGCAGCCGGTCGCGAACTCGGAACGGCCCTTACCGCCTTCCGGGAGCGCGCGGCATTGCCGACGCCGCGACCGATCGGTGAAGAAAAAGCGGTGCGCGAGATCGGCGAGGCGTTCACCGATTTCGTATCCGATGCCGATCGTGTCGGCGATGCACTCGAGGCTGGAGCGGAGCGGGCCGGAAACAAGCTCAGATCGTCGGCATCGGACGCCGGAAATGAGCTTGGCAATACGGCGGAACAGAAACTGCGCGCCTCCGCAACGACTGTGGGAACGGCAATCGGCCGGGCGGCGGCGGCGCAGATCAGGAAGGCATCGGTCGATGTGCGGGTGTCGGCTTCTGCCGGCCGGGGCGGCGGCAACAAGGCTGCGGCTCTGCATGACGGAGTGGATGAATAATGGCTTTACTGGCGCTCGGACCGCATATCTTCGAGATCGTAGGTCTTAACTATCAGAAGCTCGAACGCGAGAGCCAGGCCGTATGGCCGGCGATCAAGCGGTTCGGCGGCCATGCGGCGCGGCAGTTCACCGGCCTCGGACCTGACAGCCAGACCGTCAACGGGCTGCTGTTTCCCGACGAATTCGGCGGGCGCGGTGAATATGAGGCGATCCGCGCGACACAATCGCGCGGATCGCCTGTGATGATGGTCGGGTTTTCGGGCGCGACACTGGGGCGTGTCTTCGGCCTGGTCATCATTGAGACGGTTTCCGACACGCAATTTCACATCGACCGGAGCGGCGCGGGAAAGCAGTTGGAATTCTCGGTCACCGTCTCCCCCTATGGGGGCGGTGCATTTGGAGGGCTGTTCTGATGGCGACGGTCAAGGTCACCGGCACCGAAATGGGCATCGAGGAAATCGCCTGGAAGTTTCGCCAGAAGCTCTATCCCGACGACCCGGACCGCGCCGCCCGGCTCTCCGGTTATGTCGAGCAAATCTTCGATCTCAATCCGGGCCTGGCGGAAGTGAGTCACAACGTGCCGGTCGGGACCGAAATTGTCATGCCGGATGCCGAGACGGAAACACCGATCGGCCCGAACCGGCTATGGGGCTGATCCATGCGTCCGGTCATCAGGGTGCTGGCAGGCGGTTCGCCGGTCAACGGCATTTTCTATTCCAGGCTCATTTCGTGCGGAATCAGGGACGAAAGCGGACAGGAAAGCGATACGCTCGAATGCACGTTCGACTGGCGCGGTTATGCCATCGCCCTGCCGAACGAGGGCGCCATTCTGGAACCCCTGTTCGGCTATGCCGGCGGCGCGCTCACCTCGATGGGCAAATTCGTGGTCGACGGCTACACGTCTGCCGGCGGACCGGACGGGTTGTTGCTGACCGTCACCGCCCACGCTGCGGATATCCGCGAAGAGCTCAAGCAGAAGAAGACCGAACATTTCGATGACACCACGCTTGGCTCGATGCTGCAAAAGGTATTCGGCGAGCATGGTGCGCAGATCGAGGTCGACGGCGAACTGTCAGGCATCGAAATCGAATACGAAGCCCGGCGCGACCAATCGCCCCTGGACTTCGCCACCCGCCTTGCAGACCGCCACAACGCCATTTTCAAAGCCGGTGGCGGCAGGTTCCTGTTTGTGTCGCGCGGTAGCCGGAAAAAGAGCTCCGGCGGCTCTCTTGCGCCGGTTCTGATCACGCGGTCGGAATGCCGGGACTGGAGCATCTCTGGCAAGCCGCGTCCGCGCTACGGCAAGGTGGTCGCCAAGTGGCATGATCCGAAGGAGGGAAAGACCAGGTTCGAAACGGTCGACACCGGCGGCAAGGGGCCTATCCGCACCATCAAGTCTCATTTCAAGAACAGGGAAGACGCCAGGCAGGGCGCGAAGGCCGAGGCGACCAGGCTGAACCGGGCACGCGCGGAAGGACACTTCACCCAATATGGCCGTGTCGATGCAACCGCGGAAGCCGATGTGATCGCCAGCGGCTTCGGACCCGCGGAGAATGGCATGTGGCGCGCACGGGCCGTCGCACACTCATTTGAACGCTCGGCGGGATTCATAACCACAATCGAGGTCGAAGCGCCGGAGACGCCAAAGAAATGAGGGGCCTTCAAATGGATGTTGAAAGGTGTTCGAGAGAGAGACGATCGGAAGCGATAAAACCAATACCCGGCCACCGCCGATATGACAAAAACGGCCGCTACAGGTGACCTGCACTGTGATCAAAACCGGTGTCACGCTACAGCGGCTGTATCCACGTGACCGAATAGGCCCCCGGGGAGGGCAGGACAATGGCAGTCTCAGACGTCCGCAGGTATGATTGGCGGGATCACCGCCAGGTTCCGCACATGCCCGGCAAATCGATCTGGCGGCGCAGCGATGAACCCTGATGCGGGAGCTGTCGATGAACAACCGGTCAGGCGGAACCTCAGTGTCTGCCGGAGCGCTTAAGATACCTTCCCGTATACCGCGCCCGGCCCGGCGGCCGAAGCGGTTGCAGAGCGTCTTCTTCGGCCCGTGGATAGCGGCGCAGTCGGCCCGTCGACCGCCACGGCGCAGCGCATGGACGATCCCGTTCGGCACAGGACGATCGTCAACTGTTTCCGGGCGCTTCCTGCCGCGCATATCGGTCGGCAGAAGCGGCGGTCGGCGGAAGCGGCGCGATCCGGGCCCGCCGAGAATCGGAAAACCGGAAGAAATCATACATCTCGTTACCTCCTCATCGGAGGCAATGAACCATCCTCGGATCCAATCGGGAAGACAATTATCGGGGCCGGACCCTAGTTTCGCCGCAAAGCGGCAAATAATTGCCGCGAACCGAGTGCAAAGATCAATTATGCTGCGCCCCAATGACCGGACGCCCACCGATATCCATGCCGCATGACGTGACCGGCCGCCCACGGCGGGACAATCAACAAACGCAGCATGGCGCCGCCCGCCAGGGTTCCGGTGCGCCGGCCAACCCCGTGCGCCGCCCCCCCGCAACTTCACGGCCTGAAGGGCCACCGCCCGCCGCATCAACACCCAGAGTCTCACCCCATTCTCAAAATGACCGGGAGACCACCGCGGGCGGCGCCAACACTGCCAACTCGCCGAGCTTCACGCAGGCACGGATCGACTACCATCATGCACGCGCCGCACGCCGCCATAGCATCTTCGTCGCCGTCATGAAGGGACTGCTTCCAAGTTTGGCGGTTTGTTTCGTCCTTGCCATATTGCTCTGGTCCCAGGGCGTGTTCGACAGTGAAGAATCCGATTCAGTTTTCGAACTCGACCAAATTGATCTCTCCGGAAGCGGCGTAAAGATGGTCAGCCCCAAGCTCACGGGTCTGGACAGAGACGACCAGCGCTTCGAAGTCTCGGCGGACTCAGCAGTCCAGGACGCCGACAATCCGGGTCTGGTCACGATGGAACGCATTCAGGGGCGTATGACCCTCAAGGATGGTGGCTGGTTCCGGGTTGAGGCCGACGGCGGTGAATATGATTCCGATTCCAACATCCTCACCCTGACCGACGACATTGAGGTCACTGTGAGCTCGGGCTATGTCGCCCGTCTCAACAGCGCCCGCGTGGACTTCCAGGAAGGCCGCGTCGACACAACCAATCCAGTGCTCGTATTCATGAATGCGGGCATTGTGACCGGCAACGCCATGTCCATGCTGAACAAGGGAGAACTGGTGCGCTTTACCGGCGGCACGACGATGACAATCAACGGCCGCGCCGGCAACACGGCTTCGGAGCAATGAGCACTTGTCTGCGCATTTTGTTGATCGCGAGTTTATCCCTCTACACCGGTTCACCAACCATATCCCTGGCGCAAGGCATTTCCGGATCCGTTGGTAATCTGGCGGTTGATTCCGATGCGCCTATCCATATTGAATCCGATAGCCTGGAAATCAACGAACCAAAGAGCATCGCGACATTTCTTGGCAATGTGCGCGCCAGCCATGACGGCATGCTGCTCACCGCTGACCAGCTCAGGATTGAGTATCGGGGTGCCAAGGCAGGCGCTCCGACAGAGCTGCGTAACATCATTGCTGACGGAGATGTTGTCGTGTGGGTCGATGATCAGGTCGCGAAAGGGAATCGTGTCCATTACAACTTCGCCAGCAACACCGTGACATTGTCCGGCGGTGTTGTTCTGTCTCAAGGAACCAATGTCCTGAGCGGCGAATCGATGATCGTTGATCTGACAACCGGCAAAGCCAACATGGTGTCGACATCCCGACGTAAGGGCGAACGGGTGCGCGGAGTGTTCACGCCCAACCGCAACTAGTACACTTGGCTTGGTGGTCCATTTGCCATCGTTACCGCTTTGCCACGATCGCGCCCTTGACGCAGGGCGATTCATCCTTCACCCAATTTTAACAGCGCCTGAACCATCTTGAAGGCAGTCCGTCTTGGCCAAGTTGTTCTGGAATCCGGGCGAGCGACAATCACCGCAAGGTGCCGTTGACGCCGCACCATCGCGCCGAGAAACCCCGCAGTGCTCGACGCCTCACACGGGAAACCGCCCCCCGCAACAGACGCGGCATGCACACCATGGTCAGGCAGGCCCTGCGCGCGGCAAACGTGCCGCACCCGGACTGATCGTGCGCGGCCTCAGCAAGGCCTTTGGTCGCAAGCCTGTGGTACGAGATGTCTCTCTGGCTGTCAGACGTGGAGAAATTGTTGGATTGCTCGGACCCAATGGCGCCGGCAAGACGACCGTGTTCTATATGGTCACAGGTCTGATTCGAGCAGATGACGGACGCATCGAACTTGATGGTTTCGAAATCACATCGCTGCCCATGTACAGGCGCGCGCGCCTTGGAATCGGTTATCTGCCTCAGGAACCGTCGATCTTTCGCGGCCTTACGGTTGAGCAGAACATCAATGCAGTGCTTGAACTGGTCGAAAGTGATCGCCATCGGCGCAAGGCGATGCTCGAATCATTGCTTACCGATTTCGGCATTCAAAGGGTCCGCAAGACCTCCGCGATCACCCTGTCCGGAGGCGAACGCCGCAGGGTGGAGATCGCACGTGCATTGGCCAGCCGGCCGGCTTTCATGTTGCTCGATGAACCCTTTGCCGGGATTGATCCCATTGCGGTCGGCGACATTCGCGCGCTCGTCCAGCATCTCACCGCGCGCGGCATCGGTGTCCTCATCACCGACCATAATGTCCGCGAAACCCTGGACCTCATCGACCGCGCATACATCATCTATGATGGCCATGTGCTCATGCATGGAACACCACGCGAGGTGGTCAACCATCCCGATGTGCGCCGCGTCTATCTGGGCGACCAGTTTGATTTCTGACACCACACTTACAACCCGGTGTGGCTGACATGTCGCTCGCCCCCAAATTGCAGATGCGCCAGGGCCAGTCCCTGGTAATGACTCCTCAGCTCCAACAGGCAATCAAGCTGCTGCAGCTGTCCAGCGTGGACCTCGCCGCCTATGTGGAGAGCGAATTGGAGCGTAATCCGCTCCTTGAACGCGATGAATCCGACGATGCGCCTCTCCCGCCGGCTGATGGTGCAACCGACGGCAACCAAGACCAAACAAAGGATGCCAGCACGTCCGAGAGCGAAATTTCCACGGCTGACGATGCCGCCTTCGCGGCTTCTGACCAGCTCGATGCCGTGCAAGAGGATATCTACCCCGAATCCGGTGAACGCGAATTGGCCACGCCCACGTCCGGACTTAAAGCCACCAACTACGCCGGCACCGGCCAGGGGGCGAACGCGTTCAGCGGCCAGGATCTCGATGCCGCCGGTTCACTTTCACGCGAGCCCAATCTCAAGGAGCACCTTGCCGAGCAACTGATGTTGCTGCATGCAGAACCAGGTGAACGCATCATTGGCATTCATCTGATCGACCTTATCGACGAAGCTGGATATCTGACTGACGATGTCGAAATCATTGCCGACAGGCTTGGCATCGATCCAGACGCTGTCGTCAAAATGCTCACCCGCATGCAGGGTTTCGATCCGACCGGTGTGTTCGCCCGTTCGCTGCGCGAGTGCCTCGCCCTGCAGCTCGCAGAACGCGGAGAACTCAACAGCCGGATGAGCGCGTTCCTCGAAAATCTTGCTCTGGTTGCCAAGCACGATACCAGCGCTCTGATGCGCGCATGCGATGCAACCCGCGAGGAGGTTGCTGCGATGGCAGCAAGACTGCGCCAACTCAATCCAAAACCCGGGCTGCAATTCTCCACTGAGCCAATTCAACCAGTGATCCCCGATGTTTTGGTGCGCGCCGCACCCGACGGCAGCTGGATGATCGAGCCCAATAGTGAAACCCTACCGCGCCTTCTGGTCGATCAGTCCTACTACACGACCGTGTCGCGCGGCGCCCGCAGCACCGAGGAGAAGACTTTTCTTTCCGAATGCCTCGCCAACGCCAACTGGCTGGTCAAGAGCCTCGATCAGCGCGCTCGCACCGTGCTCAGGGTCGCCCGTGAGATCGTCCGTCAGCAGGACGCCTTCCTGGTTCTGGGCGTACAGCATCTGCGCCCGCTGAACCTGAAGACGGTTGCCGACGCGATCGAGATGCATGAGTCGACCGTCAGCCGTGTCACTGCCAACAAATATATGGCGACACCGCGCGGCATCTTCGAGCTGAAATATTTCTTCACCTCCGCAATCGCGGCCTCTGACGGCGGCACCTCCGTTTCGGCCGAGGCGGTACGCCACCGGATACGCGAGATGATCGATAACGAGGCCCCGACCGACATCTTGTCCGATGACAAACTGGTGGAACTCCTGCACCAGGCCGGAATCGAGATTGCCCGCCGAACCGTCGCCAAGTATCGCGATGGCATGAATATCCCCTCCTCGGCGCGACGCCGGCGCTTGAAACGGGCCTATGCCTGAGTGACATTTTTGTGACTGATGCGCATTGATGACCTTTGCCGAAGGCAGTTTTCCACACTCCCGCCGCTTGCAAACGGCCGACCTCACAAACACTCGTTGACTCTCGCGCAAGGGCTCACTAAGTTCCGGCCCCGATAATTGTCTTCCCGATTGGATCCGAGGATGGTTCATTGCCTCCGATGAGGAGGTAACGAGATGTATGATTTCTTCCGGTTTTCCGATTCTCGGCGGGCCCGGATCGCGCTGCTTCCGCCGACCGCCGCTTCTGCCGACCGATATGCGCGGCAGGAAGCGCCCGGAAACAGTTGACCATCGTCCTGTGCCGAACGGGATCGTCCATGCGCTGCACTGTGGCGGTCGACGGGCCGGCTGCGCCGCTATCCACGGGCCGAAGAAGACGCTCTGCAACCGCTTCATCCGCCGGGCCGGGCGCGGTATACGGGAAGGTATCTTCAGCGCTCCGGCAGACACTGAGGATCCGCCTGACCGGCTGTTCATCGACAGCTCCCGCATCAGGGTTCATCGCTGCGCCGGCGGCGGAAAAGGGGGGCCTGGCCCCCATGCCCCCATGAGTATCGGCCGCACCAAAGGCGGGCGCAACACCGGGCTCCACGCCGTCCGCGACCACAAGGGCCGCCCCGTGTTTTTGTCAATTGCGTCCTGCTCCCGACGCCCGGAAACATGCATGATTGCAGGGTCGCACAGTGCTGCATCGAGGCCATGCCGCCATCCGCCGAACCTGTCGCCGACAAAGGCCATGACGGCCGGGAACTGCGCGAACGGCTTGAAGCGCGCGGGACCGGGCCCGTCATCCCGCCGCGAAAGAACCGCAGGATCCGATATCACTACGATCGGGCCATCTACAGGGAGTGAAATATCATCGGACGCATGTTCTGCCGCCTCAAGGACCGGCGGCGCATCGCAACGCGCTTCGAGCGCAACATTAAAAACGTCATGGCAGCTATCGCGCTCGCCGCAGCCCTCATCTCGTGGCTATAATGAGCCCGGGCCCTGGTTTCCGCTCGCATCGACCTGGGTGGTCGAAAACCGGTTTGGATTAAGCCACGTGACGAATCGGGCCCGAATATTTGGTCAAACGGCCACAGCGGCAGAATATGACGCTGCAATTGTGCAGCAAACACGCACCGGGATTGCATGAAACTCCAAATCACTGGACGTAATATCGACGTCGGAGATGCGCTGCGTAGCCATGTTTCCGACAGATTCGAGCAAATTGCCGACAAGTACTTCGCCGAGCCCTTGTCCGGTCACGTAACATTTGCGCGGGAAGGCGCCGGCTACCGCGCCGATTGTCTCATTCATGTGGGCACTGGAATCGAGTTCAATACCGAGGCCCACGCCGATGACGCACATGCGGCGGCCGATCAGGCATTGCGCCGGCTGGAAAAGCGCCTGCGCCGTTACAAACGCCGGCTGCGCGACCACCACGCCCAGCGCAGCGAGCCCGTAACCCGCTTCGATGCTGCTGACTACACCATTCGCTCCAGCGAAGATGAAGAAGAGCCCGAGCCAGAGGGCCTCAATCCCGTGATCATTGCAGAGTCAAAGATCTCAATCCAGGAATTGGCTGTTGGCGAGGCAGTCATGCAGATGGACGTTTCCGAACAGCCATTCCTCGTCTTCCGAAATGGCGGTCATGGACGCATCAACGTCGTCTATCGTCGTGATGATGGAAATATCGGCTGGATCGATCCCGATCTCGTTGAAAAACAAAAACCCTAAATCAAGCCAACGCGCGGCGATCTCTCCGGGACCAATCCACCATGGAAATCTCAGAAATATTACCGGTGAAAGATGTAATTTCCTCGCTGGACGCCAGCAGCAAAAAGCAGGCGCTGCAGAAACTTGCAAACCATGCCGCCGATGCCACTGGTCTTCAGGGGCGCGAAATATTCAATACCCTGCTGCAACGCGAGCGGCTCGGGTCAACCGGAATTGGACACAGCATCGCAATTCCGCATGCCAAACTCGAAGGTATCGACAAGATCTACGCCGTGTTTGCGCGTCTCACCACGCCCATCGAATTTGATGCCGTGGACAATGATCCGGTTGACCTTCTGTTCCTGCTGATAGCGCCGGTTGGCGCTGGCGCCGACCATCTCAAGGCCCTTTCGCGCATCACCCGTCTGCTGCGCGACCCGGAATTGACCGCAAGGCTCCGCTCCGCACGTGATGCAGCAACCTTGCACGCAGTATTGACCGAGCCTCACACAGCATCCAACGCCGCTTGAGCTGCCCAAATCCTGATGAAATAAACGGTTTTCTGATATTGAACGCTGACATCGTGCCAACCTGAAGTCACCGCCGCAAGCGGTTCAATTGGCACAGAACCGGCCAGCCGAGCCGCTAATGGAGGCTTACGGTTACCAGAGCGCTTTCACGCGCAGTCTTGATCGAATCGGTCACCGCCATGCGTGTGCCATCTGCAGCGTGAAGCGCGAATAGCTTGAGGCCCCGGACTGGCCGACCGGTCAATGTGGCGACCTCATTGGCCTCGCCATCCGACATTTCCCGCACGTAAGCAAGACTGCCGGCATCAAGTGTAGCAAAGTCCTGGTTGGACATCCTTATTGTTTGGTCGTTCATGGACACCTCCGAACCGATCCCTCTGCCCGCAAAAAGCGGCATCAGACAGGGTCCGACACTAATCCTCACCAAGAGGTTAAAGGACATGCAGCACGTCCCGGCTGTCGAGCTTGCGCCGGACATGGATGGCCGGGCACTCACGGGTGTACTCATCGATGACCACAAGCATGCGGAATGCTTTGCCGGTCATGGGTGCGATCCGTCACGAAGTCATAAGGTAATCCCGGCATTTTTGCGGGGTCCTGGTCGTAGAATTTACGCGGCCATTCTCAGTTTCCGGGCAGGGGTCATCCCGCGGTTGCCCATGTTGGGGCGTTCGTTGTTGCAGGACCAGAGCCACTCGGTGGCAATCTGTCGCACCTCCTCGATGCTTTCGAAAATGTAGTATCCAGCCACTCGTGCCTGACCGTTCGGTTGTATCGCTCGACGCAAGCGTTCTGCCGCGGCTTTCCCGGCTGGATACAGGCCGGCGCGATGCCCCTCGGCCCGTTCGATCAACCTGCCACTGACGTATTCCGGGCCATTGTCGACCCTGATCGCCTTTGGCGCGCCCCGCCATTCGATGATCCGGTTCAAGGCCCGCACGACACGTTCGGCCGGCAGCGAAAAGTCCACCTCGATGCCCGGCCCCTCACGATTGAAGTCGTCCGGCACGGCCGGTTCCCCGGGTTTCTCACGCTTCAGGCGCCTGCGGGGCTTGATGCGCAGATCTGGTTCCAGCTCGCGATAGTAGACGCGTTTGGGGTTCCAGACATGGCCCTGAACGTTGCGCAGATACAGGAAACACAGCCCGAAGCCTCAGGTTTTCCTGGCATTGGTCAGTCCGACAAGCAGATCCGCGATCTGTTCGTTCCCTTCGTCCAGCTTCGGGCCGTATCTGTAGCACGTCTCGCCGATGGAGAACGCGCGGCAGGCCGGCGCAATACCGACGCCCTTCATCGTCACCGCTTTCACGGCCAACTCTCGGCGCTGAGCCGGCCGTATCATTTTTTTCCGAGGGCCTCCTTGAGCAGGTCGTTCTGCATGCCGACGTCGGCGTACATGCGCTTCAGCCGCCGGTTCTCCTCGTCTATGGCCGTCATCTCGCTGATCAGGCGCGTGTCCATGCCGGCATACCTGGCACTGCTCATGCCCTGTTCGCGGCACAACCCGGATACGGGCACGCCGTTCTCCATCTGTCGCAGAATGCCCATGATCCGGGCCGCGTTGAAACGTGTCTTCTTCATCGGAATCTCCTCAGTCATCCTGCCGAGAAAATTCTACGTCCGCACCACCTTACTCTCGGGGGGAGGATTACCCGGCCACGGCCCTTTTCGGCGGCAGGCCGGGTTGCGTTCGGTCCGGCGCCTGAATTTGCGACTTTTCATCCACCGAGAGCACCACTGCGTGCGCAGGAGGGCTGACGTAAAGCCCCACGATATCGTGCAGTTTCTCGACAAAAGCCGCATCCCGCGAGAGCCTGAACACCCACCGGCGGTGCGGCGCCGGACCATGCGCCTGCCGAATCCCGTACACCGTCGAGGCCGCCGACCCCGCAGCGTCCCCATTGCGCACAACGTCCGGTGCGTCGCTTCGTGCGGCCGCGGTGACGGCGTCGGACGGATCACCCCGGCCGTCCTTTCATCCGGCATCGCCGGACATGCTTTTGCGGCGTCGCCGGATGCGATATGATTGCTTCAAGCCGAATTCCGTCCTCGACCGTGATCGTCAGATGTGTTCCAGTACCCATCCCAAAGAATCGAACATCCGGAGCCGTTTGTCTTGATCAATCCACTAGAAGTGCACAACCTCACTGCCGACTGGAACACCGTCGCCGGTACCGACACCAAAACCCTGGTTAACGCACTATCGATTATGAGTCCCTTCGGAGCCGTGAAAAGCAAGCGTTGCAGGAAGCCGACATCTCGGTCATAGGAGTGAGGTTCTGATCGCACTGACCGAGGTTGCGCTTGCCTAGTCAGGTTCAAGCGAGGAATCTCGTCTTCAATAGCCGTGTGCTGAAAAGGCGCACCAGGACCGGGCGCGAGGAGCAAACCCATGAGTGAATCCAACCAACCCAAGGAATCATCGCCGGCGACCGCAGAGAATCCGATAAACCCCCGGCTCCTGGAGATTTTGGTCTGCCCGCTGACCAAAGCGCCACTTGAATATGACCACACCGCCCAAGAGTTGATTTCACGGTCTGCCGGGCTTGCTTATCCGATCAGAGACGGCATTCCGATCATGTTGCCCGACGAGGCCCGCCGGCTGGAGGAGTAAAGGCTCTAGCGAATTCGTTTGGCAGCCCGTTTGAACGGAAATTGGAAAGCGTTTTTTGGGGGGAAGTGCAGCACCGGACAACCAGGGAGAACTTTTCGCTCAAATCGCCTCCCCCGCCATCAACTTGGGTACCGTTCCGGCAAGCCCAGCTGCTTCATGCATGAAGGCCCGCTTAACGAAGGGCAGGCGCTCAACCAATCCAAGTCCCAGATCTCGCACCAAGCGCAAGCCGTCACGGTCGTTGGAGAATAGGCGATTTAGTCCGTCAAAAGTAAGTGCCGCGCTGATGGTGTCGAACCGGCGCCAGCGCTCAAAACGCTCCAGTGCTGGCCATGCCCCAGGGTCAAGACCAATACGGTGGGTCTCGACCACAATTTCGGTAAGTGCCGCGATATCGCGCAGGCCCAGGTTGAGCCCCTGACCGGCCAACGGATGCACCTGATGGGCTGCGTCACCGATGAGGACCATACGCGTGGAGATAAATTGCCGCACTATGTGAAACGAAAGCGGAAAAGTGGCGATTGGCCCGATGGCGCGAATGCGACCGCGCTCCTCATCCCAGCGCTCTGACAATTCAGCATGCACCATTTCCGGCTTCGCCTCAGCAAGAGCCTGCGCGCGCGCATTTGTTTCAGTCCACACCAGCGATGAATGCCGCCCAGGAAGCGGCAGCACCGCGAAAGGTCCCGCCGGATAAAACCGCTCCACCGCTACCCCATGGTGATCGCCCCCATGTTCGACGCTGGCGACCAGCGCACTTTGGCCATATGACCAGCCGACACTCTTGATGCCGGCAATTGTACGAAGCGTTGAGCGTGCGCCATCGGCAGCCACTGCAAGCCGCGCAGAAAGTGCGCTGCCTGATTCGAATGCCAGCACCGCCGCAGTTTCCCCTTGTTCAAATCCGGCAACGCGTTCGGATTTCTGGCGCACTTGCGGGCAAGCCGTCGCAGCCACAGCCGCGGCCGTGGCCAGCGCATGTTCGTCAACGACAAAAGCCGAGGGCCCGGTGCCGTCGCCATCGGCGAATTCGAGTAGGCTCAGCTGGCTGTCCCCGGGCCGGCCATCGGAAACAATGATGCGCTCCATCGCCTGAGCCTGATCAGCGATTACGGGCCAAATTCCGATGGTTTCCAGCATCGCAACTGCGCCACGGTTAAGCGCAATCGCGCGTCCTGCACGGCGTTCTGATCCAAGGGCCGGGCTGGGTGCCACTAGGGAGACATCAAAATCCGGTCCGGCTGCCTGTGCCAATGCCACCGCCAGCACATGGCCAGCAATACCACCACCGACAATCGCCACATCCGCAACCGGCTTTCTACTCTTTCCCATCAAACCGCAATCCCGTATCAACCTGTCGGCGCTTGCACCTTAACGTTTGGGTCGGACGCCTTGAGAACAGTGCCAGAGAATTCATCGTCCGCAAGGGGCGTATCTTACCGCCACAAAACGATCAAATCGCATTTCGGAACCGCCCATGCCAGCCGTCATCCAATCCCTCCTCGATCTTCTCGATCTTGAAGAGCCGGAAGCTGACAGATTTCGCGGCCACAGTCCGGCGTTCGGATGGCGCCGTGTATTTGGCGGCCAGGTGGTTGCACAGGCACTGATCGCTGCCATGCGCACCATTGAAGATCGTCCGGTTCATTCCCTTCACGGCTATTTCATGCGTCCTGGTGACCCGAAGATTCCAATAACATTCGCGGTCGAGCGCATCAGGGACGGGAGGAGCTTTTCGACCCGCCGCGTCGTTGCTCTACAAGAAGAGCGTGCGATTTTTTCCATGTCAGCCTCATTCCACGCCGATGAGGATGGTTTCGATCATCATGAGGAAATGCCATCGAACATGCCCGAGCCCGAGGACTTGCAGGACGAGGAAAAACTGATCGCCCAAGCCTCACCTGATCAGGTTCCAGACCATATGCGGAATTTCTGGGAACGTGAGCGGCCGATCGAGATCCGGCCGGTCAATCCGCGCGATATGTTCAACCCTCCTGTCGGCGAGCCGCGCCAGTTGGTGTGGATCCGCACCAGTGGAAGCATGCCCGAAAATCCTTCATTGCATTGTGCGGTTCTCGCCTACGCAACCGATTTCATGCTGCTTGACGCTGCACTCATTCCCCATGGCCGTACGATATTCGACCGGCGCGTGATGGTTGCCAGCCTTGATCATGCAGTGTGGTTTCACCGTCCCTTCTCCGCCGAGGAATGGATGCTCTATGTCCAGACCAGTACCAACGCCTCAAGCGCCCGCGGTTTTACCCGCGGCTCGGTATTCAGCCGTAACGGCAGTTTGATTGCCTCGGTTGCCCAGGAGGGTCTGATCCGCCGCCGCACCCGTTGACGGAGTTGTCGACAAGAAAGTGGCTATTTTATTAGCACACAACGGTTGCTGCCTATATTCTGGGCATGAATATGTGGAAGTAACGATGCGCCTTTTGTGCGTGATCAAAATTACCATTATCATTTCAATATCTTACAATTTTCCACCGTTCTGGCACGGCTTTTGACTCTCCTTCCATTGGCTGCGGCCATTTACCTGTGATTCGCCGGTATTGAGGCTGCACAGTGCAGGAGAGCAACATGCAGCACATCATGGCGGTAATTAAGCCATTCAAGCTAGACGATGTGAGAGAAGCACTGGTGACGCTTGGTGTGCAGGGGCCCACCGTCACCGAGGTCAAGGGCTATGGCCGCCAGAAGGGCCATACCGAGATCTACCATGGCACCGAATATGCGGTGAACTTTCTGCCCAAACTCAGGATCGATGTCGTCGTCGCCGGCCAGGTCATCGACACCATCATCAATGTCGCCCGCACCGGTCAGATTGGTGACGGCAAGATCTTCTCATATCCGGTGGACAAGGCAATCCGCCTCCGCACCGGCGAATCCGGCGCGGAAGCGCTTTAACCAATGCCAGGGAGAACAGGCATGACCCGATCCAAATGGATTTCAACCGCTGGCCTTGCGGGCCTCGCCATGGCCCTGCCGACATTTCCGGCATTGGCCCAGGATGCGACCGCACCAAGTGCGATTCCAACCGATTCTGTATATGTTTTCAATACGCTGCTGTTTTTGATCGGCGGCTTTCTGGTGATGTGGATGGCTGCCGGCTTTGCCATGCTGGAAGCCGGCATGGTGCGCACCAAAAACGTCGCCATGCAGTGCACCAAGAACATCGCGCTCTACTCGATTGCAGGCCTCGCCTTCTGGGCCATCGGCTATAATCTGATGTATGACGGTGTCGATGGCGGTTATCTGGGGAGCTTCACCGCAAAGGTCATTCCCTCCCCCGATTCTGACGCCGGTGATTACGCTGCCGCATCTGACTGGTTTTTCCAGATGGTTTTCTGCGCCACTGCTGCATCGATCGTGTCGGGCACTCTGGCCGAGCGCATCAAGCTGTGGCCGTTCCTGATATTTGTTGCCATTCTTTGCGGCATCATCTACCCGATCCAGGGTTCATGGCAATGGGGTGGCGGTTGGCTGTCTGAGGCCGGATTCTCTGACTTTGCCGGTTCAACCCTGGTGCATTCGGCCGGTGGCTGGGCAGCCCTGACCGGTGCCATCGTTCTTGGTGCCCGTTCCGGCAAATATGGCTCCGGCGGTTCAATCCACCCGATGCCGGGCTCATCAATGCCGCTGGCGACATTGGGCACCTTCATCCTCTGGCTTGGCTGGTTCGGCTTCAATGGTGGCTCGCAGTTGGCATTGGGCTCGATTGCGGATGCGTCCTCGGTTTCGCGTATTTTCGTCAACACCAATCTCGCTGCCGCAGCCGGCGTGGTGGCCGCGATGCTGTTGACCCAGGCAATCTACAAGAAGGTCGATCTGACCATGGCGCTCAACGGCGCACTTGCCGGTCTGGTCTCGATCACTGCCGAACCATTGACCCCCGACCCGATCTGGGCGATTGGCATCGGTGCCGTCGGCGGCATCATTGTGGTATTCGCCGTACCACTGCTTGACCGATTGCGCATCGACGACGTGGTCGGCGCAATTCCGGTGCATTTGCTGGCAGGAATCTGGGGTACTCTCGCCGTGCCGCTTACCAATGATGGCACCAGTTTCCAATCCCAGCTTGTCGGCATCGTCGCAATTGGCGTTTTCGTGTCGGTGGCGAGCGGTATTCTGTGGCTGATACTGAAGTCAACCATCGGTATTCGCGTCAGCGACGAGCGGGAATTCGAAGGTCTCGACAAGTCCGAACTGGGCATGGAGGCTTATCCCGAATTCGGCCAAGGTACGCAGCGCGTCTGACTTTGCCCGGAATACTCCAACCAATTGGGGGATGGTCGCCTTGGCCATCCCCCTTTTCTTTTGTATTTCGTGAGCTTGGGGTGCTGGTTAACCAGCATTTAACCTCTCCGGCGATAGCTTTTCGCATGAGGCGCCCCATGTGCGAAACCATCAATCCACCATGTCCGATCAGCTGACGCCGGCAAGCCTCGCCATCGGCTTGCCGCGATCGCCATTTGAGCGCCTTCGCGAACTTATCGACACAACACCGCCCGGTGCTGAACCGATCGATTTGTCAATCGGCGCGCCGCGACATCCATTTCCTGAGATCGTCTCAGAAACGCTGGCCAAAGAGAGCCAGGGATTCGGGCACTATCCGTCAGCCCACGCCGACAATGATTTCGGCGCCGCCGCATCTGACTGGCTGGCGAGGCGCTTTGGATTAACGCCTGTTCCTGATCCAAAGACCCAAATATTGCCCATTGCCGGTTCGCGCGAGGGCCTGTTCACCATTGCCTTCATCGCTACCGCCCGTGCGCGTGACCGTGGGCGCACCGCACCCGCCATCGCGCTGCCCAATCCGTTTTACCCGGTCTATGCCGCGGCGGCACTGGCAGCCGGCGCTGAACCGATTGCATTGCCAGCCACCGCTGCAACCGGCGAGTTACCGGATTTTTCCTCCTTGCCAGGCGAATTGCTTGATCGCCTGGCCGCCGTTTACATCTGCTCGCCGGCAAATCCGCAAGGTGCGATTGCCGGGCTTTCCTATTTGCAAGAACTCTGCGCTCTAGCCGTATGCCACGACTTCCTGGTGATCTCGGACGAATGCTATTCCGAGCTCTATCGCAGCACTCCCCCGCCCAGCATCCTCAATGCCTCGCAAGGCAGTGAATTCACCAATGTCCTGGCTTTCAATTCGCTTTCAAAGCGGTCCAATGTACCTGGCTTGCGCGCCGGTCTGGTCACAGGCGATCCGGCTCTGATCAAAAGTTTTTTCCGCTTTCGCAATGTCGTCGCCGCAACCGTTCCGCTGCCGGTCATGGCTGTAGCCGCCGCCCTGTGGCGCGACGAGGAACATGTTCAAACCAACCGCGCCCTATACAACGTCAAATTCGAGCGCGCCGGGGAGATCCTCGGAAATCGTTTCGGCCACACCACACCGCCCGGCGGATTCTTTCTGTGGCTGGATGTCTCAGAGTATGGCGGCAGCGAAACCGCCGCCCGGCGCCTGTGGAGCGAAGCCGGTATCAAAGTTGTACCGGGCGCTTACCTCGCTGCCGATCAACCGGACGGTTTTAACTCCGGCGCCGCACATCTGCGGGTGGCGCTGGTTGGCGAACTTGATGAAGTCGAACACGCGCTCACACAGCTTGTCGGAATTTTCAACTAGGGCCCCGCTCAGGTAAGTCTCATGCGATTGCGAACGCTCAATCTCTACGAAGCCATTTTTCCGCATCAACTCCGGCACACTCTATGGCAGTCCGGTATGAGTGTGGCCGGCATACTAATGATGGCCTTGGCCTCAGCACTTGGCACAGCACTGATGAGCTGGTCAGCAGCCGACCCCAGCCTGAGCCACGCAACCGAGGCGCTGCCAACCAACTGGCTGGGAGCACCAGGTGCCATTATCGCCGATCTGATGGTCCAGTTCTTCGGCATTTCATCCATTGCACCGGTCATGATGATCGCAGGATGGGGTTGGCGCCTAACATCCGGCCGCAGGCTTACCCGCCCACTTATACGCCTGAGTCTCACAATCGTCGCCATGGTGGTCCTGGCTGGTTATCTGTCGAGCCTCGAAACCCCTGAACACTGGCAGCTTCTGGTTGGAATGGGCGGTGTACTCGGCGATGCCGCTAAAAGCTGGATCAACCTGCCGCCGGGATTTGTTGCCGGCGCATTTGGCAGTAGTGCCGAAGTTGCCGTTGCAGCCATTCTGGCACTATTGGCGCTGTTCTGCCTCGCATATGCAAGTGACATCTCGCTGCCGCGTGGTAGAGGGAAAGGGGCCGGATCGCCTGACAAAACGGGCGATGAGGACAGGTCTGGGCAGGAAATCGGCCTCGCGCGCTTCCTTTTCATGGCCGTGGTAATCCTGATCCGCATCTTTGACTGGTTGCTTCGCCGGGTATTTCGCCTTCTGGTCGAACTGCGCAGTCTGCTGCGGCGCCTGACCGGCTCCAACGGCATCGACGGCATCGACCCCAAGGATCGGCTGCACCTCGCCATGGAGCGCGCCGGTCGCGACGATTTGACCTGGAGCAGCACCTCCGATGTTTACGCCGCAAATCAGCTTCGCCGACCAGCCGCGGACATCGACCAAACAAATGGTGAGGCAGAGCATACTCAGGAGCATTTTGGGGGCGGGCTTGTGGGCAGGGCCCGTGCATTCATTCGCGAGCTCTGGGACGACAGCGCCTCTGCCGATCCATTGGAAGCCCTGCCCCGTTCCGAGCCTCAGCTTGAACCAGCTATGTCGCCCCCCAACGATGGCGATGAATTCTCCTCGGACGTCGTCGACACAGCGCCCGAATCGGTAGAGCGCAAGCCGCGTGCGCGCAAGCGCGCTTCCGCCGCAGCCATTCCGGACGAGCCCACAGCCTACCCGTTACCGCCTCTGACGCTTCTCAATGAAGCGCCGCCGGCCCGGCGGGAGGACACACTGACCCGGGAGATGCTGGTGGAAAACGCGCACCTGCTTGAAGGCGTGCTTGATGATTTCGGTATCCGTGGACAGATCATCGACGTTCGCCCGGGACCTGTTGTCACGCTTTACGAGCTTGAACCTGCACCGGGTCTGAAATCCTCTCGTGTCATCGGCCTTGCCGACGACATCGCCCGCTCGATGAGCGCAATATCGGCACGCGTTGCGGTGGTGCCCTGCCGCAACGCCATTGGCATCGAACTTCCCAACGACCGGCGCCTCACCGTCTACCTTCACGAAGTGTTCGCGTCCAAGCACTTCTCCAGTGACAAGCACACACTGGCTCTGACGCTGGGAAAGAACATTGGCGGCGAACCAATCATCGTCGATCTTGCCCGTATGCCGCATCTTCTGATTGCGGGAACCACCGGATCCGGCAAATCGGTAGGCATCAATGCCATGATCCTGTCGCTCCTCTATCGCATGACGCCTGAGGAGTGCCGCATGATCATGATCGACCCGAAAATGCTGGAGTTGTCGGTTTATGATGGCATCCCCCACCTTCTCACTCCCGTCGTTACCGACCCCAACAAGGCGATCGTTGCGCTCAAATGGGCGGTGCGTGAGATGGAGGCACGCTACAAAAACATGTCCAAGGTCGGTGTGCGCAATATTGACGGTTTCAACAAACGTGCCCGCGAAGCCGCTGCCAAGGGTGAAACGCTGACCCGCACAGTGCAGACCGGTTTTGATCGCGAGACCGGCGAGGCAATCTACGAGACCGAAGAGATCACTCTCGAGCCGATGCCCTACATCGTCGTGGTCGTCGATGAGATGGCTGATCTGATGATGGTCGCGGGCAAGGACATTGAAGGTGCGATTCAACGCCTCGCTCAAATGGCACGGGCTGCCGGCATCCATATCGTCATGGCCACCCAGCGCCCGTCGGTTGATGTTATCACCGGTACCATCAAGGCTAATTTCCCAACCAGGATAAGTTTTCAGGTGACCTCGAAGATCGACAGCCGCACGATCCTGGGAGAGCAGGGTGCGGAACAGTTGCTGGGTCAGGGCGACATGCTGTTCATGGCAGGCGGTGGGCGCATATCGCGCGTTCACGGCGCGTTTGTCACCGACGAGGAAGTCGAGACTGTTGTCCAGTTTCTCAAACGCCAAGGGGTTCCGGAATATCTCGACGCCGTTACCGCCGACAACGAAAACGGCGGAGGCCCGGGCGGCGATTTCATGTCCGGTTTTGATGCGGGAGAGGTTTCACAAGCCGATCAACTCTATGACCAGGCGGTCGCAATTGTTGCACGCGACCGAAAGGCATCGACCAGCTATATTCAACGCCGGCTCTCGATCGGGTACAACCGTGCGGCCACTCTCATTGAGAGGATGGAAAATGAGGGGGTCGTCGGACCGGCCAATCATGCCGGCAAGCGGGAAATTCTGGCTCCGGAACCAGGCTTCGGCGATGATTAGAAAAGTGGCATCAAATCAATCGGTGATTCGTGAAATTGCCACAAACGGGATATAGCTCACGCATGATGGCGTTAGTGACGTGGAAGACTGCGGCAAAATTGCTGCGCGTGATCGCTCTAGCCGTGCTCCTTGTGACGGGGTTGGCTCAACGTCCGTCCATGGCTCAATCCGAGACCGATATCTTTTTGGGTCCCGCTCAGGTTGATGCAGTCCAGATCGTCAATTCCTATCTGAACAGCTTCGTCCATCTTGAGGGTGACTTCACTCAGATTGCTCCAGATGGTCAGGTCTCGGAAGGACGGTTTTTCATTCGCCGTCCCGGCCGCGCCCGTTTCGACTACGCCGAACCCAATCGCCTGCTGGTAATTGCCGATGGTTTCTGGATTGGCATTGTTGACCGCAAGTTGAGAACTACCGACCGTTACCCAATCGGCTCGACCCCGTATTGGGCGCTGCTCAAGGACGAGGTCGACCTGAGTACTGATTCGCGCATTCTCGCGGTCGAGCGTGATTCCGGCCTGATTCTGGTCTCGATCGATGATCCGACCGGACAAGCGGCAGGAAGCCTGACACTGATATTCGAGGAAGTGGGTACGCCGAGCGATCACATTGGCGACAGCGCGCTGCGCCTGTCGCAATGGCTTGTCACCGACGTCCAAGGATTGACCACATCGGTCGTGGTCACCAATCTGGTCGAGGGTCGGCGGACAACAAACAACATGTTCACGCTGCACCAATATGAGCGTTAGACCGGGCCCCGCTCGCGGACCTTCCCGCGTGTGTTGGTAAGGCACCGGCCGCCGGCAATAGCGCTGGTCAGCGGATTGATGTGAACGAAAGCGACCCTCGACCCAAGTCCCTTCGCCAACTGGTTGAACGAGCTATCGGGTGACCTAAGTTGAAGCAATCGCGCCCGACATGTCGGGAGTTGCGCGCGGCAAAATATTGCCGACTCAGCGCTTTCTGGATGGGCTTGAACACGGCACATCGCGTGTGCCAGAAACGATTTTCGCCCAAACCGTGACCGGCGACTTCGTTTCGAGCCGCGTACTTGATCCGATCGAGCCTGATGTCTCGCTGATTCCTGATCTATCAACACTGCGCATTGTTCCCCTGGTATGAGGAACCAACGGCGCAGGTCATCTGCAACGCCAGGACTGTCGAGGGCACACTTTTCGAAGTGGCGCCACGTGCGGTTTTGGTCCGCATTCTGGAACAGTACAACGCCAGGGGATGGCGACCCGTGGCCGCGCCTGAAATCGAATTCTACCGTGCCAAACCCAGGGTCGACCCCGACTATCCGCTCGAAGCTCCAATTGGCGCCAGCGGCCGACCCGAAACCGGACGGCAGTCCTGCGGTTAATGAATTCGATCCACTATTTGAGGATGCCTACGACTACGCAGAAGCCCAGGGGCTTGCCGTCGACACGCTGACCCATGAATCCGGTCTTGTGCCCAGGTCGAAATAAACTTTCGCCATGGCGATGCGCTGGAGCTTGCCGATCGGTTGTTTTACTTCAAGCGCACCGTGCGACAGGCGGCTCTGCGCCACAATATTCATGCCGCCTTCATGGCCAAGCCGCATGAAGCAGAGCCCGGCAGCTCAATGCATATCCATCAAAGCGTTGTTGCGACTGATGGCGGGGCGAATCTGTTTGCTGACGATTCCGGCGCCGATTCTGATCTTTTCCTCTCCCATATCGGTGGTTTGCAGCGCCATCTCAGCGCGTCCATGCCTCTGATCGCGCCCAACGACAATTCCTACCGCCGCATTCAGGATGCCGACTCCTCGCCGGCAAACACTCATTGGGGTCGTGGAAACCTTACCGCGGGCTTCCGTGTGCCTGATTCCGACAGGAATTCACGGCGCATCGAAAACCGCGTTCCGGGCGCAGACTGCAACCCCTATCTCGCATCGCCGCCTCGCTGGCTTGTGGATTTTTGGGCATGATCGATGAAACCGAAGCCCGCGATGCAATCCACGGCAGCGCCTATGCGGTACGTGGATATGTGCTTCCGCGCCATCTGCTTGATGCTCTTGACCGGTTTCGCCGGGCGGATATTTTGCGCGAATTCCTAGGCAATGATTTTTCGGCTGTGTATCTTGAGGCCAAGAATTCCGAATATGAGGCCTATAACAAATTAATCAGCGCCTGGGAACGTGAACAACTGCTCTTCAATGTCTAACATGTACGGATTTCGGCGCGGAAGCGGTGTTCACTTATCGGCGATCATCAACCATATGGTAACGGTTTACGCGTTTGGCTCTTGAATTTGGGACACTGAAAGCATATTATTCGAGTTGGCTGGGAACACCTGCAATTAGTAGTGCCCCCCGAGTGACTGATTGCACTCAGCTGCGATGTGCCGGAGTCCCCTCCCGGCACTCACTGCGCACGAAGCGCGAGAGCACCTGGTTCCCCCGACCAGGTGCTCTTTTTTGTGTACTCCGAATTCAATCTGAAAGTGCACGCCAGGTTTGAAACTCAGCGGCACTTCACCGGACGATGATGGGTCGCTCAATGCCTGAAATCAGCATCTGCGCGATACATGAAGTATCGGTCCTTGGGAACACCAACCGGTAGTTCGATTCTGGTCAGTTTCGCCGCCACAATCGGTTTGTCAGTCAGCACCAGACCTTTCCGCGCCAAAAGTTTGGGAAATGTTTCCGCAATGAAGCTTTCGGGCGAGGTGGGATAATGTGCGGCCGCAGTGCCGGGGTCTGCATGAATGAGCGCCACGCGCCCGGCGAAATCAGGCACCATCGCTGGTAGAGTGTGTTCAAGATCTCCCAGGATCAAATGCTTCTTGTCGGTAATGCAATCGGGATGAGCATTCAGCTGGCGCTCGAACACAAAAATTTCACGGTCACGCGCATGTTCGCGCAGATGATCATAAGTACGGCCATTGCCAAAACCGAACTCGAGCACCGGTCCTGGCATGCTGTCGATCGTTGCCATTGCCGCATCAAGACAAGTGACTTGCGCCTTCAGGCGTCGGACCATGCTTTCAAGGCGAGATATCGCAGTACCTGGATCAAACAACAACGGGCCATGTTGCAGAACTCCGACTTTCCGGGCAAGGCGTTGAAACCGATCGGTAATCGTGAGTATGTCGCACCATCGACTTCAACCGTAGGGAGATTACCGACGTGACCCGTCCGGCCAAGCTGACAATTGCAACTTGGAACATCAACTCCGTGCGCCTGCGCATAGACCTGGTGGAGCGGTTTTTGGATGAATTTGCTCCGGACATTCTGTGTCTTCAGGAAACCAAATGTCCCGATGAGAAGTTTCCGCATAAGGCCTTTGAGGGATTCGGGTATGGCCACATCGCTACCCATGGTCAACGCGGTTATCACGGTGTTGCCACTGTGTCGCGGATCCCGCTCGAATCGGTTGAGTGCCGAAATTTCTGCGGCAAGAATGACGCCCGCCATGTCGCGACAAAATTCTCTATTGACGCTGGTACCGCCATCACTGTGCACAATTTTTATGTCCCGGCCGGCGGCGATGAGCCCGACCCGGAGGTCAATGAGAGGTTTGCGCACAAACTCCAGTTCATTGACGAACTGGCCGCCTGGTTTTCCAATCAACCAACTGGACAGAACCCGTCTCAGGTGCTTGTAGGGGATCTCAATATCGCGCCTTTGGAGAATGACGTCTGGTCGCACCGTCAACTTCTCAGAGTGGTATCGCACACGCCGGTCGAAATCGACCGATTGCAGGGTTTGCAAAGTGCCGGCAAATGGATCGACGTAATGCGAGAACACGTTCCAGAGGATGAAAAGCTATTTACCTGGTGGAGCTACCGCGCACGTAACTGGCGAGAATCCAATCGCGGACGCCGACTTGATCATGTCTGGGTATCGCCTGATCTGCAGTCCTGTTCAACGGGAATCAACGTTGTTGACGCTGCGCGCGATTGGGAGCGCCCTTCCGACCACGCGCCCGTTTTGGCCCATTTCGATCTGGACCGGATTTCTGCGGTTCCGTGAGGCGTTTTTCAAGCCACTGTAGTTCACCAAGCGTCTCGCTGAGGCGGACCCGCATCGAGTCACGCAGATGCACCGCTATGTCTGGAAAATCCTCAACCATGCGCTCAAACAGCGGCCTCGTGATGATCAGAACCTCACCCGTTGACTCCGCTGTGAGTGTTACACTGAGCGGTTGATTAGTAATCAGCGCGATTTCACCGATTGTCGCCCCACTGCCAACTACACAATCAGTCCCATCGTCCGTGATACTTTGCACCTGCACTTTGCCTTCGAGGACAACAACACATCGAGGCGGTCCTGAACCCGCCTCGGCGATGCACTCACCGTTTGAAAATTTTAAGCGTTCGCCACTGAAGGCGAGAACATTGAGCCGGTCGTCACCCAGACCACCGAAAGCGGTGGTGCGGTGAAGAATATTAACTGCGCTGGAAAGGCTCATCTGTGACAGGTCCCTGGTGCGATTTGGCGCCGGGAATTCGACCCGACATCGACCTTGTTTCCTCCGGGCCCCGGCCTCATTATAGCCACCAGATGATGGCTGCGGCGCGCGCGATAGCTGCCGTGACGTTTTTAATGTTGCGCTCAAAGCGCGTTGCGATGCGCCGCCGGTCTTTGAGACGGCAGAACATGCGTTCGATGATATTTCGCTCCCTGTAGATGACCTGATCGTAGGTATATCGGATCTTGCGGTTCTTTCGCGGCGGGATGACGGGCCCGGTCCCGCGCTCTTCAAACCGTTCGCGCAGTTCCCGGCCGTCATGGCCCTTGCCGGCGACAGGTTCGGCGGATGGCGGCATGGCCTCGATGCAGCGCTGTGCGACCTTGCAATCATGCACGTTTCCGGGCGTCGGGAGCAGGACGCAATTGACAAAAACATGGGGCGGCCCTTGTGGTCGCGGACGGCGTGGAGCCCGGTGTTGCGTCCGCCTTTGGTGCGGCCGGTACCATGGGGGGGCATGGGGGCCAGTGGCCCCTTTTCCGCCGCCGGCGCAGCGATGAACCTTGATGCGGGATGTCGATGAACAGCCGGTCAGGCGTATCCTCGGCGCCTGCCGAAGCGCTGAAGATACCTTCCCATATACCGCGCTCGTCCCAGAGTTAGTAAATCGTATCAAAGTGAGATTTCATTAATCTTTTATTGTAACACTTCATCTAACTCAGCACAGGGTTGGCCACAGACTGATTTATAATCATTGCAGAACTCAGAAGAAACAACAAAAGGATTATTAAAATTGTCTTTTGAGCTTTTGCTATAGGTGCGGTTATCTCCTTTAGTTTGCAAACCTACCAAATAGTCTTCACCATTAATTGTCGCAATGTTGGGACTACCAGAAACGCCCCATTCTACGGGACAGTAACTTGTAATAGAACTCCCAAAACTCCAATAAATGTCTAATAGTTCACACGGCTCGTTAACTCTCAATGGGGATTGATAAAGGTCTGCAATGTCATTACCAGTTTGCTGGCTTAATGTTTGTGGATTAAAATCAGGAGTTCCACTTGAATCAGTATTAAATCTAGTTTGTGGCCTATAAAGATGAACATCTATTTCACCTCTTCTTGAAGCATTCACTATTCTTTTATTTGAACTTCTTACTGGTCTTACAAAATTATTTGGCCTAAGAGCTTTATCTACTTTTACAAAAACATAATCTGTAGAGGACTCATCCCAGACAGAAGGATTATTTATTCTAGGAGACACAAACTGAGAGTTACTTTGACTGGCTCTTGTCACATTCTTTGGATTTATAGGGTAAGCAGCAACTCTAACTGAGTTTCGAACAGGCTCTCTTAAGGAGCGATTTTCTTTTCTCGCTTTTCGTGGATCATCTAAAACTCCATGAGCTGTAGCTAAATAAACCCCAGGACAAACTTGAATTCCTTGAGAAAAGCCATTCAAAGTCCAAAAGGTAGCCATGGCAGCCCCAACTCCCTCTTTAGTAGAAACAGGGGACATTGAATTGTCCCGATCCTCATACCAAGCGGCGTTATGAAGACAGCTTTCAGGGTTTAACATGCAGTTGATTTCATTAAGCTCAGAGGCTGAACCATTTGAAGACTTCATCCCACATTTTTCACCATTTTTTGTTCCATTAGATCTTATTCCTCCAGCTATAGAATGCGAATCAATAGAGAAAAAACTCATTAACATTATTAACAATAGTGATAGTAAACCATGAGGTGATTTTAATAGTTTCATTTTTTTTTAAGTCTCTCTTTATAGTTGACGAAGCGGTTGAAGAGCGTCTTCTTCGACCCGTGGATAGCGGCGCAGTCGGCCCGGCGACCGCCACAGCGCAGAGCATGGACGATCCCGTTCGGCACAGGACGATCGCCAACTGTTTCCGGGCGCTTCCTGCTGCGCATATCGGTCGGCAGAAGCGGCGCGATCCGGGCCCGCCGGGAATCGGAAAACCGGAAGAAATCACACATCTCGCTACCTTCTCATCGGGGGCAATGAACCATCCTCGGATCAAATCGGGAAGACAATTATCGGGGCCGGACCCTAATAAGATTGGCAACTCACGGCACCAGCTTGTAGCCACCGGTTTCGGTAATCAGGATTTCCGAATTCGAAGGATCACGCTCGATTTTCTGGCGCAACCGGTAAATATGGGTTTCCAGAGTGTGCGTCGTCACACCGGCATTGTAGCCCCAGACCTCGTGCAGAAGTACGTCTCGGCTTACCACTTTTTCGCCGGCACGGAACAGATATTTGAGGATTGAGGTTTCCTTTTCCGTCAGTCTGATCTTTGACTGAGCTTCATTTGTCAGAAGCTTGGCGCTCGGTCGAAATGTGTACCGGCCAATTGAGAAAACTGCATCCTCACTTTGTTCATGCTGGCGCAGCTGCGCGCGAATGCGCGCCAGTAACACACCGAATCGGAATGGTTTTGTCACGTAGTCATTGGCGCCCGATTCCAGCCCGAGAATGGTGTCGGCGTCACCGTCCTGCCCGGTCAGCATGATAACCGGTCCCTTGAAATTTGCTTTACGCATCAACTTGCATGCTTCGCGCCCATCCATGTCGGGCAACCCCACATCCAGAAGCACCAGGTCCGCGCGCGCTTCCTTGCAACGCTGCAATGCCCCGGATGCGTCGCCTACCTGTTCAGTGGCAAATTCCTCATGCAGTTCGAGTTGTTCGGCGAGCGATTCGCGAAGGTCCGTATCGTCGTCGACAATCAGAATGTTTTTCGATGCGCTCATTGGACCGCTCCGGGTTGAAAATGCCGTGATCGTGCAGTCTCTAGGTCGAGACGGCGTGCACTGCAAGCGAGCAGCGGTCTGGTCGCGGCACTTTGATGACAATTGAATCCTCTGGTGATGCGTAACCCGGCCTTTGTTACACCTTGATTACCACGCTGACACTGGCAGCTGCGTGCGGTTCTTTATCGCGCCGACCGCGTGTCTCGTCCAAAGTGCCGATTGGCCTCTATTGCCATTCAGCCCAATGACGGCTGGTGCGATGACGCTTCCTCGCGCCGATACAACAAACCTGTCAATCGGCCCAGCTCAACGTCTCATGAAGATTTGTGGCGTAAGGATGCGATCTACGACCTTGTCGTGGTTCTTGGGCACAATGACGCTCCTGTAAAACCAGGCCACGGCAGTGCAATTTTCATGCATGTTGATCGGCCTGATCATGCACCCGGTGAAGGTTGCCTTGCTCTATCGAAGCGCGATCTCTTATGCATTCTTGCTCGCCTTGGACGGCACGGTGCCGTCAGCATCTTCGAGCGGCACGGAGTAAAGAGTTAGCCCTCGGCGGTGCCACGCGGTCCAAAAATAGCGCGCCCCACCCTCACTTCGGTAGCGCCCAGAGCAATTGCTGTTTCAAAATCATGGCTCATGCCCATTGACAACTCTTTCAGCCCCAGGCGCCGGGCAATCTTGGCAAGCAGGGCGAAATGGAGTGCCGCCTCTTCATCAAGCGGCGGAATGCACATCAGCCCCGCTGCATCAATTCCCGAATATCGACGCAACTCTGCCACAAAGCCTACTACTTCGGCAGGTGTGAGCCCTGCCTTTTGTGGTTCCTCGCCTGTATTGACCTCGATCAGCAGTTTTGGCCATCGGCCCTGCCTCTCGCACTCTCCTGCCAGGCGCGCAACCAACTTTGGACGATCCACGGTTTCGATGACGTCGAACAGTTCAACCGCATCACGCACCTTGTTGGTCTGAAGCGGGCCGATCAGGTGCAACACCGCATCTGGAAAGGCGTCCTTGAGTGCCGGCCATTTGGCCCCGGCCTCCTGGACGCGATTTTCACCAAAATGCCTCTGCCCCGCCTCCAGTACTGGCCTGATATGTTCCGGTGAAAAAGTTTTGCTGACTGCAACAAGAGTCACATCGCCACTCTTTCTTCCGGCTTTTTCAACAACCGTCCTGATTTGGTCTTGCATCAAACAAAGACGTGCGCGAACTCCCTGATCGCCCAGATTGTCTACATCAGGCATAACCGAACCGCTCCATTTGCTCACGGTGGCGGTCGGTAATGCTTTTGGTCTGCTTTTTGCCCAGAACCTCGCGCCATTGATCTTTCCGTCCGGACCGGAAAAACGCTTCTGCGCCAGAGGGCTTCTCCTCAAATCCGTTCTCCTGCTCCAATTGGCGTAATCGATTGAATGAAGAGGCTTCTATCGCATGCTCGATTTGGCCTGGTTCCAGATTTATTTTTAAAAACGCGGTCACTCTGGAAAACGTCTCCATCGGCTTGTCCGGCATATCTTCATAGCGCAGCACGCAAAGTTGCTCATGCGGGCGTGCAGTCCAGCTTTCAACATGACTCGACCAGTCCGCGGTCCACTCAAAAACACGGTCCGTACGCATCATCGAACTCGTGCCTGGTTTTGCCATTACTTCGATGGTCTGATCAACAGCTTCGCCACAGTGACTTGCAAAAGAGATCGCGACATCGAGCGGGTTGCACATAATGTAGATTGCGCCGGCCGTCACATCCATGTTGATTTGCAAATGGCCGAATGCCGGACCCGGATAGCTGTGTGTCTTGACCAATCGCAACGGTTTTCCGGTGCGCGCAATATCTTGCTGTATCTGAGCACGCATGGCAGCCCCGTGCCGGCCGGAAAGGTCGTGGCTCGCCGGAAAGGTCGTGCATGTGCGTCGGCCTGATAACCGCCAAGGCGGTCGATAAACCAGTGCCCCGACGCTTCATTGGCGGCGTAACGGCCGGGTTCACCGAGTGGAACCGGCCGATCGCGACCTGTAATCAGATTGGCGGGAAAAGCCCTCAGTCAGGTATTTCCCGATTTGGGCCCGATTTTTGGGACAGGGATGCCAGCCAAACGATGCCGCCGATCCCCGGCACTCCATCAATCAACTTCCAGCGGTGGGTCTGTCTACCCCGTATGACCGGTTTTCAGCAGACATGAACGGATCGCGGCATCAAAGAAAACGGGGCGGGAAAATCCCGCCCCGTTCGCACCTGTTATCAGGCACATCTATTATCAGGCAGGCGCAATCAGTTGATCTTCCAACCGGTGCCGATTGTCCAGTGGTCGGTCTCGCCGAACCCATTAGCCGCCTTCTGCCAGGCGTCATGCTGGTTGGCGTAGGTGCCGAACACACCCCAGACAAAGTCCTGGCCGAGCGCCTTGTCGAAGCCGACCGAGATCAACTCACGTTCGTCGGTCGGACCACCAAGGTGGTGAGTGTCTTCTTCGTCGCCATAATGGACGCCGAAGTTCCAGTCATCCTGGGAGATTACGGCGCCGATCATCCAATGCTCACGCTCGAAACCAAACTCCCAGTCCTTGTTGGAGTAGGCACCACCGACGGTGAGCTGACCATTGCTGACCACGGCACCGACGCCCCAGACTTCATAGTCGCCACATTCGAAGTCACCTGTCAGGCCACCATAGGCATCGGCGATTGTGTCGCCAGTGCCGTCGCCTTGACACTTTTCGAAATCGTCGATCTGGGTTTCCGCGGTGCCTTCACCATAGCCGCCACCGACTGTGAATTCCCAGTTTTCGCTGATGTTGCCTTCCCAGCTCAGGCCGACTTCCCAGTTGTCGACCCAGCCGTCGTCACCGTCGTAACGGTGAACCTGGCTGTCCGAGTACTCTTCATCGTCATCGCTGTCGGGTGCATAAGACACACCGAACTGGATGCCTTGTACGCGCGGGGTGTAATATGCAATCCGCATATCACCCTCGCCGCTGTCGAGCGTACCGTCAGAGGTGTTGATGTCGCCACCGGGTGAGTTCTTCGGACCGTTGGCTTCCGCGTAGATGCCGCTGTCGGTGCCGCCGGTGAAGGCGTTCTTGTAGGCACCGTCCATGAAACCGATTTCCATGGAACCGAAATTGCCTTCAAGGACGATCCAGGAGTCCTTCCAGCCAGCGTTTCCGCCCTTTTCGTTTTCCATATAGGCACCGACGAACAGGCCGGATGCCAGTGTCGCTTCCAGAGCGAAGACCACCTTGTGCTCATAAAAGATGGTTGCGCCATCATCATCATGGAACTCGCCGGTGTCCCCGTACACACAGGACGAGGTATTATACCCACCCCCTGTTACGAGCCCTCCATCGCCGAACACCCCGCCATCGCTGTAGATCTCGCCCTCACTGAGCACGACGTCTACGGTCTCGCCGTCATCGTTGGTGCCGGTCCTGCTGACAGCCCAGACAGCCGCAATGCCATCGCAAGAGTCTGTTTCACCGAACCAGATACCCGCATTGGCGTCGGCTTCGATCGAGAGCGTGAAGCCCTCCTGGATCTCAACCGGTTCGGGGATCGGCGCGGGAACGATATCAGCGGCCGATGCGGTACCGACGAGCAGTCCGCTCGCTACCAGGGCCGTCGTTCCGAGCAGTGCGTTTTTCATTTTTTGCCCTCTCTTGAGTTTCTGCTTACCAGGCGCGGCGATGCCGCATTTCCAACTCGTCGTGCCCGGCGTGTATTCCAATCGGGGAAATCGGCCCCCCGAATGCGTGGACAATTGATCCCTGAACTGATTGCGACCGTCAACCGCGGTGAGGCTTCAGCTCGCCCTTTGTGGGTGAGTGTTGCAGGCACAACACAATCTCGCCATCCGGGAGCGCCATTATTGCACAAATCGGCGTTCGGGCGGGTCATGTGCCGGCGTTGCGATCTGCTTGCAGGAAGGTTAAAAGCGGTCCGACAGGGCGTAAATGACCCGGTGATTCGGGTTTTGGAACCAAATATGATTGCAGAGCGTTCAAACCGGCCGTCGCGGCGCCGTTCAGGCGTGCTTCGAATTGTCTCAAGCGGGCGCGGTTTTGTGGCGACGGGTTTGTTGGCCATTGCCGCTTTCGGACTTGGCGGCTGCACCGGCCGGTCTCTCATGGACGGTTCCGCAATCGAGCGCGTGCCTGCGCCCAGCCGTCAGGCGCGGGCTGAAGAGGGCGGCGTGGAACTCCTGGGGGCAGGGAGCAACCTGTTTGGCGGCGGCGATACCGGCGGTGCCAAGATTGGCGTCAACGCTTTGTTGTGGCGCGCATCGCTTGACACCTTTTCCTTTATGCCGCTGTCGTCCGCCGATCCCTTCGGCGGGGTCATTATTACAGACTGGTATTCCGATCCGGCGACGCCGAAAGAGCGCTTCAAGGCATCGATTTACATTCTCGACCAGCGCCTGCGCGCCGATGCGCTGCGCGTCAGCCTGTTTCGCCAGATCGCATCCGGCCAGAGCTGGAAGGATGCGCCGGTGAGTGACGGTTCTGAACGTAAGCTTGAAGACCAGATCTTGACGCGTGCCCGCCAGATGCGCATTGCTGGCATTGAGGGCTAGCGGTCGCGCCCACCGGCCCCGACAGACATCACTTCGCTGGAATTCGTTGATGGAGCGCTATAACGCGCAAGAGGTCGAGCCGCGCTGGCAGCAAGCCTGGGAACGCTGGCAGCCGTTTCGTGCCGGTGTCGATAAGAATCGGCCCAAATATTACGTGCTTGAGATGTTTCCCTACCCTTCAGGGCGCATCCATATGGGACATGTGCGCAATTACACCATGGGCGACGTGGTGGCCCGCTACAAACGCGCCTGCGGGTTTAACGTGCTTCACCCAATGGGCTGGGACGCATTTGGCATGCCGGCGGAAAATGCCGCCATGCAGAATGACGTGCACCCGGCAAGCTGGACCCATGAAAATATCGCGGTCATGCGCGAGCAGCTCAAATTGCTCGGCCTATCGCTAGACTGGGAGCGCGAGATCGCGACGTGCGATCCCGATTATTATGTGCACGAACAGCACCTGTTTCTCGATTTTCTCGATGCCGGGCTGGTCGACCGCAAGAAATCGAAGGTCAACTGGGATCCGGTCGACCACACCGTGCTTGCCAACGAGCAGGTGATTGACGGGCGCGGCTGGCGGTCCGGTGCGCCGGTGGAAACCCGCGAATTGACGCAGTGGTTCTTGCGCATTACCGAATTTGCCGATGATCTTCTGGCATCGCTGGCAAGCCTGGAGCGCTGGCCCGACAAGGTGCGCCTGATGCAGGACCGCTGGATCGGCCGCTCCGAGGGTGTGCACATGATGTTCGAACTGGCCGACTTGCCGGAAGGCGTCGCCGGTCCGCCGTTGGAGGTCTACACAACCAGGCCGGATACGCTGTTTGGCGCCAGTTTTTGTGCCATTTCACCGGAGCACCCATTCACCGCAGCGCTTGCCGAACGCGATCCGGGGCTCACCGACTTCATCGCCGAATGCCGCCGTCGTGGCACGACCCTGGAAGAAATTGAAACTGCTGAAAAGCTTGGACATGATACCGGCGTGACAGCACGGCATCCCTTCGTTTCCAACCGAAAGATCAAGGTGTTCGTCGCCAATTTCGTGCTGATGGAATATGGCACCGGAGCGATATTTGGCTGCCCCGCCCATGATCAGCGTGACCTTGATTTTGCCCGCAAATACAATCTCGCCGTGCGCCCCGTGGTGATACCGCAAGGCAGCGACCCAAACACCTTCAGGATTGTCAAGGAGGCCTATACCGGCGAGGGAACGCTCGCCAATTCCGATTTTCTTGATGGATTGGACGTCTCCGCCGCCAAGGAGCGGATGGCCGATGCGCTGGCTTCCCGGAAGATTGCCGGCCGGCCGCAAGGCGTGCGTGCGGTCAACTATCGCCTGCGCGACTGGGGCGTTTCGCGCCAGCGCTATTGGGGCTGCCCGATACCGGTGGTTCATTGCCCCAAATGCAACGTTGTGCCGGTGCCGCGCAGCGATCTTCCGGTGCGCCTTCCCGATGACGTATCCTTCGACTCGCCAGGCAATCCGCTCGACCGCCACCCCACCTGGAAACACGTCTCCTGTCCGAGCTGCGGTGGGCAAGCCACGCGTGAGACGGACACTTTCGATACTTTCGTGGATTCTTCCTGGTATTTCGCCCGCTTTTGTTCACCCCACGCCGATACCGCAACTGATCGCACGGCGGTCGATTACTGGCTTCCGGTGGATCAGTATATTGGCGGCGTCGAGCACGCGATTTTGCATCTGCTTTATTCGCGCTTCTTCATGCGCGCCATGCACCGCACAGGACATGTCGACACAGACGAACCTTTCGCCGGCCTGTTCACCCAAGGCATGGTGACGCATGAAACTTATCGCGGTGCGTCAGGCGAATGGCTCTATCCCGAAGAAGTGGAGATGCGCGGTTCCGAAGCCGTTCATGTTGATACGGGTGAGCCGGTAACCGTCGGTTCGGCCGAGGCAATGTCGAAATCGCGCAAGAACATCGTCGACCCGAACGCCATAGTGGCGCTATACGGCGCCGATACGGCGCGCTGGTTCATCCTTTCCGACACGCCGCCGGAGCGCGATATTCAGTGGACCGAAGCAGGCGTCGACGCGGCCGCCCGGTTCATCCGGAGGGTCTGGCGCTTCATCAGTGAGGGCGCGGGCAATCTTGCAGAGCCCGCAAGTCCCCGTCCGGCCCGCATTCGCCCGACCGCCCGCACAATACGCAAGGCTGCCCACGCCGCTGTTGCGCAGATGACCGACGCATTCGAGAATCTGCGTTTCAACCGCGCAGTTGCACACATTTACGAGTTAACCAATTCATTGGCACCGATTTTTGCCGAGACAGCAAAATCCCGCGCCATTGATGTGCGCTGGGCGCGTCGCGAGGCGCTTGAACTCTATGTGCGGATGATTGCACCAATGACGCCGCATCTGGCTGAAGAGTGCTGGCGCCTGTTGGGCCATGATTCACTCCTCGCCATACAATCCTGGCCCAGTGCCGATAAAAAACTGATCGTGGCCGACACCGTTACCATTGTGGTACAGGTCAACGGCAAACGACGCGGCGAGATCGTGGTTTCACGCTCGACAGCGCGCGAAGAGATTGAAAATGCCGCGCTGAATCTCGACAATGTCTCCCGCGCCATTGCCGACCGCCAAATCCGCAAAGTGGTCGTGGTGCCGGAAAGGATCGTCAATGTGGTCGCCTGATTTGCCCATCCGTTTGACGCCGGCTATTGCCGCCATCACTGCAATAATCAGCCTTGCAGGCTGCGGGTTCCAACCCGTTTACGGTACGCAGGGGAGCTCTTATGCCACGCAGGAATTGACCGCAGCGATCAAGATCTCACCGATCAAGGACAGGGTCGGCCAGCGCATACGCAACGAACTGATTCGTCAATTTACCCCCGACGGCGAGCCGGTTAATGCCCCCTATCTCATGCGTTTGCAGGTATCGGTCAGCGAGCGGAAGGTGTTTAGGCGTAGGGATCGCGAGAAAGATCGCATCAGCGTTATGGTCACCGTGAATTACAAGTTGTTCGATGCGGCGACAGTCGAGTCTACCGATCCCGATACGCCACCCGTCATAATCCACGCCGACAAGGCGTTTGCCGAATCGAGCTTTAACCGTTTCCCGTCTGAATTTGCCAATATTCGTGCTCGACTCGATGCGGAAAACCGTGCGGCCTCAGAGGTTGCCATTTTCGTACGTAATCAAGTGATTGCGGCCGTTGTCGCTGGTGCGGGCCAGAATTTTGGACCCAACGGTGTTTCGGCCCTTTAGGCCCGATTTCTGAGTACGGCCCGTGGTTGCCCTCAAAGCCAGAGACGTTGACGATTTCCTTATTGCCCCCCCGACAGCAATTAACGCAATCCTTGTCTATGGTCCCGATCGGGGCCTCGTAACTGAACGCCTCGGTGTCCTGTTGTCCCATTTCGCGACCGACCCGAATGATCCTTTCAGTGTTTCACAACTTAACGACGCCGAACTAGCCAAAACGCCGGCCCGTCTTGCAGAGGAGCTTGGCGGGCTCTGTTTCGGGACCAACCGGCGCACCGTCGTTGTTCGCGCGTCGGGTGGCGCATCGGCTGATGTAATTGTCGCAGCTCTCGAAGATCAGAGCGCGGCGATTCTGTTGGTGGGGGCCGGGGATCTGAAACCACGATCCGCGGTGCGAAAGGCTTTTGAGGCCGCACCCAATGCCGCAGCCCTGCCATGTTACCACGACGACGATCGCTCATTGGTCAAGCTCATCGACCAGGTCCTGGCTGAATTCGACCAGACGATGGAACCCGAGGCCCGTTCAAACCTCAGGGACCGTCTTGGATCTGATCGTCTTGCCAGTCGCGGTGAAATTGAAAAACTTGCGCTTTACGCCGGACCAGGCGCTCACATCACCGCGGTTGATGTCGATGCAATCTGTTCAGACGTATCGCGCGAAACCCTTGATCAACTCGTCGATGCTGTTGGCGAGGGGGATCCCCCCGCGCTTGAACGATTGCTGGGCAAGGCACGTGAGACCGGCACAGCATCGGGCCAGCTGATGCGCGCTGTGCTGTCACACATGCAAACTCTGCACCGCCTCTCAAATCAAATCACCCGGGGAGAGGCTCTGTCTGCTGTAATTGGACGCATGCGGCCCCCTGTCCATTTCACGCGGCGCGACTCATTGACCCGCCAGCTCCGGCTATGGCGTGAACCTTTGCTGCGCCGCGCGCTTGAACTGGCCGCAGAAGGCGAACGCGCTTCACGCGGCGATCAAGCGCTGTCAGCAGTTGCGGTTGCACGTTCATTACTGCAGATCACCATGCTGGTCGCACGCTCGCGCCCGCACTAGGGCAGACAATCTGCCCTGAACCCTGTTATCGAACCCATCCATGCCCGGAATGCGACCGTGCATTCGAGTCTTCTCAAGCTCAACAATGACGAACGGCACCGTCTCGTTGAGCCATTCGCGCAGTTCCCGGCCGTCATGGCCCTTGCCGGCGACAGGCTCGGCGGATGGCGGCATGGCCTCGATGCAGCGCTGTGCGACCTTGCAATCATGCACGTTTCCGGGCGTCGGGAGCAGGACGCAATTGACAAAAACACGGGGCGGCCCTTGTGGTCGCGGGCGGCGTGGGAGCCCGGTGTTGCGTCCGCCTTCGGTGCGGCCGATACCATATAGCCAAGGCCCCTCTTTTCCGCCGCCGGCGCAGCGATGAACCCTGATGCAGGAGCTGTCGATGAACAGCCGGTCAAGGCGTATCCTCGACGCCTGCCGGAGCGCTGAAGATACCTTCCCGTATACCGCGCCCGGCCCGGCGGACGAAGCGGTTGCAGAGCGTCTTCTTCGGCCCGTGGATATCGGCCCGGCGACCGCCACAGCGCAGCGCATGGACGATCCCGCTCGGCACAGGACGATCGTCAACTGTTTCCGGGCGCTTCCTGCCGCGCATATCGGTCGGCAGAAGCGGCGCGATCCGAGCCTGCTGAGAATCGGAAAACCAAAGGAAATCATACATCTCGTTACCTCCTCATCGGAGGCAATGAACCATCCTCGGATCAAATCGGGAAGACGGTTATCGGGGCCGGAACCTGATCAAATACCTCAAGACTGCCTAAGTCCAAGTGCAGACGAACCGGTGCTCGCAATGTTGATCTGCACGATGTGGAACCGCAAGAGGCTCATAAAGCAACGGACCTTTTTACACCTGACCCCCGGGCCGCAGGCACCTCTTTGTACGCCAATCCTGCGGGATACTTCGCCGGCCGGCCGGAATCATTCCTTCGGCAATGCCGGCCGCGGCGCCATCAGCCGCCAGCAGATCTCATCGAGTTGCTCCAGCGTGCGATAGGCGATCCTGACTTCGCCCGGCCCATCGCCCCGCCCGCGATGACTGAGGGCAACTCTCAGACCCAGTGCTTCTGCGATGTCGTTCTCAAGGGCTACAATATTGGGGTCACGCTCGGTGGCGGATTTTTCTGACCGCTCACCGCGCGCCGCATCCTTTTCCCCGCCATCCTGGCCATTTGCACCGCCTTTGGCCAGGGCCTCGGTTTGGCGTACCGACAAGCCTTGCTTGACCACCTCACTCGCCAGTTTCTCGGCATTGTCCACCCCCATCAGTGCGCGCGCATGGCCGGCGCTCAAAAGCCCGTCGACAACATACTGCTTGACCTTGTTCGGCAGATTGATGAGACGCAATGTATTGGCCACATGGCTGCGGCTCTTACCGATCACCTTCGACAAATCATCCTGGGTGTAATCGAATTCGTCCATCAGCCGGCGATAACCATTGGCCTCTTCGACTGGATTGAGATCAGCCCGCTGTACATTTTCAACGATCGCGATTTCGAGCGCCTGTCCATCGCTTAACGCACGAATGATCACCGGCACCAGGTCAAGGCGCGCAAGCTGTGCCGCCCGCCAACGTCGCTCACCGGCAACAATTTCGTAACTGCCGTCTGCCCCCTCGACAGGCCGTACAATCAGAGGCTGCAAAAGTCCTTTTTCCTGGATCGATCGTGCCAGATCGGCAAGCTCCTCGCCACGAAATACCTGCCTCGGATTTGCTGAATTGGCACGAATGGATTCGATGGGCAGGATGTTTTCGGCAGCGTCCCCAGGTACCGGCTGATCGAACATGCCCTCTTCGGCAACCGCATCCCCGATCAGTGCCTCAAGCCCGCGCCCCAGTCGGTTGCGTTTGCCATCTGCCGCCGCCGGAGCCTGTTTGGGTTGCGAACTCATGCCGCTGCCTCTTTGCGCTCTCGCCTGATCACTTCAGAGGCCAACCGGATGTAGGCCTGCGTACCACTGCAGTCATAATCATATAGCAGCACTGGCTTGCCGTAGGATGGCGCTTCGGAAACCCTGACGTTGCGCGGAATGATGGTTTCATAGACCTTGTCACCGAGATATTGCCGCACATCGTCGGCAACTTGTCCGGACAGATTATTGCGTTGGTCGAACATTGTCAGAACCACACCGTGTATCGTCAGTCGCGAGTTGAGCGTTGTGCGCACCTGTTCGACTGTTTGCAAAAGTTGCCCCAGACCTTCAAGCGCAAAAAACTCGCACTGCAGCGGCACCAGCACTGCATCGGCGGCAGCCATCGCATTGATTGTCAGCAGATTAAGAGATGGCGGGCAATCGACCAAAATATAGCCGAATCCTTCATGCTCGCCGGAGAGTGCCGCCTCGGTCATCACGGCGATCGCGTCGCGCAGTTTGAAGGTACGCCTGCGGTCACTGGCGAGCAGCGCTTCGGCTCCCAAAAGGTCCAGTGTTGAGGGTGCCACATTGAGCCTAGGGACCGCTGTCGAGACAACCGAATCAATCAAGCCTGCCTGGCCGGTCAGCACATCGTGGGTTGACACCACCCGATCATCGCGTTCGATGCCCAGCCCGGTTGAAGCGTTTCCCTGGGGATCGAGATCAACCACCAGCACATGCTCGCCAACAGCGGCCAATGCTGTTCCAAGATTGATGGCGGTTGTTGTCTTGCCAACGCCACCCTTCTGGTTGGCGAGCACCAGCACCCGCGGTTGCGTTCCACTTCGTATCTGTACCGAATCGAATGCGCCTGTCATTTTTAGGCCTCCTCGATACGCAGGATGCTTGCCGCTGGATGTACGACACTCGGCCTGCGCTCAACCCTGAGTCTCGAAGATATAGCGGCTGCGGTCAATTCAGTCTCAACATCTTGTCCCTTTGGCAGCAAAAGCACCGTCTTTTTCCACATGAAAGGTTTAGCCAGAGGGATGAGCCGCGCCAAGGGCGCCAGGGCGCGCGCGGTAATCACATCAGCCTTGATCGGCCGGGGCGCCGCGCCAAGTTTCGAAATCTCACCATGGTGCACGCTTACCGATGCCGAAGTGGCGGCAGCGGCCGTCCGCAGAAACGCACATTTCTTACCGTTGGAATCGACCAGATGCATGCGAAAGCCAGGCTCGGAGCCCAGCACTATCGCCAGTACCAATCCCGGCAACCCGGCACCGGAGCCGAGGTCGAGCCAGACCTTGGCTTCTTCCGGCGCCATCCGGATGAGCTGCAGCGAGTCGGCAATATGCCGCCCCCAGACATCGCCGAGCGTCAAACGCCCGATCAGATTGATGCGCTGCTGCCAAACTGTCAGCACTTCAACATAGCGCTCGAGACGATCCATTGTTTCACGTGAAACATCAAACGCGTCAGCGACCAGCGCCGGCGTCCAGCGCGCTTGCCCGCCACACTCAGGCGCTGGCTTCGAGGTCGCTGTTTTTGACATGGGCAAGGAGTGCAACCAGCGCTGCCGGCGTTACGCCTTCAAGCCGCGCTGCCTGTCCAAGTGATAGCGGTCGCGCTGACGCTAGTCGCTGGCGAACTTCCGTGGAAAGACCGGCCACCGTTTCATAGTCCAGCTCCTGCGGCAGGGACAGGGCTTCGTCACGGCGAAACGCCACAATGTCGGCGTCCTGGCGTTCGAGGTAGCCGGCATAGAGTGCGTCGGCCTCCAGCTGTTCACTGATCGCCGGCTCGAAAGTACCAAGCTGTGGCCAGATCTGCGCAAGCCTTTCGATACTGATCTCGGGATAAGCGAGTAGATCAAGCGCCGTCCGGCGCACTCCATCCTGGTTGAGCTTCAGCCCGTGACGCCCTGCTTCAGATGGCGTCAGGCAAAGGTTGCGGGCAAGTTCTCTAGCAGCCTTCAGCGCGTCGACCTTAGCTGCAACGGCGCGGGCGCGATCAGAACCGACACAGCCAATCTCCACACCATGCGGAGTCAATCGCTGATCGGCATTATCCGCCCTGAGAGAAAGCCGATACTCGGCACGCGAGGTGAACATGCGGTAGGGTTCGCTGACACCACGGGTCACCAGATCATCGATCATCACCCCGATATACGCTTCGGCCCGGTCGAGGATGAAGGCACCCGACCCCGACACCGCACGCGCCGCATTGAGCCCGGCCATCAAGCCCTGGGCAGCAGCCTCTTCGTATCCGGTGGTGCCGTTGATCTGTCCGGCGAAGTAAAGCCGGCCAATGCGCTTGGTCTCGAGCGTCGCCAATAACTCGCGCGGATCGACATAATCATACTCGATCGCATAGCCTGGCTGCATCATCACCGCATTTTCCAGCCCTGGAATGGTGGCTAACAGGTCCGCTTGAACCTCGCGTGATAGCGAGGTCGATATTCCGTTCGGATACACGGTGTGATCATCAAGCCCTTCTGGTTCGAGAAAGATCTGATGACTGTCACGCTCGGCAAAGCGCACCACCTTGTCTTCGATCGATGGGCAATAGCGCGGTCCGGTCCCCGATATTTGACCGGAATAGAGCGGTGCTTCGGCAAGATTGGCGCGGATGATATCGTGCGTCGAAGCCAGAGTGCGTGTGATGTGACATACCATCTGCGGCGTGGAGATTTTTTTTGTCAGAAAGGAAAAAGGTGTCGGCGTTTCATCCCCCGGCTGCTCTGCCAGCACCGCCCAGTTTATGGTCCGCCCGTCAAGCCGTGGCGGTGTTCCTGTCTTGAGCCGGCCAAGCGAGAAACCCGCTTCGCTCAATCTCTCCGACAGCCCAACCGCAGGGGCATCACCCGCACGGCCCGCGGGCGTGCGGTCGTTACCGATGTGAATCAATCCATTGAGAAACGTGCCCGTGGTCAGCACAACTGCTGCTGCACTGATCCGTCTGCCATCATCACAGACAACACCGTTGACGACCCCATTAACGAGCGTCAGGTCGGCGCAGGCCGCTTCGACAATTTCCAGCCCGCGCTGACCTTCAAGCGCCTCACCCATTGCACTTGCATAGAGTTTGCGATCGACCTGTGCCCGAGGGCCCCTCACTGCCGGACCCTTGCGGCGATTGAGTAGTCGAAACTGAATTCCGGCGCGATCTGCAACTTTGCCCATTAGACCATCAAGTGCGTCAATTTCTCGCACCAGATGACCCTTGCCAAGCCCACCCATCGCCGGGTTGCACGACATCGCTCCGATTGTGGCGCGTCTATGGGTCAACAACACCACGCCGGCACCGAGACGCGCGGCTGCAGCGGCAGCCTCACAACCGGCATGGCCACCCCCGACAACCACCACATCGGTTTTGTCGGATCTTTCTTGTACCGAATTCCGCATCACCTAGCTCTTAACGCCAAATGGGCGCAGATCAAAGGCGGAAAATTAGTCTGGCTTGTGAAACGAGTGTTTCACGTGAAACATTTTTGCGCTGAGCCTATTTGCCGATACAGAATTCGGAAAAAATTTCACCCAGCACATCCTCGACATCGACTCGTCCCGTCAGTCGGCCAAGCAGACTTGCGGCACAACGCAATTCCTCTGTGATCAGTTCTACTTCTTCGGCGCTCAACTGCACCGCCCGTTCAAGCGCTTGGACCACCTGCTTCAAAGAGACCCGGTGCCGGCTGCGGGTCACCACCGCGTGCGACGCCGCCGCGAGACCACCGGACGCCCGATCGGTAATATAACCGGTCAGCCAGTCAATGCCGTGCCCCGTGACGGTTGAGATCGTGTTTTCCACCTCCGGCGCGGAGCAAAGATCGCTTTTGCTCCACACTTCGATCACTGGAACGTCCAACATTTCCGGCGAGCAGGGCGCGGAACGGTCCGCCCCATCGCGCAACCACACCACCAAATCGGCTGAGGCCATCCGCGCTTCAGCACACGCAATCCCTGCAGCTTCGATCCTGCCCGACGGTTTCCGGACCCCCGCGGTATCACTGATCAATACCGGAATTCCACCCAGGTCGAGCGCAACATCGATGACATCGCGCGTGGTTCCCGGCTCATCGGTGACAATCGCCGCTTCGCGCCCGGCAAAGAAATTCAAAAGGCTTGATTTACCGGAATTGGGTGGACCGGCAAGCACTGTTCGAAACCCATCACGCAACCGCTCACCACGTCGCCCGTCCTCAAGATGGAATTTGATACTGCCGCTGAGAGTGACGATCTTGGCGCGCACTGTCGTAATCAAGTCGTCAGGCACCTCTTCGTCTACAAAATCGACCGAGGCCTCAACATGGGCGAGACAGGAGATCAGCTCTTGGCGCCAACTTTCACAGAGTTGCCCAAGACCACCCTCATACTGTCGCAGAGCTTGCAGCCTCTGTGCCTCGGTCTCAGCCGCAATCAGATCGGCGAGTCCCTCCACCGCTGTCAGATCAAGCTTGCCATTGTGAAACGCTCGCCTCGCAAAATCGCCAGGCCCCGCCGGCTCAAGACCTTCAATTCCGCCGAGCGCAGACAAGACCCCAGACACCACCGCCTGCCCGCCATGTAGATGAAGTTCAGCCACGTCCTCACCTGTCTCACTCGCAGGCCCCGGAAACCACAAAGTCAATGCATCATCAAGAGGCGCCCCGTTCAGAGGGCTGACAAGTCGTGTCAGCCGCGCCAAACGTGGCTTGTCAACACGCCCCCCGAGCGAACCAAGTGCAAAAGCAGCATGCGGGCCCGAAATCCGCACAACCGCAATACCTGCTCGTCCTGGCGCGCTCGAAAGAGCGAAGATGGTACTTTCGCCCACCATTGGCCTCACGCCTCTGCCCGCGCTAGTTTTACAACCAAATCACCTGGAACCGATTCATGTCCGCCAATCTCCTTGGTCAATCCACCAGCCCCTATCTGCTGCAGCATCGAGACAATCCTGTGCATTGGCAGCCATGGGGACCTGAAGCCCTTGCTCAAGCCAAATCGAGCGATCTCCCGATCCTTTTGTCGGTCGGTTATGCCGCCTGTCACTGGTGCCATGTAATGGCTCATGAGAGTTTCGAAAATCCCGACATTGCCGCGCTCATGAACGAGCACTTCGTCAACGTCAAGGTCGATCGTGAGGAACGTCCTGACATCGATGCAATCTACATGACGGCTCTGCACATGCTGGGCGAGCAGGGGGGCTGGCCGATGACCATGTTTCTGACCCCCGACGGCGAGCCTTTCTGGGGCGGAACCTACTTCCCCCCAGAACCGCGTTGGGGCCGGCCCTCCTTCCCCGCGGTGCTGCGTGAAATCGCCCGACTCTACAGCGAAGACCGCACCGTCGTTGACAAAAATGCCTCCTCCCTGCGTCAGCGTCTCAAGGACCTTGCCCGGCCGCGCGATGGCGAAGTCCTGACCGTCACTGACGTTGACAGTGCGGCTGATGCACTTGTCAGTGTCATGGACCCCGACAACGGCGGCATGCGCGGGGCACCAAAATTTCCCAATTGCGGCGTTTTTTCTCTTCTTCTGAATGCCGGTTTAAGGCGCCAAGACAAACCATTCATCGAATCTGTCACATTTACCATGGAGCGTATTTGCGAAGGCGGCATTTATGACCATTTAGCAGGCGGCTTTGCACGATACTCCGTCGACACGCGCTGGCTTGCCCCGCATTTCGAGAAAATGCTCTACGACAACGCCCAGATCATCGATCTGTTGACCACGCTCTGGCAAGTCACACGCAAACCCTTGTTCGCTGCAAGAATTGCTCAAACCATCGCGTGGTTGGCACATGAGATGCGTCTTCCAGACGGCGGCTTTGCATCCAGCCTTGATGCAGATTCAGAAGGAGAGGAGGGGCGATTTTACGTGTGGTCGGCCAGCGAAATTGAGGAAATCCTGGGTGCCAATGACTTTGCCGTATTCGCTAGCACCTACAACGTGACCCGGCAGGGAAACTGGGAGGGGAAAACCATCCTTAATCGGCTGCAGGCTGAACATTTTTCACCGATTACCGACCAGACTCTTGCGCCAATGCGCGAAAGACTTCTGGCTGCGCGGGCTCAGCGCATACGTCCCGGACAGGATGACAAAGTGCTGGCCGACTGGAACGGTCTGACAATTCGTGCGCTGGCGCGCGCCAGCGCCGTATTCGCGCGGATTGACTGGTTACGGCTTGCAACCGAGACTTTTCATTTCGTTACCGACTCGATGTCAAGGGGCGATCAGCTTCTCCACGCTTGGCGCGATGGCACCGCCAATATTGACGGCCTCGCCACCGATTATGCCAATATGGCAGCAGCTGCCATCACCTTGCACGAAGTCACAAGCGAATCTTCGTATCTCAACTACGCACGCAGCTGGAACGCTGTACTCGATCAACATTTCACTGCCGAATCGGGCGGCTATTTTCTGAGCCCAGAATCTACTGATCTGATCATTCGGCCATTGTCTGCAAGCGACGAAGCGACCCCAAGCGCCAACGCCGCTGCCGCAGAGGTCAAGCTTCACCTCCATCTGCTGACACAGGAACAATCTCACGCCGAGTCTTTGAGTTCCATACTGCGCGGCTTTTCCGAAGCCGCGCGCGAACAACCCTTCAGCCACGCGCGCCTGCTTGCCGCAACCCAGGCGGCGACGCTGGCCATGCAGATCGCCATCTCCGGCAAGGGCCCGGATAGTGAAAGTCTGTGGCAAGCCGCATGGCGCACCGCAGCACCCGGCGCCATCCGCCTTCGCGTTACCAACCCGATCCAGCTACCATCGGCATTTCTTTTACCCAATGGAGCCGCAACACAACCAGATTCGCCAGGTGCTTATGTCTGCGCTAACCAGACCTGTTCACTCCGCCTGACCAGGACCTCCGATCTAGTCCATGAGATCGAAACCCGGCGCGCCGACTAGTCCCTCCGTCCTATGCACTTGTCGCCATATGGGCGCATGTGCGACTTTCCCATCCCAGTTGCTTTTTTCCCAACCTGTGGCGAAGGAGAAGACCCAAGTGAAGGCGATCCGTCTCGAACAATCCGGTGGTTCTGAAGTTCTGAAGTTCACCGATCATGAACTCCCCCCACCCGGTGCAAGCGAAATCCGCATTCGCCACGGCGCCATGGGTATCAATTTCATTGATACATATCAGCGCTCCGGACTCTACCCCCTGTCCTTTCCAAGTGGACTTGGACTTGAAGCCGCCGGCACCGTCGAGGCAGTAGGCGAGGGAGTGTCTCGATTTTCGGTTGGCGAACGTGTCGGTTATTGCACCGGACCGATTGGTGCTTATGCCGAAGCCAACAACGTACCCGAGGGACGGGCCGTCAAGCTTCCAGATGCTGTTGATGACGCAACCGCCGCCGGCGGCATGCTGAAGGGCTTTACCGCCCATTTTCTTCTGCGCCGAGTGTTTCCTGTCGAAGCAGGTCAAACAATTCTGTTTCACGCCGCCGCCGGAGGTGTCGGCACGATTGCCTGTGCCTGGGCCAATCATCTAGGTGCAACAGTGATCGGCACTGTGGGCTCCGATGCCAAGGCGGCTCTTGCCAAAGCCCATGGCTGCACCCACACGATCAACTATACCAAAGAAGATTTCGTGGCGCGTGCGCGCGAGATCACAGACGGCAATGGTGTTCCGGTTGTCTATGATTCCGTTGGTAAATCAACATTTCACGGATCACTGGACTGCCTCGCCCGGCGCGGTACGCTGGTCAATTTCGGCAATGCATCAGGCCCTGCCGACCCGCTCAATATCCTGGATCTTTCAAGCAAGGGCTCTTTGTTCGTCACCCGTCCGACTCTGTTCGACTACGTCTCAACAACACCCGAACTCGACCATGCGGCGCAAGAGCTGTTTGCCGTCATTGCCTCGGGTGCGGTTAAGATCGAAGTCAATCAGCGCTTTGCCCTTGCTGACGCCGCCGAGGCCCATCGCGCTTTGGAAGCGCGCAAGACCACTGGTGCAACAATCCTCATACCCTGACACCGAACCCCGACACCAGTAGGCCAACAAGGTCCCATCATGTGCCGCAATATCCGCACACTCTACAATCTTGATCCACCGGTAACTGAAGGCGAAGTCCGCGCATCCGCGATTCAATTTGTGCGTAAGCTCTCCGGTTTTCAAAAACCCTCACAGGCCAATGAAGCAGCTTTCGAACGTGCGGTGAACGATATAAGCCGGGCAGCTACCCTGTTGCTGGCATCACTCAAAACAACTGCCGTACCGCGCAATCGTGAAGTTGAAGCCGCCAAGGCAAAGGCCAGGGCAGCAAAGCGGTTTGCTCCCGTGAGCTAGTGACGTGGGTCTTTGAAAGTGTTCCGCCCTGATTGAACCCGCATTTCCATGTGGCTCCATTGATTGATGTGATTGATCGTTGGTTCTGTGATGAGAACCAATGTCTTGAGCGCATTTTGGGGCGCGGCATATGGACACCCTGCAGCCCCCTGTCTGCTGCCTGGAATCGGGTGACGAGAGCGCATTTACGGCCGCGATGCGGGTCGGCCCTTTGCCTGGGTTGTGGTTCGGGATTCGGTTTCGCCGGGGCCGGGCTATGCCACGGCGCCTTTGCGCTCCCGGAACAGGAGCCGTTTCATGTTGAATGCGATGTTGGCCATGCCGATCCTGGCCCTCGCCCGGTCGATGCCGATGGTGCGGACGAAGAGCCCCGTTCGTGCCTTCATCCCGGCGAAGGGATGTTCGATCGCGGATCAGACCTTCGAACCTGCGGCATTGGCCCTGCTCCTGACCCAGTGACTGTCAGGTTCGATTGCCTGGATGCCTACTCAAGGTCTTCGCCATGATTTGACATCTGTACTGCATCTGTACTGCATCTGTACTGCATTTGTGCTGCATCTGTGCTGACACCCAGCATCGAATCAATATCATCGCTTGCACGTTCGATCTCAATTGCGAGATCACCAAGCCGCTCCCGCAGCATGGCACTTTCACGGCGCTACTATTCGGCGCGTTCGGCATATTCGCGGGTCATATCGCCGGTCTTTGCCTTTAGCGCAGCAATTTCTAGTTTGGTTGTCGCCAGCTCGCCCAAGGCATCGTCGCACTCCGTCGAAAGTGCCTTTTCGCGTGCCGAGGCTTCCGTTGTGCTGCGCTGCTGATTGCCGCATCACGTTCCTGCTCAAGATGCAACACACGTCCGGCGTATTTTGCCCGTTCGCGCTACAGTTCGCCGACGATCATCTTTTGCTCGGCAACCGCGCGTCCGCATTTTGCCAGCTGAACATCGCGTTCTTCGATCGTGGCTGCCTTCTTGACCAGTTCTTCTGCTTTTTCATCAACGTTGCGGCTTAAAACGTCGATTTCATCCTTGCGCCCCTCGACCAGGCTGTTGGCCCCGTGGATGGCAACTGCCTGGCGGGCGAGTACGGCTTGTGCCTCACTCAGTTGCTCGCGCAATTTGCCGATTTCGGTATTGCCTCGCTCAAGATTGGCTTCGGATTCGGCAAGGCTTTGGCTGAGAATGGCGATTTCATCGCCGCGCTCGGCGGCGATGCTGGTCTTCTCCTTGATCTGTTCCTTGAGCGTCATAACCTCGCGCTCACGCTTGTCGAGTTCGGCACGGCGCGTTTCAGCCTTTTTTCGCAGGTTTTCGACCGAAATCTCAAGCTTGCGCGCTGACATTGCAAATTCTGCCCGCATACGATCCTTGTCAGCGTTGAAATCGTCCAGCGACACTGGAGACGACGCCCGCAGGCGTTTTTCCGTGACATTCTCCGCACGCCGCCACATGAGCATCGCCATTGCCAGCCCAATACCGCTCGCGATCAGAAACCCAAGCGTAAATGTCATGATGATTCCGGCCATGAAACGCGCCTCCTGTGACGCTACGCAATTCGTTTCGGCGCCTCGCGCGGCCAAGATGCCAGCGCAATCACGCTGGCGCCAACTTAACCGCGTCTTAACCTTAAGAGGAAGCCCTGCGCAAAGTCCATCACCAGCCAGCAATCCAACGCAGGCCAAATTCCTTCCAGTCCCAATCGAACCGCATCATCAGTTCTGGCTAGAATGGGTTCCAGGTCGGTTCTGAGGTGAAGCGGATATATTCCAGATTAACCCCAAACCGCAGCCCGACACCGGCGCGGATCACCGCCAGTGAGGGTCCCTGATCACTCTTGTGGAAGCTGACGCCGAGCCCGCCGGCCACATAGGCGATACCGGAAGGTCCCGCGAAAACATCGAAAATCTGTTGTTGATGGGAAATTCCATAGGCCAGCATGATCAGCCGCGAGCCGTCGCCACCAATATCGAAACCAATTGACAGGCCCTGCCAGAAAACCTTGGAAAACCCACCGGACTTGAGACGTATCTCACCTTCACCGTAGCGCAAGCCTCCGATAAAGGCACCGCCTGCCTCCTCCCCAACAATATAGGCGGTGGGTTCGCCCTGTGAGGCAAAGGTATATTCAACCGCCGAAGCGATATCGGTCGACGCGCGTCCGAAGATCATATGACCTTGTTCGACGATTTCACGGTACTGAAATGTTGGCGCTGCAGAACCGGGTGGCGGGGGCGCTTGTGCTGGGTATGTGCCCTGATTGGCTCCCTGGGCTGTGGCTGGAGCATGACCGAGCATGGACCATGCAAGCGCTGACACACCGGCCGCGCCAGCCTGGCGCAAGGCTGACCGCCGGGTAATTGGTCTTTGATTGGATCGCATTTGGCCTCCGTTGACATTTTGCCGGCACAATGGCCGCCGAATCGTTTCGGCGATTGCCGAATTATAGAGTTCGCTGACCCGAATGGCGAAAGGGTGACCAATGAGGCGCCTCACATCGAGTTTTGCGCTGGTCTGCATGACGGTGCTGCTGTCCGCTTTTTCAGGGGCGCAGGGGCAAGACCGGCAGTTGGCCGAAATGTGGAGCGATCCGGGCACCGGATTTGCCATTGGCGGATATGATCCGGTTGCCTACTTCGTGCACCGTGCTCCACGCCATGGGAAACCAAGAGTGGAGTTGGCCATCGATGGTGCGGCTTGGAAGTTCCTCAACGAGGCCAACAGGGCAGTCTTCGCCTGCGACCCAACGGTCTATGCACCGCGTTTCGCCGGCTGTGATCCACTACAGTTGGCCCGTGGTTTTGAATCTTTGGGCAATCCGCACAATTGGTTGATCGAAGACGGAAAGCTTTATCTGTTCGCCACGCCAGACTCCCGCTCCGCCTAGACGGAGGTGCCCGAGAGTGAGCGCGAAATGGCCAGGGCAAACCGGCCGGATGTGGTCAGGGCGACCCAGTAGCAAGCGAGGGATCGGGGAGCGCTGGACGCTCTCCCGCACCCCAAGCGATAAAGCCTGGATTGCGATATTTATCGGCGCTCTTTCCATAAACGAATGCAGTCCCATCAAGGTGGCAGAGATTGCCGCCAGCGGCCAGCAGGATTGCATGGCCGGCCGCGATATCCCATTCGCATGTCGGTCCGAAGCGCGGGTAGAAATCCGCCTCTCCGGCGGCAAGTGAACAGAATTTAAGAGATGAGCCGACGACGCACACATCAACGATGCCAAGGGCTGACAGATAGGCATCTGTCGCCCGGTCGCGGTGGGAGCGGCTGACAATGGCGATTCTGGCATTTGCTGATGCCGCGCGTGTGCCAATAGTGCAGGTCTCGCCCTTGGAGTTGACTTCAAAGGCACTTCCGCGCTGCCACCCGTAAAATGTTCGCGCTTCCGCCGGTGCCACGATCACACCAATCAGGGGAGTTCCATTTACAACCAAAGCAATATTGACGGTGAATTCTCCATTTCGCTTGATGAACTCTCGCGTTCCATCCAACGGGTCAACCAGAAAGAAGGTCTTGCCCGGTGCCGAGCGCTCGCCGCGTGAATAAGCCTCTTCGGCGACCACGCTGACCCGCGGTTCAAGCCTTGCCAAGCCATCAAGAATGACGGTTTCAGCGCGCTTGTCAGCCAGCGTAACGGGCGATGAGTCATCCTTGACATCGACCTCGAATTCAGTCGCATAGACATCCATCACTTCGCCCGCCGCCCGTTGGGCGAGGGCAACCAGCTGATGCGCCAGTGCTTCATGGTCTTTGTCGATCAGGCCAGCCATTGCATTTCCGTCAATCGCGTGAAGTTCAGGATTGGCGCATGATCCATGTCCGCGTCAAGCTTCGCATGCACACCGGCTTGGCTTGTTAGCCGGTGCGGTGTATCACGTCACAAAGTCACTTTGATGCGGATCCATGAGCAATTCAGATCGCCTGAAAGAGCTTGAGCTTGCAGCCCTTCTGTGCAGTCGTGTGTGTCACGATGTGATCAGCCCCGTTGGCGCCATTACCAACGGCCTTGAGGTGTTGGACGACGCCGCCGATGAGGAAATGCAGGGTTTTGCGATGGATCTCATCAAGAAGAGCGCCACGCGTGCCTCGGCCAGCCTGCTGTTCGCGCGCCTTGCATTTGGCGCCGCCGGATCGGCAGGAACGGAACGGAGCCTGGGCGAGTTGCACGAGGTCGCGACCGGATTTGTTGAAAGCGACAAGGTATCACTGAACTGGGACACACCTGATGGCGGCCTTGCCAAGGACATTGGCCGGCTTTTGCTCAATTTTCTGATGATTGCACAGCACGCTATTCCGCGCGGCGGCACTGTTGAAGTCAAGGTCACTGAGCCGCTCGATGCGCCAACGATGACGGTACGCTGCGTCGGACAGGGCGCGCGAATCCCTGAGCGTGCCGGTGAGCTGATTTCAGGCGAAGTCGCCGGCAGCGAGATTGATGCACGATCTGTCCAGCCTTATTTCACAGGACTTCTGGCACGCCGCGTTGGTGCCAAGATCACAGTCACCGAAGAAGACGATGCGGTTGTGATTACCGCCCAGCCCGCCGGCTGATTGCTCCCGCCCGCCGGGATTATGTCCGAACCGCCTATCCCGTCTGACACAAGACCCTGCTGACGATTCCCCTCCCCCGCCGGAATTGAATCGCAACAGACTGCGGCCGGGCTATTGGCCTACCGCATTCGGCTCGGCGAATGCCTTGCCATGCTGCCCATTCCGGTCATCACAACTCGCTGCAACCAAATCGTTTCAATCATTCCTAACGCTTGGCAACCAAACTGTACTTGAGGGCAGCATGAGCGTGTCGAATGTGCGGACCGCTGCCGTCCAATAAATTCATGCGGAGTGTAGTGGAATGGATGATCTCCTAAGTGAATTACTGACAGAGATCAACGAAAGCCTCAATATCGTCGATGTCGAACTTGTGCAGTTCGAGCGTGAGCGAACAATGCCGAGATTCTCGACAACATTTTTCGTCTGGTTCACACCATCAAGGGAACCTGTGGGTTTTTGGGGCTGCCTCGCCTCGAACCCCTGGCCCACGCCGCCGAAACCCTTATAGGCAAATTTCGCGATGGCGCCCCTGTCACACCGCAGGCGGTCTCGGTCATTCTCATTTCCATCGATCGCATCAAGGCGATTCTGGGAGAACTTGGTGCAGAAGGCGCCGATGATGATCTGATCAGCCAGCTCGATGCGCTGTCAACCGGCGAACTGCCGGACGAGGCAGCCCCTGAAGCTATTGCGCAGGATGAAGCACCTCTGAATATCCCCGATCAGCCATTGGAACGTGAGCTCAAGCCCGGTGAGATCATCGCTTGATGAGCTGGAGCTGGCCTTCCGCAATGCGCACGGTCCCGATGATGAGTCCGAGTCTGAACTGCAAGACCAACCGGAAATGGCAGCTGAACCAGCCGGTTTTGATGAGCCCGAAGCTGAGCCAGCGCCCGAACCGGTGTCCACGACGATGGCAGACGTTGCTGCTTTGCCTGACGAAGAAGAAAGCAAAACTGCCGGTGAGCGCAAGGAACCGATCAAGGCAACACAATCGATTCGCGTGAATGTCGACACGCTTGAGAACTTGATGACCATGGTCAGTGATCTGGTTCTGACACGCAATCAGCTCCTGGAAATGGTGCGGCGCCTTGATGATTCCGAATTCAAGGTGCCACTGCAGCGGCTGTCCAATGTGACGGCGGAACTGCAGGAAGGCGTCATGAAGACGCGCATGCAGCCGATCGGCAATGCCTGGCAGAAACTTCCCAGGATCATCCGCGATCTTGCCAATGATCTCGGCAAGAAGATCGATCTGGAAATGCATGGCGCCGAGACCGGGCTTGACCGCCAGGTGCTCGAACTGATCAAGGATCCCCTGACCCACATGGTCCGCAATTCGGCCGATCACGGAATTGAATCGATCGAAGAACGCGCTTCAAGGGGCAAAAGCGAGGCTGGCAAGGTGATCCTTCGGGCATTCCACGAAGATGGCAACATCGTCATTGAAATTGCAGACGACGGCAAAGGTCTGCCGGTCGACAAGATCAAGGAAAAAGTGTTGAACTAGGTCTGGCGAGCAGCGCCGATTTCGACAAGATGTCGCCGTCGCAGATCTACGAGCACATTTTTGCTCCTGGCTTTTCCACCACCCAGCAGGTGACCAACGTCTCCGGCCGCGGCGTCGGCATGGATGTAGTGCACACAAATATCGAGCTTATCGGTGGCTCAATCGATGTCAGATCGGAAGAGGGGCGAAGCAGCGTTTCGCCGTGCCCCAGCTCAACGTGACCGAGCTGGGGCGAGCCAACAGCGATTCTGAACATCGCATCGAGATGATCCACCAGACGCCGGCGCTGCGATTGCACAATCGCCTTCTGCCTCTGGTTCGTCTTGCCGCAATCTTGGGCATTGAACGCCTGGAAGAGGACAGCAACGGGGAAGAGGGTGCAACGATCCAGGCAGGGTCTGACGAGGAAGGTTTCATCGTCGTCGACAGCGTCTTCGATACCGAGGAAATCGTAGTCAAGCCGATGTCCACCATGCTGCGCGACATCACCGTGTTCTCGGGAAACACCATACTTGGCGACGGCAGTGTCATCGTGATCGTGGATCCCAATGGCATCGCTCAGCAGGTCAATCACGGGGTTGCCGCTGTCCGCAATGCCGAAGCCGAAGAGAGCTCCAGCGATATGACTGCCCACAACGATACAATGTCGTTGCTTGTCTTCTCTGCCGGATCGGATGAGCCCGAAGCCGTTCCGCTGTCGCTGGTCATGCGCCTTGAGCAAATCGATAGTGCTGCCATCTAGGTGTCAAACGGCCGGGAGATGGTTCAGTATCGTGGCCAGTTGATGCCGCTTGTTGCGCATCTCGCCACCGCGCGAGGACGCCGGTGCCGGATGCCAGCCCCTGCTTGTGTTCAGTGATGGCGAACGCACTATGGGGATCGCTGTCGATGACCGGCTTGATATCGAGGTTTCGGCCAATGATTCCGGCAAGGTCGACTCCGCGGTCGTCAAGGCGCGCGCCACCGAAATTCTCGACGTGGGCTACTACATCACCCAGGTGTTCGATAGTGGCTGGAGACACCGCGTGGCAGCCGCAATTTGCTGCTGGTGGATGATTCGCCGTTCTTCCGTGACATGCTGATCCCGGTGCTGAAATCAGCAGGATACGAAGTCACCACGGTCGGCTCGGCGGCGGATGCCATCGCCATGAAGAATGCCGGCTGGGTTCTTTGGTCTTGTTGGCAAGTTTGATCGCGAGGGCTTGATACGAACCGTGAGCGGTTCACTGCGTGAGTTGGAGGACGCGGCATGACTTTGGAAACGGAGTTCAACCAGCAAGCTGACGCTTCCAAGAGCGAGTACATCACGGTCTGGATTGGTGATCAGCTGTTCGGTCTGCCCATACTTCGGGTCCAGGATGTGTTCATGCCGAGCGCCATGACCGAGGTCCCGATGACCAATGGTGATGTCGCAGGAGTTCTCAATCTGTGCGGACGCATCGTGACCGCAATAAGCATGCGGCTGGGGTTGCCGCCGCTGGAAAGCGATCGCCCGGTCATGGCGGTGGGCATTGAAGCCGGCAACGAATCCTATGGGCTGGTAATCGATTCGGTTGGTGATGTGGTCAGTCTCGACGCATCCTCCCACGAGGACAATCCCGCCAATCCGGATCCACGCTGGGCGCAAGTCTCCGGCGGGGTTCAGCGGCTCGAGGACCAACTCATGGTTGTTCTCGATGTTGACCGGGTTCTGGCGCTCGAGACGGAGTTGCAGGCTGCTTGAGGCTTTGAGGTAAGGGAGACAACCGATGAAACGCTGCCTGATGTTTGATGACAGCTCGGTGATCTGCAAGGTCGCATGCCGTATCTTGAGGACCTCGAGTTTGAAATCGACGAGCCCGAGGATGGCAGGCAGGCACTGGAGGCGTGTGGCCGGCAGATGCCAGACGGCATTTTGCTCGACTGGAACATGCCGATCATGTCCGGGATCGAATTTCTCGAAGAATTGCGCCAGGCCGATGGTGGGGCAAAGCCCATGGTCGTGTTTTGCACCACTGAAAACGATATGGATCACATTTCACGTGCGATCCAAGCCGGTGCCAACGAATACATCATGAAGCCATTTGACCGGAATATCCCTGAAGACAATTTGTCCGCTGTAGAGATCGTATAGAAAGAAGCTGAGATGACCCTGTCAGCGGTTGCTGGGACCCCGCCAGCGCAAGCCGACTCGCGCGCCCCAGTGCGCGTTATGATTGTCGATGAATCGGTCATTCGCGGATTGATTGCTCGCTGGGTGGACGAGGAGGCGGACCTTGTCACGGTCGCCACATGCGCCAATGGCAAGATTGCTGTTGATTCAATAGAAGCGGCGCGGCCGGACATCGTGGTTCTCGATATCGAGATGCCGGTAATGGACGGCATGACGGCACTCCCCGAACTGCTGAAAGCACAGCCGCGCGCCCACATCATCATTGCGTCCACCTTGACCAAGCGCAATGCTGCGATCACGCTGAAGGCGCTTGCTGGCGGTGCATCAGAGTGCATCGAGGCCAACAGCGGCGTCACCACGTCGGCCGACGTTTCGACGCGAGCTGATCTCCAAGATCAAGGGGCTCGGTGGTCTTGATAAGCCGGTGCGCAAACGTCCTGCCGCTATTGCAGCCAGCGCGTCTGGCCAGCCGGCGTCGGCTGCCACGTCTGATTTTAAATTATTGGTGCCGTTCAACCGCGGGACGCCATCCCTGGTGGCGATCGGTAGTTCGACCGGGGGCCCTCGTTCTTTCCGATATCGGTCCAGCACTTTCAGCGGTGCCGGTGCTGATCACTCAGCATATGCCGCCGACATTCACTGAAATGCTGGCCGAAAATCTTGGCAAGACCTGTGGCAGAAGGACCAAGGAAGCCAAACATGGCGAAAAACCCGAGGCTGGAGTGATCTATGTCGCACCGGGCGGCAAACATCTGATTGTCAAGCGCACCACAGATGGCGTGGTGATGGAGCTCGAAGATCGCCCTCCGGTCAACTTCACCAAGCCATCCGTCGATGTCATGTTTGAAAGCATTGCTGCCGTGTATGGCGTATCGGTGTTGTCGGTCATGCTCACCGGCATGGGCCATGATGGTGCTGCCGGCGCAGTCTTGCTGCGCGATGCCGGCGGCAATGTCATTGCCCAGGATGAAGCGACCAGCGTGGTGTGGGGCATGCAGGGCGCGACCGCCCATACCGGCAAGTGCAGCGTCGTTCTGCCCTTGGGAGAGATTGGCTCCCGCGTTGCCCGCTTGGTTCAGGGAGTTACATCGTGAATACGGCCGAGTTCGAGTATCTGAGCACGTTGGTTCAGGGCGAATCCGGCATTGTTCTGACCGAAGACAAGGCCTATCTGCTCACCAGCCGGCTCAATCCCGTGGCCACCCAGCACGGATTTGCGTCGATCGACAACATGGTCGCAGCGATGAAATTGGGCCGTACCAGTGCCCGCGTCGTGGAAGATATCGTCGATGCGATGACCACCAACGAGTCGTACTTCTTTCGCAACCGCAAACCAGTTGACGGGTTCGAACAAGACATTTTGCCCTACTTCGCGCAAGCACGCTCGGCCAGCCGTAAACTGCGCATATGGTGCGCCGCCGCATCGTCAGGCCAGGAGCCTTACTCTTTGGCCATCCTGCTGAAAGAGGCGGCGCACCGATATCCATTGGCACCGACATTTCCAGTGAGATCCTGGAAAAGGCCCGCTCCGGCTTTACAGCCAGTTCGAAGTGCAGCGCGGCATGCCCATCCAATTGCTGGCCAAGTATTTCGAAAGCGCGGCGAGATGTGGCAGATCGATTCAGCGCTCCGCGCCATGGTCGAGTACCGGCGCTTCAACCTGCTTGATCGCATGGTCGGACTGGGCGCATTCGACATCGTGTTCTGCCGCAATGTGCTGATCTATTTCGATCGTGAAACCAAGGCTGATATCCTCGCACGCATTTCTGAGAAAATGGCCCCTGACGGCGTGCTGGGCGCGGCCGAAACGGTGATTGGTATTTCAACCGTCTTTGAGACGATGCAGGGCCAGCGCGGGTTCTTCCAGAGAACCGACGTCCCAGGCCAGCAGCAACCTCAAGATGCCGCACGCCTGACGGCCTGATTTTCTTACTTCGGAAAACTGCGGATGGATTCATCCGTGCCGGTCCATACACTTTTGTTCAGCACAAATTTGTGCTGAACAAATTAAAACGCGCCCTGCGCGATCAGCGCCGGACGCGTTCAATCAGATTGACGTCTGCCGGTCAGGCTGACTCGCGCATTGGCTCTTCGGCTTCATCCGGATCGCGCAGCACATAGCCGCGGCCCCAGACGGTCTCGATATAGTGCTCACCATCGGTTGCAGCCGCCAGTTTTTTGCGCAACTTGCAGATGAACACGTCGATGATCTTGAGTTCGGGCTCGTCCATGCCGCCATATAGATGGTTGAGGAACATCTCCTTGGTCAGCGTCGTGCCCTTCCTCAGCGATAGCAGTTCGAGCATCTGATATTCCTTGCCGGTCAGATGCACGCGCTGGTTATCCACCTCGACCGTCTTGGTATCAAGATTGACCGCCAGATTGCCGGTATTGATGACCGACTGCGAATGTCCCTTAGAACGCCGCACGACCGCGTGGATTCGCGCCACCAGCTCGTCCTTGTGGAACGGCTTGGTCATGTAGTCGTCGGCACCGAAGCCAAGACCACGCACCTTGTTCTCGATACCGGCCAGGCCCGACAGGATCAGGATCGGTGTTCCGACCTTGGCCACACGCAAGGTCTTGAGAACCTCATAGCCGCTCATATCCGGAAGGTTGAGATCGAGCAGTATGATGTCGTAGTCGTACAGCTTGCCCAGATCGACGCCCTCTTCACCGAGATCCGTCGTATACACGTTGAAACCTTCGGACTTGAGCATGAGTTCTATGCTCTGCGCCGTCGCGCTATCGTCCTCGATGAGAAGCACTCTCATGCAATTTCCTCCCTTGCGGAAATACGCCGCTCAATGAGCGCATCCGCACGTAGGCGGCCCTTCCCACATCATTCGACTATAGAATCAGAACGCTACGCGGATTTGGTTAACAAATACTGATCTGTGTCGATGGGGCAACTGCTGATCGTTGCGAAAGCGACATTTTTAGTCGTGGTGCATATGGTTTACGATTCGTTAACGGCCTGCGGCAGAAACTGCCTAGCCAGCCGCCGCAGTCCATTTTGAGAGGCAATCCGTGCCAGTTCTCGAAGCCCTCGCATCCGATATCAACCGTATCAATCCGGTGCATCGATATGGCCGCGTTCACGCCGTCAATGGCCTGGCGGTCGAGCTCAGCGGCCCGACCGAGGCCATGCATGTCGGCTCGCAGATCAGGATCGAGGCCCATGGTTCGCGCCAGGTCGAATGTGAAATTGTCGGTTTTCGCGCAGATCACGCGATTGCCATGCCGTTTGCGCGGCTTGAAGGCGTGGGTCTTGGAGCACGTACCGTCATTGATGGCGGCATCTTCCTCGATCTCGCCCGATGCCACCTGGCTCGGCCGGGTGGTCAACGCCATGGGCCAACCAATCGACGGCCTGGGACCTTTGAACATGGGGTGCCACCCCTATGAACTGCGCCGCACCGCGCCGCCCGCCGCTTGATCTTGGCATTCGCTCGATCAATAGATTCACCACCTGCTGCCGCGGTCAGCGCATGGGCATATTCGCCGGCTCCAGCATCGGCAAATCGATGCTGTTTTCGATGCTTGCGCACAATGCAACCTCCGATGTCTCGATTATCGGCCTGATCGGCGAACGCGGCCGCGAAGTTCAGGAATTCATCGCCGACAGCCTCGGGCCGGAAGGAATGGCCAAGTCTCCACCGTCGTGGTTGCGACATCCGACCAAGCCGCCCTGATGCGCCGCCAAGCGGCATATCTGACCATGACGCTCGCCGAATATTTCCGCGACCAGGACAACGATGTGCTGTGTCTGATCGACTCGATCACCCGCTTTGCCGTGGCTCAGCGCGAGATCGGATTGGCGAGCGGCGAGCCGCCGACCACCAAGGGATATACCCCCAACGGTGTTTTCCGAATTGCCGGCCCTGCTTGAACGCGCAGGGCCCGGGCCGTAAGTCGGCACCATCACCGGTCTGTTTACGGTGCTGGTCGAGGGCGATGATCACAACGAACCGATCGCCGATGCGGTGTGCGCCACCCTTGACGGCCATATCGTGATGGAGCGCTCCATCGCCGAGCGCGGCCGCTTCCCCGCGATCAATGTATTGCGTTCGGTGTCACGCACCATGCCGGACTGTTTCAATCCTGAACACCGGACGTTAATTGCTGAAGCGCGTACCATCATGAGTGCCTATGCCGACATGAAGGAAATCATCAGGATTGGGGCCTATCGCCGCGGCTCCGACCCGCAAATTGACCGTGCAATTGAGCTTAATCCCGCCTTCGAAGCTTTTCTTGGTCAGGAAAAGACAGAATTCACCTCTATCGGCGATGGTTATGAGGAATTGGCCCGGATCATGGAATTCCGCAGGGCCAGATGCCATAACCGAGGTGGGGCAAGTAAATGAGGTCTAGAGAAACACTGATCCGCATGCAGCGATTCCTGGTTGATGAAAAACGCCGCGACGTCGCGCAGATTGAAATGATGATCGCGGACCTTGAAGCCAAGCAGACCGATCTGCAAAATCAGATCGAGACGGAACAGGAGCGCGCCGGCATTTTCGATGTCACGCATTTTGCCTATCCAACCTTCGCCAAGGCGGCGATGGCGCGGCGCGACAATCTCATGACCTCGATCGATGGTCTCCAGCAGCAGCTTGATGCCGCTCAGGAAATCCTCGCCGATGCGATCGCCGAACTCAAGCGCCTTGAACTTCTCGACGAGCGTGAGGACCGCCTGCGTCGCACTGAGATCGCTCATGTCGAGCAGGCCGAACTCAACGAGGTTGGCGCTATCCTCAATCGCGCCTGACAAGGCTTTCGGCTGATCCGGAACGGGGCGCACGCACGCCGGCACAACACCCGGCGGTGGCGTTTTGCCTCTGGCAATTGCACGCTAATATGGGGTACCATCCAGTTTGAGCTTGTTTGAGCCAATCCGGTGGTAGCCATGCCCGCATTCGATATCGTTTCCAAAACCGACCTTGCCGAGGTCGACAACGCCGTTGCCAATCTGATGCGTGAGGTCGACCAGCGCTACGACTTCAAGGGATCGAAGTGCCGCGCCGAGCACGCCGATGGCGATATCACCATCCATGCCGATGACGAAATGAAGCTCAAGCAGTTGCAGGAGCTGCTGCGCGGCCACATGACCCGGCGCAAGGTCGATGCCGGGGTGCTCGATTTCAAGCCCCCCGACCACGCCGCCGGCCAGGCGATGCGCCAGAGCGTTAGTGTGCGCCAGGGCATCAACAGTGAGCTCGCGCGCAAGCTGGTCAAGGATATCAAGGCCAGCAAGATCAAGGTGCAGGTGGCGATCCAGGGTGATGAATTGCGTGTCTCCGGCAAGAAGCGCGACGACCTGCAAGCCGCCATTGCGCTGGTCAAGGAGCTCGATGTCGAGCTGCCACTCAATTTCGTCAATTTCCGGGATTGATGGCAGATCGCTCGATTTTTGCCGCCCGCGGCTGAAGGCGATGGCAGCGACATGAGCGCTCCGAGCCTGAAAACCGCCTAGCGATGGCGCAGCTATGCCGCCGCCACCGCGCTCGGCCTTGCCAAGCTTGGCTTCTTTACCCCCCATCGCCACGCCGCCCATGCTACCTCGCGTGCCTATCCGGGCCTTGAGCCGCGTTTTACCGCCGCCGAACCGGCGATGCGCGCGCTGCTGGTTGAAATCGACCGGCTCGGCCCCGACCTCATGGCCCTCAAAGGACCAGCGCCCGAGCCGCGTTTTGACCAGGCTTGGTTCGCCCGCCTCGATGCGGCGTCGGCCTATGCGATGGTGCGCGCGGTCGCTGATGATGCCATGTCGACTACCATACAGTGCATCGATCCAAGCCCGCGTGCGGCCCTCACCGATCTCGCCGTCGATCATGTTCCGCGCCTGTTGCAGGATCTGGTGCCCGGCGAGGTGCTGTTCGATGCCCCGACCCAAGCGTTCCGGGCGCCGGGCGGCGTGCCCCGGCGCGGGGTATGGCAGCCGCTGCCCGGCTTCCCCGATCCGGATGCCCTGAACGCCCGGCTCGAAGAGCGCTGCATCGAGCAATGGGGCCGGATCCGGCATGGTGGACTGCCCGGCACTGTCGCCGATGTGCATGCTGGTGAAGTGTGACGCGGTGGCGGATTTGAGATTTTGAGGCGATTGGTTTGAGATGTCATTTGTGGCCAGCGCCTCCTTTGAGACCGGATCAATGTCACACTCATAAATCATGTGGCTCCAGGCGCCGAAACCGTTCTGCATTTTGATTTTGTCGCCGATAACGGTGACCGTACCGGCTTCGATATCACGCCAGCGGAAGTGGCTGAACTTGGGTTCCGTCCAGCCATCGGTCCATTCGAAATCGAATTTGGCAAGCCGCTCGACCAGGTGCGGACATGCAAAAGCCGCGACTGTGTGTGCCTTCTCACCCCAGCACTCGATCTCTTTCCGGCAGGCTTCCTCTTCGGCCTTCGCTTCGGCTTCAGCCTTGGCCTTGTCTTCCGCTTGCCTCTTCACGCGAGCCGCTTGGGCTTCCTCAGCGGCGATGCGCTGCCGTTACTCATTCCCACGCTGGGCAATAAGTACAGCCCATTCGACCGGGTCCGAGATGTCTTCCTTCTTCGCATCGAGATGGTCCCGGGCGGATGCAAAGCCCAGACGGGCGGCTTCCTTGTCGTTTTGCCGGCTTCCCGGGATACCCGGTCCGACAATGCCGACCGTGAAAACGGCGATCGAGATGAAGAACCGCTTGCGAAACGTCAGACCGAACGGCCGGGATGGCGTTCGATCGTCCTTAATTTCGATGCCGCCGTCCCACATGGGGCGGCGGTTTTTCATCGTGCCCCGCGCGCCCGGATCGCTTCGAACACTCGCCGCAGAACGAAAGCCCGCGCAATGCTCACGACCGTGAACACCGTGCCCATCTGCATGTTCTGCGCCAGAGTCGTGTGCAACCCAAACACCGGAAAGATCAGGATTTGCGTCACAACGGCGACGCCTTAGCCGACCGCCACATTTGCGACGGCCTCGACCAGCGACATGGCCCGGCTCTGCTTCATGCCGCCTGCTCATCCATCGGCCGACAGTTCAACTGCGAGAGTTCGCAGCGCATGCGCCGCAACCAGGGGCACTCCGTTGCCACAGAGCCGAAGCCGGTCCACCCGGCGGGCCAGCCTCATCAGTGCCTCGACCTTCTCCGACGTGACTTCGAGGCCCAGCTTTTTCTTCAGCGCGCCTGACATTGCGCCTCGAATGGTATGGGGTGCCCAATTCGTGGCTGTCGTCCGGTGCTATTTTTTGCACAGATCGGCGGGATATTCTGCACGCCAAATTGTCTGGATGTCGTTAGATGGGGCTTGGAAGGCTGCATTGGCGCGGCGTCATACACATCGGTGATGACGGCACGATACTCATACATGGCGCGCGCCTTCCATAACGCCCTGCCGGTGGACCAGATTGAGCTTTTCGACGGCCGCTTTCAGGCTTCCCGGCGAGAAGCTTTCCGGGTTTGGCAGGCCAAGGGCGGTGGCGACAATCTCGGAACAGAACCAGCGCTTGCGGGCCTGCCGCCGCCAATTGAAAAACGGGCTGAAGACGATGCCCGCATAATCGTATGTCAACACCGCATTGTCGCGGAAGATCGAGCTGACATCGCCCGCATGCCATTCGACCGGAACCACGTCCCAGCGGCCTTCCTTCAGCACGATCGGCTTGATGCGGACGCCACCGTCGCGCGGGCTGGATGAACAGCAAATGAAGCCGCCATCCCGATCCCGGATGCGAGGTTCGGCGATCAGTTCCACATGGCTGTAGGAAGAACTGGTGACCAGACGAACGATCCGGTCGACCCAATCCCCTTGCCCTTGTAGAAGGAGAGCCGGGCCATGGCCTGCCCCTCAGAACCGGCTCGCCAGTGCCAGCACTTCTGGCGGGCAATCCGGCCGGCCGGTATCGGCAGCGATCTCGGCATCCGGATCGGCGGACAGCGTTTCGACGGCGGCCCGCATCGCGGCAACCCAGCCTATAGCGGCCTGCGCGCCTGCCAGTATGGCGCTTTCTTCACCAGAACGCGTGCTTGCCGTCTTGGCGGCGATCACGCCGACGGTGGCCGTTATGTTCATCTGGCTTTCGGCAGAGGCGATGCCATAGATGCGCCGGCGGCATTCGGCCTTGATGGCGTCACCGCGCCGTGTGCCAGGCATCGACCGCCTCCTGCGGGATTGGGCGGAACGATCCAGTTCATCGCGGTCATTGCGAGCGCGCCGCCACGATTGAACAGGAACTTGCGAGCGTCCTTGTAGTTCGTGCCGCCGTCGGCCCTGATGTAAGGCTCGTGCTGAAGGTTCCGCTTCGTGGCATTGGCGCCGAAGATGAAGAGCAGCCGGTTGACAATCTCGATGTCCGAGTCTGAAATCAGATAATCCGCCAGCAAACGCACATTGCATGTCCCGCCATGAGGCGTCAGATCGAGCGCCTTCTGGATTGTTTTCAGCAGTGCGGCCTCGGTGCCCTCATTGGTATCGAGCCCGACTGCCCGGTCGACGTAGAACATGACCTGCATCTTGTCCTGTTTGGCGTTGAAGGTGTCGGTCAAAGACGTGATCTTCGCATCCGCCGCATCTGCGATTTCCTGCGGCAGATCGAGCAAGAGGACGGCTTGGGCTTGAAGGTCCGCAATAGACTGTTCGAGGCTCATGATATCAGTTCCATCGTGATTGGATTTCGGGGATCAGATGCGCGTTTTCGCTCTCGACCGCACGGCGCTGCAGGCGGACGATTTCGGCAGAAAACTGCGCAAGTTGGCCAACGATAGTGAGGTTCACGCTTGGCCCGGATATGTTGAGGGTCAGAGATCCGGGCGGAATTCCGGCCAGTGCCAGATTGTAGGAAACGGCCAGCGGCACACCTGCCGTCTTGTAGGCGAGCGATATATTGGGATCGGCCCACACCGCCAGAAGCGTGCCGTCGTCGAGGACAAACCCGACCTCGTTGATGGTGAAACCTGGACCGGTATCGAGCAACGCTTCGACGACGATCTCGAATGGACCTGCCTTTTCGCCGCCACCGACCGGCGCCCGGGCACGCTCGCGGATCAGGGCTATCTGATAGGCGTTCGGCGCATAGCGGACGCCCGGTGTCGCCGAAGGCGATGTGGGAAATCGCGGCATCTACACCGGTATTGTCGGCGTTGAGCAAGGCTTCCAGACCGGCATCGGTGATCTTCGGAATGAGCGCATCCATTAGTCTCTCCTTATTCGGCATCCGCCGAACGCTCGTTCGCGGGCCGGCACAAAGTCGACGCCTTGTTTGCCCTGCCACGCAGGGTCGACGGTCATCCGAAGCCCTCTTGGGTTGCAAAAACGCTGTGCATGATGTGAGGCCGAACCGATGCCCAGCCGGGATCGGATCGGACGCTTCCGGTCGGCTTGGATCGTTCTGCGTTGAATGCCCAAGGCGGCTAGCGAATTGCCCGCGCCGACCCGATCTGCAAAGCGGGCGTTGCGGCCCGCTTCGATCGTCTCATGGTCGATCGACAGGGCGGCAAAGGCGGCGCCGACACCAGCCTTGCTCTTGTATCCCGCGACAAGCTGAAAGGCGATGTCCTAGAGCCAGCGCCTGGTCGTATCAATGATCTTCAAGCGGGCTTTCTGGATATTCTCTGTTTCGAAGCGTTTCTTGACCTGCGAAAATATTCTCATTGGCGTAGGATGCAACCTGATGATTGTTGTGTTCTGCCTTTGGTGTTTCCTGCCACCATTGCACCCAGCGCGGTTCCACGCCCAGCATCCTGCGGCCCAGACGGGTGCCTTCTATAGCCCTTCCTGGCGTGAAGCTCGTAAGCGTTCTCGATGAAGCGGCGCACAAACCGGTCCGGCAGATCGGTCGAGATGAATTCCTGCAATGAGAATCCGTGGACCAGAAACGGCAAGAGCCTAGCATCCACCGTGTCGGCATCTCTCATGATGAAGGCTTGGATATCGATCGTCTTCAGCCCGCCGTCGAGAGCGCGGACAAAGGCTTGCTGGCGGTCGTCCTCGACGCCGGGCGGAAGCAGCCGATCTGGAACGAGCGGCTTAGTCATCTTCATCGCTCACCAGGTTGATTGCCAGCGAATCGATGAAGGCAAAATGCGTGTCGGGCAGGTCTTCATAGGCAAGGCCTGCGATCTCCACATGCACCGCTCCGCTGAAGGCCATGCAGGCCGCTCCAGCGGGCGCGGCGAAATCTGCGCACCCAGGCGCGCGCTGAAGGGCGCAAAGGCTGTTCGGATTGCCGTATCCACCAAAGCCCGGTCGGAAGCCCGGCCCTTGAAGCTGATGGTGGCGGTCAAGTCCTTACCGTTGCCGGTCGCCTTGACGATCGACACATAGTCGTCCATCGGGACCAGGGTTTCCGGGGCCAAGACGACCGCGTCGACCGCGCCGCTCGACGCACCGTCGGCCATCAATGGGGTGATCTCGATATAGCCCGGTTGCGGCTTGATCGCCGCAACATCCACAATCGCCGGATTGACGGCTTTCACATGCTCCACATAGCCTTCGCGCGGACCTGCTTTGGAAATGCGCTCGAAGGCATAGACGATGCGAAGGTGGTAGCGGTCATCATCTTCCACATCGGACCCGCCACCGCTGGCGATGACGTTTTTGACGGCAGACGCATAGGCGATCGGGTCAAGAATTTCCTTGATCCGGTCCAGCTCGAAATTGTTGAATTCGGCACCGGCCCTGGCGCAACGATGTCCACTTCACCGGTCTGATCGCTGGCAGGAACGACCAACTCTTCAGTGGTCGAAAACACATAATCGTCACCGGCAGAAACACGGGTGCCTTTTGCAATCGGAACGCCGTTCGGCCGTACTTGCGAAAGCGTGAAATGAACACGCGATGTGGCGGTCTGGGCTGGCAGCTTGAAGGTCGAGACATTGGCCCCGATCTCTTCCAGATGCATGCCGACTTTGTCGCCCTGGGCTTTGACGTGTCCCATGGCCGGGTCGCGGCCTTTGCGCGCAAGTGGAAGGCCGAGCGGCACGAGCAGCAGACCGGCGGGCGCGGTACCTTCGTGCCGCCGGTCTTTGCGCCTGGCGAGGCGTTCCGGTTCGACCGGAGCGAGGATCGGGTGATCCCGGGCGGCGAACGGGTCAAGCTGCAGGTGGCCCATACCAGGCTGTCGCATAGCCGGGCATTCATCGTGCGCGCTTATCTGCTCCGGCCCCACGAGATGCTGTTCGATGCCCCGACCCGGGCGTTCCGGGCGGCGGGCGGCGTGCCCTGGCGCGGGGTGTTCGACAATATGAAGACTGCTGTCGACCGGATCGGCTCCGGCAAGGCGCGGCAGGTCAACGCCCGGTTTGCCGCGATGGCCGGTCATGATCTGTTCGAGCCCGCGTTCTGCAACCCGGCTTCCGGATGGGAGAAGGGCTGGGTCGAGAAGAACGTGCAGGATGCCCTGAACGCCCGGCTCGAAGAGCGCTGCATCGAGCAATGGGGCCGGATCCGGCATGGTGGACTGCCCTGCACCGTCGCCGATGTGCATGCCGGCGAAGTGGTCGGCCCGTCCCTTTGACGGCCTGGTGGAGCACACCAGGCGGGTATCGCCGACCTGCCTCGTGCACTTCGAGCGCAACCGCTACAGCGTACCGGCATCCTTCGCCAACCGGCAGATGAGCCTGCGGGTCTATACGGAACGGATCGTCATTGCCGCGGAAGGGCAGGTGTTGTGCAAGCATGAGCGGATCGTCTCGCGATCACATCACCTGCCGGGACGAACCGTCTATGACCGGCGGCCCTACCCGGCGGTGATCCGACGCGTTCCGGCAGGTGCAGGCCTGTCTGCTCAAGCGCCCGGGTGGTGACAGGGAGATGGTGGAGATCCTCCCGCTGGTCCTGCAGAATGACGAGCAGGCCGTGCTCTGCGCGGCCGAAACGGCGCTTGAAGAAAGTGTTCCCACCAGAACCCGCATCCTCAACCTGCCGCACCGGCCGATCGACGGCAAGCCGACCCGTACCACTGCCATTGATGCCCCACAGGCCCTGGAGCCGAGGCGCGAGCCGAAGGCCGACCCCGGCCCGCTAAGATGCCCTTCGCGGCAAGGAGGGCTCTCCTGCGTCATGACCCTGCAAGCGCCGCCGTCATGGTCATGCTGCGCTCCGTCAGGATGTACGGCATGGCCCGGGCCGCCGGAGATCTCATCGAACAGGGCGCGCCCGCCTTCGATACGGCGCCCCCCATCCTCTCGCAGATGCTCAAGGCCGAGGTCGCCGAACGCGAAGTCCGGTCCATCGCCTGCCGGATGAAGGCAGCCCGCTTCCCTGCCTGCAAGGTCCCGGCCGGGTTCAACCCTGCTTCCGGCGAAGTGAACGAGGCCATGGTGCGCCGGCTGCACCGCTGCGCGTTTATCGAAGGCGCGCATAACGTCGTGGCTGCAGGTGGTCCCGGCAGCGGAACGACCCATATCGCCGCGGCCCTGGGCGTCCGGACGGCTGAGCATCATCGCAGGAAAGTACGGTTCTTCTCCACCGTCGACACGGTCAACCTGCTCGAACAGCAAAAGGCCCTGAACAAGGCCGGGCGCCTGCCGCGCCTCGATCTCGTAGCCGGGATACCTGCCGTTCGGTCCGTCGGGCGGGGCGCTGCTGTTCCACCTGCTCTCAAAGCTCTACGAACGCACCGGCGTCGTTATAACCACCAACCTCAACTTCAGTGAGTGGCCGGCGTGTTCGGCGATACCAGGATGACCACGGCCCTGCTCGACCGGCTCACTTCTCGATGAAAATCCCGCGGCAAACCTCAGCAGGAATCAACAACGATGCCGGTGGTGTAGCCGTAAGAATCCAGATGGTGGCAAGTTCCTGTCGCAGGAACAATTCGACGGCGGGGAACATTTCAGGTGTGATTTTACCTACGCCTCGATCGCTCCCTCAGTGACGGCAAACTGGTCGGGATTCCATCTTCCGCGAGAGAACCGCCGCGGCCACCTAGGGGGCGATCAATTGAGTGACCAAACGCTCGCTGCTCGGCAGCGGTTTGAGGCGGCGCTCAAGGAAGTCGGACCCGAACTTGGCGGGCTGCTGGTCGACATATGCTGCTTGTTGATGGGACTTGAAGAGGTCGAACGCGCCAGGCTCTGGCCGAAGCGGAGTGCCAAGGTTGTGTTGCTCCTAGCGCTCGCTCAACTGGTACTTCACTATGGCATGGAGCCGGCGCCAGGATCAAGGTCTCGTAGGACCAGACATCACTGGGCGCAATCGGGTTACCGCCCGAAAATTTCCGGTTCGAGTCAGAATGGTGCGTGATTGAGAACAGTGATTGACCCAGGGTCGTCAGACCGGTTGCGGCATATTCGTGCGGGCTACGGCGTCAGCTCTTATGCGCTCCACCATGGCAAACAGGCCGTTTGACCGTTGCAGTGTGAGATGCTCTTCAAGCCCGAACCGGGAAAGAATTTCCCTCGCGTCGGTCTCTAGGATCTGTTGCGGCGTACGCCCGGAATAGATCGCCAGAAGAATTGCAATCAGTCCGCGCACGATATGCGCATCACTTTCACCCTTGAACCACATCATTTCATCGGCGCTATCCGGATGGGCCTTGGATTGGCTGTCGAGCCACACCCGGCTCACGCATCCGCGAACCTTGTTCGACTCTGTCCTTAGTTCGTCGGGCAAAGGCTCAAGTTCACGGCCAAGCTCAATGACATACTGGTACCGGTCTTCCCAGTTGCCGAGGTAAGAAAAATCTTCCAGAAGTTGGTCGAGTTCCATGGTGCAAACGCGTAGTTGTGACAGAACGTACGCGTTTGACTTAGGCCGCGCAGCTTATCTGCGCAAGGGAGTGCTTCAGTGCTGTCGCGGCAGGCGCGTCTCAAATATCCTCGTCGCGGGGGCCTTGCCAGGCCGGCAGTAGGTCGGTCTCGCGAAGCGTCCCGTGTGGTAGCGATGATGTTGGTCCAGACCCGTTGAAACCTGCCTCGCGTGCATTTGCTTGGTCGCGCCGGCTGCTATCAGCCGAATCTGGTTTCTCATCTGTCACAATCCGATAGGCTAGGCGGGCCCCATTTTCCGCCTTGGCGAGGAAGATGTCGAACGCTGCGGAACCTGTTTCGCAAACCTCGCGGTTACGCTCGCAAAAGCCCGCCATATCCGAAACTGTGGCCGCTGCTGCGCCGATTGCGCCATTGACTGATAGCTGAGGCTCTTCAGCCGACGGTGTTTTGGTGGCCGGACTTTCATCGTTCGGGATCAGCATGATCACCACCGAGAGCCAGAATGCCATACGCAGAAGAAACATTTCGCCGCCCCTTTTGTCTGCATGGTTCGACATTCATACACGGCGAATATAGATATTCCCACAAGTAAAACGGGGACTTTTTCACATGATTTGATTTAGTTTAAGGTTGAGTTTACAAATCGTGTATGTTCATGTTATGTTCTTTGTGAAGTCAGAGGGGTAGACCACCTCAGCCCGCGCAGCGGAAGCAAGCCGAGTTCCTGGGGGACACGGAAACGTCAGCGTCGCTGGCTGCCGTTGAAGCGGTCGTGGGTGAAGATCGACAGTGCCCGCATTGTGGCACGCTAGGTGCCATATCGCGTGGCAATGCAAGGGGGCTGCGACGGTACCAGTGCAAAGGATGCAAGAAGACATTTAATGCCGCGACCGGCACCCCTTTGTCGGGTCTGCACCGCAAGGAAAAGTGGCTTGCCTTGGGAAGCTGTCTTGCTGATGGGCCGACGGTTCGCGCTTCAGCAGAACGTTGCGGGTTTGCCGTCAATACCGCCTTCCGTTGGCGGCACCGATTTCTTAGCGCAAAAGGCCTGAAAGCACGCAAGCTCACGGGCATTGTGGAAGCCGATGAAACCTCTGTGCACGAAATCTTGAGCGCAGGGCGCCACGCAGCGGGGGCAAGGCCGGCAAGCGGGGCCTGTCAGATGAACAGGTTCCGGTACTGGTTGCCGCTGATCGCAGCGGCGCGATAGTCAGTGCGGTTCTCCCTGCGGTCAACGCCGTTACCTTGCGAGAGGTGACCGCGCCGGTTGTGGACGAGGATATCGTTTTGGTGACCGATGGACACCGCGCTTATCCGCGATGCGCGGCCGCAATTGGTGCGCATCACGAAGCATTGAACCTGTCACGAAGTGAAAGGGTGCGAGGTGCCTTTCACATTCAGACGGTCAACAACCCACACAGCCGGTTGAAGGACTTCTTGCGTCGCGACCAAATATCTGGACAACTACCTGCGATGGTTCGAGCGGCTTGAACTGGAGAACGCCTCACCCCGGGCTTGCCTCGCAACCGCCATCGGACGTCCATGCATACGATTTGTAAAATGAGCCTTTCCGAATGACGTGTCCGGCAATCCGTCAATCGAAACAACTTTGAACACGTTTAGGATCAGGACTGATTAAAGCCACCATATGAGGATGGCTGCCATTGTGATTGCGGCCATGAAGACGTCTGACCGCCGGTCATATCGCGTTGCGATGCGGCGCCAGTCCTTGAGCGGTGCGAACATGTTCTCAACCTTATGGCGCTGTTTGTATTGAATTTTGCAGAAGGAAGCGGGTGCCTTTCGTCCTGTTCGGGGCGGAATGCATGGGGTGATCCCCCCGGCTTTCAACGCCGCACGATAATCGTCTGAATCGTATCCCTTATTTGCGATCATTATAGCTTTGACGCTATCACAGAGACCCGGATACAAGAGCTTCGCACCGATATGATCCGACAGCTGGCCAGCCGCCAGGCACATGGCCGGCGGTCGTCCGTCGCCATCGCAGACGGCATGGAGTCTGGTGTTCGGCCCGCCTTTTGTGCGCCCGATGTGGCGGGGAAGCCCCCCTTTCAGAAGGCTCGACGCGGTGCGATGAGCCTTCAAGTGTGTTGCATCAATCATCAGCGTATCGGGCATCATCCCTGCGTATCGGGTGGCCCGTCAGAAGCAGTCAAGTGACTGAAAATCTTGTCGAACACACGGAGTTCGGTCCAGCGTCGAAAGCTATTGCAGAGCGTCTTGTGCGGGCCGCAGGTGCGTCCTTCCATTGCAGCCCGTGCTTCAGCACGCAGACGATGCCTGACACAACACGACGATCATCCCCCGGGCAACTCCGTGGGACCTGGGGAAGAATGGCTCGATCTTCGACATTTGAGCGCATGAGAGCAGAAACGGGTCCGACATGGCAAACGCCTTTGCCATCCTGAATCAGAAATCAAACTTCAATGCAAATTAATGGGTCCTGAGCCTAACACCTTGCACGGCCGGAATTGCGTCAACTGGTTTGTAGATCAACCCAAGGGTGGCGAGCAAGCTATTTGGTCGCCCCTTCCCTCATCCACGCCACTTTGCTGTCGGCTTGCACAGTACGAGTTTGCCGCTTCGTCCAAGCGCGTCGGACGGTGTCAAGGGAGATGATACTTTGCAGCGATGCGCCTAGCTGCGAAAACTTTCGTCTAGGAAATGGCGCCCCTCACGGTCTTCGATTTCGATCACCCAAATATCGGGATCGAATGATACTTCGCGATCCAGCAGCTTCTTGACTTCAATGTGCGAGTCGCGGCCGGCGCCAACCCGCTCGCTCCAATTGCGTTGCCCACCATCCTCGCCCTCCGTTGGCACTGGCGTCAGCAGACAGGTTCCATGGATAGACGACACGCAGATCAGAATGGCACCGGCATTTGCATCACCCCGGCGCATGACATAGCCAGCCACCCCCTCGCCCTGAACGCGGCGAAGATAGGCCTGAACCCAGATTTCGGAGCGAAGGCGCATGGGTTATCCGGCGCGCAGCTGCCACCTGTAGTGGGCTCCACAGACCACGGCAGATTTGCAGAAAAGCGTGTGATCGCTGATCGGCGACGCATTCCCTGCTGCGCACGCCCTGCTCGTACAATTTTGATGTGAGAGTCGATTTGACCGTGCAGCCAAGCGGGAGAACATCGAATCTCTAGTTTCCGAGTTCCTGCACCAATTGCGGTGAGAGCTCGCCGGTCACCGTCAGGCCCCGGTCATCCTCAAATGCGGAAATGGCTACGCGTGTGGCCTGCGTTACGGCACCACTTGTGCCGCCGGGCTCGTAGCCAAGTTCGGTCAGGCGGCGCTGAGCCCGGGCGATCAATTCGCGCTTGTCGAACTGATCGTCGGAAACAACAGCCTCGGCCAAACCTCGTGTCAGACTAATATGCTTCAGCAGATTTTCCGTCGGCTCGCCGGTGACATCGAGCCCGGCTGTAGCTTCATAGTCGCGGATTGCGGATCGGGTTTCAGGATGAATGACGCCGTCGGTCGGTCCCGCATCGAAACCACGTGTCGCCAGTTCGTGCTGAATCGCCTGCACCAACTGGTTTTGCGTCTCATCATGGTCGCTTTCCGATACCGGCAGTGAAAATTGTTCAAGTGCCAGATGGGCGGTATAGCCATCTTCAAGTGCGGTTCCGACACCTATGCTGCTATGCACCACCGGACCTTGCTCGGATGGCGAACCATCATCGGACTCGTATGTCAGCGCCCCAACGGCGGTAAATCCGATCGATATTATGGTGAGCGCACCCACTACCTTCGCAAACCGCAATACCATTAGCGCCCCTTTATAACCGCACTCGGCTGAATATCGCCGCGATCCACTTTTACCCCATCAACAGCGTATTGGGAGCCTCATTGCGCTTTGGGGCGAAATCATGGCGGAATTTGCGCGATTCGTCGAGAGCGAAGCGTTATTAAACATTTTGAACAGTGTGTTAGCCGCAGATTTGCAAAGCAGAGTTTATTCTTGCGACGGGGTTGAAGCCGCTTGCAGATTCAGGTCCTGAGATGGCAGGCGCACCACAACGCTTGAAATCCTGAGCTCTCCACCATGGAGCGCGACAAGCCCCTTGACCACGGACAGACCGAGCCCTGCCCCCTCATATTTGTGGTCATAGTCGCTCTCGGCTTGAACAAACGGTTCTCCAAGCTGATCGAGATCCCTTTCCTCAATACCGATACCCTCATCGGCGACACTCAACTCGACGGCGCCTTCAATCTCACGGGCGGACAAAGTCACGGTTCCACCGGGATTGGAAAATTTGACCGCGTTCGACAAGAGATTGAGCACGATCTGACGCAGAGCCCGTTGGTCTGCCACGGTGTTGATTGGCGGATCTCCGGCATCAGCGAGGACCGTCATTTCACCATCCTCGGCCGCCGTTGCCATCATATTGGTGCACACAGCAAAAATGTCGGCAATCGAGACTTCGACACGGTTGATTTCATACCGGTTGGCCTCGATCCGGGACATATCGAGCAGATCATTGACGATCGACAAAAGATGGGTGCCGCTTTCGCCGATCAGCCTGGCAAATTCCTCTTCCTGCTGTTTGGGCTTTGTGGCGCTCAGGCGCTCGACCAGAACACTTGAAAATCCAATGACGCATTGAGGGGTGTACGTAACTCATGGCTGACATTTGCAAGAAATCGCGACTTTGATCTGCTGGCACTTTCACCCACATCGCGCGCAGCGCGCAGTTCATTTTCTCTTGCACGCGCCAGGGAGACATCCCGGGTGACGGCAACGATTGTGGCTTGCCCTGCCTCAGCATGTTGACCGGCGCTGATTGGGCGGCTGCGTGTTTCCACCCAGACTGGTGAGCGGCCGTCAGAACCGCTTCCGAATCGATAGGTCACCGCGGTCTCACGGCCTTGCAGCGCCGCGTTGCAGACTGCTTCGATGAAGGCTGGCCGCTCGGCGATGCTGACGGCACCGAGAAAACCCTGCCCGAGGAGATGGTCTGGTTCGCGGCCGAACAATTTTGCAGCGCCGTCGGATACAAAGGTGGCGCGGCCATTCACGTCGTGAACGGAAATGAGGTCGGTGGCATTGTCCGCCATCAAGCGGTAATGGGCGGCGTTCGAGGCGGCCAAACCGGTTAAGAACGAACAAAGGATGATGGCACATGCAGCCGAAATGCCCGTTCCAGGCGGTGCCTTCCTGAGCGTCATGGGTCTGCACGCCATGGCGCGGGACGACCGAACCGTCCATGTCCGGTGTGATCCATTCGGGCGCCATCGCGGCGTGAGCCTGATCGATCCCCCGATCGCTCCATCGACCGGATACGTCCGCCGGCGCACCGCGATTGTCGGCTGCCGCCGACACCTCGGTCTCGAACCGACCCATCCGGCCGGCAGACGCAGCCTCGGCATCAACGCCACGCCCTCCGACCACCTGCCGCATCACCGGATCGAGCGCCGGATCGAGCGCCGGACGGTCCGCGTCATTGAATGTCTTCTTACATCCTTTGCACTGGTACCGTCGCAGACCCCTTGCATTGCCACGCGATATGGCACCCCGCGTGCCACAATGCGGGCACTATCGATCTTCACCCACGGCCGCTTCAACGGCAGCCAGCGACGCTGACGTTTCCGTGTCCCCCCAAGAACTCGGCTTGCTTCCGCTGCGCGGGGCTGAGATAGTCTATCCTCGATAGTCAGTCATGAAACTGCTTGTGATCCATGTCAATCTATCCCTCTGATTTCACAAAGGAATATAACATGAACACACACGATTTGTAAACCAAGCCTTTAGATTCATCAGCGATTCCCTGTAGGAATAATTCCCTTTCATTGACGGCTTTTACGGTCGGGCTGCAATGAGCGGTTGGTCGGCGCACGCATGGCTGATGGCCGGGCAGTTGCCCGGACAACGAGGTTTCGGCGAAGGGCGGGACGGTGTCTGTCGTGCGTGGCCGGAGCAGCTACCGCCCGTCGGGAAGCAAGGCTGCGAGTTCCGGTTTCTTCATCTCCCCTGACAGGGCGAGATAGAAAGTCTGCCAGTCCGTGATGCGCAAGTTCTGCAACAGGCTGCGCATCCTGTCCCAAAGGGAGGATACGCTCCTGGTGCTCTCGCGCCTTCCCGAACAGCGGGCAGCAGCGCTGTTGCACCTGATCGATCAGGAAGGCGCGCATGGCGAGCGTCGCGAAAACGTCCGCCGGATGGTTGTTGCCGTGCCCGAAGTTGTGCTCGAAGTTATATCCGTCCCGCGCCTTGGGTGTCTGGAACGTTTCGTTCTCAATCGCCCATCTGCGGCGGGCGGCCCGCATGACGGACATCACCGTGTCCCGCTCCGGCGGGAGATCGGTGATCCATGAGAAACTCTTTCTCTTTCCTTGCGTGCCTTTCGTGTCAGTCTCCTCGTCGTTCAGCATGTTGACCCTCACCTCGAAGTTCGCGTCGTTGAGCGGCAGGTGTGCGTCCCACTCGAAGCGATGCATCCTGCCGGTCGTCTTGTCACGCGTCTCCCGTGTCTGCTGCGTCTCGCTGGCCTTGACCCGACTGAACAGCAGTTCGTGATCGCCCGGCTTCGCGCCGAGGATGAAACGAAAACCCTTGTCCCGCAGATGCCTGATGCGGGGTCCGTTGGACGCCGGCCCGTCCTCGACGATGACCGCCTTGATGTGCGCGTGCTCCCGGCGCAGGTCGCTGAGGAGACGCTTCGCGGCGTTCCGCTCGCAGTCGTTCTTCGTGGTTCCGTCCTCATTCCGGATCGGCTCCGGCGCCAGTGGGAACACCTCCTTCAGGTCGGGGTGGACCACCGCCGCGCCGAGGGGCTGGTGGTTGTACGTCTTCGACCCGTCGCGGTGGCTCTTCACGCAGCAGCGCCTGCAACCGACCTTGTGCGAGGAATGCTGGCCGGTGCCATCCACCGAGATCAGCAGATGCCCGTCGAAGACCGTCCAGCCTTCGAGCACCTTGCCGCGTTGCAGGGCGGCATAGGATCTGCTCGAAGCAGCGGCGCGGATCACGGGGGTCGACTGCGTCAAGGCGCGCGCGCATCCGCATGTCCGAGGGCACCTTTTCCACGCCAAAGAGCGAGCGGAGGTTCCACGCCTGGACCGGACCCTCGCCGCCGCGCACCTGCCGGTCAAACTGAAGCCCGGTCAAACTGAAGCAACGACGGAAACTTGAGTGAAAACATCGCCAGTGCGGACATCAGGCAGTCGGACAGGCTGAAGTCACCTGTGTTGATCGGGTCGGGGATGCGGGCGAAGCATGCCTGGCATCGACAGATGTTTGCGGAAAGAGTTTCCGGACATCTGAGAGCCTCTCTCAACTGCCGATGGAGCAGGTGCGTGGATCGCATTGCGGGCGGTGGATGGCACGACGAAAAACGGGCCGGCGCAAAAAGCCCACCAAAGAAAACGCGTAGACCTTCCCCGACAAATTGATAATGAACAAAAATAATCCTACAGGAAATTGCTGTAATGAGCCCTGAGCCTAGCTATTCAGTAGACGCCGCCGTTCTAGGTTGTCGTGGACCAAGCTTGACATGAGATTCACATTTCGATCCAAGGCTACCTTTGGAGGCGGCCTTGGGCAAGCGGATTGGTGTAACGGATGAGGAGTGGGCGCTGATCGGGCCGCTGTTGGCGCCGGAGCGCAGTGGCGGCCTCTGCCGGATGACTATGGCAAGTGGAACAGCATTTTCCAATGCTACCGAAGATGGGTCACGGCCTGCGTGTTCGATGCGATGCTCAAGAACGCTGGCGGGACGCGATGCCGCCGCCGACATGATCGATAGCACGGTGGTCCGGGCACATCATTGTGCCGTCGGCATAAAAAGGGGGCTCAGCAAACAGAGGGGCCTGGCCGGTCGCGCGGCGGCTTTACGACCAGGCTCCACGCGAGGTACGATGCCACTTGGACGCCCTGAAACCCCCTGGCTTTGAGCGTGTTGGCGTGATTCCGTGGGGATATCGGCGACGGAGGGTACGATGGCTGCACAGCGCGGGTTGTTCGATCCGGATGATCGTCCTGTGCCGAGCGGGACCGTCCATGCTCTGCGCTGTGGCGGTCGCCGGGCCGAAGAAGACGCTCTTCAACCGCTTCGTCAACTATAAAGAGAGACTTAAAAAAATGAAACTATTAAAATCACCTCATGGTTTACTATCACTATTGTTAATAATGTTAATGAGTTTTTTCTCTATTGATTCGCATTCTATAGCTGGAGGAATAAGATATAATGGAACAAAAAATGGTGAAAACTGTGGGATGAAATCTTCAAATGGTTCAGCCTCTGAGCTGAATGAAATCAACTGCATGTTAAACCCTGAAAGCTGTCTTCATAACGCCGCTTGGTATGAGGATCGGGACAATTCAATGTCCCCTGTTTCTACTAAAGAGGGAGTTGGGGCTGCCATGGCTACCTTTTGGACTTTGAATAGCTTTACTCAAGGAATTCAAGTTTGTCCTGGGGTTTATTTAGCTACAGCTCATGGAGTTTTAGATGATCCACGAAAAGCGAGAAAAGAAAATCGCTCCTTAAGAGAGCCTGTTCGAAACTCAGTTAGAGTTGCTGCTTACCCTATAAATCCAAAGAATGTGACAAGAGCCAGTCAAAGTAACTCTCAGTTTGTGTCTCCTAGAATAAATAATCCTTCTGTCTGGGATGAGCCCTCTACAGATTATGTTTTTGTAAAAGTAGATAAAGCTCTTAGGCCAAATAATTTTGTAAGACCAGTAAGAGGTTCAACGCAAAGAATAGTGAATGCTTCAAGAAGCGGTGAAATAGATGTTCATCTTTATAGGCCACAAACTAGATTTAATACTGATTCAAGTGGAACTCCTGATTTTAACGTACAAACATTAAGACAGCAAACTGGTAAAGACATTGCAGACCTTTATCAATCCCCATTGAGAGTTAATGAGCCGTGTGATCTATTAGACATTTATTGGAGTTTTGGGAGTTTTGTTACAAGTTACTGTCCCGTAGAATGGGGCGTTTCTGGTAGTCCCAACATTGCGACAATTAATGGTGAAGACTATTTGATAGGTTTACAGACTAAGGGAGATAACCGCACCTATAGCAAAAGCTCAAAAGACAATTTTAATAATCCTTTTGTTGTTTCTTCTGAGTTCTGCAATGATTATAAATCAGTCTGTGGCCAACCCTGTGCTGAGTTAGATGAAGTGTTACAATAAAAGATTAATGAAATCTCACTTTGATACAATTTACTAACTCTGGGACGAGCGCGGTATATGGGAAGGTATCTTCAGCGCTTCGGCAGGCGCCGAGGATACGCCTGACCGGCTGTTCATCGACATCCCGCATCAGGGTTCATCGCTGCGCCGGCGGCGGAAAAGGGGCCACTGGCCCCCATGCCCCCCCATGGTACCGGCCGCACCAAAGGCGGACGCAACACCGGGCTCCACGCCGTCCGCGACCACAAGGGCCGCCCCATGTTTTTGTCAATTGCGTCCTGCTCCCGACGCCCGGAAACGTGCATGATTGCAAGGTCGCACAGCGCTGCATCGAGGCCATGCCGCCATCCGCCGAACCTGTCGCCGGCAAGGGCCATGACGGCCGGGAACTGCGCGAACGGCTTGAAGAGCGCGGGACCGGGCCCGTCATCCCGCCGCGAAAGAACCGCAAGATCCGATATCCCTACGATCAGGCCATCTACAGAGAGCGAAATATCATCGAACGCATGTTCTGCTGCCTCAAAGACCGGCGGTGCATCGCAACTCGCTTCGAGCGCGACATAAAACGTCATGGCGGCTATCGCACGCGCCGCAGCCCTCATCTCGTGGCTATAATGAGTCTGGACCCTAGACAGGTGGAGACGGGCGCGGCTAGTGTGGGTGTGGATGGAAGTCCCGCGAACGTTTCAGGAATGCGTGATCGGGAAAAAAGGGGGCAGGTACCGGTGGCGAATTTGCGCGGTCTGATAGGCAGCATCATCTATTGGGCAATCGGGAGCATAATCTATTGGGCAGCAGTATTGATGGTGCTTTTCGGCGTCATCTCCGCTGCCATGTCGCTGGCCCTGTTTGAAGGCGGTGAGCGGCTTCAGGGAACTCTTGGTTGGATCGCATTCACGATCGCAGCCTATGTGGTGGGCCGGGTCACGCGGGTGGTGCTATTGAAATGTAGAGCGAGGTTTCATGCGGACTTCCGGCGCGCAAGACGGACTTTGCACAAGCTGTGTGCTCCTAGGGGTGGACTGACCGCATGCAACCAAGAATCAGCATGATCACTCTGGGCGTCAGGGACATCCAGAAATCGATTGCGTTTTATGAAGCTGGGCTCGGTCTTCCCAGAATGAAGTCACCGCCGGAGGTGGCATTCTTCACCCTCAACGGAACATGGCTGGGGCTTTATGGCTGGGATTCCCTGGCGGAAGATGCTCAGGTTCCTGCCGAGGCAGGTGGCTTTCACGGTTTTGCTTTGGCGCACAATCTTGAAAGCGAAGCGGAGGTGGACCGGGTGTTCACTGAAGCGGTGTCAGCCGGGGCAAGGGCTGTAAAGCAACCGCAAAAAGTCTTCTGGGGTGGCTATTCGGGTTATTTCAAGGACCCGGACGGTCATCTATGGGAGATTGCCCACAACCCGTTTTTTTGGATTGGCCCGATGGATACCCAATAGGCTTAAAGCCCAATCCAAGAAACTGGTTGCGTAATTATTGGTACCCCCAAGGGGAATCGAACCCCTGTTTCCGGCGTGAGAGGCCAGCGTCCTAACCGCTAGACGATGGGGGCAGCAGCGACCGTCGGGCAACCACCTAGTATCGGCAGAGCCCTGCAACGATCAAGCATTTACTCGTATTCCAGTTTGAAACGGCCAACAATGCGCCCATTTACGGTATCAAGCACGATTAATGTTTGTACGTCTTCAGCATTCGAAATGGTGACCAGCGCGCGATCCTCTGCCATCTCCAATTGAGAAATTTCACCACCTCGCGGAATGGCAACGCTTGTGTCATATGCTGACGCGCCGCCGTTGTCACTCGGCGTAGCGGTGCGCGGATTGGCGACGCGATAACCGATCGTGATAAAAACAGCAATGAAACCGATGATCAGGACCACGCCCATCACGATGACGGCAATTTTGAGCGCGCGTGGCGCGGCCACCGGTTGGAGTTGATCGGTGCCCGGCTCTGCCGGCGCGGACAAGTTCGAATCCATGGCAACATCCATTGAAGAGCGTTTGATGCTCATTGCTGGCGAAGACGGCGCTGGCGAGCGGCTCGACAAATTCATCGCAAGAAGTGTCGATGACCTGAGCCGGTCGCGCATCGCCACTCTGATCCGCGACGGCCAGATTGCCGGACCGGCGGGGACGATAGTCGAGCCCTCCTACCGGGTCAAACTGGGGGATCGCTTTGAAATCATGCTGCCCGCTGCGGTCGATGCCGCTCCGCGCGGAGAGATAATCCCGCTTTCGGCATTGTATGAGGATGACGATCTGATCGTGATCAACAAGCCGGCCGGTCTGGTGGTCCATCCCGGCGCCGGAAACCCTACAGGCACGCTGGTCAATGCGCTGATCGCTCATTGCGGAACCAGCCTTTCGGGCATCGGCGGCGTCAAACGCCCCGGCATCGTTCATCGGCTCGACAAGAACACCAGCGGCGTGATGGTGGCGGCCAAGAACGATCTGGCGCACCAGCCACTTGCCAGGCAATTTGCCGACCATGGCCGCAAGGGCGTGATGAAGCGTGCCTATCTGGCACTTATATGGGGGGAACCTCCCCAGCCTGCTGGCATCATTGATCGCCCGATTGGCCGGCACAAGACAGATCGCACCCGCCAGGCGATCGTGGCAGAAGGACAAGGCCGCAAGGCGCGAACCCGCTTTGAAGTGGTCGAATCCTATCCCGCAAAAAGTTCTGATCCGATTGCCACATTGGTTCGTTGTGAACTGGAGACAGGGCGCACACATCAGGTTCGGGTGCACTTGGCCTGTATTGGCACACCGGTGATTGGAGATCCGGTCTATGGAAAGGGATTTCGGACCAAGGCCGCTAAACTTTCCGGACGGGCGCGCGAATCGCTCGACGCCCTTGGCCGGCAGGCATTACATGCCGCCGAACTCAGTTTTGCCCATCCACGCGATGGACGGTTGATGGAATTTTTCACACCACTACCGACGGAAATGGAAGCGCTGGCCGTGGAAATAACGAAAAGCTAACTGTTCAGCTAACAGTCATCTGTTTCCATATAGATATGGGATCCTAATTATCAGAGTCGGAAATCTATGGCACGAGCAGCAATACCCACGATTAGCGCCGATGGCGGTTTGTCGCACTATCTCAATGAAATCAGACGGTTCCCAATGCTGGAGCCGAATGAGGAATACATGCTGGCCAAGAGCTGGCGTGAACATGGTGACCGAGACGCCGCCCACCAACTTGTGACTAGCCATTTGCGGCTGGTGGCTAAAATCGCCATGGGATATCGCGGCTACGGATTGCCGATCGGTGAGGTCATCTCGGAAGGCAATGTCGGGCTGATGCAGGCGGTCAAACGGTTCGAGCCGGAAAAGGGTTTCCGGTTGGCCACCTATGCCATGTGGTGGATCAGGGCCGCTATCCAAGAATATATCCTACGCTCGTGGAGCCTGGTCAAAATGGGCACCACGGCGAGCCAGAAAAAGCTGTTTTTCAATATGCGCAAAATCAAGGGCCAGATTCAGGCGCTCGAGGATGGCGATCTGAAACCCGATCAGGTTGAACACATCGCCAATCGGCTTGGTGTGTCTGAAGAAGATGTGGTGTCGATGAACCGTCGGCTTTCCGGAGATTCCTCACTCAATGCACCGCTGCGTGCCGATGCTGAGGGTGAATGGCAGGATTGGCTGATCGATGATGAAATCGATCAGGAAACCCAGCTTGCCGACTCTGAGGAGCTTGACCACCGCCGCACCATGCTGGGCGCTGCGATGGAGCAGCTGAACGAACGCGAGCAGCGCATTTTCACCGCGCGCAGGCTCGAGGAAAACCCGCTGACACTGGAACAGCTCAGCCAGGAATTCGGCGTCAGTCGCGAGCGGGTACGCCAAATCGAGGTGCGCGCGTTTGAGCAGGTGCAAGAGGCAGTGCGCAAACAGGCGCGCGAGCAACTGGAGCCGACCGAACCTGCTTAAGAAATTGCTGGCGCGCGCAAGCGTGCCAGCTTCACCCGCAGACCAATGAACATTGCGGCCACGGAAAAAGTGTAAACGCCGGCCGCAAGGATCTGTGCCTCAACGCCGATGCCGACATCAACCAGAATCCCCATGACGCCTAGTGCAATCGCGGTCGAGGCGACGACAACGGCAATTGCCAGCGAGCGAATCGCACCCAGATGTCTGGTTCCATAAAGCTCGACCCACAGCGCGCTCACCAGCATCGCCGAGGTGCCGTCGCTGGCACCGGCAAGTCCCATAAAGACGAACAGCCATATTGGCGATTTGGCAAAGGACAGAAGAACAAGGCCCGCAATCAGCGGGAACAGATAGGCCGTGATGAGACGCTTGACTCCCCAACGGTCAATTGCCCAGCCGGCGGCGAGCGAGACGATCACCGAACCCATGGCAAACATCGGAAAAGCAGCTGCATAGTCGACCATGGTCAAGCCCTTGACCGCCATGATGTGGGCGGCATGGAAGAAAATGCCGGTCAGGATGAAGGGCGGCGCGACGACGCCAATGAGCAGTGCATAAAACAAGGGATCACTCGCCACTTCGGTGCGGGTCCAGTGCCGCTCCGCAGGAGCCGAAGGACCCTCGGCGGCAAAATCATCAGCTCCATCCATCCGGACAGGCGGACGTGACAGCGCAATCACGCAAAACGGCAGGATCAAGCCAGCAGTGACGATGGCGGCAACAATCCAGTTGCCGCGCCATCCAACCACTGCAATAAGTGCGATCACAGTGCCCGGCAGGATCGCGCCACCGGCAGCACGGCCAAGCCCGGAAATGGCAAGCGCTCGGCCCCTCTCGAAAGTGAACCAGCGCGCCATGGCTGTCGTTGAGACATGACTTGGCATGCCCTGGCCAAACAATCTCAACGCAAACAGTACCGTCACCAGTGCGATAACAGAATCGACCTGCGACATGGCGAGCGCGGTCACCGCAAGAACTGCCAGTACAGCTCCAGCGAGCTTGTGGGTGGGTACCCAGTCGGCGGTCTTGCCAAGCCAAACCATGACAAGGGCGCTAGTGAGGGTCGCTGCGGTGTACAGACCGCCAAACTCGCCATGGCTGAGTCCGATCTCGACCCTCAGGTCCTCTGAAAACAAAGCGATATAGAATGTCTGACCGAAGCTAGAGGCGAAACTCAGCAAGAAACCTGCGGCAAGCCAACGGGCATTGCGTCTGAAAAACGCCACGCTCACTCGCGCCAATCACCCATGACTTCGTCCCAAGCGGTAGAAAATCCGATAAGCGATATGACATAAGAAAACCTCGGCCGGCCATCGACGGCCAACCAGATTCGGCCAGTGTTACCGCGCCGCAGTGCTGCCAGCAGAGCATCGAAGTTCCCCTTCGGCGTGGAGTTTTCTTCGACCAGGACTGAACCGACGTTGCGCTGCGCGCCATCCACCGAGATGACCGGATTGCCGTCAATCTCCCATTGCAGCGTCACCTGATGACCTTACGATGCGAGTTTGATCTGATCGCCACCGTGGCCAAACTCTGCCGGGAACTTCGCGAGGAACACACGCTGGCGAGAAATCACTTCTTTCTTGATGCCGATGACAAACTCGGTGTGTTTTTTTATGTTTGCCCGGACCTTGTCGGAAAAGCTCACTGAGGCAACGCCGTCATAGGTAATTTGCGCCGAGCGAACCAACCGATGTGCTGGAATATGAGCGCCCCACCAATGCTGATTGACCCGCCATCCTTCATCGCCGGTTCCATCTGTTTGCACCGTTGAAGCCATCGCAGCCACAAGGGTGGCAGTGAAGAAAACCAAATGGAGAAAGTTTTGTCGTGGTTTCATGGATTAAAGCAGTTGGCAGAATAGCAAACAATGGATTGAACCGTCACAGTGGCGCCCACGCTTGCTTTGCGGCAGGGCCGCCTAACCCTGGAACGGATCTCTCACCAGGATCGTATCCTCACGTTCCGGGCTCGTCGACAACAGCGCTACCGGCACTTCGATGAGTTCCTCGATATGGCGAATATATTTTACCGCCTGAGCCGGCAAATCAGTCCAAGAGCACGCACCGGCCGTTGACTCGCTCCAGCCCTCGAGTGTTTCATAGATCGGCTCAAGCCTCAGCTGGGCTCCTTGGGCGGCTGGCAGATGATCCACCTCCACCCCATCGAGCTGGTAGCCGGTGCACACCTTTAGCTCTTCAAAACCGTCCAATACATCGAGTTTGGTGAGCGCGATACCATCAATACCGGAGACTTTCGCGGTCTGGCGCACCAGCACCGCATCAAACCAGCCACAGCGGCGCGACCGTCCGGTGACGGTGCCGGATTCATGGCCGCGCTCGCCGAGCCGCTGACCGTCTTCGTTGATCTGCTCGGTGGGAAACGGACCGGAACCGACACGGGTAGTGTAAGCCTTGGTAATCCCTAAAATATACGAAAGAGCGCCCGGGCCGATACCAGAGCCGGTGGCTGCCTGCGCTGCCACAGTGTTGGATGAGGTTACAAACGGATAGGTCCCGTGATCAATGTCGAGCAGGGCACCTTGCGCGCCTTCGAACAAAATACGCCGACCCTGGCGGCGCAGCTGATCCATCAGCTTCCAAGTGGTATCCATGAAGGGCAGGACCTTGTCGCGCACCTCGGCGAGCTGATCGAAGAGCTCATCCATGACCACTTCCGGTTCGCCGAGCCCGCGACGCAGCGCGTTGTGATGGGCCAGAATGCGCTCGAGCTTGGGCTTGAGGGTATTCAGATTCTGCAAATCCATCACGCGAATTGCGCGCCGGCCGACCTTGTCTTCATAGGCAGGACCGATGCCGCGTCGTGTGGTTCCGATCCGGCCAGCCCCAGCGACGGCCTCACGCAATGCGTCGAGCTCGCGGTGAAGCGGCAGAATCAGGGTTGCGTTTTCGGCGACACACAGGCGCTCGCGCGTGATCTCGACGCCTTCAGCAATCAATTGATCGATTTCATCCGCCAGTGCCCAGGGGTCGATCACCACGCCATTGCCGATGACGGAGAGCTTGCCGCGCACAATACCGGACGGCAGAAGCGACAGCTTGTAGGTCTTGCCGTCGATTACCAGCGTATGGCCCGCATTGTGCCCGCCCTGAAAGCGAACTACAACATCGGCCCTTTCGGACAGCCAATCGACGATCTTACCCTTACCTTCGTCGCCCCATTGCGAACCGACGACCACAACATTGGCCATGGCATCCCTCTAGCCCAAAACATGAAAAACCCCGAGCCGGTGCGCCCGGGGCAAACAGACTTGCGACTATAGAGGTTTTCTCGCGCGGCTAAAATCAACCCGAACGGCTTTTCACCAACGAGCCAGCGCGCACTAGGTTGTCGTGGACAAATGGTATCCAGAGTTTGATTGATGCGATGGCGAAGAAGCCAGGGTAGGACTCTTTGGTTTCGTCGTAGCGGGTGGCGACCCTGCGCCAGTTCTTGAGTTTGTTGAACAACCGCTCGACGAGATTGCGCCATTTGTCTTTGGCCCGGTCGTGCGTGATGGGGTCAAGACGATTGCTCTTTGCAATGATCACCGCTTCGACGCCTGCGGCGGCGATTTCCTAGCGGATAGCATCGGCATCATAGCCGCGATCTGCGCGGAACGCCTCAATGCGGTCGGCCATCATGCGGAACAGCGCCTTGGGCCTGGCAAAGGCCATCTCGATGGGGTTCATGTCGGGGCTGTAGGGCGGCAGATAGAAGATCCGGGAGCGTGGGGAGGCGATGATCTGACGGATGCCGGCGACCTTATGGGCAGGTAGGTTGTCGAGCACTACGACATCACCGCGTGTCAGGGTCGGTGCTAGGGTTCGGACTCATTATGGCCACGAGATGAGGGCTGCGGCGAGCGCGATAACTGCCATGAAGTTTTTAATGTTGCGCTCGAAGCGCGTTGCGACGCGCCGCCCGTCTTTGATGCGGCAGAACATGCGTTCGATGATATCTCGCTTCGTGTAGATGGCCTGATCGTCGTGATATCGGATCTTGCGGTTCTTTCGCGGCGGGATGACGGGCCCGGTCCCGCGCCCTTCAATCCGTTCGCGCAGTTCCCGGCTGTCACGGCCTTTGTCAGCGACAGGTTCGGCGGATGGCGGCATGGCCTCGATGCAGCGCTGTGCGACCTTGCAATCATGCACGTTTCCGGGCGTCGGGAGCAGGACGCAGGGGCCCCCCCTTTTCCGCCGCCGGCGCAGCGATGAACCTTGATGCAGGAACTGTCGATGAACAGCCGGTCAGGCGTATCCTCAGCGCCTGCCGGAGCGCTGAAAATACCTTCCCATATAGCGGCGCGCTCGGCCCGGCGACCGCCACAGCGCAGCACATGGACGATCCAGCTCGGCACACGACGATCATCAACGCGCTTCTTGCCGCGCACATCTGTCGGCTGAAGCGGCGGTCGGCAGAAGCATCGCGATCCGAGCCCGCCGAGAATCGGAAAACCAGAAGAAATCACACATCTCCTTACCTCCTCATCGGAAGCAATGAACTACTCTCGGATCAAATCGGGAAGACGGTCATTGTGGCCAGGTCCTAATTTCCCGCCATAGTGCAAACAGGTGTAGAGGCCCAATCGCAAAGTTTAAGCCATTCCCAAGGCACACGTGTGTTCAGCCAGAATTTTTAGGGGATTCGAACATGGGGTCGGATATCTGCTTTGAATTGCCGATTCAACCGATCAGCACTCGGTAATCACATAGTAAGCGCATTGGATTAATTTGTACTGCATTCTGAACCTCTCTCCCCAAGCCGCTTTGCGATGGCTGCCAAATTGTGAAACAGCACCCCTGCGCCGGTAGCGCTTTGTAGTGGTTTTTGTTGCGGAAAAGGACAGAGCTCGTTTTCTCAAGTGGTTCAAGAGCCAGGCGGGTTTTGCGAAACGGATCGACCCTCGCCGCCAGCCCTCCGCAGCTCTTTCAGCTTGAACAGAACAGCGAGCATCCGTTCGAGCTTGTGGTCGAGATCAACTTCATGGCGCCCAAGCTTGTCGAGGTCCGGTGATCCCCAAATGCCTGCTCGCGAATCAACGGTCTGTTCGCCAGTGCTCCACCTCACTTGGCAAAGCACGGCAGGACATCACTCTCGATGAACAGGAAGGACCTCTGGTTGATTGGATGCGTATGTTGTCCTGCCGCGATGTCTTCGGACTCGCTGGATGCGCTTTCTTGCCAGCACGCGCGCGTCTTCACGCAGTGCCGCTTTGGCTGAAGTAGCGGCGATATCCTTGCCGGTGGACTGCACCACTTCAGCAACGATCCACCCAAAGGCCAAGTCGAACAAGTGCCTGTTTCGCATCATCGTGCTCTATATGGCTGAGAAGAGCATCATTAAGTGCCACCACAGTCTATGATAGCTGCCGCTTTCTGATCAGTTGGTCGACTTTGAAATCAACATCTTCATGCCTCCAACCAAGGATCGCTCGCGCGGCGGTGCCGCCGTTCTCTGTGTTCAGATTACGCATATCGCCACCCCACTTGGATGCATGGACCATCCACAATTGTCATTATAATTTTCACCAAAATTTCACAGTCAATCCGCATTTCTGGCCTAGTTCCAGTGTCATAATTTCAGGCACGCATTGCTGTGTTCGCCACGTCTTGGCGGCTCGGTGATGCCCGAAAGTCATGAATGTGTTTTTTGAAAATTCGGCAAGAGGAGAAATGTGGCGTGCGCGGGCAGCCATTTGATTGCCGAAGCAATCAGGTCTGTGGAACGCTTTCGTCTGCGCATGATGGATCTTGGCTATCGAACTTTGGGTCACGTTTTTGTGCATCAACGCCGTCAAAATCAAGCACGCCTTGGGTCAGCGCGTAGCATGATAGGCGGATGGTTTTTTGGAATGCGCACCGAGTTGGTCGCCCCGGTGCCCTTTACTCATAGTACTGAAGCGCACGCTTCTTGATGCCGAGAGCTTCGGCGGCATCTTTCTGCTTCAAGCCCATGCCTTTGCGCCAGGCTTTGAACTGCTCGGCTTTCATCTTCGCCACTCTGCTAATGGATTGGTCAGTATCAGCATTTTGTCCACCGCAGCAAGCATAAGTGCACGACGTGCCACTGATTCGGTGCCGCAGTACCGCAAAACCATAAATCTGGAGGACCAAATGCTGACTGAAATGATGATCTTGCGAGCGGCGTCAGGGACGCATGCTCCAGACATAAAGATCTTTGGCAGCTTCATCTGTGGGATGCACTCCAGGTGGATGCGACCCCAGCGTTGGTTCCACTAATCCGGGTGACCCAAGGTTTGCTGCAATCTCCAGTGAGCCCGGGTTTGCTTACAACACAGACTTGCGTTCGGCCGGGCAATTGATATGCCGATTGTTCATGCGAGGCCCTGAGCAGCCGCGCATCACCGCCCTTGCCGTTGGCACACGCAACCACCTCCCGCCTTTTATGAACCTGCTGGCATCGGCGGACTCATGATTATCAAACGCGCCAGCTAGTCTTGGCCCCAAATCCTGATCGCAAGATATGATGATCTGCGAGCAACACGGGTGTTTTTGGATACCCGATCGGCAGGCCCGTTTGGCCCGGGTGATAGGTTTGTGTTTTAGTCAGGCATGATGATCGAGCCGGGCCTCCACGGATGCACCACCTAACTTCGCCGCGCACAAACAGCATGCCGATGCGGGCAAGGCTTTCGAGTTCACCTTGAAGCGCGACCACGGCAAGGCGCTGGAGCGCGGCGAATGGACCGCCATCATCCCCAAGCCTGTCGCCGATCTTGTGCTTCTGCCGGTAGCCTTCCCGCGCAACGATGTCGGAACGGTCTTACCCGAAGAACTGGCGGTGCGGTTCACCACCGAGATATCCAGAACCGTCAAGCTGCTGGAGATCGACGGTGCATGCATCGAAGTGGCGCTCGATCGGGGCCGCGGATTGTCGGCGGGGAACGCGAACAACCATTGAGCGAGCTTGAATTTGAGCTCAAGAGCGGATCGGTGACGGCAATGCTGGTCCATGCATGCGATGCCGTGCGCGGCGGCGGTGCCGTGATCTCGGTCAGGGCCAAGTCCGAACGCGGCATGGATCTTGTTGCAGGTGCTTCGCCCGTGCCGGTGCTTACGCGCAAGCACAGCGTTGCCGGCGCACTCGCCACCATCGTGTCCGGAGCCACGATGCAGGCGACCTCCAATATACCGGCCGCCGCCGCCGGCACCGACATTGAAGTTGTGCACCAGTTTCGCGTGGCGCTGCGCCGCCTGCGCTCGGGCATGGCGCTGTTCAAGCGCGATCTGACCGATCAGGCAATGGCTCTGGACGGTGCTGGGTGCGGCGCGCGATCTCGATGTCTTTCTCGCCGAGACATTGCCCCGGGTTGCGCAGGACCATCGTGGAGATAGCTCGCTTGATGCCTTGGTTTGCACCGCACGCGAGCGCCGGATCGCAGCCTATGAGGATGCGCGTGCGCTGATCGCCGATCCGGCGTCACCGGGTTGATGTTCGAGCTTTTGATCCTTGCCGAAGTACCTGAGCGCGCTCTTGCAAAGCATGACAGGCCCCTTGCCCGAACGGCGCGCGCCTTGAAAAACGTCACCGCTATGCCATCAGGCGCGGGCACGGTTTTGCCAGCCGCCGAGCGCCATCGGGTGCGCATCGCGCCCAAGAAACTGCGGTATGCCTGCGACTATCTGTCTGGCCTGTACCCGGCCGGTCCGGCACGCGTTTATCTGAAGCGTCTGTCTGTCCTGCAGAACGACATGGGGATCTTCAATGATGCTTCAGTGGCTGACCGGGTTGCCGGCCAACTCTGTGCCGGTGTGCCTGAAGCGGCTGACGGCACGCGGTTGGTCAAGGACTGGCACCACCGCCGACTGGATATGCTGGAGACGCATCTGGTCAAGGACTGGTCGCGCTTTGCCAAGGCCCGGCCATTCTGGAGCGAATAACGGGCTGGCGCAGCAAAGGGCAGGCGTCAAAGAGGACAGGTGAGGGGGGGGGGCGATGATTTCAGTACTGGTGGCCAATCCCAAGGGCGGGTGCGGCAAGACCACGATTGCCACCAATCCCGCCTTCGCCAATGCCGGTTTTAAGACAGCACTGGCCGACGGCGACCGCCAGCGCTCGTCTGGCTGTGCTCGCAGTGGTATAGTGAGTTCATTGCAATGGCCGAAATGACGGTGATGCCGATTCTGCCCTCGCGTTTCGACCATGATGCAACAAAGCGTTTCTTGCGCCGCATCGAGGATCTCAAACCCATCCGCAAGGGCAAGAAGCCGTTGCCCTGATCGCCAACCGGCTGCGTGCGGAGAGCGAACTGGAGACTTTCGCCGATGTGGCGGGCCGCGGTCTTGGTATCCTTGATCTGTAACCAGCGCGCTGCGCCAGTGCGGTCGGCGACTGGATGGCTCTGATCAGACTGATCGAGGATTAGAAAAGTCACCGCCCAGAAGCAGCCAATGTCCGAGTCGGGGCATTGGGCGACGTCGAGCCATGTAAAATTCATGTCTGCCAACAGCCCGGAAGCGGACATCCCACGCCGCCTGTGGCATGTCTTAAAAGTGCCATGAGTGGCGGTTGCTTTGCTCCGCAACCAGGTTCGCTTTGTTCCAGGAAACAGCGGCAAAAACGAGCTGGGGGTCTGAATCCGACGCTCGCTTGATGATCCGGCGGCAGGAAGACTGCCCGTGGCGGGCAAGTCCGCGGCACGACATGAGATCTTCATTCAAACTTCAAAAAGAAGTCATCTGAGCCCACATTCACGGGCTGACGGCCATCGTCGTGGGGATTGAGGGACATTGAGAACGGTGACGCCGGCGTATATCGCGCCGGGATTGCCGATTTCGTCGTCATCAGGACACACCTCGTATGTGGTTCTTGCCGGACTGCATGACAACCGGACGCGTCACGCCGGCGGTGGCTGCGGCCGAAGTTCGGCGATCAGGCCCCTTGGCACCGCGCCCTCGGCCAACCGGAACGTGACGTACCGGCCGTGTGTGACGATCCTGATCGGCTTCTCCTTCACGCCGGTCGGCGACCATCGCCTGACCGCCTCCTGCAGACCCGGCGTCCGCATGAAGTTACCGGAATTGCAGGCGAGCGCATGAAGCCGGAGCCGCACGGCATTGTTCCGGAACCTCCGGCATGACAGCCGGGTCCGCACAATCGCGTTCCTGCCTTCCTTAATGTGCTGCCCGGCCGCGCCGGTTGCAGAAGGCGACCACGCGCCTGCACGAGTGACGTGGATTTTTGAAAGTGTTCCGCCCTGATTGAGAGGATCCGGCTTCATTTGAACGTCACGGGAGACGAAGATCAGCCGGAGAAACAACTGTTCCCCGGAGCGAATTATCGGAATGCTGCGTGAAGCCGAGGTGCAGCTTGGCCGGGGCGCGAGGGTGGGCGGGGTTTGCCGCAGCCTTTGTGTGTCGGCGCAGAGTTGCTGTCGATGGCGTCGCATGTACGGCGGCATGGAGGCGAACCAGGCGCATCGGCTGAAGGAGCCGGAGCGTGAGAACGGGCGGGTGAAGAAAGCGGTTGCGGATCCGACGCCGGACAAGCCGATCTTGAAGGAGGCCCTTACGGGAAAGTACCGAGCCCTTCGCGTCGCCGGCTCAAGTCGTCACGAAGTTGAAGGTGTCCGAGCGTCGGGCTTGCAGGACGCCCGCCCGGCATCGATCGACACAACGCAAGAAGCCGCAAGGCCGGGCGGATGAGGATATTCCGACACAAGCCGTCATCTGCCTTGCCTGCCGGTATGGTGGTTACGGGTATCGCCGCATCAACCGGCTGCCTGGGCAGGATGGCCGGTGTGTCGGCCTGAACAGGGTAAGCGCATCCGGCGAGGTGAAGGGCTGAAGGTTCCGATCAGGCAACCCGAGAGACGCCGACTGTGGCTGAACGATGGATCATGCATCCGTCTTTGCCCGACGGCGAAAAACCAATGTCCGGACTTATGACTTCGTGACGGATTGCACCCATGACGGCAAAGCATTCCGCATGCTTGTGGTCATCGATGAGTACACCCGTGAGTGCCCGGCCATCCATGTCCGGCGCAAGCTCGACAGCCGGGACGTGCTGCATTGTCCCGGACAAGCTGTTTGTCCGGCACGGTGCACCCGAGCACATTCGTTCAGACAATGGCGCTCAGGCAATGGCCCTGAGTTCGTTGCCACCGCGGTGCGTGACTGGCTTGCCGGGCTCAACGTCAAGACGCTCTACATCGAGCCGGGCAGCCCATGGGAGAACGGCTATTGTGAGAGCTTTGATGGAAAGCCGAGGGATGAATGTCTGAACCGGGAGATCTTCACCACACTCACCCAGGCGCAGATCCTGATCGAGCTGTGGCGGCGCTTCTACAACACCGAGAGGCCACACTCGTCGCCGGGCTCTCGCCCACCTGCACCTGAAACGTATTGCCGAGGAGGCCGACAATCCCATACGTTGCAACTCTGATCGGCCGAACCGCCGATTGGACCGTGGTCGGATTCCAACTCAAAGGCCGGATCACCAAAAAGGCCCCGCACATTCCCAGACCGTTACCAAGTTTCGGCTATACCTCCATGGTAGGAATTCGGATTTGTCTCACCCCACCATGACGCGCCTACAAAAGATACCTGCGATATTCATGTTCGCGTTTCTTTTGCTGATCGTCCCCGGCCCAGGAGGCTCAACGGTTCGTTCACTGTGAGCTTTCTCATGTCACGGACGCTGATTTTGGCGTGCTCGATCTCAGCCTCGACCGCGAAGCCCGTTCCGAACCACAGCAAACCTGAACATAAGGTGCAACCAGGGCGAGCCTAACGAAACGATTTACGTGTGTCTGCATCTCGGATCTGGAGACGGCGGAGGAACCAAGGGCGCGCGCCGTATGACTGTGCCTAACAGCGAAAGGCCGCTGCTATACAATATTTACGAATATCCGGAGTTTAGAGGTGGTGGCAGTGTCTGGGGCGATACCTTATCGGACTTTGGGGACGGACCGCCACTGATCAGTGTCCCTCTTGATGACCGGGGCAACGCCGAACTCACCCGGCCCTTGTATTTTGAAGTCTGGCGCCCCCGGCGCCAAATCGGCCTGCCCCCTGGCAGCTACAGTTCGAATTTCACCACTGGCATAGACTCCAGAATGGAGTATGGGTACGAAACGGGGGATAATTGCAATGAAGCCCCCCATTAAGTATGATGTTTGGCTTCACGGCAAAGGCCACCCTTGTCGAACCGACGGAAGCGCTGGGTTTTACCAAGGTCTTCGCGCCCGACAGGGTTGACCAAGGCGGGATCTCCAGGCTCACCTTCACGATTGACAGTTCGGCCAACCTCTTCGATCTGTTGGGGCTGAACTTCACCGATGATTTCCCGGCCGGCCTGGTCGTGGCACCCGAGCCCAACGCGGACAACAGCTGCGGTGACACGATCGCCTTTGCCGACGGTGAGCTTGGCGCGGGCGCTGACTGCACGATCGCCCTCGATGTGACCTCCGCGGTTGCCGGAAGCCATAGCAACGGCCCGGAGACCGTGACCTCGTCGCTGGGCACCGGCACCGCCGCTTCGGCGACGCTGACGGTCGATGCGGCCGGGGCGGGGATAGTCACCTTTAATGTGGAATCGGATACCGACGGCATCTTCAGCTTCTCATCCGCCGAACCGGTTTTGACCATCTCTCTTGACGTCAAGGGCGGGACTGGATCCACAGGCGCACTCCCGGTCGCGACGGATAGCTATTCAGTCGCAGTGGCGGCGCCCACGGGCGTCGCGCTGACGGCAATGGTCTGCGATGACACGGACAGCACCGCCGATGTGTCTGCGGCGATGATCTCCGTGACAGTCGGTGCCTTAGAAGTTGTCACCTGCACGCTCACGGCGCGATCCTCGGTTCAGCCGACGGTCGAGACGATCAACAGCTTCCTGACCCGCCGGGCGGACCTGATCCTGTCGAGCGAATCCAATCCAAACCGCAGATTCGAGCGCCTGAAACACGGTTCGGGCCAGACCAGCACGTTGCGCTTCTCGAACGGGGACCTTGAGGCGCTCGTGCCGTTCACGGGGCAGCAAGGCGGCAACGGTAATTTCGAGTTCTCGACCAGCCTGCTGCAGGCGCGCCAAGCGGCTGCGAGCGTCGCGCTGGTCTCCGGATCGGCCGGGGAAGTCGCTTACGTCGAAAACCACCGCTTCGATGCCTGGTTCGAAGCACAATACAGGACATTCGGCGGCGGTGCGGATGAGCATGGTGATTTCGCCATCGCCCATACCGGGGTGGATTACCTGCTGACGCCTGATGTCCTGGTTGGCGCGCTCGTATCCTTCGACACGATGGAAGAGTTGACCGATACAGGCACGGTCAGTGGCTTCGGTTACATGTTCGGGCCCTATATGACGGCGCGGCTGGCCTCAAATCTGTATTTCGACGGTCATGTCGCAGTTGGCAGATCGGATAACCGGATCAGCCTGTTCGACACCTATACCGACACCTTCTCGACCAGGCGCTGGCTTGCCAGGGCGAGCCTGACCGGCGAGGCTCAGCACGGCAACTGGACGATCCGGCCGCATGCGCGCCTGTCCTATTTCGAGGAACCACAGCAGCGTTACGTCGACAGCGTCGGGGCAACAATCCCCGGCCAGACCGTGCGGCTTGGCCAGATCAAGATCGGCCCCACATTCACCGGACGGTTCGAAGGTCCGGAAGGTCGGACCTACTCGCCCTACCTGGAGGTCGAGGGCATATACAATACCGGCGATACGCTCACCAATACGAACGGGCCCGAAGTCGAGGGGTGGCGTGCGCGCCTGAAGGCCGGTGTCGGCATGACGACCGAGCATGGAACGCGGCTCTCGCTTGGAGCGACCCATGACGGGATCGGGCGGTCCGATTTCGAGAGCTGGGGCCTGACATTCGAACTCGCTATCCCCTTTGGCAAGCCGTAGCGTTAGCCTGCGGATGATCACGGCCGGCAGCCGATCGCACGAAACGGCCCTTTGGGGCGATGCACCTGTGCACAGGTGAAGACAACCGGTCTCTCCGCCGGGAGACCGGCCTCCGATCCACGCTAGGGCCTCGAAATCCCGTCACTATTCGAGAGCGCAGACATACCGGCAGGAAAACAGCGTACAGGCTGACGAAAATACTTCGAATTGGCCTGTGAATGGTGTCAATCGGGGCGGTTTCGGTCTGTGAACGGGGCGCTGGGAGAGGCCGTCAAGTGACTTGGTAGAACATCCGAGCGATCCGCCAGGTCTCGCCCGTTTTCGGGCGGACGGCCGTGACCTTCCGGGTCCACGGCGAGTTTCAGGCGCGGTACCGGGTTGCCGCTCCAGATGGTGAGAGGTGGAACGGTGGCCTGGACACCGAAGAGGATGTCGGGCGGGTCGCCGGTGTTGGCATGGATGGCGGCGATCTCCATCTGGGCGGTACAGCGCTCCGCAAGCACGGCGAGATCGAAGATATCGCTGTCGATCGGTGCCGGCGCGGGATGAGGTCGTCGAACCCGGCGGACCATCGCGCGGAATCCGCCATTAGAGAGTTTCTTGTTTGACCGCGCCCGGCGTGTTAGCAGCTACACAGACATTCCTGTGAATAGTTTAGGTGCCGATCATGAGTGATGTAAGCAACAATGGTGGCGGGCTGGGTGAAACCCCTGAAGCAGCACCGAACGAGCAATCCGGACAGCCGGAACCGCAGATTCGTCTGCTAAGCCAATATGTGAAGGACATGTCGTTTGAAAGTCCGCGACCTCCCAGACAGCTTCCTCATACCATCAAAGCGCCGCAGATCAGTATCAACGTTAATGTCAACGCGACGCCATTGAACAGAGAACAGACCAATTTCGAAGTCGAGCTGAAAATTGAAGCACGCGCGGTGAAGGATGATAACCAAGTCTTTATCGCCGAGTTGGTCTACGGCGCTGTATTGGTTCTGGTCAATGTCAGCGATGATATCAAACAGCCGCTGATCCTGATCGAGGGGCCAAAAATGATTTTTCCGTTTGCGAGGCGAATTCTTGCTGACGTCGTGAGCGATGGTGGTTTCCCGCCATTCCTGATCGATCCTATCGATTTCGCAACACTTTATCGCAGCCATCTGGAAAGTCAGCAGGCAGCTGCTCAAGGTTAAATAGCTACGTACCACTCCGGCGCCAGTTCACTGGCCCCGGGACTACTCACTTTCACTCGGTGTCGCCCCAACCCCATACTGTCGCCACAGAGCTTCAGGACCTAGGGATTCAACGAAATTGCTGTGGGCGGCCATGTCGTTAGCGCTCAGGCGTGGTTCCAGGGGCTCAGGCCGTGGCTCAGCCTGTCCTCTGACGGTCTCGACCTTGCTGGTTTCATGGTCGGCATCGAGATCCAAAACCGGCTGACGGCCTCCGATGAGCTCCAGATAAACCTCGGCTAACAGCTCGCAGTCGAGCAGCGCCCCATGCAGGGTGCGCGAGGAATTATCGACGTTGTAGCGCCGGCAAAGTGCGTCGAGACTGTTGGGGCCAAACGGGTTCTTGCGCCGCGCCAGTTCCAGCGTGTCGACCACGCGATTGGTTGCAATCGAGATCCCAGCGCAGCGATCCACCTGCGCCAGTTCATGATTGAGGAAGTCAATATCAAAAGCGGCATTGTGAATGACCAAGCATGAATCGCCAATAAAGTCCAAAAATCCTCTGGCGATGTCGGCAAAAACAGGTTTGTCAGCAAGAAACTTCTCGGACAAACCGTGAATGGCGAAAGCTCCGTTGGGCATGTCGCGCTCGGGATTGATATATTGATGGTAGATTTTCCCGGTGGCGAGATGGTTCACAATTTCAAGCCCTGCGATTTCAACTAGCCGATCTCCGGTCTTCACGTCAAGCCCAGTGGTCTCAGTATCAAGCACGATTTCACGCACGGTGTTGTTCTCCGCTATCGGCTATTGCGGTATCGAGTTTTTCTACAATCGCACGAACGGCATGCCTTGTCTTATCAAGACTCGTTCCGGTATCGATGACAAAGTCCGCACGAGCGCGTTTTTCATCATCAGGGATCTGTCGAGCCATCAGGGCCTTGAATTTGTCTTCGCTCATGCCCGGCCTGGTAAGCACACGTTGTCGCTGAATATCGGCTGGGGCAGAAACCACAACGACAACGTCAACGCGAGCCTCGCTGCCTGTTTCAAACAAAAGCTGGATCTCCAGTACCACAAATCTGGCGTTTTTTGCACGAGTACACTGCAGAAATGCCGCCTCCCCTTCGCGCACCAGCGGATGGACGATCACTTCAAGTGCTTCCAGTGCTGTCGCATCATCTGTCACCGCACGGGCCAATGCATGGCGATCGATGGCACCGTTTTTAACGACACCTGGAAAATGGTCATTGATCGGTGCGACGGCAGCGCCGCCTCGGCCATAAAGGCGATGAACTTCACCATCTGCATCAAATACTGGAATTCCGAGGTCGCGGAACATGTTGGCGACAGTAGATTTTCCCGTCCCGATCGAGCCCGTGAGGCCGATAGTGATCACTTGAAAAGGCCGGTCTTAGTCATGGCATCTATTTCACAATCAGATCACGCGAACGCAGGAATGCCAGCAGCTCCATTAGTGGCAAGCCTTGAATCGTGAATAGATCACCTTCGATTTCAGAAAAAAGTTGAATGCCACGTCCTTCGATTTCATAGCCCCCCACCGTTGTTGTCACGCGCTTTCCCATAGCATCAAGGTAAGTATCCAGGAAATCAGCGGAGAAGTTGCGCATCAAAAGCCGGGCCGTGCGTATGGTCTGCCACTGGACCTCCCTGCTACATGCACAGGCTACTGCACTGACCAGCATGTGATCGTTTGTTCGAAGCCGAACAAGCTGATTGCGCGCCACATTCAGGTCTTCCGGTTTGGTGAGAATTTCGCCGTCGAAAATCAACACCTGATCTGCGCCGATTACCATTGCATCGGGATGGAGTTCAGAGATTGCTTTCGATTTAACGCTGGCCAGATTTTGCGCGACCGCGACAAGATCTTCGTGGCTGGAGGAAGATAGGGTTGCTCGGATGCCGGACTCGTCAACATTTGGCGGGATGACCTCAAAATCGAGGCCAGCATCTTTGAGCATGCGTGCCCTCACATCGCTTGCCGAAGCCAAAATGATCCGCATTGCGATGCCCCTAGGCTAGTGCTTTTGAACGCCTCAAATCCATGATTGCAGCCGCGGTTTCCTCAATCGAACGTCTGGTGACATCGATGACGTGCCAGTGGTGCCGGGAAAAAAGACGTTTGGCGGCAGTGATTTCCTCGGTTACCGATTGTTTGTCTACATAGTCGGTATTGCTGTCGGCATTTAGGGCAAGTAAGCGATTTCTGCGGATTTGGACAATGCGTTCAGGGCTTGCAACAAGGCCGACGACCAACGGGCGAGTGAGCGTTTCAAGTTGTGGCGGCAAGGGGATACCGATAACAAATGGAATGTTAGCGGTCTTGATACCGCGATTGGCAAGATAAATGCTGGTCGGAGTTTTGGAGGTTCGGCTGACACCGACAAGAACGACATCGGCATTTTCCAACCCCTGCTGAATCTGCCCATCGTCATGCATCATGGTGAAATTGAGTGCCTCGATGCGCTCAAAGTACTCGGTGTCTAGCAAGTGCTGAGCGCCTACAAGGGGCGACCACTCTGCACCGAGGTAACTTCTGACAGCGGCATGCACGGGATCGAGTACTGCTACCGCAGGAGTTCTAAGACGCATGCAGGATTCTTCCAAGACGCGGCGAATTGTGGAATCGACAAGTGTGAACATGACGATACCTGGTTCGTTTTCGATTGCCTGAAGGACTCGGTCGAGCTGCTTGCGGTTGCGGACCAGCGGATAGACATGCTCGACCGGAGTTACATCACGGTATTGCACAGTAACTGATTTGGACACCGCGTTGAGTGTTTCGCCGGTTGCATCAGACACCAGGTGCAAGTGAAAAAAATTACCGTGCGGGTCATTCATGTGGATGGGTACGGAACAAAATTGGACAACAGCGAGCTTTCTACGCGGTAAAACCGATCAGGTGATTTCATCCATAATTGCGTCCACAGAATGCTCAAAATCCAATGTCCAATCCACAGTTGGGGAAAAACTGGTATGGCCGGATTTTTCCCACAAAACATCCGCATTTTAAAAGCATTGCTGTCGATCATTGTGCGGGGCCTTTTTGGTGATCCGGCCTTTGAGTTGGAATCCGACCACGGTCCAATCGGCGGTTCGGCCGATCAGAGTTGCAGCGTATGGGATTGTCGGCCTCCTCGGCAATACGTTTCAGGTGCAGGTGGGCGAGAGCCCGGCGACGAGTGTGGCCTCTCGGTGTTGTAGAAGCGCCGCCACTGCTCGATCAGGATCTGCGCCTGGGTGAGTGTGGTGAAGATCTCCCGGTTCAGACATTCATCCCTCGGCTTTCCATCAAAGCTCTCACAATAGCCGTTCTCCCATGGGCTGCCCGGCTCGATGTAGAGCGTCTTGACGTTGAGCCCGGCAAGCCAGTCACGCACCGCGGTGGCAACGAACTCAGGGCCATTGTCTGAGCGCCATTGTCTGAACGAATGTGCTCGGGTGCACCGTGCCGGACAAACAGCTTGTCCGGGACAATGCAGCACGTCCCGGCTGTCGAGCTTGCGCCGGACATGGATGGCCGGGCACTCACGGGTGTGCTCATCGATGACCACAAGCATGCGGAATGCTTTGCCGTCATGGGTGCAATCCGTCACGAAGTCATAAGTCCGGACATTGGTTTTTCGCCGTCGGGCAAAGACGGATGCATGATCCATCGTTCAGCCACAGTCGGCGTCTCTCGGGTTGCCTGATCGGAACCTTCAGCCCTTCACCTCGCCGGATGCGCTTGACCCTGTTCAGGCCGACACACCGGCCATCCTGCCCAGGCAGCCAGTCAGGCGTATCCTCAGCGCCTACCGGAGCGCTGAAGATACCTTCCCATATACCGCGCTCGGCCCGGCGGACGAAGCGGCGCGATCCGAGCCCGCTGAGAATCGGAAAACCGGAAGAAATCATACATCTCGTTACCTCCTCATCGGAGGCAATGAACCATCCTCAGATCAAATCGGGAAGGCGGTCATTGGGCCGGACCCTGATCCCTGATATTCACACATGTTCAGTGATTGTTGGTACCATACGTTTTGGGTGTGAGGAAAACATGAGCATCTTGTGAATTGGCGACAAATCCCGCATTCCCCAGACTAACAACTACAACAACATAGATTCTTAATAAATTGTAGTAAGGGCATATGGACGCTTGGATAAAGATGTCATGACAACACCGCGTATTGTTCAAGCGCTTCGTGGTGAGCGGATGTGGCCACCGCCAATTTGGTTGATGAGGCAAGCAGGTCGATATTTGCCAGAATACCGGAAGGTACGTGAATGCGCCGGAAGTTTTCTGAATCTTTGTCATAATTCGAAACTTGCCGCCAAGGTGACCATACAACCGATTGAAAGATATGGATTCGATGCAGCGATCATCTTTGCCGATATCCTTCTGATTGCTGCGGCAATTGGTCAGTCACTACGCTTTGATGAAGGACATGGTCCGATCCTGGAACCAGCTCTTGGTGAGGTGGGGTTTGGAGTTCTTGATCAGTCCGGTGCCAACGATGCCCTCGCCACCATACCGGAAACAGTGAAACTGGTTCGCTCAAGGCTTGATCCATCAGTTGCAGTGATCGGATTTTGCGGAGGTGCGTGGACGGTTGCCACATATATGGTTGCGGGCCGGGCATCAGGCGATCATTTACAGGTAAGGGCCACGGCCTATCGTGATGCTGAAGGGTTTCAGACACTGATTGACATGCTGTGTGATGTGTCGGTGCGTTATCTGGTTGCGCAGGCGCAAGCTGGTGCTGATGTCCTGAAAATTTTCGATAGCTGGGCTGGGGTTTTGCCGGAAACGGAATTCCAGCGGTGGGTTATAGAGCCGACGCGTCGCATTGTGGACGGCGTTCGTTCTAAGGTTCCCGAAATTCCGATCGTTGGATTTCCTCGTGGTGCAGGTAGTCTCTACAGGCGTTTTGTTGCTGAGACGGGGGTTGATGCAGTTGCACTCGATACACAGGTTTCAAGAAATCTGGGACGTGAACTACAGGCAGAGTTACCTGTTCAGGGCAATGTTGATCCGGTGGCTCTGGAAGTTGGTGATATTGCGCTTGACCGAGCGGTGGCACAGGCGGTCGAAAATTATGGACAGGGGCCCTACGTGTTCAATCTCGGCCATGGAATAGGCAAAAATACGCCTCTTGAGAACGTCGAGCAGTTGATGAAACTGGTGAAGGGAAAGGTCTGACTTTGAACCTGATTCGGGCTTTTGGAGATTGAGTGAATGGAATTTCTCTCGGATGCCTATCCGTGGATAAAGGCGCTGCATATCATATCAATGGTTGCTTGGATGGCAGCTATGCTTTATCTTCCGCGATTGTTTGTCTATCATGCGGGTGTGGTGGTGGACGGGCCGGAATCAACGCTGTTCAAGGTAATGGAACGGCGTTTGGCAAAGGCTATAATGACACCGGCGATGATCGCAACCTGGGTGTTTGGGCTTACCTTGGCTGTGACCCCAAGCATCATAGATTGGAGCGGCGATTATTGGTTCCATGCAAAGTTCGTTCTGATATTCGGTCTGACCGGTTTGCATGGATTTTACACTGGCTGCATGCGTGCTTTTGCTGAGGGTCGAAACCAGCACAGCGCTCGATTTTACCGGTTTTTCAATGAAGTGCCGACTGTCATCATGATCATGGTCGTGGTGCTCGTTGTGGTCAGACCGTTTTAACGGGTCTTTTGTTTTCGTGATTGATTTGATATAGTGAGCGCGAATTCAAATATGATTCTGGACAGAATGATTGCGAAAATTCGCGCCTGTCCAAGATCCCTGTCATAGCCATTCCCCCGAAAACAGGATCCGGTGTCGATCGCGCACCATTCGCCGTTTAATATAAGAGTGTACTCCATGTCCACCACTGAACTCGCCCCGCCGGTTTCTGAAAGCCGCCAGCTTGAAGCAGGTACGCAAATCAAGCTCCAGGAGCTTAAAGACAAGTCGCCGACGGAGCTGCTTGCCTTTGCTGAAGAGCATGAAATCGACAACGCCAGTACGCTCAGAAAACAGGAATTGATGTTTGCAATTCTGAAGCGACTGGCGGAACGGGATGTGACAATTGTCGGCGAGGGTGTGGTCGAAGTTCTGCAAGACGGATTTGGATTCTTGCGCTCGCCGGATGCCAATTATCTGCCGGGACCGGATGATATTTATGTCAGTCCCAGTCAAATAAGACGATTTTCGTTGCGCACCGGCGATACCGTCGAGGGCGAGATCAGAAGCCCGAAAGAGGGTGAGCGGTATTTTGCCCTGTTAAAGGTGAACTCAATCAATTTTGAGGATCCGGAAGCGGCTCGACACAAGATCCATTTCGACAATCTGACACCTCTATACCCAGATTCGCCGCTCAATATGGAAGTCGATGATCCAACCTTGAAAGACAAGAGCGCGCGGGTCATCGACATTGTTGCGCCACTCGGCAAGGGCCAGCGTGGGCTAATCGTTGCGCCACCACGCACTGGTAAGACGGTTCTGTTGCAGAACATCGCGCATTCGATAACCGCTAATCATCCTGAATGCTATCTGATTGTGCTGCTGATCGACGAGCGGCCGGAGGAAGTGACCGATATGCGGCGCTCGGTGAAGGGCGAGGTTGTGTCATCCACTTTTGACGAACCAGCAGTGCGTCATGTCCAGGTGGCTGAAATGGTGATCGAAAAAGCCAAGCGGTTGGTCGAGCACGGGCGCGATGTGGTGATTCTCCTAGATTCGATCACAAGGCTTGGTCGTGCCTACAACACCGTGGTGCCATCATCGGGCAAGGTGTTGACCGGTGGTGTGGATGCCAATGCGCTGCAACGGCCGAAAAGGATTTTCGGTGCGGCGCGCAACATTGAGGAAGGGGGATCGCTGACCATCATCTCAACGGCCCTGATCGATACCGGCAGTCGCATGGACGAAGTAATTTTTGAAGAGTTTAAGGGAACCGGTAACTCCGAAATTATTCTCGACCGCAAGGTCGCCGACAAGCGCGTGTTCCCGTCAATGGATATTCTGCGTTCCGGTACCCGCAAGGAAGAATTGTTGGTTCCGGTGCCGATCTTGAAAAAGATGTTTGTACTGCGCCGAATTCTCAATCCGATGGGAACTGTCGATGCGATCGAGTTTCTGCTCGACAAACTAAGTCAGACCAAATCCAATGACGATTTCTTTGAGTCCATGAATACCTGATGCTGGGTCTGCGGGATCTTTTTGGTGATCCGGCCTTTGAGTTGGAATCCGACCATCGTCCAATCGGCAGTTCGGCCGATCAGGGATGCAGCGTATGGGATTGTCGGCCTCCTCGGCAATACGTTTCAGGTGCAGGTGGGCGATAGCCCGGCGACGAGTGTGGCCTCTCGGTGTTGTAGAAGCGCCGCCACTGCTTGATCAGGATCTGCGCCTGAGTGAGTGTGGTGAAGATTTCCCGGTTCAGACATTCATACCTCAGCTTTGCATTAACCCCACATTTCCAAAGTAACGTGACGTTCGCGCCTGTGACAGCCGGTAACATGTTACATTTCAGGATGTTGTGTGGGCTGCAGGGGGCGGATCACCCGCAGGGTGCAGGCGAAACGGGTGATATCAGGCTCGGTTTCGACAGTCGGGTGCGGCAGCCGGTCTTTGGGCGATCGGGGGATTGATCGGGCTCAAGCCGGTGTTGGCGCGATATGCGGATCGTGAGCTGATGCGGTTCTTCCGGGCCGATGCCGCTTTTGCCGTCCCGGAGCTCTACAAGACGCCGGAGGCGGAGGGCTGTTCCTGCGCCATCCGGCCCGGGAAGATCGCTGTTCCGGAAAGCAGGATTGCGCCTGTGCTCAAGCGCCCCGCGGGGCGCCCGCCGACCCATGTGTGGCGCATCTGCGGCGACTTCGCGTATCGGGGCCGCGTCACGGGACAAACCACGGCGGGTCGTCGCCGAGGTCGAGCGGCATCCGGGTGACTTGTTCCTGAAGATAGGCTTCCCAAAGATCGGCTTCGTGGTCACCAACCCGCCGATGGAGCCGGACCGGATCATTCGGTTCTACAACCAGCGCGGCACCGCCGAACGGCATGTCGAGGCAGGCAGGCGGTCAATCGGACGCGTCTTTCCTGCAAGGGCATGGCGCGGAACGAGGTGCGGCTTCAGCTTCATGCATCGGCCTGCAATCCCGGTGTCTTGCTGCAGGGCGCCGATCTGCCGGAGGAGACGGCCGACCGGCCTGCGGACCCGCCTAATCAGGATCGGAGCGCGGATCGTCCGCCACGCCCCGATCCATCATGTTCCAACCGGCCGAGGCGGCTGTCGGCGGCGCTCTGTTCACCCGCATCCCTGCGGCCATCCAACGGCTCCGTGCGCCCCCGGTACCGGCATGACGGTGTCGGCGATCAAACCCGGGGGGAAGTGGCTCGACGGGTCTGACCCGGCGGGTGCCGTTCAGACCGACTTCCAGTTCAAGCCCGTTGCAGCAGCGATAAATCGCGCCCGTTCACGAACCGGATGTCCGAACCACGACACAGCCTGCCCAAGAGGATTGATCCGTACGCAATACAGCGGCAGCATGATCGAAACGGCGTTCTAATCGGGGAATGTCGGTTGATATTTTCTGACAATCGGCAATTCCGTGGACAGGTCAAGCGTCATCTCGCCATGCTGTCATTGCACTGGGCGCGTGCTAGCGCATATGTAGGTGAAAAAGGAGACTGGGATGGGATTTCTGCAAGGCGGCCAGTGGGTCGACAAATGGCACGACACCAAATCGACCGGCGGGCGCTATCGGCGCAAACCCTCAACCTACCGTAGCTGGATCACGTCGGACGGCAGCCCGGGACCCAGCGGTACCGGCGGGTTCAAGGCCGAATCCGGGCGCTATCATCTTTATGTGTCATGGGCGTGCCCGTGGGCCCATCGGGCCTTGATCTTCCGCGCCATCAAGGGGCTGGAGGAGATGATCTCGATCTCCGCCGTCAATCCGGTAATGGCCTCTGAAGGGTGGACCTTCGAGCCTGGCGACAATGTGATCCCCGACAGTGTCAACGGCGCCTCGCGGCTCTATGAGGTCTATCTCAAGGCCGATCCGGCTTATGAGGGCCGGGTTACGGTGCCTACCTTGTGGGACCGGGAGACCCAAACCATCGTCAATAATGAATCGTCTGAAATCATCCGCATGTTCAACTCGGCCTTTGACGGCCTCGGCGCACGGCCCGACGACTATTACCCCGAGGCGCTGCGCGGCGAGATCGACGAGGTCAACGAGTTCATCTACCGCAACATCAACAACGGCGTTTACCGCTCAGGCTTTGCCACCATGCAGGAAGCTTATGAAGAAGCGGTAACGGCGCTGTTTGAAACGCTTGACGGATTTGAGGAGCGCCTGTCGCGCCAGCGCTATCTGGCGGGCGATGTGATTACCGAATCTGACTGGCGCTTTCTACCGACATTGCTGCGGTTCGATGCGGTCTATCACGGCCATTTCAAATGCAATCTGCGCCGCATCGCCGACTATCCCATTCTTTCAGGCTATATGCGCGAACTCTATCAGTTTCCCGGTGTCGCCAGCACTGTGTTCGTCGAGCACACCAAGCAGCACTATTACGCCAGCCACAAATCGATCAATCCGACCGGTATCGTGCCGATCGGGCCGGAGCTTGATTTCGATGTGCCGCATGGACGCGAAAGCCTGAAGGGCCCTGAAGGGCGCGGATTTACCGGGCAGCGCTGCCCTCCAGCGCCGTGCTGAACGATGCAAAATCGGCGAACGCCTGAACTTTGAGGGGCTGGCCGCGCCCCTTGACGGTAATTTCGTGCACCGCGCCGCCATCGAGCTTCAAGCCGGAAGCATGCACCACCGCGTGCGAGATGACGGCGACCGCCGAAAGCTCCTTGGTGGCGGTCTCCAGCCGCGCAGCGGCATTGACCGTGTCGCCAAGCGCGGTGATCGACTGGGGTGCGCCTTCGCGTTCGGACGCAGCGGCGCCGATGCGGCCAAGAATGGCAGGTCCGGCATGAACGCCAACGCCGATCCTGATCGGCGTCTCTAGGCTCGAACCAAGCTCGCGATTGAGCGCCTCGACCGCCGCGCCAATCGCGTCGATGGCGTGCAGCGCCTGCACGCTTCCAACCTTGTGGCCTTCGCTCATGCCGAAAATCGCCATCACCCCGTCGCCGATAAACTTGTCGATCTGGCCGCCATTTTCGGTGATTGCATCGGCGACCAGACCCAGATAACGGTTGAGCACGAACACCACGTCAAATGGCAGGCGCGTTTCGGCAAATCCGGTGAAATCGCGCATATCGACAAACATGATGGCGACCGGGCGCTCTATGCCCCAATGATAGGCATCGCGCAATTGACCTGTCGAAAGCTCTGCCTCGCGCGCGGCCACCAGCGGCTGGATCGAAATATCGGCGCGCGGCTTGATCTGGCAGGCAAGGCGGGTGTGCTCCTCGGCACTGATGCGTTCCAGCACCGATTGTTCGGCTGGAGATGGCGGCTCGAGCAGTTCCCTGCCTGAAAGGATTTCCACGCGGCAGGTCGAACACCGCGCGCGTCCGCCGCAAACGGCGGCATGGGGAATGCCAAACATGCGCGAAATCTCAAGCAGGGTCGGACCGGGCACCACCTTGAAATCGCGCCCGCCGGGATAGTTGACGGCGATGCGCGGACGGACACGCTCAAGCAAGCGCGGCACCACAACCGCCAGCGCAAGAGCGCCAAGAAGGGCGAAGATCGCCTTGGTGCCGGTATCGACTTGCATGAAAAAGGCGGCGACCTGTTCGGACGCCGGCGCGGTGGTCTGTATAAATGCCACCACTTGGCGGGCGGCGACAATCCAGCCGGCGGTGGAGACAACCGGGATCAGGACCGCCAGCGCAAACAACGGCAGGAACATTCGCCGGTACCAGGGTCTGATCCTCAGCCAGAAATGAATGCCGATCACCGCATGGGTCCAGACCAGAAACAACAGGACGGTCTGAGCCAGCGCCGCCCCCGGCCACAGCAATGCCAGCTCGTTGGCGTAGGTGTCGTCGAAACCGAACTGCTGGTGCATGCCGCGCGTCGCCAGCACATGAACCATCAACTGATAGGGAATGGCGAGCCCGAGCAACAGCTGAAATGCCTCCCAGGGCGCCATGCGCCATGTACGCCGCGTGATGATGCGGGCAAGCGCCATCGTGACGTGGACCAGCAGTGCGCCGTAGAGCGCCAGCGTCCCGGGCGCACTGCGCCAGAAGCCGCGCCGCCAGCTCTGCGCCCACTCCATGGCATCAAGCGAGATGAGGCCCAGTGCATGATTGAGGAAATGGGTCAGCACGAAGCTGAACAAGATAAGCCCCGAAATGAGGCGTAGGCGCTGAGCCGATGTTCCACCGGTAAACAGTGAAAACCGCCCGCGCTGGCGCTCGGCAATGCTCAAACTGGGGCTCCCCGGTCAATATGCGTTGAAAAAAGCCTATAGCAATTCCGGGCTCACTGGAATCTAACTTGGCGTGACCAAGGGGTGTGGCGCTGGCGACCGGGGCACCCTACATTCCAAAGATGTGAGGTGCAAACTGACAATGGAGTGATTATGGCCAAGGCAATGTTTGGAGCGGGGTGTTTTTGGGGCATTGAAGCCGCATTCCGCCAAATTGAAGGTGTGAGTGATGTGTCGGTCGGATATTCCGGCGGCCTGACCGACCATCCCACCTATGAGCAGGTGTGCACCGGCCAGACAGGTCACGCCGAAGTTGTGGAGGTGACATTCGATCCGCAAGTGGTCTCATATGAAACTCTGCTCGCAACTTTCTGGGCATCGCACGACCCCACTCAGATGAACCGCCAAGGACCTGATATCGGCACCCAGTATCGCTCGGCGATCTTCACCTGCGAGGAAGAACAGAAAGAACTGGCACAATCATCAAAAAATGCACTTGATGCGTCGGGCAGTCTTTCAAGGCCGATTGCTACCGAAATTACTCCGGCGACAGCATTCTGGCGGGCGGAAGAGTATCATCAGCGCTATTTCGAAAAACGCGACATTGACGCTTGTGCGTTCCAGCACTGACCGGCCCACCCTTATCCACAGAGTTCACGGGCGGTAATTGTTTTTGCCAAAACGTCTTTTCGTGCCTATGCACATGGACAACCTGACCCCCTTGGCTTTGAGCGTGTTGGCGTGATTCCGTGGGGATATCGGCGACGGAGGGTACGATGGCTGCACAGCGCGGGTTGTTCGATCCGGATGAGCGCTACGCGGCGTTATCGAAGGCGGGAGATCCACTGGAGCGGCTTGCCGGGGTTATCGACTTCGAGCTCTTTCGGCCAGAGTTGCCGGCCGGAGTTGGATGCGACGCTTGATCGTTCCGATGGCAGGCAGGGCGGGCGCCCGCCGATGGACCCGGTCCTCATGTCAAGGTGCCGGTGATCCAGGCACTCTACGGTCTGTCGGATGCGCAGGCGGCGTTGCAAATCATGGACCGGTGCAGCTTTGGCCGTTTCCTCAGCCTCGATGACGGCGCGCGGGCGCCGGCCGAGACGACCATCCGGCGGTTCCGGGAAGCCCTGGTGCGGACCGGCGCGGTGGAGAAACTCTTCGCCCGGTTCGACGCGCATCTTGAGGACGCCGGATATCTCGCCCGGATATCCCGCCATGGGCGGGCAGATCGTCGATGCCGTCATCGGGGCGGCGCATGACCGATGCCGGGAAGGAGATCGTCAAGGGCGGGGGCATCCCGCCTGATTGGCAGGCCAATCCCCGGAAACCGGCGCAAAAGGATCGCGACGCGCGTTGGACGCTCAAGCGAGGGCGCAGGAAGACGCGCCCGGACGGCACGGCGATGGGCGCAATCGCCACGCCGGTGTTCGGCTGCAAATCCCATATCAATGCCGACCGGCGCCACGGCTTCGTCCGGACATGGATCGTCACCGACGCCGCCCAGCAAGCCGATGCCCGTGCATCACGAGAGGGCCAATGCCGCAGGTTCGAAGGTCCGATCCGCGATCGAACATCCCTTCGCCGGGATGAAGGCACGAACGGGGCTCTTCGTCCGCACCATCGGCATCGACCGGGCGAGGGCCAGGAGCGGCATGGCCAATATCGAAGTCAACATGAAACGGCTCCTGTTCCGGGAGCGCAAAGGCGCCGTGTCATAGCCCGGCCCCGGCGAAACCAGATCCCGAACCACACAACCCAGGCAAAGGGCCGACCCACATCGCGGCCGCAAATGCGCTCTCGTCACCCGATTCCAGGCAGCAGACAGGGGTCTGCAGGGTGTCCAATTGTCATATATATGCAACACAACTGTTGTCCTGTTAGTGTTACATTCGTTCTAGGTTAGATTAGAATCATGACTGGCTGAAGGGCGCAAAGACCTATGTTCAGAATTGCCCATATTTCAGATCTGCATTTGGATTTCAATATTGCTCCAACGTGGCGCGAGTTCGCGGGCAAGCGCGCTGTCGGATACGTGAATTGGCGCTTGAGGCGGCGGCGTCATCATCAGCGGCGCATTCTCAACCGGCTGATGGACGATCTGGCAACGCAGAACGCAGACCACATCGTTATCACCGGAGATCTGATCAATCTGGCTCTGCCGGGCGAGTTCGATGCGGCGGCGGACTGGCTGGCAGCGCTTGGCCGGCCCGAGCGCATTTCGGTTGTGCCCGGCAATCACGATGCCTATGCGCGCGTACCGTTCAAGCGTTCGATCGGACAATGGCGCGACTTCATGACCGGCGATCCGGCGACGCGCGACTGGTTCGCCGGCAGTGAAGGCTCGTTCCCTTTCGTGCGGGTGCGCGAAGGGGTGTCCATTATCGGTCTTTCCTCGGCGGTGCCATCGCTGCCGATGATGGCCTATGGCAAGCTCGGCCGCAGCCAGATCGAACGGCTCGGCGTGATTTTGCGCAGGCTGGCGAAAGACGACCTGTACCGCATCGTCATGATCCACCATCCACCGGTCTCGGCCTCGGCGGCGCGCTGGAATCAACTGCTCGACGACAAGGCGCTGCAGGCGGTACTCAAGACCAATGGCGCTGAACTGGTGCTGCATGGTCATCTGCATCGCCGCTCGGTGCGCTATCTGGAAGGCCCCAAAGGCATCATCCCGGTGCTCGGCGTTCCTTCAGCTTCGCTGGTGTTTCAGGAAAACCGCCCCAGTGCCGCCTACAATCTCTACGATATTGGCGGCGCCGGGCAGGAAAGTTTGCTGGAAATCACCTCCCGCTCTCTCAAGGCGACGGGGCGCGGTTTTACCGATGCTGCTTTCACCGAAAGCGCCGCCTTGCCGGAAATGTGGCAGGGCGGACGCGTGATCGCCGCGGCGCGGGCCTATACGCTCTAGGAAATACGCGCTCCAGGAATTTCACGGGGCGGCGCGTGAATCGCGGCTGCCATTGTCGGTATACCGGGTCGGCAAGCTTCACCAACAGCACGCAACGCCGCCAAGCGGGCTGCCGCGCCATGCGCATGCCAATGGCCGCACACCGACGGGCCCCATCAAACAGGGCCTACACAATTGGACGCCCTGACCCCCCTGGCTTTGAGCGTGTTGGCGTGATTCCGTGGGGATATCGGCGACGGAGGGTAGGATGGCTGCACAGCGCGGGTTGTTCGATCCGGATGAGCGCTACGCGGCGTTATCGAAGGCAGGAGATCCGCTGGAGCGGCCTGCCGGGGTTATCGACTTCGAGCTCTTCCGGCCAGAGTTGCCGGCAAGAGCTGGATGCGACGCTTGATCGTTCCGATGGCAGGCAGGGCGGGGGCAGGCAGGGCGGGCGCCCGCCGATGGACCCGGTCCTCATGTTCAAGGTGCCGGTGATCCAGGCGCTCTAAGGTCTGTCGGATGCGCAGGCGGCGTTCCACATCATGGACCGGCGCACCTTTGGCCGTTTCCTCAGCCTCGATGACGGCGCGCGGGCGCCGGACGAGACGACCATCCGGCGGTTCCGGGAAGCCCTGGTGCGGACCGGCGCGGTGGAGAAACTCTTCGCCCGGTTCGACGCGCATCTTGAGGACGCCGGATATCTCGCCCGGATATCCCGCCATGGGCGGGCAGATCGTCGATGCCACCATCGTGGCGGCCCCGCGCCAGCGCATGACCGATGCCGGGAAGGAGATCGTCAAGGGCATAGAGGTATGGAAACGGGGGGCATCCCGCCTGATTGGCAGGCCAATCCCCGGAAACCGGCGCAAAAGGATCGCGACGCGCGTTGGACGCTCAAGCGAGGGCGCAGGAAGACGCGCCCGGACGGGCACGGCGATGGGCGCAATCGCCACGCCGGTGTTCGGCTGCAAATCTCATATCAATGCCGACCGGCGCCACGGCTTCGTCCGGACATGGATCGTCACCGACGCCGCCCGGCATGACGGACGCGTAGCGGGCGGACACGACGTATCGGTCGCAGAACAACGAGAAGAAAATCGCCCGGGCCGGGCTGACCCCGAAGGTCCATTTCTGCCGCCCGCCCGGCAAGCCGATGCCCGTGCATCACGAGAGGGCCAATGCCGTAGGGTCGAAGGTCCGATCCGCGATCGAACATCCCTTCGCCGGGATGAAGGCACGAATGGGGCTCTTCGTCCGCACCATCGGCTTCGACCGGGCGAGGGCTAGGATCGGCATGGCCAACATCGCATTCAACATGAAACGGCTCCTGTTCCGGGAACGCAAAGGCGCCGTGGCATAGCCCGGCCCCGGCGAAACCGAATCCCGAACCACAACCCAGGCAAAGGGCCGACCCGCATCGCGGCCGTAAATGCGCTCTCGTCACCCGATTCCGGGCAGCAGACAGGGGTCTGCAGGGTGTCCAATTGGTTTGTTCAGAAGGGCGTTTTGCCGGGATTGCAGGCGCGGGCTAAAAAACTACGGCCCGGCCCCCGAACCGGTTCGCTGAAAAAGCGAACACCCCCAAATTAAGGTTCGGGCGCCGGACCGTTGATCGACCAACCCCCCTCGGGCCCCTCGGGTCACTGCGCTCGAATCATACTTAGCAAGGCTTTCCGCGATGGCCAAATCAAATGGTGTTACAAATTGTTACATGAATTTTTGCCGGGCATTAACCAGTCACGATCAGCCCCAGAACGAGCAGCCCGACAACGCCGGCAACCAAGCCCAGCATGAATGCGAAGGCCAAGCGCCAGAACCCGGCTTCAGCCACAGCGCTTGATTGTGGCGCGGTGGCCACGGCGGCGCTGTCTGGCGTTTTGCCAGGTCGCCGGCCGGGAGATGGAGCGGCCAGCGTTTGCGGTGCCCGCGGCGCTGGTTCGTCCAGTTCAGGCGCCTGCAAACCGAACGGAACGCTGTTTCGCGCCGCCAGCCGGTCGCGCTCAATCAGCCGGTGGGCAATGTAGTCGGTGACCTTTCCGGCCATGGGCGCGACATCCTCGCTGTGAAACAGGGTCTGGCTGCCCTCGCGGGTTTCACTGACAAGTTCATACCCATGCTTGTCGCACGCCATTTGCACATAACCCAGCATGTCGATCCACAGGCGCGGCTGGTGGCCGGGAACGATCTGGCAGTCGATCAGCTCGCTGCCGGGCGGCAGCTGTTCGATCACCGGCTCCAGTTCCTCGGCAAGCAACTCCAGGCGGGCAAGCTCGGCGGCGCGCAGATCGATAATCACGTCGCTGCGTTCGGCCTCGCTGAGCCGCGCGCGCCTGATCGCGGACCTCAGATCTTTTGTTCCTGGCCCTTGTCCAACGGGCCGACCGTCATCGCTCATCGGTTTTCAACACCACTCAATTCGTGACCAGCCCCCAATGTAGTGCTATTTCGGGTGCTGTGCGAAGTGATATCGCACCACAGGGCCGGTGGTCGGCCAGGCCGCCAAAGGCTTTTCTCAGAACGCAGCAAGGCCCATGAACCGATTGTGGACGATTATTCTGTGCGGTGGCGCGATCATCGGGATATCGGTCGGTGTGCGTCAGTCACTGGGGCTGTTTCTGATGCCGATCAGCCAGGACCTCTCTCTCGGCCGCGAGGTGTTTGCACTCACTATCGGGATCGTCAATTTGATCTGGGGCGGCCTTGCGCCCTTCGCAGGTGCGCTTGCCGACAAGTTCGGCCCGGCCCGCGTGGCGGTGGGAGGAACGCTGTTTTACTGCGGCGGGATCGCGCTGATCGCAACAGCGGGCGGAGAGACTGATCTCATTGTCGCGGGTGGATTGTTGGGAATTGGTATGTCCGGTCTTGGATTTACCGTCGTGCTCGGCGCCGTCGGCCGGGCGACACCTCCGGAAAAGCGCAGCGTTGCACTCGGCTTTGCCAGCATGGGCGGGTCGATCGGCCAGTTTGCAGCGCTGCCTTACGCGCATCTGCTGCTTGAGGATCTGGGCTGGTCGGCCAGCCTGCTGGTGCTCATGGCAACCGCAACCCTGATGGCACCGCTCGCCTGGGGGCTCAGGGGAAGTCCCAGCGCGGTAAAGGAGCTGGCGCCGCAGACGATTCGCGAAGCGCTGGTCGAGGCACTCAATCACCGCGGATTTATTCTGCTGACCGCCGGCTTCTTCGTGTGCGGATTTCATGTCACTTTCGTCGCCACTCACCTGCCATCCTATCTGGCCGACCGGGCGTTCGAGCCATGGCTCGGCGCAACGGCGCTGACACTGGTGGGGTTGGCCAACATTTTCGGCGTCGCGGCTGCTGGACGCATCGGCCAGTCGGTCGAAAAACGCCTGGCGCTGACATTTTACTATTTACTACGCTCGGGTGTTTTCCTCGTCTTCATTCTCGCCCCGATCAGCCAGACTTCCGTGCTGATTTTTTCCTTTGTGTTGGGCCTGTTGTGGCTTGGCACCGTGCCGTTGACGAGCGGGTTGGTAGCGACCTTGTTCGGTACCCGCTACATGTCCATGCTGTTCGGCATCGTCTATTTCAGTCACCATGTAGGAGGGTTCCTCGGCGCCTGGATGGGCGGTTATATTTACGACGCCTTCGGCTCTTATGCCGCAGTGTGGTGGATATCGATCGCACTTGGTATCATCTCGGCATTGTTTCACTGGCCGATCAAGGAAGTGCCGGTCGAACGTGCCGCGACCCAGCCGGCCAGATAGAGCGAATAACCAATGATCTCGCGCCCTGCCCTGATTGCCGTTGTGATGGTGCTGCCGCTGGTGGCCGGCGCGACCTATCTATGGGCTGACCGCGGCATGGTGATCCTGATCGATCTGGCAAACTCCAGCATCGCCGCCCTTTGCCTGTAAGCTCATTTCTGATCGGGCACGGCAGGCGGTGAGCGGGGAATGGTGCGGCGGATAATGAAATAGGCGGCAAAAAGCAGAAACAGCCCCAATCCAATCACGAATACCGCGCCGCGCACCATGACTTCGGTTCCATAAAGCGTGATGATCAGCGACTCCCAGGGAAACGCCCAGTTGCCTTGCGGAAACACGATCTGGTGGAACAGGATTCCGACGGTCTGGAAGCCGAATGCGAGATAGCTCGCCACCACCACCAGAACGGCCATTGCCAGGCTGCCAATGGCAAGACCGGCGGCGGGCCGCGCCATGCGGCGGGCCAATATCATGGCAGCCGAAATGATCGCGGCTGAGGCCAGAAAGATCCACAACAGCTCCCCCAACAGCGCCCCGACATCATCCAGATGATCGATCTGGGAACGCCCGAAGGTCTTGCCCAAAATCACCACCTGCTCCAGCTCGGCGCGCGAGATGCGCCCGTGCAGATAGTCCAGAGCGATGGGGTGAAACCCAAGAAGCCAGAACACCGGCTCTGTAAACAGTGCCAGCACCGCGCCGGTTGCCGCTGCCGCAATCAGCGACACGGCAACCACAATCCGGAAAAGCCCTCGCAACACCTGATGCGATAGTGGTCTCGAGGTGCTCATTGCGCCTGTTTCGCTAGCTGCCGATCACGGTTGCGCGCAGGATATTGGTGGTGCCCGAAGCGCCGAACGGCACGCCTGCGGTGACCACCAGACGGCTGCCATGCTTGGCAAAACCCTCGGCGATCGCGGTGTGTTCGGCCTGATCAACCATCTCGCGAAAGTTGGTGATGTCGGGGACATAGACATTGTGCACGCCCCAGAGCAGCGACAGCCGGTGGGCGGTGGACCATTCCGGGGTGGCTGAAATGATCGGCACCGGCGAGCGCGAGCGCGCAACACGGCTTGCCGTGGTGCCAGAGGCGGTGAAGGTGACAATGGCGTCAGCCTCAATCCGCGATGCGAGCTCCGCGGCGGCAAAAGCGATGGCATGGGGGATGGTCGGCTCGACTTCGGACTGCAACGCCTCGATCGAGCGGCGGTAGGATTTGTGGCCCTCGGTGGAGGCAATGATGCGGTCCATCATCGCCACCGACTCGACCGGATAGTCACCAGCCGCCGATTCCGCCGACAACATAACCGCATCGGCGCCGTCATAGATCGCGGTGGCAACGTCGGAGGCTTCAGCGCGGGTGGGCGCCGGCGCGGAGACCATCGATTCCAGCATTTGCGTTGCCACCACCACCGGCTTGCCGGCGAGGCGGCAGGCGCGCACCAGCTCCTTTTGCCGGCCCGGCACTTCTTCGGGCGGGATTTCAACGCCGAGATCGCCACGCGCCACCATCAGCCCGTCGCACAGCCCGATGATCCGGTCGATGGTCTCAAGCGCGCGCGGCTTTTCGATTTTGACCATGATCGCTGCCTTGTCGCCGATCAGTTCGCGCGCTTCCAGAACATCACTCGGGCGCTGGACGAATGACAGCGCTACCCAATCAACGCCGAACTCAAGACCGAAGGCCAGATCCTCACGATCCTTGGGGGTCAGCGCGGTCACCGCAATTTCAACGCCCGGCAGATTGAGCCCCTTGCGGTCGGTGAGAGTGTCGCCGACCACCACTTCGGCCATCACATGGTCGGGCGCCACACCGGCGACCTTGAGCCTGATCCTGCCGTCATCGAGCAGTATGTCGGAGTCCTTGACCAGCGCCTCGATGACTTCGGGATGGGGCAGCGGAATGCGCCCATTGCCACCCGGTTCATCCGACAGGTCGAACCGCACCACCTCGCCCGGCGTCAGCTTCACAGCACCGCCGGTCATCTGCCCGACGCGGATTTTCGGGCCCTGCAAATCCTGCAAGATGCCGATCGGGCGGCCAAGTTCGGTCTCGATCTCGCGAATGACATCGAACCGGGCACGATGATCGTCCTTGGTTCCGTGGGAGAAATTCAGCCGGAACACATCGGTGCCTGCTTCCACCAACTGACGAATGACTGCCTTGTCGGAACTTGCCGGGCCCAGGGTGGCGAGTATCTTCGCCCGTCGATAGCGCCGCATCAGCTTTTCTCCATCGCGAGGATCAGAATCGCGCGAAAATCGTTCACATTGGTATGTGTTGGCCCGGTGACGATGGCATCACCAATGGTGGCAAAGAATCGTTCAGAGGCATTGTCCTCAAGTAATGCCCTGGCGTCGAGGCCGTATTCACCCGCACGAGCAAGACTATTCGGCCCGGCATAGGCGCCGGCGGCGCGTGCATTGCCGTCAATGCCGTCGGGATCGCAGGAAATTGCATGGATCTGCGGTGCGCCATCCAGCTCAAGCGCCAGCGCTAGGACAAATTCTCCATTGCGCCCTCCGTGTCCCTTGCCGCGCACGGTAACGGTGGTCTCCCCGCCCGAAAGCAGTATGCAGGGCGGGGCAAACGGCGCGCCATGGCGACGAGCGGCTTTGCCACTTCACGGGCCTCGCCCTCTATCGCATCGGACAAAATGACCGGCGTGATGCCGGCGGCGCGGGCGCAGTCGGCGGCCTGTTCAAGCGCCATGAGCGGTGTGGCAACAAAGCAGAACTCATTGCGCTCCATCCCGGCATCGGTGGAAACAGAGGGCGCGGCAGCGTCCAGCACGCGCCTGACATGATCTGGCACCGCAACCCGGTAGCGCGCCAAAAGATCAAGCGCATCGGCCCCACTGGCCTGATCGGCAATCGTCGGGCCCGACGCCACCACCGCCGGATCATCGCCGGGAACATCTGAAATCGCCAATGTGACGACGCGCGCCGGATGCGTCGCCAGGGCCAGCCTGCCGCCCTTGATCGCCGACAGGTGCTTGCGCACGGTGTTGATGGCGCCAATCGGGGAGCCACTTGCCAGAAGTGCGGATGTCAGCGCGCGCTTGTCGTCAAGGCTCACGCCCGGTGCGGGCAGGGAAAGCAGCGCCGAGCCGCCGCCCGATATGAGCACGATCACCAGATCATCGGGCTCAAGACCGCTCACGCTTTCAACGGTCGCCTTTGCCGCTGCCTCACCGGCGGCATCGGGAACCGGATGGGCGCCTCACGCACTTCGATGCTGCGCGTTCGGGTCGCATGCCCGTAGGGCACCACAACCAGGCCTGAAAGCTCTCCCGGCCAATGGGCCTCGAGCGCAGCGGCCATGGACGATGCCGCCTTGCCGGCACCAACCACGACTGTGCGGCCGGGTGGCGGGTCTGGCAGATGGGCTGGCATCGGCGGCGCGGAACATCGCCTCAAGCAGTGATCTTGGATCTGGAACGGCCGTCATCTCACTTCAATGCGCAAAGGATCGTGCCGGCCCGGGTCTGGCAAGTCAGAATCCGCCGCCGGTCCTGAAGCCGCCACCGCGCGAGCCGCTGCGGCGCGCGCGCCGGTGTCCAGGGTCAAGACGGTCCCAATAGATGCTGCCGGAGATGGTGCCACGGATGAATTCGGCAAGGATCATGGAAAACAGGCCGCCATCGGTGAACTGTGATCCATAATTGTCATATTTGCGGCGGCGGAATTCAACGCGCATGTCCTCATCATCCAGAAGTTCCCAAACTCTCGCGGCGTTCTCCGGGCCGAGAGCGAGCAGGACGATTGCCACCTTCTGGGAGACCGTTGATGTGTTCTTGCTGCGAAACAAGGGCGTTGGCGAGTGCGGTGCGTGGAGCCATCTATCGTGCTTCCGCCGCCATCCACTGGCGCATGATCGCCACCGCTTCATCCAGATTTCCCTTGACCAGATCGGCGACCTTGCGGATCGAGTTCTCCTGCACCTCGCCGTTGATCTTGTCGATATCGAGCACCTCATCGACCTTGGCCTTGGGCGGCTCGATTGGCTGCGGCGGAGGCGCTGGAAGCGCCTGTTCGCCGGCCAGTGCCGGGTCCGCCCCTTCGCCGTCATACTGCCCGGTGGGTGCGGCAAGCTGAGGTGGCAGGCTGCCTTCCGGTGACAGAATGCGCCGCAATAGCGGTCTGATGACGAACAGCACCAGCCCGATCAGCGCCAGCATCACCAGTTCAACGATTCTCAGATAATCGGTCGTGGTCAGGCCGATGCCCGCGCTGGCGCCCTCGCCGAAATCCTGCGGCTTTGCATCCGGCGCGAATTGCAGATTGACCGCCTCAACGACGTCGCCGCGTTCGCTGTCGAACCCGATTGCCGTGCGCACCAAAGTCCCAATCTGCTGGATCTGATCGCTTGAGCGCGGCGCGCAGGTCGCCTGACCAGCGGTACCTCCGAGTAAAGACCGTCGACCAGCACCGCCACCGAAAGGCGCTTGATGCTGCCGGCCTCGTGAATTTCCTTGGTCGTGCGCCTGGAGATCCCATAGTTGGTGATCTCTTCAGGGGTCGTTGCATTCTCCTGCGAGCCCTCGCCCTGACCGCCGCCGGTGGCGCCGGAAGCTCATTTCCAACGCTGACGCCATCCGCGCCCCGCTGGTCCTGCGAATTGGATTCCTTCTCGCGCGATTGGCTGGAGCGCAACACCCGTCCCTCAGGATCGAAAATGTCGGCGGTGTTGGTGACGCGGCCGGTATCGATTTCGGCCGACACCTGAACTCGTGCATTGCCGGGCCCGACCACACTGGTGACGATCGTCTTGACCTGTCGTTTCAGGCGCTCTTCCAGCGATGAAGCAAAGGTCCGGGCATCATCGCCGACACCGCTCGCCAGGAGTTCTCCCTGATCATTGACCACCTACACCCGGCCGGGTTTGAGATCCTTGACCGCCGAGGCGACCAGATGCTGGATCGCACGGATCTGGCCGCTTGAAAGCGCGCCGCGCAGCTTTAGCGCAATCGAGGCAGAAGGCTCCGCATTCTCGCATTCGAACAGCTTGCGCTCGGGTAGCACAAGATGCACATGCGCGAACCTGACGCGGTCAATGGTGCAGATGGTGCGCGACAACTCGCCTTCAAGCGCGCGCAGGTGGTTGAGGTTCTGAACGAATCTGGTGGCGCCCAACCCCTCGCCGGAATCGAAGATTTCATATCCGACGGATCCGCACGCCGGCAGCCGGTTCTCTACCAGCACCATGCGCAGGCTCAGGACCTCATTGGCCGGAACCAGGATCACCGCGCCTTCGCCACGCAGCTCGTAGGTGACATTGCGCGTTTAGAGTTCGCGCACGATCGCCGATGAATCGTCAAACGTCAGATCGGTGAACAGCGGGCGCATGGCAGGAGTTTAGGCGCGAATATAGCCAAACACCATCAATCCGAGCACCAGGGCGGCCACCACCCCGATCGCGCTCACGCGTGCTGGATCGAGAGTTCTGACGAGCGTGATGAGAGGATTCACCTGGCAGCCCCGCAAATGCGCATTTTCCCCCCGTTACGGTTCCGGCGGCGCCAATGATCTGCGACCGTGAAATCCGTAACCCGGCAAAAAATGCCTACTTGTTTACTAACAAGTGGTTAACGAGCGTGATGTTGATTATCGGCGCGGAAATCGGGGAACAAAGTGGTGGGGAAGGCGTCAGTGAAGGGATGGATCAGTGCGCGCGATAGTCCTGAATGCGCGTTGCCCTGAGACCGGCAAGACCGTGTTCATCGATCGAACGCTGCCAGGAAAGGAATTCCTCGACGGTCAGCGTGTAGCGTTCACAGGCTTCTTCAAGGCTTAGAAGTCCGCCGAGAACAGCAGCGACGACTTCGGCCTTGCGCCGGATAACCCAACGCCTAGTCGAGGGTGAAGGAAGGTCGACGACGGTCAGAGGACTGCCGTCGGGTCCGATTACATAGCTAATGCGGGGCCGATAAGGCTGGGACATGATGCACTCGTTTGATACGCAAACAAGCATACGATACACAACGCCATTTAAGAAAAGGCTAAAGCTGCTGCAGCATTAGTTGGCACAAACCAGGATCTTATCAAGCAAGATTAACAGGCTGTAGCAAAGCCTTAGGCACTGGGCGGCAGTCTGACAGCGCTGATTTGCGACATTCTCACCTTGATGCCGCCAACATCGAGCAGCGACGCGCACGATTCCGGCAGCAATTTCCTGTAGGATTATTTTTGTTCATTATCAATTTGTCGGGGCAGGTCTACGCGTTTTCTTTGGTGGGTTTTTTGCGCCGGCCCGTTTTTCGTCGTGCCATCCACCGCCCGCAATGCGATCCACGCACCTGCTCCATCGGCAGTTGAGAGAGGCTCTCAGATGTCCGGAAACTCTTTCCGCAAACATCTGTCGATGCCAGGCATGCTTCGCCCGTATCACCGACCCCGATCAACACACGTGACTTCAGCCTGTCCGACTGCCTGATGTCCGCACTGGCGGTGTTTTCACTCAAGTTTCCGTCGTTGCTTCAGTTTGACCGGGCTTCAGTTTGACCGGCAGGTGCGCGGCGGCGCGGGTCCGGTCCAGGCGGCCGGCGTCGTTTACGTCCTCATAGCCACCGAGGCGGCCGAAGACGGATCGGCGAAACAATCCCGTCATTGCGTGCAGGTCGTTCTTGCCGGTGCGTGGATCGACAGGCTCATGGCCGGCCATGTCCGTCAAGCCGAGCGCGTCATCAGGCTCGCGGCAGGCCGGCCATCCGGCGTCGGTGGTGATTCCGCAACCGTGGAACCCGAGTTTCAGGCGGCGGTCGAAACCGAGCCGAAGAGGCCCGTCAACCGGTTCAGCCGCCGGGTTCGCCATATGCCGCGCCCCAAAATGCGCTCAAGACATTGATTCTCATCACAGAACCAGCGATCAATCACATCAATCAATGGAGCCATATGGGAAATACGGGTTGAAAATGCAGGCGCCTTGGCTGGAATACGCACGGCACAACCAAGCCCGGCCACATCGATATGGTGCGTTTCTGGCACTTGAACGCCTGAGATCCTACACGGGTTCACACCACGGATGAACTGCGCAGCGCCAGGGCAGGCGGAAAACAGTGCCGGCTCCCGCCCATTTGAGCGGAAGCCGGCGATCTTGGCCTAGAGCGAAGCCGGTCTGCGCTCAATTCCAAGCGCGTCCTGGGCAGCCCAAAGATATTTCAGTTCGACAAACTGGCGCCAGTCGAGGTTTTCAGGCAGAGCGCCGGTCTGCGAGAGATCGTTGCAGAACTCGTCCATTGCGTCAGAGCTTGCAAAACCGCCATCGGTGCTCAACTGATCAAGCTCAACCGAATAGAGCGCCTTGAACGAATCCGGAATCTCATAACCGTAGTCGATCATGATCTGGTAGGCACGCTCCTTGTTGGCCGGGTCAAACAGCCACTGACGCGCCTTGAGATCTGCCAAGACGAATGCGTAAGCAGTATCCTCGTTCTCCTCAAGCCAATCGCCCATCGCCGCAAATCCCTCCTGCGGCGCGGTCACCAGCTCTTCAAACAGGAAGCTGCCACCGGCTTCTTCCAGACCGGCCCGATGGCGCGGGAACATGCTGGCCGCATCGAGCGTTCCGTTGATAACGCCGGCCATGCGCGCATCCGAGCCACCTGAAGACGGCACGAACTCAACGTCGTTCTCCGGATCAAGGCCTATCTTCTTGACGACCTGCTGCATCACCCAGGTATTGCGGCCCGACAGTCCGCCGCCCGAGATCTTCTTGCCCTTCAGATCTTCCGGCGACTTGATGTGGCTGCCGGCACCCATGACCCACCATTCCTTGTCGCGGTGCAGCGAAATCAGCTTGATGGGCAGACCGCTGGCATTGCCGGAGCCAAAGAATTCGCTGGTGTCACCATGGGTGATATCAAGACTGCCGCCAATCAGGCCGGGCATGTATTCATCCGACAAGATGACGTCGAGTTCCTCGATCCCGTGATCTTCCATGTAACCGAGCGCCTGTGCCAGCCGGTATGTCCACTGGGTGGCATAGTTGGGGTTGAATTCCCCCAGCCTGATCGTGCTCAGATTTGCCTTCACATTCTTGATGCTCGGAGTTTGCGCGCCGGCGATGTTGCGGGTCGATGCGGCAATGATGGCAACGAGCGCGCTGACACTGCTCAGTTTCAAAAATGCCCTGCGCGGCATGCGCAGTGTTGGCTTTGATGGGCGATTTTGCATGTTGATTCCTCCCTTATGAACCATTGTGTAAACTCACGGGAATGAGCCGGCAGGGCCGGTCATACCGTGTCAATGCGCCGCCAGGGGGCGACATAGGCCTCCAACCAACGTGTGCACTGGATAAGGCTCAGTGACACGACAACAAGTAAGAACAGGACGGCGTACATCAGCGATGAATTGAACGTGTCGGCCGAACGAGTGATCAGATAACCAAGGCCGTTCGAACCGCCGAAAATCTCGGCGATAACGACACCGATCAAACCGCGCCCGATGCCCTGCTGAATGCCGGCAATGATAAAGGGCAAGGTGTAGGGCAGGACCACATGTACATAGAGCTCACGCCGGCTCGCCCCAAAAACCTTTGCTGCTGACAGCAGCGACTTCTCCGTCGTCTTAACACCCGCCCAGGCATTGATAATGATCGGAAATACCGCCGACAGGACGATGATCGTGATCTGCATTTTCACCGTAAAGCCGAGGAACAGAATGAACAGAGGCACCAGCGCGATACGCGGCAGGGAAGCCAGCGCCCAGACATAGGGGCTCAGCACCGTTTCGACATGGCGCACGCCACCCATGAGCAATCCGGCGGGAATGCCTATCACACAGGCGATAACCAGGCCAATCGACAGGTTGGTGAGGCTGTAAAACAGATGATCGCGGATTGAGCCGGATATCACCGCTCCTGGCGGCGCGGTTGTCGTGAGGCCGGTGTACAGGGCGTCGAACATGCTGCTGGCTTTGGGCAGAAACAACGGATTGATCGCCCCGGACCGCGCAAACAACTCCCAGATGCAAAAGAAGATCGTGAGATTGAAGACGGTGACGAACCAGGAACCCCAGCGCCCCCACCAGTCACTGACCGACCATTCGGCGTCCTGAATCCGGTTTGGATCGGTGGTGCTGGGATCAGCTTCTTCTACGGTGGCCATCATTCACACTCCGCGTGCGGTTTGCAGGGCTTCGTCCTTCACCAGCCGCCAAATATGATCGCGCATGTCGCCGTACTCGGGCAGCGTCTTCACGTCATAGTCAAAGCGCGGTCGCGGCAGATTGACATCGACGATCTCCTTGATCTGCCCGGGCCGATAGGAAATCACCACCACCCGATCGCCGAGGATGACTGCCTCGTCGATCGAATGCGTGATGAAGATGACAGTCTGGCCTGTCTTGGCGACAAACCGCTCAAGCTCGGATTGCATCGCTTCGCGGGTCATGGCGTCGATCGCCGCGAACGGCTCATCGGCAAGAAGGATATCAGGCTGCGATACAAGGGCCCGGGCAATCCCGACACGCTGTTTCATGCCGCCGGACAGCTCATAGGGAAACGATTTTTCAAAGCCGGTCAGATCCACAAGATCGATGTAGCGGCGTACCCGCTCGTCCATTTGCTCCTTGGACAGACCGAGCTTTTGGAACTCGAACGGCATTCGGATGTTCGATTCCACCGTCCGCCAGGGCATGAGTGCATAGTCCTGAAACACCATGGCTCGGTCCGGCCCGGGACCCTTGACCGGCTGCCCGTTGACCAGGATATTGCCCTCCCACGGTTCCACAAGGCCGGCAATGGCGTTGATGAAAGTCGTCTTGCCGCAGCCGGACGGTCCGACCAGAACTACGAACTCGCCCTTGTTGATGTCCAGGGTGATATCGCGCAGCGCGGTCAGTCTCTTGCGTTCACGGTGCAATTTGTAGCCGACCGTCAGATTGCTGGCGGAGATGACCGGAACAGCGGATTGGGTAGACGTCTCGGCACTGTTTGGCGAGAGCGCATCCGTAGCTTCCCCAACGACCGCCATGCCTTTACACTCCCCTATGGTTTGTGTGCAAACGATTGCACTTATTTATGACAGCATCATACGTCCGAACCAACCGTTCATAAACCAATTTTGCCCGGTTTCTTGCCGACAGGCTTGGCCACCGTCCCCGCCGCATAAAATTCTAGGCCGATGTCGGCTCAACGGCGGCCGTCAGCTGCGCCAGATTGCCGGCATCCATGGTGAGTTCACCGTCTCGAATACGGCGGTCAACCTCAACCACGGCAGTATTGTATGGTGTTTCAATTCCCAGCCGCGCGCCTTCGCGCATCACCAACCCGTTCATCATGCTGATCTCGCTGCGCCGGCCCTTGATGTAGTCGTGGATCGCATGGTTGCGCCCGCGCGGTCCCACTTCCTTGCACATCTGGCGCATCACTGCGACCGCGGCATCAAGTCCCGAGCCTTGCATCTCCTCAGCCGTCATGCCGAACAAAGTCTCGATTGCGTAGCCAAGCGCCGTGCCAACCAAAAACGACTCATGGCCAACCTGGGCGGAAAATTCGATCATGCCCGACACCTGAAGCGCCGCCTGGTTGGGTATGCCAAGCGCACTGAACGGTGTGGTCATTGAATTTGCGATCAGCTTGGTCCACTTGGCGCCAAGAATATTCTCGGAAACCTCGGTGCGCCCGACATGGGAAAGGATTTCCCGGACAATTTTGCGCCGCAGCGTTATTGAGCCGTCGAGCTCTCCTATCCAGAACCAGGTATTGTAAGGTTGGGTGTTGCGCAGTGCATCGCCTGGTTCGAACACCTCACCAGATAATTCAACCACGCATCCAACGGTTCGCTGGGCCCCGACGATGGAAGCGATTTCAGCATCGTTCATGCCGTTCTGCACGCCGACCAGCATGCCGTCCTGCTTGAGATACGGTTTGACCAGCTCGGTCAGCCAGCGCGTGTCGTAGGATTTGGCAGTCAGCAGCACCACATCGAATTCACTGTTCAGCGAGGCGAGATCACACAGATGATGGGCACGAACCTGCGTCGTTTTCTCCTCACCAGCCAGATGAACGCGGATGCCATTTTTTCTCATCGCCTCCACATGGTCAGGCCACTGGTCGAAGATCTGAATGTCGAGACCGGCACGCGTCAGATCAGCGCCGATGTTGCTGCCCATCGCGCCAGCGCCCAGAACTGCTATCTTGCCATCCATGCCGTCCCGTAGCCTTCTGCCCACTGGCTCAGTTCTCACATAACACGCGCAGGGGCGTTAGAATTCATCAAGCCCGCCAGCCCGTTCACGGAGGCCCCGCATGAATGCCGAGCTCATCTCCATCGCCACCGATACTGTTCCACTCGATGGCCTGTTTTACCAGCCACCGACGAATGCGTGCGGTGCGGTCATGCTGATGCACGGCAACACCATGAATTTCTATGTCGGAGCGCCCCGCTTTCTGCCACCCGAACTGGTGGCGCGCGGCTTTGCCTGCCTTGCCTACAATCGCCGTGGCCATGACGTTCTTTCGACCTTTGCCAGCCGCGAGCTTGTCGGCGGCGCATATCAGACCATTGCCGAGGCGGTTGACGACAACAATCTCGCCGCTCAATGGCTCGCCGGACGGGAGTTGGAAGCTCCGATCGTCATCGGGCACAGCCATGGCGGCATGCTGGCAGCCCATTACGCTGCCCATCACCCTGAAACCCCCGTCGTGGTGTTGTTGTCGGCCCATCGTGGCGGTCCGGAACTGATGCGCGGTGGCAGCGATAATTTCGCCAAGGGAGAGTACGAGAAATATCTGCACATCGCGGTGGACAAGGTTGCGCGCGGTGAAGGCCGTGAACTCCTGCACCTGCCAGGCTGGTACCATGAGATGAGTGCCGCGACCTATCTCGATGCCTGCCAGTCAATGCCATCACTGATGGATCAGGCCAAACGTATCACATGCCCGGTGCTGTTCATCCGGGGGGACGCGGAAGATGCCGACAATTATCCCGCCGAGAAATTCGCCACCGAATGCGCGGGCCCATGCGAGGTCGAGATCATTCCCGATTGCGACCACTTCTACGGCGGCCATGAAGGGGCGCTCGTAACCATGATTGCCGATTTTATCGACCGCCACATCCGGCCTGGTGCGGCTCCAGCAAGCAAGCGCATCGCAGCAGTTGTGCCATGACACTGTTCGGCCCAAACACCCTTGATGAGGCTCAATGATCAATCCCTCACGGGTCTATGATGTCGTGGTCATCGGTGCCGGAAACGCGGCGCTGTCGGCGGCGATTTCCGCCCGCGAGGCCAGTGCCCGTGTCGCCGTTCCGGAGGCGGCGAGCCGCGCCATGCGCGGCGGCAACAGCCGCCATGTACGCAATTTTCACTGCGCCCATGAAGCGCCGCTGAGCGTGCTGTCGGACGTCTATAGCCAGGACGAATTCTACGACGATTTGCTGCGTGTGACTGGCGGCAAGACCGATGAGACACCGGCCCGCCTGGTCATCGCCGGGTCGCAGGATTGTTTTCAATCGCTGCTGCGCCACGGTGTGCGCTTCCAGCCGCCGCTTGGCGGCACGTTGCAATTGTCGCGCACCAATGCGTTCTTCCTTGGCGGCGGCAAGGCGCTGATCAATCGCTATCACCAGATCGCCGAGGATCTGGGCATCGACGTCACTGATGAAAGCAAGGCCACCGGCTTTGATATTGATGCCGGCCAGTTTCGCCAGGTCCGCTTCCAGAAGGGGGGCCGCGAGCATCAGCTTGCCGGGCGCACCGTGGTCTTTGCATCTGGCGGATTTGAAGCCAATTTCGATTGGCTTGAGCAGGCGTGGGGACCGCCTGCCCGGAACTTCCTGATCCGCGGCACCCAGCACAATACCGGCCTTATGCTGCGCGCGCTTATCGATGCGGGAGCCGAGGAGATTGGCGAGGCGAACCAATGCCACGCTGTTGCCATCGATGCCCGTGCGCCGCGCTTTGACGGCGGACTGATCACCCGCCTCGACTGCGTCCCCTTCGGCATTGTCGTCGACCGCCAGGCAAGCCGATGCCCGTGCATCACGAGAGGGCCAATGCCGCAGGTTCGAAGGTCCGATCCGCGATCGAACATCCCTTCGCCGGTATGAAGGCACGAACGGGGCTCTTCGTCCGCACCATCGGCATCGACCGGGCGAGGGCCAGGATCGGCATGTCCAACATCGCAGTCAACATGAAACGGCTCCTGTTCCGGGAGCGCAAAGGCGCCGTGGCATAGCCCGGCCCTGGTGAAACCAGATCCCGAACCACAACCCAGGCAAAGGGCCGACCCGCATCGCGGCCGTAAATGCGCTCTCGTCACCCGATTCCAGGCAGCAGACAGGGGGCTTCAGGGTGTCCATTTGGCGGTCTCGGCCTCATCATCGGCCCCATCGGGCTATTCTGGGTCAAGCGCTAGGCCCATCGATCAAGGTGCCAGCGCAATGAACACCGCCTTTCTTGTCTTGCTTTTCCTCACCAGCGGCATCGTACTGGCGCTTTTCCTGACGCTGCCCTATGGCAGATTTGTGCACGGCATCTACCGGTTTCTGGCGCTGGTCCACAATGCCCGCGAAGCAAGGCACATGTCTGAGTCCGGCACCGGCGTCTAGGCACGGGCGGGTGTGCCTTTCGGCCGACTCATATCACAGCCCGATAGATCAGCCCCATCGCGCCGATCACGATCACCACCTCGATGAAACCGGTATGCAACCGGATACTGGTGCGCTTTACGATCCATGCGGCCAGCCAGGTGCCGGGGATCATCGCGATCCCCATGGCAATGGCGACCACGAACAACGGCAGGGTCAGCGCATCGAGACTGCCGAAGAACACCAGCTTGCCGAAACTGACAATCATCGAGATCGCTGCATCGGTTGCCAGCAGCGCCGCGCCGGCAAATCCCGATCCGATCAGCAGCGGTATGATCAACATGCCCGCACCAATGATGATCGCCGACAAGAACCCGTATACGCCGCCGATCGCCAGCATACCGGCACGGCCAGGCCTGATCTCGCGCGCCGCGACCCAGCGCCGCGCCGGCACCGATGCAATCAGCATGACGCCCAGCATCATCTGGATCAGATTTGATTCAAGCCGTACGAACACATTCGCGCCCAGCGCCGACATCGGCACCGCGACGGCACAGATGGTCAGTGCGGTACGCAGATCTAGTGATGACCGCAGGAACCACACCCGGCTCGCATTGGTAATCAGCATGGTTGCCGACAGCATTGGAATGACCGCCTTGGCGCCGACAATCGGCGTCAGGAACAGCGTCATGATCAACCCGGCGCCAAAGCCGCTCATGCCGCCGAAGGCGGCGGCGGCGAAGCACACACCGATCGCCAGAACCACCGTCCAGGGCGTAAGCCCCGGCATCAATGTCGCGATCTGCTCTAGCATATACTGAATGCCCCATCGACCTGGCATGTCAGGCGAACCGAGAGTGACGGGCATTCCCCCTGCACACAAGAACCGCGCGCGAGCTCTATTGACGGAGCCCACATCAAGGCTTGAAAATCACATCCAGCATCCGGCGGTTTCGCGCCGGTACCCCGATCAATCCCGGAGCAGACAATGGGCGAGTTCGCAATCGGACAAGGTGTGCCACGATTTGAAGATCCCAGGCTGATCACCGGCCGCGGAAACTATCTCGATGACGTGACCCTGCCCCGCATGGCAATCGGCTATGTGCTGCGCTCGCCTTTTGCCCATGCCCTCATCCGCTCCATCGATGCGCGCGCCGCCAAACAAAGTCCGGGCGTCCTTGCGGTTCTGACCGGCGCCGACTGGGAAGCATCGGGTTGGGGCGATTTACCGGTTCCAAGCGGTCTCCAACGCCGCGACGGAAGCGACATGTACCGGCCCACCTATCCGGCGCTGGTCAAGGACCGGGTGCGTTGGGTCGGCGACTATGTCGCCTTCATTGTTGCCGAGAGCCTGGCCGAGGCCAAGGACGCATCAGAGCTGATCGAGGTCGATTACGAACCCTTGCCGGCGGTGGTTTCGACCGCCGATACCTCAAACGGTGATGCACCGGTGATCTGGGACGGCTGCCCGGACAATGTTTGTTTCACCCAATTAATGGGCGACCGGGAAGCGACCGAAAAAGCCTTTGCCGAAGCCCATCATGTCGCCAAATGCCGCCTCGTCATCAACCGCGTCACCGCCGCGTCGATGGAACCGCGCGGCAGCATCGGCGACTACAACAGCGCCGACGATCACTACACTCTCTATACCGGCCTGCAACGCGCCTTCGGTTACCGCGCCCAACTGGCGTCCCAGGTGATGAAGGTGCCCGAGAGCAAGATCCGCATCATTGCCGGCGACATCGGCGGCAGCTTTGGCATGAAATCGCCGATCTTCAACGAAACGCCGCTGGTCCTGCTTGCCTCCAAACTGATCGGCCGGCCGGTCAAATGGGCGAGTAGCCGATCGGAAGCCTTTCTGAGCGATGCCCAGGCGCGCGACAATGTGACCGAGGTCGAACTGGCGCTGGACCGCGACGGCACATTCCTCGCGCTCAAAGTGAAACTCGATGCCGCCATTGGCGCTTACTTGCAACCGGGGATGCCGAATTTCCTTTCCAATGTGAATTCAATCGCCGGCGTGTATCGCACTCCAGCGATCTTCGCCGATGTGAGTGCGGTGTTCACCAACACCAATCCCGTGCGGCCCTATCGCGGCAATGGCCGGCCAGAGGCGGCATATGTGATTGAACGGGTGGTGGATATCGCCGCCGACGAGCTTGGCATCGACCCTGCCGAGTTGCGCCGGCGCAACTACATCCCGCCCGATGCCATGCCGTTCAAGACTGCGCTTGCCTTTACCTATGACAGCGGCGCTTTCGAGCAGTCGATGGACAAGGCACTGGAGCTTGCCGATTATTCTGGCTTCGAGGCGCGTCGCAACAGGGCGAACGGACGTGGCAAGCTGCGGGGCATTGGAATTGCCAATACCATCGAGCGCGCCGGCCATCCGGGCTTTGAGGCAGCCGAAGTGCGCTTCGACCGCTCCGGCAGCCTCAGCCTGCATTCGGGCTCCGTCCAGCACGGCCAGGGCCACGAGACCGTGTTCAAGCAGATTGTCTGCGATGGTCTGGGCATCGACCCGGGAGACGTGCGCTACCTTCAAGGCGACACCGACAAGGTCTCGATGGGCGAGGGCACCGGCGGATCGCGCACCGCAACGCTTTGTGGATCGGCCTTTCTGGGGGCGACCGGGAAGATCGTGGCCAAGGCGCGCCGCATCGCCGCCCATATACTGGAGGTTGAACTGGACGAGGTCTCCTTTGACGACGGGCTGCTTTCAAGCCCGGCCTCGAACCGCACGCTGACCATCCAGGAAATCGCCGGCATTGCCGCAGATCCGGTCAATCTGCCCGATGACATCGAACCCGGGCTGATGGCAACCGCGGTGTTCAACGCATCGGTGCCGAACTTTCCCAATGGCACCCATGTCTGCGAGCTCGAGATCGACCCGGACACCGGCACCGTGGCGCTGGAGCGCTACAGTGTGGTCGACGATGTCGGCACCGTCCTCAATCCGTTGTTGCTGCACGGTCAGATTCATGGGGGGGTCGTACAGGGGATCGGTCAGATCCTGATGGAGGACATCCATTTCGACGAAGACGGTCAGCTCCTGACCGGCTCGTTCATGGACTACGCCATGCCGCGCGCGCGCGACATTTGCCCGATCGCCACCGGCGACAGTGCGGTGCCAACCAAGACCAATCCTCTGGGCGTCAAGGGTGCTGGTGAAGCAGGCTCGGTTGGCGCTCTGCCGGCGGTCGCCAATGCGATTGTCGATGCGCTCTCGCCTTTGGGCATCCGCCACTTCGACATGCCGGCAACGCCGGAAAAAGTGTGGCGCGCGATCCGCGGCGCTTCAAGCAACTAACCGCTTAAAATCCGCGCAAAAAAAGACCCGGGCGGGATTTCCCGCCCGGGCCCTTCTGAACAAAGTTCAGAGTGAAGAGTTTATCGACTTACCACTCAAGCGCGTCAGGATTGGCATCCTTCCAAGCACTGATGTAATCGACAACTTCCTTGGTGTTGTAGTCGTTAGCATGCTCCAGGAAGCGGTCGTCAAGGAAGGTATCAGCCGGAATGAACTCGTCGATTTCGCCGACCTTGATGAAGGGGCCCTGAATGGCTTCCCACACCCACGGACGCAGCTCGCCGCGATGCGTACCGCGCGGAACCTGGTACGTGTAGACTTGGTCATACACAATCTGGGCGCCAATTTCCTGGACTTCCCACTGCTCGGGAACCAGCTTACGGCAGATCGACTGAACGGCCTTGGTGTCGACCTGTCCAGCGTGCTGTGCCATTGCCCAAGTCCTCAGAAACTTCTCGGCAAAGCCCTCTTCCATGCGCGCATTCGCCATCGCCCAGTTATTGGCCGGGTTCGCCGAAACTTCCGGCGGAGTGATGTTACGGATCTGCACGCCAGCGGCAATGATGTTACCGCGGTCGGAAGAACCGCCAGCGAACGCATCGATCTGACCCGATGACAGAGCATTGGCCATCACAGGTCCGGAGTCGCCGACGACCACGGTCTTTATGTTCTTGCTTTCGAGGGTCTCACCAATGGTGTCCATGGTGATGATGGTGGTGATCTGGTCACGGTCACTGGCAAGGCCGATGGTCACGTTTTCAAGACCGGCAAGGCCGAGGATCGGGCTATCGGCCGGAACCACGATGCCTTCAGTCGCGAAGGTGTAGACCTCATAAACAACCGAATGCGGCTGCTTGGCGTTTGCCATCTGCAGAACCTGCGCGGAGTCGAGCATCACGAACTCGGCGTCCCTGGTATCAAGGAACGCGACGAACGGAATGGTCGTCTCGGAATTCAGAAGGTTCCAGTCGATGCCATGATCCTTGGCAATGCCGAGTTCTTCACCGACAAACTGCGGATAGTTACCGCACGAGGCGCTGTTCGAGGTGATGATGTTGAGTTCCATCATATCCTCGTGCGAGTCGGCATTGGCCGGAGTGGCCGTTGCGACGCCGAGCGCCAGTGCTCCTACGGCAGCACTAAGGGCTACCGGACCGAGCGCTTTCAATTCCATTACGTTCTCCCATGTTGGTGCATTATGAGCAGCAAATTGCATGCTGCTTCTGATTTGAGCATGTGATCAGTGCGGGGTCAATGTGCTGACATCAAATTATCTCCTATCCGATTGATCCCGCATTTCCCATATGGCTCCATTGATTGATGTGATTGATCGTTGGTTCCGTCACAAGAAAACAATGTCTTGAGCGCATTTTGGGGCGCGGCATATGGCGAACCCGGCGGGTGAACCGGTCGACGGGCCTCTTCGGCTCGGTTTCGACCGCCGCCTGAAGCTCGGGTTCCACGGTTGCGGAATCACCACCGACGCCGGCCTGCCGGCCTGCCGCGAGCCTGATGGCGCGCTCGGCTTGACGGACATGGCCGGCCATGAGCCTGTCGATCCGCGCACCGGCAAGAACGGCCGGCACGCGATGACGGGATTGTTTCGCCGATCCGTCTTCGGCCGCCTCGGTGGCCATGAGGACGTAAACGACGCCGACCGCCCGGGACGCGATCCCGCGATGCGATGGATTGTCGGCGGGCGCGCCTTAGCCGGGCAGGCCGCGTGCGCCTGCCGGAAGGGCCTCATCGTCGGCTTCATCACCGCATCGGCCCCGGTCCGTGAACTGCCGGAAGCCCGCGACGAGAAGCGGCTTCTGCGTCTGCTTGAAGCAGCTCACCGAATACCGGCTGCCGATCATCGATGAACCGGGATATGTGCCCCCTGTCGCCGACCGGCGCCGAACTCCTGTTCGAGGTGTTCTCCCGGCGCCATGAACGCGGATCGACCATCGTCACATCCAACCTGCCGTTCAGATGGGATGAGCAACGACGCGTACCGGCGCGCGCCTGAGGTCTCAACTGCACGGCTTATCGCGCTTTTGAGGCGGAAGCTCTCGCCATTCATCTCCGGAATATGGACATGGTGCCATCTATTGCGCCTTCGGTCGAATTGGCCAAAAGTGACCGAAGGAAATTCGGGGAGTAGCATGCGGACCCTGACCGCCAAAGATGCAAAATACGGCTTCGGACGGCTGATCGACCTTGCTCGGGCTGAACCGGTGGCAGTGGCAAAGCACGGGCGGACGGTCGAAGAATATGAGCGGCTGAAGGCAATCGAAGCGAAGCGCGAAAGCGCCCCGTTCCGGCGAAAAGATATGAGACGGGGACGGAATGGCTGATCAGGCGCAAAAAGACGGGTTCGTGGCGGCGTTGACAGAGCTTGGTGGCTCCGCCGGCAACGGACGCCTGCGCGACGCCCTGCAATGGGACGAAGCGGCTTACAACGCCGTGAAGGATGAACTTGTCGCCGAAGGCGTCGTGACGCCGGGGCGCGGGCGCGGCGGTTCGGTCTCGCTTGGCGGCGCGGTTGATGTCGAAGCCGTGGAACCGGCGCCGGTCGCCACCCATACGAAACCGGCCCGCGCCAATGGCAATGGCGGCAATGGCGGCAATGGCGGCAATCTCGGCTTCGAGGCCGATCTGTTCAGGGCAGCCGACAAGCTGCGCGGCAATATGGAGCCGTCCGACTATAAACACGTCGCGCTCGGCCTGATCTTCCTCAAGCATATTTCCGACGGCTTCGAGGCCAGGCGCGCCGAGCTGCTGGCCGACTATCCCGACGGCGCGGAAGACCCGGACGAATATGCCGCCGAGAATGTCTTCTGGGTGCCGAAGGAGGCGCGGTGGTCGCATCTTCGGGCGAACGCGAAGCAACCTTCGATCGGCAAGACGATCGACGAGGCGATGATCGCCATCGAAAAGCGCAATGAGAGCCTGAAGGGGGTGCTGCCGAAGGATTATGCCCGGCCCGCGCTCAACGCGGTGATGCTCGGCGAACTGATCGATCTGATTTCCGGCATCGCGCTCGGCCGGAAAAAGGACGAGGCGCGCGACGTGCTCGGCCGGGTCTATGAATATTTCCTCGGCCAGTTCGCCGGTTCGGAAGGCAAACGCGGCGGCGAGTTCTATACGCCGCGCTCGGTCGTGCGTGTGATGGTGGAGATGATCGAGCCCTACAAGGGGAGGGTCTACGATCCGTGCTGCGGTTCGGGCGGCATGTTCGTGCAGTCCAAGAGGTTCGCCCAGGAGCACGAGGGCAGGATCGGCGACATCGCCATTTACGGGCAGGAGAGCAACCACACCACCTGGCGGCTGTGCAAGATGAACCTCGCCGTGCGCGCTATCGATGCAGACATCAGGTGGAACAGCGAGGGCAGCTTCCACAAGGACGAACTGCGCGATCTCAGGGCCGATTACGTTCTCGCCAATCCGCCCTTCAACATTTCCGACTGGGGCGGAAACCGGCTTGCCGACGATGTGCGGTGGAAATACGGCGCGCCGCCCGCGGGCAACGCCAACTTCGCCTGGGTGCAGCACATCGCGCATCACCTCGCCCCCGCGGGCGTGGCGGGGGTGGTGCTGGCCAACGGCTCGATGTCGTCCACACAAAACGGCGAGGGTGCGATCCGCCGGGCGCTGATCGAAGGTGTGAAGGAGGGGGGCGAAGAAGTCCCCGGCGTCGTCGACTGCATGGTCGCATTGCCGGGGCAGTTGTTTTATTCGACGCAGATTCCGGTGTGCCTGTGGTTTCTCGCCCGCGACAAGTCGAACGGCGTTGCACGCAACGCAAAACTGCGCGACCGGCGCGGCGAGGTGCTGTTCATCGACGCGCGCAAGCTCGGCCGTATGGTGGACCGCACGCGCAAGGAATTATCCGACGCCGACATCGACAGGATCACCCGCGCCTATCATGCCTGGCGCGGCGAGGCCCATGCGGGGGCGTATGAGGACGAACCGGGCTTCTGCAGGGCGGCGACGCTGGAGGAAATCCGCAGGCACGGGCATGTGCTGACGCCGGGCCGCTATGTCGGTGCCGCGGCGGCGGAAGCGGACGACGAGCCGTTCGAGGAACGGTTCGCGGCGTTGAAGGAGACGCTGGCGGAGCAGTTCGCCGAGGCGGAGGAACTGAACGCCCGCATCTGGAAGAAGTTGGAGGGCGTGACGCTTTGAAACTATCCGATCTCGCTGATTTTAATCCGAGGACGCCACTCATCAGAGAGTCAGAACTGCCATTTATAGACATGGTGACACTGCCAAGGAATGCGCGCGACATACCTAATTTCGAATTGCGCGTAGCAAACGCCTCAGGCTCAAAATTTCAGAATGGAGACACACTCCTAGCGCGAATTACGCCGTGCCTAGAAAACGGCAAGGGTGGGCGTGTAGCTAATCTGCCGGGGGATGGACTTGGGCATGGATCAACAGAGTTCATTGTCCTTAGGCCCAAGTCAGTCAGCGATGCTGAGTTCGTGTACTATCTGAGCCGACACCCAAACTTTAGAAACTTTGCCATAAAGCAAATGACCGGAACATCCGGTAGGCAAAGGGTAGCTTGGCAATCGCTAACCGATTACCAATTGCCGGACCTTGATAAGTTCTCTCGATCTGCAATCGGTGAAGTCCTTTCATCTCTGGACGACAAGATCGAACTGAACCGGCGGATGAACGCGACGCTGGAGGAAATGGCGCGGGCGCTGTTCAGGGACTGGTTCGTCGATTTCGGCCCGACCCGCGCCAAAATGGAAGGCCGCGCCCCGGACCTTCCGCCGCGCCTCGCCGCCCTGTTCCCCGACCGGCTGGACGAGCAAGGCAAACCGGAAGGGTGGGCGCTGCAACCTGCAAGCGATCTGTTCGAGTTTAACCCGCAGGAGACTGTGAAGAAGGGGACCATCGCGCCATACCTGGACATGGCCGCCCTGCCAATCGTCGGCCCAGTGCCAGATGCTCCTATGGAACGGGAGTACAAATCTGGTACAAAGTTCAGGGACGGCGATACTCTATTCGCCCGGATCACACCGTGTCTTGAAAACGGAAAGACAGCGTATATCTTTAACCTCGGCGAAGACATAATCGGTGCGGGATCGACCGAGTTCATCGTGATCCGGTCGCGTTCGCCCTTGCCTCCAACCGCCAGTTACCTTCTCGCCCGTGACCGAGGGTTCCGATCTCACGCTGAACGGAGCATGACAGGAACCTCGGGCCGTCAACGTGCGAACGCAGAGGTGTTGAATCAGTACGAGATCGTTGCACCGGCTGACGATCGCGTTTGGAAGGCTCTGGGTGACTTGATTGGTCCAATGATGGGTAGAGTGATCGCCAATGCCCACGAATCCCGCACCCTCGCCGCGCTCCGCGACACCCTGCTGCCGAAGCTGATATCAGGCGAAATCCGCGTCACCGAAGCGGAAAAGGCGATGGAGGCCGTGACATGAAGGTGGCGGCGGGAGAAACGGTGTAGAATGAAGGCGGCGCCCCATGTTCCGGGCCTGGCCTGACATGGTCGGGCGACGAGCTTGACGTGGCGATGAATGGCCCCGTGGCCGCCGTCCTGTTTGATGACGCGGGCAGGGCCGACATCGAAGGCATTCTGACCGGCCTTGTCGAGACCGAGTTCGAGAAGGAGGGGCTTCGCCGCGTTCTCTCCGGTCCCGATGATGTGGAGGACTGGCGCGTCGGAGAGGCGATCGCAGAAGCCTATCTCACCGATCATCGCGACTGCACCTTCCCGTGGCCTGACGGGCGAGACGAGCGCAAGCGGGGCTCCAGTCTGCCCGGCGCCGATCTTGTCGGCTTTCATGCCGACAATCAGGGCGACTGCCTGGCTTTCGGGGAAGTCAAGACCTCCTCCGAGGCCGTGTATCCGCCGGGGACCATGCATGGCCGTACGGGGCTCAAGCGACAACTCGAGGACTTGCGGGACAGGGTTTCCATACGCGACGGCCTCTTGAAGTATCTCGGCCATCGCGCCAAGGAGGCCGATTGGAAGGAGCGGTTCAGGAAGGCGGCAAAGCGCTATCTGGCCAACAAGTCCGATGCGCGGCTTTACGGATTTCTTGTCCGCGATGTCGAACCGCACAGAGACGACGTGCGAGTCCGTGTTGAAAAGCTCGGAAAGGACTGCCCCGAGGGTACGAGGATTGAACTTCTTGCGCTGTATCTTCCGAAAGGCCGCATTGAAGGGATCGGCAATGCCGCCGTTGCGGCAAGGGCGGGAGAGGAGCCGTGACCCTGTCCGTGACGGCTCTTGACGATCTGGAAAAACATTGGGCCGTCAGCGCAATCGGCGAGGATGAGCTTGCGCGGGCCGAAGGGCTGGTAAACGAAAACCTCGCCCGTCGCGCGGTTGGCCGGCAGATAGCCTTTTCGTTTTCGTCAAATGCGGGTGACGACGCCTTCCTGGAGCGCGTTGCGCTGGCCTTCGAAATGGCGGCTATCGAGGGCCTGGACGAACTGAGCCGTCCTTCCGGCGAGAACGCGGCATTGCGCGATCAGGCGACTGCCGCGTCATTCCGCGCTTTTGATATTCGCCGTTTGCTGCCGGTCCCGGACGAAACGCATGACCGGCTTTTCTTTGTCTTGCAACTTTCCGCCCTTGCCTATTGCGGTGACCGCTGGTCGGACCTTCGCCGCTGGTACAAGGAAAACGCCAAGGCCCTGACGGCTCCGAGCGTTGCCGAAAGCCCGTGGGACCGTCGCCTCCTGTACCGTCTGTTCGATTGCTGGGTCCGGCTGTTCCGCAAGGAGGGCGGGGACGATATGGACCGGATCAGGGGAATCATCGCCGGGCTGCGCGACGATCAGAAGAGCTACGAGGAAGCGCGGCTCCGGAACGGTTCGCACGCGGCGGACCGGGCAATCGCCCTTCGGCTTGCGGCGCTTTATCACTGGGCCAGGGGCACGGAGCTTGTTGCACAATACATGTTTCAGGGGCAGCCGGCGAACCCGTTCGGCTCGATTGACAAACATTTCGACGGAGCCATCGAGGCGGCGACGGCCTCGGGAGACGCGCAGCACGAGATTATCCTGCGCTGGTTGCATGCGACCGCGCGAGTCATGGTCACCAACTCGCTTTGGTGGGAGACGCGTACCGTCAATTCACGCACAACGGATTTTTCCGCTCCCTGACGCATCGCGAACATCAGGCGATGTTCGAGCTCCTGCCGCCTCAGCGAGCGGCCCTTCTTGAACAGGGGCTGCTCGACCAGGCCAAGACGGCAATCGTGGTCGATATGCCGACCTCGGGCGGGAAAACCCTCCTCGCGCAATTCCGCATCCTTCAGGCATTGAATCAGTTCAACGCCGACAATGGCTGGGTCGCATATATTGCGCCCACACGCGCCCTGTCCGCCCAGATCACCCGGCGGCTGCGAAAAGATTTCGAGCCGGTCGACATCCGGGTCGAGCAATTGACGGCCGCGGTCGACGCCTTTGAGGAAAAACTGCTGGCGGACAACGATCGGCCATTCCACATTCTCGTGGCGACACCCGAGAAGCTGTCCCTGGTCATCCGCAACAAGAAGGTCGAGAACCGACCGCTTGCCCTCGTTGTCATGGACGAAGCGCACAATCTCGAAACGAAAGAAAGAGGGCTCCGCATCGAGTTGCTGCTTGCGACGGTGAAGAGGGATTGCCCACAGGCGAACTTCCTTCTCCTCATGACCTTATGCAGAAGGATCGGAAACCGTAGCGCGGTGGCTGGCGCAGGATATAAACGCCGGCCGGGCGATCAGCCTCGGAACGACGCCCTGGAAACCCAATGAACGAATTATCGGCCTCTATAGCGCCGTTGCGGATGACGGCCGGCGCGGTGGATGGCATCTCGAATTTGAAACGTTGACCGCGACCGAAAAGGCCATGCCGCTTCGCGGCACTCATCGCGTTGGCGGTATGAAGCCCATCGATGTTCCCAAAAGCGAGGTGCTTGCCAAAGGCCGGCAGAAAGGCCTGGGCCTTCAGACGGCGGCCATTGCAACCGTCATGTCCGCCCGCGGCACGAGTGTCGCCATCGCCAACAGTATTCCCACCGTGTGGAACATGGCCGCCAGGGCGGCGAAGAGCCTGCCGGATCTCGATCCGATTCCATCGGATATCGAGCTCGTTCAGGACTTTCTGCGCACCGAGATCGGCTCCGACTTCCACTTGATCGCAACGCTGGACAAGGGAGTCGGCGTCCACCATACCGGTCTTTCCGATGACGTGCGCACCCTTATGGAGTGGCTTGCCGAGACCGGAAGCCTGCGGATGCTTTGCGCGACCACCACAATCGCGCAGGGCATCAATTTCCCGGTTTCCTCCGTTTTCCTGCAAACGCACAAATATCCCTCGCACAAATATCCCTACAGGCAGGAAATGTCGCCGCGCGAGTTCTGGAACCTGGCCGGTCGCGCCGGCCGTATCGGTCATGACAGCGTGGGTGTCATTGGCCTCGCGGAAGGTGCGAATCGGGAATCTCTCATCGAGTTCGTCAGCCGCAACACGGGCGCTCTCGTCTCGCGCCTTGTCTCGTTGCTGGACGAGCTTGCCGCGCAAGGCCAATTGGCGAATTTGTCGGAAGTCCTCCGGCAGGACCAATGGGAGGATTTCCGCTGTTACATCGCGCATCTTTGGGCGGAGAAAAAGAACCTCGACGCCGTTCTCTCCGGTTCCGAGCAACTCCTTCGTCAGACATTCGGCTATACATCGCTGCGAAACGACCCCACGCGGCGGGAGAAGGCCGACGCATTGCTGGATGCCGCCCACGCCTACGCGCGGAGGCTCGCCGGTATGCCCGAGGGCGTCGCCGAACTGGCGGACTCGACGGGCTTTTCGCCTGAAAGCGTGACGTGCGCGATGGCGGGACTCGACGCTCTTGAAACCAGACTTAAGCCATCGGATTAGGCTCCGGACAGTCTTTTCGGAGACGGCGGCAAAATCGCCGATTTGTATGGCGTCATGTTGAAAGTGCCGCAACTCAAGAAGCAACTTGAGGAGACTGGCGGAAAGGGTCTCGATCGCACCCGGATTGCCGACATCACGCGCGACTGGGTGAACGGCCAGGGAATCGACGCCATAGCCAGGGAGTATTTCAGCCGGGAAAAGGACGACGAAAGAGGAACGGCTGCGATTACGGCCGCCTGCCGCGCCATATATCGCACGATTGTCAATAACGGAACCTGGGGTGTTTCTGCGCTGAGCCGCATTTCCGGTATCGACTTTGACAGCCTGCCGGAAGCCGAGCGTCGCAGGATCAATGCGCTTCCCGCGATGATTTACCACGGCGTCCGCACGGAAGACGCGGTTTTGATGCGCATGAATGCCGCGCCACGCAGCGCGGCTGAAAACCTTGGCGATTTGTATCGCGAGACATTCGGCGAAGGCGATGGCCGCTATTCCGTCGGACAGGCCCGCCAATTCCTGAAAGACCTGAGCGACCGCGACTGGCGCCGCGCACGCCCAGACGATACGGCACTTTCTGGTGCCGGATACAAGCGCGTCTGGGAAGTGCTTTCCGGGGAGACCGGCGCATGACCGGTTTCACCGAATCCGTCGCCGAGCAGGCGTCACTCGAATGGCTTTCGGAGCTTGGCTACGCCGTAGCGCACGGGCCGGATAAAGACGACTGGTGGATCGCGGAACGAAAGTTTCACCGCAACCATGGCGGGAAGTGGAGGGATTTGGCCTTGTCATTTTGCCAAAACGACAGAGACCACCCCCGCTACGCAGGGATCAGCCCACATATTCCACATCGTCCGTTCGGCCGGTCTTGTCAATACAGGGAGTGCTGGTCTGATGGCGTTCATCACCGAGGCCGATGTCGAGGCCGAGCTGCTCAAGCAACTTGAAAGCCTTGGATATACACGTCTGGCCGACGCCGAAATCGGCCCGGACGGCAATGCGCCGGAACGCGAAGCCTATGCCGATGTGGTGCTGGTCAAGCGCCTGACGGCAGCGATTGAGAAGCTCAACCCAACGATCCCGGCGGAAGCGCGCGGTGACGCGCTGCGCAAGGTGCTGGCTACCGAGAAGCCGTCGCTCGTCGAAGAGAAACGCCGCCGAGGGCGACGGTCCGACGCTTTGTCTGCGTTTGACAAAGAACGAAGGAATCCCGGTCAAATTGTTGAAGGAGAGCGAAGGTTCGGGCGCGGTTGTCGCGGTCAGGCGGGTGAATGAACTCGACTTCTACAATCGGGTATCCGTGATCTGTAGTTGATTGGTCGCAATGACGGTGGTATCGAAAATCGCAATATCCGGTTGATTTGATGGATGGCGATTATGGCGCTCTTCGAAGCGCTTGGCTTCTCGTGGAGCGGTTGCAAGGTGCCCGCTACGTCCGCCGCGTCCGTGAACAGGGCGGTCTTCCGGTATAAGCAAATGCTCCCGCAGTTCGTGTTCGACGCGAGCGCGCTGGAAGGTAACCCGTTCACCTACCCGGAGGTTAAAACGCTGCTCGATGGCGTCACCGTAGGTGGCCACAAGCTCTCGGACGAGCGGCAGGTTCTCAATCTGGCGGCGGGCGCGAAAGAGCTGCTGTCGCGCGTCAAGGCCGGTTCGTTCCGGCTCGACAAGCGGACATTCGATGACCTTCATTTCCTCGTTGCCCGTGAAGAAGCGCTCGAATGGGGCCACTTTCGCGGGGAGGGACAGTACACGGACATTACGCCTCGGGTCGGTATCGGCGATGGTGAATTTACCCCGTCGCATCCGACCGAGCATGGTGCAGGCAACCTGAAGCGCCTCTTTGCAGAGGCGATTAAGGCTCTGGAAGCAGACGTGACGGACCCGCGGGAACGGGGCATGGCTTTCTTCCTCTTCGGGGCCTTGCAGCAGTTCTACTTCGACGGAAACAAGCGGACAGCGCGGTTCATGATGAACGGCATTCTGATGTCGGACGGCCTGGATGCGATCTCCGTCCCGGCAGCGCGCGTACAGGAATTCAACGAAAATATGGTTCGCTTCTATGCTGGCAAGGATGCAACCGAGATGATGGGCTTTCTGATCGACTGCGAACCGAAGGATGGGCCAAAAATCGAAGAGGCTTTGAAGGCTGAGTCGATAGACGATATCCGGGCCGCCCATCAAGCGAAGCAAAAGGCGAAGGGATGAACAGACTCACGGAAAGCCGTGTAGAGGACGCCGCTCTCGAATGGCTCGCGGGACTCGGTTGCGCCGTGCTCCGCGGACCGGACAACTCCCCGGACGGTTCTTCGGCCCCGGAGCGCGAAGCCTGTTCCCACGCGATCCTGACGGGACGGGACGACCGGCCCGAGGCCGCGAAGGCGGCCGTGGCATGATACGCGTTGCCGTCGAACCCGAACTTTTCCGGTGGGCGCGGGAGCGCGCCGGCATTCATGACGTCGACGACCTGCTCGACCGCTTCCCAAAACTCGTCAAATGGGAAACCGGCGAGACGCGGCCGACGCTCAAGCAGCTGGAGGCGTTCGCCCGCGCGGTGCATGTGCCGATCGGCTATCTGTTTCTGCCGGAGCCCCCGGAAGAGCCGTTGCCGATCCCCGACTTTCGCACACATGACGGGCAGTCCGTGACGCGCCCGAGCCCGAACCTTCTGGACACGATCTACGCCTGTCAGGAGCGGCAGGGCTGGTATCGGGACTTCGCGATGACGGTCCGTATGCCCGAGGCGGCTTTCGTTGGCAGCGTGGGCCTTGACGACAGGCCGCAAGACGCGGCGGCGCGCATGGCGGAAGTGCTCGGCTTCGACCGGGACGCACGGGACTCCTGCGATACTTGGCAAGAGGCTTTGCGGCTGTTCATCGACCGGGCGGAGGCTGCCGGTGTGCTGGTGATGGTGAGCGGCGTTGTGCTTTCCAACAACCGTCGCGCCCTTGACCCGGAAGAGTTCCGCGGTTTTGCGCTGTCCGATCCCCTTGCCCCGCTGATCTTCGTCAACGGCGCGGACACGAAAGCGGCGCAGATGTTCACGCTCGCCCATGAACTGGCGCATCTCTGGCTGGGAGCATCCGCCTTGTCGAACCTCGGAGCCGCGCCGCTCAATGGCTACCGGCGCGAGGAGGTCTGGTGCAACGCGGTCGCCGCCGAGCTTCTCGTGCCGCTCGCGGCGCTGCGGCGCGCGATCCGGCCAGACGTGCCCCTCGATCAAGCGATGCAGCGGCGGCTGGCGCGGACCTTCAAGGTCAGCACGCTGGTCATACTGCGTCGGCTGCTCGACGCGGATGCGCTCGACCGGCCCGCCTTCGAACGCGCATGGGCGGATGAAGACGCGCGCCTGCGCGAACTCGCCCAGTCCGACACGGGTGGCGGAAACTTCTACGGCACGACGCTTTCTCGTGTAAGCCGCCGGTTTGCCCGCGCGCTCGTCGAAAGCACGCTGGAAGGACAGACGCTCTATCGCGACGCCTTTCGGATGCTGGGCGTCAAGAAGACGGAGACGTTCAACAATATCGGGCGGAAAGTGGGGGTCATGGAATGACCCGATACCTGCTCGACACCAACATCTTCATTCAGGCGAAGAACCTGCATTACGGCTTCGACTTCTGCCCGGCGTTCTGGGGTTGGCTGATCGAGCGGAACCGCGCGGGGAAGGTTGCGAGCATCGAGAAGGTTGCCGACGAACTGTACGCCGGCACCGATGAACTCGCGACCTGGGCCAAGAAGCGGGGCGACGGCTTCTTTCTGCCGCCGGATGGCGCAGTTGAACCCAACCTTCACCGCGTGAGCGCCTGGGCGAACGGCCAGCCCTATGAGAAGGGGGCGATCGCAACATTCCTTGATGGCGCGGACGACTGGCTGGTGGCGCACGCGCTGGCCCATGATTTTATCGTTGTCACCCACGAGGTGCCATCCGATTCAAAGCGCAGGATCAAGATTCCCAACGCCTGTCGCGGGTTGGATCTCACCTGCATCAGCCCCTATGAAATGCTCAGGCGTGAACACGCCCGGTTCGTTCTCGGGCCAGCGCCGGGGGCGGCATGAGCGCTGACTGGTATCCCGGCATCCGGGCGTTCTGCACGCACTGGAAGCATGCGCCGATGCTGCAACAGACGTTCGAGGCGCTGGAGCGCGAATTCACCGACGAAAACGACGCCTGCATCGACGCCGCCAAGGGCCTTGTCGAATGCGCCTGCCGGGTAATTGTGGAGAACCTCGACAACCCGGTGAACCCGAAAAAGCCCCGGGAAGAAAATCCGCGCTTTGGCGCGTGGGTAACTGCGGCGGTTCGCGCGCTCGAACTCAGCGAAGGCAGGGACGATTCGTTCAATAAGTTGATCTCTCAACACTATAAGTTGACGACCACGCTTGGCGATCTTCGCAACAGTGCGGGAACCGTCAGCCATGGCAAGGACGGGTTCATCTCCAGGCTTTCGGCGCATTACCGCCGCTCGTCCATGCTTGCCGCCGATGCCATCATCACCTTCCTGCACGAAGCTTATCTGGAACGTGAGCCCGACCCGATCCGGACACTGGAACCCTACGAGCGTTTTAAGGTGCCGAACGCGCTGATTGACAAATACGCTGCCGTCCGTTCCGAACAAGATGGGGACGAGGACGGCCTGCTGCACGTCTCGGTGACCCTGCCGGGCGGCGAAGAGGTGCCGCTTGCAATCGAACCCTCGCGGCTGCTGTTCGGCGTAGATCGGGAAGCCTACAAGCTCGTGCTGAATGCCTGCCGCGAAGCGAAAGCCGCAGAACCTCAAGACGCGGGGGTGGCGTGATGGCATTTTTTTCCGAAGCCGCGCTGGAACAGACGGCGCTCGATCAATTGGACGCCCTCGGTTACGGCGTTGCAACCGACGCCGAAATCGGCCCGGACGGCAATGCGCCGGAACGAGATGCCTATGCCGATGTGGTGCTGGTCGAACGCCTGACGGCAGCGATTGAGAAGCTCAACCCAACGATCCCGGCAGAGGCGCGCGGCGATGCTTTGCGCAATGTGCTGGCTACCGAGAAGCCGTCGCTCGTCGAAGAGAACCGCCGCCTGCACCGGTTGATGGTCGAAGGCGTCGATGTCGAGTTCTACAGCGAGGACGGCACGATCCGGGGCGACAAGGTGCGCCTGATCGACTTTGGCGACGTTGCCGCAAACGACTGGCTGGCGACAGGCCAGTTCACGGTCGTCGAAGGCGGCAACAACCGGCGGCCGGATGTCGTGGTGTTCGTGAACGGCCTGCCGCTCGGCGTGATCGAGTTGAAGTCGCCCGTCCACGAGAACGCCACCCTGACCGGCGCATTCAATCAGTTGCAGACCTACAAGACGCAAATTCCTTCGCTCTTCCGGACGAACGCCGTTCTTGTCACCTCCGACGGCATTGCCGCGCGCGTGGGCTCGCTGACCGCCGATCAGGAGCGGTTCATGCCCTGGCGCACCAAGGACGGCAAAGACATCGTCGCGAAGGGCCTGCCGGAACTTGGTATCCTGATCGAGGGCATTTTCGACCGCCGCCGCCTGCTCGACCTCCTGCACGATTTCACGGTGTTCGGAGAAACCGGGTCGGGTCTGGCGAAGATCGTCGCGGGCTATCACCAGTTCCACGCCGTGAGGCACGCTGTCGAGAAGACCGTTGAGGCGTCCGCGCCGCAGGGCGACCGGAAGGTCGGCGTGATCTGGCACACGCAGGGCTCGGGCAAGAGCCTCCTGATGGCGTTCTACGCCGGCCGGCTCGTGCGGCATCCCGAGTTGGATAACCCGACAATCGTCGTCATCACCGACCGCAACGACCTCGACGATCAGCTTTTCGGAACATTCTCGATGTGCCGGGATCTGATCCGCCAGACGCCGGTTCAGGCCGAGAGCCGGGATAATCTGCGAGCGGCGCTCAGCCGCGCTTCCGGCGGCGTGATCTTCACGACCATTCAGAAGTTCTCGCCTGCAAACGTCGAGGCGATTTATCCGATACTGTCCGATCGCCGGAACATCGTGGTGATCGCCGACGAGGCGCACCGAAGCCAGTATGGCTTCCGGGCGCGGATCGCACAAAAAACCGGCGAAATCGCCTATGGCTTCGCGAAATATATGCGCGACGCCCTGCCGAACGCCTCCTTCATCGGGTTCACCGGAACACCGATCGAGAATGACGACGTGAACACGCCTGCGGTCTTCGGCGAATATATCGATATTTACGACATCAGTCGTGCAGTCGAAGACGGCGCCACGGTTCCGATCTACTACGAGAGCCGCCTGGCCCGCATCGAGCTTCCCGATGAGGAAAAGCCGAAGATCGATGCCGGGATCGAGGAACTGACCGAAGACGAGGCAACGGCGGAGCGGGAGAGCATCAAGCGCAGATGGGCGACCGTCGAGGCGCTGGTCGGCTCCGAGAACCGGCTCGCCATGGTCGCCGCGGATTTGGCGCGGCACTTCGAGGATCGCGTCGCCGCCATGGACGGCAAGGCGATGGCGGTTTGCATGAGCCGCCGCATCTGCGTGGCGCTCTACGACCGGATCGTCGCGCTCCGGCCCGATTGGCACAGCGACGATGACGCGGCAGGCACAATCAAGGTCGTGATGACGGGTTCGGCCGCCGATCCGCAAGGCTGGCAGCCGCATATCGGGACAAAGGCGCGCCGCGATCTCTTGGCAAAGCGCGCGAAGGACCCGAACGACACGCTGAAACTCGTTATCGTGCGGAATATGTGGCTGACCGGGTTCGACGTACCGTCGATGCACACCATGTATATCGACAAGCCGATGAAGGGCCATGATCTGATGCAGGCAATCGCCCGCGTGAACCGGGTGTTCCGCGACAAGCCCGCGGGCCTGGTTGTCGATTATATCGGGATTGCCCAGAACCTGAAGAACGCCCTCGGCCGGTATTCCGATTCCGACCGGCGCCGGGCCGGAATCGACGAAGCCGAAGCAGTTGCCGTGCTGCTTGAGAAATACGACGTCGTGAAAACCATGTATCACGGCTTCGATTATGCGCGGGGCCTGGCGGGCACACCGCATGAGCGCCTGGCGGGCACACCGCATGAGCGCCTGGTGGTGCTCGCCGAAGCCATCGAATGGATTCTCGGTCGCCAGCACAAAGCCGCAGCCAGGGAAAACGACGAGGACGGCAAGCGACGGGAGAACCGCCGCTATCGGGATTCCGTCCTTGAGTTGTCAAAGGCTTTCGCCCTGGCGTCGGCAAGCGACGAGGCCCGCGATATCAGGGATGAAGTCGGCTTCTTCCAGGCGGTTCGTGCGGCCCTCGTGAAGTCGGCCGGCGGTGCAGGTGCGAGCGCGTCTGATCGAGAGTTTGCGATTCAACAGATCCTGGATCGGGCGGTCGTCTCGACGGGAATCGTCGATATCCTCGTTGCTGCCGGCATAACGGCGCCTGACATTTCGATCCTGTCCGACGAATTCCTCGCTGAGATTCAGCAACTTGAGAAGAAGAATCTGGCGCTTGAGGCGCTGCGCAAGCTGCTGAACGATGAAATTCGTTCGCGCAGCAAGACGAATGTCGTCGAGACCAGGCGCTTTTCGGAGCGCCTTGAAGCCGCCATCGCCCGCTACAACACAAACGCGATCAGCACGGTCGAGGTGTTGCAGGAACTGATCGACCTCGCCAGGGAAGTCAGCGCCGCCTACAGGCGTGGCCAGGATGAAGGGCTTTCGCAGGACGAGATCGCCTTCTATGACGCCCTGGCCGAAAATGAGAGCGCGGTCGAACTGATGGGCAACGACTCCCTCAAGGCGATTGCGCACGAACTCCTGGCCGGCCTCAAGAGTAGCGTTTCGGTGGATTGGTCGCACCGCGAGAGTGCCAGGGCAGGAATGCGCGTGCGGGTGAAACGAATATTGCGCAAGCACGGCTTCCCGCCTGACCTGCAGGATGGTGCCGTGCAAACTGTCCTTCGTCAGGCCGAAGCGCTCTCATCGCAGTGGGCGGTGTGAACCCGTTCATTGGCTGAGGGCATTTCGATCCGGATTCCCTTCGGCATCCGGGTGAACTGTTCGAAAGCAACAGCCTGCATGGAAGTGGAAATCGTTACTTTTCATCGCCTTGCAGACAATTCACCGAAACGGTGCAGGCAACAGGACGCCCTGAAACCCCCCTGGCTTTGAGCGTGTTGGCGTGATTCCGTGGGGATATCAGCGACGGAGGGTACGATGGCTGCACAGCGCGGGTTGTTCGATCCGGATGAGCGCTACGCGGCGTTATCGAAGGCGGGAGATCCGCTGGAGCGGCCTGCCGGGGTTATCGACTTCGAGCTCTTCCGGCCAGAGTTGCCGGCCGGAGTTGGATGCGACGCTCGATCGTTCCGATGGCAGGTAAGGCGGGGGCAGGCAAGGCGGGGGCAGGCAGGGCGGGCGCCCGCCGATGGACCCGGTCCTCATGTTCCCCGGTCCTCATGTTCAAGGTGCCGGTGATCCAGGCGCTCTACGGTCTGTCGGATGCGCAGGCGGCGTTGCACATCATGGACCGGCGCACCCTTGGCCGTTTCCTCAGCCTCGATGACGGCGCGCGGGCGCCGGACAAGACGACCATCCGGCGGTTCCGGGAAGCCCTGGTGCGGACCGGCGCGGTGGAGAAACTCTTCGCCCGGTTCGACGCGCATCTTGAGGACGCCGGATATCTCGCCCGGATATCCCGCCATGGGCGGGCAGATCGTCGATGCCACCATCGTGGCGGCCCCGCGCCAGCGCATGACCGATGCCGGGAAGGAGATCGTCAAGGGCATAGAGGTATGGAAACGGGGGGCATCCCGCCTGATTGGCAGGCCAATCCCCGGAAACCGGCCCCGGAAACTGGCGCAAAAGGATCGCGACGCGCGTTGGACGCTCAAGCGGAGGCGCAGGAAGACGCGCCCGGACGGCACGGCGATGGGCGCAATCGCCACGCCGGTGCTCGGCTGCAAATCCCATATCGATGCCGACCGGCGACACGGCTTCGTCCGGACATGGATCGTCACCGACGCCGCCCGGCATGACGGACGCGTAGCGGGCGGGCTTCCGGATCAGGCGAACACCGGCTCGACTGCACACCGGCTCGACTGTCCGGGCGGACACGGCGTATCGGTCGCAGAACAACGAGAAGAAAATCGCCCGGGCCGGGCTGACCCCGAAGGTCCATTTCTGCCGCCCGCCCGGCAAGCCGATGCCCGTGCATCACGAGAGGGCCAATGCCGCAGGGTCGAAGGTCCGATCCGCGATCGAACATCCCTTCGCCGGGATGAAGGCAGGAACGGGGCTCTTCCTCCGCACCATCGGCATCGACCGGGCGAGGGCCAGGATCGGCATGGCCAACATGGCAGTCAACATGAAACGGCTCCTGTTCCGGGAGCGCAAAGGCGCCGTGGCATGGCCCGGCCCCGGCGAAACCGAATCCCGAACTACAACCCAGGCAAAGGGCGGACACGCATCGCGGCCGTAAAGGCGCTCTCGTCACCCGATTCCAGGCAGCAGACAGGGGTCGGCAGGGTGTCCAGATGGGGGACGGAAAAGATGGGCAAAAGCACCAAACCCGCCACCGGTTTCATGAGCGCCCTGCTGCGCCGTTTCGCCAGAGTCGATGACGGCGCGACGGCAATCGAATATGCCCTAATTGCCTCCGGAATCGGTTTGGCGATCGTTGTCGCAGTTCAGGCGATAGGTCCTGCCTTGAACGACCAGTATGTCAGCTTCGACAATTTTTTTTAGGACCTTCCGGTCGAGCCCCACCCGGTCGCGCGGTCTCGCCGGCCGAATGCTCTGAGGTTCCAAGCGCATCGGCGAGCTTGATGCGCGCCGAGCCCGGCGCCAGCGGCTGCTGCTGGCTTTCATGCGCACACCACCCGGTCAATGTGACGATCTCAAAACTCGCACGTATCTTTCCGTCGCCATCCATGAACCGGTCGGCGTAAATTTCGCTCATGCGCTGCATCAGACGCCGGGTCATTGGCCTGCGTGAGCGCTGCCGCAGCGCATTGGCCTCACCCATGGCGCGCACATCGCGCATCAGTGCCAGCGGGTGGTCGTAGCGCACGGTGAAGTGATCGCTATCGGCGACCGCGAGCGTCATGCCGGCGCGTTGCAACAGTGCGCCGGCATCGCGCAGATCAGTGAACGGCATCACCCGCGGCGCCGCACCGCCGTAAAGCTCATCCTCGGCAGCGGCGAAGGATTGGCGCAATTCGGTCAGCGTCGCGCCTCCGAACAGGTTTGCGATGAACAGCCCGTCGGGCTCCAGCATGGCGTTGATCTGCGCCAAGGCACCCGGCAGATCATTCACTCCATGCAGTGTCAGCACGATGGCAACTAGGTCGAACGAGCCCGGCGCGAAGGAAAGGGCATCTTCGTCGACCACCGCTGACGGTAGATCGCATTGCCCCGGCGATGGCCATTCCAGTCCGATCATCGCCTCGCTTGCCTTGCCCTGCGCGATCAGCAGGCCTGCCAGTGCCCCCGGCACCGCGCAGATCTCCAGCATGCGCGCGAAAGTGCGCGAAATCTCGCCAATGCGCTCGGCCAGATCACCGGCTGCCCTGCCGGCCAGAAAGTGCTCCTGACCGCTGCGTGCCGCGCGCGCGCGCCAGTGGCGTGTCAGCCGGCGCTCGAACAAAAGGGGCTCGCTCAACCCGCCAAACTCCGAAAAGTTATCTGCATGCGTGCCGCTTCCGGTTTGGCCGCCCGCCCGGGCGCCTGATATGAATGGGCTCGGAGATATAGCCGATGAGCCTTGAGCGCGCGAATTTGTCTCAGCCGACATTCACGGGATAACGGCCATCGTCGAGCCGATATTGCCTCCACGGGCGGACATCTGCCACCCCGGACCATCGCCGTGGGGATCGATGGACATTGAGAACGGTGACGCCGGCGTATATCGCGCCGGGATTGACGATTTCGTCGTCATCAGGACACACCTCGCCCGTGGTTCTTGCCGGGCTGCATGACAACCGAACGCGTCACGCCGGCACCGGCTGCGGCCGAAGTCCGGCGATCAGCCGCAGGATCTCGGCGAACAGGCCCCTGGCACCGCGCCCTCGGCCAACCGGGCCAACTGGACTGGAACGTGACGTACCGGCCGTGTGTGACGATCCCGGCGACGATCCTGATCGGCTTCTCCTTCAGGCCGGTCGGCGACCATCGCCTGACCGCCTCCGACAGACCCGGCGTCCGCATGAAGTTACCGGGATTGCAGGCGAGCGCATGAAGCCGGAGCCGCACGGCATTGTTCCGGAACCTCCGGCATGACAGCCGGGTCCGCACAATCGCGTTCCTGCCTTCCTCGATGTGCTGCCCGGCTGTGCCGCGCCGGTTGCAGGAGGCGACCACGCGCCCGGCAGGGCGGTTCAGCCTGGTGACGATGAAGCCGACGCGCGGGACAAATTCGCCCGGATGCCGTTCGACCCTGGCGACGACCCGACGCTTCCTGTCCCATGAGCCTGCCCGATGGCTGAAGCCGGCATGGGTGCGGACCATGTGATCGGGTGGGCGACCGACGGGTCGGGTCGGAAGGCAGGCGATGCTTTGCCGAAGGATCGCGTCGGCTTTGAGACCGATCGTATACCGGTCGCCCCCGGCCTCCGGAAATTCATGGATGTCCGGTGTGGCGAAGGCGGCATCGCCTCGGAAACAGCGGCGCAGGTTCCGTTCCCGGTAACGCTCGAAGACGGGTTGCAGAACGCCGAACTGCCGGATCGCCGAACCGGTTGAACACAAACAGCGGATGGCAGCGGATGGCAGCGGATGGCAGAGGGTGCAGGCGAAGTGCCCATTCCAGGCGGCGCCTTCCTGCGCGCCATGGGTCTGCGCGTCATGGGTCTGCGCGTCATGGGTCTGCGTGTCATGGCGCGGGCCGACCGAACCGTCCATGTCCGGTGTGATCCATTCGGGCGCCATCGCGGCGTGAGCCCGATCAATCCCCCGATCAATCCCCCGATCAATCCATTGACCGGATACGTCCGCCGGCGCACCGCGATTGTCGGCGGCCGCCGACACCCCGGTCTCGAACCGACCCATCCGGCCGGCAGACGCAGCCCCGGCATCAACGCCACGCCCTCCGACCACCTGCCGCATCACCGGATCGAGCGCCGGATGGTCCGCGTCATTCACATCATCACATCCGGCCAATCGCCCGAAGACCGGCTGTGCCGCAAAAGCCCGACCACGGAATGCAGACGGTTGTGGACGCTTCGCGTATCTCCGAGAGGACCGCCGGCAATATCGTGCAATCCCGGGGTCTCGTCCAACTCCCGGAACGGCAACGGGCCACCGTCGGAACCGATCTTCGAGCCATGGCATTCCAGCCGCACCCGCCAGCCGCACCCGACTGTCGAAACCGCGCCTGATATCACCGGTTTCGCCTGCACCCTGCGGGTGATCCGTGATCCGCCCCCTACAGCCCACACAACATGCTGAAATATGACATGTTACCGGCTGTCGGAGGCGCGAAAACGTCACCTTACCCGGGGAACGTGGGCTGAAGCTTCTGCGCCATATTGGCGGAGGCGAAAGCGGCAAAGATTTCCCGGCGCGGATTGGCCGGCGCGGATTGGCAAGTGCCGCGCCGGCCGCATGCAGCCCGTAGATCACCACCGGTCCGTCCTGAGGGCTGTCATTTCCGCGCCGCACCGATGGCGGGATTGACTGCGGCCTGAGTAGTTTGCGGTTGACATGACACCTCTAAGACTTGATATAGCCAAACGCTTTGGGAGCTCGCGAGCACCCAGGGTGGTGTATTGTCTTTTTTCCGATCCCATATCGAGGAGGGGTGCCCGAGTGGTTAAAGGGGACGGGCTGTAAACCCGTTGGCTTAGCCTACGTTGGTTCGAATCCAACCCCCTCCACCAATATGGCGGATTCGGAGGGCATGAACTGAGGCGGGTGTAGCTCAACGGTAGAGCAGCAGCCTTCCAAGCTGAGGACGAGGGTTCGACTCCCTTCACCCGCTCCACTCGTCGACGATCCATAACTGCGCTGAACGGGCGCGATTATTGAGGTAAGTGCCAAGATGGCTAAGGAGAAGTTTGAGCGTTCGAAGCCGCATTGCAACATCGGCACGATTGGTCATGTTGACCATGGCAAGACGACGTTGACGGCTGCGATCACCAAGGTTTTGGCCGAGTCTGGCGGAGCTGAGTTTTCGGCCTATGACGACATTGACAAGGCGCCCGAGGAAAAGGCGCGCGGCATCACGATCTCGACTGCCCATGTCGAATATGAGACCGACAATCGCCATTACGCCCATGTCGACTGCCCGGGTCATGCTGACTATGTGAAGAACATGATCACTGGTGCTGCGCAGATGGACGGCGCCATTCTGGTCGTCTCGGCCGCTGACGGCCCGATGCCGCAGACCCGCGAGCACATTCTTCTGGCCCGCCAGGTCGGCGTTCCAGCCCTTGTGGTTTACATGAACAAGGTCGACCAGGTGGACGACGAAGAGCTTCTCGAGCTTGTCGAGCTTGAGGTGCGCGAGCTTCTCAGTTCTTACGAGTTTCCCGGCGATGACATCCCGATCGTTAAGGGCTCGGCGCTTGCCGCTCTTGAAGGCAAGGACGAGGCCACCGGCAAGAACTCGATCATGGAGTTGATGGCCGCGGTTGACAATTACATCCCGCAGCCCTCGCGCCCCGTCGACCAGCCGTTCCTGATGCCGATCGAGGATGTGTTCTCGATTTCCGGGCGTGGCACGGTTGTCACCGGCCGTATCGAGCGCGGTGTGGTCAAGGTCGGCGAGGAGATCGAGATCGTCGGCATCAAGGACACCACCAAGACCACCTGCACCGGTGTTGAGATGTTCCGCAAGCTGCTCGATCAGGGCGAGGCGGGCGACAATGTCGGCGTTTTGTTGCGCGGCACCAAGCGCGAGGATGTGGAGCGCGGCCAGGTTCTGGCCAAGCCCGGTTCTGTGACGCCGCACACCGAGTTCAAGGCCGAGGCCTATATTCTGACCAAGGAGGAGGGCGGCCGTCACACGCCGTTTTTCACCAATTACCGGCCTCAGTTTTATTTCCGCACCACCGATGTGACCGGTGTTGTGACGCTGCCCGATGGCACCGAGATGGTGATGCCGGGCGACAATGTTCAGATGGAAGTGACGCTGATCGTTCCGATCGCGATGGAAGAAAGCCTTCGCTTTGCCATCCGTGAGGGCGGGCGCACCGTTGGTGCCGGCGTCGTCTCATCAATCATCAAATAGAAGAAAACCGCGCTCGCCAAGCTGGCGGGCATGTCAGGGACGTAGGAGTGTAGCTCAATTGGCAGAGCACCGGTCTCCAAAACCGGGGGTTGTGGGTTCGAGTCCCTCCACTCCTGCCAGAAAAAACATTGGCGCATGGCGCCGTATAGGATAAGGCATGGCGAGAACCGGGCCATTTGAATTTATTCAGCAGGTGCGCGCAGAGGTCTCCAAGGTCACTTGGCCGACCCGGCGCGAAACATCTGTCACCACCGTGATGGTGTTGCTGATGGCATTCGCCGCGGCCCTGTTCTTCTTTTTGGCAGACCAGGTTCTGAGCTGGGTGGTCGGCCTTGTTCTTGGTCTTGGTTCATAGGGACGGCCCGGGTGGCACATCGCTGGTACATCGTTCACGCCTACTCGAATTTCGAGAAACAGGTGGCGAACTCGATCAAGGAACAGGCCGCCGCGCGTCGCCTGACCGATTTGTTTGAAGAAGTGCTGGTCCCGACCGAAGAGGTGATCAAGCTCAAGCGCGGCCGCAAGGTGACATCCGAGCGCAAGTTCTTTCCCGGCTATGTGTTGGTCAAGATGGAGATGACCGACGAGGCCTATCAACTGATAAAGAACACGCCCAAGGTCACGGGCTTTCTTGGCACCGAGCAAAAACCCATTCCGATCTCCGAAGACGAGGCGATGCGGATTTTGCAGCAGGTCCGCGAGGGCGTCGAGCGGCCCAAGCTTTCGGTGACCTTCGATGTCGGCGAGCAGGTGAGGGTGTCCGATGGTCCCTTCGCCTCCTTCAGCGGTCATGTCGAGGAGGTCAACGAGGAACGCGCACGGCTCAAGGTCGCGGTTTCGATTTTCGGGCGTGCAACGCCTGTTGAACTTGAGTACGGCCAGGTCGAGAAACTCTGATCCGGTCTCAATATCCTTGGAAGGTCTTAATTCCGTGGGAGGCTATGACCCCCGTCACCTCGGATGGGCGATTTGGAGCCGCACCACGGCCCCTGACAAGCCCCGCCAAAGCGGGCAGTAGGAGCAGAGGATGGCAAAGAAGATTGAAGGCTACCTGAAACTTCAGGTGCCGGCCGGACAGGCATCGCCGTCGCCGCCGATCGGCCCGGCATTGGGCCAGCGCGGCCTCAACATCATGGAGTTCTGCAAGGCGTTCAATGCCGCCTCCCAGAACAGTGAGGCCGGCATGCCGTTGCCGACCATTATCACCATCTATGCCGACAAGTCGTTTTCCTTCGAGGTCAAGACACCGCCTGCGTCCTTCCTTCTGCGCAAGGCGGCCAAGCTTGACAAGGGCTCATCCGCACCCGGCCGCAAAATTACCGGCAAGGTGACCCGCGCGCAGCTGCGCGAAATCGCCGAGATCAAGATGAAGGATTTGAACGCCAACGATCTCGATCAGGCCGAAAAGATCATCGTCGGGTCCGCCCGATCGATGGGTTATCAGGTTCAGGAGTAAGACATGGCCAAGCTGTCGACCAGGATGGCAAAGGCGCGCGAAGGGCTCGATCCGAGCCAGGTCCACGCCATCGACGAAGCCGTCAAGCTGATGAAAACCCACGCCACCGCCAAATTCGATGAGACCATCGAGATCTCGATCAATCTCGGCGTCGATCCGCGCCATGCCGATCAGATGGTGCGCGGTGTGTGCAATCTGCCATCCGGTTCAGGCCGCAATATCCGCGTTGCCGTGTTCGCCAAGGGCGACAAGGCCGACGAGGCGCGCGAAGCCGGCGCCGATATTGTCGGTGGCGAGGACCTGGCCGAGATCGTGCAGAAGGGCGAGATCAACTTCGACCGCACCATCGCCACGCCCGACATGATGCCGGTGGTTGGCCGACTGGGTAAGATCCTCGGGCCGCGCGGCATGATGCCCAACCCCAAGGTCGGCACCGTCACGCCCGATGTCGCCGCCGCCGTCGGCCAGGCCAAGGGCGGCGCGGTCGAGTTCCGGGTTGAAAAGGCCGGTATCGTTCAGGGCGGCGTTGGCAAGGCAAGCTTTTCCGAAGCCGATCTTGCAAGCAACGTCAAGGCATTCATTGCTGCCGTTCAGAGCGCCAAGCCCGCCGGCGCCAAGGGTACGTATTTGAAGCGCATTTCGCTGTCTTCAACCATGGGGGTTGGTATCAAGATCGATCTCGCCAGTTTGAGCGCGGAGGCGAGTTAGAATTCCTCGAGGGGTGTGAGCTCTTCAGGGATGGCGCGGGGCTGTGAGGCTTTGTGTCAACCCTGTCCGAGATTGCGGGTGCTGATATATTTATCAGCTTAATCGGTTCAACAGGCATGGAGGGCTGCAAGGCCCGACAGGAAGCCAGGAGAACAGGCCTGCATGAGACGGGAGACAACCCGGTCGGGAATTCCTGCCGGTTTGAACCTTCCAGGTCCGTCCGCCTCTTTAAAGAAAGGGGCGGCCGGCGGACAGGCAAGTGAGCGCCGGGCACGTACGGTGGGGCTTGCCCCAAGCCAGTGCCCGGCAGGTGCAACAGCGGCTTTTGCCGCTAAATTAAGGAGAGCGTCAGTGGACCGAGCACAAAAATACGAGCTCGTTTCGGCCCTGCATCAGGTGTTCGACAACACCGCCGTGGTCGTGGTTGCCCACTACGCCGGGCTCTCCGTCGCCGACATGAATGGTCTGCGCGGAGAGATGAGGAGTGCGGGGGCTTTGCTAAAAGTGGCGAAAAACCGGCTCGTCAAAATCGCCCTTGAGGGAACTCCGGCGGCGGGCGCGGCCGATCTTTTTGTCGGACCAACCGCAATCGCCTATTCGGATGACCCGGTCGCCGCACCGAAAGTGGCCGTCGATTATGCCAAGAAGAACCCGAACTTTGTGGTTCTTGGCGGCACGATGGGCGAATTGGTGCTTGATGCCGATGGTGTGAAATCACTGGCAAGCTTGCCCTCGCTCAATGAGCTGCGGGCCAGGATTGCCGGTATGATGACGCAGCCAGCGGCAAAAATCGCCCAAGTGGTGGGCGCTCCGGGCGCACAACTCGCCCGTGTGCTCAACGCTTATGCAACCAAGGACGAAGCGGCGTAATCACGCATCTCGGACAGGTTCGAACCGAAGGACGAATCAGAATGGCAGACTTAGAGAAGATTGTGGACGACCTTTCCAGCCTCACTGTGCTGGAAGCTGCGGAGCTTTCAAAGCTCCTAGAAGAAAAATGGGGCGTATCGGCGGCCGTGTCGGTCGCTGTCCCAGCGGTTGCTACAGGTGGCGGCGGCGGAGTTGCCGAGGCCGAAGAAAAGACTGAATTCGACGTTGTCCTGACGTCAATTGGTGACAAGAAGATCAATGTTATCAAGGAGGTACGTGCAGTGACCGGATTGGGGCTAAAGGAAGCCAAAGATCTGGTTGAAGCCGCGCCCAAGGCGGTCAAGGAAGGCGTCGACAAGGACGAGGCTGCCAAGATCAAGGAACAGCTTGAAGGCACTGGTGCCAGCGTCGAGCTAAAATAGCTGGAAAAACAGGGCCGTCATGGTAGCAATCGTGACGGTCCGGGCCTATCTTAAGAGGTCGCGCAATACCTAACAACAACGTACAACCCGCCGCAGGTACGGTCAAAGTGCCGAGTCCTTAGCGGCTGGATGGGATAGCCGGACGAGGGTCACGATGGCGCAAACTTTCACGGGCCGCAAGCGAATCCGTAAATATTTCGGGCGAATCCGCGAGGTGGCGCAGATGCCGAACCTGATCGAAGTTCAGCGCGCGTCATATGATCAGTTTTTGCAGGTGGAAGATCCCGAAGGCGGTCGGCTTGACCATGGCCTTCAGGCGGTGTTCCGCTCGGTATTCCCGATCTCCGATTTCTCTGGATCGGCGACGCTGGAATATGTGCGTTACGATTTCGAGCCGCCCAAATACGACACCGACGAGTGCCAGCAGTGCGGAATGACCTATGCCGCGCCCTTGAAGCTGACGCTGCGTCTGATCGTGTTTGAAATCGACGAGGAAACCGGCGCCAAGTCGGTCAAGGATATCAAGGAGCAGGACGTCTATATGGGAGACCTGCCGCTGATGACCAATAACGGCACCTTCATCGTCAATGGCACCGAGCGCGTGATCGTCTCCCAGATGCACCGCTCGCCCGGCGTGTTCTTCGATCACGACAAGGGCAAGACCCATTCCAGCGGCAAGCTTCTGTTCGCCGCCCGCATCATTCCCTATCGCGGCTCCTGGCTCGATTTTGAGTTCGACGCCAAGGACATCGTCTTCGTCCGCATCGACCGCCGGCGCAAGCTGCCGGTGACCACGCTGCTCTATGCGCTGGGGCTGGATTCAGAAGACATTCTGGCGACCTTCTATGATGCGGTCGACTACAAGCGCACCAAGGATGGCTGGCGTGTTGCGTTTGATCCCGAGCGCATGCGCGGCGTCAAGCTGGCAGCCGACCTGGTCGACGCCAAGACCGGCAATGTGGCCGCCGAGGCCGGGCGCAAGATGACCCCGCGCCTTGCCCGCAAGATGGTCGAATCCGGCCTCAATGACGTGCTGTATCAGGACAGTGAGCTGATCGGTCATTACCTCGCCACTGATCAGGTCAATGTCGAGACTGGCGAGATCTACGCCGAGGCCGGTGACGAGATCACCGAGGAAATTGTCGAAGCGCTGCATGAGGCCGGTATCGGCGAGATTCAGCTGCTCGATATCGACCATGTGAATACCGGCGCCTTCATCCGCAACACGCTCAATGTCGACAAGAACGCCTCTCGTGAGCAGGCGCTGGTCGACATCTATCGTGTCATGCGTCCGGGCGAGCCGCCGACCCCTGACACCGCCGACAGCCTGTTCAACAGCCTGTTCTTCGATTCCGAGCGCTACGACCTGTCAGCCGTCGGCCGCGTCAAGATGAACATGCGTCTTGAAATCGATGCACCCGACACCGAGCGCACATTGCGCAAGGATGACATTTTGAGCGTCATCAAGACGCTTGTCGGTCTGCGCGACGGCAAGGGCGACATTGACGACATCGATCACCTCGGCAACCGCCGGGTGCGTTCGGTCGGTGAATTGATGGAGAACCAGTACCGGGTTGGCCTGCTGCGCATGGAGCGCGCCATCAAGGAGCGCATGTCCTCTGTCGATATCGACACCGTCATGCCGCACGATCTGATCAACGCCAAGCCGGTGGCTGCCGCGGTGCGCGAATTCTTCGGCTCATCGCAGCTGTCCCAATTCATGGACCAGACCAATCCTTTGTCTGAGGTCACCCACAAGCGCCGCCTCTCGGCACTTGGCCCGGGCGGTCTGACGCGCGAGCGTGCCGGCTTTGAGGTGCGTGACGTCCATCCCACCCATTACGGCCGCATCTGCCCGATCGAGACCCCGGAGGGTCCCAATATCGGCCTTATCAACTCGCTTGCGACCTATGCCCGCGTCAACAAGTACGGCTTCATCGAAAGCCCGTATCGCAAGGTTGCCAACGCCAAGGTGACCGATGAAGTGGTCTATCTGTCGGCCATCGAGGAAGCCAAGTACAACATTGCTCAGGCCAATGCGCCGCTCAAGGACAATGGCTCGTTCGATGGTGATCTGATCAACTGCCGCGTAGCCGGTGATGCCCATCTGATTCCGGCCGACCGGGTCGATTTCATGGACGTCTCGCCCAAGCAGTTGGTCTCGGTTGCCGCAGCCCTGATCCCGTTCCTTGAAAATGACGACGCCAATCGCGCCCTGATGGGCTCCAACATGCAGCGCCAGGCGGTGCCGCTGATCCGCGCCGAAGCGCCGCTGGTCGGCACCGGCATGGAAGAGGTTGTGGCCCGCGATTCCGGCGCCGCGATTGCCTCGCGCCGCTCAGGCATCGTCGATCAGGTCGATTCCAACCGTATCGTCATCCGAGCGACTGACGAGACCGATGCCTCCAAATCCGGCGTCGATATCTACAATTTGTTGAAGTTCCAGCGCTCCAACCAGGACACCTGCATTAATCAGCGCCCGCTGGTCAGAGTGGGTGAGCGCATCGAGGAAGGCGACATCATCGCCGACGGCCCCTCGACCGATCTTGGCGATCTGTCGCTCGGCCGCAATGTGCTGGTCGCGTTCATGCCTTGGAATGGCTACAATTTCGAGGACTCGATCCTGATTTCCGAACGCATCGTGCGCGACGACGTGTTCACCTCGATCCATCTCGAGGAATTCGAGATCATGGCCCGCGACACCAAGCTGGGGCCCGAGGAAATCACCCGCGACATTCCCAATGTCGGCGAAGAGGCTCTGAAGAATCTCGACGAGGCAGGTATTGTCTATATCGGCGCGGAAGTGAACCCTGGCGATATTCTGGTGGGCAAGATCACCCCCAAGGGCGAAAGCCCGATGACGCCGGAAGAAAAGCTCCTGCGGGCGATCTTCGGTGAAAAGGCGTCCGACGTGCGCGACACCTCGCTGAAGCTGCCTCCGGGCGTCACCGGCACGGTTGTCGAAGTGCGGGTTTTCAACCGCCACGGGGTGGAAAAGGATGAACGTGCCATGGCGATCGAGCGCGAGGAGATTGAGCGCCTTGCCAAGGACCGCGATGACGAACTGGCGATCCTCGACCGTAACGTCTATGCCCGTTTTGCTGATGCGCTGACCGGCAAAGTCGCCGCCAGCGGCCCGGCGGGCTTTTCCGCCGATGCCAAGATCACCAAGGCCATGCTCGACGATACCCCGCGCGGCAAGTGGTGGGATATCGCGCTCAAGAACGACAAGGCGATGTCCGAGGTGGAGGCCATCCGCCGCCAGTATGACGAATCCAAGGCCCGACTTGAGGCCCGCTTTGTAGACAAGGTCGACAAGCTGCAGCGCGGTGACGATCTGCCGCCCGGCGTGATGAAGATGGTCAAGGTGTTCGTCGCGGTGAAGCGCAAGCTTCAGCCCGGCGACAAGATGGCTGGCCGCCATGGCAACAAGGGCGTGATTTCCAAAATCATGCCGCTTGAGGACATGCCCTGCCTTGAGGACGGCACACCGGTCGACTTCGTCGTCAACCCGTTGGGCGTGCCGAGCCGCATGAATGTCGGCCAGATTCTCGAAACCCACCTGGGCTGGGCCTGCCGCGGCCTTGGCACCATGATCGGCGATGCCGTCGATGCGATGAAGCGCGGTGAAAAGTCCGATGGGCTGAAAAAGAAACTGCGCGGCATTTATGGCAACAAGCACGAGGTTATCGAGCATCTCAATGACGAGGAACTGCTCGATCTGGGCGAGAACATGCGCCGCGGTGTTCCAATTGCCACGCCGGTGTTTGACGGTGCCCATGAGGTCGACATCAACGAGCTTCTGGAACAGGCGGGTCTGGATACCAGCGGTCAGGTGGTGCTCTATGACGGGCGCACGGGCGAGCAGTTCGACCGCAAGGTGACCGTTGGCTACAAGTACCTACTCAAGCTGCATCATCTGGTCGACGACAAGATTCACGCCCGTTCGATCGGCCCCTACAGCCTCGTGACCCAGCAGCCGCTGGGCGGCAAGGCGCAGTTCGGCGGTCAGCGCTTCGGCGAGATGGAGGTCTGGGCGCTGGAAGCGTACGGCGCTGCCTACACCTTGCAGGAAATGCTCACCGTCAAGTCTGACGACGTTGCCGGACGCACCAAGGTCTATGAGGCGATTGTGCGCGGTGACGACACATTCGAGGCTGGTATTCCTGAAAGCTTCAATGTGCTGGTCAAGGAAATGCGTTCGCTTGGGCTCAATGTCGAGCTCAAGGAAGGCGAGCGCACGCCTGGCGGCGATTATGTGCCGGAATTGCCGAATGAAGCCGCTGAGTAGTCGAAAAGCGTTTTCGGCGGATGGGTTTGTCCCATCCGCCAAATGCCATCCCTTGGGTGGGCCGATTGGGCCTTGCCCCCGAGCGCGTGAGCGCGCCCTGCGAGGAGTGACAGCATGAATCAAGAGGTCATGAACATCTTCAGCCCGACCTCACCGCCGCAGGTCTTCGATCAGATCAAGATCTCGATCGCCAGTCCTGAGAAGATCCTGTCCTGGTCGTTCGGCGAGATCAAGAAGCCGGAGACCATCAACTACCGCACCTTCAAGCCCGAGCGTGACGGTCTGTTCTGCGCGCGCATCTTTGGCCCGATCAGGGATTACGAGTGCCTGTGCGGCAAGTACAAGCGGATGAAATACAAGGGCATCATCTGCGAGAAGTGTGGAGTCGAGGTGGTCTTGTCCAAGGTGCGCCGCGACCGCATGGGCCATATCGAGCTTGCAGCTCCGGTGGCCCATATCTGGTTCCTCAAGTCGCTGCCTTCGCGCATCGGCCTGCTTCTCGACATGACGCTCAAGGATCTTGAGCGGGTTCTATATTTCGAGAACTTCATTGTCATCGAGCCCGGCCTAACACCGCTCAAGGAGCGCCAACTTCTGACCGAGGAAGAGGTGCTTGACGCCCAGGACGAATATGGCGAGGATACCTTCACCGTTTCCATCGGTGCCGAGGCAATTCGCGAACTTCTGATCAGTATGGACCTTGAGAAGATCGCCGAGGATCTGCGCGTCGAGATCGCCGAGTCGACCTCCGAACTCAAGCCCAAAAAGCTCGCCAAACGTCTCAAGCTGGTCGATGCCTTCATCCATTCGGGCAACCGGCCGGAATGGATGATCCTGACCTCTGTGCCGGTGATCCCGCCCGAGTTGCGCCCGCTGGTGCCACTGGATGGCGGACGCTTTGCCACATCGGACCTGAACGATCTCTACCGCCGCGTGATCAACCGTAACAACCGCCTGAAAAGGCTGATGGAATTGCGCGCGCCCGACATCATCATCCGCAATGAGAAGCGGATGCTGCAGGAATCGGTCGACGCGCTGTTCGACAATGGCCGGCGCGGCCGCGTCATCACCGGCGCCAACAAGCGTCCGCTGAAGTCGCTGGCCGACATGCTGAAGGGCAAGCAGGGCCGCTTCCGCCAGAACCTGCTCGGCAAGCGCGTCGACTATTCCGGTCGCTCGGTCATCGTCGTGGGTCCCGAACTCAAGCTTCATCAGTGCGGGCTGCCCAAGAAGATGGCGCTGGAGCTGTTCAAGCCGTTCATCTATTCGCGCCTTGATGCCAAGGGCCTTGCTGCCACGGTCAAACAGGCCAAGAAGCTGGTGGAGAAGGAAAAACCCGAGGTCTGGGACATTCTGGACGAAGTCATCCGCGAGCATCCGGTGCTGCTGAACCGCGCCCCGACGCTCCATCGTCTCGGCATCCAGGCATTCGAGCCAATGCTGATCGAGGGCAAGGCGATCCAGCTTCATCCCTTGGTCTGCACCGCCTTCAATGCCGACTTTGACGGTGACCAGATGGCGGTTCACGTGCCGTTGTCGCTGGAAGCACAGCTCGAAGCGCGCGTGCTGATGATGTCGACCAACAACATCCTGCACCCGGCCGACGGCTCGCCGATCATCGTGCCGTCGCAGGACATCGTGCTCGGGCTTTATTACGCCTCGATCATGAAGCAGAACGAGCCGGGCGAGGGCATGATCTTCGGCTCGTCGGACGAAATCCACCATGCGCTTCATGCCGGTGCGGTGACGCTTCATGCCAAGGTCAAGGGCCGCTTCCACACCCTCAATGAAGATGGCGAGGCGATCACCGAGATCCACGAGACCACGCCCGGCCGTTTGCTGATTGGCGAGCTTTTGCCGCCCAACACCAATATCGACTTTGACCTGTGCAACAAGCTCATGACCAAGCGTGAAATCTCGGCTATGATCAATGCCGTCTACCGCCATTGCGGTCAGAAGGAGACGGTGATCTTCTGCGACCAGATCATGTCGCTCGGCTTTAAGCATGGCTGTTCCGCCGGCATCTCGTTTGGCAAGGACGACATGCGCATTCCCGATACTAAGCTCAAGCTGGTCGACGAGACCCGCGATCAGGTCAAGGAATACGAGCAGCAATACACCGATGGTCTGATTACCCAGGGCGAGAAATACAACAAGGTCGTCGATGCCTGGGCGCGGTGCACCGACCGCGTCGCCGACGAAATGATGTCGCGCATTCAGGCGGTTGAGATCAACGATGAAACCGGTCGCGAATACGACATCAACTCGATCTACATGATGGCCCATTCCGGCGCCCGTGGCTCACCGGCACAGATGAAGCAACTCGCCGGCATGCGCGGCCTGATGGCCAAGCCGTCGGGTGAGATCATCGAGACCCCGATCATCTCCAATTTCAAGGAGGGGCTGTCGGTTCTCGAATATTTCAACTCGACCCATGGCGCGCGCAAGGGCCTGGCCGATACCGCTCTCAAGACGGCCAATTCGGGTTATCTGACCCGCCGTCTGGTTGACGTTGCCCAGGATTGCATCATCACCGAGCATGAATGCGGCACCCATGAGGGTATTACCCTGGGGGCGGTGATCGAGGGCGGCGACATTGTTGTCGGCATCGGTGAACGCCTGCTTGGCCGCTCGCCGACCGAGGATGTCGTTCATCCCGAAACCGGCGAGGTGATCGTGCCTCATGGCGATCTGATCGACGAAAGCACCGCCGTTGCCATTGAGGAATCGGGCATTCAGCCGCTCAAGGTGCGTTCGGTCCTCACCTGCGAGGCCAAGATCGGCGTTTGCACACGCTGCTACGGTCGCGATCTGGCCCGTGGCACCGAGGTCAATGTCGGCGAAGCGGTCGGCATCATCGCCGCCCAGTCGATCGGCGAACCCGGCACCCAGCTGACCATGCGCACTTTCCACATTGGCGGCACCGCGCAGGTGGTCGACCAGTCCTTCCTTGAAAGCGCCAATGTCGGCATTGCCGAAATCCGCAACCGCAACGTGGTCAAGGATTCCTCCGGCAGCCTCATTTCCATGGGGCGCAATGTTGCCATCGCGGTGCTCGACAAAGACGGCAAGGAGCGTGGCCTGCACAAGGTCACCTACGGCGCCAAATTGTCGGTTGACGATGGTGATGAGGTCAAGCGCGGCCAGCGTCTGGCGGTGTGGGATCCCTACACCAGGCCGATCCTCACCGAGGTCAACGGCGTGGTCGAATTCGAGGATCTGGTCGAGGGCGTTTCGGTCAACGAACAGCTCGATGAAGCCACCCACATCACCCAACGTGTGATCACCGACTGGCGCACCAATCCGCGCGGCGGCGATCTCAGGCCCGCCGTGGTGATCAAGAACAAGAAGGGAGAGATCCTCAAGACCGAACGCGGCGTCGAGGCGCGCTACCTTCTGTCGGCCGATGCCATTTTGTCGGTCGAACCCGATACCAGTGTTCATGCCGGTGACGTTCTTGCGCGTATTCCCACAGAAGGCGCCAAGACCCGCGACATCACCGGCGGTCTGCCACGGGTGGCCGAGTTGTTCGAGGCCCGCCGGCCCAAGGACCACGCGATCATCGCCGAAGCCGATGGCCGCATCGAATTCGGCCGCGATTACAAGAACAAGCGCCGCATTCGCATTATGCCCGAAGGGGAGGATGCCGAGCCAATCGAGTATCTGATCCCGAAGAACAAGCATCTTCAGGTGCAGGAAGGCGACGTTGTCGAAAAGGGCGAGTTCATTCTCGACGGCAATCCCGCTCCGCACGACATTCTGGCGATCAAGGGCGTGGAGGAGCTTGCCTCCTATCTCGTCCAGGAAATCCAGGACGTCTATCGCCTGCAGGGCGTCACCATCAATGACAAGCATATTGAGGTGATCGTGCGTCAGATGCTGCAGAAGGTGGAAGTCGACAATCCCGGCGATACCGGTTATCTGGCCAATGAGATCCTTGACCGGGTCGAGCTCGATGCCGCCAATGAAAAGGCCGAAGCGGCAGGCGGCAAAGCGGCGACATCGCGCCCGCAGCTTCTTGGAATCACCAAGGCGGCGCTGCAGACTCGCAGCTTCATCTCTGCCGCATCGTTCCAGGAAACCACGCGGGTTCTCACCGAGGCCGCGGTCAACGGCAAGGCCGATACGCTGGAAGGACTGAAGGAGAACGTCATTGTAGGGCGCCTGATTCCGGCCGGAACCGGTGGCACGATCTCCGATCTGCGCCAGATTTCGGTGCATCGCGACGAGCTGATTGTTGAAGAGCGCAACCGTGCCGCCGCCGAAGTGGCGGCCGCGCGCGAGGCCGAGGCTGACGAGGCAACGGCACTCATCGGTGCCGGCGGCGCAGGCTAGTGGATTGATTCCAACATTTGGAACCCTCGATTTCCGGCGGCGATGATTTGGTCGGGATCGGCGCGCCAGGAGGAGGGTTTTGCCTCGGTTTCGGTGTGCTGCTCGATGAAGAGGTTGATGGTGGCCCGGAGGTCGACGGCTTGGAGATCGACGACCGGGCAGAAGACGCCGTGTTTCAGGCGGCGCCCGGTCAACTCGGCAAAGAAGCCTTCGACGGCGTTCGGCCATGACGCCGATGTCGGGGTAAAGTGGAATGTCCGGCGCGGGTGACGCTCGAGCCGGCGCCTGAGTTTGCGACTTTTCATCCACCGAGAGCACCACTGCGTGCGCAGGAGGGCTGACGTAAAGCCCCACGATATCGTGCAGTTTCTCGACAAAAGCCGGATCTCGCGAGAGCTTGAACACCCGCCGGCGGTGCGGCGACGGACGGATCATCCCGGCCGTCCTTTCATCCGGCGTCACCGGCGTGCCGGGCGGGCGGCTTTTCTCGCGGAGCAGACCATCCACGCCTTCAGCCATGAACCGTTCCTGCTAGCTCCGGACGCATTTCTTCGACTTTCCGGTGGCGCGCACGACCCTTGTCTCGATCAATCCACTAGACGCGACCTTGTGTGCGCCAGCGGCCGGATACCACCCGTCCGGGACTGCAAGGGAAAGATCGAACCTGCGGCGAATCGAACTCATCGACTCCCCACGCTGCCAGCGATCCCAAATCTCTGCCTTCCGGCTATCGGTAAAATAGATACGTCGACGGTAGCCCATCGTGAACACTCCATCTTTCCATCAAAGACTGAAGTGTTGAGGCAACCATTTGAATCCACCTAAACGCTCAGACGTTCCCGACACACAGTCCAAGTTCACCGGCCAACCGGCAGCTTGAGCTCGCGGCATTGGCTTGGGTGGTGCACAATCGTTCCGCACGCGGAGTGGGCGTGGGTGCCAATACTGACTTCAGCGGAGTTCCGCCTGGCGAAGTCGATCCAACACGTGGCGCGACCCGGTTTCATCACCATGATAAAGTCCCTGCCTGGGCCCGCCATCTTCTTCCCACCGCACTGATTGGGGCGCCTATCTGTTTTTCGCCGATTGATCTCCGCGCTCACCTTTGGCAGTTCTGCGATACCGCTTGTGTTCAGCAATTTCCTGTAGGATTATTTTTGTTGATTATCAATTTGTTGGGGCAGGTCTACGCGTTTTCTTTCGTGGGTTTTTTGCGCCGGCCCGTTTTTCGTCGTACCATCCACCGCCCGCAATGCGATCCACGCACCTGCTCCATCGGCAGTTGATAGAGGCTCTCAGATGTCCGGAAACTCTTTCCGCAAACATCTGTCGATGCCAGGCATGCTTCGCCCGTATCACCGACCCCGATCAACACACGTGACTTCAGCCTGTCCGACTGCCTGATGTCCGCACTGGCGGTGTTTTCACTCAAGTTTCCGTCGTTGCTTCAGTTTGACCGGGCTTCAGTTTGACCGGCAGGTGCGCGGCGGCGATGGTCCGGTCCAGGCGTGGAACCTCCGCTCGCTCTTTGGCGTGGAAAAGGTGCCCTCGGACACGCGGATGCGCGCGCGCCTTGACGCAGTCGACCCCCGCGACCCGCGCCGCTGCTTCGAGCAGATCCATGCCGCGCTGCAGCGCGGCAAGGTGCTCGAAGGCCGGACGGTCTTCGACGGGCATCTGCTGATCTCGGTGGATGGCACCGGCCAGCATTCCTCGCACAAGGTCGGTTGCAGGCGCTGCTCGTGAAGAGCCACCACGACGGGTCGAAGACGTACGACCACCAGCCCCTCGGCGCGGCGGTGGTCCACCCCGACCTGAAGGGGGTGTTCCCACTGGCGCCGGAGCCGATCCGGAATGAGGACGGAACCACGAAGAACGACTGCGAGAGGAACGCCGCGAAGCGTCTCCTCAGCGACCTGCGCCGGGAGCACGCGCACATCAAGGCGGTCATCGTCGAGGACGGGCCGGCGATCCGCCGGCCCGTGTGGGTCTTGTGTTCGGGTATGAGCCGCCTTGCGGCAAGTCCTTACACCGAATAGTACATGTCGAACTCGACCGGGTGAGGGGCGTGCTCGAAGCGGATCACCTCTTCCATCTTCAGATCGACATAGGTGTCGATCTGGTCGTCGGTGAACACACCGCCCTTCTTCAAAAAGTCGCGATTGCCGTCGAGCTCCTGCAGCGCCTCGCGCAGGCTCGAGCACACCGTCGGGATGTCCTTGAGCTCCTCGGGCGGCAGATCATAGAGATCCTTGTCCATCGGATCGCCCGGATCAAGCTTGTTCTCAATGCCGTCAAGCCCGGCCATCAACATCGAGGCAAAGGACAGATATGGATTGGCGGCGGGATCGGGAAAGCGGATCTCGATGCGCTTGGCCTTGGGCGAATCCGTATACGGAATGCGGCATGAGGCCGAACGGTTGCGCGAGGAATAGGCGAGCAGCACTGGTGCCTCAAAGCCCGGCACCAGACGCTTGTAGGAGTTGGTGGTCGGGTTGGAGAATGCGTTGATCACCTTCGCATGCTTCAAGATGCCGCCAATGTAATGCAGGCAGGTCTGCGACAGACCGGCGTAGCGGTCGCCGGCGAACACCGGGTTACCATCCTTCCAGATCGACTGATGGCAATGCATGCCGGTGCCGTTGTCGCCATAGACCGGCTTGGGCATGAAGGTCACCGTCTTGCCGTAGGCATGGGCTACCTGGTGCACCACATATTTGTAGATCTGCATTTGGTCGGCCATCACCGTCAGCGTGTTGAAGCGGATGCCGAGTTCATGCTGGGCAGCGCCCACCTCGTGATGGTGCTTTTCGGTGGTCACGCCCATATCGGCCATCACGCTCAGCATTTCGGAGCGAATGTCTTGGGCTGAATCGACCGGCGGCACCGGGAAGTAACCGCCCTTGGTGCGCGGCCTGTGACCGAGATTGCCCATCTCGTAGTCAGTATCGGAATTGGACGGCAACTCAGAGCAGTCGAGCTCAAAGCCGGTCTTGTAGGGATCGGCGGAAAATCGCACATCGTCGAACATGAAGAACTCGGCTTCCGGTCCGAACATGGTGGTATCGCCGATACCCAGATTCTTCACATGCGCCTCGGCCTTCTTGGCCGTCATGCGCGGGTCGCGTTCATAACCCTCGCCGGTCGACGGCTCCAGAATGTCGCAGAAGATTGCCAGCGTTGACTGGGCAAAGAACGGATCGATATGGGCCGATTCCGGATCCGGCATGAGGCTCATATCGGATTCGTTGATCGTCTTCCAGCCGGCAATCGAAGAGCCGTCGAACATCACGCCATCGGCGAACATGTCCTCATTGATCTCTCCGGAATCCATCGTCACATGCTGCATTTTCCCGCGCGGATCGGTAAAACGCAGGTCGACGAACCTGACGTCCTTCTCCTTTGTCAGCTCGAGCACATTTTTCGCGTTAGCCATTTATCCCACATCGCTCCTTGTTTGATCTCTTGAGCCGGGTTGAGCTGGTCCTCAGACCGCCTCTATGCCGGTTTCGCCGGTGCGAATTCGGATCGCCTCCTCCACCGGCGAGACGAAAATCTTTCCATCGCCAATCCGTCCAGTTTTTGCCGCAGATTGGATAGCTTCAATCGCTTTTTCGACCAGACTGTCATCAAGCACGATCTCAATCTTTACCTTCGGCAGAAAGTCAACAACATACTCCGCGCCGCGGTAGAGTTCCGTATGACCCTTTTGTCGCCCAAAGCCCTTCGCCTCAACCACGGTGATGCCCTGCAAACCCACTTCCTGCAGCGCGTCCTTCACCTCGTCGAGCTTGAACGGCTTGATGGTGGCTTCGATCTTTTTCATTCGGGCTCCTCATTCCTTGCTGCCGTTCCACGTGCAACGACAGTTTGCATAGTCCGTGCCACGAAAGGCTCTGACCATAAGTTCTTGTTAAAAAACACTTATTATTGAGAAACACATGACTTTCAAATCAATTCTGCCGAAAACTTGTGCAACATGCCAATGATTTATGCGAATTGCGCCGTTGCCTGCCGCTCTTCAGGTTCTTTATCGTTGGGCGCATGAGCTTCAATATGCACAGGCATCGCGCGCCCTCACCCATTTGGTGTTCCCCATGAATGAGCTTCTGACAAGTGCTGAAATGGGCAAGGCCGATGCCCTGACCAGTGCAGGTGGCATTGCCGGCGCCGTGCTGATGGAGCATGCCGGGCGCGCGCTCGCCCGCGTGGCGCTTGCCAATTTGCGCGGTGCCGGGCGCGCGTGCGTGCTGGCAGGGCCCGGCAACAATGGCGGTGATGGTTTTGTCGCAGCCAGGCTGCTTGCCGAACACGGCATCAAGGTAACGCTCTCACTATTGGGCGTGCGCGACAACCTCAAGGGCGATGCCGCCGGAGCGGCCGAGCGCTATGTCGGTGAGGTATTGCCGCTTGGTGCGGCGTCGATCGATCAGGCCGATCTGGTGATTGACGCCCTGTTCGGCGCCGGGCTGACTCGCGCGCTTGAAGGTGAGGCGGCGGACATGGTGGCAAGGCTCAGTGCTTCACGCACAACGGTCATTGCCGTCGATGTGCCATCGGGAATTGACGGCACCACCGGCGAGGTGTCCGGCCCCGCTATGCGCGCCGACCATACAGTCACCTTCTTTCGCGCCAAGCCCGGCCATTATCTGTATCCGGGCCGCGAACATTGCGGTGCTGTGCATGTCGAACAGATCGGAATTGACGAACGAGTGCTGGCCGAGATTGAGCCGCGAACCTGGGCGAATGGCCCGGCGCTCTGGGTGCATGCGGTCCCCGCGCTTGAGGCCGATGGCCATAAATATGCCAGAGGGCATGTATTGGCTCTGTCCGGCGGCCCGGCCAATACCGGTGCCATCCGTATGGCCGCACAGGCGGCGCTGCGTGCCGGTGCCGGACTTGTGACGGTCGCAAGCCCCGGCGCCGCCATTCTGGTGCATGCCAGCCACCTGACCGAAATCATGCTGTTAAAGTGTGAAGAAGCCGAAGACCTGACGCGCATTCTGGATGACCGGCGCAAGAATGCCGTCATCATCGGCCCGGCAGCGGGGGTGGGCGAGGGGACCCGCCAGCTGGTTGGCGCAAGCCTCGCATCGGGTGCGGCGGTGGTGCTCGATGCCGATGCGCTGACCTCCTTTGCCGATGCGCCGGATGTGCTTTTCAAGGCAATCGGCGCGTCTGCGCCCGACCGACCGGTGGTGCTGACCCCGCATGAGCGCGAGTTTGCTCAGGCGTTTCCGTCATTGGCGGACGAGACGTCAAAGCTTGAACGTGCCCGCGCCGCGGCAAGGCTGAGCGGTGCCTGCGTAGTGCTCAAGGGCGCCGATACGGTGATCGCCATGCCCGATGGCCGCGCCGCGATAAATGCCAACGCTCCAGCCTATCTCGCCACCGCCGGGGCAGGCGATGTGCTGGCCGGCATCATTGCCGGTCTTCTAGCACGCGCCATGCCGGCATTCGAGGCGGCCAGCGCCGCGGTCTGGCTGCACGGCGCTGCCGCTGCGGCCCATGGTCCTGGCCTCATTGCCGGCGATATTGCTAAGCACATGCCCGCGGTGATGAGTGAGTATGGATTGGCTTGACGCGCCATGAACCCGCAATCGATCGACATTCGCACGTTGCGCGCTGGCGATGCCGAACCGCTGCGCGCAATCTACAATTACTATGTCGCCAACACCGCGATCACTTTCGATATCGAACCGCGCAGCACCGCCCAATGGGCCGATTGGATGAACAAGTTCTCCGATACCGGCCGCAATCGATGCTTTGTCGCGGTCGATGGCGGCGAGATTGTTGGCTGGGCATCGAGCGATGCCTTGAGGGCACGCGCCGCCTATGACACCTCGGTCGAGACCACCGTCTATCTTGCGCCCGGCTGCGAGGGCGGCGGCATGGGCCGCGCACTTTATGCGTGCTTGTTCGAAGTACTTGAGCGCGAAGATATTCACCGCGCCTTTGCCGCGATCACCGCACCCAATCCGGCTTCAGTGCGTCTGCATGAAAAATTCGGATTTTGCCCGGTCGGGCGTTATCCCGAAGTGGGCCGAAAGTTCGGCGTCTATCATGACGTCGATTTGCTCTGGCGGCCGGTTCCCCTCGACACGGCCAAATCACTGTGATTTACGGGGGCGGCAGGCTGTCCGCTTAGGCTTTGGCCCAAGTGGACTGCATGATATTACGAGGCGCCGCCGTGGCGAGCGGCCAATGCCCGAGTGGGGCCTGAATTGGGTCACATGCGGGGTCCGCGCGGGCGTGGTGGAACTGGTAGACACGCGAGATTTAGGTTCTGGTGGGCATAGCCCGTGGGGGTTCGAGTCCCTCCGCCCGCACCAATTACGCACCCTCGCTGTCTGGCTCGGGCAACCGATCAGAAAGTGAAGCGCAATCCAGATGGAACTTCAGAGCAAATCGGAAGAGACGAAATGCAGGTTACCGAAACACTGAGCGAAGGTCTGCGGCGCGAGCTCAAGATAGTGGTAGACTCCGACGAGATTGAGCGCCGTCTCACCGAGCGTCTGGAAGAGATGCACGATACCGTCCAGCTCAAGGGATTTCGCAAGGGCAAGGTGCCGATCAACCATCTGCGCCGCACATTCGCCAAGCGCATGATGCCTGAGCTGGTTGAGAATGTTGTGCAGGAATCAACCCGCGAAGCGCTTGATCAGCGCAAGGAGCGCCCGGTTGTGCAGCCAAAGCTCGGCTTTGGCGAGGACAACAAGGATCTGGCCGAGGTCATGGAGGGCGGGACCGATCTCGCCTTCACCATGGAATTCGAAATCATGCCGGATATCGAGTGGGTCGAATTCTCCAAGATCGAGCTGGAACGCCCTCAGGCCGAGCTTCAGGACGCCGATGTCGATGAGGCGCTCGACAAGGTGCGCGCCGATCAGAAGCGCTTTGAGCCCAAGGAAGAAGGCGCCAAAGTCAAGGCCGAGGACGGCGACCGGGTGACGATCGATTTCATCGGCCGCATCGACGGTGAACCTTTCGATGGCGGATCTGCCGAGGATGCACCACTTGAACTGGGTTCGGGTTCATTCATTCCAGGCTTTGAAGAACAGCTTGTCGGCATCGCCGCGGGCGAAAAGCGCGACCTCAATATTACCTTTCCCGAGGATTACGGCGCCGAGCCGCTTGCCGGCAAGGATGCGGTGTTCGAAGTCACCGCCAAGGAAGTCGCCGGCCCGGTTGAGGTGCCGGTCGATGATAAGCTCGGAAAAGCGCTGGGATTTCCCGATCTGGCTGGCCTCAGGCAAGCGCTGTCGAAGCGCTGTGAGGAAGAGTTTGCCAGTGCATCGCGTGCCAAGCTGAAGCGCCAGCTTCTCGACAAGCTCGACGAGCTTTATCGATTCGACCTTCCGTCGAGCTTGGTTGACAGTGAGTTCGACGGCATCTGGAGCAACGTCACCGGCGATCTCGAGCGCGCCAGCCGTACGTTCGAGGACGAGGACACCACCGAGGAAAAGGCGCACGAGGATTATCGCAAGATCGCCGAACGGCGGGTTCGCCTCGGCCTGGTTCTGGACGATGTCAGCAAAAAGAATGGCATCACCGTGTCGACCGAGGAGTTGAACCAGGCACTGATCGAGCGCACCCGGCAGTTTCCCGGACACGAACAGGAAGTGATCGAATATTACCGCAACAATCCCCAGATGATGGCCGAGCTGCGCTCGCCGCTTCTGGAGGAGAAGGTGATCGATTTCGTGCTTGAACTTGCCGCAGTAACCGACAAGACAGTGACCCGCGAGGAATTGTTCGCCGAAGAGCATGACCATTAGGAACAGTTGGCATCCGCTGGCAAAGCCAAATCCAAGGCGGCGAAACCCAAGAGCAAGCCGCGCGCCAAAAAAGTGAATGACATTGGTCAGGATTGACGATTCAAAAACCTTCCATGGCCTATGAATCGTCATTGCGGGCACCTATTTGAGGGAACTTCGCGCCTGCCAAATGAGGAGACGTTCCGATGACCAACAGTTTTCAGACCTCGATGAACCTCGTCCCGATGGTTGTCGAACAGACCAACCGGGGAGAGCGGGCCTACGATATCTTTTCGCGCCTGTTGAAGGAGCGGATCATTTTCGTGACCGGTCCGATCGATGATGCGGTTGCAGCGCTGGTCACCGCCCAGCTTCTGTTTCTGGAAGCGGAGAACCCGAAAAAAGAAATCTCCATGTACATCAACTCGCCCGGCGGCGTGGTGACATCGGGCATGGCGATCTATGACACCGTGCAGTTCATCCGGCCTGCGGTTTCCACCCTGTGCATCGGCCAGGCCGCATCCATGGGCTCGCTGCTTCTGGCCGCCGGCGCACCGGACATGCGCTTTGCGCTGCCCAATGCGCGCATCATGGTGCATCAGCCCTCCGGCGGATTCTCAGGCCAGGCGAGCGACATCGAGCGTCACGCCGAGGACATCATCAAGATCAAGCGACGCCTTAACGAGGCTTATGTGCGCCACACCGGTCAGGAATACGAGCGCATCGAGCACACGCTTGACCGCGACTATTTCATGACCGCTGAGGAAGCCAAGGAGTTCGGCATTATCGACGATGTGATCGAGAACCGGCCGGAAGGCGAAGCCGGAAGCAAGGCGGCATGAGTGTGGTCAATTTGACGCTGTTGCCTCTTGCATCGGCTCCTCGGTTAATCAATTCTTGATCCAGTGTTGGTTAACGTGCTGACATTTGAACGTGAGCCGGTGTTGTGGCACGGCGTTTGCGTCTCACCAGTCCAGACATTGCACCGATTCCGTGCTGCGGTCGGTTGTGTTGGCAAAAGACGGTGACAGGGAGATTGCATGAGCAAGGTTAGCGGCAGTGATTCAAAGAATACGCTTTACTGCTCTTTCTGCGGCAAGAGCCAGCACGAAGTGCGCAAGCTTATTGCCGGTCCGACGGTGTTCATCTGCGATGAATGCGTCGAACTGTGCATGGACATCATTCGCGAGGAAAACAAGAGCTTGCTGGTCAAGGCGCGCGATGGCGTGCCCACCCCGATGGAGATCTACAAAGTCCTCAATGACTATGTGATCGGCCAGGATCACGCCAAGCGCGTGCTCTCGGTGGCTGTCCACAATCATTACAAGCGCCTGTCGCATTCCAGCAAAGGCAACGAGGTCGAGCTCGCAAAGTCCAACATTTTGCTGATTGGACCGACCGGCTGCGGCAAGACTTTGCTCGCCCAGACCATGGCGCGCATTCTTGATGTGCCCTTCACCATGGCCGATGCGACCACGCTCACCGAGGCCGGTTATGTCGGTGAGGATGTCGAGAACATCATTCTCAAGCTGCTGCAGGCCGCCGACTACAATGTCGAGCGTGCCCAGCGCGGCATCGTCTATATTGATGAGGTCGACAAGATCAGCCGCAAGGCCGACAACCCCTCGATTACCCGCGACGTGTCAGGCGAGGGCGTTCAGCAGGCGCTGTTGAAGATCATGGAAGGCACTGTTGCCAGCGTTCCCCCGCAAGGCGGGCGCAAGCATCCGCAACAGGAGTTCCTGCAGGTCGACACCACCAACATTCTGTTTATCTGCGGCGGCGCCTTTGCCGGTCTTGAAAAGATCATCAACCAGCGCGGCCGTTCGACCTCGATCGGTTTTGCCGCCAAGGTCGAATCTGACGACGAACGGCCAACCGGCCAGATTCTGAAGTCACTGGAGCCCGAGGATCTTCTGAAATTCGGACTGATCCCGGAATTCGTCGGCCGTGTTCCGGTATTGGCGACGCTGGAAGATCTAGACGAGGACGCGCTGATCAAGATTCTGGTCGAGCCCAAGAACGCACTGGTCAAGCAGTACCAGCGGCTGTTCGAGATGGAGGATGTGGAACTCACCTTCTCCGCAGAGGCGATGCGTGCGATCTCCCGCCGGGCGATCGAGCGCAAGACCGGCGCACGTGGTCTGCGCTCGATCATGGAATCGATCCTGCTGGAGACCATGTTCGACCTGCCCGGGCTTGAAGGTGTGGAGGAAGTCGTGATCTCCAACGAGGTTGTCGACGGCCAGGCACGCCCGCTCTACATCTACTCCGAACGCGCAGAAGACGTCGGTTCCTCGGCATAAAACGCCCTGATCGCGACTTCTCGCGTCAGGGTGCTTGAAACGGGCTGATTTGCGCGCCACCTTTGGTACATGTATCAGGCGAATCACCGCTGCCACTGTGCGTGTATGTATGCGCGCGTGAGGTAGCGCGCCATTTTCAAGCAATGTCTGCCCCTGCGGAGCGATGGAAAGTCCGATGAACGATAAACCAGACACCCCGACACCTGCCGCCGAAAGCGATCCCACCGGACCATTTCCGGTATTGCCGCTACGCGACATCGTGGTCTTTCCACACATGATCGTGCCGCTGTTCGTTGGCCGCGAGAAATCAATCCGCGCGCTTGAAGAGGTGATGCGCGACGACAAGCAGATTCTGCTGGTAGCGCAAAAGGCCGCCAACGAGGACTATCCTAGTCCCGAGGAAATCTATCCCGTCGGCACCGTTACCTCGATCCTCCAGCTCCTTAAGCTTCCCGACAACACGGTGAAGATTCTGGTCGAGGGCTCGACCCGCGCCAGTGTCACCGAGTTCACCCGCACCGACGATTTCTATGAGGTGCGCGTGGAGCCGCTTGAAGACGAGCTTGGTTCGCGTACCGAGCTTGAAGCCATCGCGCGCTCGGCCGTCACCCAATTCGACAATTACGTCAAGCTCAGCCGCAAGATACCGCCCGAGGCATCGGGCTCGGTGACCCAGATCGAGGGCTATTCCAAGCTCGCCGACACCATTGCATCGCATCTCCAGATCAAGATTTCGGAAAAGCAGGAGCTTTTGGAAATCGCCGATGTCGGCGAACGCTTGGAGCGTGTCTATGCGCTTATGGAAAGCGAAATCGGGGTGCTTCAGGTCGAAAAGCGCATCCATAGCCGCGTCAAACGGCAGATGGAGAAGACCCAACGCGAGTACTATCTGAACGAGCAGATGAAAGCCATTCAGAAGGAACTCGGCGGCGAGGGTGAGGAGGGCAAGGACGAACTGGCCGCGCTTGAGGAGAAGATCGAGAAGGTCAAGCTCACCAAGGAAGCGCGTGAAAAGGCCCAGGCCGAACTCAAGAAGCTTCGCCAGATGAGCCCGATGTCAGCCGAGGCGGCGGTGGTGCGCAATTATCTGGATTGGCTGTTGTCGATCCCGTGGGCCACCAAATCGCGCACCAAGAAGGGGCTGGACCGGTGCGAGACGATCCTCGACGAGGATCATTACGGTCTTGAGAAGGTCAAGGAACGCATCATTGAGTATCTTGCCGTACAGCAGCGCACCCGCAAGCTCAAGGGTCCGATCTTGTGCTTGGTTGGCCCGCCGGGTGTCGGCAAGACCTCGCTCGGCAAATCCATTGCGCGCGCCACGGGGCGTGAATTCGTGCGCGTCAGCCTTGGCGGCGTGCGCGACGAGGCCGAAATCAGAGGTCATCGGCGCACCTATATCGGCTCCATGCCGGGCCGCGTCATTCAATCGATGAAGAAGGTCAAGTCGGTCAATCCGCTGTTCCTGCTGGATGAGATCGACAAGATGGGCGCTGATTTCCGCGGCGATCCGTCCGCTGCTCTGCTCGAGGTTCTGGACCCGGAGCAGAACAACACCTTCAACGATCACTATCTGGAAGTGGATTACGACCTGTCGAACGTTATGTTCGTGACCACCGCCAATACGCTGAACATCCCGCCGGCCCTGATGGACCGGATGGAGATCATCCGTATCGCCGGTTACACTGAAGACGAGAAGGTCGAGATCGCGCGCCGTCATCTGATCCCCAAGCAGCTTGAGGGTCATGGCCTGAAGGACAATGAGTGGTCGCTCGATGACGAGGCGCTGCGTGACGTGATCCGCCGCTACACCCGCGAGGCCGGGGTACGCAATCTGGAGCGCGAGATCGCCAAGCTTGCCCGCAAGTCGGTCAAGGAGCTGTTGAGCACTGACAAGAAGAAGATCGAAATCACCATCGACAACCTCGCCGATTTCCTTGGCGTTCACAGCTTCCGCTATGGCGAGGCGGAACGCGATGACCATGTTGGCGTGGTCACCGGTCTTGCTTGGACCGAGCATGGCGGTGAGTTGCTGACGGTTGAAGGCGCGATCATGCCAGGCAAGGGCAAGATGACGGTCACCGGCAATCTTCGCGATGTGATGAAGGAGTCAATTTCCGCGGCAGCCTCTTATGTGCGCTCCAGAGCCATCGAGATCGGCGTTGAACCGCCGCTGTTCGATCGCAGGGACATCCATGTCCATGTGCCCGAAGGCGCCACCCCCAAGGACGGACCCTCGGCCGGTGTTGCCATGGCCACCGCCATCGTTTCGCTGATGACCGGCATTCCGGTGCGCAAGGACATCGCCATGACCGGCGAGATCACCCTGCGTGGCCGGGTGTTGCCGATTGGCGGGCTGAAGGAGAAACTTCTGGCGGCGCTGCGCGGCGGCATCAAGACCGTGCTGATCCCCGAGGATAATGCCAAGGACCTGCCGGAGATTCCCGACAATCTGAAATCGGGTCTGGAAATCATCCCCGTCTCGCTGATGGACGAGGTGCTCAAGACCGCGCTTGTGCGCGAGCCGGAGAGCATCGCATGGAGCGAGGATGATGCGGCAGCCCATGAGGCAGCCCTCCAGGGAACCGGTGCCGGTGCGCCCGGCGTGACCGCCCATTAGGGCTGTCTGACCGCTCTTTTGGGGTGCTGATGGGGGGCTGGACGTTATCGGCCGAACGCTGATTTCCGGCAATTTTTGCACCGCTTCTTCGTGGGTTTTGTTCATTTTTGGCGCAAAACCTGGCTCGCGCGGTTGAAAACTGCAGAAATCCGGGGTTTTTTGATGTATTCGGACTTGCGAATCCTTCGTTTTTCAACTGAGTTTGCGGGGTTGACAAGGCGAGCGTGAGTCGCCCGCCATAATTATGAAAGGACAGACGCGTGAACAAGAACGACCTGATATCGAGCGTGGCTGCTGGGGCAGGCCTGTCCAAGAGCGATGCGTCCGGCGCTGTTGAATCTGTACTGGACACCATTTCTGGTGCTCTCAAGGATGGAGATGACGTTCGTATTGTCGGATTCGGGACGTTTTCGGTGTCGCATCGCGCTGCGTCGCAAGGCCGCAATCCACGGACCGGCGAAGCGATCCAGATCCCGGCGTCTAAGAATCCGAAGTTCAAGGCTGGCAAACAGTTCAAGGATGCCGTGAACGGCTGATTGCAAACCCAAGGCTGTCGCCCGGTTGGGGCTGAACTTCAGCCGGCCGGGCGTTTGCCAGGTGCTGATGTTGAGCGCCATACCGGCTGCAAGTGATGTTCCGCTTTCCGCTTGCGGCCGGATTGCATTCAGATGAGGCATTCCATTTGTGTGATGCCTCTCCACGCGAGCTTGGTTGAGCGCCTGGCCCGGTGGCATTGAGGTTGACCGGCCTGGTAAAACGATGCCAGAGCTTGCAGCTGTTCGGGCAGGCATCAAGTGTGATTGCCGCAAAATTGCATCACCTCGCGTCCTATTCTACCCTTTTTGAACAGTTCGCATCGGTTAGATGGCACTGTTCAGTAATTGAATTGATTGAATTAGGGCGGTTAGCTCAGCTGGGAGAGCACCTGGTTTACACCCAGGGGGTCGGCAGTTCGATCCTGTCACCGCCCACCAGCACCCGATATCCGATCAGGTGACCACGATGAAGCACATGCTGAATCTCCTGCGCTGCGGCGCCGTGTTGTTGTTCCTGTCGTTCCAGGCTTGGGCGCAACAGCCCGTTGCCCGCCCAGCCGGCAGCTCCCGCTCAGCAGCAGGCTGCGGTTCCGCGCGGCCCCTCTTACGATTATTGTGTGGCCTGCACCTTGCCCCAAGCGATCTATCTGTGTACGATTAGGCCGCACCAGCTTGATCCCGGTGCGCGGGTCTGGGGGTCGTTTTGCGCCGATCGGCTCCGCACCAGTGTCAGCCACGCACATTGCTACTCGCAAACCTTCAGAGATAGCTGCAAGCCGACCCGCGCCTTCGTGTTCCGCGGCATCCAGGCCAATCAGCGCTAGGTCGAGGTATTGACCTCGCAGGAACCCGAGCGCCGCGCTAGCGCCGTCGAGCAGATCGGGCAGATCGGGCAGAGTACACTCGACAATGCGCGCGCCGTCGATTCCGGCGTTGGCGAGAGCGCCTAAGCGGTTGACCGCGGCGCCGGTGCGGTGCGGGACGGCATGGTGCGCGGCGCCGGCTGTGTGTTCACGCTTTGCCAGCGTTGTTGAGCGCAAGCAGGTGACATTAAGCGGTCAACTCCGCCCTTGCGCCGTCGGCCATTGAGCGGCCCATGTGCATGTGCCCAACCAAGCATGCTTGACGCATACGGGGCGCTGCCCTAAACGTGCGGCTCTCCGGGGCGCCGGAAGTCCCCGTGAAGGGGGTGTAGCTCAGCTGGTTAGAGCGCTGGCCTGTCACGCCAGAGGTCGCGGGTTCGAGTCCCGTCACTCCCGCCAATCTTTCAACTGAATTGTGAGATACCCGCTTGCGGCGGTAATCCGCGCCGCAGGGCCGGCATGTTTTTACGCGCCGCGCTTTTTGGCTGAGCGTTGCACAAAAGCGCCTGTCCTTAGCCAAACTTTAAACATAGCTTCTCATTGTTGCGTTGGACCGCCCGGCAATTCCGACAGGAGGACTGGAAATATGATTTCCAGAAACAAGAATGCGGACGCGCAACTGGCAATCGCCCGTTCCGATAACAGCTCTCCCAGATCCTGGAACCATCTAGCCATTTCATTTGCCGCCGCCCTGTCCCTGACAGTGTCGGCGAGCCTGATCAGCGCTCCTGCTGCCCATGCGGCCGGCACCACGCTGGCAATCAGCCAGGCAGAGCTTGCATCATTCGGCAAACGCCTTTCCCTGACCAGCGCACAGCGGCCGGCGGTCAACACCATCACCGTTGCTTTGGTGAAGGAAAATGCCGGCATCTTCAGAAAATACGGCATTGATGAGCGTTCATGCAGCGGTCTTGGCCCGCTGAAATTGTCCTCGCTCAATGCAGAGATCAACGGTGCTTACAATCACGCCAGAGGCAGGCTTTCGCAGGTGCTCTCGTCAAGCCAGATGCGCAAATTTGCGTCCATCTATGCCGAGCGCCGTCAGGCGACCAAGAAGCGGATCATGTGCGGCACGACGCAGGCCCGGCGCTAGCCCTCTTTTGGCAGTAGCCGGTATCGGCCCGCTTTCCTGGCGGCCAGGGGGCCGCAAACGGCCCATTCCAGTACTTGGCCCCCACACCCGGCCACCCATGAGATCATACTCGCGTGGGTGGCCGGGTGTGGGCTGTTGACGCTCTTGCGCCAAGCTGCCTCACACGCTGCGAATAAGCCCGCCGTCGACCCACATCATGTGTCCGTTGACGTAACTCGCCTGGTCCGAGACCAGGAAGGCGGCAGCGGCGGCGAATTCGTCAGGCGTTCCGTGACGGCCCACCGGGATCTCGGCGGCGGACCTTGCCAGCGATTCCTCCTCGCTGATGCCGAGCCTTTTTGCCCGCGCCGCATTGATTGTCCTAGTGCGGTCGGTGGCAATGCGCCCGGGCAGGATCAGATTGACGGTCACGCCGTCGCGCGCCACTTCACTGGCTAGGGATTGTGAAAACCCGGCAATCGCGGGGCGCAGCGTATTTGACACCGCAAGATTGTGAATCGGCATTTCAACGCCGGAAGAGGCGATCGTCAGGATACAGCCCCAGCCGCGCGCGCATGCCCGCGACCGCGGCTTCCGTCAGCCTGATGACGCTGAAGATCAGTGACTGGGCCGCAGTGCGCCACACATCCTCATCCACACTAAGCGCGTCCGATGGCGGCGGCCCGCCGGCATTGTTGACCAGAATATCAAGCTCAAGCTCGTTCTCGATCCGCACGGCCAGTGCCGCCACCGCGTCGGCATCGCTCATGTTGCCGCGTTCCAAGATCCATGAGCGCCTCTCCAATCAATTGCGATGAGCACGTCAGACAAGTGCTGGAGCTTCACTGGTGGCGATAACCAGATGTGCACCCATGGCGTTAGCGCCTCCTCGATCAGACCGAGTTTGGTTCGGTGTTCGGGATCGAGAATGCGGCGTGCCTCGTTTTCGCTTCGGCCAATGCTTCGGGCCAGTTCAGACTTGGTGATCCCGGATGCGCGCCAGCGAGTGATAACTGCGATCTTGGCGGCGTCTTCTGGCAGGCGGTGCTACCAGTGCACGCCCTCGCGCCGGTGCCGGTTTCGGCAAAGGCTCGCCGTCCAGAATCCTGCCCAGCAACGCCACGGCCAACGCGTCACGCGCATCGGCCAGCGCTTGAGCTCGATCAGCACCTTCGTTAAGCGCTTCGGGTACATCGGCAAACGAAACGATAAAACCACCCTCTCCATTAGGAGTGAGGTCGGCGGCAAACTCCAATTTGTGCATGCCTGTCTCCCGTATAGTTTGCGCAGGTCTGGCCGCGTCCGTCAACATTCCTCAATCATCAAATTTCAGCTGCTTCAAGATTGTACGGGTCATTTGGTGTGTGAACTCTCCGCTCTGGATGGTGGTGCGGCTCTCACCAACTGTGATGATGTAGTGCGAGTCTCTGCCAAATTTGGTGTTGATCTGGACATCAAGCCCCAGCGCCTCGCCATCTTCCGAATTTGTCTGATCAGTGCATCGCGCTTCATTTCCTGTCCCTGATAAAATCATCGCACATATTTGTGCGAGGTTGGAAAGCCACATGAGCTCGTCATCCGCCATTAGTGCCGGGCCGAAAGAGCGACACCGTGTGGCTGATTTTGCCAGTTCCGGTATTTGCACGAACCGCTCTTATCCATACATGCCGTGGCGAGTGAACGCAGGCGCGCGCGATTGCAAGCGGGCAGGGGCAGGCATCGGCGCTGCAGCGCTATCGGATGCGTCAAGCAGGCACGCGCTTGATCACCATCAGCATGATCAGCCCGTCTGCCATGAAGGTCTGCACCGCCCCGCTGGCGAACGAGATCGACAGCATATAGCCGGTATAAAGCGCAGATTGAGCGCGATCCTCAGATAAGTTCAGCACCAGATGTCTGAAGCGCGGCGGCTGGCGCATGTCCGGCGGTAGCGTCTCGCGCAGCATGAACAACACCCCTGCCAGGATGATCAGGCTTGCCAGGCCATTGGCTAAGAACGTCGCGCGCCAGCCGAACCAGGTGGTGAGGAACCCGCCGCACAGCGGCGCAATCGAGACCCTGAGGCCAAGTGACAGCGCAAAATGCGACATCATCCGAATGGCGGCCGCACCCTCGCAGGTGTCGCGGATCATCGCCCGGCACAACACCATGGTGGTGTAGGCGCCCACCGCCTGTACGGCGCGCGCGGTGAGCAGGACCTCGATACTGGGTGCAACCGCGCAGGCAATACAGGCAAGGGTGAACAGCGCCATGCCGCAGACAATCACCGGCCTGCGGCCATATTTGTCCGACAGCGGCCTGATCACCAGTTGCGCGAGGCTGAAAGGCGGCAAAGTAGATCGGAACCAGGCTCTGCGCCGCGGTCAGCGAGGTTTGCAGATTGACGGCAATATCTGGAACCGCCGGCAGGAAGATCGACAGCGCCAGTTGTGCCGCCGCGGCCATCGCGAACAAGAGAGCACCGATGGCGGGGTAGGGCGGTGCTCGCTCGTGGCGCGGATTGTGCATTGCGCAAAACGCCGGGGCGGGTTGACGCGCGCCAATCCCGCTCGACCGGTCCTGGTCGCTGATCAGCCGGCAAGTTCAACCGCGATGTCCAGCAATGCCTCGTCCGCGCCCGGCCGTCCGATCAGGCCAAGCCCGATTGGCGTATCATTGAGCCGGGCTGCCGGCAGGGTGATCTGCGGCAGCCCGGTAAGCGCCGCTGCGGCATTGATGCGTCCGTTCTTGCCGACGATCTGCCACGCCGTCTCGTCACTGGCGCCGCGCATGGGCGCAAGACCGGGCGCCGCCGGCACCGCCAAGATCGCGCCATCGCCAAGCAGCTCATCCATCCTTTGGCGTATGATCTTGCGAGTTGCGTCGGCTTTTGCAACTTTCTCACGGTCGACCGCAGCGCCCGCCTTCATACGCATCGCACCATTGTCGCTGAGCTTTGGATTGTGGCCCTCGATCCAGGCGCGATGGCTCTGCCAGCCCTCATATTCGCGGTAGACGGCAATGATCTGCGACCAGTCTTCCAGTCCCGCTTGCCCTGCCAGTTCGGTCTGGCGGCAAGAGGTGAACAGTGCGCGCGCTTTATCCAAAGCCGGCATCAATGCGCCGCGCAGATCATCGTCGATCACCGCAAAGGCATCGCTGGCGATCAGCAACTGCCCGCGAGGTGCCGGTGACTCAAAGCCAGTGGCGAGGAGCACCGCTCCCACACGGGCCATCAGTTCTGCATCGCGGGCAAACCAGCCGACGGTGTCGAGGCTTGGCGCGAACGCCATCACGCCCTCGAGCGAAATGCGTCCATGACTGGGCCTCAGACCATAGATACCGCAAAAGCTCGCCGGCACCCTGACCGACCCGCCCGTGTCCGAGCCGAGCGCGAAATCGACCAGACCGGCCGCCACCGCAGACGCCGAACCCGACGATGAGCCGCCAGTGACGCGCCCCGGCGCTGCAACATTGACCGGCGCGCCGTAAAACGGGTTCTCGCCGGTGAGCCCCATCACCAACTCCTCGGTGATCGTCATGCCGGTGAGCGTCGCGCCAGCATCGAGCAGCATTTGCACCGCCGGCGCCGTGCGCGTTGCCGGTGCATGGGTTGCCAGCCAATCGGGATTGCCGCAGCAGCAGGTCCGCCCGGCAATGTCGTAAATGTCCTTTGCCGCAAATGTCAGCCCGGCAAGCGGGCCATCGCTAGCTCCATAGATATGCACCGAATCATGGGTGCAAAAGGCGCCGATGTCTTGGCAGGCAGGTTCGGCCATCGCAATGTTTCCTCGCCAGTGTGTGTCGGGTCAGGGCTGAATGTCGCACCGATCAGACCCATCTACACACGGGCCTGTCAATGATGGCCCATTACGCCTTTTCGCGCGCGCGAGTTTGAGCCCGCACCCAGCCACGACCCATGTCATTGTTCTCACACTGCCGCACGCTGTGATCACACCTCTCGCGCACGCCCTTGTCAGGGTTGGTGTCGTGGGTTAAGCGTTGCCTCACCTAGCTGCGATGCGCGGGGGCGGCTATGTCTGAAAATGGTCCGTCGAATGCGTCGCTTTGCAGAGGCGGGTGATGGAACAGCTTCTCTACGACTATCTCCCGGTCGTGATCTTTATCAGTGTGGCGCTGGTCATTGGATTGGCGCTGCTTGTGTCGGCGGCTGTCATTGCCGTCAGCAATCCGGACCCGGAGAAAGTCTCGACCTATGAATGCGGCTTCGATCCGTTCGATGACGCGCGCATGAAGTTCGATGTGCGGTTTTATCTGGTCGCCATTCTGTTCATCATTTTCGATCTCGAAGTGGCCTTCCTGTTTCCTTGGGCGATTGCGCTTGGCGACATTGGCGGTTTCGGCTTCTGGTCGATGATGGTGTTTCTCGCCATCCTCACCGTGGGCTATGCCTATGAGTGGAAGAAGGGGGCGCTGGAGTGGGATTGACCGACCAGGCAGCACCGTTGGCCGGCGCGGGCGATGCGTTTTACGGCGAGATATCCGACGAGCTCGCCGATAAGGGCTTTATCGTTACCTCCACCGATGAAGTGATCAACTGGGCGCGCACCGGCTCGCTGATGTGGATGACCTTCGGGCTTGCCTGCTGCGCGGTGGAAATGATGCAGGCCTCCATGCCGCGCTACGATCTGGAGCGCTTTGGCGTTGCGCCGCGCGCCAGCCCACGCCAGTCCGATCTGATGATCGTCGCCGGCACGCTGACCAACAAGATGGCGCCGGCGATGCGCAAGGTCTACGACCAGATGCCCGAGCCGCGCTACGTCATTTCCATGGGCTCGTGCGCGAATGGCGGTGGCTACTACCACTATTCCTATTCGGTCGTGCGCGGCTGTGACCGCATCGTGCCGGTCGACATCTATGTCCCCGGCTGTCCGCCGACCGCCGAGGCGCTGCTTTATGGAATTCTCCAGTTGCAACGCAAGATCCGGCGCACCGGCACAATCGAGCGTTGAGCCCCAAATCTGAAATGTCCATGGCTGAACCGGTTGACGAGAATCTGAACGAGCTGAGCGAGCATGTCGCAGCCGAGCTTAGCGATGCGCTGGTCGAGCACGCCATCACCAATGGCGAGCTCACCATTCGCGTCACGACCGGTCAGATTTCGCGCGTTATCCAGTTCCTGCGCGACGACACACGCTGCGCCTTCCACAATCTGATCGACATTTGTGGTGCCGATTATCCCGAACGCGCCGAGCGTTTCGATGTCGTCTACCATCTGCTGTCGCTGACCAATAATCAGCGCATCAGGGTCAAGGTGCGTGCCGGCGAGGGCGAGGCGGTGCCGAGCATCATCGAGGTGTTCCCGTCGGCCAACTGGTTCGAGCGCGAGGCTTATGATCTTTATGGCATCGTCTTTTCAGATCATCCCGATCTGAGACGCATGCTCACCGACTACGGCTTTGAAGGCCATCCGCTCAGGAAGGACTTCCCGCTCACCGGCTTTGTCGAGGTGCGCTATGACGATGAAGCCAAGCGCGTCGTCTATGAGCCGGTCAAGCTCACCCAGGAATTCCGCAATTTTGATTTTCTAAGCCCCTGGGAAGGGGTTGATTATGTGCTGCCGGGTGATGAAAAGGCCGGCGATGATGGAGACAAGGCGTGAGCGGCGCGGCGGAAAAACTTGCAGGCGGCTGTCTGTGCGGCGCGGTGCGCTTTTCCGCAACGCCTGAAAAGCGCGAAATCGCTGCCTGCCATTGCTCCATATGCCGCAAATACGGTGGCGGGCCGTGGCTGGGCGTTGAGTGCGGCGGCGGTGTCGAGATCGAGGATGCCAGTGCGCTCGGTGTCTACCGTACCTCAGACTGGGGCGAACGCTGCCACTGCAAGACCTGCGGCACCCATTTGTTCTACCGGCTGGTCGGACAGAGCGTGGAGTACTATGTGGTCTCTGCTGGGACATTCGACGATCTTTCGGGGTTCGAATTCACTCAGGAAATCTTCATTGACGACAAGCCAGCCCATTACACCTTCGCCAATGAGACCAGCAAGATGACCGGAGTTGAGGTGTTCGCCGCCTTTGCCGCCTCGCAAGGAGAGGGCAATGGCTGAGCTCGCTCCCGACGACCGTAAATTCACCATCAATTTCGGCCCCCAGCATCCCGCCGCCCACGGCGTGTTGCGGCTGGTGCTCAATCTTGACGGCGAGATCGTCGAGCGTGTCGATCCGCATGTCGGGCTTTTGCATCGCGGCACCGAAAAGCTGATCGAGCACAAGACCTATCTCCAGGCCGTGCCGTATTTCGACCGGCTCGACTATGTCGCGCCGATGAACCAGGAGCACGCCTTCGCGCTCGCGGTGGAGCGGCTGACCGGCACCGAGGTGCCAAAACGCGGCCAGCTCATTCGCGTGCTTTATTCCGAAATCGGCAGGCTTTTGTCACATCTGCTCAACGTCACCACCCAGGCGATGGATGTCGGCGCATTGACGCCGCCGCTCTGGGGCTTTGAAGAGCGCGAAAAGCTGATGGTGTTCTACGAGCGTGCCTCCGGCAGCCGCATGCACGCAGCCTATGTGCGGCCCGGCGGCGTGCATCAGGACCTGCCCGATGCGCTGATCGAGGATATCGCGGCGTTCTGCGAGACCCACCCATCGGTGCTCGACGATATCGAAAGATTGCTCACCGAGAACCGCATCTTCAAGCAGCGCAATGTCGATATCGGTGTCATCAGCCTTGAAGACGCGCTCTCCTGGGGCTTTTCAGGCGTCATGGTGCGTGGCTCCGGCGGTGCATGGGATCTGCGCCGCGCGCAGCCATATGAGTGCTATTCCGAACTCGATTTTGAGATTCCAGTGGGCAAGAACGGCGATTGCTATGACCGCTATGTGATCCGCATGGCCGAGATGCGCCAGTCGTTAAGGATCATGCGCCAGTGCTGCGAGATGTTGGCAACCGAGCGCGGTCCGGTATCGGCCACCGACGGCAAGATCGTGCCGCCCAAGCGCGGCGAGATGAAGCGCTCGATGGAAGCGCTGATCCACCATTTCAAGCTCTATACCGAGGGCTATCACGTGCCCGAGGGCGAGGTTTATGCCGCCGTCGAAGCGCCCAAGGGCGAGTTCGGCGTCTATCTGGTGTCCGATGGCACCAACAGGCCCTATCGCTGCAAGATCCGCGCACCGGGCTTTGCCCATCTGCAGGCGATGGATTTCATGTGCCGCGGCCACATGCTGGCCGATGTCTCGGCGATTTTGGGCAGCCTCGATATCGTGTTCGGGGAGGTCGACCGATGAGCGTGCGCCGGCTTGCCGAAACCCAGCCAGAAAGTTTCGCCTTCTCGGTGGAAAATGCCGCCTGGGCGAAACAGCAGATCGAAAAGTACCCCGAAGGCAGGCAGGCTTCCGCCGTCATTCCGCTTTTGTGGCAGGCGCAAAAGCAGCATGGCGGCTGGCTGCCGGAACCGGCGATCACCCATGTCGCCGAAATGCTGTGTATGGCGCGCATCCGGGTGCTGGAGATCGCCACCTTCTACACCATGTTCAATCTTGCCCCGGTTGGCCGCCACCACGTGCAGCTTTGCGGCACTACGCCGTGCTGGCTGAGGGGCGCCGATGATCTCAAGGCCGTGTGCGCTCGCGTGATTGGCGATCAGGGTGAGGTGACCGAGGACGGCGCGCTTTCCTGGATCGAGGTTGAATGCCTGGGCGCGTGCTGCAATGCGCCGATGGTGCAGATCAATGACGATTATTACGAGGACCTGATGGCCCACAGCTTTGAGCAGATCCTCACCGATCTGAGAGAAGGGCGTAAGGTCAAGCCCGGCTCCAGCAGCGGGCGCACATCGTCCGAGCCCACAGGCGCGCTTACCTCTTTGAGCGAGGAGGGGCTGTTTGATGCTTGGAGAATCCGCGCCAAGCCGGGGCTTGAAAGCGCAGCCCCGCCACCAGCCGCGCCCGTTGCGGCACCGGCAGATTCGGCTGGCGCCGAAACCGAGCCTGAATGGCTTGATGCCGCTCCAGATGATGTCGGCGACGATCTCAAGATAATCAGCGGCATAGGGCCAAAAATTGAATCGTTGCTTCATGAAATGGGGATCTACCGCTTTGCCCAGATTGCTTCCTGGACGCCGGAAAATGTCGCCTGGGTCGACGAACGGCTGAAATTCAAGGGCCGTATCGAGCGTGAGCAATGGATCCCCCAAGCAAAAACACTGGCAGCCAATGACGGAAATGCGTAATGCTTGCCGATAAAGACCGCATCTTCACCAATATCTACGGCCTGCACGATTGGCGGCTTGAGGCCGCACGTGCGCGCGGCAACTGGGATGGCACCAGGGCGCTTCTAGCGCGCGGGCGTGACTGGATCGTCAACGAGGTCAAGGAATCGGGTCTTCGCGGGCGCGGCGGCGCGGGCTTTCCGACCGGGCTAAAATGGTCTTTCATGCCCAAGGAGGAATCCGAGCGGCCCCATTATCTGGTGGTCAATGCCGACGAATCCGAACCCGGCACCTGTAAGGACCGCGAGATCCTGCGCCATGAACCGCACCAGCTGATCGAAGGCTGCCTTCTTGCCTCCTTCGCCATGGGCGCGCATGCCGCTTACATCTATGTGCGCGGTGAATTCGTTTTCGAGCGCCAGCGCCTGCAGGCAGCGGTTGATGAGGCTTATGAGGCGGGCCTCATTGGCAAGAATGCCTGCGGTTCGGGCTGGGATTTCGACCTCTACGTCCATCACGGCGCCGGCGCTTATATTTGCGGCGAGGAGACAGCCCTGCTCGAAAGCCTTGAGGGCAAGAAGGGCATGCCGCGCCTCAAACCGCCATTTCCCGCCAATTGCGGGCTTTATGGCTGCCCGACCACGGTCAATAATGTCGAATCTATTGCGGTGGCGCCGGAAATACTGCGCCGTGGCGCCGCATGGTTTTCAAGCCTTGGCAAACCCAACAACACCGGCACCAAGCTGTTTTGCATCTCCGGCCAGGTCAACAAGCCGCGCAATGTCGAAGAGGAGATGGGCGTGCCGCTGCGCCAGTTGATCGACACCCATGCCGGCGGCGTGCGCGGCGGCTGGGACAATCTGCTGGCGGTCATTCCCGGCGGCTCGTCGGTGCCGTGCCTGCCATCGTCGACCTGCCAGAATCTGTCGATGGATTTCGATTCATTGCGCGATCTCAGATCCGGTCTCGGCACCGCCGCGGTGATCGTCATGGACAAATCGACCGACGTCATTCGCGCCATCGCCCGGCTCAGCTATTTCTACAAGCATGAAAGCTGCGGCCAGTGCACGCCGTGCCGCGAGGGAACGGGGTGGATGTGGCGGGTGATGGACCGCATGGCCCGGGGCGAGGCTGAAAAGCGCGAGATCGACGTTCTTTTGGAAGTCACCACACACATAGAAGGCCACACCATCTGCGCGCTGGGTGACGCTGCCGCCTGGCCGATCCAGGGCCTGATCCGCCATTTCCGCCATGTCATCGAGGAACGCATCGACCAATATTCCGCCAACCCCAAACCCGACGAGACGCCCCTCGTCGCGGCGGAGTAGATTGCCATGACAACGATCATCATTGACGGCAAGGAGCACGACGCCGATCCCGATCTCACCCTGATCCAGGCGATCGAGGAGGCCGGCGTCGAGATCCCGCGCTTTTGTTTCCACGAACGCCTGTCGATCGCCGGCAATTGCCGTATGTGCCTGGTTGAACTGGTTGGCGCGCCCAAGCCCGCGGCTTCCTGCCATATGGGCGTGCGCGATCTGCGGCCCGGCCGCAATGGCGAGCCACCGGAGGTGCGCACCAACTCGCCGTTGGTCAAAGAGGCGCGCGAAGGCGTGATGGAGTTCTTGCTGGTCAATCATCCGCTTGATTGCCCGATCTGCGACCAGGGCGGTGAGTGCGACCTTCAGGACCAAGCCATGGTCTATGGCGTCGATGGCTCACGCTATTCCGAAGCAAAGCGCGCGGTCGAGGACAAATATATCGGCCCCCTGGTCAAGACCATCATGACGCGCTGCATCCACTGCACCAGATGCGTGCGCTTCACTACCGAGGTCGCCGGTGTCGATGAACTCGGTGCCATCTGGCGCGGCGAGGATATGGAGATCACCACCTATCTTGAGCAGGCGATGACCTCCGAACTTCAGGGCAACATCATCGATCTGTGCCCGGTCGGTGCGCTGACCGCCAGGCCCTATGCCTTCAAGGCGCGCTCCTGGGAATTGTGCAAGACCGAGTCGATCGATGTGATGGACGCCGTCGGCTCGGCGATCCGCGTTGATGCCAGAGGGCGCGAAGTGATGCGCATCCTGCCGCGTAATCAGGATGACGTGAACGAGGAGTGGATTTCCGACAAGACGCGCTTTGTCTGTGACGGGCTCAAATCGCAGCGCCTCGACCAGCCCTATGTGCGCCGCGACGGCAAGCTCACACCGGCAAGCTGGAGCGAGGCGTTTGCCGCCATCGCCGAGCGTGTCAAGGCGGCCAGCCCCGAGCGCATTGGCGCCATTATCGGCGATCTTGCGGGGTGCGAAGAAATCTTTGCGCTCAAGCAACTGATGGCAAGCCTCGGCGTGGTCAATATCGACTGCCGCCAGGATGGCGCGGCACTCGATCCGTCTTTGGGCCGGGCAAGTTATCTCTTAAATCCCACCATTGCCGGCATTGACGAGGCCGACGGGCTGATGATTGTCGGCTCAAATCCGCGCCTCGAAGCGCCGGTGCTCAATGCCCGCATTCGCAGGCGCTGGCTGGGCGGCGGGCTCAAGATCGGCGTCATCGGTGAGCGCGCCGATCTCACCTATGATTATGAATATCTCGGCGCCGGCCCTGAAAACCTTCAGCGCTTTGCCGATCATGGCCCCGTCAGTATGGAACGGCCGATCTGGCTGATCGGTGCCGGCGCACTGGCGCGCGGCGATGGCGCGGCCATACTCGCGGCGGTTGCCAAATCAACACTTTCAACCGGCGCGGTTAAGCCGGACTGGAACGGGTTGGCGGTTCTTCACACCGCCGCATCGCGCGTCGGCGCGCTTGATCTTGGCGCGGTGCCGGGCGAGGGCGGACTTGATGCCCGCCGGATGGCTGAAGCCGGCAACCTCGATCTCCTGTTCGCGCTGGGCGCTGATGAGATCGAAATCGGTGAGGGCGCCTTTGTCGTCTATCAGGGCAGTCACGGCGACCGCGGCGCCCATCGCGCCGATGTCATCCTGCCGGGTGCCGCCTATACCGAAAAGAGCGCCACTTACGTCAACACCGAAGGCCGGGTGCAGCGCACCGGGCGTGCCGTCTTCCCGCCGGGCCAGGCAGTGGAGGACTGGGCGATCCTGCGCGCATTGTCCGAAAAACTCGGCCACAACTTGCCATTCGACCGGCTCGACCAGCTGCGCGCGGCGATGGTGGAAGCGGTGCCGCATCTGAGCGAGATTGACGCCATCGCAGTCAGCGATGCGGCAGCGGTGAACGCGCTTGCCAATCGCGGCGGCACGCCGGCTTCCGATCCATTCAGCCCGGCATTCAGGGATTTCTACCTCAGCAATCCGATCGCTCGCGCCAGCCGCACCATGGCCGAATGCAGTGCATTGCGGGCTGAACAGACAGCACGGACGGGCACCGATGGCTGAGCTGTTTTGGGATTATATCTGGCCGACCCTGATCATTATTGGTCAGAGCCTCCTGGTGATGGTGATCCTGCTTGTCGCCATTGCCTTCCTGCTGCTCGCCGACCGCAAGATCTGGGCGGCGGTGCAGATGCGCCGCGGCCCCAATGTGGTCGGCGCGTTCGGTCTGTTGCAGTCCTTCGCCGATCTTTTGAAGTTTGTGCTCAAGGAAGTCGTGGTGCCGGCGGGCGCCGACAAGGTGGTGTTTTTCCTCGCCCCGCTTGTCACCACGGTTCTGGCGCTGGCCGCCTGGGCGGTGATCCCGTTCGATGTCGGCTGGGTGGTCGCCGATATCAATGTCGGCATCTTGTATCTGCTGGCGATCTCCTCGCTCGGCGTCTATGGCGTGATCATGGGCGGTTGGGCCTCGAACTCGAAATACCCCTTCCTCGGCGCGCTGCGCTCGGCCGCCCAGATGGTCTCCTACGAAGTCTCCATCGGCTTTGTCATCGTCACCGTACTGATCACCGCCGGTTCATTGAACCTTACTGAGATCGTGCTGGCGCAAAAGGGCGAGTGGGGCTTGTTCGACTGGTTCTGGTTGCCGCTGCTGCCGATGTTCGTGATCTTCTTCATTTCGGCATTGGCCGAGACCAACCGACCGCCCTTCGATCTGCCGGAAGCCGAATCGGAGCTGGTTGCCGGCTTCATGGTTGAATATTCATCGACGCCGTATCTGCTTTTCATGCTCGGCGAATATGTCGCCATCGTCATGATGTGCGCGCTCGCCACCATCCTGTTTCTCGGCGGCTGGCTGGCGCCGGCGCCGTTCCTTGAGTTCATTCCCGGCGTCGTCTGGTTTGTCATCAAGGTCTGCGCCATGTTCTTCATGTTCGCAATACTCAAGGCGATTGTGCCGCGCTATCGCTACGACCAGCTGATGCGGCTCGGCTGGAAGGTGTTTCTGCCGATTTCGCTATTCATGGTGGTCGCGACCTCGGGCGTTCTGATGGCGCTCGATCGGTTGCCGGGCTGAGGGGGACAACGACATGGCAACGCTCGACCGTGCAGCCCGCTCGATCTTTCTGATTGAGTTCATCTCCGCCTTTTACCTCGCCATGAAGTATTTCTTCAGCCGCAAGGCGACGCTCAACTACCCGTTCGAGAAAGGCCCGCTCTCCCCGCGCTTTCGCGGCGAACACGCCCTGAGGCGCTATCCCAATGGCGAAGAGCGCTGCATTGCATGCAAGCTGTGCGAGGCGATCTGCCCGGCCCAGGCGATCACCATCGAGGCCGGTCCGCGCAACAATGACGGCACCAGGCGCACCACCCGGTACGATATCGACATGGTGAAATGCATCTATTGCGGCTTTTGCCAGGAGGCCTGCCCGGTCGATGCCATTGTCGAGGGGCCGAATTTCGAATTCGCCACCGAGACCCGGGAGGAACTTTACTACAACAAGGGGCGGCTGCTCGCCAATGGCGACCGCTGGGAGCGCGAAATCGTGCAAAATATCTCCCTTGACGCACCGTATCGCTAGGGCCATGACACAGATGATTTCAAGGGGCAGGAACAAGACTCGGGGCGTGCGCTAGAGCATGGAGATCACAGCATTTTTCTTCTACGTTTTCGCCGCCATGACCGTGGTTTCGGCGTTCATGGTGATTGCCGGGCGCAATCCCGTGCATTCGGTGCTGTTCCTGATTCTCGCCTTCTTCAACGCCGCCGGCCTGTTCCTGATCGCGGGCGCTGAATTCCTCGCCTTGGTGCTGATCATCGTCTATGTTGGCGCCGTCGCGGTGCTGTTCCTGTTCGTGGTGATGATGCTCGATGTTGATTTCGCCGAGCTGCGCGCCGGATTTTTGAACTATCTGCCGGTCGGCGGGGTGATCGGGCTGGTGCTGCTGATCGAGATCGTGCTGGCGCTGGGCGGATGGGTGATCGAGCCCGGAATTGTAGGCGCCGTCGCCCAGCCCATTCCCGATGCAGCCAGCATCACCAATACCGAGGCGCTGGGGCTGCTGCTCTACACCGAATATATCTATTTCTTCCAGGCTGCGGGCATGGTGCTGCTGGTGGCGATGATCGGCGCCATCGTTCTCACGCTGCATCACAAGCCTGCTGCCAGACGCCAGAATATCGCAGCCCAGGTCGCTCGCGATCCGGCCGAGGCAGTGAGCCTTGTCGACGTCAAGCCAGGGCAGGGGATCTGAGCCATGGTGATCGGATTGGGGCACTATCTCACACTGGGCGCGATCATCTTCACGCTCGGCATTTTCGGCATTTTCCTCAACCGCAAGAACGTCATCATCACCCTGATGTCGGTCGAGTTGATGCTACTCGCGGTGAATATCAATCTTGTGGCGTTTTCCGCCTTTCTCGGCGATCTGGTGGGACAGGTTTTCGCGCTTCTGGTGCTGACCGTGGCCGCCGCCGAAGCGGCAATCGGTCTGGCCATTCTGGTCGTCTATTTCCGCAATCGCGGGTCGATCGCGGTTGAAGACATCAATCTGATGAAGGGATGAGCATGCTCACGCAAGTTTCAGCGGCGCCGGCCCGGTCGGGGTAAGTAAAATGTATTCTGTGATCGTCTTCCTGCCGCTTCTGGGCGCCATCATTGCCGGCTTCTTTGGCCGGATGATTGGCGCGCGCGCCTGCGAGTTGGTGACATGCGGCTTTCTGATCATCGCAGCACTGCTCTCCTGGCTCGCATTTTTCAATGTCAGCTTTGGCGGCACCGAAACCAAAGTGCTGGTGTTCCGCTGGCTGACATCGGGCGCCCTGTCATCAGACGCTCTCGAAATCGACTGGGCCTTCCGCATCGACACGCTGACCGTGGTGATGCTGGTGGTGGTCAATTCGGTCTCCGCTCTCGTGCATGTCTATTCGATCGGCTACATGGAGCAAGACCCGCACCGACCGCGCTTTTTCGCCTATCTGTCGCTGTTCACCTTCGCCATGCTGATGCTGGCGACCTCGGACAATTTCCTGCAGCTGTTTTTTGGCTGGGAAGGCGTGGGGCTCGTCTCTTATCTGCTGATTGGCTTTTGGTATCAGCGGCCATCGGCCAATGCCGCCGCGATCAAGGCGTTTGTCGTCAATCGGGTGGGCGATTTCGGCTTCGCGCTCGGCATTTTCGCGATCTTCTTCATCTTCGGCGCCATCGATTTCGACACCGTATTTACCTCTGCCGCCGAGCGTCAGGGCGAGACCTTCGCGTTTCTGGGCTACGAGGTCGACATTTTGACCACCATTTGCCTGCTGCTGTTCCTCGGCGCCATGGGCAAATCGGCCCAGTTCCTGCTGCACACCTGGCTGCCTGACGCGATGGAAGGCCCGACCCCGGTTTCAGCCCTCATCCATGCCGCCACCATGGTCACTGCGGGCGTATTTCTGGTGGCGCGCTGCTCGCCATTGTTCGAGCTGTCGACCACCGCCCTGATTGTCGTCACTGCGGTTGGCGCCACTACAGCGTTCTTCGCCGCCACGGTCGGGCTCGTGCAAAACGACATCAAGCGGGTGATCGCCTATTCGACCTGCTCGCAGCTTGGCTACATGTTCGTCGCCATGGGGGTGGGGGCCTATCAGGCGGGTATGTTCCACCTGTTCACCCACGCGTTCTTCAAGGCGCTCCTGTTCCTCGGCGCCGGTTCGGTGATTCACGCGATGTCGGACGAGCAGGACATGCGCAAGATGGGCGGTCTGAGAACGCTCATTCCCGGCACCTACATTTTGATGGTGATCGGCACCCTGGCGCTCACCGGTGTTGGTATTCCAGGGCTTACCGGCTTTGCCGGGTTCTATTCCAAGGACGCGATCATCGAGGCTGCCTTTGCCGCCCATTCAGGCGTTGACGAATATGCCTTCTGGCTGATTGTCGCCGCTGCTCTGATGACCTCGTTTTACTCTTGGCGGCTGATTTTTATGACCTTCCACGGCCGCCCGCGCGCCTCCAATGAAACACTGTCCCACGTCCATGAAAGCCCGCGGGTGATGATCGTGCCGCTGATGCTGCTGGCGTTGGGCTCGGTTCTGGCAGGCGTTCTGTTCTACCCGTATTTCATTGGCAGCGGCTGGGAAGAGTTCTGGCGCGAGGCGATTTATGTCGCCGCCGGCAACCACATTTTGCACGACATTCATGAAGTCCCGACCTGGGTCAAATGGTCGGCGACAATAATGATGGTGGTGGGTTTCCTGATTGCCTGGCAGTTCTATATCCGCAAGCCAGAAATCCCGGCCACACTCGCGCGTGAGCAGGACATGCTTTACCGCTTCCTGCTCAACAAGTGGTATTTCGACGAAATCTACGACTTCCTGCTGGTGCGTCCGGCCATGTGGCTGGGCCGGATATTGTGGCGCGGCGGCGATGGGCGGGTTATCAACGGGCTGGGTCCGGACGGCATTTCCGCCCGTGTTATCGATCTTGCCGGCCGCGCGGTGAAACTCCAGACCGGCTTTGTCTATCACTACGCCTTCGCGATGCTGATCGGCGTCGCGCTCCTGACCACCTGGTACATGTTCGCGGGGGGGTGATAGAGCAATGAGCGATTGGCCGATCCTTTCCACCATCACCTTCCTGCCCTTGGTGGGCGCGGTGCTGATCATGCTGATTCCGGGCGACGATGCAATTGCCCGGCGCAATATCCGCCGCTCGGCGCTTTGGACCACTACCGCAACTTTCCTGCTGTCGCTGCTGATCTGGATCGACTTCGAGCCGGGAGCAGCGGTCTTCCAGTTCGTTGAAAAGAGCGACTGGCTCGACGGCAATATCCGCTACCATATGGGCGTTGACGGCATCTCCATGCTGTTCGTGATCCTCACCACCTTCCTGATGCCGGCCTGTATCCTCGCGAGTTGGGAATCAATCGACACCCGCGTCAAGGAGTACATGGTCGCGTTTCTGGTGCTTGAAACGCTGATGATCGGCGTGTTCTGCGCGCTCGATCTGGTGGTGTTCTACCTGTTCTTCGAAGGCGGGCTGATCCCGATGTTCCTGATCATCGGGGTGTGGGGCGGCGGGCGGCGCGTCTATGCGAGCTTCAAGTTCTTCCTCTATACGCTCCTGGGCAGTGTGCTCATGCTGCTCGCCATCATGGCGATGTACGCCGAGGCCGGCACCACCGATATCCCGACATTGCTGGCATATCCTTTCTCCAGCGACATGCAGACCTGGTTGTGGCTGGCCTTCTTTGCCTCCTTCGCGGTCAAGATGCCGATGTGGCCGGTGCACACCTGGCTGCCCGACGCCCACGTGGAAGCGCCGACCGCCGGCTCGGTGATCCTTGCCGGCATCTTGTTGAAGATGGGTGGCTACGGCTTCCTGCGCTTCTCGCTGCCGATGTTCCCGCTGGCCTCGGACATGTTCGCGCCGCTGGTATTCGGCCTGTCGGTGGTGGCGATCATCTACACATCCCTCGTGGCGCTCGCCCAGGAGGACATGAAAAAGCTGATTGCCTATTCCTCCGTCGCCCATATGGGATTTGTCACCATGGGCATATTCACCCTGACCGCCCAGGGAGTTGAGGGCGGCATTTTCCAGATGCTGTCCCACGGCATTGTCTCCGCCGCGCTGTTCCTGTGCGTCGGCGTGGTTTATGACCGCATCCATACCCGTGAAATCGCCGCCTATGGTGGGCTGGTGAACCGCATGCCGATCTATGCCTTCACCTTCATGGTGTTTACGCTGGCCAATGTCGGCATGCCGGGCACCAGCGGCTTTGTCGGCGAATTCCTCACCCTTGTCGGCGCATTCCGCGTCAATACTTGGGTGGCGCTACTGGCCACCACCGGAGTGATCCTGTCGGCTTGCTATGCGCTATGGCTCTATCGCCGCGTCATTTTCGGCTCGCTGGAGCGTGAAAGCCTGAAGGCAATTGCCGATATGGGGCCGCGTGAGATCGCAATCCTGGCGCCGATGGTTGTCCTGACCATATTCTTCGGCATTTATCCGGCCGCCCTGATCGATGTCACAGCGGCATCTGTTGAAAATCTGATTACCCAATACCAGACCGCGCTTGATGCGGCCGATGCCGCTTCGCTGGCGGCACTAAATCGATGAGGTTCGCGTGAACGCCTTGCCGGACTTCCTGCCGGCTCTGCCGGAAATCATACTCGCAGTAGGTGCGATGGTGCTGCTGCTGGTTGGCGCCTTTGGCGGCGAACGCTCAATGGGCGTGGTGTGTTGGGGCTCGATCGGGCTTTTGCTGGTAGCCTTGGTCGTGCTTCACACCGAAGCGATGGTCGGAAGCGAGATTTTTGGCGGCTCCTTCATCCTCGATGAATTTGCCGTGTTCATGAAATCGCTGACACTCATTGGTTCCGCCGCCGTCCTCATGATGTCCGCCGGTTACATGAAGGCCATAAGGCTGGAGCGTTTCGAGTTTCCGGTGCTGATCGTGCTCGCCACTCTCGGCATGATGATGATGATCTCCGCCAGCGATCTGATTGCGCTCTATCTCGGCCTTGAGCTGCAAAGCCTGGCGCTTTACGTGATTGCCGCGATCAGGCGCGATTCATTGCGCTCCACCGAAGCGGGCCTTAAATATTTCGTCCTTGGCGCATTGTCGTCCGGCATGCTGCTCTATGGCTCCTCGCTGATTTACGGTTTTACAGGAACTGTCACCTTCACCGGCATTGCAGCCGCCGCCATCGATCACGATCCGGCACTCGGTCTGTTGTTCGGCCTTGCATTCATCTCTGCCGGGCTCGCCTTTAAGATTTCCGCCGTGCCATTTCATATGTGGACGCCCGATGTCTATGAAGGCGCGCCGACGTCGGTCACCGCGTTTTTTGCCGCAGCCCCCAAGGTGGCGGCCATGGCGCTGTTCGTGCGGGTTCTGGTTCAGGCCTTCCCCGATGCGACCGGCCAGTGGCAGCAGATCATTGTTTTCATTTCGATCGCCTCCATGGCGCTCGGTGCCTTCGCCGCCATCGGCCAACGCAACATAAAGCGCCTGCTCGCCTATTCATCGATCGGCCATATGGGCTTTGCCCTTGTGGGCCTTGCCAGTGGCACCGAGCAGGGTGTGACCGGCGTAATTATCTATATTTCAATCTATCTTGCCATGACGCTCGGCACGTTTGCCTGCGTGCTCGCCATGCGCCGGTCTGAGGGCATGGTCGAGGACATTGACGATCTTGCAGGCCTTGCCCGTAGCCAGCCGATGATGGCAGCTGCGCTGGCGATGTTTATGTTCTCGCTGGCAGGCATTCCGCCGCTCGCGGGCTTTTTCGCCAAATTCTACGTGTTCCTAGCCGCCATTGAGGCCGGTCTTTATCCGCTTGCGGTGATTGGTGTGCTGGCCAGTGTGGTTGGCGCGTTTTATTATCTGCGTATCATCAAGATCATATATTTCGATGAACCGGCCGAAGCCTTTGAGCCGATGTCGCGCGATCTGGCCGTGGTGCTGACGGTGACCGGCACGCTGGTCCTGCTCTATTTCGTCTATCCCGCTCCCTTGGTCAGCGCTGCCGAGGCTGCAGCCCAGTCCCTGTTCTGATCAACCGGGTGGCAACAGCATGTCCGGCCGAAAATCCGCATCCCGCAATGGGTGAGGGCGGCAGCGCGGGCTCTGCCGCCTCCCGCATCGCTCACCACCATTCCGTCACCTCAACCAACACCCTGGCGCTGCAACGGGCCCGGCACGGCGGGCGCTATCCCATCTGGACGCTTGCCGATGAACAAATCGCCGGGCGCGGCCGCCATGCCCGCAAATGGCACTCGCCTATCGGCAATCTGTATGCAACCCGCATCGTTGAAGCATTGCCGCCAATGGTGCGCATCACCGGGCTTGCCTTCGTTGCAGCCCTTGCACTGCATGATGCGGTCTCATCGCTGCTGGATGCGCAAGCCCGTCACGGCCTCATGCTCAAATGGCCAAACGACCTCTTGGCCGGCGGCGCCAAGCTCGCCGGTATCCTGATCGAGCTGGAAGCTGCCGATGAGAGAATCATCGCTGCCGTCGGAATCGGCGTCAATGTCTCCGCCGTGCCGCATGAAAGTGCCACTTCGCTGGCCGCTCTTGGCTGTCATGCCAGCCTCGATGAGGTGTTTGAACCGCTTGATCGCGCATTTGAGGCAAGACTTGCAGAATGGAACGGCGGCAGCGGTTTTGCTGCCATTCGTGCCGCCTGGCTTGGTCGTGCGCTGGGCCGTGGAGAGCCAACCACGGTGCGCACCGGCGGTAAGGTGATCTGCGGCCGTTTTGCCGGGCTTGACGATGATGGTGCCTTGCTTGTCGAGCTGGATGGGGGCGCGATGCAGCGCATCACCGCCGGTGAGGTTGTCGGCAACGGGGAATTGGTCTGATGGCGCGCCGACAGGCCACTGACGAGTTCGTCTATCTGCCGCTCGGCGGCGCCGGCGAAATCGGCATGAACCTTTATCTTTACGGCGCCGGGCCGGCAGATGCGCGCAAATGGATCATTGTCGATCTGGGCATCGGCTTTGCCGACGAAACCCTGCCGGGTATCGATGTTGTCGTGCCCGATATCACCTTCCTTGAGGCCGAGCGCAACAACATCCTTGCCGTGGTTCTGACCCACGCCCATGAAGACCATTTCGGCGCTCTTGCGACCCTTTGGCCGCGCCTTGAGGTGCCGGTCTATGCAACCCCGTTCACCGCCGCGATGCTGCGCGTGCGGCTCGATGAACAGGGATTTGGCGAGGATTTCCCGCTTCATGTGGTCGATCTGGGCGCGCGCTTCGAGCTCGGGCCGTTCAATATCGAATACATCACCGTCACCCACTCGATCCCCGAGCCCAATGCCCTTCTGATCACTACTGCGGCCGGACGTGTGTTCCATACCGGCGACTGGAAGATCGATGATCGGCCGGTGATCGGCGCGCCGACCGACGAGGCGCGCATGCGCGAGATCGGCGCCGAAGGCGTCGATGCGATGATCTGCGATTCGACCAATGTGTTTCGCGAAGGCACTTCGGCATCTGAAACCGATGTCGCAGCTCATCTTGCCGAAATCATCGCCGGCGCCACCCAGCGCGTTGCCGTCACCACCTTTTCCTCCAATGTCGCGCGTATTCTTTCACTGGCGCGCGCCGCTCATGCTGCAGGCCGCGAAGTGGTGGTTGCCGGGCGCGCACTCCATCGTGTTATCGCAGTGGCGCGCGAGACCGGCTGGCTAGAGCGCGCGGGCCAGTTTCACGATCAGAATGTTTGCTCCGATCTGCCGCGCGACAAGGTGCTGGTGATGCTCACCGGTTCGCAAGGAGAGCCGCGCGCGGCCCTGTCGCGTGTTGCCCGCGACAGCCACCCCAATGTCGGGCTGGAGGAGGGGGACTTGGTGATTTTCTCGTCCAAGACCATCCCCGGCAATGAAAAGGCGGTCTCGGCTATCGAAAACCGTCTGGTGGCACGCGGCATCGAGGTGATCGATGCAGGCCGTCATCTGGTTCATGTCACCGGCCATCCGCGCCGCGATGAATTGAGGCAGATGTACGATTGGGTGCGGCCAAATCTCGCCATTCCGATGCATGGCGAAATGCGTCATTTGCACGAGCATGCAGTCCTTGCACGCCAATGCGGCGTCGAAAATGCCATGGTGGTTGCCAAGGGCACCATGGTGCGGCTGGCGCCGGGGCCGGCTGAAGTGATTGACGAAACAGCAAGCGGCCGGATCCTGCGCGACGGCAATCTGCTGAACCGGGAAGACGACCCGGCGGTGCGCGACCGCCGCCGGCTTTCGCAAAATGGCGCGGTTTTCATTGCACTGGTCACAAATCAGCGCGGCGATGTGCTGGTCGATCCCGATTTCGAGATCATCGGTCTTCCTGCATTGGCCGGAGACGGGCGTGAAATCGCGGCAATTGTCGAGGACACCATTGATGCCGCGATCGATGCGCTGCCCGGCCCGCGCCGCCGCGATCCGGATCATCTGGCCGAAATGGTGCGTCGCGCCGTGCGCTCCACGCTGGACGACATCTGGGGCAAAAGGACCGATTGCCGGGTCTCGGTGACCCAGGTTTGATATTGATAGTCGCGCAAGGCGGGAGGGCAGGGTGATCGGGAGACTCAACCACGTGGCGATTGCCGTGCCGGATCTGCAAGCCGCCACCTGCATCTATCGTGAAGCTTACGGCGCGCGCGTTTCTGAGGCCTGCGATCAGACCGACCAGAGCGTGCGCATGGTGTTTGTCGAACTCGGCAATACCAAGATCGAACTTCTGGAGCCTTTGGGCGAGAGCTCTCCCATCGCCGCCTTTCTGGAGCGCAATCCCGCTGGCGGTATTCACCATCTGTGCTATGAGGTGGACGACATCGCCGCAGCGAAGGCGCGGCTGGTTGAAACCGGCATGCGGGTTCTGGGAAGCGGCGAGCCAACACTGGGCGCGCACGGCAAGCTGATATTGTTCCTCCATCCCAAGGACAATTGTGGCACGCTGATCGAGCTTGAGCAGGCTTGAACCAATCCACCGGCTGTGCACCGGTGTGACCGGCAATTGACAGGACGGACAAATGGGTATTGCCGGCGGATTGGCGCTCTATTTTATTATCTGGTGGCTGGCCTTCATCGCCGTTCTGCCGTTCGGCGTGCACACTCTTGAGGAGGCCGGCAAGGTTGAGCCCGGCCATGTGCCCAGCGCGCCCTCCCGGCCACGGCTGCTGCGCAAGATGCTGGCCGCGACCTTGATCGCCGCAATGACTTGGATTCTTTTTTACGTTTTGATTAAATATGCTGGCTTAAGCATTGATTTATTCACATTTTTCGACCCGCCAACAACCTCCGTGAATTGACGGTCGGCGCCTGTCGATTCGGCCTGCCGGCACGATCACAGTCCGTGCCAGGATCGGGGCGACTTATTCAGCTGAACCTTTTCCGGTGCGGATTCAGGGCAAAAAAAGCAAGGCACACAGCCTTGCTTGCTAATTGCAGTTTTCCTGACTTTCTGCGTCGTTGAGCGCCCAGTCGGCAGCCGGGTGTCTGGTTCACGTCACTGAAAGTCGGGTGCGTCCTCCCAAGACTTGAGCCTTTTTCGGTGCCTGCGCACCTTCAAAGTGTTCTTGCGGCTGCACTATACCCAGACCGATCAGTTTTGTCACCTGATCGACATAAACTGGCCGCAGCGTAATTGAGGTGCTGGAAATCGCCTCGTGGGTGCTGGCGAACCAACAAACGCTTGACTTGACTTCCGCTTGCCAGCCCGTGACACAACGGGGCACCTTTCAACCTCTTCCAACACGCATTATCGCTCACCATGCGCCTTTCGAAATATTTCCTTCCCCTCATCAAGGAAAACCCCCGTGAGGCCGATATCGCCTCGCACCGTCTGATGCTGCGGGCAGGCATGATCCAGCAGGCAAGCGCCGGCATATATTCCTGGCTGCCGTTTGGGTTTACCGTGTTGCAGAAAATCGAACAGATCGTGCGCGAGGAACAGGTGCGCACCGGTGCGATTGAAGTTCTGATGCCGACCATCCAGTCGGCCGAATTATGGCGCCGCAGCGGGCGCTACGACGATTATGGCAAGGAAATGCTGCGCATTTCCGACCGCCATGAGCGCGAAATGCTCTTTGGTCCCACCAATGAGGAGCAGATTACCGACATCTTTCGCGATGGTGCGCGCTCCTACAAGGATCTGCCGCGCAATCTGTTCCACATTCAGTGGAAATTCCGCGATGAGATCCGCCCCCGTTTTGGTGTCATGCGCGGACGTGAATTCCTAATGAAGGATGCCTATTCCTTTGATCTGACGCCCGAGGATGGGCGCCATTCCTACAACAAGATGTTCGTATCGTATCTGCGCACCTTCGACCGTCTGGGCCTCAAAGCCATTCCGATGGTCGCTGAAACCGGGCCGATCGGAGGCAGCATGAGCCACGAATTCGTTGTTCTGGCAGCTACCGGCGAGAGCGAGGTGTTCTGTCACCGTGCATTGATCGAAATGGACGTGCCGGGCGACGATATTGACTATGACAGCGATCTTGAACCGCTGGTCGCTGCCTGGACCGGACCCTATGCGGCAACCGATGATGTCCATGACGCGGCCCGCTTTGACGCCGAGGTGCCTGAAGCCGACCGCGTCCAGGCGCGCGGCATCGAGGTCGGGCACGTGTTCTTTTTCGGCACCAAATACTCCAAACCGATCGGTGCCAAGGTGCAGACCTCAACCGGTGAGATGGTGACCGTGCAGTCGGGTTCATACGGCATTGGCGTATCGCGCCTTGCCGGTGCGATCATCGAGGCAAGCCATGACGAGGCGGGCATTATCTGGCCCGAATCGTTGGCGCCATTCGATATCGGGCTGCTCAATCTGAAGGCTGGTGATGGGCCTTGCGACAGTGCCTGCGCGGATCTTTATGACAAGTTCGGCACCGCTGGCCGCACCGTTCTGTATGACGATCTGGACGAGCGCGCCGGCGAGAAATTCGCGCGCATGGACCTGATCGGCATTCCCTGGCAACTGATTGTCGGGCCGCGCGGTCTGAAGGATGGCACCGTGGAGATCAAGAATCGGCGAACCGGCGAGCGCGAGACGCTGAGCGCCGAGGCGGCAATCAACCGGCTGGCGGTAAACACCTGATGAGTGCTCACCGCCCGGCAGGTGCGTTTTCACCGTTTGAATGGACCATGGCCGGACGCTATCTGCGCGCCCGCGGCCGCGAGGGCATCATTTCTGTGATCGCCGGGTTTTCCCTTGTCGGCATCATGCTTGGGGTGGCGACACTGATCATCGTGCTGGCGGTGATGAACGGTTTTCGCACCGAATTGCTCGACAAGATCCTAGGCGTCAACGGCCATCTCACCGTGCAGTCATTGGTCGGGCTTTACACCGACTATGAAACCGCCGCCCGCCAGATCAGCGCCGTTCCGGGCGTTGTGCGCGCCATCCCCTTTGTCGAGGGGCAGGTCATGGTGTCATCGCAGAACACATCCAGCGGCGCTTTGGTGCGTGGTCTGACCGAGGAAGGGCTTGCCCAACTGGGAAAGGTTTCCGGCAATATCCGCTTCGGCTCGCTGATCGATTTCAATGAAAGCGAGAGCGTCGTCATTGGTGCGCGGCTGGCCAATAATATGGGTCTTGCGGTTGGCGACAAACTGACCCTGGTGTCGCCGCGCGGCGCCACCACGCCCTTTGGCACAGCGCCGCGCATCAAGGCCTATCCGGTTGCCGCAGTGTTCGAGGTCGGCATGTCGGAATATGACACCAGCCTCGTGTTCCTGCCACTCATCGAGGCTCAGCAATATTTCAACAAGCCCGACGCGGTGACAGCGATCGAGGTGTTTTTCGACGATCCTGAACGGGTCGGCGAATTGCGCGATCAGGTCGAGGAGGTGGCAGGCAATGCGGTGCACCTCACCGAATGGCGCGACCGCAACCGCACCTTCTTTACCGCCCTTCAGGTCGAGCGCGACCTGATGTTCATCATCGTCTCGCTGATCGTTCTGGTCGCGGCCCTCAACATCATTTCCGGCATGATCATGCTGGTGAAGAACAAGCGTAGAGATATTGCGATCCTGCGCACCATGGGCGCGACCAGAGGCGCCATATTGCGCATTTTCTTCATCACCGGCGCGTCGATCGGTGTCACCGGCACGGCGCTGGGCTTCATTGTCGGGGCGGTGTTCTGCTCCAATATCGAATGGATCAGGGGGCTGGTCTCGCGCATTACCGGCACCCAGCTGTTTGCGCCTGAGCTGTATTATCTGACGCGCCTGCCGGCCGAAATGCGCTTTGACGAGGTGGCCTCGGTCATCCTCATGGCGCTGGCGCTGTCATTCCTTGCCACGATCTATCCCTCTTGGCGGGCGGCCACCCTCGATCCGGTAAAGGCGCTGCGTTACGAATGAATGCAAGCACCGAAAACGGCGCCGCGCCCGCCCTTGAGCTGGTCGACATCACCCGCACCTACAAGCAGGGCGGCGCTAGGCTTGTGGTCTTCGCCTCGGCCAATGTGACGCTGGCAACCGGCGAACTGGTGGCGCTGGTTGGACCGTCTGGCGCCGGTAAATCATCGCTTCTCCACGTCGCCGGCCTGCTGGAGACACCTGATTCTGGCGAAGTGAGTATCGCCGGTCAGCAGACATCTGCGATGGGCGACCATGAGCGCTCGGCGCTGAGGCGCGATGCGGTCGGCTTCATCTATCAGTTTCACCATTTGCTGCCCGAATTCAGCGCGCTTGAAAATGTCATCATCCCGCAGCAGATCGCCGGCACGCGCTGGCGTGATGCGGTTGAGCGGGCGGGCGATCTTCTTTCCGGTCTCGGTCTGTCGGAGCGCCTGCGCCATCGCCCGGGCGAGCTTTCCGGCGGCGAGCAGCAGCGTGTGGCCATCGCGCGTGCCATCGCTAACCGCCCCAAGGTACTGCTGGCCGATGAGCCGACCGGCAATCTCGACCCCTCGACCGCCGATCAGGTGTTTCAGGCGCTGATCGGGCTTGCCCAGTCCGAAGGACTGTCGGCACTGATCGCCACCCACAATTACGACCTTGCCGGCGCCATGGACCGCACGCTGATGCTCAGCGGCGGCACCATTGAACAGGCAAGCGCTGGCTGAGATTGCACGCAAGGGCTGGCGTATCCTCACCCCTTGTCAGGAACCTCAATCACCGCATCGCACCGGGAAATAGGCTCAAATCCGAATTTTTGATAGAGCGTTAGCGCCGAGGGGTGGTCAAGCGTGCAGGTATTGACGGGCATCCGCTCAATATCCCGGTTCCACGCCATCGATATCAGCTGATAGAGGAAATACGGGCCAATGTCGCGTCCGACAAATTCCGGAATGAGACCGAAATAGGCATGACTGGCGGTGCCCCTCTTGCGAAAGTCGAGCTCGCCAAATACCGCCGGCACGTCGTCGATGTGAACAACGTAGATCTCGACCTGTTCGTCTTCGAGGATCTTGGCGAGTTCCTCACCGGTCATACGGTGGCGCTCCACCCAAACATAAGGCTCGCCCACCGTATCGTAGAGATAGCGGTAGAAATGAAGCGTTGGCTTGTGCACGCGAATGATGGCGAGCGGCAGGGCCGGCGCCGCCACGGCACGCACTGGCGGCGCTCGCATTTCAAGCGAGGTGATGGTTGTCGGGTGCTTCTGCCCCATGGGGTATCACCGCTTTTGGCCGGTCTCGACCGGCGTGTCGGCAAGTGCGCCCCATTCGCTCCACAATCCGTCATAGAGTGACATGTCATCGTTGCCGCCGAGAAGCGCCAGCGCCGGAAGTGGCACCGCGGCGGTCACGCCCGATCCGCATGTGGTGGTGACCGGCGCATCCATATCAACTCCGGCCTGGTCGAACAGCGCCGCCAGCGCGTCATTATCCTTGATCGTGCCGTCCGCATTGGCAAAGGAGGCGTAGTGCATGTTTATCGCGCCCGGCATGTGGCCGGGGCGCGGGTCGGCTTCCTCGCCGGTAAAAGTGGGGGTTTGAGCGCGCATCGATCACCTGGGCCCAGCCATCGTCGATAACCGCCCGCATCGCGGCAACACCGCGCATGCGCGCGGCATCGAAACGGGCGGGCGGGAGCGATATGCGGATCGTGAGCTGATGCGGTTCTTCCGGGCCGATGCCGCTTTTGCCGTCCCGGAGCTCTACAAGACGCCGGAGGCGGAAGGCTGTTCCTACGCCATCCCGGCCTGGGAAGACCGCTGTTCCGGAAAGCAGGGTTGCGCCTGTGCTCAAGCGCCCCGCGGGGCGCCCGCCGACCCATGTGCGGCGCATCTGCGGCGACTTCGCGTATCGGGGCCGCGTCACGGGACAAACCACGGCGGGTCGTCGCCAATGTCGAACGGCATCCGGGTGACTTGTTCTCAAAGATCGGCTTCCCAAAGATCGGCTTCGTGGTTACCAAGCTGCCGATGGAGCCGGACCGGATCATTCGGTTCTACAACCAGCGCAGCACCGCCGAACGGCATATCGAGGAAGGCAGGAAGGCGATCAATCGGACGCGTCTTTCCTGCAAGGGCATGGCGCGGAACGAGGTGCGGCTTCAGCTTCATGCATCGGCCTGCAATCCCGGTGTCTTGCTGCAGGTCGCCGACCGGCCTGCGGACCCGTCTCATCAGGATCGGAGCGCGGGTCGTCCGCCACGCCAGAGCCATCACGTTCCAACCGGCCGGGGCGGCTGTCGGCGGCGCTCTTCACCCGCATCCCTGCGGCCATCCAACGGGGCTCCGTGCGCCACCGGTACCGGCATGACGGTGTCGGCGATCAAACCCGGGCGAAAGCGGCTCGACGTGTCTGACCCGACGGGTGCCGGTCAGACCGAATTCCAGTTCAAGCCCGTTGCAGCAGCCATAAATCGCACCCGTTCACGAACCGGATGTCCGAACCACGACACAGCCCGCCCAAGAGGCTTGATCCGTACGCAAAACAGCGGCAGCATGATCGAAATGGCATTCTAATTGGGGAATGTCGGGTAAAACACCGTGCGGTCAAGCACGATGCCGCCGCGATCATTGATGGCTGTGACTTTTCCCCGGCATTGGCGCGCGTAGGAATCCTCGCGAAACAGTTCCTCGCTCATCAGCTGGAGGCCTCCCCATCTACGAACAGGCCGGAGCGATCGCTCGATTTGACTTCCAGCCACGAGGGCACTGGAAGGTTTTTCGAGGCAAGAAACGTCAGGTTGAACAGCTTGCTCTGATAGCGCGTGCCAAAGTCGCACAGCACCGTCACAATCGTATGGCCGGGGCCCATCTCGCGCGCCAGCCTCACGGCGCCGGCAATATTGATGGCGCTGGAGCCGCCGAGAATCAGGCCCTCATTCTGGGCAAGGTCGAACACGAAGGGCAGCGCCTCGGAATCGGGGATGATGTAGGGTTTTTCCACCGTGATGTCTTCGATGATCGCGGTCTTGCGGCCTAGCCCGATGCCTTCGGCGATCGAGCCACCGGGCGATTCCTTGGCCTCGCCATTGGCAAACAGCTCATACATCGCTGCCCCTTCAGGGTCGGCGCAGCCGATCACGATGTCCGATTTGACCTCGCGCAGATAGCTGGAGACCCCGGCAATGGTGCCGCCGGTGCCGATGGCACAGATGAAGCTGTCGACCTTGCCGCCGGTATCGGCCCAGATTTCAGGCCCTGTGGTCAGATAGTGCGCTTTGCGGTTGTCGAGATTGTTCCACTGGTCGGCGAACAGCACCCCGTTGGGCTCAGACTTGGCAAGGCCGTCCGCCAGCCGCCGCGCCACATGCTGATAGTTGTTGGGGTCCTTGTAAGGAAGCGCCGGGACCTCGATCAGCTCGGCGCCGCACAGCCGCAGCATGTCCTTTTTTTCCTGGCTCTGGGTGTCGGGCATGACGATCAGCGTGCGGTAGCCGCGTGCATTGGCGACCAGCGCCAGCCCGATACCGGTATTTCCCGCCGTTCCCTCGACAATCAGCCCGCCGGGCTTGAGATCGCCGCGCATTTCCGCTTCTAGAACCATCCTCAGCGCCGGGCGGTCCTTCACCGATTGTCCGGGATTGAGGAATTCGGCCTTGCCCAGGATCTCGCAGCCCGTCGCCTCGCTCACCTGGCCAAGACGCACCAGCGGTGTATTGCCGATGAGTTCGCTCAACCCGTCACGAATTTGCCCGTCTCCAGATTGCATGGAAGTCCTCAACAAGAGAAGCGATTTTGAGGGATCCTAGCCAGCGTGTTTCACTGCCGCAAGCTCAGACGGGTACCGTTGCCATATATGTGAGCGTAACGGCTCTTCAACATGGGCTAGAACATCGCAGGCGGGCTTTGTGCCAGGGGAGCCAGGGAGGGTGAGTGCATGGAGCGGTTCTTGACGGTCTATTGCGAACGCGCCGGGGTTACCGGCCTTTTGGCGGAGCCGTTCAACGCCTTCACCAATGCCGGCTTTTTGCTTGCCGCAGCGCTGATCTGGCGTGAGCTCATCCACAACGAGGCACTTTCGCCGCGCCGCCAATGGGATATCGTGGTGCTCACCGCCATTGTCTTCATGATCGGCCTTGGCAGCGCCGCCTGGCATGTCTGGCCGATCAGGGCGACGCTTCTGGCCGATGTCATTCCGATCACCATCTTCATACATGGTTTCATTGCTGCCTTCATGGTGCGCGTCATGGGGCTTTCATGGGGCTGGGCGCTGGCGATTGTCGGTCTTTATGTGGCCGCGAGCTTTTCGGTGCCCTCGCTGCTCTCGCCGCGCGCACTGGAGGGAACTGCCGCCTATCTTCCGGCCTATACCGCGCTGGTGTTGACCACCGCCGTATTGTTCTGGCTGAAAAAGCCCGAGCGGGGGGCCATGCTGCTGGCAATAGCCCTGTGGACGCCCTCGCTCACATTGCGCGCGATTGACGGGGAGGTCTGTGGCGCGTTCCCGCTCGGCACCCATTTCGCATGGCACTTGCTGAACGCCATGGTGCTCTACACCTTGCTGAGAGTGCTGGTTTCGTCAGCGATTGCCGCACATCGGGGTGGTGAGGCAGCGCGCCAGGGATGAACGGCGCATGCGCCGCTTTTGCCGCCACCTTTGCCAATGCCGAATTTCTGCTTAAGCTTGATCCAGCACCACCCATTCAGCGCCGGGAGGACATGCCATGGACGCGTCTCCAAAACCCAAGCTCGCCCATTTCGGGCTCTATGTTCGCGATGTCGAACGGATGGTCGATTTCTACTCCCGTGTTTTCGGCCTCACCGTCACCGACCATGGCAATCCCGGGTCGGGCCGCGGCGAGCTGATATTCATGTCGGCCGATCCCGGTGAGCACCACCAGTTGGTGCTGGTCGCCGGGCGCACTGACACCTCCGAGGATAGCGCCATTCAGCAGATTTCATTTCTAGTGGATTCGCTCGAAGAGCTGCACACGCTCTATGGGCGCATCTGCACCGATGAGCGCCAGATCGACCGCAGCGTCACTCACGGCAATGCCTGGTCGGTCTACTTTTTCGATCCTGAAGGCAACCGCATTGAAATCTACTGCCACACGCCCTGGCACGTTCCCCAGCCGCATGCCTTTCCGATCAATTACTCCCAGCCGATCGAGGAGATCAGGCGCCTCACCGAGGCCCATTGCCGCGAGACCGAAGGCTTCATGCTGGCATCGGAGCGCGCAGCGGTGATGGAAAAGATGATCGGGGCTGATTGAAGCGGCAGGCCACTGCCTCAGCCAAATCCGCGAAACGCATGGCCGACGGCAAAGGCAAGTGCTGCGGCAACGCCGCCAATAATCAGGGTCTCCATTCCCGACCGCCACCATGGGCTGAGCGCCCATTTGGCCTTCATCGCGCCGATGACGAAAAACACCAGCGCCGTCGCCACGGCTGAAATCTCGATTTTGGCCTCAAATCCGAACACGAACGGGATCAGCGGCACGGCGCCGCAAATCATGAAGGCGGTGAAGGTCGCAAGGCCGGTCAGAACCGGCGAGGGCTGGTTTGGCGACAGGCCGAGCGCGGCCACAATCTGGCGCGTATATGGTGCGCCGAGTGTCATGCGATCGAACCGGGCGGACAAGCTGCAGTGCGCACCGAAGCACCGGCCTTTGAGGTTGTCGCCAACCGCGAGGGCAGACCCATGAAGCGATCGGCAAATTCCTGCTAAATCCTCCACCCGCCAATGCCCGACCCGGCGCTATCGCGTGGCCAGATGCGCAATCTGGCGTCCTATTTCCTGTCCTGAAGGGCGATGCGGCGGCGCAATAGCGGCGGTTATGGGCGGGCGCTAGCCTTCCAGCGATTCCAGATAGGCGATTACCTCGCCAATCTCGTCAGGGGTGAGGACGAATTCGGGCATGTCAGAGTGACCTGTGACGATTCCCTCCGCCAGCGCTTCGCTGAGGCTTTCGACCGGATATTTCTTGTGCAGATTGCGGAATGGCGGCGCTTCGGCAAGCGGGCTATTGCCTTGATCCTCGACCGCGTGGCATCTGGCGCAATTCTCGACCACAAAGGAATGCCCCATGTCGATATCGCCCTGGTCCTCGTCACCGGCGCAGGCACTGGGAGTATGGGCCATTGCCAGAACCAGCACCGCAAAGCCCTTGGCCTTGAATGTCGAGGATCGTTTGCCGGATTTCATGTCAGCGCTCCTATGAATTTATTCAACAAATTTGCGCTGCGTGTGGCCTAATATGCCAGCCAAGTTCAAACTTGTGGATGGTAACAGCTTTTGTCCACGCTCCGCATCGCCAGCTTCAACGTCGAAAATTTGAGCGACGAAAGATCGGCCGCAGGCGAGCTTGCCGCCAAAGCGCGGTTGCTGCGCCCCCAGCTTGAACGGCTTGATGCCGATAATGTGTGTTTGAAGTAGGTTGATGCGCGCGGGGCCGGCAAGGGCCGGCCAAGGTCTTTGACCGTGCTCGATGTGCTTTTGATCGATACGCCCTATGCCGCATTTGAACACGCGCACACGGTTGCAGATCCCGGTGCAGGACCGCGCGACAAGCACAATCTGGTCATTCTCAGCCGCTGGCCGATTGCCCAGACACGTCAATATGCCAACGATCTTGTCGCAGCCCCGCTCTATCGCACTGCAGCTGCCAGGCCTGCGGGGGAGGCAGCACAGGTGACCTGGGACCGTCCGGTGCTTCATGCCGCCATCGGACTTCCCGGCGGGCAGGTGGCGCATGTGTTCAACGTTCATCTGCGCGCGCCGCTGGCAGCTCACATTGAGGGACAGAAGGCCGGCCCGTTCGTGTGGAAAAACGTTTCGGGCTGGGCTTGAAGGCTATTTTCTGGCATCGATCAAGCAGTCCGGTCAGGCGCTTGAAGCGCGCCTTGCGACCGACCGTGTGTTCGATGCCGACCCGGTGGCGCTGATCGAGCATTCTCTTCCCGCCTCCCGACGCTTTACCGTGATCCATGCCGGCCGCAGGTTGATGCTCGATCACATGCTGGTATCGCGGCCGTTGATGGCGTATTTCCGCGAGCTTGAAGTGCACAATGAAATGCTCGGCGACGAACTTGTCGCCCAGACGCTGGCCCATCCATCGCCCGAATCCTACCACGCGCCGATTGTCGCCGAATTCGATATCGGCTGACACCGATGCGCGGCTGAGCGCAGTCACGGGACCAGTACCAACGCGCCGGTCGCCTGTCCGGCACGCAGCATGTCGAGCGCCTTGTTGGTCTCTTCCAGCGCCATTTCAGTGACGCTGGTGTGCACCGGAACACGGGGCGCAAGTTCAAGAAATTCCCGTCCGTCTTCGCGCGTCAGATTGGCGACCGAACGCACCACTCGTTCTCCCCACAGGATTTCGTACGGCATTGGCGGGATTTCGCTCATTTGGATGCCGCCCAAAATCACCGTTCCGCCCTTGCGCACCGCCCTCAGCGCTACCGGCACCAGAGCGCCGACAGGCGCGAAGATGATTGCCGCGTCGAGCGGTTCGGGCGGCGCCTCGCCTGACGCGCCGGCCCACGCACAGCCAAGCGACAGGGCAAATTGCTGCGCTGCCTGATCGCCAGCGCGCGTGAATGCGAACACCTTGCGCCCCTGATGGAGTGCCACCTGCGCGACAATGTGGGCTGCGACGCCAAAGCCGTAAATGCCCAGCGTTTCGGCCTCGCCCGCCAGTTTTAAAGAGCGATGGCCGATCAGTCCGGCGCATAGCAGCGGGGCTGCCTCGCCGTCGCTGTAATCCCCATGGACGGGAAAACAGAAGCCCGCTTCGGCACGTGCATATTCGCCATAGCCGCCATCGATCTGGTAACCGGTGAAAGCGGGTGCATCGCAAAGATTTTCGCGCGAAGAAAGGCAGTAACGGCAAGCACCGCAGGTATGGCCGAGCCAGGGAATGCCGACCCGCTCGCCGATGCTGAACTGGCTGACCCTGGAACCCAGGCATTCGATGCGCCCGACTATCTCGTGGCCCGGAATGATCGGCGGTCTTGCCTCGGTAATGTCGCCATCTACAATATGCAGATCAGTGCGGCAGACGCCGCAGGCGCCGACCTTGACCAGCACTTCGCCGGCGCGCGGTTCTGGTATTGGCACTTCGCGCAATTCAAGCGGCGTGTTCGGCGCTTCGAGCACCATCGCTTTCATTGCTCAAGCTCCAATTGGTGGCGGGTAAGCGCCAGTGTCTGATCAAGGCTGCCGCCGGCACCGATGCGCGCCCAGTCGATTTCGCCCAGGTCATAGGTGAGCTGGCGCGCGACCACTCGTGCATCCGCGTCCGATGCATCGCCCTTGCGCGCCGCAACGCGGGAGGTGAGTACCTGCGCGTCGGCATCGAGCCACAAACCGCTGAACCGAACGCCGGTCTCCGTAGCAATCCTTGCCATCGCATCGCGTTCCTCGGGCCCTGCATGCACGGCATCGACAATCACGGATGCCCCGGCAGCGATCGCCATGCCGGTTTTTTGCTTCAACCGGCGATAGACGGCCTTTGCCGCATCGCGCGTATAGCTTTCAGCCGGCAATCGCTCGGCAGGTGCAACCCCGGCAAGGGCCTTGCGCTCAACATCGCTGCGCAGATGCAGCGCGCCGCAGGGGCCGTCAAGCCTGGCGGCAATATTAGCGGCGATGGTCGACTTACCCGACCCCGACAGCCCGCCAATTGCCACCAGACGGGGCGGGGAGGGCACAAGACACGCCTCGGCCAGATCGAAATAGGACCGCGCCGCAGCTTCCGCCTCGCCTTTTGCGGCCACCTCTTCGATGGGTTCCGATCTGTCGGCCTCGACCTTGGCGCGGACAGCCGCCCTCAGCGACATCATCAGGCCCATGGCGACAAGACCGTTGAGGGCGCCGGGTTCAGCACGCGCCAGATAGGCATTGAGCAACAGATTGGCGTGGGCCTTGAGATCCCGGTGCACCAGATCCATCAACAGGAACGCCAGATCGTGCAGCACATCAATGGTCGCGAGCTCCTCGTCGAATTCCAGCGCGTCGAACAATGTCGGCTTGCCCTGCCACATCACCAGATTGCCGAGATGCAGATCGCCATGGCAGCGCCGCACAAAGCCGTTCGCGGCACGTTCGGTGAGGATATTTCGAGCGCGCGCAAGCCCGGCGCGCGATGCTTGCGCGATCAGTTGGATCCGCTCGGGAGGAAAAAGCGCACCATGTGCCGAAAGGGAGACGATATTGCCCTCAAGCACATGGACGAGCGCTGCCATCTGGCCGAAGCCGTCAATCGGCGGCGCGGCATCATGCGCGCGCGCTATGGCCTCAGCCAGCGGGTCCATCAGCGCCAGATCAAGGCCGCCACTTTCGGCCAGCCGGTCGAGTAACCGGTCCTGATCGAAGCGGCGCATCGCCAAGGCGGTCTCGACCGTCTCTCCGTCACCGCCAAGTGCCAACTCTCCATCGGCGCTGCGCGTGATCCCGGTGAGACCGAGATAGAGGCCCGGCGCGTTCCCGGCGTTGAGTTCGACTTCACGCCGTATCGCCGCCGCGCGCAGCTCACGGGTTGAAAAGTCGAGATACGGGTAGGCGACGGCTTTTTTCACCTTGAGCGCGCGATCGCCGCTAAAAAACACGTAAGCTGCGTGGGTTTCGATCACCTCCACCGGGCCGTTGCCGTCACCATAGGTGGACGGATCGGTGAGCAACGCGAATACATCGCCTGCAATTGCAATATCGCGGCTCACGGCTTATGCGGCCCTGGATCATGGCGTGCGCCGCCCATCATGGCACTCAGTGCGAAATCAGCACCGGGACCGTCATCTGCTCCAGGATTTCCCTAGTGGCGCCGCCAAACAAATATTCGCCAAGACGCGAATGGCCATAGCCGCCCATCACCAGAAGCGAGACATCCTCGTCAGAAAGCCGCGCCAGGATCGTGGCTCCGACGCCAATTCCAGCACTCGGGCTGTACTCCACTTCAGGCTTGACCACGCCGTGGCGTTCAAGATTTTCTGCCAGTTCCTCGCCGCCGGCGACGCGCTCGACCTCGGCGCTGGATTCGGCGCTGGATTCGGCGTCAACCTCCAGGATCGTTACCTTCTTGGCGCTCTTGAGCAGCGGCAGGGCATCGAACACCGCGCGAGCGGCCTCGCCGCTCGCGCGCCAGGCGATCATCACATGGCGAATGAGATCTCCTTCGAGCTTGATATAGGGCACCATCAGCTGTGGCCGTCCGCCATGCATGATGATGCGTTCCGGCGTTCCCACCCGGCGGGGCGATTTTATGTCCGGATCGATCTGTCCGGTGATCACAAGATCTGCCACCAGGCCATGTTCGAGCACCCGCTCACCGACCGTTTCGCTGCCTTCCTCGACCTTGCGCCACTCGAATTTGCAACTCGCGTCCTTCATGCCCGTGTTGAAGAAGGCATTGGCTTCGCTGGCAAATTCCGCAAAACGGCGCTGCTCGCTCTCGAACAGATCGGCTATCACTTGCGGTTCTCCGGCGGCAAAAATCTGCACATTGGGAACCACATGAAGACCGATGAGCGTTGCATTCTGGGCCTCGGCCAGCGAGCGCGCGACGCTCAGCAAGGTTTCGCAACGCTTGGCGTCGTCGATATGCGCGACAATGGTTTTATAGCTCATGGCCGTTCGCCCTTGGTGGCTCATTGTTAATTCATGCGCCCGGCGACACTGCCGCACTTTGACTTGCATAAAGCCTGAAAGTACTGTGGGGCTTGGCTTTGTCAACAGTCCTTCGCAACTCTGACATCTGTCAACGCAAGCCGCCTTGCTGTGCTGCAAGGATGTCCCGGATGCTGGAGAGGTCATGGCTGAGCCCGTCTTTCGCACAAGCGGCCTGACCAAGGTCTATCGCACTGGCGAGATCGAGATTCAGGCGCTGCGCGGCGTCGATCTTGAGCTTTTCGGCGGCGAGATCTCGGTTCTCCTGGGCCCTTCCGGGTCGGGCAAGTCGACGCGGCTCAATCTGCTCGGCGGCCTCGGGCAGCGTGATGTTTCGCAACACACTGCTCACCGGCCTTGACGACCATGGCCTCACCAGCTTTCGGCGCGAGCATGTCGGCTTCGTTTTCCAGTTCTACAATCTGATTCCGAGCCTGACGGCGCGCGAGAATGTAGCGCTTGTCACCGAGATTGCAACAAGGCCGATGCGGCCTGATGAGGCGCTTGAACTGGTGGGTTTGGGCGACCGCATGGACCATTTCCCGGCCAGCTTTCCGGTGGCGAACAGCAGCGCGTCGCCATAGCTCACACCATCGCCAAGCGCTGGGAGGTGCTGTTGTGCGACGAGCCGACCGGCGCACTTGATTCCAAGACCGGCATTCGCGTTCTGGAAGCGGTGGTGGTGGTGAGTGAGGATTTGAAGACCACTACAGCGCTGATCACCCACAACGTCGCCATCCGCGATATTGCCCACCGCGTGGTGTATTTCGCCGATGGCCGCATCGCGCGCGTGCAGGAAAACGAGCGCTGCCTGGTGTCCGCCGAGATCAGCTGGTGAGACGATGTCGGCGCTCGATCTGAAGCTCATTCGCGATCCGCGGCACATCTGGGTCCAGGCGGTTGCCATCGCCTTGGTGCTGGCCGCGGGCGTGGCCACCATCATCATCGCGGTCGGTGCCCATTTGTCCCTGCACGACACTAGGCAGGCCTATTACGCGCCATCGCTTTGCCCATGTGTTCGCCATCGCCGAGCGCGTGCCGCGCGAACGCCTGAGCCAGATCCGCGCCATTGCCGGCGTCGCGGCTGCCCATGCACGTGTCGAATCCACGGCATTGATCGATATTGAGGGCATGGTCGAGCCTGCCACCGCGCGCATCATGTCGCTGCCGCCCAAGCGCGCTTTAATGCCCAATGCACTGGTCATTGGCGAAGGGCGGCTGCCCAATCCCGGCCAAAGCGATGAAACCGCCGCCAGCACCGCCTTTGCCGATGCCCAGGACCTGCGGCTTGGCGACGAGCTGGCGGTTCTGTTGAATGGCCGCAAGCGCACGCTCACGATTACCGCCATCGCCCACTCGCCGGAGTTCATCTACGCCATCGGGTCCGGGAACCCGGTGCCCGATAATCGCCGTTTCGGTGTTCTGTGGATACCGCAGGAGGCGGCTGAAGCTGCCTTTGACCTCAAGGGTGCGTTCAACAGCTTGGCGGTGCGGGTGATGCGCGGTGCGTCAACCAGCCATGTGATCGAGCGCATCGACACTGAGCTCAAACGCTATGGCGGGAGCGGCGCATTTGCCCGCAAGGATCATGTCAGCCATGCCTTCATTGATGCTGAACTCTTGCAGATTGAAGCCATGGCGCGGGTGATGCCGCCGATCTTCCTCGCGGTTGCCGCCTTTCTGATCAACATGACACTGGCGCGTATGGTTCGCTTGAGCGTGAGCAGATCGGCCTTTTAAAGGCGATTGGCTACGGCCCCGCCGCGATTGCCTGCCACTATCTGAAGTTTGCACTGGTGATTTCGCTGTTCGGCCTTGTGGTCAGGCTGGGCGCCTGGATCGGGTGTGGATTGACGCAGATCTATGCCGACTTCTTCCAGTTCCCGTTCCTCTATTTTTCGCGCTCGCCGCATCTTTATGTGCTCCCGAGCGTGATCGCATTCGCTGGCGGACTGGGCGGGGCTGCCAAATCGGTTTGGTCGGCGGTGCGTTTGCCGCCAGCGGTCGCCATGACGCCCCCCGCGCCGCCGCAATACCGGCGCACAAGGGCCTATTGGTTGCTTGAGCATGCGCGCGTTTCGCAATTGTCTCTGATGGTGCTGCGGTACATCTTCCGCTGGCTGGTGCGTGCTGTCCTGACGACCATCGGTATCTCGCTGCCCTGCGCCATTCTGGTGGGCTCAATGTTTGTCCTCGACTCGGTGGAAAAGCTGATCGACGTCACGTTTTTCCGCGCCAAACGCCAGCACGCGACACCGGCCTCCACCGACCCAGTCGAGCGCTCCGCCGTTGATGACGTGCGCCATATGCCGGGCGTTCTCGCCGCAGAGCCGTTTCGCCATGTGCCGGTGCGCATTCGCTTCGGCCACCGCGAGCGGCGAACCTCGCTTCTCGGCAAGCTGGTGGATACCTATCTCAGCCGCGCACTCAATATCGATCTGGAGCCGGTGATCCTGCTCAAAGGCGGCGTGGCGCTGTCCAAGACGCTGGCCGAGCTCATCCATGTGCGCACCGGAGATATCGTCGAACTTGAGGTGCTTGAAGGTCGCGGCCAGACAACATCGGTGCCGGTAATCGAGATTGTCGAGCGCTGCATCGCCACCCAGGCAATTATGGAGCTTGATGCGGTCAGCAGCTTGCTTGACGAGGCGCCGGTGGTGAACGGGGTTCATTTTGCCTACGACATCGCATCGGAAGATCGGATGTTCACCGCGGTGAAGAACATGCCGAGCGTTGCCGCGATTGCCAGCAGGTGCCAGACACTGGCTGAAAACATCTACATCATCACGCGGGTTTATCTGGTGTTTGCCAGCGCATTGCCTTTGGCATGATCTACAATTCGACGCGCATTCGCCTCCCTGCGGGTGCTCGGATTTCCCGCCAGCGAAGTCTACTGGGTGTTGTTTGCCGAATTTGCGATTTTGATCCTCGCTGCCATCCCGCTTGGCTGGGTAATTGGATATATTCTGGCACTTATTCGAAGCCCGGATGCTGCGCCTGTTGAAATACCGGATTGAGGGCGGACGTCTGGGCGGCGGCTGAATTTCCGGCGCTTGATCCGGCAGCCTTGGCGGCCGGGCGACGATCCGTTCGGCGGTTGGCGAGCCGCCTGCCGTTCCGAGATGGATTTCGCCGTCGTCGCCCCGGGTCAGGAGCTTGATTTTTTTCTGCAGGTCTCGCGATGTTCCGAATCAATGCTTTGCGAAACAGGGAGAGCGACATGTCGGATCGTTTTCGGTCCGGCGAAGTCCGAAGCGGGTTGACAGTGTGAACCGGGTATCGCTACAGGGTGGGATATGTCCCCCCCCCGCTGCAATGAAGGACGAGTCGCTTGAGGACGGCATCCGCCGTGTCGGCCCATGGTTTCACGATATCGAACTTGCGCCGGGTATTAGAACCCGCGAAGTGAACCCCGCCCCCGAATGGAGGCCGGTCAATTTTCCATATAAACGATGGAAGGCGTTCCGAGACGTTATTCCTGCAGATCTGAGTGGCCGGCGCGTCCTTGATATCGGAAGCGCCGAGGGTTTCTTTGCATTCGAACTTGCCAGGCGCGGAGCGCGCGTTGTCGCTGTGGACGCAGCCGCTAAGATGATAAAGCGTTTGAAATTCGCCGCCGATGTTCTGCACTTGAGCGATAAAATCGAAGCTCGCATCGGCACCGCCGAAATGCTCGACACTTCGGAACGATATGACGCCGTCCTGTGCCTGGCACTGCTTTACCATCTGCAGAGCCCGTTCACCTTTCTGCAAAAACTGTCCAAGCTTTCCGATACGATATATCTCGAAAGCGCGATTGATCCGGGAGAGAACAGCCTTATCTTTTTCTCAAACCGCAGCAGCAGGGCGTCGACACCATTCCCAAGTGGTTCCCAACCAGGGTCTGCATTGTTGAAATGCTCAAATACTGCGGCTTTGCCGACGTCCAGGATGTGGAAATGCCGGAATTCCAGAAGCCCGAACAGCGGTTGCATCGCGCCGGTTTTGTCGCGACGCGCCAGGCGTAAAGGCCGTCGAGTTCATCGGCGATCCCGGATCCGCGTGTTGTCCGTCTTCCGCGGCGCGCGCGCCGGCCGGCGCCTTTTCGTCCTGAAAGCTCATGTCCGCGGCGTCTTCTCCATGCGGTCCAGCACATCCAGCCCCTGCCGATTCCAGAAATGCAGCAGGTCGATGAAAATCCAGTTCTCGGTCAGCTTGTCGCCCGAACGGCGGTACATGTCGATCACCCGCATGTCCGACGCCTTGCCCGTCGCCGGTGTCGGCAACATCTCCTGGCCCGAGTATCCGCCAGCAGTAATGGGCGAAGTCGACTGGAAGCAGCTGGAGCCCTATGTCCACATCCACCCCGCTCTCAGCGGTGGCCCCTACCAGCCCCAGGAGGTCAATGTTGGTCACCTTTCCGGTGGCATGGTGAAGGGGCTGTTCGCCGAGGTGATGGAGTTCGTTTGAAACCGGATGTTCGAACTCAGGGGGCGGATATGATCGATGAAAAACAGCTCCAGGAGGCGATCGACCGGAGCGCAATCACCAATCTCATTTCCAAGTCGATTATCATCCGGGATTCCGGCCGATGGGACGAACTTGCCGAGTGCTACCACTCTGAGGCCGAGTTCACGTCCTCATGGTGGAAGGGAAAGCCGTCGGACTTCTTCAAGGTTGCGAGCGAGAGACTTGAGGAATCGCGCCGGGCGGGCGGCGAGCAGAAGCACGTGACGAGCAATCAGTGGGTTGAGATCGCCGGCGAGCGGGCGACGGCGGAAAGCGACCTGATCTTGTTCATGCGCAGCATGATCAATGGCGTTGCCCTCGACTTCACTACTTGGAGCCGCAGGCTGCAGCTTATCGCCAAGGAGAAGGGAGCGTGGAAGATTTACCGGCGCTGGGTCATCTACGAACGCGACCGAATGGACCCCGTCGACCCAACTGTTGCAGTGGATGCCTATTATGACGAGGCGGCGCTGGCGAAATATCCGAAGCAGCTGAGCTTCCATCTATGGAGGAACGAGATGCTGGACTCGCCGACGGAGTGGCATATTGTCCTCAAAGGCACACCCGAGGAGACCGCGGCGCGCGCCCAAGTGGCTTGCGAGCGCCTGACCACGCTGCGCCCCTGCACGGATCAGCAGTTCTCGGCCAACTCTCGGTTTTTGCGTGCCGCCGCAACCAAACTTACTGATCTGTCAAACGAGCCTGGAAGTCTCAGATCTTCAAAAGGCGAGCGGGATTGTCGCACAGGATCATGCGCCGCTCCTGCTGAGTGAGGCCGGGTATCGCCTCGACGAAGTCGACAGGCTGCTTCACCGACATCCCTTGTGGAAAATCCGTACCGGCGACGATGCGGTCCACGCCGACGAGATCGATCAGGTTGCGCATGATCTGGGGGTGATGGGTGATGAGATCGTAGTGGAAGCGCCGCAGATACTCCTTCGCCGGTCGCTTCACATGTTCCAATTCGGGTTTCAGGGCGATTGCCGCCTCCAAGCGCCCGATCAGCCAGGGGAAGGTGCCGCCGGCGTGCGGCAGAAACACTTCTAGCTTGGGAAACGCGTCGAGCACGCCACCGCACATCAGGCTGACCGCGGCATAGCCTGCTTCTTGCGGATTGCCGAGCGTGTTGATCATGAAGAAGTCCTTCATGCGCTCAAGATCGGTCGGATAGAGATTGGTGAGGAACAGCGGTAGCCCCAGCGCCTCAGTGCGCTCGTATATCGGCCAGAACTCCTTCTCGTGAAGGTTCTTCCCGAGAACATGCTCGGGCATCCACACCGCCCGCATGCATGGCTCCTTCGCCATGCGCTCGAGTTCTTCCAGGGACAGCTCGATGTCCTGCAGGGGCAGGCAGATGGTACCGTAGAAACGGTCCGGATATGCCTCGTGCATGTCAACGCAGGCGTCGTTATGCACCGCCGACAGCTCAAGGCCGAAGCCGGCCGGCGCCCAGTACACCAGCGGATTGGTCATCGACAGTGCATTGGTATCGACCTTGCGGTTATCCATGGCTGCGATGATTTCATCGATATTGGTCATCGTTTTGCGCATCACCGATGGCTGCGTGCATCCGGGTACAGATTGGACCACCGGGTTGCCGGTCGCATCCTCGCCCAGAACCGCGCCATGGGCCGGTCCCTTCTTGATCATGAGATCGATGAACGCCTGGGGATACCAGTGCATGTGCGCGTCAATGACGCGGCCGTAACCTTGGCTGCCAGTGCCGGCGCCGGCCTGCTGGCCGTCGGGCGACATGGGCGATGTGTTGCCTGCGTTGGACAAAGCCTGCTCCTGTGCGTTGGGTGCCATAGGCGCGAATTGCGCTGCAAATTAAGTTGGCGGCGAAAGCGGGGACATGAGGTGATCAGATGCGATCATAGGCCTCTAAGACCAGCCGACACTGGAAGTGACTTCCGCATACTGCATTATCGGGGTGCTGCGATCGATGGTTTCTTCTCTGCAGTGGCGATCTTGTGCGCGTTCACGTGGCTCTGCTTGATGATCGGGGTTACGGTTTGGAGGTTGTCGATAACGTTTCCATGAGAGGGGCAAACAAGCTTGGTCGGCCAGTTTTCAAAGAAACTGCCCTCGAAGTCAGCGAAGAGCTTGTCAGCATCGACAAACCGGGCGAAATATAGCGCACGTGTTAGGAGATAAGTCGCTTTGTCGACATCGATGCCGCCGGTGATCTCCGAACTGGTGAGTGCGCAGTCGCCAGGTGCGTGATAGGGTGCATCTTCGTCATCGAAATCCTGCCCGTCGATGTTGAGGCCTTGGGGGTCCAGCCTCACCGGACTTTCGTGGGTGAATGAAAAGCCGTCGCAGACAAACAGTGCCTGGCGGGTGCTCTCGTAGGCCCACAGTGTGCCGGGAAGGTCTTTGATGATGCCATCCATGAAAGTCACCTGGAGGTCACCAAGATCCATCGCATCGCCCGGCGCCTTGTGGTGAAAACGATGCGCATGAGCAGGAAAGAACACGTGATAGTCGCGCATGTCTCCGACCACCTTCATGTCGGGATACTTCTTGAGGTAGAGCGGCAGGGCCGCCGAGTGCGGTAGTTCTGGATGGGTTACGAATAGATAATCGAGCGGTCGTCCCGCGAGCACTTCGTCGAGCTGGTGTTCGATCGAATGCCACAGCGCTTGCATCGAGGTGTCGACCAGCATGGTGTGTTTGTCGCCGCGCAACAAGAACAGCGACAGGTGCAGGTGGACAGGATTGTCCTTGCTTCCCGCACCCATGCACTGGTTGATCCAGAAAATCTTGTCGGCGATCTCGCGTGGGAAGCCATTTTCACTCATCGGCGATCTCCTCGTGGACTTGTCAACTTGACACCCGCGGCACGCGGTGCAGCAGCTCCTTGATCAGATCAACATGCTTTTTGACCAATGCTTCGCCCTTCAACACACATCCCGAGGTCGGCGCGATAATCTCGACCGGGTAGGAGGCAAAGAAATGATCGAGCCAGTCGATCAGCGGTTTGGTCGTCGCGACCGGTAACCAGTGATAGCGTATCAGCGTGTGGTCTTTGACCTGTTCGTAGGTCGTATCATCATCGTCGATGGAGTCGATAATCGAGGGGAAAGATGGATCGGCCACCGATACGTGGCCGAACATGTCGGACGTGAATAGCGTTTTGTTTTCAGCGTCATATGCCCAATAGGTGTTGATCAGCCGAAGCAGAGAGGGAATGATTGTGAGACTCTGCGATGAACCGATTGGGGCCACGGCACCTCTGTCGGGCTCGGTCCGGCGTACCCGGTCCGTTACGGCTGCGATAATCTCGCCCGATCCGTCAAATGGGTTACGGCTTGATGTGACCAACTCTTCGATCCGGCAGGCCTCGCACAAAGCCGCCAGGTTGCCACTACACGAGTACTCACTTCTGGTGAGAAAGATTGTGATTGGCATTCCAGGGTCGACGAGGTTTCTGAGTTGGTCAATCACCAGCTGCTGGTGAGCGGCGACGCCGGTGTCAATTAGATAGGCGCGATCCTGCTCCATAACGACGTAGTTGTTATGGGGCGTGTATCTACCGGCGATTTTCGGAGCCCAGGTGATGCGCCCGTTGAGTTCGATATGCCCACCGAGCCGGTATACTTTGCTGGGAAGAATTTCCTCGGCGGGCCTGAATGATGTATCGGAGCTTTTGGGCGCCGCCACGCTCTCGAAATCCGCAGATTTGGGCATTTTGTTCTCCTGCTTCACCGCCCTAGTTCGGGCCGCGGTCTCTTGGCCGGGAATTCCACAAAAGGTCTATGTCACTTGTGCCGTGAGCCCTGAACGGTGCACCGGCGCGGCAAGCTGCGTCAATTGGCGACGGGAGGAGTTGTTGTCCGCTTTCATGCAAGATTGATAACCCCTTGGGGGCTCTCCCCCCGAAAGAAACGCAGGATATTGGCAAGCGCAGCGGGTCGGTCCAGAACGCGAGAGCATTGGGAGCCTCCGCCGGTGTGCGGGGCGAGCACAACGTTGGGCATTTCGAGCAAGGGGCTTGAGGCCGGCAGCGGTTCCTCGCGATAAACGTCCAAGCCTGCCATGGCGATCCGTCCGCTTTGCAATGCCTCAATCAGTGCGTCCTCGTCCACAATACCGCCGCGCGCCACATTGACTAGGGTAGCGGTCGGCTTCATGCTGGCGAACTGCTCGGCCCCGATCAACCTCTCGCTTTCTGGAGTGTGGGGCAGGACGAGGACAAGATAGTCGATGGTCTCGAGCATTGCCTCAAGGGGCAGGAAACACGCCTCGAAGGTCTGCTCGACGTCCGGCGGGTGTCGCTGCCTTTGGTGATAGAACACTTCCATATCGAAGGCACGGCAGCGCTTGGCGACCTCCATGCCGATGTCGCCGAGCCCGATAATCCCCACCGCGGCGCCCTTTAGCTCGGTGAGGTCCTGGATCTGCGCCCAGTTACCGCGATGCTCGCGCTGGGCGGTACGGATCGGTTCGATCCCCATCTCTTGGTAAACGGCATTCTTGACCGCGCTGTGGCCTGGAATGATCTTGCGGGCACAGGCGAGCATGAGCGCCAGTGCGTGTTCGGCCACGGTGGCATTGCGAAACAAGGGCAGGGTGGCGACGGGGATGCCACGCCTAGTTGCGGCGGCAACGTCGATGTTCTTGCAATTAAGGCCGTGCTTTTGAATGAAGCGCAGCGAAGGGGCGGAGTTGATAAGCTCCTCGGGTAAGAAGTGCTGGTAGATGTAAATGGCATCGGCTTGGGGTACGAGCTCAGCGAGCGCTTGTTCTCCCTTTCCGACATAGGACGATATCTCGAAATGGATGGCGTCCGGCAACGCGCTTACCTGCTCGACGAAACGCGCAGATCCGGAGTCGAGCACCAGGCGGATAGGCTGGTCGGGCATGAGAGTTACCTCCGGTGTTCATTGGCGGATGAGCTACTTGCCCTCGATCCACTGGCGCGCTTCCTCACGGACGGTATCTTCCTGTTCGGTTCCCATAACGCAAATGTTTTTTACCGGGGGGCTGCCTAACTTGTCATTGCGCCAGCAGTGGTAACGGATCCGCTGGGGGTATTTGGACAGGTCCAATGATTCATGGAACCCCTCTGGCAGGTCATCCGGCTTGATGGGGTCCATGCGGTCCTTCTGATAGACGTTTCTACGTCGCCAGATCTTCCAATCACCCTCACGCTTTTCCATCATGTGAATCCGGCGGCTCCAAGTGGTGAAATCGAGCTCTAGGCCGTCAATGAACTTGCGTTGGAAAAGGATCAGGTCGCACTCGGCGAGTGCGCGGTCGCCATTGAACTCTATCCAGTGATTGCCGGTCATATGCTTTTGGGTTTCGCCCTCGTGGCGAATGATCTTCTTTTCTCTCGCCTTCACAGCAAAGTCCGCAGGACTGCCTGAAAACCAGGAAGATGTGAGGCCGCCATCGGGGTGGTAGCACTCGACCAATTCTTCCCACAGCCCGGAATCCCGCGAGATGATCGATTTGGCGATGACGTTCTTGATCTCGTTTCGGTCAATCGCCTCCTGAAGTTTTTTCTCGTTCAGCATGGGTAACCGCTCCTTCCGTGTCAGGTTCTCATTGTTGCACGACCGGGGATGACTTCGACGGACACGTGCGTGGCGTTCGCGTCGATGAGAGGTCCGACAATTGCCTGTCACCAGTCCGATTGTGAGCTATAGTTCTGATCCAGGCATCCCCATAATTGTAAAGCCGGCGTGGAGGCCGCTCTGATGAAGATTGTGCAGTATGACGAGGTCGAAGAGGCTGCTGGCAGCACGCACCGTCATGGCTCACTGCTCCGAAAGCGGCTAATCGAAGGTGATGAACAAAGGCCCGTTGACAATTTCTCACTGACGATCTCGCGCACCTCGGCACGATATTCGCCGCGGCACCGGCACAATTTCGAACAGTTTCGCTATCAAATCGATGGTGAGGCAAACTACAGCAAAACCGGCACGCTAAAGAAAGGTATGATCGGTTATTTCCCGGAAGCGGCGTTTTACGGCCCTCAAGAGGAAAGCGGCGATCTGACAACTCTCACACTTCAATTCGCCGGGGCTGGCGGAAACGGCTATCCGGGTCGCTCGGTCTCGTTGAGAATCACCGGGGAGCTAAAGAAATTCGGGACCTTCAAGAAGGGCGTCTTCTATGCCAACGAGGGGACCGGCATGAAACAGAAGGACGCTGCCCAGGCAATATGGGAACATTACCATCAGCGGCCGCTGAAGTTCGAACAGCCCCGCTATCGGGAGCCCATCCTGATGGATCCATCGAGCTTTTCCTGGGTTCAGGCCAGCGATGCAACCGGTGTGTGGGTAAAGCAGATGGGCGTGTTCACTGAACGGTGCAGCGCCGCGGCGTTCTACAAACTGGACCGGGGTGCTGAGTTCTGCATTGAGGGCAAACGTGATCTGTTTGTCGTACTGTCCGGAACCGGCACGGTTGAGGACCAGTCCTTTGCGGTGTGCACCTGTGTGCTGGCCGATTGGGATGAGCGTGTTTGCTTTACCGCCGGCGAGCCAACTGAGTTGATCAATCTACGGCTTCCCGATTTGAGGGACCTGCCTGGCGTTGGCCAAACCGATTGCCGCGCAAGCGAGGCGGCTGAGTAGGCATCCAGGTTAAGGGCCGGCAGCTTGTGCTAGAGCATCATCCGACCGAAGCGAAGCGAGGATCGATCAGATGATGCGGCGAAAACAACAAGCTAGAGCGCCGATCTGAACCAGTCAGATCGGATAACGCTCCAGCCCTCCGCGTGCCTACGACTGGCCAACTAAACCGGCTCCGCACTCAGCGGCTCGCATGCGGGCTAGTTGCCTTCCACCCACTTTTGAGCTTCGTCGCGGACTTTTTCTTCCTGCTCGGTGCCCTTGATGCAGAGCTCTTTTGATGGCGCCGAGCCTTTCAGCTCATTCCGCCAAAGGTGGTGGCGAAGCTTTTCTGGGTATTTGGACATGGCTTCGGGATCGAAATATTCCTCAGCGCCAATCGTTGGATCGACGGGGTCCATGCGGTCCCTCTCATAGATTACGAATCTTCGCCAAATCCTCCATTCGCCATCTTCCCTTTCCATCAAGAACAGCTTGCGGCTCCAGGTTGCGAAGTCGAGCTGTACGCCATTGATAGGGCGGCGCACGAATAGGATTTGATCGCACTCGACCGTTGCGCGATTGCCATTGATCTCAACCCAATGATTGCCGGTCAGGTGCTTTTGGTCGCCGCCTTCCTGGCGTGCAGCATTCAGCTTCTTGCTCGCGATCCTGATGAAATCGGAGGGCTTGCCGTGCCACCAGGAAGAGGTGAATTCCGCTTCGGAGTGGAAACACCCCACCAATTCATCCCACATTCCCGAGTCGCGCGTGATCGTCGATTTGCAGGCGAGATTGATTATCTCGCTTCTGTCAATGCACTGCTGCAGCCTCTTTTCGTCGATCATGAAATGCACGTTCTCCATTGTTGATTTCGCCGGAACCGGCTTGCTTTGTCGGCCGCCCCCCCCCCGTTTGATTTGCAAAAACTGTGCTTTGGCAAGTTCAGTCGCGGCGGGCTCTGGCCGGAGATTCTGTGCACTCCAATGCGGCACTCCCGACAATTCAGGATCCAGTCAGGTGAATTCTCAGCGCGATCTCACATTTTATAAATTATTACGGAACTTGCGCCGGGCAATTCAAAATGGTCAACTTCTAATGACCGGTTTTGGCTGGTCAGCAGGCAAAGAATGGGCTTTGGCCCGGCAGCGCGGCACTGATTCGGCCGCCGCTGAAATAAATGATAATGAGAATTCAGTAGTCGATAGGGAGAGAAAACATGCCAAACCGCTTGATGTCGGTTTTTGTTGCGGCCGGGGTGGCCATCATGGTGCCGCTGGCGCTGCCGGGCAGTGCAAACGCCGCAGAATTCAAAACGACATACGACGAAATTCTCGCCGCCGCCAAGCAAGAGGATCCGGTGCAGTGGTGTACGGGGATGTCGCCCAAGGAGTCGCAGCCGATTGTCGATGCTTTCATGGCGTTGTTCCCGGACGTTCCCGAACCGAACGATTTTGAATGCTTCAGCACGGACGCGACACAGCGTGTGGTCGCCGAATGGAGCGCCGGCGCTACGCAAGTCGACGTATTGGATACCGATACCGAGATATTAGAGCAGCTTGAAGAAGAAAATCTCACATACGTTGCGGATTGGTCAGTTTTCGATGGATCGCCAGTTGAGATCGATCCGCGGTATCTGTCCTATGGCGGCCGGATTGTCTCGATCGGCCAAGCGCACAGAATTATTTGGTACAATCCGTCACTCTTGAGTTACGACGACGCGCCAAAGTCAATCGAAGAGTGTGCCGATCCGAAATACAAGGGCATCATAGCCGTTGATGTTCGGCCTTCCGGCTTCTTTGAGTTAATGGAAGACGCTGGAGGACCCTGGAGCGACGACGAAGCTCGCGAATGGGCAGCCGCCATTGCAAAGAACGAGCCGCTGTGGATTCGCGGTACTTCCCAAGCATTTCAGGTCCTATCATCTGGAGAGCGAGCGCTCATCTGCGGTCACCAACTGCACGGACTGTTCCGAAGCGGTCGAACAGATCCGAATGACGCCAACGCGGTCGTACAGTTCATTATTCCAAAGCAATCGGTTGTTCGCGATTACATCAGACTTGCACTGGCGCCTGAGCCGTTGGCCCCGAATGGCACGCTCCTTTTCGCGGCCTTCATGGGATCGGACAAAGGTCAAGCCGCCATCGCCGCCGCCAATCCGGGTTATGCTTCTCCGTATATCAAAGGCAGCTTCACCCAACTCGCCATCGAGAAGGCAGGTGCGGAGATTCTTCAGGCATCGCAGGAGGTCCTTGGCCCGGTTACCGCCAAGGTGAAGGAAATCATGTTGACCGAGTGGGGTTTCCCCTCGCCGGTCCCGAAGAAAAAGAAGAAGTAAAGGCACCAACCCGGCGCCATGGCGGAGTTCTGCTCCGCCATGGCGCGCGACTCCCCCGCCTGTCGGACTTGTTTTAAGAGCACGTAGCCACGATCACCGTGGTTCGCTCGTATGCCGGACCAAAGGTGATCAATCGGGAATAATCCGCGAATGGCTGTAAGCGTCTTGTACCAGCAGAGCTCTTTGGGGCGCGTACGACGGTACCTGGACACGGCGCGCGGAAACTGGGCCGTGGTGGCGGCCATCAGCGTGCTGGTGCTGTTTGTCGTCGTGCCGTTGGCGTTCCTGCTGATGACGAGCGCGACAGAGGGAAGGTTCGGAACTCTCGGCGACTGGTCGTTCGTCAACTTTCAAAACGCCTTTGATGCGCGAAACCTCGTCTACGAGGCGTTTCGCAACACGATTGGGGTTGCCACAATCGGGACCGCCATCAGCATGTTATTGGCGGGTTTGTTCGCTTGGCTGGTCGAGCGGACCGACATGCCGTTCCGAAATCTCGCGTTTATCGTTATCTTGCTTCCCATTGCACTGCCGAGCATTTTGTTCGTGCTGTCATGGACGGTGCTGCTTGCCCCTAGAACCGGCCTGATAAACGTTCCCCTGAGGGACGTCCTGTTGTCTCTGGGGATCGAATTTACCGAAGGTCCTTTCGACATCTATACCCTGGAAGGCGTGATCTTCCTCGATAGCCTGCGCGGTGTAACGACCATATTTCTGATGCTCGTTGCTGCTTTCCGCTTGTTCGATTCAACTCTGGAGGAAGCGGCAAAGGTGAGCGGGGCCGGGACGTTTCACACGATCCGCAGCGTCACCATTCCGTTGCTGGCGCCGGCGATTCTCGCCGCAGCCATGTATTCGTTTATCTCCAGTATGGACCAGTTCGAGGCTGCCTTGGTTGCCGGTTTGCCCGGGCAGGTATTTTTACTGCCAACGCTTATCTATTTCACCGTGCGGATGCAATCGCCGGCGGATTTTGGCCTCGGCGCCGTGTACTCCGTGTTGTTCATGGTGTTGATGTTCTTGTTGCTGGTGCTCTACCGCCGCATTGTCAACAAGTCCGAGCGGTTTGTGACAGTGAGCGGTAAGGCCTATCGCCCGCAAACTATTGCACTTGGCCGATGGCGATATCTCGCGGTCGGTGCCGTTGCTCTATTTGGCACCGCGACGATCCTGCTGCCTGCAGTCACGCTTGGATGGCTGTCTCTCCTGCCGCCAAACTCGGCGCCAATATTGGGAACCGGCGTCCTACTGACCCTGGACATCTATGTCGAAATGTTCACCGATCCGCGCAATGCGAAGATCGCCTGGAACACACTCGTAATGCTGGTGGCGACCGCCACAATCACGATGGGAATAGCGTTCCTGGTATCGTGGGCGATCGTGCGCGGAAGAGGGCGGGGCCGAGGTCTTTTGGATGGGATGAGCTTCCTTCCATACGCCTTTCCGGGGGTCACGGTCGCCATTGCCCTCATTTTCGTGTTTCTCAACCCACCCGGCAATTGGCTTCGCGTGTACGGATCGGTCTCGATACTCGTCATCGGGTTGACCGTGACCTACATTGCCTTTTCCACACGATTGATGAATGGGGCAATCGCTCAGATTGGCCGGGAACTGGAAGAAGCAGGACGTACCGCCGGGGCAACGCAACTCGAAGTCATGTGGCGGATCACGCTGCCTTTGCTGATGCCTGCCTTCATCGCCGGATGGATTTGGGTTGCCTCCCATTCGATGCGATCGTTTTCGATCCCGCTCGTACTGTCGTCGCAAAAGAACCAGGTGATCGCACCGGAAATCTGGCGCGTTTGGGAGCGGGGGTACCTCTCCGAAGCTGCCGCTTACGGTGTTTTGCTGATGATCGTCCTGATCCCGATTACATTTTGGATGAGGCGCATGATGACACGCATGGGCCGATGGATGGGCGACTAGGCGCAGGTGATAGAGATGATTGGGGGCAGCGTATCAATAACCTGCAATGATTTTGCTGCCTGATCATGCAGCCGGAGGTTGCGAATGCTGGCCATGAATGGTGAGGAGTGACACACGGTGTTGAGAGTTGAAAATCTCCATAAATCCTTTGCCTCTGAGGGCGGGGTCGTCAATGCGGTCGACGGTGTCACATTCTCCATCGCCAGCGGTGAGTTCTTTACTCTGCTCGGCCCAAGCGGTTGCGGAAAGAGTACCACCCTTCGTTGTGTCGCGGGCCTTGAGAGGATTTCCAGCGGGGTGATCGAGATCGACGGCGAGATCGTCGCGTCAGAATCTCGGTATGTGGAGGCAAATCGCCGACCGATCTCGATGGTGTTTCAGTCATACGCCATCTGGCCGCACATGACTGTGTTGGGAAATGTGATGTTTCCTTTATCCACCCGCGGCTCCGGCCAGTCTTCACGCGCCAATCGGAACGAGCGGCGGGACCGGGGGATGGAGGCGCTGAAGATGGTCCAGTTGGATCATCTTGCCGATCGGGATGCGCCCTATTTGAGTGGTGGCCAGCAACAGCGGGTGGCATTGGCTCGGAGTTTGGTCGTTGGACCGAAATTGCTGCTGCTGGACGAGCCATTGAGTAATCTCGATGCGAAGTTGCGCGAAGAAATGCGATTTGAAATCAAAGATCTGACCACCCGGTTAGGAATTTCCACAATCTACGTCACGCATGATCAGGCTGAAGCGTTGTCGATGTCTGACCAGATTGCCGTAATGTCTGAGGGGAAGATTCTTCAACAGGGAACGCCGCGAGAGATCTATCTTGAGCCGGTCTCGGCATCGGTTGCACGGATTGCCGGCAATGTGAACGTGCTTCAAGGAACCGTCGTGGGTTCTTCGGCAGCCTCGCATGAGACTGAGGTGCGCTTGCCCAGCGGGACGTTGTTTCGCTGCCGCAAGGGAGAGGCGACGGCCGGCGACAGCGAAGTGGAGATCGTGTTCCGGCCTGAACTCGTCGCTGTGAGATTGGACGATGGGATTGGCGGCGATACGCAATCGCCCGGCGAGGTTTCTTCGGTCAATTCAATGCACGCCCGGGTGGGCCGGGTCGATTTCACGGGCGATCATCTGAACGTTTTCTTTGAAACCGAAGATGGAACCGTGATTGCCAAACTGGCTCCTGATCTGGTCCTTTCCGTTGGCGGTGGTGCAACTTTGTTGATCAAGGCGGAAAACTGTGTCGTCCAGTGACGGTGCGCCTTGGAAGTGGCTATCATAAATATGACCGAACCTTATTTTGAAAAGACCAGGCCAGAGACTGAATATACCAGCAACCTCACTGGGCCGCGGCCAGAGGAGGCCAAGAATGTCCGTCTGGTCGGCCACTCCGATTTGGACGGTTGGGGAGATGCATTCCAGATACGCGTGAAGGGCGGCATTTGCTACGTGATGGGCCCGGGTCTTTATGGGTCGAACGGGCTCATGGTTCTTGATGTCTCCGATCCGTCCAAGCCAAAGCTCATTCCACCGGATGGAAGACCGGCCTTCGGGCAGAGCCCACAAGGTTCTGGAGCGGCGCATTGCACATCTACTCCGGCGCAGACCGGGTGGAACGGCACTATGCCAATTTCACTTACCAGGCAAAGAGCTGGAGCAAACCCCGTCGGGTTGTGGCCAGGGTGGAATGGTATCCAGGCGGGTTGTTTCCCCGGGCTGGTTTTGTAGTCACGACGCTGCCCGTTCCCGATGAGCGGGTGTTTGAGTTCTACAACCGGCGCGGAACTGCGGAGCAATACATCAAACAAGGCAAATACGCCCTCAAATGGACACGGCTATCTTGCCAGAGCTTCAAGGCCAACCAGGTCCGGCTTCAGCTTCATGCTCTTGCCTGCAATATGGCGAACTTTCTGCGCACATTGGTCTTGCCAGCATCCATTGCCGACCGGTCGCTGACGAGCCTGCGGGATCGGATGATCAAGGTTGGCGTAAAGGCAGTGCGTCCCGCCCGCTCCATTATCCTTCAGCTGTCCGAAGTCTCTGTTCCCAAGGACTTTTGGGCGCACCAGGGACCTTTGGGCGCAGATGCCGGCAACGATCACCGGCCTGAAGGCAAGGGCCCAAGCACCGTGATAGCCGATATCATCCGCCATCACTTTGATTGTACGCCTGTTACACGCGAAGGCATGACCATGCCCGAAGCCTCGGAAAAACAATGGCTGTTCACCCGAGAGGCGTCAAAACCATGGAAAACCGATCACACATCACACCACGCCTCAGAGGCCCTGGACAAAGGAGGCGTCTATGTCATCATTTCGATGGAAAGAGGCCCTATGTGGGAGATATCGGTTACTATTTTTTGGCCTTGGAGGCACCTCATGCTCGCAAAGATTTTTCGATAGTTACATTTGCTGCGCTTACTTTGGCGGGTCCACCCGCACTGGCAGATTGGTAATACACGAGATGGGGTATGACCCCCGATGAGGTCTTAGAGGCCAGCGAGGGCGCTACCGTTCGGCTAGATAAACCAGAAAATCTCAGCAAGAGTCTAGTGAACCTACTGACCGCGCCCTACCATCTGGCCGATGGTAGTCTAGGGTTTCAGGCAAACTTCTATTTCTATGATTACCAGTCTCTTGTGACGGTTAATCTTGAGCTGTATTCCGGTGATTGTGGGGAGGTTTACCAACGCCTTGATACAACCTATGGTCCGGGCATTGAAACCGATTCACAGGCCTACCGGATTGTCAAGTGGTATGACCGGGAGAACTGCAACGTCGTTTCCTTTCTAATGATAGGTTTTTCGGTATCGGACGTGGACGTCACCTGCTCTGTGAAATATCGCCGCTTTGCGGCACCAGGGGAAGCTGGGGGGCTGTAGGGAGGCCGCCCTGTATCGCTAGGCCAAGGCCACGCTCACCTTGTCCAGCATCGGCGCAAGTTCTTGGACCGTGGCCAGCGTGTCTCCGGTAAGCCTGTCGTTACGGTAATCGGCAGCCGCCTTCACCAGCCATTCCAGAAGCGCGGCAAGGGTTTGGCCGATTTCCTCGGCTGACGCGCCCTCACGGGGCATGAAAACTCTAATATGCCAACGATCACCGGGACACCCTGAAGAACGCTGTCTGCTGCCTGGAATCGGGTGACGAGAGCGCATTTACGGCCGCGATGCGGGTCGGCCCCTTGCCTGGGGTGTGGTTCGGGATTCGGTTTCGCCGGGGCCGGGCTATGCCACGGCGCCTTTGCGTTCCCGGAACAGGAGCCGTTTCATGTTGAATGCGATGTTGGCCATGCCGATCCTGGCCCTCTCATGATGCACGGGCATCGGCTTGCCGGGCGGGCGGCGGAAATGGACCTTCGAGGTCAGCCCGGCCCGGGCGATTTTCTTCTCGTTCTTCTGCGACCGATACGCCGTGTCCGCCCAGACAGTCGAGCCGGTGGCAGTCGAGCCGGTGTTCGCCTGATCCACAAGCCCGCCCGCTACGCGTCCGTCATGCCGGGCGGCGTCGGTGACGATCCATGTCCGGGCGAAGCCGTGGCGCCGGTCGGCATTGATATGGGATTTGTCGCCGAACACCGGCGTGGCGATTGCGACCATCGCCGTGCCGTCCGGGCTCGTCTTCTTGCGCCCTGGCTTGAGCGTCCAACGCGCGTCGCGATCCTTTTGCGCCGGTTTCCGGGGATTGGCCTGCCAATCAGGCGGGATGCCCCCCGTTTCCATACCTCTATGCCCTTGACGATCTCCTTCCCGGCATCGGTCATGCGCCGGCGCGGGGCCGCCACGATGGCGGCATCGACGAGCTGCCCGCCCATGGCGGGATATCCGGGCGAGATATCCGGCGTCGTTAAGATGCGCGTCGAACCGGGCGAAGAGTTTCTCCACCGTGCCGGTCCGCACCAGGGCTTCCCGGAACCGCCGGATGGTCGTCTCGTCCGGCGCCCGCGCGCCGCCATCGAGGCTGAGGAAACGGCCAAAGCTGCACCGGTCCATGATTTGCAACGCCGCCTGCGCATCCGACAGACCGTAGAGCGCCTGGATCACCGGTACCTTGAACATGAGGACCGGGTCCATCGGCGGGCGCCCGCCCTGCCTGCCATCGGAACGATCAAGCGTCGCATCCAACTCTGGCCGGCAACTCTGGCCGGAAGAGCTCGAAGTCGATACCCCCTGCAAGCCGCTCCAGCGGATCTCCCGCCTTCGATAACGCCGCGTAGCGCTCATCCGGATCGAACAACCCGCGCTGTGCAGCCATCGTACCCTCCGTCGCCGATATCCCCACGGAATCACGCCAACACGCTCAAAGCCAGGGGTGGTCAGGGCGTCCAGTTGTAAACTCCTGGCCCAAAATGGCGCCAGATACTCCCTTGCCGGTGAAGAGACAGAGCCGGATACCCGGCAGGTCGTTGTCGATCCCCGTATCCAGCCAGGCGCGAGAAGACCGACGGCCGCAGAAAGCACGCAAGGCGATGCCGTCCGTTCTTCCCTGTGCGCGGGTCACAGATCAGACCCGCAGCCATGTCCGTCAGGTCAAGGACATCGTCCAGTTCCCGATGCAGCAGCAATCCACCGTTTGAACTGATCGAAGAACCACAAAATGCCAGCTTGATCGACCGATCGAAATGCAGCCACAAAGGGCCGGTTTCCGCTTCACCCATCGCGTTCCTGGCCAAACCCCAGCCCCCCCCCATCATGACTAAGTCATTGATGGAAATAGATTATCACACTTCATGGGGCCATAAAACCAGAGTTCATATGGGGAATGCGGGAAAATACGTCGAAACCGACGGTCGGGGTATTCACCGACCGGTCTATGATTTTGACCGCAGGCTCATGTATAGCGGCGGCTTCAAGAACGGATGCAACGGACGTGCACGTCTCATTCACGACATGAAAGATCCGTTCAATCCAATGCTGATCGGGGAAGGCTGGGTGCCCGGTCAGAACGAGGCCGCCGGCGACGAGCCGACTTGGGATTTGGATCTCGTCACCAAGGGCGGGGTCGATCTGCACGAAGCGCAGCCCTATGGGAACTTTGTCACCTGCGCTTGGCGGCGCGGCGGTTTCGGCATGAGGGATCTGACCGATCCAACCAGGCCGCAATTCATGTGGCGCCAGAATCCATATGAAACGCACAACTGGTCGCCGGCATCGCACACATTCCTGGTTCCGAAAGGATCAGAGTTTGGGTTTTTGCTGACCGAGACCCACTCTACCAATTATGCTCACCCACCGGCATTCGCGACGTTCTTCGACATGCGCAACCACCTGCAGCCAATCTCGATCAGCACGTTTAATCCCTATACGATCGACCCGGTCACCATGCGGCCGAGAGATTCGTCTTGGTGCGAGCAGGGCGCCCGCTACGGGGCGCACAATACCTGCCAGTGGATGAGAGCGGACGATCCGCTCTATCTCACCTGGTTTAATGCGGGTCTTCGCATTGTCGATTGTTCCAATCCTTTTGAGCCGAAGGAGGTCGGCTACTACATTCCTGCCGGAAACGGGCAGCGCTTCTGTCCTCAGACCAACGAGGTTTTCCAAGATCGCGAGACCGGCCTTAATCTACATCAGCGATCGCTGGGGGCCGGGTCTGCACATTCTGGAATTCACCGGTTGGTCGGCACACTTGTTGCCGAACAACCGTGCATCGTGACCGGCCACGACCGTGTCAACATCCAGAACCGCCTGTATGGGTCCCGACGAGCGCCGTTCTTGGCACAAGTGCAGTGATGTCGGGCCCGCCGCAAGGAACTGGTGCGTTCCTCGCCCGCGCGTGGTCAGACCGCCTTGCGCAAGGGAACGGGTTCGCATTCGGCCAGTTTGGCGAGGAGCCCGGTCGCTTCCAGATCGGCGCGCAGCCTCTCGCATGCCTCCTCCGTCATCGGCGAGCACGGCGAGCGGACGGGTCCGCCAACCATCCCGATCAGTTCCATCCACACCTTCTGCTCGTGAACCGGCATGCGGCCATGTGCACGGCCGTAGCCGGCGATCCACCGGCCGTGGACTTCGCGCAGCGGATTCACGCTGCGGCAAATCTCGACGGCTTCGTTCATGTCACCGGCGAGTGCAGCTTGCGTGTAGTCGTGCACCGGCAGGTAGCCGGGAACCTGATATAGATGGGGGCAGAAATTCAACAGCCATCGGTCGCCCATTACGGCGAGGTTGTGCAGCCAGGGCGCTTCGTCAGCGACACTCACGGCCAAATCGGCGCCCACCTCGTCACGAAGCGTGATCGTCGCCGTGGGTGAAGGGTTGGCCTGCTTGAACCCGCAGATATTGGGCAGCGCGGAGAGCCGCTTGGCGAGCTTTTCCGAAATCGGATAATAGACCTGCGGGATATTGAACAGGACGATGCCGATGTTCACCCGCCCGCTGACAAACTCATAAAAATTGAACACTGAGTCATCATCCTTTGCGCCTTGATAAGGCGTAAGGATGATCGCGAAATCGATGCCAACAGCTTCGGCATGCTGACACAGCTTGATGACTTCATAGGGATTCTGGTGGTGACACCCGGCGATAAGCGGAATGCGGCCATTCGCCGTTTCGGCATTGATTTCATGGACCTGCATCCGCTCTTCATTGGTCATCGACCAGAATTCGCCAACGTTTCCAAGGCAATAATGCCCTTCGATTTGCAGATCCGAAATGCACCGCTCGAGGTTGAAGCGATTGCCCTTGGCATCGACTTCGTCGTCCTCGGTGAAGATTGTCGGCAGCGCGGTCCACACACCTTTGAGCGTTTCGCGTGCGTATTCCTTGGCTTCGGTTTTTTGATACTTCATGGCTTTGGAATTCCCGATGGTTGTGGCGGTTGGGAAGGGCGGGTGTAGGCCCGGAATTCGAGCGCAAGTTTAATCCACAATGCGCTCACGGTCGATGGCCGAGCTCAGGGCCGTAACGCCGGTTGAATTCGGAATTGATAGATCAGCCAGCCATAGCCGCCATTCACCGCAACTCTCGGTCTGATCGGGCCCTCGATCACACCGGCACTTGAGTTCGGTGTGGGTGGCTTCCTGCCCCCGCAACCAAATTTCTACGCGTTATCAGACGCTTGAGCGCAGCCCTCCGGGGCGGCGTTCGCGTTTCCAGCCCCCGTGGAAGCACTGTGGAAGCAAGAGGGTGCTGAAGTCCTTCATATCGCTTCGAAAAGCGCGTCGCCGTGCTTGCCCGGTGCTTCCAGCTCGCCTTCGTGCTCCAAGAAATCCACGACTAGTTTTCGAAGGGCGTCCCTATGGTCCCGCTGTGTGCCGGCGACATCCTGCGTCGCCACGATCAGCTTCTCGTCCGCTCCCTTTGCCGCGATTGAATATCGCCGGCGGATCGGGGCGGGATGCAAGTCGCCATGGTGCGGGTAGAGCAGCATGACGTTCGGGCAGTCGTAGAGCCTGCCGTAGGCCATGAGTTGGTAAACGTCCGCCTGGCTGACGCCTTGCTTCGGATCGTCGATCCGTCGGGTGATGCGCTTCCATTTGGTGTCGATGATCAGCGCGATCTCCTCGCCCTGCCGGATGATGAGATCCGGCCGCGTCCGGAAGCGGCCAATGTCGCCCTCGTCCTCGTAGAGGCAGTCCCGGTGCCCCCCTTGCGATGACACACGAAAGCGCGTGCCAGCCAGCGCCTGTGACAGGATCCGTTCGACATACTTTTCGAACAGAACGTTCATCTCGAAGAGCAGCGCATGGCCGTCGATGGTCCCGGCGCTCGTCTGCTGGTGCCGATCCGAAAGAAACAGACGCGCCAGGGACAGAAGATCCCGCCAACGCCGGTTTGTACGGTCGAGAACAATCCGATCCCACCGAAGCGCGCTCGAAGGAATTTCGGCGACGTCGGCGTACACGAAACTCAACTCGCGCAGCGCGCGCTGGTTGTCCGGTGCGGCGGTCAGGCGCGACAGCTTCGTGACCGCTGCACGCATGACCTGGTTCAGCGCGATGTCTGGCGAGAGGGTGTCGAAACGGCACGCAAGTTTCTGTGGCGAGACCGCGAGCGTGGAGAATTGCCGTGTTGCGTCCAGGCGTCCCCGAAGCGCGGTCAGGTCATCTTGATGCTCGAGGTAGTGGCGCGGCATCCCTTGGCGTATCGCATCTGTGAGCTTCGCACAGAATAGACGGATCAGGAGTTCGAGCACCGTATTGCGCTGCCAGCCGAGTTGCGTTATCGCCCCGGCCTCGATCGGCAGATCGTAAGTGACCGCGAGCATGTGGATGAGACGAGCGCGAAGCGTCGCGTCGGAGATGTTGGTCTCTACTCCTCCCTCGATCTTCGGGAGAATCTCGAGCTGGCAGTCTGGGGTGGCAATGACGCCAACGATGCCACGCGCGCGGAACCCTTTGCGCCCGTGTTCCAGCACACCCTCACCCCCGTCGACCGAAAAAACCGAGGCCCGCGCGACCGCTGCGAGGCGGTCTGCCTGCGCCTCAGGGATCTCGGCGTCGTCGGACCCGTAGCCGATGCGCTCCCATTCGCGGATCGTACGGCGGATCATGTCCCGGCCAACTTCCCGTAGTCGAAGCCTTCAACCTCCGAGCGCACATCCCAACGAAACCTGGGAGCCGCGTCCCCATCTTCAAGTCCCGGCGGCGCCTTCAGGATCAAGCGCTTGAGAAAGCCGCCGGTGATCGGGTCCTCGTGAGATTCCAGATCGCCGAGCACCGCTGCGATCTTGGCCCAATCTTCGAAGAAGTATTCGGCCAGGAGCGGAATGACCTTGTGGCGCATGACCTCGTCGACATCGGCTCGGGAGCTGCACGCAGTGAAGTAGGCGTGACCGATCTGATGCTCGCGGTCGTAGAGATACTCGATCCGCTCGTTGATCGTGGAGAGAAGTCGCGGCAGGTCGATCCCGCATTTCTTCCCGGCCGCGTCATTGAGGATTGACGCGTCCGGCATCATCTCGCGGAAGGTGAAGCGCCGTCGCAGGGCGGTATCGAGGAGCGCGATCGAGCGGTCGGCGGTGTTCATCGTGCCGAGAATGTGCAGGTTGGACGGCACCCCGAACTCGTCGCCCGAATAGGGCAGTAGAACCCTGAGTGCATTGGGCTGGTTCAGCCGCTTGTCGGCTTCGAGAAGCGTAATGAGCTCGCCGAAGACCTTGGAGATGTTCGCCCGATTGATCTCGTCGATGATCAGGACGAAGGGTTCCGCTGCCGTTGGTTCCTCAGATCGCCCGCTGTTCATATATCGCTCAAGGGTTGGAATATTGAGATCATCCTTTTTGAGTTGGTGGATGGCCCGTTGGGCGAAGGCGCACCGGTAGATCTCTTTTGCGGGCGTGCCGTCATTGTCTACCCAGAGCCACTTTACGGGGCGCCGATGTCCCATGTCACCTTCTGGTCGGGGGCGATATTCGTAGTCGCCCGTGACTTCCCCAATAGCCCGAAAGAGGCGGTTGCCCTTGGAGACGACGATAATGTCACCAGCTTTCATACGGTTTCGGAAGTAATCCATATGCTGGACCTGTCCTGACATGAGATTGACCGGGCCTGGGATTTTTCCTTCCTCCTGCTTCTTCTCGCAGGTCTTTAAAATCTCGGAAGTCTCGGCGTATCTTTCGTCGCTCCAGTCGATGTTTGCCCAACCAAGCAGCGTGTAGCCTTCTTCGATTGCCTCTTCGAAGAAATGGACCTCTTCCTCGACGTTCGCCCGGCCGATGGACATCTTGAACACCTGCCGACCTTCCAAGGTGACAGTGCCGCTTCCCGAAGACGGTCCCCGGCTGGTCTCGGCGCGTTTGGCTATGCGCCGGAATATCCCAGGGACAGTCTCCAGGCGGAAACCGTCGGACTCCGAGCCTTCATCCCCATCCGATCCGGTCATGGGCTGCCGGCCTTCGACGAACTCCTCGTAGGACATCGATTGGTGAAAGGTGACGAACTCTATGCGCCCAGCCGCCATGAGCCTCTGATAAATCGCCATGATCCCGGCCCGATCTTCCGGGGCCGGTTCGCCGCACAACCGCACCGCCTCGGCTGCGGTGGCGTAGGTCTTTCCTGTCCCGGGCGGGCCGTAGAGAATGAGGTTGACGGGCGAAATCGACATCGGCTTCTCCGGGAGTTCACTTTTGTCGGCGGCTTTGTCTGGGTCCGCCGGTACTGTGACGGTCTTGTCGTTGGCGATCCAAAGGAATCCCTGGATGTCCAGCCAGTCCTGCGGTTCCCAACGCCACCCGTCGCGCATAATTTCAAATATTTCTGCGAATCCGTCGGCGAGACGTCGATAATCCGTCGCCATATCGGCCTTGGCTGCGACGAACAATTTTTCACCGGTCAGCGCTTCCCACGCCTCGTTGATCCGGGTGATTTTCAGTGGGGCCATTGCGCTCGGTCGCACCATGGCCAATGCCGAAGACAGGATGTTGATCCGCTCACCGTAGGTAAGCGATGTGGCACCGCGCGCGCGAAGCGCTTCGAGAGCGTCATGCGCCGTCGCCAAGGCAATCTCCGGCGGCTCCCCGGATCGAACCAGCCGACCAATGATCGCGTGGAACTCTGCGAGTAGGTCCGCGGTATTCTTGGCGATTGCGTCCTTGGTCTGCCACATGACCAGAGGGCCGTCATTCGCGGCCTTCTCCAAGATCTTAAAGACGTTCTTGCCGAGGATTTCGTCAGTTGCATCTTCGGCAAGTGCCGATCGGACCCGGTCGATTGCAGCGACCTTGAAGGCTTTCTCACCCTTGCCCCAGCCGGTGCCAGGCTCGACGAAGCTCTGAAAGTCAGGGCAGTGGGCGATGAACCTCTCGCGTAGTTCTTCAAGCGCCGGTTGGCTGATGCGTCGCCCCCTAAGGGGCGATTCCCCGCTATTCTTGGAATTCACGAGCGCTGCCCTCAATGGTGGCGCGAGGGCGTTTGGCTCCACCCGACTGGTCATCGCTCTGCATTGCACTGGCCCGTTTCGCAGTTGCGTACCGCTCAGTCCGCCACACTTAGCTTCGGTTTGGTCACTATACTAATGGCCATTCTTGCCGGTGCGCGGATCGACAAGCTCATGGCCGGCCATGCCTGTCAAGCCGAGCGCGTCATCAAGCTCGCGGCAGGCTGGCAATCCCGCGTCGGTGGTGATTCCGCAACCGTGGAACTCAAGCTTCAGGCGGCGGTCGAAATCGAGCCGAAGAGGCCCGTCAACCGGTTCACCCGCCGGGTTCGCCATCTGGACACCCTGCAGGCCCCTGTCTGCTGCCTGGAATCGGGTGACGAGAGCGCATTTACGGCCGCGATGCGGGTCGGCCCTTTGCCCGGGTTGTGGTTCGGGATCTGGTTTCGCCGGGGCCGGGCTATGCCACGGCGCCTTTGCGCTCCCGGAACAGGAGCCGTTTCATGTTGAATGCGATGTTGGCCATGCCGATCCTGGCCCTGGCCCGGTCGATGCCGATGGTGCGGACGAAGAGCCCCGTTCGTGCCTTCATCCCGGCGAAGGGATGTTCGATCGCGGATCGGACCTTCGACCGTGCGGCATTGGCCCTCTCGTGATGCACGGGCATCGGCTTGCCGGGCGGGCGGCGGAAATGGACCTTCGAGGTCAGTCCGGCCCGGGCGATTTTCTTCTCGTTCTTCTGCGACCGATACGCCGTGTCCGCCCGGACAGTCGAGCCGGTGTGCAGTCGAGCCGGTGTTCGCCTGATCCGGAAGCCCGCCCGCTACGCGTCCGTCATGCCGGGCGTCGTCGGTGACATCCATGTCCGGACGAAGCCGTGGCGCCGGTCGGCATCGATATGGGATTTGCAGTCGAACACCGGCGTGGCGATTGCGCCCATCGCCGTGCCGTCCGGGCGCGTCTTCCTGCGCCCTCGCTTGAGCGTCCAACGCGCGTCGCGATCCTTTTGTGCCGGTTTCCGGGGATTGGCCTGCCAATCAGGCGGGATGCCCCCCGTTTCCATACCTCTATGCCCTTGACGATCTCCTTCCCGGCATCGGTCATGCGCTGGCGCGGGGCCGCCACGATGGTGGCATCGACGATCTGCCCGCCCATGGCGGGATATCCGGGCGAGATATCCGGCGTCCTCAAGATGCGCGTCGAACCGGGCGAAGAGTTTCTCCACCGCGCCGGTCCGCACCAGGGCTTCCCGGAACCGCCGGATGGTCGTCTCGTCCGGCGCCCGCGCGCCGCCATCGAGGCTGAGGAAACGGCCAAAGCTGCACCGGTCCATGATTTGCAACGCCGCCTGCGCATCCGACAGACCTTAGAGCGCCTGGATCACCGGCACCTTGAACATGAGGACCGGGGAACATGAGGACCGGGTCCATCGGCGGGCGCCCGCCCTGCCTGCCCCCGCCCTGCCTGCCCCCGCCTTGCCTGCCATCGGAACGATCGAGCGTCGCATCCAACTCTGGCCGGAAGAGCTCGAAGTCGATACCCCCTGCAGGCCGCTCCAGCGGATCTCCCGCCTTCGATAACGCCGCGTAGCGCTCATCCGGATCGAACAACCCGCGCTGTGCAGCCATCGTACCCTCCGTCGCCGATATCCCCACGGAATCACGCCAACACGCTCAAAGCCAGGGGGTTTCAGGGTGTCCGGATGTTCGGTATCGCGGAGTGTTCAGACGTCGCACTCTCATAGCTCCTACCGGCCTATGGGCGTACGGGACGTCGCGATGTGGCAGGCATATCGCCCGCTCACGCGTGGATGACGGGTTCACAATAAAATTTTGCGCAAAAACGCGAAGTTTTTCATTTCAAAGCTGCGTGAAGGTTGCTACTGCGTGTCGAAAGGGGTGGCAGGTCGAGAACATATTGGCCGTGGTTGAAATTCTGATTGCTGTTTTCTGAGGCGTCGGGTCTGCATATTCCCGGCACGAATTCAATGCCTTAGTGTGCAGAAACCGTTACAGGGCTGTGTCGGGAAAGTGTTTGGGACGTCACAATTGCGAAACGCTGCGGAGGTTCCGTCGCCTCCCGGTTCGAACGTGGTCGCACCTTTTTTTGCCTTGTTCACAATCTCCATCGATTGATGGGCGCCCGTTTCACTGCCTGCCGACAAAGCGGTACCAACGGCAAACTGCATCGGAAAAAATCCACCCACCTGAACCTCACGCAATGCACCAACTGGCACACATGCGGATGATGGGTTATAAAGATCGATCAAGGACGTTCACTGAAATGAATTTTGGGAGGAATCACGACAATGGCTTCTGAAACCTCTGCTGATATCAGTCCAGCAGAAATGGGTTCGTCCGGCTCGGGCGATATCGTAATCGAGGCGAACAACCTGACCAAAGCGTTCACCGAGACGGTGATCGCCGTCCAGAACGCCAATTTTCAGATTCCACGCGGATCGTTCGTTTCGCTTGTGGGACCGAGCGGCTGCGGCAAGTCGACTCTGCTGCGATTGGTTTCCGGACTCATCGACAAGACCGCCGGCAGCCTCAAGGTGCACGGCGGTGAAGTGAATGGTCCGACCGGTGAGATCGGCATGATGTTCCAGAAAGCAGTGTTGCTGGAGTGGCGCACTGCCGTCGAGAATGTTCTGCTCCCCAATGAAATTCGCGGCAGCGTTACCAATGAGGACAAGCGCCGGGCGTGGGATGCGTTGCAACTGGTTGGCCTCAAGGACTTTGAGTTCTCTTTCCCGCGCCAGCTTTCAGGCGGCATGCAGCAACGCGTGGCTCTTGCCAGACTGCTTCAGACCGGTGCCGACATTCTGCTTCTTGACGAACCGTTCGGCGCTCTTGATGAGTTCACGCGCGAACGCTTGAACGTCGAGCTTCTCAATATTGTCGATGGCCCGGATAAGACGACATTGTTCGTCACCCACAACATCTCCGAGGCTATTTTCCTTGCCGACTATGTCATGGTGATGACACCGCGTCCGGGCAAGCTTGCCAAGACCATCAGGGTACCGTTCCCGCGGCCGCGTTCAATCGATATCGAAGTAACGCCGGAATTCCAGCAACTCGTTGCCGAAGTACGCGAGGTTCTTGGTGAGTTCATCATGGGAGACGAGTTATGAGCGTCGAAGCCAGCACACGGCTGGGATCCGGCTACGCAGATAGTCAGGCTGTCGCTCTCGTCAAGCACCTCGTCATCTTCGCCATATTTCTGTTCATCTGGGAAATGGCAAACCGGACCGGAATCGGTGATCCCCTGCTCACCCCGCGCCCGACCGACATCGTTCAGTCGATCTGGCGCATATATGTGACACAGGGCAACGTCTGGCATCACCTTTGGGTTACCTTCCAGGAGGCCATGCTTGGCTGCGCTGTTGGTATCTTCATTGGTGTCGGGCTTGCCGTTGCAGCCGTCCTAAGCGACAGTTTTCGTGACTTTCTGAAGCCATATATCATTATCATCGAGTGTACACCGCGCATCGCTGTCGGCCCGATTTTCGTCGCTTGGCTCGGTTTTGGCATGGGGTCAAAGATCGCCCTCGCCGCACTCGTCTGCTTCTTCGCGCCGTTTGTGAACACAATGACAGGTCTTCTCGGCGTCGACGATGAAGCCCACGAGCTGTTTAGATCGATGGGTGCAACTAGGCCTCAAGTCTTTTGGCGGCTTATGATTCCGACTGCCGCGCCGGCCATGGGGGCCAGCTTCAAACTCGCCGTCGGTTCTGCTTTTGGCGGCGCACTCGTGGCTGAGTTTATTTCGGCACAGGACGGCATGGGCATCTTGATGGCGCGCTACACCATGTCGCTAAATATGCCATCGGCCTTTGCAGCTCTTTTGTCGATCACACTTTACGGCTTCCTGCTGTTTCGCATCGCAGAGTGGGTCGACCACCGCGCACTCTATTGGCGTGATGATGATCTTATGGAAAAGAAGGTCCGGAAGCGCCGGCTGAATTGGGAAAGGAGCATGGGATGAACTGTAATTCCACTCCTTCCCGGATCGCCAACGACTTCTCGGAGAATGACGCATGAGCGCAGTTGACGACACGAATATTGACGAAATACTAGAAGCGGAATTCAAGACTTCCTACACGAAGCGCTTGATGATGCACTCGATGACGTTCCTCATCCTGATTGGTGGATGGGAGCTGGCGAGTAATATGGGTTATCTCAACACGCTGATCATGCCGCCGCCGTCTTGGATTGCATTCCGTCTATACGAAATGTTCTTCATAACCGGCATTATCTATTGGCACTTCTTCGTAACCATGTTCGAGGCCACCTGCGGTTTCTTCTTCGGCGTCTCGATCGGCATGACACTGGCGATTACCGCTGCCATCAGCCCTGTTTTCAGGCGCTACTGGGCACCTTACGCTGTGGTTTTCAACGTCACGCCGGGCATCGCTGTAGCGCCCTTCATCATCGCCTGGTTTGGCTTTGGGTGGAGTTCGAAGATTGCGCTTGCAACTCTGAACGCCTTTTTCCCGGTGTTTATCAATGTGCTGACAGGTCTGCTTTTTGTCGATAAGGACGCGACCGAACTCTTCAACTCGCTGCGGGCCAGCAGGCGCCAGTATTTCTGGAAACTGCAGATCCCAAGCTCACTGCCGATTACCATTGCCGGCCTGAAACTTGGTATGACAACCGCGCTGATCGGCGCCGTGGTCGCCGAGTTCTTCTCGGCGACAGAGGGCGTCGGCATCCTGATGCAGCGATTCGCGTTCCGCCTCAACATGGATGGCGCCTTTGCAACGCTGGTCAACATGTCTCTCATGGGTCTGTGCTTGTTCACGCTCATGGAATACATGGACTACAAGGTTTTGTTCTGGCGTCGCCACAAGCGCATGGAGCAAGTCAGCGCCGCGCGCAAAGCCCGATGGAAGATGGATTGATCATCATAAGGATTGCGGTGAGGACACTGTTGCGCCCTCACCGGCCTGGCCCCTCAGACAACCGGTTTGTATTCAGTAGGTCCGCTGTTCGAGTCCGTGTGGGGGGCGCCATTTAAATCGAACACTTAGCTGGCGCCGAAGTTTTAAGTCGTCTGTGATCGCTGGCGGGCATGCGCGCGCACGATGGCTTTCCTCACACGCTCCTTCATTTGCTCTTTTAAATTCCGTGCTTGCGGCAAGATACGGTCCCCTTTGGGGCCAAATGTATGCGCGGCACGTTTCAAGTAACTGTAGAAGGTCCAGCTTTTGTAGTCGTCGGTCAGTTCGCCTTTCTTCACTCGGCTGAACTTCTGGCTAAAGCGTGAGTAGTTGAAGCTGCCGATCAGCGTTGCTGCGCTTGCGGTCGGGTTGCAAAGGACATGCATAGTTCCATCGCGCTTTGCGGCGACTGACACCTTTCGATAGAGGCGAGATATGGTGCTTTCCCTCACGTAGACCTTTTTGCCGTCGTACCTAAAGCCTAGGTATTCAAGCCCATTTCCTCGTCTGAACGCGTGAATTTGACGACGCAGGTTTTGGCCGCTTTGATCTTGAGGGCTTCCCCATGATTCCTTATCTCATTCGTCGTAAAATGCTCGGCAGCCCGTGCATCTTCTTCGTCACCCGGGACGATCAACAGTATGTCGTCCGAATAGCGCATGTATCTGCCGCCACGCGCGCGCGCGTACTGGTCCAGTTTGACGTCAAAGTCGATTAGGTAGAAGTTTGCAATCAGGTCGGATATTGGAGCGCCTTGCGGGACGCCGTGCGGAAGCACATTCTTCTGGACTAGGGACGGCAGGGTGGAATCGCCACCGCAAATCTTTGCGCGAAAATCTTCCGGCAAGCAGAGCTGTTTGGGCATGTTCCGATATGGGACTTTGAACCCTTCAATGGTGTGTTTGCCTCGCTGTATCAGCCCAATGTAGCCAAGCCGTTTGTAGACAGAGCGTTGGTCAACGAAGCGGTACTTGGTGATGTTTTTGAACACTGCGTAGTGGTCTGGCGGAAGTTTATCGACACCGAGAAGGTCGCACCAGGGCTTCCCGGAACCGCCGGATGGTCGTCTCGTCCGGCGCCCGCGCGCCGTCATCGAGGCTGAGGAAACGGCCAAAGCTGCGCCGGGTCCATGATTTGCAACGCCGCCTGCGCATCCGACAGACCGTAGAGCGCCTGGATCACCGGCACCTTGAACATGAGGACCGGGTCCATCGGCGGGCGCCCGCCTTGCCTGCCATCGGAACGATCAAGCGTCGCATCCAACCCTGGCCGGAAGAGCTAGCTCGAAGTCGATAACGCCGCGTAGCGCTCATCCGGATCGAACAACCCGCGCTTGTGCAGCCATCCTACCCTCCGTCGCCGATATCCCGACGGAATCACACCAACACGCTCAAAGCCAGGGGGGTTCAGGGCGTCCGAGTGCCAGCGCTCCGATTTAAAGGAAGCCTGACATGGCTAACACCGAAAACCTGAACTTCCCTGATGTGATTGCGGCTGCTCGCCTGATCCAAATCTACAGCGATTGACCTCTATTTTATTGATCAGGCGGAACGAGAGCTGGAGCTGTGCCCAGACCCACGCTTTGAGCAGAGGCCATTTTTGAATGCAATTGAAGATGAGCTCTTTGGCGCAATTCAGACTTTGAACGCTGCACTCTCGTCTTGCCCCGACTTTCGTCTTGGCGGTTTGGCACCGAACGGAACCAACTTCTTGTCGATGGTCAATTAGGTGCAGTTGCCGCCCGGCGAGGTGCTGGGCGGCGATCCAACCCAATTCAAATAAGGGGAGGCACCGCCATGGGCGAAGTGCTTGAGATCGGCGGTTTTGAAATCCGCCGGATTGAAGTTGAGATTGAACGGCTGCGGGCGAAGGTGGAGGAGACGACCCGACTTGATGGAGGCTTTGACTACCACGACCTTGCAGGCGCGGGGCTCGAAGTCGCGCAGGATACCCTAGCGGCGATGAGGTGAAGACACATGGCCGCTGCCGGATGCAGCAACCACCATCGGTGCGGCGCTCTCAGATGCGGCAGCTAGCGGGCCAGAGGACCAGATGATGACAATCTGCCGTCCTGCCGAAGCGCTTGTGCGGACCGGACATGCCGACTGGGGCCATCCCGAACCGGACTTCGCAACAGTGAATACCGCAATCACTGATATGGTTGAGCGCGGCACTGGCGGCGCCAAGGACAGGCACGCCCCCTGGACTGCACCTTTGTTATGGAGTGTTGCGCCTCACCATCCTGCCCAGATGATCGTCGTGTGCTTGATAGCCCCAAACGTCGCGAAGGTCGCGGCGGACCTTGCCCAAGGTAGACAGATGCGCCGCAACCCTGTGAACGCAGTCATCGCTGAGTTGAACTCAGCCCGAGCGAAGCTGCACGAGTTGAGTTGACACCCACCCCGAAAACGCTGCGCCGGGTGACACTGGCGCGGCCCACGTTTTCAAGGGCTTGGGGACGGTAGCAGGGCCACCCCGTAAGCTGCCGATTGCGGGGTCAGTGCAGGACGCAGCGCGGCATTAGCACGTCGAATGACGACAGACGCACCAGCCCAAGGCGATCTGCACGGCACGGTCGTGCTGGCGGATCAGGTGTGACGTTGCGCGCTCTGGCTCACGGTAATCCCCCATTTTTGCGGGGGCTTGGTCGTAGAATTTACGCGGCCATTCCGTCTCCTGCTCAGCGGACCGCCGGTCTACCGATTGTCACGGGCCCAGAAACAGCTTCGCCTTCTTGTACATGGCATAATCGACCAGCTTGTTCTCAAATGTAATCGCAGCAAGCCCCTGTTTTTCCGCCTCATCAAATGCAGCAATCAGCCGTTGATAGTAGTCGATCTGCGCCGCATCCGGCTCATAGGCCTCACGCGCGATCGCCACATGGCTTGGATGGATCAGCGTACGTCCGTCATAACCGATGCGCTTGGAAAGTATACATTCGGCTTTCAGCCCGTCCAGATCCTTGATGCCGCTATAGGCGCCATCAAGCACATATGGAAGACCGGCCGCACGGGCTTCAACCAAAACTCTCGAGCGCGAATAATTGATTTCGGGTCCGTCAATCGACCAGGCTGAATGAAGGTCTCCCTGCAGATCACCATCTTCGGCACTGCCGAAGACGGCGGATTCAACGCGCTCCGCGGCACGACAAACGTCCAGACACCTTGCCACGCCGAGTGCAGTCTCGATCAACAGCAACAATTTCACAGAATTGGGCTCCAGCCCCCTCTCCCGCTCAAGACCGGTGATCAGTCGGTCGGCGTTTTGCACCTGCTCGACTGTTTCAGCCATAGGCAGCGCTACACCATAGATATGTGGTGAGACAATTGCCTTGAGGTCTTCTTCAAGCAAATCCGCACCGCTATTGACCCGCACCAATGTGGTGATCGAAAGTTTCGGCAGAAGCTCTGAAATATCCTCGCGCACCTGCGCCTTCATGTGGATCGGCACCGCATCCTCGAAATCAATGACGATGCCATCCGGTTCAAACCGCGCAGATTTTTCGATCAGATCCGGGCGGTTTCCGGGCGTGTAAAGAGTAATGCGCGGTCTGTTGTTCATGGGTCTACTCCGCTGAAATGGGCATCTCCGCTCCGGCCAACCGGCCGGCTGCCGCATTGGGCTCATAAATCTCGTTTTGAGATGCCTGGAATGAGGTGAGTTCTCGCTTCTTCTTAAATGATCACGGCCCGGGGTGCCAGCACACCGGCATCCACCCGCACAACTCCGGATATGGGGCATATCAATGGTTAATTCGGTATTTCAGCTCAGTGTGTTACGTCTTGGTCTGGGTCGAGGCTGTCGATACAGAGGTGGTCGCGGGATTTCGGACCGGTTGTCAAGGTGGATCGCCTGACGAAAGACACGATCCAGGATGACGAAGAGAAAGAACCATTCGCCCGAATTCAAGGCCAGGGTCGCGCTTGAGGCGATCCGCGAAGAGAAGACGCCGGCGGAGTTGTCGAAGAAGTACGGCGTGCATACGACCCGGATCAGCACGTGGAAGCGGGCAGCGATCCGGAACACGGCGTCTGCGTTTGCCTGGCGGGGGGCCGATCCGGCTCCGGCCGGTACGGTCGAGGACGAGTCCCCCTTGTTGGGAAACAAGCCTAGCAAAGCTCACCAAAATGATGAATTTAGTTTATGAATTTGAATATATTGTGCAAAATAAATTCAAAAAAGTAATATTAATGGATCTTCTTCTGTATATTATTTTTAATTATACATTATTCATCAAAAATTGAAAAAATCAACTAATTTTAATTCAAAAATATTTAAATATTTAGGCGGCTGCGGTTTTTTCTACATTTCGCACGATGCCAACAAGTTCTTGAACCTGTTCAGGCTCAAATAGTCCAATAATTCCATGAGCGTTGATATCCGTGAACGGGCTTTCATAGAAGCGACGCGGGTCAACGGTTCCAGACTCGCACAAATGATCAATGATCAGGTTCACAAATTCGAGCTGGCTCGATGTCAGGCCCGAACTCGTCAATTCACTGAATGCGGCCTTTGCAGATGGCCGGTCCAGGCCGGTGAGAGATCGAAGAAACAGGCCAAGACCGCCTCCCGCGCGGAGCTCATCCAGCTTTTCCTCATCCGATACACCTTCGTCTATGAACATCCGTTCAAGTTCTTCGAGATCGCTCTGGGTCAGTTGCTCGGCCCGTTTCAACTTCAAGATTGCGATATGGTCCCTATGTTGCTTCAAAAAGGCGCGGACTTTCATGTTGAAAAGCCCTTTGTTGACGCCTTGGCCCACATCTGTCAGTTCGACATCAGCTTGCTCGCCGATCTCATCTTCGAAGTCTGTGTAGACAATCTTGCGTTCGGCTGGTTCGATCAATTGCATAAGGTCTCGAAGATCGCGGCGAACCTGTTCCAGGATTTCAACTTTGATATCCTTCCAGAAATCATCCGTTTGCACTTCGAGGATGAGTTCCAGTTTAGCATTGACCGGCGGAATGTTGGACAGATCTTCAAGGTCGGAGGCCAGCATCCGAATTTTGTCCTGGTACCTTGAAAAGGTGGGATCGCTTTCAAGCAGCTTCAGTTGTGCGTTCAGGATCAACAGATCGAACTGCTTTGCCGGCAGCGCGCCATCCTCAAAGGCAGAGGGGAGCCCGGCAACCTCGTCGACCAAGGCTTGACGATCTTCAGGAGAAACATCTTCCCAGGACTTCTCTTCCTGAAATTTCTCGACGATCTTGCGTCTGGGCCTGACAATGAAGTTGTCGACATTCATGCCTTCGACTTCTTTTTGAAGCCTAAATTTCACAGACAGGACGAGGTCAATATGATCTTCGTCTGCACCAGTCAGGCGCCCAAGCAACTCAACCCGCGTGGTGAAAAGGCGCTCGCCGATTGAAGCACCCGTCGCGCCGTCGGTCACGTTAGGGTTCTGATTGAAAAATTCGAAGTTCTGGCAGAAATCGAAGATCAGAAAGTGATCCTTGTTTTCTCCTGGGCCGAACAGGTCCGGTCGCAAGCGCGTGCCGCGACCGATCATCTGCCAGAACTTGGTCTTTGAACGAACGATCTTGAAGAACACAAGGTTGACGACTTCCGGCACATCAATGCCGGTGTCCAGCATGTCCACAGACACGGCGATCTGCGGGTTCTTCCCGGCTTCAGAAAAGTCGTCGATGAGAGATTGTGCGTAGGGGATCGAATAATCGATGAGGCGCGCAAACTCCCCCTTGAAATGCGGATAGTTGGCGTCGAAGCGTTCCGCAATGAACTGTGCGTGGTTGCTGTTCTTGGCGAAAATGATGGTCTTGCCCAACCGATCACCGCCAGCGACCTTGATCCCGTGCGTCATCAAATGCTCAAGAACCTTGTCGACCGTGTCTTCATTGAACAGCCAGCGATTGAGGTCGGTTGCCTCGATCCTGTCCGGGATAACACCATCCTCATCCCATTCGAGCGCATCCCACTCGGCCTTGTCTTCATCTGAAAGCCGGTCGTAATCGATCCCTTGGCGTTGAAATTTCAGAGGAACCGAGACGGCTTTCGGCGGCACGAGATAGCCGTCGGATACAGCATCCTCAAGATCATAGGAGTCGGTCGGAACACCCCGTTGGAGTTGGAACAGGGAGTATGTATCCCGGTCGATCTCGTCGCGCGGGGTCGCGGTAAGACCGACCAGGAGACTGTCGAAATACTCAAAGATTGCCCGGTACTTGCGGTAGACAGAGCGGTGCGCCTCGTCGATCACGATCAGATCGAAATGGCCGGGGCCGAACCGGCGTTCAGCGCCTTTGATCTCGTCGATCAGACCCATCATCGTCGGATAGGTCGACAGGAACACGCGCGCACCAGAGTGATCGTTCTTCGCCGGATCGTGCTTTTCCAAGAGGTTGGCACTTGGCGCGGAGGGGAGGTGGGCCTTGAAGGCACCATGCGCCTGTTTCACAAGCGCGATGCGATCCGCAAGGAACAGCACGCGCCGCACCCAGTTGGCGCGCATCAGCTGATCGATCAGAGCGATCACGGTCCGGGTTTTGCCTGAGCCGGTCGCCATCACCAAAAGCGCCTTGCGCTGCCGATCCCGTTCAAACGCTTCATTCACCCGACGGATTGCGCGGGATTGGTAGAACCGCCCGGCTATGTCCTCGTCCACATCGACGTCGTCCAGCACCTTCCGGGTCCCACGCCGCTGATGCAGCAGCACCAGCTCGTCCCTCTTCAGGAACCCGGACACGGATCGGGGCGGATACATCCGGTCGTCCCAAATCCAGTGCTCATAGCCGTTGGTGCAGAAAATAACCGGGCGCCGCCCGTGCATCTTTTCCAGACAGTCCGCGTAGAGCTTGGCCTGCTGCTGGCCCACGCGCGCGTCCTTCCTGGTGCGCTTGGCCTCGACGACGGCCAGCGGTTTTCCGTCGTCGCCCCACAGAACGTAGTCGGCGAAGCCTTCGCCGCTTTCGTTCGGCATGCCCTTTACTGGATATTCCCGGTCACGCGACTGATCGAGCGACCAGCCTGCTTCCGCCAGCAGCAGGTCGATGAAGGCGTCCCGTGTTACGGCTTCGTCGTAGTCGTGATTGTCGGGAACGGCTTCGTTGGCCTTGCGGGCGGCGGCCACTTCGGCCTGGAGGCGGGCGATCTCGGCCTCAAGTGCCGCGCGGCCCTCTTCCGAGGCCATCCGCGCCTCTTCGGCCTCTTTCTGCGCTTTGACGGCAGCATCGTGGTTTGACCGAAGCGACTTGATCTGCTCGACCGTCGAGGCGGAAATCGTCAGTGTCTTTTCGAGCTTTGCCGCGTCAAAGCTCAAACCGGCATCGGGCCGCGCGCCGCGGGCATAGGTGCGCGCGATCCAGTAGCAGACGTGAAACAGCTCCTTGACCGTACTGGCCGCGTCCTTTGCACTGACGGGTTTGGTGTCGTGAACCGCGCGATTGCCCTGGTCCTTGATGTATTTCGCCTTGGCGACAATCGCGGGGCCGGTCAGCGTGGCAAGGCTGGGCTCGTGGATCAGCGCCGCCAGATGATTGCCCTGATAGGGCGACCGCAGCATCCGGTCGCGGGCATAGAGCCATTTGAGTGCGGTCTCGAGCGTCAGCCGGGCGTAGAAACACGATTCTCTCGGATCCGACAGGGCGGCCTGTTCGGCCTTCTTGGCGTGGCCGAGGAGGTCGGGGAAATCGCCCGAGAGAAAAGCGAATTGGGTCATGCGCGAACGATGTCCATCAACGGCTCAAACATATACATGGCCCCGCGCCGACCGCTTGCTGGTCGTAGCTCTCGCAACAGGCCGCCTTCATGAAGCCGCCTGGTAATGCGCACTGCAACGTGCTTGGGCATGCCCGACCGCTTGATGAGTTGGCTGTTCTTGAAGACTGGATTTTCGAAAATCGAGTCCTGGGCTGCAATGTGCCATTTGGAGCCAGACATCTCGCGAAACGGCTCCTTCATTTCCTCATACAGAGCGGTGATTTTCTTTGCCGTGTTCAGGTTGGCTTCAGCCTGAGATGCGATGGTATCCAAAAAGAAGGCGACCCAGGTCGTCCAGTCATCGTCTCGGGAGACCGCACGCATCAGTTCGATGTACCTGTCCTTGTTCGCTTCGAAATAGGCACTGACATAAAAATGCGGTTTGTGGATCAGCCCGAATTTCCACATGAGCAGCGTTATCAGCAAACGACCGATCCGACCGTTGCCATCGTTGAACGGGTGTAGTGCCTCGAACTCGACATGTGCCACTGCAACTTTGAAAAAGTGGAGCATGTCGCTGGTTTCGATAAACTCCAGCAATGCGGACATTGCGGGTTGAAGCTGCAAAGGGCTGATGGGCTTGAAGTGAATGATTCGGCGGCGGTCATCGCCGATATAGTTCTGTTTCTCCTTGTATTGCCCGGGCTCCTGGCTGGCACCGCGTCCAAAACTCAGTAGAACCCGATGCGCGTTCCTGATCAGCCCTTCATTGATCGGCTCGCCGGTCGCCACGGCCTCTTGCGCGCGGCGCAGCACTTCCTTGTAGAGGAAGACCTCAATGGCATCGCTGAGGGCGTCGGGCTTGCCGTCATCTTCGGCGTCCGCCTCATAGATCATTACCGCGTCCACGGTCGAGATTGTCCCCTCCATACGCGAAGAAATCACAGCCTCGTTGTGACGCATGGGGGCCAGCAACAGCTCACTGTCGGGCAGGGAAAGCAACATTTGATCATAGCGCGAGACCGCATCCTGCGCGCGCGCAAGTGGCGCGATCAACCGGGTCAGGCCAAGCGCTGCGGGCGGGAACCGGCCATAGTGGTAGTCGACCAATTTACTGGAATCATAGTCATCAATGTGTAACGGCATCGGGAAAATCATCTCCATAACGCCATTTATGTAACAAATTTCCAGATATTTGCAATACAAAGTAGCTTGTGGAAGTTTTTTCCAACGCAACCGTGGTTGTGTGACGATTTCCAGGGTTTTTCTGACATAACAAGGTTTGTGAAATCCGAGACTATCACAACACGGTTTGTGTGACGGATGGCACGCTTTTTCTGACACAACGATACATCTGCCGGACCTGCCGCCACATCTCGGACCAGACGCCGATGAGTTCTCCGCGCATTTTCAGAGCTCTCCCCGGAAGGCGCGGTGTTGGAGGGAGGCAAAGAGGTCGTCTGTCGTCGCCTCGTATTTTTTTGAGGCATCCCAAACAACACGGTTTGATGTTATCCGCTTGGTGTATTCCTCCTGTACCATTGGTGTTGGAACGACCACATCAAGTTCTCCGATTTGCTTTGCTGTGAGCTGCTTGACCGCAGAGCCGGACTGACCGCGCATTAGGGCATATTGAGTGCTGTCTAAAGAAAGGAAATCCAACAGATACTGGGAAGATATCCCGAGATTCGGGCGGATAATCATCATTTGCGCGTTTATAAAGCCTGTTTCAAAATCACAATTAAAGATCGCAGCCTGTCCAAGTGTGCCCCGTAGAGTAATGACGATATCGCCGCGCCTCAGCTTGCCACGAGACAAAGATCGAAATTTCTCTTCAGTTATGAACTAGCAACCATCAAGTGTTAGCTGCCAGTTTCGAATATTCTTTGTACAAAGAAATAGAACGCCTTCTGATTTAAGTTCATTTCCACTTGGATAGTTGGACGATCGATCGCCGTTTATGAGCTCCGCAATCTCAGAGAGTTTGCGAATGTCTCTGTTTTCCACCGCATCAAACATCTCATGAAAGATCGCCTGGCCGAGGGTGTTGAGGCGGTCGAGGGCGCGGCGGCGGAGGCGGCGCAGCGCGTCCGCCTGATCCAGGATCGCCGCAATCCGCCTCTGCTCCTCCAAAGATGGTACGGTAACGGCTAAATCACGCAAATTGCTCAGAGCGACATTTGAAACTAGGGCATGGCGCCCCATGCCAGCAATCTGCGCCATGGCATTTTCCAACGCGTAGAATAGCCAACGGGTATCAACGCCTTCTTTGGGGGTTACTTTCACAATCCTTTGGTTGAGAAGAGCTTCCGGGCCGTCCCATACTGCGGTTCGAAAACTGCCAGACAATGTGAGAAGCAATTCCCCGCCACGGATTACGAAGCGCTCATCGTACTCTGCAGGCCAGTATTTGAACTCCGTCGAAACATCACTGCCCACATTCTGAATTCTAATTATTGGCATGCCACGAGGTTCATCGGTGAACTGCTCAGACTTCCATGCAAACCCGGAGAAAAAACTGGCGGCATCGCTTAAGGGACGTTCGCTCATCCCAAAATCTCCTCCAGCCGGTTCAGGCCCTCGGCGATCTCTGTCTCGATGCCTCTGAGTTCTGCGATGATCTCGGCAGGCGACTGGTGGTCGATTTCTTCGTGCTCGACCTCCTTGTAGCGGTTCAGCGACAGGTCCCAGCTGCCCGTCGCGGCGATCTCTGACGCCGGAACGCAAAAGCTTTGCGCCGTGCGCGGGCGGTCCGCTTCGGTCTCAAGCGCCTCCCACCGGGTCAGGATATCCGGCAGGTTGTTCCTGGCGTGCTCGTCGTCGCTCAACGCAGCTTCCGGCACCGGGCCGAGCTTGCCGGCATCCAGCAGCGGCGTTCGCTTGTCGTCCAGGCTGAACCCGTCGGCACTCATGTCGTAGAACCAGACATCCCCGGTGCCGCCGACGCCGGTCCTGGTGAAGACGACGATGGCGCAGGACACGCCCGCATAGGGCCGGAACACGCCCGAGGGCAGCTTGATGATCGCCTCAAGCTTGTGATCCTCGACCAGCATCTTGCGGATGTCCTTGTGCGCCCTGGACGAGCCGAAGAGCACGCCATCGGGCACAACCACTGCCGCCCGCCCGCCAATGCGCAGCAGCCGCAGGAAGAGCGCGACAAACAGCAGCTCGGTCTTCTTGGTCTTGACGATCTTCAGCAGGTCCTTGGCCGTCGTCTCGTAATCCAGCGAGCCCGCGAAGGGCGGGTTGGCAAGGATCAGGGAGTAGCGGCCCGCATCCTCGCCATGCTCTTCGGCCAGGCTGTCGCGGTGGGAGATGTCGGGGTTCTCGACACCGTGCAGCGTCATGTTCATCGCGCCGATCCGCAGCATGGTGCTGTCGAAGTCATGGCCATGGAACATGGCGGAATGGAAGTGCTTGCGCAGCCGGTCGTCGAGCAGGATTTGCGGATGGTTGTCGCGCAGATACTCGCCCGCCAAGAAGAGGAAGCCGCAGGTGCCCGCCGCCGGGTCGCAGATCACGTCCTCGGGCGTGGGCTTCATCAGGTGAACCATCAGGTTGATGATGTGGCGCGGGGTGCGGAACTGCCCGTTCTGCCCGGCGCTCGCGATCTTGCCGAGCATGTATTCATAGACGTCGCCCTTGGTGTCGCGGTCGTCCATCGGGATGTCGTCGAGCATCTGCACGACCCTGGCCAGCAGGCCGGGGCTGGAAAAGCCCAGCCGCGCATCGCGCATATGGGTGCCGTAGGCGGAGCCTTCTTCGCCGAGATTGCGCAGGAAGGGGAAGACATGCTCATCAACGACCGTCATCATTTCGCGCGCTTCGAAGTTCTTGAAGCGGGACCAGCGGAGATCGTCGTAAACGCGGCCCTTGTCGTCGGTGCCTTCGGGGAAGATGCGCCGCTCCATATCGCGGCCCAGCATCTCGGCCTTGCTCTCCTCGAGCGTGTGCAGGTCGTCCAGGCGCTTGATGAAGAGCAGGTAGGTGATCTGTTCAATGACCGAAAGCGGGTTCGACACGCCGCCTGACCAGAAGGCATTCCAGATTTGATCGACCTGGTTTCGAATTGCGCCTGTGAGCATGACCTGTTCGCCCTCATCCTCTTGCTTTGACTCATCGTTAAGGCGTAACTGCCTGAAATGCCATTGCGATAGTCATATCGGGTTATTCTGGCCCGACTATTTTCGCCAATCCCTGTCCCTCTGTCTCTGGCGCTAGGTTGGTACAACGGGTTTGGGCGTCATCTGACCTCCGAGCGTTTCACGCCGTGCTCGATCCGGTCCGCAAATCCGGCCGGGCGTGCCCCCGGCGCAAGGACCGCCCGCTCCATTCAGCCGTGTGCCGCGTCTTCTCGTGTTGGTCCTCGGGATGGGTCATGGTCCGGCCACGGCCCTTTTTCGGCGGCAGGCCGGGTTGCGTCCGGTCCGGCGCCGGACGCATTTCTTCGACTTTCCGGTGGCGCGCACGATCCCCATCGTGCCGATGCCATCGCTGCTCGACAGCACGATCCGGCGTCGCCGGATGCGATATGATTGCTTCAAGCCGAATTCTGTCCCCGGCCGTGATCGTCGGATGTGTTCCGGTGCCCATCCCCAAAGAAGTGCCCATCCCGAAGACGCGCACATCCGGAGCCGTTTGTCTCGATCGATCCACTAGCTACGAACCCCGGGCGGCTCTCGAGGCAGGCGCTGACATTCTCATGTCGATTCATCGACTCCAATTGGACATGAATGGCTCTCATGTCCCGGTGACCGTGAGTGCCGGGCCTGCATCGTTTTACCCGGAGGAAGCACCGGAAGCTGTTCTTGAACACGCTGAACACGCTCTTGCCGAAGCAAAATCCGAGGGAGGCGGAAGGGTCCGGCGACACCGGCCCGACGACGAACTGCACACTCTCACGCTCTGAGCATTGCACACAACGTTTGGCTGGGTGGCGAGGAATTATCACTCCGCGATCAATGACTTTCACAGCTGCCCGATATTGCTTTACGATAGAGTTGTGGCAACACACCGACTCACCCGCCAAACATGGCTCCCGCCCGGCTCAACGAGAACTCGCCCGAGCTTGTATTCGTGTCATCAACTCGATGAATTCGAACGCTTGGTTCGATTGGTGGACGCGGTTGGCATAACCACGAAAAAGCATGGCTGGAGGAGAGAACTATGGCGAAAATGACAGGCGGCCGTTTCATGGCCGAGTTTTTCAGGGATGCCGGCGTTACGGCCGTATTTTTCGTGCCCACGATTTTGAGCCGGCCATTGGCTGAAATGGATGACATGCCGATCAGGCGCGTGCTCTGCCACGCGGAAAAATCGGCCGCCTATATGGCTGATGGTTATGCTCGCGCCTGCGGCCGTCCCGGCATTTGCGGCGGTCAGGCTGTTGGTGCGGCCAATCTTGCCGCCGGCCTTCGCGACGCGCTTCTCGGAAATAGCCCGGTCATCGCATTTTCCGGCGGGCGTATGTCGAACCAGCTCCACAAAGGAGCCTATCAGGAAAACGACGATCTGCCGATCTACGAACAGCTGACCAAGGCAAACTTTCGCGTCGATCTGGTCGAGCGGCTGCCCGACATGCTGCGCCAGGCTTTCCGCGAAGCCACTTCCGGTAATCCAGGCCCGGTGAACCTCCAGCTGTTCGGCAATCATGGCCAGTTGGAAGACGATTTTGCTGATATGGAAGTGCTGGTCGAGCCCGAATACACACAAGTTCCGGCCTACCGCCCGGCTCCCGATGCCGCTTCGGTAAAGAAGGCGGCTGCTGAGCTTGCCAAGGCCGAGCGCCCGGTCATGGTTATTGGCGGCGGGGCACGTGCCTCCGGCGCCGGACCTGAGGCGATTGCCCTGGCGGAAAAGATGTCGATCCCGATCGCAACCTCGGTCGCTGCCTACCCGCTGGTGCCGGAATTCCATCCGCTCAATGTCGGCGTTCCGGGAACCTACTCGCGTTCCTGCGCCAACAAGGTGCTGATGGAAGCCGATCTTGTTCTTTATGTCGGCTCCAGGACCGGCGGTCAGGTCACCCATTTCTGGCAGGTTCCGGCACCAGGAACGCCGGCCATCCAGATCGGCATCAATCCGTCCGATCTCGGTCGCAACTATCCAAATCCGGTGTCGCTTGCCGCCGACGCCAAGGTCGCGCTTGAGATGCTGACCGAGGCGGTGGAACGCGGCAGCGATAATGCCGGCTGGGTGGATGAATGCCGGAAAAAGGTTGCAGCGTGGCGCGAAGAAGCCTCGGAGCATCGCAATTCCGATGCAACGCCGATCCGTCCCGAGCGCTGGATGAAGGAACTCGGCGAGGCCATGCCCGAAAACGCCCTTGTCGTCTCCGACACCGGCCACACCGCCATGTGGACGATGCAACAACTGTGGGTCGATCACACAAACTGGGATTTCATCCGTTGTGCCGGTTCACTCGGCTGGGCTTTCCCCGCCGCCATCGGCGCCAAATGCGCAGTTCCCGAGCGCCCTGTCATTTGTGTCACCGGCGATGGCGGGCTTTGGTATCACCTGACCGAGCTTGAGACCGCGGTGCGCCACAACATCCCGACGGTCACGGTCGTCAACAACAACAGCGCCCTCAATCAGGAATACAGCATCTTCACCGCGGCCTATGACGGCAAACCGTCGGATAAGTGGAAGGAGATGTGGTATTTCAACAAGGTGAGCTTTGCCAAGCTTGCCGAGGACATGGGAGCGCTCGGTATCAGGGTCGAGGATCCGGCCGAACTCGGTGGCGCGATCAAGACGGCAGTAGCCTCCGACCGTCCAGCGATCGTCGAGGTGGTCGGCGATGACGAGGCCTACGCGCCAAAAGCCTGGACGAAGTAGGGACAGCGGAAAACCGACTGCAAGACGACACCCCGGCGGCATCTGCCGCCGGGGTGGTGGGAGGATGTGGCATGTATCTGAATCAATAACGCGCGCGCGATCCGATGAAGCAATTCGGCGTCGATGCGTTGGTCGCCTCGACACCGGAAAACGCGACCTGCGTAGCTGGTACCGTCGGTTGGTCAACCGAGGTCTATGTTTATTCGGCCCACATATTCGCGGTGTTTCCGCGAGATCCCGGAACTGCGCCGGTTCTGGTAGTGCCGGGCCAGGAAGTCACCTGCGCCTTGATGCAGCAATCCCGGATCAAGGATCTCTACACTTTCGCGGGCAGGAGCGCGCCGATCATTCCGCCGGGATCCGGCCCCCGGACACCTGAAGAAGAAACCTGAGAGCCTCTACACCAATGACGCCGGGCGCGAGAAATCACCGGGTGCGGCTCTTGCGCCGGCCTTGCGTGAGCGAGGGCTTGACGGTGCGCGACCGGCACTCGATCAGGAGCGCGTCATGCCCAGCGTGCGCAAGCATATAGGCATGCGCAAGCAGATCGAGGAGGCTTTGCCCAATGCCGCCATCATCGATGCTGCCGATCTCTTCCGCCTCATAAGGGTGGTCAAGACACCGGACGAAATCGCGGCGATGAAACCGCTGCCGAACTCGATGAGCGCGCCGCCATCGCCGCCTCCAATGCCGCCACCCCCCAGCATCAGCGAATATGAAGTGACTGAAGTTTTCGCCGGCGAAATCGGTAAGAGACTTGGAAAATGGCGGTGGTTTCACATGTGCTCGGGCAGACGCGCTGTCGGTATCTTCCCGCCGACCGAGAAAAAGCTCGAAAAGGGCGGGATCTGGAAGTTCGATGCAGGGCTCGCACTCAACAATCATCAGGCCGATACCGGTTGGGGCGGCACGGCGGGTGAACCCGGTGACGAGCAGGCAAAGATCCGGGAAGCCACCGTCGTCGCGGGTTTTGAAGGGGCGCTCTCGGTGGTCAAGGCAGGTGTTCTGCCCTCAAGGATCCATCACACCATGCCGGAGGCGACCCGCGATGCGGGCCTTCCCGGCCACAACGGTAATTTCACCGGCCACGCGATCGGTCTCGAGCAGCGCGAGCTGCGTGCTTGCTGATCCGGCACCGATGTCGAGCCCCTTCCTGCCGGACACCACAGACACCCCGATTGGGCAGGGAACAACACTTTGCATCGAAAACCCGGTGCAAATATTCGGTGTCGGTGGCATTCGGATCGAAAAGACCGTTCGCGTCACTGCAACCGGCTATGAATTCATCGCCGATCAGCAGCGCAAGCTCTGGGTTGTCCGATAAGCCGCCTGTTGGTTCAGGCGGACGATCCCTGCGCGCCTGACGCTTCAACCCCGTGGATGAAGTCCGCATAAGCGCTTGCGATCTCAGGCTCCAGATGTGCCCAGTCGGCCCAGCCGATCAGATCGACGTCCTCATCCTCGATCGGCAGATTGTGGACCTTGCTGCCACGGATCATTTCATGAGCGATACGGCCCGACACTGAGGAATGGGTATTGTCGTTGCCCGGAATCACCAGTGTCGGAACATTTATTGAATTGAGATCTGCTTCGGTTGCACCCATCACCGGCAGGCTCGCGCCGGCAAGGAACTTTTCCAGCAGATTGGACTGGATTTTGATGAACTCCTCCGGGGCAATAGCCAGAAGTTGGTCACGGACCGCCGGATTGTTGGAAATGTAGTCCGCGAACCGGTCTGTCTCGGAGACCGCCGCCATGCCGCCCGTCTCGGCGGCCTCGATGAACAGGCGATAATAGTTCTGCGGCAATCGCTCGGCGGCGAACGCACCGCCGGTAACCCGCATCACAATCAGCCCCTTGAGATCGCCCGGATGGCGCAGCGCGTAGTTGATCGCGGTGCGCGCGCCTGACGACGACCCGCTGATATAGGCGGGCAGCAAGCCAAGCTGACCGAGCAGCGCGTTCAGCTCATCCGCCCAGACCGCCTCTTCGGTGTCGTTGTCACTGAACCGCAGGTCCGATCCGCCGGTATTACGCCGGTCATGCAGAAAAACCCGCAGACCTTTGGCGACCATCTTTTCCGCCAGCGGCTTCATCTCCGGATAACCGCGCCGCGCGCCGGACATAACCGCGACCAACGGCCCGCTCTCCCCCAAAATCTCATAAACAATGTTCAAGCCATCGACGGTCGCTGTCGCCATCTCAACCTCCCTCAACTCGTTTGATATCCACTGATCTTTTCCGTTTCATATCAGTTCATGGCCAGCTGATGCGCGCAAATTCGTCTATTGCCGGCGGTAGCTGAATGAAGTCGAGCACGACATCGGTTGATAACGTCACCACCATTACCCCCAGCATCGACAGACCGATGCCGATCAGTACCGGAATGCCCAATACTTCATGGTCGCGGTTGATGAGCCAGCTGAACAGCACACGAAACACGCCGGCAGTGCGTTGAATGGGCAGTACAACCGTCACCGGTGCTAGCGACAGCGCCACATAGAGCAGCATCTGAGACAGGAAAACCAGGAAACCGGTCGCCCCGAACCATTTCGCGGTGGTGCGATCGATCGAGCGAATGTTGGCGAAATTTCGCGGAATCATGACCATCAGCGCCACGAAGACGGCGGCTGCCATATATGAGGTGAATCCGCCTGCCACCGCTTCGCGCGGTCCGCCGTCGCCCAGACCGAGACGGACCAGGACGGGGCTCACACCGAATGCACAGGCACAAACGAATCCCCAGAAATAGCCGTCCACATAGTCGAGTTTCTGGCCGGCACGGGTTTTCACTTCGCCCTGTTTCATGCGGCCATAGAGAACCGCCAGCGGTCCCAGCAAGATCAGGAAAATGCCGAATACCCTCACCGGTGTCAGCACTTCATCAAGAAACACCAACGCCAGCGTGAGTGTCACAAGAATGCCGATCTGCGAAACGGGCCCGGACTGTGCGGCACCGATTGCCCGCGCCGCCCTATAGGTGGCATAGCGTCCGAGCACAAAATGAACAGTGCCGGCCGCCGCGAACCATCCGTATGCTTCGATACGTTGTGCGGCAAGCGCACCAAATGAACCGAATAGCAGGCAACCAATGGCAAACAGTGGAACACCAGCAAGAACGGTGACCGCAACCGCTTGCAGCAACGAACCGCCAAGCACACCGCGCCTGGCGGTCGCGATATTCATCCCGAACATCGCAGCCGACATCAACGCAAGAATTGCACCGAGCATTTCAGATCATCATTCGCAAGTGGCCGGGCATTGGTCGTGCATCCGGATATGAAGGGAAAACCGCGGCCCGGCATAGCCTGTCTGACCGGCCGGACATCCCAATTCAAGCTCCTGGCACATAAGTCGCAACGGTATGATGGTGAAAACCCTGTCCGGGATTGTAGGATGGTCGAATCACGGCCCGGCAAACCAAATGCGGTGGGCCTCGAACCGGAGCACATTCCCGTTGAAAGCTTTTCAGATTCTCACAGTTTCGGGAGCCACCATTGTCGAGCCCTGTGAGGTTGAAAAACCGGAACCCGGCGCCGGCGAAATCGGGCTCAGGATCCACGCTGCAGGGCTCAATCGCGGCGAATTCATAGTCGGTGGCGTGATGCATGGCGCTGCCGGCAAACCGGGTGGCACGGAAGCCGCCGGAGAAGTCACCTCCATTGGCCAGGGCGTGACCGACTGGAACATCGGAGATCGCGTCATGGGTCGGCTATTTGGCGGCGGTGGCGGTTTTGCGGAATATGCAGTCATGGCGGCACATCAGGCAATGCGCGTGCCCGAACACTTTTCCTGGGAGCAGGCAGCGGCAATACCCTCGAGCTATCTCGCCGCCTATGATGCCGTAATCACCGGCGGCGCACTCAAAGCAGGTGATTGGATGCTTGTCACCGCGGCCGGTTCTGCCGTGGGCGCTGCCTCCATCCAAATCGCCAAGGCGATTGGCGGCCGGACTATCGGCACATCCGGCTCGGACGCCAAACTGGAAACCCTGAAGCAAAACGGACTCGATGTCGGCTTTGCGACCAGAAGGCCCGACTTCGCTTCCATGACCCGCGACATCGTACCGGACGGCATTGCGCTAGCGGTCAATTGCGTCGGAGGCTCTTTGTTCAATGAGTGTATGGCAGCACTTGGCCATGGCGGGCGGCTCGCAACAGTGGGATATGTCGACGGCGTACATTCTGCCGAACTCGACCTGCGCGAGCTTCACGCAAACCGGCACATCATATTCGGTATCTCCAATGGCCGCCGCACGCCGATGCAGCACGCCCGGACGGTTGAAGGTTTCCGCCGCGACGTCTTGCCGCTGCTGGAGCGCGGCGTTTTCACGCCGCTGATTGACCGGGTATTCGAATTTGACGAACTCCCCGCCGCCAAGCAGCATATGGAGTCCGACACCCAGGTCGGGAAAATCGTCGTCAGTAAGGCCGGGGCCGAAGCGGAAGGCACGGCCGGAGGCAGAGCCCTGCGCGAAGAGCATGGTCATGAAGCCATGCACCGGGCGGCGGAGGCTGGTCTTGTTGACGCGATGCGCTGGCTGCAAGCGCAGGGTGCCGACGTCAATGCGCGGAATGATTATGGCGAGACACCGATGCACCGGGAGGTGTCGTTGGGTCAGGTTGACGCGATGCGCTGTCTGCAAGCGCAGGGCGCCGACATCAATGCGCGGGATCGTTATGGCGACACACCGATGCACCGGGAGGTGTCGTTGGGTCAGGTTGACGCGATGCGCTGTCTGCAAGCGCAGGGCGCCGACATCAATGCGCGGAATGATGATGGCAAGACACAGATGCACGAGGCGGCGGAGGCTGGTCATGTTGACGCGATGGGCTGGCTGCAAGCGCAGAGCGCCGACGTCAATGCGCAGGATATTCATGGCCGGACACCGATGTACTGGGCAGAAAGCGGTGATCATACAAGTGCGGCGAACTGGCTTAAGGCAAACGGGGCGCGGAAATGAGGCAAACGGCACGTCGTTTCGAACGCGGGTCAATGATCCCGTCCCGGACAGGTCTCGCGCCTGTCGATACCGCACATTCGGGCGATGAAATCCGGAATGAAATCACACATTATGAAATCGGCCGGGGGCCAGGTTGAACCCCTCTCGGCCCACAGCAGAAAAATCGGGAGGAATTGTTATGGCGGATCGAATCGGAATTGTCGGTATGGGCCTGATGGGCCAGGCCTTCATCAAGAACCTGCGCAATTCTCAATTCATGATTCAGGGATTCGACGTCGACCCTGCCCGCATGGATCAGCTCAGGGAGCAGGGCGGACATCCGGTTCATACGCCTGCCGCAGCTGCCAAGGATGTTGATTGCCTGATCACCTCGCTGCCGAACAGCCAGATTGCCCGTGAGGTCGTTCTCGGCAATAGCGGCATCGCCGAAGGTGCCGGCGAAGGGCTCTACATTTGCGATACCACGACATCGCGCCCGGACGATTCCGAAAGCCTTGCAGCTGATCTGGAAGCACGCGGCATCAGATTCATGGATTCCTGCGTCTCCGGCACCTCCACAATGGCGCGCGACGGCGACCTGATTGTCATCGCCGGCGGCCGCGAGGAGGATTTCAACGCCTGCAAGCACGTTTTTGCCGGCTTCAGCCGTGCTGCCTACCATATGGGCCCGATTGGCTCGGGGGCACGCACCAAGCTCGTCATCAACCTGATCCTGGCGGGTAACCGCTTCGCACTCGCCGAAGGCCTGGTGATGGGTGAAAAAGCCGGACTGGAAGCCGACAACCTCCTCAAGGTGCTTCAGGACGGCGCATGCATGTCGAAGACCATGTTCGACAAGGGCCCGAAGATGATCAATGCCGATTATTCCAAGGAAGGCCAGGTCAAGACGTCGCTGAAGGACAACCGGCTGATGATCGAATTGGGCCAGAAGATCGGCTCCCCGACTCTGCTGACCTCAACGCTCTCGCAGGTCATGCAGGCGGGCTATGAGAAAGGCTACGCCGAGAAGGACACCGTGGCATTCTACGAGATCCTGCGCGGCATGGCCGGACTGGAGGAACGCGAGGGTATCGACGACGTGCCGTTTGGAAAGCAATAAGCGGGAGGCCGCGCATGAAATACGCAAAAAGCGAGGCTAAGGAGGCTGCGCGCGAAACCCTTAAGGGGATCTGGACGGCAATGCCTTATTGCTGGGACGGGGATGACGAGTTCGATGAAGCCGCCAACCGCGCCAACATGGAACACATCATCGCCGGGCTTCGGATCGATGGTCACTATTGCTCCGGCAACATTGCCGAGTTCTGGTCGATGCCCGACGAGGAACGCATGCGCGCCCATGAAGTAATGCTCGATGCTGCCTCGGGCCGCATTCCGCTGATTGCCGGCTGTCATCATCAATCGGTCAGGCAGGCGACAATGCTCGCTCGCCATGCTCAAGACATCGGCTATGATTTCGCCATCGTGCTGACACCCTATGTCGCTGCCCGCGACGACGACGCAGTATTCGCCTTCTATGAATATATCTGCGAGCGCGTCGATATCGGCATCATCCTGTTCAATGTGCCGCAGACCTGCCATCCGATTGGTGCGGAACTGGTCAAAAGGCTAGCCGGATTGCCCAATATCTGCGGCTACAAGCAGGCCGATCACTCACCCGCCGCCACCCATTCGGTGATCCGCGCCGTCGGCAAGGAGATTGTCGTTTCGGTCGCCGATGAATCGCCCTGGCTCACCTCCATGGCCGAACTCGGGCTTGACTGGCTTCTCAACTACAATCCCCATCTCTACCAGGTACCGGGTTGGCTACCGCTCAGGGACTACACCGATGCCTGCATGGAGGGAGATGTAACCCGGGCTGCCGAAATCGCACGCCGGATGCAACCGCTGCGCGAGCTTCATGCAAAGTGGATCATGGGCTACTGGCATCGTGGGCGCATGCCGCTGGCCGAGATGAAGGCATGGCAGGAAATCATTGGCATGCGCGGTGGGCCCGTACGCCCGCCGGTGCTGTCCATGACGCCTGAGGCGCGAGCCGGGCTCGAGGCCGATCTCAAGGCAACCGGTATCGTCGATCGTGCCCGTGCAGGCCTGTCGGTCGCGGCCGAGTAGGCGCGGGCATGGCACGGGAGTTCCTGGACGGCACATGGCAGAAGAAGCGAAGCTTCTCGCCCGCCCTTATCACTTCTGGCCCGGGCCGCACCATATGGATTGCCGGTCATGGAGGTCTTTTTGATAAGAGCGGCAACATACTTGCGGGCGATTTCGAGGCCCGGGTCCACCGGTCCTTCGCCAATATTACAGAGACGCCCGCCCGCGTCGGCGCCACGCTTGCCGATATCGTCTCAATGACGGTCTATATCGGCGATGCCCGCCATGGTGATCGCTTTGTCGAAATGCGCGCGGAATATTTCCCCAACGGATTTCCCGCAAGCACACTGATAACCGTCACCGGCTTTGCCGGACCGGAGATGATGGTCGAAATCACACCGGTCGCGGTCGTCGAGAACTGAGCCACCGCCCCATGTCCAATTCCGATCTCGATGCCGTCCAACGCCACGTGACCTTTGAGGCGGTGCGCGAGACGCTGATGGATATGGTCGATATCGCCAGCCCCACCGGTGGCGAAATCGACATGGCGCGCTACATCACCGGCCGCCTTTCTGCATGCGGCATTGAAAACGACCTACAGGAAGTCGATGACGGCCGTCCCAATGCTGTGGGCCGGATTGCCGGCAACGGTGAAGGCTTCAATCTGCTCTTCACCGGTCATATGGACACCTCCTACCGCGGTGATGAAGATTACCTCATTGGCGAGGGTTTCAAGGCCAACGCGGTTGAGCGTGATGGCTGGATTTGGGGCCTCGGCTCAATGAACATGAAAAGCGGTCTTGCCGCCGCCCTCGTCGCCATGGAGGCGGTCGCGCGTTCAGGCGCAAAAATCAAAGGCGATCTTTCCTATGGCGGCGTTGTTGGAGAGATCGAAAAAGCGCCGATCGAGGAATTTCGCGGTATCGAGTTTTCAGGTTACGGCGCTGGCAGCAAATATCTGGTGACCCACGGCGTCACCGCCGATTTCGCCATTCTCGCCGAACCCACGGGACTTCGCATCTGCACGGCAAATATGGGCTGCATATGGGCCCGCATCACCGTTGGCGGCACCATTGCCCACTCGGCATTTCCGCGCAAACCCGACCACGTCAACGCCATCAATCTGATGAGCGAACTTCAAGGTGACCTCAAACACTGGATCAGCCACTACGAGGCCACATACGAACATATGGGCGAAAACGCCAATGTGACGCTTGCCGCAATCCGCGGCGGCGACCCTTGGCGACTGGCCCGCAATCCTTACGGCTGTAGCCTCTATATCGATATTCGGATCGTGCCTGGCCAATCGGTTGAGGCAATCAAGCGCAGCCTGCGCCGCCTGCTCGTGAAATTTGCCGATCGCACCGGCACGCCAACACCCGACCTCACATTCTACATCGCCGACCCTGCAATGAAGATCGACGAGAGCCTGCCGGTGGTCGATGCGCTGGGTCAGGCGCAAAAGACTGTCAGCGGCGAGCGCCCCGCCTCGATCATTCGCCGTCCGGGTGCCGATGGTGTGCATTTCACAAGTTACGGCGTTCCCTGCGCTGTGTTTGGCCCCGCAGGCCGTCTCCACCCGGATTACGCCGGTAAGGCAATGCACGCGGTGGGTGAGCATGTTCCGATCGACGATGTTTTAACCGCGTCCAGGATCTATCTCGCCACCGTTCTTGATCTTTGCAACCGGCCGGCACCTGACTCCATTGCCAACCAACTGCGCCAGACGTGATACAAACGTGTCACCAAAGCGAGGGGAAAGCCCCCCGCAAATATGGGAGGAATTAACATGTCGGATGCTTATGAAGCCGGCCTCAGGGCACGGCGCGCTGTCCTCGGCGAAGAACATGTCGATCGCTCCTTGGCCAATGTCACGGATTTCGACCGCGACTGGCAGCGCTTCGTTACCGAAAGCGCCTGGGGCTCGGTCTGGAGCCGGCCTGGACTCACCCATCGAGAGCGCTCTATGCTGGTGGTCGCGATCCTTTCCGTGCTCGGCCGCCATGAAGAGTTGGCACTCCACACCCGCGCCACGGCAAACACCGGTGCCAGCGCCGATGATCTCAAAGAAGTGCTGTTTCATGTAGCGGCCTATGCCGGCATTCCAAGCGGCATGAGCGCCTTCAAGGTGGTCGGAAGAACCCTCGACGAAATGGGCGGGTCGGGAGACAGAGTTTCATCCAATCCCTGCCTTGAACCACGCAACAATCGTAGGTCCACAAGGCGCGCTGACGAACAATGATTTGGAGGCTTTAGACATGCCGCAACACGACATCCCCTTGAACACTTTTGGCTCGACTGCCGGACGAAAGCATATGTCGGGCCCGTCACCACGGCCAAAGACCCTCACCGTCGATCTGCACAATCATTTGCAGACCCCGGCGGCGGCTGAACTGGTCGAGCCGCATCTGCCGGAAAACGCTTTCACCGGCCTTCGATACTCAAATCCGAAAACCCAGGCGATCATTAAGGATCGCGCGACAAACCGCCCCGCCGGCTATGTCGACCCCGACGCACGCGTCGCGGACATGGACAGGATGAACCTCGACGTCATGGCGCTCTCCTGTGTTCCAGGCCAGTTTTACTACATGACCGAGCCCACCCTTGGCCATGAGTCGAGCCAGATGGTGAATGACAACATCCACTCAAAGGTCAAGGCTTTCCCCACCCGGTTCGTTGGGCTTGGCACGATACCCATGCAGGACACCGACCTGGCTCTCAAAGAGCTTGATCGCTGCGTCAACGAGCTTGGCTTTCGCGGCATCCAGATTGGCGCCAGGGTGATGGAAGATGAGTTGTCGGCCGAACGCCTGGAGCCGATCTGGGCCCGGTGTCAGGAGCTCGACATCGTCATATTCGTGCATCCACGGGCATTCGCCAGCACCCGCTTCTCTCGCCACTACCTGACCAACATTGTCGGCAATCCGCTCGATACCACCACCGCCATGCATTATCTGATCTTTGACGGCGTCATGGAGCGTTATCCCAAGATCAAGTTCTACATGGCCCATGGCGGCGCCTTCGCATCCCACTATGCAGCACGCATGGACCATGCCTATGGTGCGCGCGAGGACTGCCGCGAGCACATCTACAAGTTGCCTAGCACCTATCTGAAGCGCTTCTATTTCGACACGATCGTATTCGCCACCGACCAGCTCGAATTCCTTGCCAAGAAATATGGTGCCGACCATTTGCTTCTGGGCACCGACTACCCTGCCGACATGGCCGATTTCGACCCGGTAGAGCATGTCTATCAATGCGAGGGATTTAGTGAGTCCGACCGCGAAAAGATTTGCGGCACCAATGCATTGAGGCTGCTTGGCCTCGACGAGAGCAACTTCCGGATCTGAAAAACCTCAACCACCCATATTCGGCTGACAGCCAGACAATCAGGAGAAAATTCCCATGCGCACACCCCGACTCGATCGCGACCGGCAGCAATGGATCTACGACTATGTGGTCAAGGAAACCGGCCGCGTCTTTCATTGGGACGAAGACGGCCGTGAAATGCCGGCCTCGATCAAGAGCCACGGCCAGATTTCCAAGCATCTTGGCCGCATCGGCCAGCGGCTTGAACGTATCGCCGCCGAAGAAGAAGCTGTGGGTCACACTGCAACGGCCTTTGAGCTCTACTACCGCGCCTCCTCGACATTCGCCGCCGCCCAGCATCCGGTGTTGGAAACCAATGACGAGAAGCGTTATCTGCACGGGCGTTGCATCGCCAATTACGAGAAGGTCATCGAATATTGCCCCTACCCGATCGAGCGGGTCGAGATTCCGTTTGAAGGCGTGGAACTCCAGTGCAATTTCCATATGTTGCCCGGTAAGCCCAAGGCACCGGTAGTGATCTTCATCCCCGGTTGCGACATGACCAAGGAGATGTATCCCGACCCGCGCGTCATGCAGGCGCACATTCGCGGCATGCACATGCTGGTGATCGACGGCCCCGGCCAGGGCATGAGCAATATTCGCGGCACCAGGCTCACCCACGGCAATTATGAGCGTGCGGTTCTTGAAATCGCCGGTTGGCTGCAGAAGCGTGACGAGGTCGATTCTGAGGGCATCACCGTCTATGCGCTATCTATGGGCGCGCATTGGGGTCTTGAAGTCGCAGCATCCGGCGATCCGCGGATCAAGGCGGTTGCTGGCCCTTGGGCTTCCTATCTCGACAAGTACTACATCCTCGACACCTTTTCGCCGCGTTACAAGCAGCTATTCGGCTATCTGACAGGGGCAAAGAGCGAGGAGGAACTCGACAGGATCGTTGGTCAGATGACCGTCGAGGGCCGAGAGAAGGACATTAAATGTCCAGTCCTTCTGACGTCTGGCGAATACGATTCGCGCGCGCCGGTCGAGCTTGTTTACAATTTCTACGACAAGATCACCGCGCCGAAGGAATTATGGGTCTATGAGGATACCTACCACATGGCCCGCATGTTCCCTTCCGACATGACCCGCTTTGACAATCACATGATGTGCATGGACTGGCTCGCCGACGCACTCACCGGAAGGTTCGCGGCAGGTTATGAGCGCAAGATGTTCCTGCGCACCGGCGGCGGCGGCCCGCATGGTGACCAGGGCGCCGATGAGGACGCCCTTCACTGGTGGGAAAAATAAGCAGGCGGGCCTTTTCTTAAACCGATCCGGCAATCCGCATCAGGTGCTGGGAGCCGAGTTCGTCCAGCCGGTTGATGCCCAAGAGCGCCATATCACGATCGATCTCCGATTTCAGGAGATCGATCGTGTAGCCGACCCCGGCTTCGCCGCCAATTGCGGCAGCATAAAGAAACGGCCTGCCGACAAACACGAAATCAGCGCCCAGCGCCAGCGCTTTCAACACATCGGTGCCGCGCCGAAATCCGCCATCGATCATCACCACCATATCACCGGCATTGTCGGCTACCTCAGGCAATGCCCTGAGCGGTGCAATCGCACCATCGAGCTGGCGCCCGCCATGGTTTGAAACGATCACGCCGTCAACGCCTGTTTCACGCGACCGCCCGGCATCTTCACCCGTCAAAATGCCCTTGACGATCACCCTGCCTTTGAACTGTTTTCGGATCTGCTCCAGATGCGACCAGTTGAGATGAGAGCGACGGCCGAAATCGCGCAGCACTGTAGAAGACATCAATGGTTCGCCGCGCGTTGCATGGGAGTTTTCGAAATGCGGCATTCCGTGCTTGGCGATCGTCTTCATAAAGGTGCCAAGCGACCAGACGGGATGGGTGACCCCATCCCGAACGAGCTTGGGGCCGAATTTCATCGGTGTCCGGTAGCCATTGCGCACATTGTTTTCCCGGTTGGCCATCACGGCGACATCGACCGTCAGAACAAGCGTGCCGAACCCGGCTTCCGCCACCCGTTCGACCAGTCCTGCAATGCGGTCGGGCTCTCCCGGCAGATAAGCCTGGAACCAGGCGTCCGGCGCCTCGGCAACCACATCCTCCAAACGGATCAATGACGATCCGCTCATGATCATGCCGACGCCGGCATCTCTTGCGGCGCGGGCCAGAACTAGATCTCCGCGATAGGCGACAAGCGCGCTCGCACCCATTGGCGCAATGCCGAATGGCGCTGAGTAAGTATGGCCAAACAGGGTCCTCTCGCTTGAGCGGCCGGAGACGCCGACCAGCGTTCGCGGACGAAAACCGTATTCGCCGAAGACATTCCGATTGTCGCGCAATGATGAACTGGTCTCGGATGCTCCCGACACATAACCGAAAATCGGACGCGGCAAATGACGGCGCGCCTGCTCCTCCAAATCATCAAGCGCCAAAACACCACGCATTCGCCTCGGCAGTCTCGCCACACCGGCCTCTGTTCCCGGACGCGGGCCGTAGCTCACCGGCTCGGTTGGATTTTTCGTGTCTATTTCGGTGCTCATTGAAATTCACCATTGCCCATGCGGTGCGAGAGCGTGGCCGTATGAGTCCATCTGTTCGGATCACACCCTGCATTCATGTCTATGTTAGCGCGGCAAGCGTTATTCGCCACTTCATTTCCCAGATACGACGGCTGTGCTGTCAACGCCGGAGCAAGACTCCACCAGTCGGCCGGAGCAAACGTCCGGCACCGGGCGGAACAGGCTTTGGAGCCTTGGCTGACTTGCGGGAGTTCGATCTCGGCGTCTTGTGGTGCCGCGGCGGCCTTGTTTGAGGCGGAAGCCCTCGCCGTTCATCTCCGGAATGTGGACATGACGGGTGAGCCGGTCGAGCAGCGCGCCGGCCGGCGCCACAAACGACGCACCCGACAGCCGGTCGGCTGCCGTCGCCATGCCATTGAACACCGGCGGAACTTCACGCCCGGCCACATAATACGCACCGACCTGCATGGTGCGCGACAGCCGGTCGATGCCGGCATAGATGACAATGGTGAATGCCACGAACAGGATACCGATCATGTCCGCCCCGACACCCGGCTGTTCCTGCACCGCCATGAGAAAAATGAAGCCAATAAATCCACCCGTATACATCCCGTAGATCTTGGGCAGATTACCGATGAAGTCGCTTCTGCCGTTTTCTGCCATGTGCCCTGCTCCTCGCCGCGCAGATTGAATTCGTCGCCAATCCGGTCTTGCAGCCGATTGAGGAAAAATCAGCACCACGAAGATGGCAAGAGAACCCTGGACGGCCATGTCGTATCCAACTGGAAAGCCTGGGAGCGACATTGCGTTCAGATCCTTGGCAACCCGGTGAACGACAATGGCGAATATGAACCACGGCACCGGTAGGGTGACCATCAGGGTGCGGGTTTCGGCCCAACGACCTTCCCTTCCTTCCCTTCGCGCGCGCGAATCGTTTGTATCGGTTTCAGGCCTTTATCCTCTCCCGCGGATGTTTCCGCATGGCATGACGTTTTGCGTCCCGATTTGATTCGTTCGATACGGGTTCGCAAAGGTCAGTTAAGACGCTTGCTCACACACGCACGATTAGACCGTTGGCGAGTATCCGGGACAGGCTGGAACGTGGCCCGGGCAGCAAGAAACGGCGCACATGGCCTTTGGCGCAATCTGCGACGCGCATTGGCGATCGGGTTCGACAACAGCCCGATACCCACGCTCGATACGCCGGCCGAATTCAACCGCACCCGCGCTGCCCATGTCGCCCGGACCGCCCTTTACGGTTATCTGAAAACCCGAACGGGCATCCACTATCCGGCTATTTTTCAGGATGATCGATTTACCGTGTCGATCGTAGCTGGTTCAGTCATTTTGCCGGAGGGCCCAATGAACATGGCATTCCTGCTGCCATTCCCTCCTTCCTGCTTTGTCCGCATGTAACGCTGGATGAGATCGCCGAGGATATGCGCCATTGCTGCGCGTGGCTGGAAACCCATACCGGGCGCAGCATCGTGGCGGTCGGGCATTCGTCGGGCGGTCAGCTTGCCGCGGCGCTGCTCGCCGGCGACCGGTCTCATCTTGAGGGGCGCGGCGGCCACCGGTCGGTGCGCGCGGCAGTGACCATTGGCGGTATATTCGATCTGGTGCCGCTTGTTTCGACCTCGATCAATGCCAATTTGCATCTTGACGAAAAACACGCCAACGATCTGAGCCCGGTCAACTGGCCGGCACCTTCTGGCACCTGGCTTTCGGCCATTGTCGGATGGGAAGAGATCTCTGAATTCATTCGACAATTTCAAGTGATCGTCGATTTGTGGGGTGAGCATGGCGTGCACACCGATCTGACGGTGATTGAAGGCGCCAACCACTACGCTACTGTGGCCGGCCTTGCAGATCCGGGAATCCAGGTGACGGAAAAGGTCGCCCTTCTCTGCCACTAACTGGAATAAAGAACACGGGCTACCGGACGGATTTTTGCCCTGCTTACGGGTCGCGCTTGAGGCGCTGGGCCGAGAGCTCTTGCAGATATTCACCCCAGATGCGCGCCCGGTCGGTCTCCAGTTCCTGAAGATATGTCCAGGAATAGATGCCGGTGGCGTGGCCGTCATCGAAGGTGATGCGGATCGCGTAATTGCCGACCGGTTCAAGCCCGGTGATCAGCACATCGCGTTTTGCGGCAACCGTGATGCCCTCGCCCGGCCCGTGGCCTCTCACCTCGGCGCTCGGGCTCTTGACCCGCAGATATTCCGCCTCAAGCTCGATGCGCCGCCCGCCATCGAAGATGAGCGCGATGGCGGAGCGGTCCTTGGTGAGCCTGACTTCATTTGGCCAGTCGGTACGCGCGTCGGCCATCAAATCTAGTCCTCGACCACGATGCGCGGCGCTGCGCGCTGGCTCGTGCCCTCAAGGTCTGCCCATACCCGGTCTGCAATCTCAGTGTAGGCCGCCGCATGGGGCGCTGCCGGGTCGATGGCGACAATCGGCTTTCCATCGTCCGATCCGGTCCTGATGGCGATGTCGAGCGGGATCGCACCCAAGAACGGCACACCCAGCCGCTCCGCCTCGGCCCTGGCGCCGCCATGGCCGAAAATCTCCGAGGTCTCACCGCAATGGGGGCAGATAAAGATGCTCATATTCTCGACGATGCCGAGCACCGGCACCTCGACCTTGGTGAACATGGCAAGGCCCTTGCGCGCATCGATCAGCGCCAGATCCTGCGGGGTTGAAACGATCACCGCGCCGGCCAACGGCACCTGCTGGGCCATGGTGAGCTGCGCATCTCCGGTACCGGGCGGCATGTCGACCACCAGAACATCGAGCTCGCCCCAGTCAACCTCGCGCAGCATCTGGGTGATGGCGGAGATCACCATCGGCCCGCGCCAGATCATCGGTGTGTCCTCGTCGACCAGAAAACCCATGGACATGACCGACAGGCCATAGCCCTGCAGCGGCTTGATGTGTTGTCCCCTGCCCGGTTCCGGTCGGCCCTTGATCCCCAGAAGGCGCGGCATGGACGGCCCGTAAATGTCAGCATCAAGCACGCCGACGGCAAGACCTTTTGCCTTGAGCGCCAGCGCCAGATTGACCGCCGTGGTCGATTTGCCGACACCGCCCTTGCCCGAAGCGACGGCGATGATGTGCTTGACCTCGCCAAGCGCGATCGCATGGCGCGCCGCCGGATTGGCTTGGCCCGCCTGTGCGGTGCGCGGCGGGACTTTAGGTGCTTCTTCAGCCCGGTCGCGTGATGGCGCACGCTCTGCCGTCAGCGAGGCGCGCACCACCTCCACGCCATCAAGCTTTGCCACCGTCTCTTCGGCCAGTTGACGCAACGGTTCGAACTCGCCTGCGCGCTCTTCTGGCGCGGTGATGGCGAAATACACGCGGGTACCGGCAATGACGATTTCGGACACGAGCCCGAGCTCGACAATATTCTGATCCGTACCGGGCGCCGCCAGCGCCTCAAGTGCTGCCCGCACCTCGTCTCGTGTAACCGCCATGATGTTTGTTTCCCTGCCGCGCTACAGACGCATGATTGACATGGGGCCCCATGTGACGGTCCGGGCGCGTTTATGCAAGCCCTGGTCGGGCTGCTTCACAACAGTTTGGAGGTTGCCTGTCAGACAAGCGCGACTTCGTGTTTTTCAATGTCTTCATATGGCGAACCCGGCGGGTGAACCGGTTGACGGGCCTCTTCGGCTTGATTTCGACTGCCGCCTGAAGCTCGGGTTCCACGGTTGCGGAATCACCACCGACGCCGGATTGCTGGCCTGCCGCGAATGTGTCCTGCGCGTCGGCTTCATCGTCACCAGGCTGAGCCACCCTGCCGGGCGCGTGGTCGCCTTCTGCAACCGGCGCGGCACGGTCGGGCAGCACATCAAGGAAGGCAGGAACGCGATTGTGCGGCTTAGGCTTCATGCGCTCGCTTGCAATCCCGGTAACTTCATGCGGACGCCGGGTCTGCCGGAGGCGGTCAAGCGATGGTCGCCGACCGGCCTGAATAAGACGCCGATCAAGATCGGCGCCGGGATCGTCACACACGGCCGGTACGTCACGTTCCTGTTGGCCGAGGGCGCGGTGCCAAGGGGCCTGTTCGCCGAGATCCTGCGGCTGATTGCCGAACTTCGGCCACAGTCACCGCCGGCGTCACCGTTCTCGCTATCTTCAAGCTGTTCGCGCAGTTCCCGGCCGTCACGGCCTTTGCCGGCGACAGGTTCGGCGGATGGCGGCATGGCCTCGATGCAGCGCTGTGCGACCTTGCAATCATGCACGTTTCCGGGCGTCGGGAGCAGGACGCAATTGACAAAAACACGGGCGGCCCTTGTGGTCGCGGACGGCGTGGAGCCCGGTGTTGTGTCCGCCTTTGGTGCGGCCGATACCATGGGGGCATGGGAGCCAAGGCCCCCTTTTCCGCCGCCGGCGCAGCGATGAACCCTGATGCAGGAACTGTCGATGAACAGCCGGTCAGGCGTATCCTCAGCGCCTGCAGGAGCGCTGAAGACACCTTCCCGTATCCGCGCGCGGCCCGGCGGACGAAGCGGTTGCAGAGCGTCTTCTTCGGCCCGTGGATATCGGCGCAGTCGGTCCGGCGACCGCCACAGCGCAGCGCATGGACGATCCTGCTCGGCACACGACGATCATCAACGTGCTTCTTCCCGCGCATATCGGTCGGCAGAAGCGGCGGTCGGCGGAAGCGGCGCGATCCGGGCCCGCTGAGAACCGGAAAACCAGAAGAAATCATACATCTCGTTACCTCCTCATCGGAGGCAATGAACCATCCTCAGATCAAATCGGGAAGACGGTTATCGGGGCCGGACCCTAGGGCAGTTTGAACGATTACCGAGTCGGTAACGGCTTGCCAAGGCTGTCGTGATTAGCTGTTGCGAAGTTGATTTGCGGGGTGGGTCATGGGGCGAACGTTGGGGCTGGATCTGCGGACACGGGTCGTGGAGGCGATCGAAGCGGGATTGTCCCACCGCGAAGCGGCACGGCGGGCGCATGGCATCGGCTCTGGCGGCGCAGCGGGAGCGTGGAGCCGGCACGGCAAGGCCATCCGGTCCGCTCCAGGCTCGATCCCTACGAGGGCTTCATACTGGGTCTGGTCGAGGTCGTGCCTGACATCACGCTGGCCGAGATCGCCGCGCAGCTCGCGGCAGAGAAAGGCGTGAGCGTCTACCCGTCGACGGTGTAGCACTTCTTCGCAAAGCGCGACATCACGTTCAAAAAAAGACCACTCATGCGGCCGAGCAGGAGCGGCCCGACGTTGCCGAGCGCCGGCGCGCCTGGTTCGAGCGTCAGCCCGATCTCGATCCCGACCGGCTGATCTTCATCGACGAGACCGGTTTCTCGACCAAGATGGCGCGATGGACGGAGACGCCTTCTCCACCTACCTCGCGCGCGTGCTGGTTCCCGAGCGCGCCCCAAACGACATTGTGGTGATGGACAATCTGCCAGAGCACAAGCTCAGCACCGTGCGTGAGGCGATCGAAGCGGTTGGCGCGCACCTCCTCTACCTTCGGCCGTACTCGCCGGACTTCAACCCCATCGAGCACGCCTTCGCCAAGCTGAAAGCCCTCCTGCGACAGGCCGCATGCCGCACGATCCCAGACCTAGGGCATGCCGTCGCCGACATCATTAACGCCCTCACCACGGACGAGTGCCGCAACCTCTTCACCGCATCCGGATACGACTGCGATTAGATTCAAAATGCTCTAGTAGTATCCGCGCCGCCCGCTAGGGCATGGTACGAAATCGCCGATGGCGATTTCGCTCCGGCCTAAAATGATCTAAGGAAGGGCGATGACCGCCAACCATCCCGAAATCGATCCGTTGCTCGTTCTGGGCAATCGTTCCAGCCTTCCCCTCGACCTCAGGGTTCTGTACGAATCTTACCCGCGTGAGTGTTGGCAGGAGCATCGCAATCTTGGTGACATGGCGCGCTTCTGGCTGTCGCGCCATGAGATATTCCGCGACTTGGGGGCTGCCTTGCGCACGACCACTGCCGAGCTGGTCGCCGGCAGGGTGCAAGCGCGCGAATTTGCCAATTGGACACCTTGAAGAACCCGGTGTGAGGGCTCTGGAGGCCGACTCTTGGGTTGCCGGGATGTCTGGCGCCCGGGTTCTGGGAGTTTTCCGGAGAAATTTCGGGTGTACCGCGCCGTTCGGCTAGGCCGCCATCGCCCGTCGCTCCCATAGGACCATGGGCTTCATGTTGAAGGCGCTGATCCCGGCCGAGCAGGCGCGCGTGGTCAGGCTTCTGGTTGCACGGGTTACGGCCAGCGATGCTGGACTGGCGGTCGATCTGCGCCACTAGGGCTTAGGCGCAATCGCTGCGCTGATGGCCCAAGCCAAGCAGGAGGTGGCCTGATGGCAGAGCCCGAAACCCCCGCGTCCACATCCCGCTCACGCTGCGCAATCGCGGCGGCCGCCTCCGCATCCTGCCGCCCAAGGAGATCGAAGTGGCCATGGAACGCGGCCAGGATGCCCGCCTGCTGCGCGCCATCGGCCGAGCTTGGGACTGGCGGCGCAGGCTGGAACGCGGCGACGTCACCACCATCGCCGATCTCGCCAGAGAGGAAGGCATCTCCGACCGTTATGTCAGCCGCGTGATCCGGCTGGCTTGGCTCTCACCATCAATGCTGGAACGGCTTGTCCTGCGGCGCGAGCCCACGGCGCTGTCGATCTTCGACCTCTGCGGCGTGGCGGAGCTGCCGTGGGTCGAGCAGTCGGAGCGGGTGTTCGACTGAATCAGCTCTTCGCAACCAGAAGCGCTTCAAGCCGAGGAACAACGCCGATGAGTTTACGTGCCGCGTCAAGAGCGTCTTCCACCACCGAAATTTGTTCCTCAAATGGCACCGCGAACTCGACCGGTGGAACTGAAGCAACGAGGTGTTCGCGCGATTTTTGCCCATTCTCACCCGCCAGCTGGAGATCAATCCCGACAGGGAGTTCGAGCTCTTCCGCCAACCCCTGATACTTACCCCTCAGATAAAGCGTCATCTGATTGGGCTTAAACTTCCACCACAACATCATCTTCCTGTCAGAGGAACCAGGGAAATTAATAATCGGCCCGGCCGGGTCCTGACCAGGCTTGTGCCAGAGATTTGGCGCATGCATGTCCTTGAGATACTGCGCGAATGCCCGGCTGAAACGTGCCGCATCCTTCTTCGATGCCGAAGTGTTCCGCGCGCATTTCTGCAGAATTGCGTTCATCGCGTTGAAACGCCACCGGAAGTGATGCCCCTGCTGATCCTTGAACCACGCAGCTATATCTTCGAGCGTGATCCGTTCGTGCCAAGGGGCAGCTTGGGGGACACTACTATCTAGGTACTGTCGGGGCGCAACAAGCGCCGTCCTGAAGTCGTTCGCCTCGCCCTTTCGAACTAGATCACCGCCACGCTCTGTATACCTCTCGGCCTGGCGATGGGTGAATGCGGCTGAGATCTTGTCCTCGATCAAGACCGCGACTTTGGACCCGTTTCCCTGAAAGAAGGCTAGGAGATCAGTTTCACCGCACGCGCCGTCCACCGTTGCTGAAACGGAGTGACGGGCGGAAACAAACTCGTAGCCTTCCAATCCGATCCTTGCAGCGAACCAATCCGAATACCCGCTATCAGCGTGAAGTTCTTCGAGTTGGATCAAATCAAGATCACGTTCGGAAAAAGAAAAGTGCACCCTCGGGTCCTCGTCATTAATGTCGCTGTCAGAGTAGTTGCGAGCAGAGGTTTTAACAAGGACAAGCGTCGAGAATCAACCCCAGCAATCCGCCTCTATACGCTGGCATCCCAAGCAATGTACCACCGTGACCTACCTGGAAGGATTACGAGTTCGACAAGTTTTCGGGTGTGAAGATTGAACAAGTGCACTCTAGTGACGAGCGTCGTGTTTATGACTTCTATGTAAACGCGGACAACTTTTATCTACTCAATGAGCTGAAGCGAGCCGCGAGCGGAACCGCCGATGTGCTCAAAGAGAAAGAGCAGTTCAAGGTCGCGATGGTCCTTATCGGCTTGGGTCTGATACACGACAGCCCTGAAGACGAGGACAGCAAGACCTTGGAGAAGCGGGTTCAGGCTTCAACGAAAGCTCTGTCGATGATGATACTCCCGATCATCAACCTACTCAGCGATCGCAACGAAGCTGATGTAGACCCTGAACAAGATGACGCTTAGGTCGCGCACTACGGTGTATCAACACCAACTCCTTGGAAGCCGATCGCTTGGCTTGCATCGACGCGTGCCATTTCCGGTTCGGCACATCGCGCCAGAGGCGGCTGGTTTCGTCGATGTCGGAGGCTCCCAATGCTTCTGAAGGATTCAACTCGCACAGGCCGCAATCGTCCATGACCTCTAGGTATCGTGGAAGTTGCCAGTCAGGTTGGGCGAACGCAACCATCTGAACAAGTAGCCCGTCCGGGCCAAGGAGACGGGCGATTGAAGCGAACGCCCGCTGCAGGTTGTCGAAGTAGCCCCTCAGCTCCTTCTCATGGCGGTTGCCTAGCGTGTAGTAGCGCTCAGCGTCACCGTCTAGTTGGTTTGCGATCCAGTATGGTACCGGCGTCTCCCGCCTGCCCCGCACCTGCCATCGGTGATACAGGACGTGAACCCCTGGGTATGGGGGCGATGTGACCACCAACTTGGGCCTGCCGTTCGCCTTAAAGAACTCGTGCTCGTGGATCTGCGAAGCTGATTGCTGAACGATGAATGGCCGCGGTGCATTCGTTTGCGGGCCACTCATCTTCGAGAATGCATGAGCGTCCCCAACCATCTCCTGCCAGACCCGCCGCAGGTTCGCCCGGAACTCGTCAATCGAAGGCAGCGTTTTCTTGCCGTCCAGAGCCAGCTGCGCGGTACGCAGGATGGCGCATCTTGCAAACTCCTCACATTTCTCATTTGGTAGCAGCTCAAGCTTCTCTAGCGCGAGTTGGATAAGCCGTTGATGACGCCAAGTTGCGCTGCAGCTCACGTTTCGGAAGTACCCAGCCTTGTCCAGTCCGATGGTTTACCTGAGCTTCCAGCCACCTTGATGTCGTGAAAGTGTGACTCATACCAAAGCCGTAGCTGGTCAAGCTCATGCTCGGGAATTGGCGTTGTCTTGACGCGGCTGACGAAGGTGGCGAGTGTGTTGATGTCGCTCCCAAACGAACGCCTACCGGCCAGCATCGCCTCTACGGCGGTTGTCCCTCCGCCGACAAAGGGATCAACTACTAGGTCGCCAGGCTCGGTGAATTCTTCAATGCACGCGCGGACAAACGCGGGAGAAAAGCGAGCTGGATACCGATAGAAGCGATGGGTCGCGCCTGACACACGTGACCGGTCGTGTGCAACAGCAGAAATCTTTTGGAACGTTTCTTGGGAAAAAGTATGCACAGGCCAAAATTTTCAGTTTCATGTCGAACGTTAAGATGCCTCAAACCTGGTTAACGCCCTGTTAATACAGGTAAAAGTGGCGACCCCGGCAGGATTCGAACCTGCGACCATTGGCTTAGAAGGCCAGTGCTCTATCCAGCTGAGCTACGGGGCCGGGACGGTTCGGAAAACGGTTCGCGGCATGCGTCCATCTACCTAACCTGTTGTACCTCCACCTGTTTATCGCCCCAGACCCCTCCGCTTAGAAGTCCGCCGCTCTATCCAGTTGAGCTACGGGACCGTGGCGCGCAATGTGTGGTGAACATGCATCTTGCGGCCTGCATCGCAAGAACCACCGTCCTGCGCCGCGCTTTGCCTGAAGCACCCTACCCGGCGTCCGGCACCCGGTTCAGTGGGTCCACAATTCACGGCGGGTGAAGCTGAAATTGTCGGCATAGGCCTTCGGGCGCTTCTTGCGCGCCTTGGGCTCATGAAGTTCAAATTCGATGCCCTCGCGTCTGGCGTAGGCGATCGCCTCCTCGCGGGACTCGAAGGTGACCTTGATTTGCTGGCGCATATCGCCGGAGCTGGTCCAGCCCATCAGCGGCTCGAGCCGGCGGCGCTCGGCCGGCTCATATTCAAGCACCCAGCGCCTGGTGCGCGCGACGCCCGACTGCACTGCCGTCTTGGCGGGTTTGTAGATCCTTGCGACCATCAACTTTCTGACGTTTTGACCGGGGACTGCTCGACCGGTTCAGGGAATAGGCGCTTTGCCAAATCAGGTCAATTGAACTGTTGGAGACCCCCCTGTCTGATCGGGTGCAACGCACGGCGGTGCGGCTGTTGCGCACGGTTTCGAACTGGTATGACCTCAGTATTTTGCAGCGGGGAGGGTCAAGGGGACGGCGGGGAAATTCCACCAATCACCATCAATGTGCTGGGCGAATTGACCGTCCTGCGCGAGGGTGCACCTGTGCCGCTGCCGCCGTCAAAAAAACGCGCGGCACTGCTTGCCGTATCGGCACGCCCGCAAAGGCGCGAGCGGTTGTTGACAACGGAAGCGGTTCGACTACTGGGCCACCGGCGCTGGCACCGACGACACGCTGAAGGGCGTTGCGTGGGTGCTGAAAAAGGAGCGCCCTAAGGTCGAGGTTATCGTATGTGAGCTCGACAATTCGCAGGTGCTGGGCAGCGGCATTGAACAGAGCCGCGATGCCGACGGCGGACCGGCGATGAGTCATCCGCTGTTCCGGCCGCATCTGATGCAGGGCTGGAGCCCGGATTTCATTCCCAAGCTGGTCGAGGATGCGGTGTAAGCAAAGCTGATCGACAAGGTGTTGCCGATCGCGGGCGATAATGCGCTTGAAATTGCGCGCAAGGAAGGCACATTTACCGGCATCACTGTTGGTGCCACTTTCGCGCGCGCCGACGAGCCCGGCGCCCAAATTCTTTGCATGCTGCCAGATACCGTCGAGCGTTATCTTTCAACCGTGCTGTTCGAGGACATTCCGGTCGATATGAGCGATGAGGAAATCGAGATTTCGCGCTTGACCCCACCTTCCACTTCGATGCCGGCGCACCGCCGTCGGCCGAGGGGGACGCAGCACCGGTCGCCGCTCCCCGCACCGACCGCCACAAGGCCATCGACTTCGTTGAGGAGATGGTGAGCGATAGCAATCAGCCGGTGGTGATGTTCGCGCTTGAATGGTGTGAATTCTGCTGGTCGCTAAGGCGCATGTTCGCCCATTACGGCATTGAGTACCGCTCGGTCGATCTTGACAGCGTCTCGAGTATCAGGAAAAAAACTGGGGCGGCGATATTCGCAATGCGTTGCGCGAGCGCACCGGGATGGTGACCATCCCGCAAATCTTTGTGGCCGGTGAATTTGTCGGCGGCTGCACCGAAACATTCGACGCCTTCAACGATGGCAAGCTGCAAACTTTGTTTGGAAAGGCAATGTCGCGCTCAACGATGCCTATTCGTTCCTGCCGGGCTGACTGCATCCGCGTCAGAAGGCATCGGCGGCCTGAGGGGGAGTGGGCTGGTGCCGCCTATCCAAAAAAGCTTCAAATCACCTTGTCGGCGCGCAGCTGTTCGATCTCATCGCCGCTAAGGCCGAGAACGGTCTCAAGGAGCTCATCGGTGTGTGCACCGAGCGCCGGACCGGCGGAGCGTATACGCCCCGGCGTTTGTGACAGTTTGGGCTGCACATCGGGCATCAGCACCTGATCGAGTTCGCTGTCGGCCACGCGGGTTAGCGTCTTGCGGTGCAGGAGCTGCGGGTCGTTGACCAGATCGGCGACATTGGCTACCGGACCGACCGCGACTTCGGCATCGGCCAGAATTTCGACAAGCTGATCTTGGGTGTACTGCGCCACCCAGTCGCCGACGATCTGATCAATCGCCTCGACATTGGCGAGCCGGTCGCGATTGGTGGCAAAGCGCGGGTCTTGCGCAAGTTCGGGCTGGCCCATGACGTTGAACAGGCGCTCGGCGATCGACTGGGTTGAGGCGGCAATCGCCACCCAGCGGCCATCCTTGGTCAAATAGGTGTTGCGCGGCGCCGAGGCGGAGCGGTTGCCCTGACGCTTTGGCACAACGCCGAGCTGGTCAAATTCGACGAAATAGACACCGAGAATGGCGGTCAGCGATTCCAGTAGGCTGACATCGATCACCTGCCCCTCGCCGCCCCTATGCGCGCGCGCGCGCAGGGCCACAAGCACGCCAAAGGCGGCATAAAGAGCCGCACAATTGTCGGCCAGCGGAAAGGGCGGCAGTGTGGGCGGGCCATCAGGCTCGCCGGTCATATCGGCAAAACCGCTCATCGCCTCGGCCAGTGTGCCAAAGCCCGGACGATTCTGGTAAGGGCCGTCCTGACCGAAGCCTGAAAGATGCACCAGAATGAGGCCGCGCGCATGCTGCTTGAGGCGCTCATAGCCCAAGTTCCAACGATCGAGCGTGCCCGGGCGAAAGCTCTCGATCAGCGCATCAGCCTGGGTCGTCTCGATCAGGCGGCACAGCAGGTCCTGTCCCTTGGGATCACGCAGATTGAGCGTGATCGATTTCTTGTTGCGCGACAGGAGCTTAGAGAAAAGCGAAGCGCCATCGCGCGCCTTGCCGAACTGGCGCACCGGATCGCCGGCGCCGGGCTGTTCGACCTTGATGACATCGGCGCCGAAATCGCCCAGCAACATGGCGATGGTGGGCCCGGCGATCACCTGCCCGCAATCAATCACCGTCAGTCCGGACAGCGGCATATCCTGATCACTCATTTTCGGTTCATCCCGGGCTCGTTACCCCCCCCAGCCCTGTCAGGCCTACCTGCCCCAGCACCCGCCTGGCATTGACCACCATCGCATAGTCGATCATGCGCCCGCCGACCTTGATTGCGGCAATACTTTTTGCTTCGGCTCGGGTGAAAGCCGTGATCACATTGTTTGCGTGGGCGACCTCTTCCGGCGTTGGCGCGAAAGCTGCGTGGATCTGCGCGATGTGGCGCGGATGGATCGCCATCTTGCCGGTATAGCCGGCATCGCGTGCGGCTCTTGCCGAAGCGGCCACCACCTCATCATCAAGCCGGGTGCAGGCGCCATCGACGATGCAGGAAATGCTGCCGCGCGGGCGGCAATGGCAACGCTTGAGCGCACATGGGGCACTGTGCCAGCCTCATCAGACCACAAGCCCGCCCATTTCGGCGTGAAGATCACCGCCCTCGGCAGTGCCGGCAGATAGTGCGGTGACGCGTTTTGATGTGGATGCCAGTTCAAAGGCGAAATGGACACCGCGTGCGGTCTCCAAGCTCAGCAAAAGATTGACCTCACCAACCGCCATGCCGCACTCGGCTTCAAGGCGTGAGAGCCCTTCATCAACCCGCTTCACCTCCTCGACCTTTTCGGCCATGGGCAGCCAGATACCTGCGAGTTCGGGCATGCAGATGGCGGCGAGATCATCTTCGAGCAACCCCGTGGGTACGGCATTGACGCGCACATAGACCGACCGTGCGGCGCCATAGCGCACGGTGTGCTCGCGCACCAGCGCGCGTGCTTCGGCGACCGCATCTTCAAGATCGAAGATCACCGCATCGGCATCGCTCTCAGCTGCCCTTTGCAGCATTTTTTTCATTGCTGCCGGGGCTGAACAGGAACGAGCGCAAAGCGCTCTCGGCAGGATCAAGCGGCACGGGAGTTCCGGCTTGCGCCCGACGCTTTTTGCGCCTGCTTCAACTCGCGCACATAGGGGCCGTATTCGACCTCGAGATTCATGCGCGGTTCGTTGTGAAACTTGTTCTCGATCATTTCGCGGCGCCCGCCCACCTCTTCCCACATTTCCTCAGATGTGGGCAGGCCGCAAACGCCAAGCTTGATATTGCGCGCCCAGATCGCCTGTTGTTCGTAGACCGGGTTGGAGGCCCAATCGAGATTGAAATAGCCGACGAAATAAAGCCCCGGCAGATCGGGCGGCACAACGCGTTTGTAGAGCGGCAGAATGGTGTCCTTATTCTTGAGCAGGTCTGAATCAAGGAATGGAAACTCAACGCTGTAGCCGGTGGCAGCGATCAGGGCATCAAATTCCTCGGCCGAGCCGTCATTGAATTTGATGGTCTGGCCATTGATGCCCTCAATGCCGCCCTTCAGTGTGACGCGGCCATATTTGAGCTGGCTGAGGAAAAACTGGTTGGAACAGGGATGCCCCCTCTTTTCGGGCAGCTTGATGCCATAGTCCGACATGCGGCCCCACACCATGCGCACCACGAGATTGTTGAGAAACTTGGCAAGCCACATCTTGGCGCCCAGCGGCAGCAGCGGCAGGTCGTGGATGCGGCCCGCCAGCCGCGTCATCGGATAGCCAAAGGCATATTTCGGCCAGATGAAACCGCCGGTCCTTGCCGAGACAACGACACGCGATCCTACATGGGCAAGGTCGGAGGCGATGTCTAGGGCTGAATTGCCAAAGCCGATGACGCAGACGCGGCGGTCAACATAGGGCTTTGGATCGCGGTAGCTCGCGGCATGGATGAACTCGCCGGAAAACGTGCCTGGCAGGTCCGGCCAGCGCGGCAGATGCAGATGCCCGGTGCAGACACATACGGCGCTGAAGCGGTTGGTCTGCGAACCATTGATCTCAATGTCCCAGCCGCCGCCCTCTGCCTCAGGCACCGGCGTCAATTTGGTGACCTTGCTGTGAAAGCGGATCAGCTTGTCGACATCGAAATTTTCCGCATAACCCCTGAGATAGGCGAGCATTTCGGTGTGATGGGCATAGTCCTGCACGCCCTTCTTGAATGGATAGTCCTTGAGCTGGGTGAGATAGGTATCGGTATTGATGTGCAGGTTCTTGTAGGCAACTGAAAAACCGTTGTCGTTGTTGTAGTCCCACAGGCCTCCGATGAAACTGCCGAGTTCGAACACGGTAACATCGAAGCCGGCCTGCATCATCGTCTTGGCCGAAATCAGTCCTGCCGCGCCTGCTCCAATGACGGCGATCTTCTTGTTTTCAGGGGATTGAGGCACGTCCATGCCGATGCCTTTCATTGCGATCACTGGTCGGGCAGACAGGCGCAAAGCCCAGCAGAACAGTGTTATGCCACAATTGCAGCACGCTCGAAAATGGCCGGGCCGATGCCGCAATATTGCAGCCACATGGATGGTCGGGGCGGCAGGATTTGAACCTGCGACCCCCTGCTCCCAAAGCAGGTGCGCTACCAGGCTGCGCTACGCCCCGAACCGAAGGATGAATCGCGGGATTCTGCCGGGGGTCATCGCAGATTGAGGCGCGCGCGGCAAGCCCGAACATGTGAGCCAACCGGCAATTGACATGTGGCTTGAACCTCAGCGTCGCGAAACACTTAAGCAACACTGCTTGGTTGATTGTCCCACGGCCCGATGTTGCGCAAGTGATATTTCTTTCGACAGGCCGCCGGTCGCACCATGCCGTAAATGCCGCAGACATCGATATTACCCGCACCGTTATCGATGATCCGGGGAGACAGGTTTCATGCGATTCATCTATCTGGTTCAGGGCGACAAGGCGGTGTTTCCCTATCTGTTGCCGCCGGGCCGTGCCGCGCAATCGGACAATTTGCGCCAATGCTACGCAGAAATGGTGCATCTAGATATTTTCCCTGAACAGAAACTGCGTCTTGTCGATCTGTGGCTGTAGGATTTCGAAACGGTCCGCGGCTAGCCCGCGCCTGCCCCTCCCCCGCACCAACTTACTACTGCGGCACCAGCATTCGGTTGCCAGGGGCAATGCCGAGCCGCCGCGCGGTGCCGCCCGGCAATTCTAGGACAAAGCGGGTCGGCTTGCCGGCGTTTATCGTCTTTTCCGAAAAGGGCTCGGTGCGCGCAGCAATGCTGTGGATCACGCCATCGGCGCCGGCAAACAGCATGTCGAGTGAAATATAGGTATTGCGCATCCACATCGACACGCTTTGCTCCTCACCAAAATCGAACAGCATGCCGCGATCAGGTGCAAGCGAGCGGCGAAACATCAGCCCCTTGGCGCGCTCGGCATGGGAAACTGCAATCTCGACCTGGAAGTGATGCGCACCGGAGGCGCCCTCAATGGTGAAGGGCTTCAGCCCCTCACCATCAACGGGAGCGGCAATTGCCGGTGCAAGCGCACCGGCAATTGCCGCGACTATTCGGGTTCGTAATCGGCGTCGGGGTGATCGACATCGACCATCTCCGCCTCGTCGTCCTCGCCAAACCGCACTTCCGCCGCCATCAGGCCCTTGGGCCCTTCGCCGAACCTGACCAGCAATTGCTGACCAGTGATCAACTCGGGAACGCCATCCCGGCGCAGGGTCTCCATATGCACGAAGATGTCCGGCGTTCCCTCGCCGCGCGTCAGAAATCCGTAACCGCGTACCCGATTGAACCATTTGACAACCGCCCACTCGAAATCACTGGTCGGCACCACCATCACCCGGGTTCGGGCAACAGGCCAAGCCGGCATCGGACGGGGGAGAATTCCATTCTCCAGCGACAGCACACGCATTGCCTGCATGCCCTTGGGGCCTTCTACGACCTCGCAGACAACCTTGGCACCTTCCACCACCGCTTGGTAACCATCACGCTTTAAACAAGAAGAATGAATGAGGATGTCAGGGCCGCCCTCGTCGGGAATAATGAAACCATATCCACGTACAGTATCAAACCACTTAACCTCGCCTGCCATCTCGAAGACGTCTTCAAGAATCTCCGTCTGGTCTTTTTTTATTGGCTGAAGTTGTAGCAATTTCTCCCCCATCGCGAAGCAATATCGCACTCTTGGAACGCAATCGCGCCGTTTTTTAAACCACACCTCTCACATGACCAGCCACGTAAAGCCTCATCACCGTATCAAGATTAACATTGATTCGAGTCATTTTACCATCGCGAACAACATTTTCCAGCCCAATTTATGATTCCACAGCAATTCCCGGTAGAAATAATTTCCACTCATTGACGGCTGTTACGGTCGAGCTGCAATGAGCGGTTGGTTGGTCAGTTGCCCGGACAACGAGGTTTCGGCCTTTGACACTGCTCTTTATTCGATTTTCAAATATGGCGGCACAATTGTTGCGGTCGAGGGGAATGAAACGCGAAATTTCCACGGCAAGCAGGACCCCAATAGAAATTTTGGCAAGACCAAGACTTAAGAGGGGCACAAAGTCGTGCCGGCACATGGTGACCAAACCCGCGCCATTGTTTACCGATCTAATGCTAAATCTCCGCCCCAGACAGCCTGCCTTTATCCTGACCTTGCACAACAACGCCAACGGCCACAGAGGCAATGGCGGTGGCGGGACCATCAGTGTTGAACGAAAAAGCTTTGTGTTGCATGGGATGCCTGCGCCGAATGGTGGGGATGAAGATGATGCTATATTGCTGGCGGGAACAAAACCCCCGGGCAAAGATGCCAAGGCGCGTAAAGCGACGGAGGTGTTCCACAAGGCAGGCATCAACGTGATCTATGAATAAATATTCGCCCAGAAATAAATGGACACCCTGCCGACCCCTGTCTGCTGCCTGGAATCGGGCGACGAGAGCGCATTTACGGCCGTGATGCGGGTCGGCCCTTTGCCTGGGTTGTGGTTCGGGATTTGGTTTCGCCGGGGCCGGGCTATGCCACGGCGCCTTTGCGCTCCCGGAATCAGGAGCCGTTTCATGTTGACTGCGATCCTGGCCCTCGCCCGGTCGATGCCGATGGTGCGGACGAAGAGCCCCATTCGTGTCTTCATCCCGACGAAGGGATGTTCGATCGCGGATCGGACCTTCGACCGTGCGGCATTGGCCCTCTCGTGATGCACGGGCATCGGCTTGCCGGGCGGACGGCGGAAATGGACCTTCGGGGTCAGCCCGGCCCGGGCGATTTTCTTATCGTTCTTCTGCGACCGATACGCCGTGTCCGCCCGGACAGTCGAGCCGGTGGCAGTCGAGCCGGTGTTCGCCTGATCCGGAAGCTCGCCCGGTACGCGTCCGTCATGCCGGGCGGCGTCGGTGACGATCCATGTCCGGACGAAGCCGTGGCGCCGGTTGGCATTGATATGGGATTTGCAGCCGAACACCGGCGTGGCGATTGCGCCCATCGCCGTGCCGTCCGGGCGCGTCTTCCTGCGCCCTCGCCTGAGCGTCCAACGCGCGTCGCGATCCTTTTGCGGGACAATACAAGTCGCAGACCTCGCTCGATGCGGTCGGATTCGTCGTCATCGCGCTGCTGGCGGTCGCGTTCATCCACATGCAGTTTCGCAACGGCTACAATATTCCGTGGTGGGGCGACGACACCGCTTTCTTTCTCGGCCAATTCATGGAGCGGTTTCTGGATGTCGACTCCGTTTTCGAGAAGATCGCCTACTTCTTTTCAATCAGCAATCATCCACATGCGAAATTATCCGGGCGGCTGATTTCCTATGTTCATTATCTGTTGTTCGGGATGGTCGATTTCGCCTTTCTGATCGTTGCGGGTAGTTGCATACTCTGTGCCTTCGTATTCGCCGTGCGCTTTACGCTCATCGGGAATTTCCTGCTTGTAATCCCGTTCGGCGTCATCCTGCTCGCTCCCCATTGGACAAATTACTGGGTTACTCTGGCAGTCGGATATCCCTTCCTTTTACTCTATGCGGCGCTGATTTATTGGCTGTTTTCAAGGAAGCGCGATTTCATGGCGCTGCCGATCGCGGCGGTCGCGTCCTTCACCCACTCTCCTGGGCTTTTCGTATTCGTTCCCGTTCTCGTCATCCTGTTGCTGTCCCGTCCGATCGATTTTCGGCGCGTCGCGCTTTGGGGGCTGGTCTTCGCGCTGATGATCGTTCTCTACTACTTTTTCGTATTGCAGCATGGGAAATCGGTCTTTCGCACCGACCAAACCGCTTCAATCGGACAGAGCCTGCTGTCGGGGATCGTGTATGGCGCGAAATTCGTCATGATGCCGTTCATACCCGTCCTGGGCAAGAGTTTGTGGGGCTATCTGGCGCTTGCCCCGGTTTTCGCGCTACCGGGGGTTGTCTTCGTCCATGGCATCGTCAGGCGCGGTTTTCTCGCCTGCCCGGACAAGCGGGCCTCGTTCGCGTTTTATCTGTTTTGTCTGGCGCCCCTGGGCGCCGCCATTGTGACACGTGACGACCCTTCGTCCCTGACCGACAATCCGTTTCCACGCTATCTTGTGTATTCACTGATGGCGTGGTCCGGAACATATGCGATTGCTTCAGTCACGGTGTCGAAATTCAGCGCCAAATCGTTTGTGGCGCTCGTATTCTCGGCGATGTTCATAATGACTTCGTATCACGCGTATCGCACCATAGATTCTTCCGCCGAAACAAGACTGTATGCGTGGTATGAACGCGGAACACGGGATGCGGACGATCAGAGTCGTTGGGAACCGCGCATATGGCAAGCGGCCGCCGAGCGCGGCATTTTCGCGCCGTCGTTTCCGGGCAGCGATCCATTGGAAGGGTCGGTTCCGCCGATAAGCGAATGGCGAAGCATATCGCAATTGGAAAATCTGCATTGGCGCCTGCTCAGAACGAATGACGATTTCATTCTGCTGGAGCTTCTGGGATCCCGCGTTTTGGGTGACGATGTTTCCGTCGTGCTCTCGACTTCCCGCGGCAATGAGCGGTTCTCGGTCTACAGACCGGATGTTGCACGTGTCATACATGCTCAGCCGGACGCGCAAGCGGCGGTGGACGGCGCGGGCGTAAACAGGAACGAACTTGTCGCGGCGGCATTCGCCCGGTATGTGAGCGGGCTGACCGTCAACGCGGTCGGGCTCATGGTCGACGGGCAGGTGTTTGAACTGGCCGCTGCTTCGCCGGGTGTTGACATGCCATCCAGAGGTTCGTGTTCCGCCAAAACGCAGATCATGCTCTGGGGTTCGCGGGGTTTGCAAGGCGTTCTGCCGCCCTCATGGCGACATTGTTTCGGCGGTGCGCGCAAAGGTGAATGAAACTGCCTTCAAGCGGGTTGCATCCCGGTTGCGCGCCCGTTCATTTTTTTGCTTCGAGGATAAATGGGCGCCCGACCCTGAACGTCTAGCTGAAAAACTGACCGCCATTCGCCGAAATCGTCGAACCGGTGATGAAACCGGCGTTGTCGGACGCCAGGAACACGACGCAGCGGGCGATTGCGATTGATGTGATTGATCGTTGGTTCTGTGATGAGAACCAATGTCTTGAGCGCATTTTGGGGCGCGGCATATGGCGAACCCGGCGGGTTAATCGGTTGACGGGTCTCTTCGGCTCGATTTCGACCGCCGCCTGAAGCTCGCGTTCCACGGTTGCGGAATCACCACCGACGTCGGATTGTCGGCCTGCCGCGGGCTTGATGACGCGCTCGGCTTGACGGGCATGGCCATGAGCCTGTCGATCCGCGCACCGGCAAGAACGGTCGGCACGCGATGACGGGTTTGTTTTGCCAATCCGTCTTCGGCTGCCTCGGTGGCCATGAGGACGTAAACGACGCCGACCGCCCGGGACGCGATGGATTGTCGGCGGCCGCCGACAATCGCGGTGCGCCGGCGGACGTATCCGGTCAATGGATCGATCGGGGGATTGATCAGGCTCACGCCGCGATGACGCCCGAATGGATCACACCGGACATGGACGGTTCGGTCGGCCCGCCCCATGACGCGCAGACCCGTGACGCTCAGGAAGGCACCGCCTGGAACGGGCATTTCGGCTGCATGTGCCATCACCCTTTGTTCGTCCTTAACCGGTTTGGCCGCCTCGAACGCCGTTCATTGCGCCCCGGCAATGTTCACAGCGCCGATGGCCGGGAAAATGTGCTCAAGCCGGTATTGGCGCGATATGCGGATCGTGAGCTGATGCGGTTCTTCCGGGCCGATGCCGCTTTTGCCGTCCCGGACCTCTACAAGACACCGGAGGCGGAAGGCTGTTCCTACGCCATCCCGGCCTGGGAAGACCGCTGTTCCGGAAAGCAGGATTGCGCCTGTGCTCAAGCGCCCCGCGGGGCGCCCGCCGACCCATGTGTGGCGCATCTGCGGCGACTTCGCGTATCGGGGCCGCGTCACGGGACAAACCATGGCGGGTCGTCGCCGAGGTCGAGCGGCATCCGGGTGACTTGTTCCCGAAGATCGGCTTCCCAAAGATCGGCTTCCCAAAGATCGGCTTCGTGGTCACCAACCCGCCGATGGAGCCGGACCGGATCATTCGGTTCTACAACCAGCGCGGCACCGCCGAACGGCATGTCGAGGCAGGCAGGCGGTCAATCGGACGCATCTTTCCTGCAAGGGTCATGGCGCGGAACGAGGTGCGGCTTCAGCTTCATGCATCGGCCTGCAATCCCGGTGTCTTCCTGCAGGGCGCCGATCTGCCGGAGGAGACGGCCGACCGGCCTGCGGACCCGCCTCATCAGGATCGGAGCGCGGGTCGTCCGCCACGCCCGAGCCATCATGTTGCAACCGGCCGAGGCGGCTGTCGGCGGCGCTCTGTTCACCCGCATCCCTGCGTCCATCCAACGGCTCCGTGCGCCCCCGGTACCGCCCAGCGCTACCGGCATGACGGTGTCGGCGATCAAACCCGGGCGCAAGCGGCTCGACGGGTCTGACCCGGCGGGTGCCGTTCAGACCGAATTCCGGTTCAAGCCCGTTGCAGCAGCGATAAATCGCGCCCGTTCACGAACCGGATGTCCGAACCACGACACAGCCTGCCCAAGAGGATTGATCCGTACGCAAAACAGCGGCAGCATGATCGAAATGGCGTTCTAATTGGAGAATGTCGGATACAAGTCTGCAGCGCAACCTGATTCCTTGATCGTCGCTCAACTGGTTGGTTGGCAGCAAATCAATGTGATATCGTTATAATTCAAAGCTGAACAAGCAATGCCCCACAAAGACCCTCATCCAATCGATCAACACGTTGGAGGGCGGGTACGTCTGCGGCGGACCCTAATCGGAATGAGTCAGGAACAACTTGGCCACAAGCTTGGCGTGACTTTCCAGCAGGTGCAAAAATACGAGAAGGGCACAAATCGGGTCAGCGCCAGTCGCCTGTGGCAGGCTGCAAAAATATTGGGTGTACCGGTCTCGTTCTTTTTTGATCAGGCAACTGACATCACAGAGGATCAACTCGAAGGGTTTACCGATACCGGCCAGTCCCAGATCAACGACTTGACGCAGAGTACCGAAAGTCTTGTTCTACTCAGACACTTTACTCAAATTCCCCAGTCGGCAATCCGTCGCGCGGTTGTCGATCTCACCCGGTCTCTTGCTACCACTTCGTCTACCGATAGTAGCAACGAAACCGGCGGCAATTCTTGACCTTGAACGCTTGGGCTGCGAAAATTCTGCGCCACTCTAAACATTTGCGACCCAATAATCCAACAATGATGTGAGGCCTCCGGTGCCAATGGACTCCTACCTGTTTACCAGTGAATCCGTCGCGGAAGGACACCCCGACAAGGTATGCGACCGCATTTCTGATGCGGTTGTAGATGCATTTCTCACTGCGGAAAATCAATCGCGTGTTGCTGTCGAAACGCTGGCAACAAGCAATCTTGTCGTACTGGCAGGTGAGGTGCGCGGACCTGATTCAATCGACGCTGACGCCATGGATGCTATCGCCCGTCGGTGCGTTCGAGAAATTGGCTACGAGCAGGAAGAATTTCACTGGAACACCCTTGAAGTATGTTGCCGCGTTCATCGGCAATCACCCGATATTGCTCAGGGCGTCGATGCTGCCGGCAATAAGGATGAGGGTGCGGGAGACCAGGGGTTGATGTTCGGTTTTGCTTGCCGTGAAACCGAAGAACTCATGCCGGCACCGATACATCTCGCGCACCACATATTGCGCGATCTCGCCGGGATCCGCCATTCAGGCGCCGAAGACCGGCTGGGCCCGGATGCCAAGAGCCAAGTAACCCTTCTTTATGAAGACGGCAAACCAGTGCGCGCGACATCAGTCGTGGTATCGACCCAGCATCGCGAGGACGCCAGTCAGGACGAGGTGCGCGAGATAGTGCGCCCTGTCGTCGAGAGGGTTCTGCCATCAGGCTGGATGTGTCCAGAAGAGGAGTTCTACGTCAATCCCACCTGCAAGTTCGTGATTGGTGGACCGCATGGCGACTGTGGCCTGACCGGACGCAAGATCATCGTCGATACCTATGGCGGTGCGGCACCGCACGGCGGTGGAGCATTTTCCGGCAAGGACCCGACTAAGGTCGACCGTTCCGCTGCCTACGCCGCACGATACTTGGCCAAGAACGTGGTTGCGGCAGGGCTCGCCGACAGTTGTCTCATTCAGCTGGCCTACGCGATCGGCGTCTCAAAACCGCTATCGATCCATGTGCGTCTGAATGAAGGTGCCAGCACCAGCCCGGGCAAATTGGCAGGCGCGGTTGCAGAGGCCATGGATCTATCGCCGCGCGGCATCCGCGAGCACTTGTCGCTTAGTCGCCCAATCTATGAGCGTAGTACGGCCTATGGTCATTTTGGCCGCGCACCCGAGCCTGATGGCGGTTTTTCCTGGGAGCGGGTTGACCTCGTTGACGCCATCAAGGCCGCCCTCACCTGAATTACATCGGGCCATCGCTTGCGATGCGCGAAATGAAATGGCTCAAGCTGAAAGCCGCCGTGAGAGGCTACAAACCTTCGGCCGCCAACGCGGCCACCGCCTGAGGTCGCGCCAAGCGCGGCTTCTCGCCGAAAAGCTGCCGGAGCTAAAGATACCGCCAAGCGAATTCGGTAGCTTTGACCCACTGCGCCTATTCACATCCCCAGTTCAGGCGGTTTGGCTCGAAATTGGTTTTGGCGCCGGCGAACACCTGATCTGGCAGGCCCGGAACAATCCCGACATGGGATTTCTGGCCGCCGAGCCTTATGTCAATGGCATTGCAAAGCTTCTGGCTGCGATCGAGGATCATGGTCTCACCAATGTCCGCATACATGACGACGACGCCCGCGACCTCCTCGAATGGCTGGCCCGGGAAAGCTTGGCGCGCATATTCATTCTGTTTCCGGACCCCTGGCCCAAATCCCGGCATCACAAGCGGCGCTTGATTGAGCAGCGCACCATCGCCTCCCTCGCCCGGGTCATGGCGCCACAATCACAATTGCGCATCGCCAGTGACATTGCCGATTACCAGCGCTGGATCATGGAACACTTTTATGCCGGCGAGGAATTCGAATGGCTGGCCGAGCGTGCCGCGGATTGGCGTCACCGGCCTTCTGACTGGCCGGCGACCCGCTATGAGGCTAAAGCCATCGCAGCAGGACGAAAGCCTGCCTATCTTGCGTTCCGTCGCCACTAGGGTCCGGCCCCAATAACCGTCTTCCCGATTTGATCTGAGGATGGTTCATTGCCTCCGATGAGGAAGAAACGAGATGTATGATTCCTTCTGATCTGAGCGCTAAGTTTCTACCAGCTACAATTAGAGCCTGTGCCCGTTTTGAGGCCCAACGCTGGGCGTGATGGCAACAACCGTGTTTGCCGGTTGATCCAGCCCCGATCCCGGCCGGGGTTTTGTCCCCGAGGCTCGAGTGAGGCCGGAAGTGATTGTAGTCGTGCTGCCAGGCTTCGAGTTCCCGGCGGGCATGGGTCGGGCTGGTGAAGATCGTCTCGTTCAGACATTCGTCCCTGAGCCGCGCATTGAAGCTCTCGATGAACCCGTTCTGACAGGGCTTGCCCGGCGCGATAGAGTGCCACTCGACATTGCGCTCCTTTGACCGGCGCCCGATCGCCATGCCGGTCGGTTCGGTGCCGTTGTCGCTGACGATCGTGCCATTCGCTCGAAGATCGCCGCATCAGGCTCGCGACCGACCCTTGCGCCGGAGATCGACGTATCGGCGATCAGGCGCACGCACTCCCGACTGAAGTCGTCGACCACGGCGACGAACCTGCAAGCACTCATCCCGATGATACAGCCTGCGGAACTTCTTGTGGTTCATGACCCATCCCTCACGGCACGGCAGCCAGTGCAAGCGCCGACAGCCGAACCGGCGGCGCTCGCCGGCCAGTTCCCTGATACGTGTCCGCGCCTCGGTGTCGTCAGGGCGGCAGCTGATATAGCGCACCGTCGTTCGGTCCACGCCCGGCACCGGGCGTCAGAACTTTTTGCACTGATCTCCCTGAGCATTGCGTTGTCCAGCATCGAGCCCGCCAGCAGCTTCTTCAGCTGCGCATTCTCCTGCTCCAACTGACGAAGCCGCCGGGCATCGGACACCTCAAGCCCGCCATAGTTCGACTTCCACTTGTAAAAGGTCGCCGGGCTGATCCCGTGACGGCGGCACACATCCGCCGTCGGCATCCCCGCTTCCTGCTCCTTCAACACAGCGATCATCTGTTCCTCGCCAAACCTGCTCCGCTTCATATCGTCCGTCTCCTTGTCAGCGCCGGACGCTCATTATCATTGGAGAAAATCTAGGGGCGCAGACCACCGAGTGCGCAGACCCTTGTGATTGCACTTTGCCCTGTCCCCTCGATTTGAAGCCAATCAAGCTAAATCGCTGCCCGCCACAGGAGAGCGAGAGCTGGGGATGCGATCGCAAGATCATGGGCTCTTATCTCTGCAACCGTCCTTTGAGGTTGGTCTGCGATCCGCCGCAACAGGCGGAGCAGTGGCGCAGGCGCTTCTCGATCACTTTCCTTTAGCTCGAAAATTGCGTGATCCTCGACTGCTTCCAGGATTGCGGTAAGCACTTCGGCCGCGTTCATTCGAGCAATGGAATTGGTTTCTTCGGCTCTATCGATCACAGTTTGGAGGGCGCGCATCGCCTTAATCGCTGCGTCTGAGGCGAAGACCTGTAATCACTCAACGATCTCTTCGGGGGTGCAGTCCGTCTAAAATTCTCTGTGTCGCTGCGTTTGACTGCGGAATGAGGAAGATCTCCGATAGTATTGACTATCCTCGCAACGTATCACGCGACTGCATATATGCTCTTGGGGGTAGATAGGACTTCATGTACTCAGGTTTCGTATTTCCGCTAATGACCCAAAGAAGACGGAACACGAAAAAGAACATCCGAAATCACCATTGCCGAGCCAGACTGCTGTTTTTGACTGATAACGGGGGACCAACCTCACATGGGCGGTCAATTTGGATTATCTCGGCCAAGCAGAAATTCCTGAGCGTACCCATTCACATGCAGTCGGTCTCAATGGGTTGGTGCGGGCAGCTGGTTGACAAGTGTGGACGGACAAAGGTATCGAGTTGCACAGTTGAAATTTCAGATTCTAGAAGATGACCCGTTTCAATCTAGACAGCATCACTGATCAGGTCCGCGATATCCAAGAGGGCAAACTTCCCCTCTGGGACGAGGATTTACGGACAGGAAATGGCGATCGAGCTTGGAATTAGCAAAACGCCGCTGCGCCTGGCCATCCATCAATTGAAAAGGGACGGCATTCTCGTTGTTGAACCGAGAAAGGGCATCTACGTCGCGCTGCCAACGATGAAGGAAGTGATCGAGCTTCTTGAAATGCGCGAGGTGCTTGAAGGGCTGGCCGCACGCAGGGTGGCAAATGGGGCGAGTGCACAGATAGTCAGAGAATTGCGAGAGTGTTTTGCCGGGATTGACGAGTCCAGTCTGAATGACCAGCGTATTGAATTTGCCTCGGCGGACCACCTTTTTCATCAAACGCTCGTCGAGGCATCCGGCAGTGAAGAGCTGGTAAAAAAACCTCTCCACCCTCAATATCCGCATTCACATGATGGGACTGCGAACAATCGCGGTACGTGAGCATGATCTGCGGCCATTCCACCGAGAACATCTTGGCATCATCAACGCTATCGAAGCTGGAGATGGTGAGGCGGCGGAAAGCTTGGCGAAAGCTCATGTGCGCTCCGTGCCGTGGCAATCGCTGTTCATTACCAGTGGCGCGTTTGACACAAGCGCGGAATCACAACCGAGCGATCCCAGTTGAACTATCACCGAAGAATGCTGCCAGTTCTATCACAAGTAGCTAATCAAATTACAGATCCAACGAGAGGCGTATTGCAATGAGCGAAACAACCTCCGAAAGCAGTGTATCTGATCAACTTCGTTCAAGCCCGTGCAGGCCGGTTAAGATGGACGCGCCAGCAAGTGCGTGGCCGCACTACCCTGTCGCGGTACGCGGTGGAGGGTTCGTCTTTGTGTCCGGCGTCCGCGGAGGACGTCTTGGACATGCCCCGGCGCGCTATTCAGATTTGCCCAAAGCTCTTGCCGAGCGGGCTCAAAACTACACGCTGATCGATAGTTTGGAAGGGAGTGTTGCAGCCGATGCATGGGCCGCACATGACAATTTGAGCCGGATTCTTGAAGCCGCAGGAACACGGGATGATCAGATTTTGCATCAACGCATGTGGCAGCGCGACAAGCGCTTTTTTCCTGTCTACGAGCGCGTGCGCAAATACCGCCAGCCGGCCGCCGCCCCAAGCAGCGGCCTTGGCGCCTCCGCCGTCGGCAGCCAGTTCGGGCGCTGGATCGGCATAGAAAGTATTGCTGTGGACGTGGAGGACCCGGACAATCTTGGCGAGAGGGTAATCCTGACCCGCCCCGATGATAAACGCCTTCCCTCGGCATCAATCTATTCGCAGGCCGTCTCGAGCGGACCGTTCGTGTTCATGGCTGGCCACATCGCGGTCAAGACGGCCGAACCAGGAATGCCCTCAGTGGTGTCATTCGATGACATTCTAGAAGAAGGGAGATTCTTAGCGACGGGGCGCAGCCATCCCGATTCCCGAGACGGCCCGATCGCGGCACAATCCTGGTTTATCTACAATGAGATCGCCCAGACGCTGAAAAATCACGGCATGACAATGTCCGACATTGTTCATGTCCGGGTTTATCTGAGTGATCTGCGCGATCTGGCGACCTTTCATCGGGTTCACGAGCATTTCTTTGGCGAGCAGGCACCGGCTCTTTGTGTGGTGGGGTTCGATGAAGTTGGCCACAAGGGCTGCCGGATCGAAATCGAGCCCACGGCGCTGATCCCTGGAAAACTGGTGCGGCGTGACGTGGGCTGGGTGTGTGATCCACCCCATGCCGGCCCCGCCGGGATTTGCGCAGGACCACTGATGTTTGTTGCAGGAATGTCCGGGCTCGGACCGGACGGCCATCCGGCCATGGATGCCTCCTCGGTTGATACGCACGCGCAAGGTTTTATCCGCGCGCTTGAGGACAAGGCGAGCGCTCCCTGGGTGCCGGCGCAAATCTGGTGCGCCTGGCACCGACTTCAACAAACCTGCGCTAGCGCTGGCTGTGGCCTGGAGGCACTCGCCAAGACCGTTGTTTATCTGCGGGATGAACGTGACCTGGAGATTTATGAAGTGGTCAGGTCCATGTTTATTGATGCCGATTTGCCGGCATTCGATTGCGTAATCGTTCCAGGTCCTGGACCGATCTCGCAGCTTGCAGTCCAAATAGACGCGACCCTGATTACTCAATAACAGCTTCACAATTCACACGTGAGCATCAGCACACCAACAACCTGGGTGTGATTAATGTTGGCCGCGCAATCAGACGATTGAACGTGTTGAACTGGTATCAGATTAGCGCTCGCGCGTTCATTTTCGACTGAACGAACTGAAAAAATTGCGCTAGCTCTCTTGTCGCTCGTGGCAGCTACATCGAAGCGATAAGAGCGCTTCCTCCTCGATCAACTGCACCAAGCGGATGCATGCGCAACCATACGGCCTTGACGGGCACTTTCTGCATGATACACTATATTTGAAATTTCAGATGTAAGGCGTTACATTAAGAATCCTAATGAATATGCTCGATCGCACATATGAAATTGCCCATCAGAGCTTGACCGAGCAGTGCTATGCGGCGCTGCGGAAAATGATTGTAGCCGGCGAGTTGTGTGCCGGTGAGAGGCTCTATGAAGGCCGTTTGGCTAAGGGTTGGGGCGTTAGAAAAACGACAATCCGCGCAGCGCTTTTGCGGTTAAGCCAGGAAGCGATGGTGGAGTTTCAGGAACGTCGTGGGTCCTTAATAGTATGCTCAATATCTTCCTAGGATATACGCGAAGTTGTCGAGGCGCTTGCTGTACGCAAGCTGGCAGCGTGTGCCCCGATCCGGTAACCATCAAGGCTCTGCGCGGTTGTTTTGAAGGCATTGATACAACCAATCCGCACCCGGCAAATCCGAATTTCGTCAACGCCGATTGTGAACTTCACCAACTGCTGGTGGATTCAGCCGACAGCACTTTGCTGCACCGCATGGCGTGGGCCGCTGGATATTCCGATACAGATGTATCTGGTCTGCAGGCGTGATCCCCGCCAGCCACGATAAAAGTCAGCTCCACCACGAGCATATGGCGATCATCGATGTGATCGAACAGGGTGATGGCGTGCGCGCTGAAGCACTGATCCGCGAGCATATCCGAGATGCCTGGCGTTCATACGGTGATGGTCAAGACCAGGGATTGGGAAGTGCGACTGCGGTATTGGGCGCAGCCAGCAAAGCTGAAGAACCAGCTGACAGCCCAACAAATCAACAAAAAAGGCCATCGTAATGGTCGAGCGATACTTTCTAAACCCGGATGATATGTGGGCAAGAGTGGAGAATGGCGAACTCCTCTATGCTCCCATCACCGTCATCGCTGACGATACACATTCTCACATTTATCTGTCAGGACAGACCGCGCGGCTGGCGAGTGGCGAGCACGGCGCCAAAGATATGCGCGGCCAGATTGGGCAGGTCTGCCAAAACATAGGCCGCGCCCTCAATCACGTCGGCGCTACCTATGATGACGTTGTCACTTCAACGACTTATGTTCTTGATTTGAAAGAATATTATCGCCATTCCGACGAGAGATTCAAGTACTTCGAGAACAATCGCCCGGCGAGCACGCTTATTCAGGTTTCATCGGCGAGTATTCCAGGAACATTGATAGCAATTAACTGCGAGGCAATCATCGAAACCGAACGCCTGTGCGTCAGCTAGTGCGGCAAGAAAAGCAAAATACAAACCTAAGATAGCAGGTTTGGCCATAAAACAGGGAGGCGAGCGAAATGCTCAAGCGTATGTTTATCAATCCGCCCAATCTGTGGGCACGGATCGAAAAGACCGAAGAGTGCCCTGAAGGGGAGTTGCTCTACACGCCGATAATTGTGGTGTCCGATGACACTCACACCCACGTCTACCTGTCCGGTCAGACCGCGCGTCAGGCCGACGGTTCGGTCGATACCGACGACATGCGCACCCAGATCCGCCACACTTGCGAGAATATCGGCATCGGCCTCAATCATGTCGGCGCAACATTTGACGACGTGGTGACGTCGACCACCTTCGTGCTCAATCTGCAGGAATATTATGCGGCTTCAGACGAGCGGTTCAAATTTTTCAAGAAAAACCGCCCGGCCAGCACGTTGATCCAAATATCCGCACTTGGTCTTCCAAGATGCAAGATCGAAATAACCTGTGAGGCGATCATTGAAACCGAAAGATTGACCGTCTGAATGAGGTTGATGGCGCGCAATGGAGGAATGTCCAAAAATAATCCATTGCCCCACGCGCAGCATCGCCAGAGGGCGCGTATCGGCCGGCACAAACTGACGGTGCTGAATATCAGAACTAACCAGGGAGGATGAAGTCATGTTGAATTATTTGAGTGCCAGGATGCGCAACTCCGCGATGATTGCGGTGTTCGGTGCCGCGGCTCTGGCGGTGTCCGTAAGTGGTGCAGCAGCGCAAAATGCTTGCGACGACCCAAGGGCCAAATATGCGGCCAAGGAAGGTGAGTTGCTGGTGGTCTCATCCATCTTCGAGACGCCGGAAACTCAAGACGCCCACGAGACGGCCTTCAAAGCATATTACTGCCTGCCGGACGAGTTCGACGTTAAGTATCAAATTCAGAACACGCCGAGCACAATCGCCCGCATTGAGGCCGAGGCCGGCGCCGGTATTCCGATTTCCGGTGACGTGACCACCATGCCAGCGATCACCTGGCTGATGGAAGCGCGCGATCGTGGCCTGCTGATGGTCTACGATTCGCCGAACTACAAGTACATGGAACTGCCGGAAAAGATCGGCCTCAACGATCGGCCCTATTGGACGTCCGACATGTACATGTTCGTGCCGATGTGGAATTCGTCCTGCCCGGGCATGGCAGACATCGAAGTCAACAGCTGGCTCGATCTGTTGAACCCGGCACTCAAGGGTCAGATGGCGATCAATGATGGCTCACAACAAATGTCGACCGCCCTGGCGTTTCATTTCCTCAAGGGCCGTCTGCCGGATGGCTATTTCGAGGACTTGGCGGCGCAGGACCTGATCATCACATCGACCTCACTGCATGGCATGGAAATGCTCGCCTCATGCGAACGTCCACTTTATGCGATGGGTGTTTCGGCGGATGCAAATGTGGAATGGACCAAAGGCAATCATTGGATCCGTACCGGCATTCCAAAAGAGGGCGTGATGCTTCAGGAACAGGCAACGGCTGCTTTTGCCGATGCGCCGAATCCGAATGCCGCCCAGCTGTGGATCGATTTTCTGAGAAGCGAAGTCGGCCAGCCGATCTTCGAGAAGAACGAAGGCCGGGTACCAGGTCGCAAGGGCATTCCAAGCTCGACACCGGAGACCACCCCGGATGCCGATACGCTGTTCGAGGCCGCCTTTGCGCCTGACTATGCCGAGACGGTGCGCGATCCGGAATTGGTGCGCAGAGCGCAGGAGGAATGGGGATCGATATTCCTCAAATAATGCGTTCGATTCCTCCCGGCCGTCATTCTTGAAGGTGTCGGGTCTTGGCTAAACGCGCCCCCCTCGCTCCTCAATTCTGGTGAGGGGGGTGCGGCAATTGTGCGGCCGCCGGGAAAATCTCTGCCTATGCCCATAGCTGGGGCGCACGCCCGGTAGCGCAACCACAGGGTCAATGTTTCCGAGGGGGTTGAAACGTGACTGGTTTTGTCACGGTGTCGGGCTTGCGCAAGCGGTATGACGACGTTTGGGCGGTTGACGATGTCAGCTTCGAGATTGACGAAGGCAAACTCCTCGTCCTTCTAGGCCCAAGCGGGTGTGGGAAGACGACAACACTCAGATGCATTGGTGGGCTTGAACAGGCCCAGGCCGGTGAAATCATCATTGACGGCCAGATCGTCACCAGCGTGCCCAAGGGCGTCTTTCTGCAGCCCGAAGCTAGGGGCATGGGCATGGTCGCCCAATCCTATGCCATCTGGCCGCATATGAGCGTTTATGAAAACATCGCTTTCCCGCTTCGTATGCGCAAGGAAAGCGGCGAGACCATTACCGAACGCGTTCGTGAGGCGCTCGAGGTAGTGCGTCTTGGCGGTCTCGGCGACCGCAACGCCACCGATCTGTCGGGCGGCCAGCAGCAGCGCGTGGCGCTGGCGCGCGCCATTGTCGGGCGGCCCAAGGTGTTGCTGTTCGACGAACCGCTTTCCAATCTCGATGCCAAGCTGCGCGAGCAGATGCGCTACCTGTTAAAGGACATTCAGCGCGAAATCGGCATTACCGCGGTCTACGTCACCCACGACCAGTCCGAAGCGATGGGGTTGGGTGACGAACTTCTGGTGATGAATCTCGGCAAGATCGAGCAGCGCGGCAGTGCCCGCGCGCTTTATTGCCAGCCAGCAACCCGGTTCGTCGCCGAATTCATTGGCGTTGCCAACATGCTTGAAGGAACTCTGGTCGAAACCGCATCGAGCAAAAACGGCATGGTCCATGTCCGCCTTGGTGAGGATGACGCAGCACCGGTGATCCAGTGCCTGGGAGGTGCAGTCGAGCTTGGCGCTCATGTCGCGGTGCTGGTGCGGCCGGAGTGGTTTGGCGTCAGCGCTAGCCGGCCGAGCCAAGTCGACAATGTGATCTTGGGCAAGGTGCACACCGCACAGTATCTGGGTGAGCGGGCAGAAATGGTGGTCACCACCAGCCTTGGCGAGGTGCGCATAACAGCAGGCGGTGATGCAGCCTTCGATGAAGGCGCTGAGGTCTATCTGACGATTGATGCGGCCAAGGCCATCGCCCTTCCGGCCACGTCGTGAGTAGCCGCATGCGATATGCAGGTATGCATCGGTTCTTGAGGAGGGCGTCGTGACAGCAACTGCCGACAGCGCTCCCATCAGGCGGCGCATCCTGCGGCTTCCTTCCGTTGAATTGTCGGCATTCTGGGTCACCGCCGCGCTGATGACCGTGGCTATAATTTTCCCCGCGGCGATGGCTGTCGACGCAGCATTCAGGGTTGATGGCGCCTTTTCACTGGAGGGCTTTGAACGCCTTTTCAGGGCCCCGAGGATCGGCCGCGATGTCGTCACCACGCTGATATTTTCTGCCGGCGCCACTCTTGCTGCTACCTCCATCGGTGTGAGCCTTGCCTGGGTGATCGCACGCACCAACGTTCCAGGCCGCCGCTTTCTTGAAGTGATGTGCGTCGTGCCGCTGTTCATGTCGGCGTTTGTCGGCGCCATCGCCTGGCGGCTGATCCTGGTGCCGCGCGCCGGCATGCTCACTCGTCTTATCACTGACTGGGGCGTGCCGGTGGAGTGGATTCCGAATGTCTACTCGCTGACATCCATGTGTCTGATCCAGGGCATCTTCTATTCGCCTTTCATGTATCTCTACGCAGTCGCCTCGTTCCGCCAAATGGATCCGAGCCTTGAGGAGGTTGCGCGCATTCACGGCGCCAGCGGATGGCAAACGCTGCGCCGCATCACCCTGTCGATTAACGGACCGGCTTTGCTGTCCGGGATGCTGGTGGTTTTCGTGTTTTCGATCGGCACACTGGAGATACCGATCGCGCTCGGCGTGCCGGGCGGACATTACGTTATCTCAACCCGAGTCTGGCTGCTCTTGAAGGACTACCCGCAGGATGTCCCACAAGCCATGGCGCTCGGTTTCATGGCGATCTTGATGGCGGCGGCAGGCATTTGGCTACAGCGCAAACTCCTTGGCGAGCGCAAATTCACCACCGTTACCGGCAAGGGATATCGCGCCCGCCGGATCGAGCTTGGCAAATGGAAGTGGCCGACATTCGCAAGCGCCATGGCTTACGTCCTGATCGCCGTGGTCATGCCAATCGTGGTGCTGTTCCTGATCGGTCTGCAAAAAACATGGACCGGCTATTTCAGCATGGAGCAATTCACTCTCAACAATTTCTATGCCGTCGGCTACCTCATGGACGTGACCTCGCGGGCGATCATCAACAGCCTGATTGCCTGTTCGATTGCCGCGACCATTTGCATCGTCATTGCAACCATCCTGTCGCAAACCAAATCGCGCACCGGTGAGGCTTGGATGGGCATGCTGGTGCTGCTGCCGATCGCCATTCCCGGCGCCATCTTCGGTGTAATGGTGCTTTATGCGTTCATCAGAACGCCGATGTACCAGACGCTCTCGATCATCATTTTCGCCTATGTGATCGGAAATTTCTTCATCGCCTACCGCACCATCTATTCGGTGCGCCTGTCGATCCATGCAGAACTTGAACAGTCGGCGCGGATTCACGGTGCCAGCTGGTGGCGAGCGACCTATCTGATCCTGTTGCCGCTATTGAGGCCCGGAATCTTCTCGGCCTGGCTGATGTCGTTCGTCATTTTCATGCGCGAGTTCTCCTCGGTGATGTTCCTTTACTGGCACGGCACTGAGGTCATGTCGGTGGTGTTCTTCCTGCTGATGGAACGCCATTCAGCAAGGCTCGCAGCCTTCATGATCATCCAGGTGATGCTGCTCTTGATCGTCATGGCGATCTATCAGCGCATCAGCTACCGCAGCTCGGGCGGGGTGACGATGTAGGGCGCAAAGCCCGCATCTAAAGGAGATCAGATGGCCGCAACATCAAAGCAGAATAATTCAAAGCTCAGATATGTGCGTCATCCCGAGGCTCCTGCCGGCGCGCCGCCAATCGCCGTCAGAGTTGGCGATCTTGTCTTTGTCGGTGGCCAGCTTCCGGTCCATCCGCTCACCGGCATTCCGGCCGAAACGCTACTCCATCCGGGAATGCCATTTCATGGATCGCTGATCGAAAAGCAGCTGCGCTACATCTACACAAATCTCGAAAAGCAACTGGCCGAAGTTGGTACTTCTCTCGAGCAGATCGTGAAGATCAATTCCTTCCAGCTCCATGGAGAGGATATCGACATGGCGCTCAGGGTGCGGCGTGAGTGGTTCAATCGCGAAGCCCCCGGGCCCAGCACCATGGGGCTGGTCGAGGAGCTTCCGGCGCGCGGTGCACGGGTGATGATCGATCTCATCAACATCGCAGAAGAAGCGGCGATGCCGATGACGGCGGTCAAGATCACCAAATCACCGGCCATCGCCCAGGCAAGTTCGATCGGCTGGCCGGTCTACTCGCAGATCCTCAAGGGTGGTGGTTTTGTATTCACCCGTGGCACCACTGCGCAGAATGAAAACGGGCCCCTGCCGGAAATGGCCGAAGACCATCCTTTTCCATATGCCCATGATCCGGTGGCCTTCCAACTGCGCTATCAGCTTGAGCGCATGAAGGATCTGCTGGCAGATACCGGATGTACGCTGGCTGATGCAGTCAGGGCTGAAATCCTGCTCTCCAACATGTCCGACATTGCCGCGGTTGATGAGGTCTGGGCAGATTATTTCCCCGTCGACCCGCCGGCCAGGGTAGTCATTCCGATCCCAAAAATCCCGCCAATGGTGATCGAGTCCGAGCTCATCTGTGTCGACCCCAATGGCCCTTACAAGAAGGAGATCGTTCGCACAGACAAGGCGCCGACACCGCTGGGCGCAGAACCGCAGGCGGTGCGCGCCGGACCATTCCTGTTTATTTCAGGCCAGATGGCGACCGACTACAAAACCGCCATTGCACCCGAAGCGCAGAGCGATCCAGCATTCCCGTTCCACGGCTCGGACGCCAAGTTGCAGGCAAGCTACATCCTCAAAAATGTGGAGGCCCTGTGCCAGGCAGCCGGCACCAGCACCGCCAATTTGGTGAAGCGCCGTATCCACCACACCGACCTCAGCGACATGCCAAGGGCGGAAGCCGTGTGGCGAGCACATCTGGGTGATGACCGCATACCGCCAACCAGCACTTTTCGGGGGCGCGGACCGCTACCGGTGCCGGACTGCTGCATTCAGTACGACCTGATGGCGCATATCCCGGACTAGTGCGGTGTCGAAAAAGCAAATTAGCAACGAGTCACCGCGTCAACAGGAGCAGCTCATGGCGTTCTACCGCGTTAGTGACAGGAAGGACTTCCCCGACCCGGCGCGGCTGGTGGTCCCAGGCGAGCTGATCAAGGCCGGTATCGTTGCGCTCAATCAGGGCGAGGAGACCGAACCCCATTTCCACCCCAATGAAGAGCAATTTGTCCTGATCCTGGAAGGTAAGCTGGAGATGATGGTGGGTGATGAAACCGCCGAAGTCGGTCCCGGCGATATGGTGCACATTCCGCGCAATACAATGCATGGCATCAAGGTGCTGGAAAGCCCGATGGTGTGGTTTAACTGCAAGAGCCCGGTTGGCAATGGTGATCTCAAGCAGGACTACAACGAGGCCCCCAACTGCGCTGAGATAAAAGACCTTCTGGGGCGCGATTGATGCGCTTGCCGGTAACATACCAGCAACCGGTGGCAACTAAATGAACGCTGCTGACAAGCTGGATTATCTGCGTGACCCGCGCGCGCCGTCCGATGCGCCGCCGCTGGCGGTGCGCGCCGGCGATCTCGTCTTTGTCGGCGGACAGATGCCAGTTGATCCGATTGCCGGCATTCCTCCCGAAACGCTTCTGCACAGGGGCATGCCGTTTCACGGCTCAAAGATCGAAAAACAGCTGCGCTATCTGTTCGACACGTTGAATCCCCGGCTGGGCGAAGTTCAGGCCTCGCTCAAGCACATCGCCAAGATCAACTCCTACCATGTGCATGACGAGGACATCGACATGGCGCTGCGCATGCGCCGCGAATGGTTTGATCATGAAACACCGCCGCCGAGCACGCTGGTGATGGTGCCTGGGCTGACCGCCCGCGACGCACGCGTGATGGTCGATCTGATCAATGTCGCTGAGGACGCAGACCTGCCGCTCACTGCGGTCAAGATCACCAAAGCGCCGCCGATAACCCAGGTTAAATCAATCGGCTGGGCGGTGTTCTCACAAATCTTGAAGGGCAGCGGGCTCGTTTTCACGCGAGGAGCCACTGCTCATGACGAAAACGGGCCTCTGGCCGAAACTATGCCCGATCGTCCATTTCCCTATGCCGTCGACCAGGTCGATCTGCAATTGCGCAATGAGCTCGACCGCATGAAGGACCTGCTCGCCGATGCCGGCTGCACCATGGACGATGTGGTGCGCGCCGAATTGCACATGACCGACATGAGCGATCTTGCTGCGGTCGATGAGGTGTGGGCGGAATATTTCTCCGAAAACCCACCGGCGCGGATCATCACACTGGTGAAGCTGCCGGTATTGCCGATGCATATCGAGATCGAGCTGATCGCGGTTGATCGGGCCGGGCCCTATCGCAAGCAGACCATAAAAACCGATCAGGCGCCGATGCCGCTCGGACCCGAGCCTCAGGCGGTCAAGGCGGGGCCCTACCTGTTCTTCTCCGGCCAGATGGCGAGTGATTATCAAAACGGTCTTGCGCCCGAGGCAAGCATTGACCCCGCATTCCCGTTCCACCAGTCGGGAGCGAGGCTTCAGGCGGCGTACATATTGGACAATGTCGAGGCGATTTGCGCTGCCGCCGGCACCTCGTCGGCAAATCTGGTAAAGTGCCGGATCCACCATTCAACAATGAGCGACATACCAAGGGCTGAAGCGGTGTGGCGCGAGAGGCTTGGCGCGGCCCTGCCGCCGACCAGCATCATACCGGCATCCGGTTCGCTGCCGGTACCTGACTGCACAATCCAAATACGACCTGATTGGCTATGCGGACCAATGACCGATGCGTGTCACTACAATTCCGCACAACCGACATTGAACTCTATGGGCATCCAGTTGAAGGCATATCGATCATGGCAAAAACATCCAAATTGAAATATTTGCGCTACCCCAATGCAGCGGCCGACGCGCCGCCGGTCGCGGTCAGGGCCGGCGATCTGATTTTTGTCGGCGGACAGATGGCGGTTCATCCCGAGACCGGGGTTCCGGCTGAAACGCAGCTCCACAAGGGAATGCCATTTCACGGATCGCTGATCGAAAAGCAACTTCGCTATCTCTACGGCAACCTCGCCGATTGGCTACCGGAACTTGGCACATCTTTAAAGCACATCATGAAGATCAACTCGTTTCACCTTCATGGCGAGGACGTTGACATGGCGCTCAGGGTGCGGCGCGAATGGTTTGACCGTGACGCGCCGCCGCCAAGCACACTGGTGTTCACACCGGAACTGGCGGCGCGTGATGCGCGGGTGCTGATTGATCTCATCAATGTGGCTGAAGACGCTGCCCTGCCGATGACGCCTGTAACATTGACCAAATCGCCGCCGATCGCTCAGGTCAAATCAATCGGCTGGTCGGTTTTCTCCCAAGTGATCAAGGGCGGAGGTTTCATCTTCACCCGCGGCACCACCGCCCACAATCAGGACGGCCCGCTGCCCGAGACGCTACCAGATCGTCCGTTCCCTTATGCCGAAGACCAGGTTCAGTTTCAGCTTCGCTACGAACTCGACCGGATGAAGGATCTTCTGGAAGACGCCGGCGGCTCGCTCTCCGATGTGGTGCGCGCCGAACTGCACATGACCGATATGACCGACATCGCCGTTGTCGACGAGGTATGGGCTGAGTATTTTCCCGAAGATCCCCCGGCACGGGTGATCATTCCGGTGCCGCTGGTGGTGCTGCCGATGCGCATCGAGTCCGAAGTGATTGCGGTTGATCCAAAGGGCCCCTACCGCAAGAAAGTGATCCGGATGAACAATGCGCCCCAGCGCCTCGGCCCTGAATCGCAGGCCGTCAAGGCGGGACCTTACGTGTTCTTGTCTGGCCAGATGGCGACGGACTTTGAGAATGGCCTCGCGCCTGATGCGCAGGGCGATCCGGGATTTCCGTTCCACACATCGCCCGCGCGCCTGCAAGCCGAATATGTCATCAAGACCGTTGAGGCACTGTGCGAGGTGGCCGGCACGTCGATTGAAAATCTCGTCAAGCGCCGCATTCATCACGTGGATATGAATGAAATCCCGCGCGCCGAAGCGGCCTGGAATGAACGGCTTGTCGGGCATTTGCCGCCGACCAGCGTGTTCGGAACCTCAGGCCCGCTTCCGGTGCCCGACTGCACAATTCAATACGACCTGATCGCTTATGCGCCATGACCCGCGCTGGCGGCCAGTAGCGACCAGCAAAAAGAGGCAATCATCCGGAGGGCCCTGATATGAGTTCGATCAGCTTGAAAAGAGGACGCGCTACAGAGCTCCAGCCAGTGCCCGGTTCGGTGCGCGCAGGCGATTATGTCTTCACCTCTTCGATCTATCCGGCAGATGGATCGGGATATGCGGTTGGCATCGATGCCGTGCGTGGCGAAATGGGCCCTGCGCTGATCGAGGTGCAGACAAGAACTTGCCTCAACACGCTTGCCGAGATTCTGAAAGAGCATGGCAGCGCGCTTGACCGCGTAATCAAGGCCTCGGTTCATCTGGCCGATGCCGCCGACTACCACGAGTTCAAGCTCGTATGGCGGGAACACTTTCCGAAAAATCCACCGGCGCGGACCACGGTCGAGGTTGGCGATACGCTTCCTCTAAGCGGTGCCAGGATCAGCATTGACGCCATCGTCCTGGCTGGTGATTCAAAACTCAAGCCGGTTGCCCTGTTTGATCCCCAAGGCAGCGACCCGATGGAGGCCGAATGGGCACCGCACGCGGTGCGCGCTGGCAGTTTCGTGTTTTGTTCGGCCTTGACTGCGAGCGATCTGGAGACCGGCCTTGCTGTCGGTCGGCCACCCGGATTTCCCAATTACGGCAGCAACGCCGCCATGCAGGCCAATTTCGTGTTCAAGCGGCTCAATCGCGTGCTTGCCGGGGCGGATACCTCACTGCAAAACGCATTGGAGGCCTATCTCTACGAGCCTGATCTGCAGACCTTCAACGATATCGACACGGTGTGGCGCGAATTCATGCAGCCGCCGCCCTGTCGCTCCTCCATGGGAATGGCCGGTCTGCTGGTGCCCGGAGCCTGCTTCGTCGCCGATCTCACGGTTCTGGTTCCGGACAAGAACCGGTCCAAACAGGAGTTTCGCGAAGGCATTGAGTATCACCCGGTCGAGCGGCGCAAGGTCAATTTTACGCCGACCCTGACCGCAGGGCCTTGGCTCTTCTATGCCGGCAAGACCGCGGGCGACATGAACACTGTCCATACCGCGCCCAAGGGGCTGCCCCATCACTTCAGCGATATCGAAGTGCAAACTCATCATGTGCTCGACAAGCTGACGCCACAGATCGAAGCCAGCGGTAGCAACTGGGAACATTGTCACCATGTCAGGGTGTGGCTGGTGGAGCCGCGCCGCGACTATCGTGGTTTCATGCGCGCCTGGCGCGAGCGCTTTCCGGACCCTGCCAAGGCGCCGGCGCTTGCCTATGTGCCATCCACCGGGGTGATGTATCCAGGCCCGCTGATAGAGATCGATCCAAGCTGCGTGGCAAAATAAGGCTGTGCTGGCGGCTTGGAGACCACCCGTTCACACTTTTAATCCGCCAGCGGCCGATACCGGTCGGCTCCAGTTGCGGCTTGCCCCTAAGCGGGCGCAGCAAAGTGGCAAAGGCGATACTGTGAGGTCTCACCTGCAACGTTCCCCGGACCATAGTTCACCAAACAAGCAGACTGACATCCAGCGCGACGTTTCCAATGTCCGCTTCCGGGAGCATTCCGTTGAAAAAGTTGCTGGGACACCCTGCAGCCCCCTGTCTGCTGCCTGGAATCGGGTGACGAGAGCGCATTTACGGCCGCGATGCGGGTCGGCCCTTTGCCTGGGTTGTGGTTCGGGATTCGGTTTCGCCGGGGCCGGGCTATGCCACGGCGCCTTTGCGCTCCCGGAACAGGAGCCGTTTCATGTTGAATGCGATGTTGGCCATGCCGATCCTGGCCCTCGCCCGGTCGATGCCGATGGTGCGGACGAAGAGCCCCATTCGTGCCTTCATCCCGGCGAAGGGATGTTCGATCGCGGATCGGACCTTCGACCGTGCGGCATTGGCCCTCTCGTGATGCACGGGCATTGGTTTGCCGGGCGGGCGGCGGAAATGGACCTTCGGGGTCAGCCTGGCCCGGGCGATTTTCTTCTCGTTCTTCTGCGACCGATACGTCGTGTCCGCCCGGACAGTCGAGCCGGTGTTCGCCTGATCCGGAAGCCCGCCCGGTACGCGCCCGTCATGCCGGGCGGCGTCGGTGACGATCCATGTCCGGACGAAGCCGTGGCGCCGGTCGGCATTGATATGGGATTTGCAGCCGAATACCGGCGTGGCGATTGCGCCCATCGCCGTGCCGTCCGGGCTCGTCTTTTTGCGCACTCGCTTGAGCGTCCAACGCGCGTCGCGATCCTTTTGCGCCGGTTTCCGGGGATTGGCCTGCCAATCAGGCGGGATGCCCCCGCCCTTGACGATCTCCTTCCCGGCATCGGTCATGCGCCGGCGCGGGGCCGCCACGATGGTGGCATCGACGATCTGCCCGCCCATGGAGATGCCCGACCAGGTCGACGAAGTGCGCCGTCGGTTCGTCGCCTGTGCCCGAGCGGCGGTCGAGGAATCGGATGCCGAATTGATCCTGCCGCTCGGCTATTCGATCGTTCCGCTGACCCAGAATTCAGCCGATCTCGCCGAAGAGATCGGCGTTCCGGTTCTCGATCCGCTGTCCGTCACCATGCGGCTTGCCGAGGCTCTCATCGCATCTGGATTCAAGAACAGCCGCTCGACCTACCCGCCGGCGGTGTTGCCATGAGCTCGGCTGACCTCAAGCCGCGGCTGCGGATCGGCTACGCAAGGCCGCACACGCTCAACGACACGCTGCAATACGACTTCTACCTGATGGCGCCAGCGGGCATCATGATGATGACCGCCGGTCAGGAAATCAACGACTACAGCCGCGAAGCCGTCGAGGATCAGCTTCCGGTGCTCGACAAACGCATAGGTTCGCTGATGCGCCGCGGCGCGCAACGCATCGTCGTGTCGGGCGTTCCGGTCGCGATCTCGCTTGGCCGGGAGCGGATGCAGCAGCTGCTGTCGGACATCCAGGCGAAATGGGGCGTCCCCGCCAACACCGACCTCGAGGCGATCATCGCGGCCGTCAAGCACCTTTGCGCAGCCCGGGTGGCTCTCGCCACCCGCTGGAAGGACCCGGTCAACCAGAGCCTTTCCGCCTATCTCGCCGAGGCTGGGCTGGAGACCGCAGGTGTTGCCAATTCGGGCCGCTCTATGGCGGAGAACGCAGGCCTCGACGACGAGACCGGTATTCGCCTAATCGATCTCGGCCGTGAGGCGATAATGAAAGACTCAAGCGCGGAGGCGGTGATCATGCCGGGAGGCCGCTAGGCTGACGCTGGGTGCGGTAATCGAGCTTGAGCGGGAATTCTCGATCCCCGTGGTGGTGAATCATGCGGCGAGCCTCTGGGCCGCCCTGAACGCCGCCGGTATTCGAGAACCAATCACCGGCTGGGGCTGGCTCATGTCGACGCTCAGCCCCGACGCATAGCGGCACGCACTGGTGTGACTGGAAAGAGTACAACACTCAGAGTTGCGGAGTTTGCGATCGCTCCCTGTCACGAAGCGATCGGCAAGGATGTCGTGCATGCGGTGCGCCGCGCCATTCTGGACTCGGTGGGGGTTGCCGCTGCCGGCACGCGCCATCCCGCATCTGCGAAGGTTATCTCGATGATCGAGGGCCTTGGGGCGGCCGGGGAATGCCGCATTATCGGCTCGCCAGTGTGCGCTGATTCGGTCAACGCTGCCCTCGCGCATGTCTTCGACTGGGACGACACGCTGCTGCCGACCCGCGCCCATTTTGGTGCCGCCCTCCTGCCAGTTCTCATGGCAGCCGGCGAGACGCGAGGTTGGACCTTCGCGCAGATCATCCCGGCCTTTGCAGTCGGCTTCGAGATTGCAGCCCGCACAAACCTGTCAGTCTATCCCTCCATACACATGCGGCGCTGGCAGGGCACGGGGATGGCCGGAGGTGCCGGCACCGCCGCCGCCGTCGGCCGACTGCTCGGACTTTCATCCGAAGAAATCGAGCATGCGATGGGCATCGCGGCCACCAACGCTTCCGGCTTGCGCGCAACATATGGCTTGATGTCGAAGCCGCTCAACATCGGACGCGCCAGCGCCTCGGGCCTGCAAAGCGCGCTTTTGGCCTCGCGCGGCTTCACGTCGCACCCCGACGTTCTTGGCAGCGGCCGTTTCCTCGAAATGTAATCAGATGCGCCGAAGCACGAGGTGCTCACCGCGCGACACAAACAGGAACCTGCCGCCACCGGCTTTGAAAATGGCGTTGTGGCGGTCTGCAAGGCGGGTGGCGAAGTCCAGGGGCGATTGGTCGCGCCGGGCTTCGTATTCGATTTCGATGCCTGACAGTTCGCCGTCGACCTCGATCTGCGCACCATGCTCGCCGAATACCTTTTGCAGCATCGAGCCAAGCGTAGTGTCATCGAAATGTTCGGTCTTCTTCTGCTTGAGCTCTTCGCGGATATCCGCAGCGTGGGCGGTGACGGTCAGCAACAACCCGTCCGGTCCGCCGGCAGACGTGTAGCCGTCGACCACGAATTTGCCCATCGAGGTGAGCGCGCCGCCGGCATAGCCGAACAGGGGTTCCAGAATGGCGCCTTCGTTCGGCAGGGCGATGGCATAACCGCGCCAGTCGAACGTGCATTCGAGCGTATCGCTTTCCTGTCCGCTTTCGTCCCTGATTCCGCACGAAATGAGCCTGGAATAGAAAATGCCGTTGACCGGCGAACCGCCTGCCAGCACCCTGATGACCGGACGCATGGATCAGCCCCATAGCCGGTTCGGGCCGATCGGTGTTTCCGTCTCGGCATCCGGCATGACAATTTCGGTCCCGACCGGCACGTTGTGACTCACTTCCGCCAGGCCCGGATTGAGATCGAAGATTTGCTCGACATAACCGGAGAGCCGGGCGGCGCGGTCCGGGTCGTCGGGATAGAGCTTCTGGCGAAACCTCCAGGCGATTTCCTCGATGCCCATTTCGGTGCCGGTGACCTTGACCGTCGCCATCAGAACAGCCCTCCAAATGCACCGCCCCCATAGGGGGAGACGGTGACCGGGAATTCCAACTGCTTTCCCGCGCCGCTCCGGTCGATGTGAAATTGCGTGTCGGAAACCGTCTCAATGATGACCAGGCCGAAGACACGCCCCGGTGTCGCGCCCGAAAACCCGACCATCATCACAGGCGATCCGCGCGATTGTGTCGCGCGGATCGCCTCATATTCACCGCGCCCGCCGAATTCGTCGGGAAACAGCAGCCCGTTGACGGTCTGGCTGTCAGGTCCGAGGCCGGTGAACTGCCGCGCCGCATGGCCGCCGAACCGCTTGATCGCCGGCCATACGGCCTGGCTCTCGCGTTCGAGCTTCTGATAGTTAAGACCTGCGATCTCGAAGATATGCGGTCCGAGCGCCAGTAAAGCCATTATTCATCCACTCCGTCATGCAGAGCCGCAGCCTTGTTGCCGCCGCCCCGGCCGGCAGAAGCCGACACCCGCACATCGACCGATGCCTTCCTGATCTGCACCGCCGCCGCCCGGCCGATTGCCGTTCCCACAGTCGTTGCGGAGGCGCGCAGTTTCTGTTCCGCCGTATTGCCAGGCTCATTTCCGGCGTCCGATGCCGACGATCTGAGCTTGTTTCCGGCCCGCTCCGCTCCAGCCTCGAGTGCATCGCCGACACGACCGGCATCGGATACGAAATCGGTGAACGCCTCGCCGATCTCGCGCACCGCTTTTTCTTCACCGATCGGTCGCGGCGTCGGCAATGCCGCGCGCTCCCGGAAGGCGGTAAGGGCCGTTCCGAGTTCGCGACCGGCTGCGCTGAGCGACACGGACTGAACAGCCTGCGTCACTCGATCAAACCATCGCGGGTTCGGTTCGGTCAGTCCGGACCCGTCCGATTTCGGCGCATCGGGCTCTGGCGCGGTTGTCTCGGACGGTGCCGGTTGTTCCGGCTCATCGACAAAGCCGGCCTTTTCGGCGAGCCATTTCATCCAGCTCGGCTGCTCCGGCCAATCGATATCGAATGAGATCAGCTCGCCAAGGGCATCAAACCTTGTACTGAACCAGTCTGTCAGGTCAGACCAGGCTTCTTCCATGCCGTCAATAATGAGCTCTACGATCAAAGTGCCAAGAGTGAACCGATATGTGATTGCCGACCGGATCGCGTTCCCGAGCCACTTGCCGATGCGCCGGCCGGCCGCTTCGACCTCGCCCTTCTCGGCATCGCTGGGCTGCTCCTGCGTGAACAGGTCGGAAAAGAAATTGTCAACGGCGTCCCTGGCCCTGGCAAGCCGGGCATCAACGCCGGAGAAGTCGAACCAGCGGTCGAACGCGGCCATCGCCGCCTCGGCGTCTATTCCGATTATCCCGGCGATCTCGTCCACCCAGCCACGAACATCCGAGACAAGGCTTTCCCACTTGCCTGAAATCCATTCGATATCGGGTGCAAAAGCATCGTAAAAGCCGTCTCCAAAACCCTTCATGAACGCTTTGAAACGCTCCCGGTATTTGCAGAGCAGGAAGACAGCCGCTGCGATCAGGCCGACGGTGAGAACGACCGGCCATCCGGCAGCTGCGATCGCCGACAAGGCCACAACGGCAGCGGTGCGCAAACCGGTAAACAGCGTCGTCAGAGCCGTTCCCCTGCCGAAGGTCGCAAGCATGTGCAATCCCGCCAGTGCGCCCTTGATCCGCCCGGGTGCGATCGATGCCAGAAACCAGCCGGCAGAACGGGCCAGACGACCGAATATCCGGCCGGCGCCGGCAAGCATCCTGATTGGCCCGGCCAATAGCGCCACATTGCGACCGGCGCGGCCAAAGCGCATGAACAGGCCAAGAAACCTGAACAGTCGCAGGCCGAACGCTGCCCAGAGGAAACCGGCCACGCGCGATGCAATGCCGAAGGCCAGCATTGCGGCTGCGCTCTGCACGAGCACGCTTGCCGGTTCCGGGTTGGCCTGTGCCCAGGCGGCAAACTGATCGGTTACGCCCCCGACGGTTTCCGCGGGCTTCAGTAGTGGCGGCAGCAACACCGTTCCGATCAGGATTGCGGTGCGAGTAAGCCGGTTTTTCAGCAGATCGAACTGCCTTGTCGCGCCAGATGCCTGTTTGCGGGCTTCCTCCACAGCCGAGCCGGCGTATGCGGCCGCATCACCGGTAAGTTCAAAGGCCTGTTTCAGCAGTTCGGGATTGCCGAGGAACTTGGCGAAGTCGTCGGCGAAGTCCTGACCGACCAGGGCGATAAGGGCTTCCATACCCTTTTTGCTTTCGGCCATTGCCGCAAACAGGTTCCGGATCGCCGCCGCGCCGTCTGTATCCAGGTCCCCCAGGAACTGCTCACGCGAGGTGCCAAGCGCCTCGAATGCGTCCTCGACACCCTTGGCGTTGGCCTCGACCCGGGTGGCCATGGCGTTGAAGCCGCGCGCCGCTGTCTCGGGTATGATGCCGGCTGCGATCATCGCCGCGCCAACCGAGCCGGTCTCGATTGCCGTCAAATTGAATATCTTCGCCGCGCCCGCTGCCCGATTGGCAAAATTCGTGATCTCCGCTGCCTTTGCCGCCATGTTGTTCGACAGGTGATTTGTCGCGTCGCCAAGGGTTTCCAAACCCTCCCGATTGAGGCGATAGACATTGCGCAGCCTGGCGAAACGCTCGCCGATCTGCGCGCCGGCCATGTCGAAGGCGACGGCTGCGTTGGCCACATAGAGCGAGAAGGCTTCCAGTTCATTGACCGGCACGCCGCCCTGGGCGGCCTCGGCCATGAGTTCGATAATGTCCTTTGCCGCGACCGGGACAATGGCGCTGGTGTCGAGCGCGAATTTACGAAGCTCCTGAAGCCGCTTCAATGGGGCATCGACGACCTTTTCAAGGCCCTTGAATGACTGGTCGAAGTCAGCGGCGAGTTTCACCGGGGCGGCAAGCGACAGCGCCATGCCAAGCGCGCCGGTAAGGCGGGAACGTGCATGTGAGGCGCGGGCTTCAAGGCGGTTCAGATGATCGCCGAAGGCTCGCTCGTCAAAGCGGGTGGCAAGACCGGATGTGACGCCCTCTTCCAGGCCGCGACCGAAATCGCGCACGCCCGTGCGCATCCCCTGAAGCGTCCTTTTGAATTTGGACGCTTCCGCCGAATATCGGTCTATCAGGGAGACAATGACCGAGACGTTCATGGATTGCCGCCTCCGTCGGCTCCAGCTTTCAGAGCACCGGCAATTGCATTCAGAAGCCGGCCATTGTCCCGATCGGCGGCGGCAAGCGCCTGTTCGTGCCAGAAAGCAAGTTCGTCGAGCTCAAGGTCACCGATCTCCAGCGCGGACCAGCCGAAGCGGCCGGCTATGTCGCCTGGCCCGAAGAGCAAGGCGCTCGCGTCAATGTCTCGAGCGCGGGAAAAAAATCGGCTAGGGCCCTTCCGATTGCCGGATAATCGGCCGGATCGATCAAAAGGAATTGCTCCGGTGTCACGCCAAACAGTTTTGCCAAAGCCGCCGCCAGGGCGTCGAGCTTGTGGGCATCCAGAAGCGAAGCGATCCGACCGACCAGTTCGCTATCCCCCGATTTGAGCGCGGCGACCTTGTCCTGCATCCTGTCCCCGTCGCCCGACAACAAAATGGTCACGATGTCCTTGCCGAACAGCTTGATCAGTTCCAGGACGTTGGCGGTCTTCGGGCGGCTGATCGTCAGCTTTGAGATCGCCGCATTGCCCTCCAGTTCGATCGGAAAGGTGAGCCTGACGTCTACCGAGCTTGCCGCCTTCGTCATCCGCCAACCCTCAGGATGCGGCGATGATCGTCACCGACGCCCGTGCCGTTGAGAATGGTCCAGCCGCCAGGCCGGAAATTGAACTCGCGTATGACCTTCTTGTCGTGCACCTCGGAATACCAGGTCACTGCCGAAAGCATGTGATCGTAGCCGGCCTTCTCGCCGCCCTTCATCTGTTCGGGATCGATCTTCATCAGACGGGCCTTGATATCGACCGTCACCTCGATTGCGCGGCCGCTGTCGTCCTCATCGTCGAACAGCGACTTGACCGCCGTGAACGAAGTGCGCTGCCCCGGCGGACTACCGAACAGCACGTCCATGTCAGGATTGTGCGAGACCAGCTTGAAGGGCAGTTCCAGCTTGTTGGTGATGCCGAGCGGGACCGCTGTTTCGCCGGTGCCGCCTCCCGGCGTGAAGTCGAAGCTTTTTTCTTCCAGGACCGGAAGCTTCATCTCCTCGATTTCGATGGTCAGCGCCATGGTGTCCCCGGCAATCAGGGTAAATCCGCGAAGCAGGCGAAGATTGTTCATGTCGGTTCTCCTTATGCTGCGCGATCGAGACCGGTCAGAATGTCCTCGGCCAGAACGTTGAAGTAGACCGAGTTGCGGCGGGAACCGAACTGCAGGTCATTGAGCGGCGGCGCTTCCTCGGCGTCGAATTCAACGCGCAGGATGCCGGACCGCAGCGACTGGGACGAGTTGCGCGCCTTGTCCCAATAGGCCCGCCCCCCGAGGATGACGCCGGCTGCCTTTAATTCGTCCAGGAAGATTTGCAGCGACCGGATGATGGCGATGCCGAGCTGTGCCGACAGGTTTTCGTCCATTACCGAACGGAACGCCGGTGCAATAGCCTTTTCGATCGCAGCCCGCGTCCGCGTCACGTTGATGAACCGCCACAGAGCATCGGACGACGTGGTCTCGCTGCCCCAAAGGATCGTTCCGTTGGCGGCTACCGCGCCGCCTGCGCCCTGAACGGTCACGGCCGGGATGATCGTATTGATACGGTTTTCGTTCAGATGGTTGGCCTCATGGCTGGCCTCGCCATCGAAATAGGACACCGGTCGCGATGTGCCGACAATGCCGCCGATCGCCTGATTGGACGGCGACCAGTATGGTCCGCCCCTGTCCTGGTCACGCTTGACAAACAGGCCGGCGACACGCGCCGAGGCAGGCGCAACCACATTGCCCGCCAGCTTGACGGCCGGCTCGACCAGATAGGTGTACCGGTCGGAGAAATCGGCGCGATAGGCGAGCGCGCTTTCCTTGGTCGCGCCGGGCAATCGCCGATCCTGACCGCCTTCAGCGCCGCTGAGATGCCTTCGAGTTCGGCCATGACCGGGTTCTTGGCGTCGCCCGGCCGCTGCGAAGTGTAACCGGGAACGATCAGAAGTCCCGGCTCGACACCCGTGTGCCCCTTGGCATAGCGGAAGGCATTGACGCCGGTCATCGCGGCGCTCGACCCGGCCAGATTGGCCAGGGTAGCGTCGGTATCGACGCCTTCGGCCACGCGGACCAGCACGATGGATGCGACGACACCCTGGTCGCTGATCGCGTCGATGGCCGCCCTGGCGGTTCCCGTTGCGCCGAGATCCGCGATCTTGTCGGTGTCGTTGGAGTAGAAGTGAACAGGTTCGTTTAGCGGAAATTTGCTTGCGTCGGCAGTCTCCGCGACTACCGCCATGCCGATCGGAGACAGATCGGCGGCAGAAATCGGAAGTTCGGTTTTACCGGCGTCAAAGACGCGGACGCCATGGTTGTAAGGGGCTGTCGCCATGGTCGATCCTTATCTTTCTTGCGCCCACCTGGCGCGGGTAGACCTCGCGGCGCATTCGGATTTCACAGTTGGCTTCGCCGATCTGCGTCTGGATCGAGACCGCCATCGGCTACTCCTCCGTCCTGCCGATCGTGTCGCCATTCAGCCCGCGCGTCCGCTCCACCAGATCGAGCGGCCCCTCGGCGGGATTCTCCGCCCGGTCCGGATGGAGGTCGTAGAAAACCTCTCCGCCGGCATGGCGGAGGATGATCGCGATCCGCGCGCAATCCGCGCGCTCGGTCACACACAGCGCCAGCCCGTCCGCGCTCATGCCGACACCGCCTTTTCCGGGCGGAACCGATGCCGGTCGATCAGCCGGTAGCCAACCCCCACACGGCCTTGATTTGCACGCCGGACGGCCCCGGCCTCCGACGCAGATTATGGATCTGGGCATCGACGATCTTCGGATCAGGCCATGGCTCCGGTCGGTCGCTGACGATCACCTGATAGATATGCTCTTTCGCCGCCACCTCATGCGCGACCAGGCAGCGGAACACCATCTGCAATTGCGGCGGGAGATAGACGCCCATCGGAAACATCGTCACCCAGGACGGCGCCGCGCTTGATCTCGCCGTATTTCAGCTCCCATACCTCGCGATAGGTCGAGACGAATTGCGCCCGGTCCAGCACCGACAGATCGTTGCGAAACAGATTTTCGACAATCTCGATCAGTGTCGCCTCGCCGTCGGCGGAGGAGCCCAGATCATCGATAGGGCGACGGTGAACAGGCCGGATTTCGCACGGCCCTCCGACGCCAGAATGAAGGCCACGGATCCGCACAGCGTCGCGCCGAGGATCAGAAAAACCGCCAGCGCGATCCAGGCGCTCATCTCCGCGCCTCCGCTTCGGGCTTCTCCGACCGGTTCATCTGACGTAGAGCCCGCAAAAGGTCGACAAGCTGAAAGCCGAGCGTTGCCGCTGATCTGAGCGCGAAGTTTCTACCAGCTACAATTAGAGCCTGTGCCCGTTTTGAGGCCCAACGCCGGGCGTGATGGCAACAACCGTGTTTGCCGGTTGATCCAGCCCCGATCCCGGCCGGGGTTTTGTCCCCGAGGCTCGAGTGGGGCCGGAAGTGATTGTAGTCGTGCCGCCAGGCTTCGAGTTCCCGGCGGGCATGGGTCGGGCTGGTGAAGATCGTCTCGTTCAGACATTCGTCCCTGAGCCGCGCATTGAAGCTCTCGGTGAACCCGTTCGACAGGGCTTGCCCGGCGCGATAGAGTGCCACTCGACATTGCGCTCCTTTGACCGGCGCCCGATCGCCATGCCGGTCGGTTCGGTGCCGTTGTCGCTGACGATCGTGCCGGGCCGCGCCATTCGCTCGAAGATCGCCGCATCAGGCTCGCAACCGACCCTTGCGCCGGAGATCGACGTATCGGCAATCAGGCGCACGCACTCCCGGCTGAAGTCGTCGACCACGGCGAAGATCCGGAACCTGCGTCCGCAGGCAAAGGCATCCGACATGAAGTCCAGGCTCCAGCGCTGGTTCGGTCCCTGCGGTAACACCATCGGCGCTCGTGTCCCCAATGCCCGCTTGCGCCCGCCACGGCGACAAACCTGCAAGCGCTCATCCCGATGATACAGCCTGCGGAACTTCTTGTGGTTCATGACCCATCCCTCACGGCACGGCAGCCAGTGCAAGCGCCGACAGCCGAACCGGCGGCGCTCGCCGGCCAGTTCCCTGATACGTGTCCGCGCCTCGGTGTCGTCAGGGCGGCAGCTGATGTAGCGCACCGTCGTTCGGTCCACGCCCGGCACCGCGCAGGCGCGACGCCGGCTCACTTCGAAGACCTCCCGGAAATGAGCCACCGCCTGCCGCCCGGCACCGGGCGTCAGAACTTTTTGCACTGATCTCCCTGAGCATTGCGTTGTCCAGCATCGAGCCCGCCAGCAGCTTCTTCAGCTGCGCATTCTCCTGCTCCAACTGACGAAGCCGCCGGGCATCGGACACCTCAAGCCCGCCATAGTTCGACTTCCACTTGTAAAAGGTCGCCGGGCTGATCCCGTGACGGCGGCACACATCCGCCGTCGGCATCCCCGCCTCCTGCTCCTTCAACACAGCGATCATCTGTTCCTCGCCAAACCTGCTCCGCTTCATATCGTCCGTCTCCTTGTCAGCGCCGGACGCTCATTATCATTGGAGAAAACCTAAGGGCGCAGACCACAGTCTTTGATGGAAAGATGGAGTGTTCACGATGGGCTGCCGTCGACGTATCCATTTTACCGATAGCCGGAAGGCAGAGATTTGGGATCGCCGGCAGCGTGGGGAGTCGATGCGTTCGATTGGCCACGGGCTCGATCGCAACTCATCGTCGATCTTTCCCTTGCTGCCCCGGACGTGTGCTATCCGGCAGCTGGCGCGCGCAAGGTCGCGTCCAGCATTGGCTCATTGTGATCGAGAGGAGATCTCCGGAGGACTTGGGGCGCAACGGTCCTTTCGTGCGATCGCGCGTCAGCTACGCCGAGCGCCGTGGACAATCAGCCGCGCGGTGGAGCGCAATGGCGGCCGCGCCGGGTATCCCGAGGCGAAGAAACCTGTGATCAATGCCGACTGTGGGGGCTCGAACGGGGTGCGTGTCAGGCTGTGGAAAGTCGAGTTGCAAAAGCTTGCCGACGAGACCGGGCGCACGCTCCAGATCCACCACTATCCGCCCGGCACATCGAAGTGGAACAAGATTGAGTACCGCCTGTTCTGTCACATCACCCAGAACTGGAGCGGTCGTCCGCTCACCGACCGCATGACTGTGGTCGAACTGATCGGTGCAACGACAACCAAGGCTGGCCTCAGGGTCAAATGCGCAATCGACGAGCGGACCTACCAAAAGAGCATCAAAGTCTCCAAACCCGAAATGGACGCACTCAACATTACCGGAGACGAGTTCCACCCTGAATGGAACTACACCATCAAGCCAAGAACTACCGCATCGTCAACGATGTCGATCAGAATCTTGTCCGCCGTCTTGTTCCCGACGCTTTGGGCGGGCTTCTCGACGAGCTTCCCATGATTCCTTCGCAGCAGGAAATCCCTCTCGGCCGGGCAGCCACCATACCCGTTCCCGTTCGCATCCGCGACCTGCAAAAGCCGCAGCGCCCGCGTTCGGATGATCCGAGTTTCTGGCACACATGGCTTGGCTGCAAAGGCGCTCCGCCAAACTGGACGCAAGTGGTCAAGACATGGGAAAAACCAGACGAAGAGGTCCACCAAGCGCAGACCACGGAAAGTATCGCAGGTGACGATATCGACCCAGAACCGAACGAGGCATAGTTATCGAGAACGCGCAATTTGACTCTGCTCTTCCGACAAATCCGGCGAAACGAAAAGAGGCAGGGTGATCGGTCAACTGAGAACATCAGACTTCATTTGCGTGGTCTACCTCAAAATCGGTATTTCATCCGCGGCTTTGCTTTATCTGTATGTTTTCGTTTGTTTTTTCCGGTTGTCTTCCGAGGTCAACCAAAATGGTCCACCTCAAATTGGATTTTCCCGCAATATCACACCGCCGGTTCCGACGTTTTCACGACCGCCTTCAAATCCTCAAAGTCCTGGATTTCCGGCATTTTCGGGCCGCAATCAAAAACCCTTCACAGCCGGTTTGAAGGGTCGTTGAAGGTCGTTGCCGATTTTGCCTTCAACACCGATTTTTCCGTCAAATTCTCAAACCAGATGTCAAACTACAATGGGTTCATTCGGAGCAGCGCCCCTGACCGGCGGCGAACGCGTCACCTTCGGCACCGACTATCTGATAGATCCCCTGAAGGTCGTGATCGTCGGGCTGGCGATGTTCGCGTTGCCCGAGATCATCGACCTGCTCCGCCGCCAGGCGACAATCTCGGAGACGGGGAAGCTCGGCAGCGGTTGGCGTCGGGGCGTCGCCGACACGCTCCGTCACTGGTGGATTGTCATTCGCTGCTCGGCGATCGGTTGCGCAGTCGGCGCGCTTCCCGGGCTTGGAGGATCGGTGGTCGACTGGATCGCCTACGGCCATGTGGTACAGACATCCAAGAATCGCGAGACCTATGGCACCGGTGATATTCGCGGCGTGATCGCGCCTGAATCGGCGAACAACGCCCAGGATGGCGGCGCATTGATTCCGACCATCCTGTTTGGCATTCTAGGCTCGGGCGGCATGGCGCTGCTGCTTGGCGGTTTCATCCTGATCGGAATCGAACCAGGCATCGCGCTCATCAGGGATGAGCCAGACCTAGTCTATCTGATGGTCTGGTCGGTCGCGATCGCCAATATCGTCGGCGCGGGCATTTCGATCGCGCTTGCGACCCAGATCGCCAAGCTAACCACGATTCTATACACACTGATCGCGCCATTCATGTTCGGTCTGATCTTCTTTGCCGCATTCTAGGCGACTCGTCAGTGGGGCGATCTGATCGCACTGATGATCGTCGGTCTGGCCGGCGTATATATGAAGCGCTTCGGCTGGCCCCGGCCGGCGCTTCTGATTGGCTATGTCCTGTCCAATCAGGTCGAGAAATCGATTTATCACGTGACGGCGACGGTGGGCTGGAAACTGTTCACCCATCCGATCGTGATCGTCCTGGTCGGCCTCGTCCTGTTTTCCATCTACGCGGCCATTCGGTTCCGCCCGGCGCCATCCCAGTTTGCCGATGACGGCCCCCATGCCGCGCAAGGCCTTAACCCTCAGACCCTCTTCACCCTCGTCGTTGGGGGGCTCGCACTGTTCGTCATCTGGGACGGAACGCAATGGGATTGCTTGACCGGTCTGTACCCGATCGTGGCCGGGTCATTGTGCGTCGCGTTCGTTTCGCTGATCGCGTTAGAAATGGTGCGACAATGCACCACCGCGACGATCTATTTCGACGGCGATTGCGACACCGAGAGCCGGGCGGAGGATCACCGAAGCAGCGAGTATTATCTCCTCTGGCTGATCGGGATCTCGGCGCTGGTCGGGTTCGTTCTTGGAAGCGCCACCTTCATCTACACTTTACTTACGCCTTCGCGCCCACGCCAGCCACTTTCTGTGCGTTTTCTATATGGGCGTCTTCGTGCTTTTGCTGGGAACCATGTCGCACTTCCTAGTGCTCTACTACCCACAAGGCATCCTCCAGGACTACGTGACGTTCCCATGGCCGCTTCAATGAGGGGCCGCGACATCGCTGCGTGAATTTGGCTACGCACTCCATTCCCTAGAAACAAACGAGAGGAAGCCCGCATGACCACAAAGATTCTGGTGCTAATGAACGAGTACACGCCCGAGGCGCTTGAGCGGCGCAAGAAGGTAGTCGAGGCGTCGGTCTCAGACGGCGTCGAGGTCGGCTATGCCGTCATCAAGGGGAGTGGCGGTGGCAAGGCGGTGACCAATCTGCACCGAACTGGTGGTTGCGCCGGCGGCGGGCAGGGCCGTTGTCGCCGCCGAGAAGGACGGCTATGACGCGGTCGTCGCCTGGGGCACGCTTGATCTCGGCGTCGAGGAGGCACGCCATCTCGTCGATATTCCGGTGGTGGGACCGGGGCAGATCGCCGTCAACATCGCGACCACGCTTTGTCAGCGCTTCGGCATCATCGCCTATAGTGAAGGCTCGTCTTGATGTTCCGCAGGTCGATCCGCGCCTGGGGGGCATGAGCCGTGGGCCGTCGGCTACCGCTATGTCGATATGCCACCCATGGAAATGCCGGACCACAAGGACGAGATCCGCGAGCGCTTCATCCGGCTGGGCCGCGAGCTTGTCAAGGACTGCGGAGCCGAGATCATTCTGCCGCTCGGCTATTCGATCGTGCCGCTGACCCAGGATGCATCCGATCTCGCTGGCGACATCGGCTTTCCGGTTCTCGATCCGCTGCCGCCGACCATGCACATCGCCGAGGCACTGGCGGCCTCGGGCTTCAAGAACTCCCGCGCGGCCTACCCGGCCGCCGATTTGCCATGACCGCAAGTGTCCTCAAGCCGCGGCTGCGGATCGGCTACGTAACGCCGCATCCGCTCAACGATACGCTGCAGTACAAATTCAATCTCATGGCTCCTCCCGGCATTATGGTGATGACCGTAGGGTTCGAAATCCGCGACTACGCGCCCGATGCGGTTGAGGACCAGCTTGGCGTGCTCGACCGCCGCATCGACGAGCTGATGCGCCGCGGCGCCGCGCGCATCGTGATCGTCGGAGTACCGGTCGCGATCTCGCTTGGACGCGAGCGCGTGCGTGGACTCCTAGGCGAGATCTCGGCACGCACCGGGGTTCCGGCCGATACCAGTCTCGAGGCAATTATCGCAACCGCCAGGCATCTGGGGGCGCGGCGGATCACCTCGGCGACGCGCTGGCACGAAACGGTCAACCAACGCCTGTCGGCTTATCTGACCAAGGCCGGGCTCGAACCGGTTGGCATCGTGAGTTCCGGCCGTGCGATGGCGGAGAATGCGGGCCTCGACGATGAAACGGGCATGAAGCTTGCCAGCGATCTCGGCCGCGAGGCGCTCAATGATGCACCCACCGCCGAGGTGCTGATGATGCCGGGCAGCAGATGGATTACGCTGGACGCGGCGCGAGAGCTCGAGGCTGAATTCGGCGTGCCTGTCATCACCGGCCATTCGGCGGGCCTGTGGGCGGCGCTTCACGACGCCGGCATTGGCGAGGCTGCGGCAAACTGCTGGCGAGCCTTGCAGAGGACTGAACGATGAGTGAGATCACGCCGACGCACACCCTTGGCGGCATTTGCATGCGCCCCCGCCACGAGCACCTCGACCCGGCGATTGCCTACGCGGTGCGCCGCACCGATCCGGTCAACGCGGCACTAGCGAACGGGTTCTCGACCCATGTATCGACTGGGACGACACCATCCTGTCGACCCGCGCGCATCTGGGCGCCGCTCTGCTGCCACCACTCCTGGCCGCCGGCGAGATGCGCGGCTGGACCCTGGAAGCGATCATCCCGGCCTTCGCTGTCGGCTTCGAGGTCACCGCGCGCATTAACGAGGCGGTTATCCCTCGATCCACCTGCGCGGCTGGCAGGGGACGGGAGCTGTCGGCGGTGCGGGGGCTGCCGTCGCGGTCGGGCGAATGCTCGACCTCGGGCCCAAGGCAACCGCCCACGCGATAGGCATCGCCGCATTCGGCTCGATGTCGAAGCCGCTCAATATCGGCCGCGCCGGCGCATCCGGACTCCAGAGCGCGCTTCTGGCGAGCCTCGGCTACACCTCGCACGCCGACATCCTCGGTGCGGGCAAGTTTCTCGAGCAGTACGATGATGAGCCGCGCCACAACGTTCTGATAGATAGTCTTGGCGAGCGCTGGTCGATTAGGGAGAACGGGTACAAGCCCTATCCGTGCGGGTTCGTCGCGCATGCCGCGATCGACGCGGCAAGGCGGGCGGGAGCGCGGAACTACGCGCGCTACGCCTCACGGTGTCGCCGGAATCGATGCAGCTCATGCATAATACAGACCCGCAGAACGAGCTCGAAGTTAAGTTCTCGCTGATCTACGACGCTGCTGTCGCATGGACTGAAGGCAATGTCTCACCGGCGGCCTTCGAGGATGAAGCGGTACGCGATCCGCGCTACCGGGCAATCATGGCGCGGAGCCAGATCACCGTAGTGGAGCAGATCGCCCAGCATGAAGCCTTCGCTGAGGCCGATCTCGCCGACGGCCGCACTCTTCAGGTCCATGTCGAGCACGCGCGCGGCACTACCGAGCACCCGATGAGTGACGAAGACCTGAAGCAAAAATTTGAAGCCGGACTTGAGATTGGCGGTTTCGGAAATGCCGGCGCGCCGGCAGACTTGATCATGACATCCGGTGATGCACCTATCGGGCGCATCCTTGATTTTCTCGAGCCCGGCGGGAAGGCGGTGGCGTGAGCCTGGGTGTTCCAAAATGCCGCGGCCGCTGTGCAATTCTGTCTAAGCCACCACCCGCGATCACGTCGTGCACGGTCATCCGAGGGTTGAACGCCGTAGACGGATCCTGAAACACGTACTGGATCTCCCGGCGCGCGAGCTGTCTCGCCCTGTCGTCGAGCTGGCCCAGATCATGCCCCCGGAACAGGATTCGCCCCGAGGTGGGCTCGACGACCCGAACGATGCGGCGTGCGGTGGTCGTCTTTCCGCAACCAGACTCTCCGACCAGACCCAGCGTCTCTCCCGCACGGACCTTGAAACTGACATCGGAGACGACTCGGACGGGCGAGGATCGCAAGTGCTCAACTGCGAGCACCGTCGCGCCACGTGGTGAGCGCTCGAAGGGGTCGTGCAGTGGTGCTCTTGTCTCCACGCGCCCGCCCGGCCTGTCTGCCATCACCGATTCTCCGACCCTGTCGCGCCGGTCCCAACCTGGTTGGCGATCTTTTCGTGGAAATGGCATGCACTGTGATGCGCGGCGCCCACCTCGTTGAGACGCGGAACCTCTTTGGCGCAGCGGGTGCGGCCCTCGCCCAAGTCGCATCTTGGATGCAAGGCACAGCCCGGCGGCAGCGCCGTCGGGGGAGCTCCGCGAATCGCGTGCAGGCGCTCGAGCCCGGCGTCGATGTGCGGCAGGCTGGCGAGCAGACCCAACGTGTAGGGATGCCGCGGACGGTGGAAAATGTCGAACACGCTCCCGGCCTCCAATACGCGGCCTGCGTACATGACGACGACGCGGTCAGCTATCTCAGAGATCAAACCGAGATCGTGTGTGATCAGGATCGTGGCCGCTTCGGATTCCTTCTTGGCGCGCTTGAGGACGTCGAGCACCTGCGCCTGCGTCGTGACGTCGAGGGCGGTCGTTGGTTCATCGGCGATCAGCAGTTTTGGCCGGTTGGCAATGGCCATGGCGATCATGTCCCGCTGGCGCATGCCGCCGGAGTACTGATGCGGGTACTCGTCGATGCGCGTCTCGGGGTTTGGTATGCCCACCTCTGGAGAAGCTCGGTGGAACGCTGGCGTGCGGCGGCGCGTGATATATCCTAGTGGATACATAGCGCTTCGCAGATTTGCCATCCGACGGTCAGTACGGGATTCAACGAGGTGCCGGGGTCCTGAAAGATAACCGCAATTTCGCGTCCCCGGATTGCGCTAAGCGCGCCAATGTCGAGGCGCAACAGGTCGCGACCTTCAAAAATTGCCTCGCCGGCGACGATCCGTCCAGGCGGCTGGGGCACTAGGCCGAGGACCAAGCGCACAGCGACGCTCTTGCCGGATCCGGACTCGGGGCCGACCACTCCCACCGTCTCACCGGCATAGACATCGAAACTGACGTCGTTGACGGCGTGAATGACACCGGCCGGCGTGACAAATTCCGTCACCAGACCGCGTACGCTCAGCAGGGGCTGGTTGATGGCCGCCGTCACGGCGGGCGGTACCGTCATCATGTGCCCATCCTGCCGCGGTGAATCGGATCGGCCGCGAGCCGCAGCCAGCTGCCGAACACGTTGGCGCTCAAGATGGTGAGGACAGCGCCAGCCCTGGATAGATGATCAGCCAAGGAGCCGCGGCGATGTAGTTGCGAGCGCCCGCGACCAGCAGGCCCCACGACGTGATCTGCGCCTGCACGCCAAAGCCTAGGAAGCTCACGCTGGCCTCAGCCAGCACCGTGCGGCCGAGTTCTAGGGGAATCAGCGCGGCCAGCGGAGAAATGATATTGGGCAATATATGCGTGCGCATCGCGTGCCATTGCGACCCGCCCAGGACCTGGGCGGCGAGGACAAAATCACCCTTGCGCAGGGAGATCACCATCCCGCGCACCACGCGCGCATAGGTCGTCCAGTAGCGCAACGACAGTGCGATAATGATGGTGGTCAGGCCCCCACCCAACACCGCCGCGATGGCCATGATCATCAAAAGACCAGGAAAGGCCATGATGGCATCGGTGATTGCCATGAATCCCTGGTCGACCCTGCCCCTGAGGACCCCGGTCATCAGGCCGATGAGAGTGCCGATCACAAGTGTGATCGCCACAACGGCAAGAGCAACCATGAGTGATACGCGGGATGCGTATATGATCCTGCTGAGGTTGTCTCGTCCGAGACCGTCGGTTCCGAGCGGGACTACTGGGGCGTTCCGCGCTCGTGCCACGCAGGCGGCCGCAATACGTCTCTGAGGTGCTGTTCAGTGGGGTCATAAGGGGCGAGATACGGAGCAAAGACGGCCATCAGCACGACCGCGACGAGGAAAAGGGCAGCGGTGAGCGCGACTTTGTCGCGGACGAGGAGCCGGCCAAGGGGCAGCTGGGTCGGCGAGGATGGACCTACATCGGTGGACATGGCATCGCCGTGTTGCCGTGCGGGCAAGACGTGCGCGAACTGATCGCACGGGATATCAGACCGTTCACGCGGATCGTCGGCGTCATCGTTTCCCCTGTCGCGTTCGCGGATCAAGCCAAGCATAGCTCAAATCAACCAGAAGGTTCATGACGATGGTGATTAACGCCGCCCAGAAGACCACCGTCTGAATGATCGGGTAGTCGATCGTCGTCATTGCCTGGGAAGCCAGTCTGCCGACTCCGGGCCAATTGAAGATCGTCTCCACGACGATCATCAGGTCGGCAACCTCGACCCCGCCCATAGTCACTACAGGGATGCCCGCGTTCTTGAACACATGGCGGCGCACGATCGCAGGGGTTTGCAAACCCTTGGCATAAGCAGTAACGACATAATCCGCCCGCATCTGATCGATCATGGACGAGCGCGTCACCTGCGCGATACTGCCGATGGGACGGATCGCCAAAACGACCGCCGGCATTACAAGGTGATACCAACTGCCCAATCCGGAGGTGGGCAACAGGCCGAGATCGACGGCGAGCCAGAAAATCAGCAGCAGCGCCAGCCAGAACTCCGGCATCGACACCCCAGCCATGGAGATGCTGCTGACGAGAGAGTCGAGCCCTGACCTCGATCTGAGCGCGGCGAGGATTCCAAATGAAACGCCTACCAGGATGGCGATAACCGCCGCGGCGGCAGCCAGCAGGAGGGTTGGCGGGCAAGGCCTCCAGCAGCATGTCGCGGCTCGATGCGGCGCGATAGATCGAATTGCCGAAATCACCCTGTAGGGCCTAGAACACAAAGTCCACGAACTGCTCGTGGAGCGGCCAATCAAGGCCCAGCCGCTCGCGTGTCTGCTCGCGGAGTTCGTCGCTGGCGTCGATCGCAACAAGAATCGAGACGGGATCGCCCATCAGCCGGGTCAGGCCGAAAACGATCAGCGACATCAGGACAAGGGTCACGAGAGCGCGACCGATACGAAGCACTAGGTAGCGCACCAACGGCCAAATCCCCCCAAACGTTCCGCGCGCCGCGCGCGCGGAACCACTCTGCGTTGCGGCTACGCCGGACTAGCGATTAAGCGTCCAGTTCGGCCAATCCATCAGCGCCCCAAATGATGGGGTCACGTGGAGGTTGCCGTTCTTGCCCCAGATCAGCGGCGGCGAGATCAACGGAATCACGTCCTTGTCGCGATCTATCTCGTCCTGCAGGATCGACATGCGCTCCTCGGCGCTCGAGGCTTTTTTGGCCAATCCCAAAAGTCGATCCACCTCTTTATTGCAGTATCTGCTCAGTCTACCGCCGCACCTGATGCGGCTGTCGATCGAAGCTGAAACGTTGGGGCCATCATAGCCGGTTGAGAGCGTGAGCAGGGGAGAGGGATCATCGGTCTCCCGCACGTGTTCGCGGAAGCGCACCCCCCTCCAGGTCGGTCAACTTGACCTTGATTCCGATGTCCTCGATCATGGCGGCCACGGCCTCCGAAACCAGTCCAATGCCTGCCTTGTATGAGGTGCTGTAGAACATCTCCATCTCGGTTCCCTCAGCACCTGCTTGCTTGATGAGCTGCCGGGCGCGTTCGAGATCGATTTCTGGCACCGGGCCGCGATCCGCCCACCCGGCGATCTGGCTGTGCCACATCTGTGTCAACGGCTCGCCCATGCCGAGGAACGGCGCGTTAAGAGCTTCGCGGTCGATGGCCAGATTGATCGCCTCGCGCACCCGTGGGTCTGAGGTGAACTTGTCCTTAAGACCGAAACTCAGGAAGAACGTTTCCGGACTCGGTCGGACGACCCTCATGTCCTCGCTGACCAGCAGGGCGTTTTCCGGCGTCAGCTCCTGAACCAGATCCAATATCACCCGCCTGGAGGCCGGCAAGCCCGACGCTGGGTTCAACGCCCCAACGCATCGTCACGTTCTTGATCGTCGGCGCCCCCCCCCCCTCAACATCGGCGCCCCAGTAGTTGTCCCGCTCTTCCAATACGGCTTCACGACCGGGACCGTAGCTGACGAGCCTGTATGGCCCGGTACTGATCGGCGCGGTCTCGAGGGCAGCCGGATCCTCCTTGACCTGGCGGGGCGAGTACATGAAAGCGAAAATACCCATCTCAGAGAGCAGCGAAAGCTGTGGCTGTGGCTCGTACATGACATCGAGTGTGTATTCGTCAACAATCTCGGTTCCGGTCAAATCCTCCAGATTGCTGGATGTGGTCAACTCAATGCGTCGGTCGAGGGTGATCTTCATCGCTTCGGCATTGAACTTCTCGCCGTCGGAGAACGTGACATCCTAGCGCCGGGTGAACCTAGTCGTGGTCTCGTTGATCTCCTCCCAACTGAGGACCAGGCCCAAGTGTACTTCACCGTTTTCATCGACCTTGATCAGGGGATCCATCAAGCTGTTGACGAGAATCTCGCTACCACCAAGGACAGTGCGGTCGAGGTGTTGGACTTGGCGATACGTAACGACCGTTATCGACGATGCCTAATCACTTTGGGCATACGCATTCACACCTGCGTCCATCGCCACGGTGGCCACCAGACCTGCTGCCAACCACGGTCCGCGGACCCGCCAATTCCGCTTGACCATGCCAGAACCCCTCCCTTTGTATCGGCGGAAGAATGGGCAGGACGGAAACTGAACTTCAGCCCAATCCCTTTCCGCGCGTTTGCGCTGTTATTTTTTATAATGATATCCTGATGGCGTCCGCTATGCGTGTCAACGACCGAGAGGCCGGTTCGTCTCCTGCGACGGTGGACCCTAGGCTCAGGATCCATTAATTTGCATTGAAGTGCGATTTCTGATTCAGGATGGCAAAGGCATTTGCCATGTCGGATCCGTTTCTGCTCTCACGCGCTCAAATGTCAAAGATCGAGCCATTCTTTCCCAAGTCCCACGGAGTTGCCCGGGGGGATGATCGTCGTGTTGTGTCAGGCATCGTCTGCGTGCTGAAGCACGGGCTGCAATGGAAGGATGCACCTGCGGCCTGCGGCCCACACAAGACGCTCTGCAATCGCTTTCGACGCTGGACCGAACTCCGCGTGTTCGACAAGATTTTCAGTCACCTGACTGCTTCTGACGGGCCACCCGATACGCTGATGATTGATGCAACACACTTGAAGGCTCATCGCACCGCGTCGAGCCTTCTGAAAGGGGGTTCTTCCCCGCCACATCGGGCGCACAAAAGGCGGGCCGAACACCAGACTCCATGACGTCTGCGATGGCGACGGACGACCCCCGGCCATGTGCCTGACGGCTGGCCAGCTGTCGGATCATATCGGTGCGAAACTCTTGTATCCGGGTCTCTGTGATAGCGTCAAAGCTATAACGATCGCAGATAAGGGATACGCTTCAGACGATGATCGCGCGGCGCTGAAAGCCAGGGGGATCACCCCATGCATTCCGCCCCGAACAGGACGAAAGGCACCCGCTTCCTTCTGCAACATTCAATACAAACAGCGCCATAAGGTTGAGAACATGTTCGCACCGTTCAAGGACTGGCGCCGCATCGCAACGCCATATGACCGGCGGGCAGACGTCTTCATGGCCGCAATCACAATGGCAGCCATCCTCATATGGTGGCTTTAATCAGTCCGGACCCTAGCGATATGGCGGTCGGCGTTGCCGAATCCATGGACAAAGCGGCGCATGATTCATTGCGCCGAGCGACGGAGAGCTCGAATGGCTTTCAAAGAGCCTTCGAGAATGTCCTGAATGCGTCACCGCGCAATAAAATTACTTTTTTACTGTTCTAAAACCCGGTGACAGAGATTCTAAAAACGCGTGACAATCTATACTGGCGCTCGGAAAGGGTTCCTCCCTGGTCAGGGGCGGATTCATTGACGTGCTGGCGCGAATACCGGCAAGCAGCACTATGCGGTGAAGGTGAGCCCGGCGCTGGAGTGCGGCACACAGTTACTGATCCGGTACAGATGAACGACCGGCGGGTATAGCTGCCGTTCGCGAACTCTCGGCGAACGACAGTTTCTATTCAAAGGCCCAGTTCCGCTGCCATCGCGTCGATTATTTCCGCATGTACGCTTGACCGAATGGTGCCTGCCGGATCGGTACAGACGGGATCGTCCTCTTCTTCAATCAAAATTGCTTCGCCCTCAGGTTTGCACAAGGGCATCGCCGTAAAGTGAAAGCTGGGGGCAATGCGTACGAACCGTGCATCCGGTAGATAATCCGCCAATCCGCTCTCGTCGAAGTTTGTCGCGCTCGAGCGATCGTCCGGCCCTCCCAAACCGATCATAAGCACGTTGGGGACAAGTGTCGCCGCGTCGGCGGCCGTCAGCCCCCAGACCAACCCAGGGTCAATCGCCGTCACATGCGTGATTCGGGCGTCGGCATAGTTTGCGTTCCAAACCGTTGGATCGAGACCCTGCATGTCCACATCCTCGGACAAGAGAAGGTCGCACGCGTTCATTGTGTCGACAAAGCGCGTGCAGGTCTCAACGATCCCCGCATGGTTGCCTCTCAGGCCGCCCATCGAAAGCGCCGTCCAGCCACCATAGGAAAAACCCGCCGCCATGATGCGAGAGGTATCGACGCGCCCCGCGAACGCCGGATTGGCAAGCAGCGCATCAAGCGCCACGGACAAGTCCGCGACCCGTGTCCAGTGCTTAACGCCGTCGGCCATGTCGAAATCGCCCCAGGTTGATTTTGCGTGGTTCACCGAAACGACGATGGCGCCCCGGTCGGCCAAACCGGACGCGAGCCATGCCTGCGCGCGGACTGTCCCGCCGATGCCATGGCTGAACAGGACAACGGGATATGCGCCGTCTTGCACCTCTGCCCCGATCGCCGCTTCGACCCCTTCAAAGACCGGGGTCTCCGCGAATATGGTTTTATCGCCACCACCGCCATTGGAATACCAGATCAACACGCCCGCCCGGTTGCCGTGGTGGGGCATGTCGAGCTTGGTCAATCTTAAACCGGCGGGGTCGGCGGCGGCCTGTGAGGCGGCGGTTATCAGCATCATTGCGGTTAGAATCGTTTTCATTGGGCTTCTCCATTGCTCAAGTTTGCCACCCGCTTGATGAAAGCAATGACGGGCGTCCGGCGTCCTGAAACTGGTTTTAGGTCGTCATGATCCGGTTTTAGGCTCAGGACTGATTAAAGCCACCATATGAGGATGGCTGCCATTGTGATTGCGGCCATGAAGACGTCTGCCCGCCGGTCATATGGCGTTGCGATGCGATGCCGGTCCTTGAGCCGTGCGAACATGTTCTCAACCTTATGGCTTGTTTGTATTGAATGTTGCAGAAGGAAGCGGGTGCCTTTCGTCCTGTTCGGGGCGGGATGCATGGGGTGATCCCCTAGCTTTCAGCACCGCCCGATATCGCGAATGTCTGCTCAATGCAATCCAAGCCGATATCACGCCTGATGACGTAGGATCACCAGTTGACTTCAGAGTTCATGTCCGTGGCGCTGGGCACCAGTCCGGAAACAATCAGATGGCCGGCAAGAAGAATGAACGCCATGCGAAACAGCATATCGTGCCCTCTCATAAACCTTTGCGTGGCCTCCACTGCTCGCCGATCACGAAAATTTCGGTCCACAATCAGTGCAATGTTCTGTTAACCCTAAGATGAGCGCCGGAGCGTCTGGCCAGTCGAATGCCTTGCTGCCATGAGCCGGTTGGCGGCAAACGCAGGGGAGCTGTGAATGTCCGATCCAGCAAAGCGCGTATTGGTGAGCGGCGGCGCACGGCGCATCGGCCGCGCCATCGTGCTCGACCTTGCGCTCAATGGCTGGGATGTTGCGGTTCACTATCGCTCCTCGAGCGAGGAGGCAGAAGAAGTGGTGCGCGAAATCCGCGCCTTTGGCCGCAGCGCCGAAGCAATTGGTGCCGATCTCAGCGATGCCGGCGAGTGCGACAGTCTGATTGCATCTGCGGCCGATGCGATCGGGCCGCTTACGCTGCTGGTCAATTCCGCATCGCTGTTTCAGCCGGACACGGCACACAATCTGACGGCGGAGAGTTTCGACCGTCATTTCGGCGTCAATCTGCGCGCCCCGCTTCAGTTCGCCCGCGACTTCGCCGCGCAGCCCGGATTGGATGGCGAGCGCAATATCATCAACATTATCGACCAGCGCGTGTGGCAGCTGACGCCGCATTATCTCACCTACACGGCCAGCAAATATGCGCTGTGGGGGGCGACGCGCACCCTGGCACAGGCCTTCAGCCCGCAGATCCGGGTCAATGCCATCGGCCCGGGCCCAACGCTCGCCAACGAGCGTCAGAGCACGGAACAATTCGCCGACGAAGCCGGCGCAACACCGCTTGGCCAAGGCCCCGGACTGTCGGAATTCGGCGCGGCGATCCGTTTCATTGTCGATACTCCATCCATGACCGGCCAGATGATTGCGCTCGATGGCGGCCAGCACCTTGCTTGGTGCACCCCCGATGTGATCGCCGGTGACGAGCACTCCGGTTGAAATTCCGGCCCATCGACCCGTAATGTCGAATACCAATGCCAGCGGCCACGATTCGGGCCAAAGCCGGAGACAAATGGCGCAGCAAACCGCAGCCAGCGACGACATGGCGGCGCCGGCGCCCAGACCGGGCGCCGAGGTGATCAGATCGCACGTTGCCAATCTGCCCCCCAGCCCCGGCGTTTACCGGATGATTGGCGGCGCGGGTGAGGTGCTCTATGTCGGCAAGGCGCGCAATCTGAAAAAACGCGTTCAGAGCTACACCCGTGCAGCCGGGCACTCCAACCGCATCGCCCGGATGGTGCACGAAACACGCGAGATGGAGTTCGTCACCACCGCGTCCGAGGCAGAGGCACTGCTGCTTGAGGCCAATCTGATCAAGCGCCTCAAGCCGCGCTTCAATGTGCTGCTGCGCGACGACAAGTCATTCCCGCATATTCTGATCAACCGCGAGCATTCAGCTGCGCGGATCATGAAACACCGCGGCGCGCGCACCACCAAGGGCGAGTATTTCGGCCCGTTTGCCTCTGCCGGCGCGGTCAACCGCACGATCAATGCCTTGCAGCGCGCATTCCTGATCCGCTCGTGCTCCGACCCGGTCTATGAGAGCCGCACCCGGCCATGCCTGCTCTATCAGATCAAGCGCTGTGCAGCGCCGTGTACGGCTGAAATCACCACACCTGACTATGACCGGCTAGTCGGCGAGGCCGGCGCTTTTCTTTCCGGGCGCAGCGGAACGGTCAAGGATGAGCTCTACCGGCAAATGCAGGATGCTTCCGAGGCCCTCGATTTTGAATGCGCGGTGCGGTTTCGCGACCGCCTGACAGCGCTTTCACAGATTCAGGCGCATCAGGGTATCAACCCGGCGAGCATCGCAGATGCGGATGTGTTTGCCGCCCATCAGGCGGGCGGAAATACCTGCATTCAGGTGTTCTTCTTTCGTGGCAGCCAGAATTGGGGCAACCGCGCCTATTATCCGCGCGCCGACAAGTCGCTGCCGGTGGAAGAGGTGCTTGATGCCTTTACCGCCCAGTTCTATGACCAGCGCCCCTCTCCGCCGCTGATTCTGCTTTCGCACCAGATCGCATCGCGCGCGCTTCTGGCCGAGGCCCTGTCGGTGCGCCAGGAACGCAAGGTGCGCGTCACGGTGCCGCAGCGCGGCGAAAAGCGCGAGGTGGTCGAGCACGCCATCGCCAATGCGCAAGAAGCGCTCGGACGGCGGCTGGCGGAATCTGCCTCGCAGTTGAAGCTGCTGGCCGGGGTTGCCGAAACCTTTGGCCTCGACCAGCCGCCAGTGCGCATCGAAATTTACGACATCAGCCATTTGCAGGGCACGCTGGCGGTTGGCGCGATGGTGGTGGCAGGGCCGGACGGGTTTGAAAAGGCGCATTACCGAAAGTTCAACATCAAGTCGAAGGATCTGGCGCCGGGCGATGATTACGCGATGATGCGCGAGGTTTTGACACGGCGCTTCAAGCGGCTCTTGCAAGACGAGGAGACCGCCATCTGGCCGGATCTGGTGATTGTCGATGGCGGCCCGGGCCAGCTTTCGGCAGCTGCTGCCGTGCTTGGCGAGCTTGGCATTTCAGACCTTGCCGTGGTCGCGGTGGCCAAGGGACCGGACCGAGATGCCGGCTGCGAGCGCTTTCATATGCCAGAGCGCGCGCCGTTCCGGCTGGAGGCGCGCGATCCTGTGCTATATTACGTGCAAAGGTTGCGCGACGAGGCGCACCGCTTTGTCATCGGCAGCCATCGGGGACGGCGCAAGAGAGCGATTGGCACATCGTCGCTTGACGAGATCGCCAATGTCGGTGCAACCCGCAAGAGTGCGCTTTTGAAGCACTTTGGCACCACAAAGGCGATCAGCCGTGCCGCCCAGGCCGATCTTGCAGCGGTTCGGGGTATTAGCGCACAGCTCGCAAAAACCATTTATGAGTATTTTCATGAACAAGGCGATTGAAGCAGAAAACGGATCAGGTGGACGGCCGGCGATATTCCTGCTGCCCAATCTGCTCACCATTGCGCGCATTGCCTCAGTGCCGTTGATTGTCGCCTGTCTGCTGATCGATGGCGCCGGCGCGCGCTGGACGGCGCTGGCGCTGTTCGTGATCGCCGCGCTTACCGACTATGTGGATGGCTATCTGGCGCGCAAATGGTCGCAGCGCTCGGGCCTCGGCGTCATGCTCGACCCGATTGCGGACAAGCTTCTGGTTGCGGCAGCGTTGGTGATGCTGGTCGCCGATGGCACGATCGCCGGGTTGAATGTGATCGCGGCGGTGGTCATCCTTGCCCGTGAAGTGCTGATTTCAGGTCTGCGCGAATATCTTGCCAGGATCAAATTCGACGTTCTGGTAAGTAAACTTGCCAAATGGAAAACCACGATCCAACTGGTGGCGCTGGCACTGTTGATGGCGGGCGCGCCGGGCGAAGCGGTGGTACCGGGACCTTTGAACATCGGAACGGCAATGCTGTGGCTGGCAGTGCTGCTGACGGTCACCACCGGCTATGGTTATCTCAAAGCCGGGATCGCACGGGTAATCGCGGAGGACGATCAATGAAGCTGCGATACTTCGCCTGGGTGCGCGAGCGTGCGGGCATCGCCGAAGAAGACGTGACGCTGCCCGCAGATGTGGCGACGGTGGCCGAACTGATGGCTTGGCTGAAGACGCGCGGGCCGGAATTCGAACACGCATTTGAAAATGCCCAGACCATTCGTGCGGCAATCGATCTGACCCATGCCGAACATGACGTGACACTGGCGGGCGCTAGCGAGATCGCTTTTTTCCCGCCGGTGACCGGGGGCTAGCCTGATGATCTCGGTGCAGGAACAGGATTTCGACCTGGCCGCGGAAGTGGCGTTGCTCAGCAATGGCAACAGCGAAATCGGCGCCATCGTCACATTCACCGGCGTTGTGCGTGGTGATGACGATCTTGAAGCAATGACGCTCGAGCATTATCCGGACATGACCGAAAAAGCGCTTGGCGATATCGAAGCCCAAGTCCATGCGCGATGGCCGCTTCAGGCAAGCCGCATCATCCACCGCACAGGACGGCTGGAGTCGGGTGACAATATCGTTCTGGTGATCACCGCATCGGCCCATCGCCAGGCCGCCTTCGAGGCGGCAAATTTCCTGATGGACTATCTCAAGACCGAGGCGCCGTTCTGGAAGCTGGAGCAGCGGCAGGACGGCGCGCGTTGGGTCGATGCGCGCGAGGCCGACGATACAGCTCGTGAACGCTGGGGCAAGCGTGCGGCGGAGTAGCCTACTCGGCCGCTACCGTGGCCGAGCCGTTGGGCTGCACTGCGGCCGAATAACCATCCATCAGATTTTCGGTGATCTCGCCCGGCGTGTAGCGATGCGGGCCGATTTCGGAAACCGGCGTCACTTCCACCGCGGTGCCGGTGAGAAAGCATTCGGAGAAATCATCCATCTCGCCTGGCATGATGGCGCGCTCTACCACTTCAGAGCCGCGCGCACGGGCAAGGTCGATCACGGTGCGCCGGGTGATGCCGTTGAGGAAGCAGTCAGGCTTTGGCGTGTGGATCACGCCGTCGCGGATCAGGAAGATATTTGCGCCGGTGGCTTCGGCCACCTGGCCGCGATGGTCATACATCAGTGAATCGGCATATCCATCACGCTCGGCCTCGTGCTTGGACAGCGTGCAGATCATGTAAAGGCCGGCCGCCTTGGTGTCGCACGGAATGGTGTCGGGTGACGGGCGCCGCCAGCGCGAAATATTGAGCCGAATGCCCTTCAGCCGCTGCGCCGGGTCGAAATAGGATGGCCATTCCCAAGTGGCGATGGCCAGATGAATCCTGGTGCCTTGAGCCGAAACACCCATCATCTCCGCGCCGCGCCAGGCAATCGGGCGCACATAGCCATCGACAATCTTGTTGGCGGCAATGGTTTCCTCGCAGGCCCGGTCGACATCCTCAACCGAGTAGGGAATTTCCATGTCCAGCCGGTCGGCGGAATGGAACAGGCGCTGGGTATGTTCGTTGAGCTTGAAAATCGAGCCGCCATAAACGCGCTCGCCTTCAAAAACGGCGCTTGCATAATGCAGCGCATGGCTCAGCACATGCAGCTTTACTTTAGACCACTCAACAAGCTTGCCATCGTACCAGATGAAGCCATCGCGTTGGTCGAATGGTTGTGTGGCCATCAGGCCCCTCCCTTACCAGCATGCGGCGCTAACTGTGAAGCAGCACCAAGCTTTACCAAAAGCTGCGTCGCGGCTACTACCAATCAAAATGATAATCGGATTAAACTGCCAAATCCGGATGACTGCGGCAATTAAATGCCCGATCGCAACTCCCGTGTCCACGCTCCGATCAGAGTGTATCAGGCTGTCAAAAAATATGTCAATATGACTGACATAATTATACCTCCATCAAAGACCTCAATCGAGGCCGCCCGAACGCGCTCCGCCGCTGCGCCGGGCACAGAAGAGCATGACCGCGGCGCCTTGGAGCTGATGGAACTCCTGTTTTTTGCCTATCGCGACTTCATTTCAGACCCCGATCAGATCCTCAAGCAATATAGGTTTGGCCGCGCCCATCACCGGGTATTGCACTTCGTATTGCGCAATCCCGGCATCCGGGTGGCGGAGCTTCTGGACATTCTGAAAATCACCAAACAAAGCCTCGGCCGGGTGCTGAAACAGCTGATCGAAGAGGGCTTCATCTATCAGCGCGAAGGCGCAAGCGATCGGCGTCAGCGGCTTTTGTATGTGACCGAAAAGGGGTGCGCTCTGGCGCTCTCATTGGCGGCGCCGCAGATCACGCGCATCCGCGCCGCACTGGAACAATCAGTCGAGGGCACGGAAGAGAGATTGCGTTCGGCCTTGCTCAATCTCGTCAATGGCGCCGAGCGCGAACAAGTGCGCCGCTGGATTGGTTCCAGATGATCATTGAGCCGGCAAACCGGGATGATGCCCCGCGCCATGTGCCATGCGACGATGCCAGCCATGTGCTGGTGGTCGATGACGATCAGCGCATTCGCGAATTGCTCAAGCGTTATCTTTCTGAGCACGAATATCGCGTCACCACGGCCCCGGATGCAGCAACCGCGCGCACGCGCATCGCCTCACTGGAATTCGACATCATCGTGCTTGATGTGATGATGCCCGGGGAATCGGGATTAGAGCTGGCGCACTGGCTGAGAGCCAATTCCGACATTCCCATCCTGATGCTGAGCGCACGCGGTGAACCGGATGACCGTATTGCGGGGCTGGAAATCGGCGTCGACGATTATCTGCCCAAACCGTTCGAGCCCAAGGAACTGTTGCTGCGCATGGAAAACGCGCTGCGCCGGTGGCAATCGCAGCCCCGCACCGAAATCACCATCGGCGATTGCTTGTTCGACATTGACAGGGGAGAGTTGCGCCGCGACGGGGAGCCGGTCAAACTCACCACCCGTGAGCGCGACATGCTGCGGCTGTTTGCCCGGGCGCCCGGACATACCATCGCGCGCGCAGCGCTGGCGCAGACCGACGGCAGTAGCGTACGCTCGGTCGATGTTCAGGTGAACCGGCTGAGGCAGAAGATCGAACCGGACCCGCGCCACCCGATTTATCTGCAGACGGTGCGTGGCGAGGGATACGCATTGATGAGTCACTGATGGCCGACATAACCGGTGACAAGAGGGCTTCGGCAACAGCGTGGCTGCGGCGCACGGGCGAAATGCTGTGGCGGGCCAACGCCCAGTTCTACCGGAAAATCAATATCAATCGCTGGATCAAGCCCACCACTAGGTGGATCGGTCGGTATTTGCCGACCGGCCTTTATCCGCGCTCACTGATCATCGTCATCACGCCCATCGTGCTACTGCAGTCGATCGTGGTGCTGATCTTTCTCGAGCGTCATTGGGAGATGGTTACCGAGCAGCTCTCGCGCGCTGTGACGCGCGATATCGCGCTGTTGATCGATGTCTATGAAACCTACCCCTATGATGACGACTATCAGCAATTGATCGATCTGGCGCGCGACCGGCTTGAAATGGCGGTATCTGTCCATCCGGGCGAAACGTTGCCGGCAGACCAGCCACGGCCGTTTTTCCGCTTACTCGACCGGACATTGTCCAGAGAGATCACCGCGCGCATCGACCGCCCGTTCTGGCTCGATACCCTGGGCAAGTCGGGTTTCGTTGAAATCAGACTTCAGACTGAAGATGCGATTTTCCGAGTGATCGCGCGGCGCAGCCGCACATACGCTTCCAATTCGCACATCTTCATCCTGTGGATGGTTGGCTCATCGCTGGTGCTTTTGACCTGCGCGATCATCATTCTGCGCAACCAGATCAGACCGATCCAGCGACTGGCGGAAGCTGCAGAAGCGTTTGGCCTAGGGCGCAATGTCCAAGGATTCCGGCCGAACGGTGCGGCGGAGGTTCAGCGCGCCGCGCGCGCCTTCATTCGCATGCGCGAGCGCATCGAGCGCCAGATCGAGCAGCGCACCACCATGCTGGCCGGCGTCAGCCATGATCTGAGGACCATTCTCACCCGCTTCAAGCTTCAGCTGACCTTTCTGGGCGATCGCCCCGAGGTGGGCGCACTTGAGCGCGATGCCGACGAGATGCGGCACATGCTGGAAGATTATCTGGCGTTCGCGCGCGGGGATGGCGGCGAAGTGCCTCAGGACACCGATCTGGCGGCGATGATCAGCGAAATCGCGGCTGAAGCACAGGGCGACTGCGACAAGGTGGAGATCGGCAAGTCGGTTGAGTTCCCGGTGATGGTCAAGCCCAATGCCTTCAAGCGCTGTATCTGGAACCTCGTACAGAATGCCGCGCGTCACGCCGATATCATCCGCATCAACACCGAAATCAGCGGCAGCAGGCTACTGGTCGGTGTTGAGGACAATGGCCCGGGCATCGCCGAAGAACACCTTGAGGAGGTGTTCAAGGCGTTTTTCCGGCTTGATGATGCGCGTAATCAGGATACCGGGGGCACCGGTCTTGGTCTTGCCATCGCGCGTGATATCGCCATCGGCCACGGCGGCAAGATTACGCTGGGCAGATCCGAGCTCGGCGGGCTGTGGGCAACTATCTCGGTTCCGGTGTGAGCCGGACGGCAAGTCCCAAGCGGTAAGCAAGCCCCCCGCCTCGTCCTTCGTGCATATGGTGGCGCCGCAAAGCGCCAGCCAGGACATATTATTCGCCCCATCGGCGCAGCGTAATTTCGCACCGATCCTGAGTACTCTTGAAGATGTGCCGCCGAATGAGGGGCGGGTTCTGGAAGTGGCAAGCGGCACCGGTCAGCATATTGCCGGCGTTGCCGGAAATTTTTCCGCCATTGAGTGGATCCCCAACGACATCAACCCGCAGGCAAGATGCAGCATTGCCGCGCGCAAGGAAAACAGGGTCTTGCAAATTTGGCCGCGCCGCTCAGTCTCGACGTCACGCGCACTGGCTGGTTTGAAGACATTGTTCCCCCGCTTCAGGCGATACTGGCGATCAACCTTATCTACATCGCACCCTGGCAGGCCTGCCTTGGCGTGCTCGATGGCGCGGGTGCATTGCTCGGCGAGGGTGACATGGTGTTTTTCTATGGCTGTTTTTCGCGCGGTAGCGAATATTTGTTACCGTCAAATGCCGATTTCGATCACAGCCTCAAGCGCCGGACCCCGCAATGGGGGGCGCGACACGGACGATGTCGCCTCAGCTGCACGTGCGCACGGTTTGGAGCTTGCGCAGATCATCGACATGCCCGCCAACAATCTGGTGCTGGTCCTGAGGCTGGCAGGGTGAAGGTTCGTGCAAACTGTAACCGCGAGGTTGCCGGAAAAACACGCGTCAGATCAGCCGTGCGCCGTTGGGGACCTTGATCTGGGTGCCGATGAGCACGATCTCGCCAGCGTCATCATAAAAACCCAGCGTCAGCACTTCCGACATGAAGGGGCCGATCTGGCGCGGCGGAAAATTGACCACCGCCGCTACCTGACGGCCGATCAAAGTGTCAGGCGTGTAGTGGGTGGTGATCTGGGCCGAGCTCTTCTTGATGCCAATTTCCGGACCGAAATCGATCCATAGCTTGATTGCCGGCTTGCGTGCCTCGGGAAAGGGCTGCGCATCGGTGACGGTGCCGCAACGAATGTCGACGGCCAGAAAATCATCAAAACTGATCTCGACCGGTTTATCCCCCCATGTCTCAAGCGTCCCCCGCCGCGCCGGTAGCGGCATCGGACGGTGCGGGGTCGGCCTCGCGCGCGCGCTGCGCGCAGCGGGTGATCGCGCAAACCAGACTTCCGGCCAGCGATAACGGCATCTCACCACGCTCCAGCAGCCACTCACCACGTCGCAATTGCCGGTCAAGCCTTGCCATGGTGCGCGGTAGACCGGGGTCGTCTTCATCGAGCCATACAGAAGAGACATCCAGATAGATGGCGGCAAGAGCGCAGGTCTTGACTTGGCCGCGCAGACCGGGTGATGCACCTCCGGCGGCATCGAGGATCCAGCGCTGGCTTTGCAGAACGCGCATCAGACCGGTCAGCGCCGCAGCAGGGCCGGAAGAGACATTTCTTAGCGCCGGCTTGAATGGTCCAAGCGCGTCAAACCGGCACATGATGAGATCGAACAACCGGTCACGGATCGCGGGCTCGTCTTCCTGATTGCTTGCAGCAGCGAGCATTTCGTCATCGATGCGGGCAAAAAAAGCGTTCAGTATGTGCGTGCGCGAGGAAAACTCGCGCCTCAGATCCGCGAGCGAAAACCGCGCTCGTGCGGCGATCTGGGAGAGCGTGATCGCCTCCCAGCGCTCTTCGCTGGCAAGTTCCATCGCCGCATCGACGATACGATCACGCTTCGTGCGTCTTGCTGCCATTTGTCCTGTCCCACACCCACGCAAGCCGCCAGCATAGGCTGGCCGCATACAAGTTCAAGGAGAGGGCAAATTCAAGCAAGGTAAGCCGTCAGCCAGCGAGTTCGCGCCCGCGTTTGGCCGCCACTGCAACCGCGCGGCGCATCAGATCGGCCAACCCGCCCTCGCCCATCAGCACCTTCATTGCGGCCTCGGTGGTGCCGCCGGGCGAGGTGACGTTTTCACGCAAGGTCGATGGCGCCTCCGGAGCGGCCGCCACCAGGGCGCCGGCGCCGGCAATGGTCTCTCGTGCCAGACGCAAGGCAAGACGCTCGTCCAGCCCGGCGGCAATGCCTGCCTCTGCCAGACACTCGGTCAGATAGAACACATAGGCTGGTCCGCTGCCCGAAACCGCGGTCACCGCATCCATCAGTGCTTCGTCGTCCACCCACTCGACCGCGCCAACCGCCTCCACCAGTCCTTCAGCGGCGTCACGCTGAGCATCGCTGGTTGCCTGATTTGCCACCAGAACCGTCATGCCATGGCCGATCGCGGCCGGTGTGTTGGGCATGGCGCGCACCACCGCTCCATCATGGCCGAGCCCGGTCTCGATATCGGCGATGGTCTGGCCGGCGGCGATGGAAAGCGCCAGCGTATCGCCACCGGCAAGCGTGCCAGCGCCCGACAGAACTCTAGCCATGATCTGTGGTTTGACCGCAAGGATGATGATTGATGCACGATCAAGCCCCGCGCAATCTGCGGCAAAGCTAACGCCCTGGGGTTCGGCCTTGGCCCTTACCGCTTCAGCCGTGGTTGGGTCGACGACAGTGATCGCGGCGGGGTTCATCCGGTGGGCGATCCAGCCTTCAAGCAGCGCACCGCCCATCCGCCCGGCGCCAATGAGAACAATACCCTCAAGGCGATCGAGCGTCATGCTTCTCCCATGGTTTCGAACATGGCGCCTTCGATCGCCTCATTGGCGGTCTTTCCGGCACAGATGACGTCCTGGAAGCTCGGGAAATAGCGTTCGCAGGCATCAAGCGCACAGCGCAGCATGCCTTCACATTGCGCCGTCGTGGGCTCGGTACCGCCAGCCAGCAAAAGCCCGTAGCGAAACAGCAGCACGCCCTCATCGGCCCAGACATCGAAATGGCCAACCCACAGATGTTCGTTGACGCGCGCGGCCAACCGGCACACCTCACTCATGCGAAGCGCCGGGATCTTGACGTCAAAGATGCACGCCAGATGAAGCCCCTCAAGGTCGTCACGCCAGTTGAAGCACACCTGATAGTCGGTCCACTTGCCGGCCACCGACAGATTGATCTCATCGTCGGCGCTGCGATCAAACGGCCAATCCTGAGTCGCAGCTATTTGCTCGATGACGTCCAAGGGATGGGCGTATCGCTCGATCGACTGCTCAACTAATGCCATGGGAGATCCTCTCTCGACTGCTATGCCAGCTTGTGCCTGTTCGGTACTGGAGTCGAATCACGCGACATGACACAAAGTATCGTGACCGACTCGGACAAGTCCACAAAGGCTCGCGATGGTTAAGGACGAATTCCCAGATCTCGTCCAAGAATGAGCCTTTATCCCACGTTCCCCAAGTACCGTGACGTTTGCGCCTCCGACAGCCGGTAACATGTCATATTTCAGCATGTTGTGTGGGCTGTAGGGGCGGATCACCCGCAGGGTGCAGGCGAAACGGGTGATATCAGGCTCGGTTTCGACAGTCGGGTGCGGTTGGAAGTCCATGGCTCGAAGATCGGTTCCGACGGTGGCCCGTTGCCGTTCCGGGAGTTGAACGAGACCCCGGGATTGCACGATATTGCCGGCGGTCCTCTCGGAGATATGCGAACCGTCCACATTCCGTGGTCGGGCTTTTGCGGCAGCGGGTCTTCGGGCGATCGGCCGGATATGATGATGTGAATGACGCGGACCGTCCGGCGCTCGATCCGTTGATGCGGCAGGTGGTCGGAGGGCATGGCGTTGATGCCGAGGCTGCGTCCGCCGGCCGGATGGGTCGGTTCGAGACCGAGGTGTCGGCGGTAACCGACAATCGCGGTGCGCCGGCGGACATATCCGGTCAATGGATCGATCGGGGGATTGATCGGGCTCACGCCGCGATGGCGCCTATACTCGTCCCAGTCGACATTTATGAAGGTAATGGCCTTGTTGTAGGTGGGGTACTCGCACGGAGCTTTGTCAGCACACGCTCCTGGCGCGCGCAGGTTGTTCACCACTCGGCCTTGTAATCAATCAGGACAGTCTCGCCGCGGCTGACGGCAGCTTCTATTGCCCCTAGCGTATATGTGACGATGCCCTCGCCGGCCTGTGCGGACATGGGAACCATGCTCGCAAACCACGCCAGTGCGAGGAGCCCTGACAACATGCTTTTCATATGTGCTCTCCTTACCTTGCCAGCAATTCAAAGTGAGACTGAAAGATCCTGCAGCCACACGGGCAGGACACTCAGCACCCAACCCTCGAGGCGTTGGTGCCATCCAAGCAGAATGCCAATCCCGACCGCGATCAGCGCTACCGCCATAATCAATTTCGACTTGCCGGTTATTTTCCGAAAACGCGCCTGCCTGCGCGCTATGGCTCCGCGCGTTCCGTAGGCAAGCACCACAATCACCGTTGATGTGCCGGCTGCAAAACTCGCCATGATCGCCGCCGCCCAAGCGAGCGAGTGCCCCTGCGATGCCAACGAAATCGCACCGCCAAGCGTCGGTCCGATACACGGTGACCAGGCTGCCCCAAGCACCATGCCGCCGATGAAATGCCCGGCCAGCCCGTTCGATCCTTGGAACGTGTCAAGCTGTTGATCCGCATGCCCGGAAATTCCCGCTGTCGCCGCGGCAAAGCGCATGTTGAGTGCCGGCATGATCTACACCATCCCGAAACAGATCATCGCCACCGCTGCGATCTGCGTCATCCGGTCTGCGTCCAGCCCGATTGCCCGCCCTGCCGCCGCAATGCCGACACCGACAATGACGAACGCCGTGCTGAGCCCCGCCGCAAGCGCGACAGGCCCCAAACGGCTCTTGCCTGAGGGCAGAACCCAGAATAATCGGCAATATCGGCAGGACGCACGGATTGATCAAAGCCAGCAGGCCGGCACCATATCCAAACAACAGGTCCAAGGTCAGACAATTCCTGTCGGGGTGAAACGGGGGGATTTCAACAGCCCATCCGGTGCGCAAATTCGTCGCCAATGTCCAACCACAAGCATGTCGCAGCCGATCAATATCTCTTGAGGCAGGACAGGAGTGATACCGCGAGGCCAATATTGTTGGGAAGCGGTTGGCCAAGCCCCAAGCGGGAGAGTTTGGCACTGATAAACTTATAATATGAGTGGCGCATTTGCGGCGCTGAGCCCGCCAACTCCCAAGAACGGACTTGCTATACCGTCGGAGGAATGTCTGAAAAGCGAAGTCGGGCGATGCGTCTGGAACTATCCTGGTCTTCATCAACAAGCCCGCCGCTCACTGTGGCCAACAACTTGACTGAATTGATCTTCAATCTCTCCCGAATCCGGACCCGGATTGTCTCTGCCTACTCGACGTCTTTCGTGTCCGGCGAAAATCCCGTCTCATAATGCGGACCGCTCATGGTGCTATCCGCCGCCATGCCGACAATGCCGTGCGACATATCCTTGATCGCCAGAAACACAAGATCGCCGTCCGCGGTTGCAATGGTTGCATGAACCTTGTTGGCCGGCAGATAGACAACCGTGCCGGGGCCGGCGATACGATCGTCCTCGCCTTCCATTCGGACCCGCATGTTGCCTGAAACAACATAGTTCCACTGCTCGTTGGGGTGGCTGTGAAGGCGTGCGCCCGTTCCCTTTGGTTGAAAATCGAACCGACCTGGATTCTGTCTCCTTCAACAACCGGGCCGTGCGCTGTGGAATACCCGGTTCCCGCATCAATGCCGACCATCTTCGCCAACTCAAAAAGATGGCCTCCAACGCCTGCTTTGACGGCACCGGGTGTTTTCGTCTCGGTATCTTTGTCCTGCATCTTGCCTCCGAATGTGTTTGTCGCAGCCAGCCGGTCAGGAGTTGGCAGTAAGATCAGCATAAAATGTGGCGCGGTGCGCCGCTCAAATCAACTCATGGGCGAGTTGAGACGGTCTAGCGGTGATGGCCTTCACGGGTCCATCTCGATCCAGCCGGGCAGCGTTTCACAGCGCGCCAGCCAGGCCTCAACCTGCGGATAGGGATCGAGCGGCACGTGGCCTTCGGGCGCTCGCTTCACATAAGGATAGCAGGCGATATCGGCCTGGCTCGCCCGCCCCAGGGCCAGCCAGTCGCCGGTGCGCGAGAGTTGCCGCTCCAAAACCTCCAGCGCCATCCTGCCGTCCTGCAGATACCCTTCCAGGTTTTCCGGCCGGCGATTGTAGACTGCAACACCGCGCGCCCATTGCAGGCCAAACTGAACCTCGTCCTGGGCAAAAGACATCCATTGCATGACTTCCGCCATGCCGAGCGGGTCGGTGGGCAGCCAGATTTCGCCCCCGAACTTGCGCGCGATATAGACAAGGTGCACCGTTGAATCCCAGAAAACCTTGACCTCGATCTCCATCACCGGCACCTGACCGCGCGGATTGAGCGCAAGGAATTCCGGTGACTTGCGCGCGCGGTTTTCCCAATCAATACGGATGGTCTCATATGTGACGCCCAGCATCGCCGCCAGCACGCGGATCTTGAACGAGTTTCCCGACATTTCCGTCATGTAAAGTTTCATGGCGCGTACCTTGGCTATCCCTGCCCGCCGCGCCGGCAATACAGACTTGATTGGCGCAGCGGGACGGTATGAAAGTGCGATAATCGGCCAGGGGTCAATATCTCCCAGGGTTCAATATCCCGAGGTTCTGTGCGAATGGCTGCTCAACCGCCGCTGCCCCATTGATTGCCCTGCCATCGGGCCACAATCATAGTGGTAGGGGCGCCTCCGCCGCTCATAGGGCACCAAGAGGCAGACGATGACCGCAGCCGGTCGGAAAGGTCGACATGAAGATTGTGCAGTTTCGCGAATATGGCAGCGCCGAGGTTCTCGAATTGGTTGACGTGCCAGAACCGGTTCCAGCAATGGGAGAAATCCTTGTGCGCACCGAGGCGATTGGCGTTGGCGTGCCCGATATCCTGATGCGTCGCGGCACCTATAACTGGATTCCGCCGCTGCCGGTGATACCGGGCAACGAACTTGCCGGCGTGGTCGAGGCGGCCGGTGACCAGAACGGAACGGCAAAGTCCGGTGACCGGGTTTATGTCAATGCGCGCGAGCTGCCGCAACGCGGCGGCGGTTATGCTGAATTGATTTCCGTGCCGGCCTCTGCCGTGTTTACCATGCCCGATAGCGTGAGCACCGAGCAGGCTGTTACTCTGGGTAATTTTCAGCTTGCCTGGCTGTTGTTGAACTACGCCAGTGCGCCAAAGGCAGGTGATGCAATCCTCGTGCACGCGGCCGCCGGCGGTGCCGGCAGCGCACTGGTGCAGATGGCAAAACGCCAGGGCCTCACAGTTTATGGGGTCGCCGGCTCTGCGGAAAAGACGCGCTATGTGAGCGATCTTGGCGCCGATGCCACGATCGATCGCAGCGCTGAGGATATTGGCGAACAGATTGCTGCACTGACCGGCGGCACGGGCGTGAATTTCATCTATGACGCGGTTGGTGGCGATGGGTTTGCCGGCAATTTCGCCATGCTGGCGCCGATGGGCATGGTCGTCATGTTCGGCCAGATCGCCGGTTTGCCGGACCCCGATGTTCTTAACCCGATGCGCGCGCGTTTCGGCCACAGCCTGGCGCTGCGCCTGTTTTCCATCCACGTCCTCGACAACCAGCCCGAAATCCGCCGCGGCGCCATGGAGCAGGCGATGGCAGCGGCGGCGGCGGGCGACATCGCGCCGCGCATCCATGTACGCCTGCCTCTGGCCGAAGCCGCCGAGGAGCACCGGCTTCTCGAAACCGGCGCTGTCACCGGAAAGATCGTCCTCACTCCCTAGGGTCCGGACTGATTAAAGCCATCATATGAGGATGGCTGCCATTGTGATTGCGGCCATGAAGACGTCTGCCCGCCGGTCATATGGCGTTGCGATGCGGCGCCAGTCCTTGAGCGGTGCGAACATGTTCTCAACCTTATGGCGCTGTTTGTATTGAATGTTGCAGAAGGAAGCGGGTGCCTTTCGTCCTGTTCGGGGCGGAATGCATGGGTTGATCCCCTTGGCTTTCAGCGCCGCGCGATCATCGTCTGAAGCGTATCCCTTATCTGCGATCGTTATAGCTTTGACGCTATCACAGAGACCCGGATACAAGAGTTTCGCACCGATATGATCCGACAGCTGGCCAGCCGTCAGGCACATGGCCGGTGGTCGTTCGTCGCCATCGCAGACGTCATGGAGTCTGGTGTTCGACCCGCCTTTTGTGCGCCCGATGTGGCGGGGAAGAACCCCCTTTCAGAAGGCTCGACGCGGTGCGATGAGCCTTCAAGTGTGTTGCATCAATCATCAGCGTATCGGGTGGCCCGTCAGAAGCAGTCAGGTGACTGAAAATCTTGTCGAACACGCGGGGTTCGGTCCAGCGTCGAAAGCGATTGTAGAGCGTCTTGTGCGGGCCGCAGGCCGCAGCTGCGTCCTTCCATTGCAGCCCGTGCTTCAGCACGTAGACGATGCCTGATACAACACGACGATCATCCCCCCGGGCAACTCCGTGGGACCTGGGAAAGAATGGCTCGATCTTTGACATTTGAGCGCGTGAGAGCAGAAACAGATCCGACCTGGCAAACGCCTTTGCCATCCTGAATCAGAAATCGTATTTCAATGCAAATTAATGGGCCTTGAGCCTAGGTTGAGATCGCCCAATCGGTGCCGGCTGCGACCCAAGTCGCACCCAATCGACGCGGGCGTTGATTGCAGGCCCGGCCCCTGCATTGGCTTGCCCGTTTAATCTGGGCATTATTGATCCGTTGAGCAGTGCACAAATTGGCTTGTGCTGGGAAAGGGCAGGATCTGATGAATTCAGCATCACGCACCACAACCGATGTCGACGCGATCATTGTCGGTGCCGGTTTTGCGGGAATGTACATGTTGCACAAATTGCGCGGCCTTGGCCTTTCAGTGCGCGTGTTCGAGGCTGGCGGCGAGGTTGGCGGCACTTGGTACTGGAACCGCTATCCCGGTGCCCGGTGCGACGGCGAGAGCATCTATTACTCCTACCAGTTCGACGAAGATTTGCAGCAGGAATGGAATTGGACCGAGCGCTACGCTACGCAGCCGGAAATCCTTTCATACGCCAACCATGTTGCCGACCGCTTTGATCTGCGCCGCGACATCGCCTTCAATACGCCTGTCGCCGCCGCCCGGTTCGACGATGCCTCTGCGTCCTGGACGATTAAGACCGGCGCCGGCGATAACATCAGTTCACGATTCCTGATCCTCGCGGTCGGCTGTCTGTCATCGACCATCACGCCGCAAATCGGCGGCATTGAAGGCTTTGAAGGTGAGGTCTACCACACCGGACAATGGCCGCATGAGGGCGCTGATTTTACCGGCCTTGAGGTCGGTGTTATCGGCACAGGGTCATCGGCCGTCCAGGCGATACCGAAGATCGCCGAACAGGCAAAGCATGTTTATGTGTTCCAGCGCACGCCCAACTATGTGGTGCCGGCGCAAAACCGGCCTCTGGAGCCTGACGAACTCCGCCGGGTCAAGGCGCACTACGGCGAGCTGCGGGCACTGGCGCGGCAAACTCCGACAGGCAATCCGTTCGGCATCAACGCCCAGTCCGCGCTTGAAGTCTCGCTGCAACAGCGCGAGCAGGAATACGAGAAGCGCTGGCAGGAGGGCGGTCTGGCCCTGTTCGGTAGCTTCAACGATTTGCTGCTTGATGAGCGTGCCAACCACACCGCCGCTGAATTTGTGCGCAGCAAGATCCGCAAGACGGTTCACGATCCCGCGGTTGCTGAGCTTTTGTGTCCAGACGATGTGATCCTGTGCAAGCGGCTTTGCGTCGATACCGGCTATTTCGAAACCTACAACCGGCCCAATGTCACGCTGGTCGATGTCAGCAACGCACCGATCGACCGCTTCACCCCGGATGGACTGGCGCTTGGCGATCGGGCCTTTCACCTGGACGCCATCGTGTTTGCCACCGGCTTTGATGCGATCACCGGCTCGATCCTGAAAATCGACATTCGCGGGCTGGATGGCGCGAGCCTGCGCGATCGATGGAAGGACGGACCGCGCACCTATCTCGGTCTTGCTGTTGGCGGCTTTCCGAACCTGTTCACCATCACCGGCCCCGGCAGCCCGTCGGTACTGACCAACATGATCGCCACCATCGAACAGCATGCCGAATGGATCGCCGATTGCCTGGGCCATATGAAAGAACGGGATTTCTCGCAGGTTGCCGCGCTCGGTGAAGCGCAGGAACGATGGGTCGATCACTGCAACCAAGCTGCCGACCAGACCCTGAAGGTCTCGTGCAACTCCTGGTATGTCGGAGCCAATGTGCCCGGCAAGTCGCGCACCTTCATGCCCTATATCGGCGGCATGCCCGCCTACCGTAAAATATGCGACGACGTTGCGGCCAGGGACTATGAGGGCTTTCAGTTCACCTGAAAAACCAGCATTGCGAGCAAGCGCGCATCACCCCCAAACTCGAAAGTTTTCATGGGTTATGACGCGGAAATTGTCTGGCACCTGGTCACGGAAGGCCTTCCACTCATTTGGGATGATTTTCCGCATGAATGTCAGGACGGCATCAGCGAACTGCTTCTGTGTTGGGTCGTGGCGATTGTGGGTGACGTATTTGTGCAGGACAGTCCAGAGACGCTCGATGGGGGTGAGATGCGGACAATATGGCGGTAGCGGGATGAGGTGGATTCTGCAGTCGGGCCTTGCAGGAAAATCCCTGACATCCGGGCCTTTGTGAGAGGTTGCATTGTTCCAGAGCACATGAATGACGCGCTTGTCGGGGTTGCGGTCTTCGATCCTGGCCAGAAGCTGCGCGGCACCGGTCCCATCGACAGTGGCTGGTTCGACAAAGGGCGCATCGAAGGTCTCGAGATTGAGCGCCCCATGAATGTTGACGCGTCCACGCCCTGCCGTGCCGAGCACCGCGGGGTTCGATCCCGCCTTCACCCACCCAAAGCCAGGGGCCTGGACCGGTATTCCGGATGCACGGCATCAGCGAAGCAGACGGCCTCGTCAGCGGACAGTTCCCGCAGCAGCTTCTCATAGAGCGCAATGAACGCGGCCTGTTTTTCAGCCGAGACAACGCGTGGCAGGGCCCTGGGCTTGCGGTACCCGAACCCCGGTCGGGACAGAAGTTCGAGGCAGCCGGAACGGTAATACTCCAGACCGAATTCAGCCGGGATGTGGACTCTGATCTCAACCGTTGACCGGCAGAAGCGCCCGTCAAGCCGGTCGCATGGCGCCGCTTTCTGATCAGGGGGCATGCGAGATTGGCCATTTTTCCAGTCATCGACGGCAAGCGCTTCCCGGCCGCTTTCACGGCAGGTCTTGTACCGGCCCCGAATGGTGTCGTCGTCCGGGTAAAGAAACTCTGCGATCATCCGGCAGGATTTCCCGTCATCCAGAAGCAGGATTGCATTCGCTCGCCACGCAATGCTGTGGTCCTCGCGCTGACGGCGCACGCAGGTCTCAAATTCGCGGCGCTCTGCCACACAGAGGAAGTTGGACGTATCATGAACACACATGAATCGTTCCAAACCCGAAGGTCAAGACAACAAATTCAGGTTCTCAATAACGCCGGGTATATTGTCTGTCGGCAAAGATTTTTCACATAATCACATAGGGCTTGTCTATTCCGGCGAGCTTTGCTCGATTATTGTCGCTCAGTGAGTTGAAAGTGGGGGCATAATCGAATGGCCGATGCTGGCATTGAAGATACTGCGCGCGAGATCATATCGAAGCATGTCAAAATGGATGCGAGTGAGTTGACGCGCGAGATCACCCTGGAGAGCCTCAACATCGAGTCTCTTGATCTCGTTGAGATCATATTCGAGATTGAGGACAAGTTTGATGTCAATATCGATGAGGATGAGAAGTCGGCCAAAATTACAAACTTGGGCGAACTGCTCGACTGGCTGACGGCCAATATCGAGCTTCAAAAGTCCGCTTCGAATTGAGCCTGGCCTGACCGTCTAACCGGCCTGACCCTCTAAAAAGTTTGTTCCGATTATTCTGAGACATCATCGCTCATGAGACGTGTCGCTATCACGGGGTTGGGCGCCATTTCGGCTCTCGGCCTGAATTCTGACGCAACATATACCAACGCCTGTGCCGGCAAGTGTGGAATTGGTCCGTTGACCATTACGGACCGCGATCCATATCCGCATGAATTGCGCCAGACTGTTGCAGGCCAGATCAACGATTTCGATCCGGCTGTCGCTTACCCAGACACCGATCAGGAAGCGTTTTACGACCGGTCGTCACAGCTGTGCATGGCAGCAGCGCACGAGGCGGTGGCGGATTCGGCTCTGGCATTTGAGGGTGAACTCGCCCGGCGTACAGCGGTGATCACCGGAACGGGTGTCGGGGGAATCACGGCCACTGATGACGGTTTCTGGCGCTTCTATTTCGAAAAGCGCCCGCGCGTACATCCTCTGTCGATCCCTCGCATCATGCCTTCGGCCGCCGCCGGGCACGTATCCATTGCCTTTGGTATCACTGGCCCGGCCTTCACCGTCACCTCTGCCTGCGCTTCTGCCGCACATGCCATCGGTGAGGCATATACAATGATTTTGGCAGGCCGCACCGACGCAGCTCTTGCGGGCGGTGCCGAGGCGCCGCTGACAATGGGCGACGTCACTGCCTGGCAGGGACTGAGGGTGATGTCGAATGACGCCTGCCGGCCTTTCTCGGCAAACCGCAACGGCATGGTGCTCGCAGAGGGCGCAGGCATGATCGTGCTGGAGGAACTGGAGGCGGCGAAAGCGCGCGGCGCACGGATTTATGGTGAGATCGCCGGTTATGGCCTATCGGCCGATGCCCACAGCATCGTCGAGCCGTCACCTGAAGGATGTGCGGCAGCGATCCGTCAATGTTTCGAAGAGACCGGACTGGCTGCAGACCAGATTGGCTATATCAATGCGCACGGGACCGGAACGCAGGCCAACGATGAAACCGAGTCACGGGCGCTGCGCGATGTTTTCGGCGACAAGTTCGACCAGATCTGGGTTTCATCAACCAAATCGATGCACGGACATGCCCTTGGCGCCAGCCCGGCGATCGAGTTCGTCATTGCGGTACGCGCATTAACCCAAGGCGTTCTGCCGCCAACCATCGGTCTCGACGATCCCGACCCTGCCTGCCCGCTGCGCCATATAAAAAATCTGGCCGTTGAGACCCCGGTGGAGGCGGTTATGTCGAACTCATTTGCTTTTGGGGGTCTCAATGCCGTGTTGGCTGCAAAACGGTTTGCCTGATCGGCGCTCAGTCAGCGGCTCGCAGGTGGTGCTGGCTCAATCGGTGCATGCCCCATCATCGCGTCCGTCTCATCGGTGAATACGCGCAAGTCTTTCTCGATATCAAGGCGCAACGCCTCGCGCTCCTCAGCATTGAGCCCACGTGGATCATAAGAGACAGTGCTGGCTCGAAAAATCCCTCGATTGAAGGGCAGCGGCATGATCAGACGATCCCAACTGCGTGCGATCACCCGTCTTTTGACCGCATAGGTCACTAATACGATCTGTGCATCGCATAGCCGGGCAAGGTCTATGATAAACGGTTTCAGATGAAATCGCGGTCCTGTCGGCCCGTCGCCAATCACGCTGATCGTCTTGCCGGAGGCGGATTCGGCTCTGATGGCGCGCGCGGTTGCGGCCTTGACCATGGTGTGGCCGAAACGCGAACGCTCTGCGATCGCGCTCGTCGGCACACGGATATGGTCCACTCCGGCCTTGTCAATAAGCCGGACAACCAAGCGCCCGTCCCGATGATCGGAAATTAGCACGGTAAGCTGGAAGTCCTTGAACTTCCAACCAAGTGGCATGAGGAGAACACGGTTGTGCCAGAGTACAACATGAACCGGCCGCCCCGCTTCCAGAATGGCAGAGCGGTTTTCTTCCACCCCCATATAGGTCCAGCACGATGTTGCCACCACGAAACGCGCATACTGGCAGATAAGCCAACTCACCATCGTGTGCGCAATTTCCGTACGCAGTATCGAGGTCAAGAGCCTAGAGGCGTAAGAGCGCTTGCGCATTGAAGTTATCAATCGAATTGTTAGGTAAATGAGCGGGATCCATCAGAAGCGATTTTGGGCGCATTTGCCAGGTTCCGCAAGTTGGCACGCATGGCCAGGAGCCATGCCGGATCAACGCAACCGGGAAAATTGGGAAAAGAACAACTGGCAGGACGGTCACATCCGTTCAGAAATTGCCCCTCGTCCTCCCGGACACAACCGATATGTTCATCGGCCAGCGGCCACACACGGCAGTCTGTATCGATCCGGTTCAAGCCATGCTGACGCGGCAGTTGGTACCGGAACAAGTTGGTGAACAGGGCAATGCTGCCGCTTTTGCGATGACGCTTGTGGTCATTTGCGGGCATCATCAGGACTGCGCCCCGATTCCAGGCAACGCCTGTTCACCGCTGGCAAGCATGTCCTGTCCCGGAAGTTGAATATGGTTCGAATCACCGTCGGCTACGCGCTTGTCTCAAAAGAGCTGGCGCTGTGATAAAGAAGTGTCGTTCAGACGATGAAAGCTGCTTGTCGCTGTTGGATGTGATGCCGGCCACAGAGGCAACCGCTTGGAAAGGAAAGCAGATCAGAACCCTACTCGCGGCAATCGCTTTGGCAATGATCCTGCTCGCCGGCGCATACGCCCAAGATCCAGATGGCCTTGAGGAGGAGGATTATCACTTCGGGATCCTCGAGTACGAGATCTCGTGTCTGACGTGCCATGGCGCGGAAACGGACTTCTCGGCGAACATCTGAAAGTTGCTCCGTCCGATCTGACGCAGATCACAGAGCGAAACGGTGGTCAGTTTCCGACGATTGAGATCTACGAAATTGTCGACGGGAGAGCGATGGTCTCATCCCACAACGCGCGTGAGAGGCCGGTATGGGGTGAGCGCTATCGTGTCGAGGTTCCAGACGACCTGGATCGGCTGAGACTGGAAGTTGAAGCGATGAGACGCATCGCTGCACTGGTGAGATATCTCAGGACGCTGCAATCTCGGTAGCACCAGATCGGATCGCATGGTTGAGAATTGATTTTCGCGAAGATGTTGACCCGCGTTGTTTTAGTGCGCCAGCGTGCCGCCAGCGGCGGAGTGGGTGTGTCAACAGCATCCATGGCGTCAACCTTGAAGAATCAGGGTTCAACCAGAGCGCTATCCGATCTGCCTCGATCAGATCGGCGCTCTGGCTTGTTGTTTTTGCCGCATTATCTGATCGCTCTTCGCTTCGCTCCGCTCGGATGATGCTCTAGTGGATTGCTTCCAACATTTGGAACCCTCGATTTCCGGCGGCGCCCGGTCGATGCCGATGGTGCGGACGAAGAGCCCCGTTCGTGCCTTCATCCCGGCGAAGGGATGTTCGATCGCGGATCGGACCTTCGACCGTGCGGCATTGGCCCTCTCGTGATGCACGGGCATCGGCTTGCCGGGCGGGCGGCGGAAATGGACCTTCGGGGTCAGCCCGGCCCGGGCGATTTTCTTATCGTTCTTCTGCGACCGATACGCCGTGTTCGCCCGGACAGTCGAGCCGGTGTTCGCCTGATCCACAAGCCCGCCCGGTACGCGTCCGTCATGCCGGGCGGCGTCGGTGACGATCCATGTCCGGACGAAGCCGTGGCGCCGGTCAGCATTGATATGGGATTTGCAGCCGAACACCGGCGTGGCGATTGCGCCCATCGCCGTGCTGTCCGGGCGCGTCTTCTTGCGCCCTTGCTTGAGCGTCCAACGCGCATCGCGATCCTTTTGCGCCGGTTTCCGGGGATTGGCCTGCCAATCAGTCGGGATGCCCCCGCCCTTGACGATCTCCTTCCCGGCATCGGTCATGCGCCGGCGCGGGGCCGCCACGATGGTGGCATCGACGATCTGCCCGCCCATGGCGAGATATCCGGGCGAGATATCCGGCGTCCTCAAGATGCGCGTCGAACCGGGCGAAGATTTTCTCCACCGCGCCGGTCCGCACCAGGGCTTCCCGGAACCGCCGGATGGTCGTCTCGTCCGGCGCCCGCGCGCCGTCATCGAGGCTGAGGAAACGGCCAAAGCTGCGCCGGTCCATGATTTGGGACGCCGCCTGCGCATCCGACAGACCGTAGAGCACCTGGATCACCAGCACCTTGAACATGAGGACCGGGTCCATCGGCGGGCGCCCGCCCTGCCTGCCATCGGAACGATCAAGCGTCGCATCCAACTCTGGCCGGCAACTCTGGCCGGAAGAGCTAGCTCGAAGTCGATACCCCCCTGCAAGCCGCTCCAGCGGATCTCCCGCCTTCGATAACGCCGCGTAGCGCTCATCCGGATCGAACAACCCGCGCTGTGCAGCCATCGTTACCCTTCGTCGCCGATATCCCCACGGAATCACGCCAACACGCTCAAAGCCAGGGGGGTCAAGGCGTCCATCTGCAGGGCAAGTTAAATGCCGGGCGGAAATCGGCACCAAGGTTCGCCGCACAGCCCAATCGTGCGAATTTCGCGCCTTATTTTCCCTAGTCCGAACACCCACATGGACGCAGCGCGCCGCAACGTCTAAAAGCGTTCGGATTTTTAAGCTCATTGAGTCCCCATGCCACGCCGCAACGACATCGAAACCATTTTGATCATCGGTGCCGGGCCGATCGTCATCGGCCAAGCGTGCGAGTTCGACTATTCCGGATCGCAGGCGGTCAAGGCGCTGCGCCAGGAGGGCTACCGGGTGGTGCTGGTCAATTCCAATCCGGCAACGATCATGACCGACCCGGAACTGGCCGATGCCACCTATGTCGAGCCGATAACGTCGGAGATCGTCGCCAGCATCATCGAAAAGGAGCGCAAGCTCACCAAGGGCGGTTTTGCACTTTTACCGACCATGGGCGGGCAGACGGCGCTCAACACCGCGCTCAGCCTCAGGCGCGACGGTGTTCTGGACAAATACGACGTTGAGATGATCGGCGCCTCGGCCGACGCCATCGACATGGCCGAAGACCGCGAGCTGTTCAAGCGGGCGATGGACCGCATCGGGCTTGAAAGCCCGCGTTCGGTGCTTGCCCATTCGCTCAGCGAGGCGCTGGCCGGGCTTGAACAGATCGGCCTGCCGGCGATCATCCGCCCGTCCTTCACCCTTGGCGGCACCGGCGGCGGCATTGCCTATAACCGCGAGGAATTTCTCGACATTGTCGAGCGCGGGCTTGACGCCTCGCCGACCACCGAGGTTCTGATCGAGGAATCAGTGCTCGGCTGGAAAGAGTACGAGATGGAGGTGGTACGCGACTGCAACGACAATTGCATCATCGTGTGCTCGATCGAGAACGTCGATCCGATGGGAGTACATACCGGCGACTCGATCACCGTGGCGCCGGCATTGACCCTGACCGACAAGGAATACCAGATCATGCGCAACGCCTCGATCGCGGTGCTGCGCGAGATCGGGGTGGAAACCGGCGGATCGAACGTGCAGTTCGCGGTCAACCCGGCCGACGGGCGGCTGATCGTCATTGAGATGAACCCGCGGGTGTCGCGCTCATCGGCGCTGGCCTCCAAAGCCACCGGTTTTCCGATCGCCAAGGTCGCGGCCAAGCTCGCGGTCGACTACACGCTGGACGAACTTGAAAACGATATTACCGGCGGCGCCACGCCGGCCTCGTTCGAACCGACGGTCGATTATGTGGTCACCAAGGTGCCGCGCTTTGCGTTCGAAAAATTCCCTGGCGCCGAACCGCTTTTGACCACGGCGATGAAATCGGTGGGCGAGGCGATGGCGATCGGCCGCAATTTCGCCGAAAGCCTGCAAAAGGCGCTGCGCTCGATGGAGACCGGACTGACGGGTCTTGATCCAATCGAGTTGGACGGTCTTGGCGAGGGTGACGACAAGAATGTGATCCGTGCGGCGCTCGGCACACCGACGCCAGACCGGCTTTTGAAAGTGGCCCAGGCCCTCAGGCTCGGCGTCAGCCATGAACAAGTGCACGCCTCCTGCCGCATCGATCCGTGGTTCATTGCCCGCCTGCAGGAGATCGTCGACGCCGAGGAGCGGGTCGCCGCACATGGGCTTCCGGGTGATGCGGACAACATGCGCGGCCTCAAGGCGATGGGCTTTTCCGATTCACGGCTCGGCGCACTGGCCAATCTTGAAGAAGGCCAGGTGCGCGCTCATCGTCACGGGCTGGATGTGCGCCCGGTCTACAAGCGCATCGATACCTGCGCCGGCGAATTCCCCTCGCCCACCGCTTACATGTACTCGACCTACGAAGCGCCCTTTGCCGGCGCGCCGCAATGCGAGGCAGATCCTTCCACACGCGACAAGGTGGTGATTCTCGGCGGCGGGCCGAACCGCATCGGCCAGGGCATCGAATTCGACTATTGCTGCTGTCATGCCGCCTTCGCGCTCACCGAGGCCGGCTATGAGAGTATCATGGTCAACTGCAATCCGGAGACCGTGTCGACCGACTACGATACCTCCGACCGGCTCTATTTTGAGCCGCTGACGGCCGAAGACGTGCTTGAGATCGTGGATATCGAACGCCGCGCCGGAACGCTCAAGGGCGTGGTGGTGCAATATGGCGGGCAGACGCCGCTTGGCCTTGCCTCGGCGCTCGAAGACGCCGACGTGCCCATTCTCGGCACCCCGCCCGATGCCATTGATCTGGCCGAGGACCGTGACCGCTTCAAGCGCCTGCTCGACCAGCTTGATCTGGTGCAGCCGGAAAACGGCATCGCCTATTCGATCGAACAGGCAAGGTTGGTGGCAAACGAACTCGGTCTTCCGTTGGTGGTGCGGCCTTCCTACGTTCTGGGCGGGCGGGCGATGGCAATCATTCGCGACGAAAAGGCGCTCGACGACTATCTGCTCGACACACTGCCGGTTCTGGTGCCGGCAGATGCGCGCGCGCGCTATCCCAACGACAAGACCGGCCAGACCAACACAGTGCTGGGGACCAATCCGCTGTTGTTTGACAGGTATCTGTCCGATGCGATCGAGGTCGATGTCGATGCGATCTGCGATGGCAGAGATGTGTTCATCTGCGGCATCATGGAGCATATTGAGGAGGCGGGCGTGCATTCGGGCGACAGCACCTGTTCACTGCCGCCGCATTCTCTGGGCGCTGACGTGCTTGAGACCCTCAAGACCCAGACCTGCGCCATGGCGCTGGCGCTTGAGGTGGTGGGCCTGATGAATGTCCAATACGCTATCAAGGACGGCCAGGTTTATGTGATCGAGGTCAATCCGCGCGCCAGCCGTACGGTTCCGTTCGTGGCCAAGGTGATAGGCCTGCAACTGGCCAAGATCGCAGCCCGGGTGATGGTTGGTGAGCGCCTTGCCGACATCGACCCCAGACCCCAGGAAAACCAACATGTCGGGGTCAAGGAAGCGGTGTTTCCGTTTGCCCGCTTTCCTGGCGTCGACACGCTGCTGGGTCCTGAAATGCGCTCTACTGGCGAAGTTCTGGGTATGGGCCCCGATTTTTCGATCGCCTTTGCCAAGAGCCAGCTCGGTGGCGGCACCAAGGTGCCCGATAGCGGCACCGCCTTCGTTTCGGTGCGCGACAAGGACAAGCCCGACGTAGTCGAACCGGTGCAACGGCTGGTTGCCCAGGGATTTTCGATCATCGCCACCAGCGGAACACAGCGTTTTCTGGAATCCCAGGGAATTGAATGCACGAAAATCAACAAGGTCATCGAAGGGCGGCCCCACATTGTCGATGCCATGAGCAATGGCCAAGTCCAAGTGGTATTCAACACCACCGAAGGTGCCAAGGCGCTTTCGGATTCCAAATCACTCAGGCGCGCGGCACTGATGCACAAGATCCCTTATTATACTACCCTTGCCGGCGCAGTGGCTGCGGCACGCGGTATCGAGGCCCGCCGCACAGGCTCGCTTGAAGTTCGCAGCCTGCAGGATTATTTCCGCCAGAGTGCGCAAGCTGGAGGAGCTGTAGAGGCTCTTTAAGCTTGGCACGGTTTATGTGACACAATTTGGCTGCTTGGTGATGGCCAGTGGCGCCCGTTCTACTTTCGGCAAGGGTGAGACAGGACGTTGAATATGGATAAAGTGCCGATGACTCCGGCAGGGCATGAGACTCTGATGCAAGAGATCAAGCGTTTGAAATCGGTTGAACGCCCTCGAATTATCGAGGCGATCTCCGAAGCGCGCAAACATGGAGATCTGTCGGAGAATGCGGAGTATCACGCCGCCAAGGAGCAACAGAGCCTCAATGAAGCCCGGGTGACCGAGCTTGAGGACAAGCTCAGCCGCGCCGAAGTGATCGATATCGCCAAGCTGTCCGGCGACACCGTCACCTTTGGCGCCAAGGTCAAGCTGGTGGATGAGGATACAGACGAGGAAGTCACCTATCAGATCGTCGGTGAGCTTGAGGCCAATGCATCGGAGGGGCTGATTTCGGTGACCTCGCCGATTGCACGCGCGCTGATGGGCAAGGGTGCGGGCGACAGTGTCGAGGTGGTCACACCCGGCGGTGGCAAGAGCTACGAAGTTCTGAAAGTCAGCTACGCCTGAAGTCTCAGCTAAGCCTGAAGTCAGGGCCTTAATCACCCCGGGAGCGACGGCGCAATTGATTTGCCGGGGCTCTATCCCTAGATTTTCCGATGTGATTTGGCATTTACCTCGCGCGTGCCACCGGTGCTGCATTAGCATAGGCGCGAGCGGCAAGGGATGCGGCCAATCAACAGCTGGTAAATGCGATATTACCTTTTTTTTTAAAAATGACCACTCAGGGACCAAGCCGCTGCCATGACCGACCAGCACGCAAAAGTCATCATCATCGGATCCGGCCCTGCCGGCTACACCGCAGCCGTCTATGCCGCGCGCGCCATGCTGGAGCCCCTGGTTGTGGAGGGCATTCAGCCGGGTGGGCAGCTGACCATCACCACCGATGTGGAAAACTATCCGGGATTTGCGGAAGTCATTCAGGGTTCGTGGCTGATGGAGCAGATGCGCGCCCAGGCCGAGCATGTGGGCGCTAGGCTCATCCAGGACCATATTGTCGAGGCGCGGCTTGGCGAGCAGCCCTTCGCACTCAAGGGCGATTTCGGCGATACTTATCACGCGGACTCGGTGATCATCGCCACCGGCGCACAGGCCTGCTGGCTGGGTCTTGAGAGCGAACAGCGCTTTCAGGGTTTCGGGGTTTCGGCGTGCGCCACCTGCGACGGGTTTTTCTATCGCGACAAGCAGGTTCTGGTGATCGGCGGCGGCAATACCGCGGTCGAGGAAGCTCTGTTCCTCACAAATTTTGCCTCCAAGGTGACGCTGGTGCACCGGCGCGATGAATTGAGGGCAGAAAAAATCCTGCAGGCCCGCCTGTTCGACCATCCCAAGATCGAAACGGTGTGGGATTCAGTACTCGACGAGGTGCTCGGCACTTCCGAGCCACTGGGGGTGACCGGCGCTCGAGTTAAAAACGTCAAGACCGGCGAGACTACCGAGCTTGCCGCCGACGGGGTGTTCATCGCCATCGGGCATGCGCCCTCGACCGAGCTGTTCACCGATCAGCTGGAGACCAAGCGCGACAATTATCTGGTGACGGCCCCCGATTCGACCACCACCAGCATTCCCGGCGTGTTCGCTGCCGGCGATGTTACTGATGACATTTATCGCCAGGCGGTAACGGCCGCGGGGATGGGCTGCATGGCAGCTCTTGAGGCCGAGCGGTTCATCGCCGAACAGGGCGCCGAGCGCCAGGCGGCGGAGTAGAATAGGTTCCATGGCCCACACCGAAATGGACTGGGACCGCTTGCGGATTTTCCACGCGGTCGCGGAAGCCGGCAGTTTTACCCGCGCGGGTGAGGATCTGGCGATGAGCCAGTCTTCGGTGAGCCGCCAGGTGGGCGCACTTGAATCGGAACTGGGCGTACCGCTGTTCCATCGCCACGCCCGCGGGCTGGTGCTCACCGAGCAGGGCGAAATTCTGGCGGAAACCGCAAATCAGGTGTCCAGCCAGCTCAGCGCCGTTGAAACCAATCTGATGAATACGCGTGAGCGCCCCTCCGGTCCACTGCGGATCACCACCACGGTGGGGCTTGGCGCCAACTGGATGACGCCGCGTCTTGGTGAATTCGTCGAGGCCTATCCCAACATCGAACTTGAACTGGTGCTGACCGACGCGGAACTCGACCTGTCGATGCGTGAGGCCGATATCGCCATTCTCTTTCATCGCCCCGAACATGGCCATTTGATCCAGCGGCGGCTGTTCACCGTGCATTTCCACCTCTATGCCTCGCCCGATTATCTTGATCGTTTCGGTACGCCGCAGCGCGTGGATGATCTCACCAATCACAAGCTCATCACCTATGGCCAGGCGCCACCGCACTTGAAGGCGATCAACTGGCTGGAGACCGCCTGTCTGGGGCGTGGCGACTGCCATCCGGGGCTCAAGATCGACAATCTGAACGGCCTGAAACATGCGGCTGCCGGCGGCATCGGCATCGTGCTGCTGCCCGACTATGTGATCGGCACGACGCCAAATCTGACGCGCATTCCGATCAATGCAAATCTGCCGGAGCTCGATACCTATCTCACCTATCCCGAAGAGCAGCGCACCCTCAAACGGCTGATGGTGTTTCGCGATTTTCTGGTCGAGAAAGCGCGGCAGTGGTCGTTCTAGGGCAAGATGCGGCCACTCTGCATTCTGCCTGCAATATCAGTTGGTTCTGCGATCAGGCGGCATCAAATACGAAAAGCTATGCAATGAGAGCATGGCTAGCATGTAAAGCTTGGCATTGTGGATTGGCCCGGAAAGACCGAAATTGGGGTGGACAAGGGCGCTTTCGAGCGATCCTGAATGCGGGGAACGTTCCCCCCTCCCTAATTATCGTTTCCTCCGCTTTCGGAACACTTTGATTCCCACGCCGGCCTCGTTCGCGAGGCATGGCGAATGATGACTTGGCCGGCCCCTCGGGGCCGGCCTTTTTTACAGATCAGTCGTCACGATCGCGCACCCCGTGCGGTGCCCAATCCCGCGTCTTACATGTAGAGGCGTTCGTTTTTCATGCCGTCATAGAGATGCGCCACCTGCTCGCCATAGCCGTTGAACAAGCGGGTCGGGATGCTCTCGCCGGTTTCCAGATCACGCTCGGAGGCTTGGCTCCAACGCGCATGGGGAACCTCCGGATTGACGTTGGCCCAGAAACCATATTCCTCGGGCTGAATGTCCTCCCAGAACGACACCGGGCGCTTGGCGGTGAATTCGAAGCGTACGATCGACTTGATCGATTTGAATCCGAATTTCCATGGCAGCGCCAAACGTAGCGGCGAACCATGCTGCTTGGCGAGCGGCTTTCCATAGGCACCGGTGACGAGGAAGGCGAGATCGTTGGTGGCCTCTTCCATGGTCACACCTTCAGCATAGGGCCAAGGATACCAGGAAGCCTTCTGACCGGGGGCCACTGCGGGGTTTTCAAAGGTTTCCATGCGGACATATTTGGCGCTGGACAAAGGCTTTGCGAGTTCGACAAGCCGGGCCATGGGAAAGCCGCCCCAAGCGATGACCATTGACCAAGCTTCGACGCAGCGATGACGGTAAACGCGTTCCTCGAGCGGCATCGAACGCACAAGATCATCGATCGATATTGTGCGCTCCTCTTCCACCAGCCCATCGATCACAATTTCCCAGGGCCTGATCGGCAGTCCCTGGGAGATTCTCGCAATACTCTTGTGTGAGCCGAATTCATAGAAGTTGTTGTATTTGGCGTTGATAGACTCCGGCGTGATCGGTCGCTTTTCGGTAAAGGCCTCGTTGCGCTTGAGAGGATAAAGGTCACCGGTGGGATCGGGTGGACCGGGATCGATGTTCGCCGCCGCATCGGCACCCGAGTTGCAGCCGGCAAGGGCGATTGACGCAGCGCCGATACCGGCGACTGCCATGAACTGGCGGCGGTTGAAGAATGCGTGCTCGGATGTTGCGAGTCGCTCGGGGATTTCCCACGAGCGCGGTTTCCTGATCATCATGTCTCATCCTTGGGCGATGGGCGGTGACGTCATGTAACGATTATGCCGTAACATGCGGTTGTGACCGGCTCAATCCAAATCACGGTTTCGCGACATTGTCGCCACAACAGGCAGTGCGGGGGCCTTGCGGCCCCCTGCTCAGCTCCCGACACGCCCGGTTACGCTGCGCGAACCTCCAGAACATTGTCCGCCAACCGCCCGGTGAGTTCGGCCAGATGGTCGAATTTGTAGGAGAATGTTCCCACACCGGCAGTTGCCGAGCGCAACTCGATAATCAGATCCTGCAATTCCGATTCCGGCAGATTGGCATGGACGACATCCCATCCGGCCCAGTCAGGCCGCGCGTCAAATCCCAGAATCTGGCCGCGCCGCGAGGACACAATGGCATTGACCTTTGGCGTTGCTTCGGACGGGATCACGACCTCGACCTCGACAATCGGCTCCAGCAGCACCGGCTGACACTGGGGCATGCCCTCGCTCATGCCGATGCGCCCGGCGGTGCGGAAGGCCATGTCGGAGGAATCGACCGAATGGTATGACCCGTCGGTCAGCGTCACCGCCACATCGACTACGGTAAAGCCCAAGGGACCGGTGGTCAGATAATCGCGCACACCGGCCTCGACCGATGGGATATACTGCTTGGGCACCACGCCGCCGGTAATGGTGTCGTTGAACTCGATGCCGCTCCCGCGCGGCAGCGGCTTGATATCGAGCACCACGTCGCCGAACTGTCCATGGCCGCCGGACTGCTTCTTGTGCCGGCCGCGCTGGGTGACCGATTTGCGGATGGTCTCCTTGTAGGGAATGCGCCGCGGTTCGGTGGAAGCTGCGACGCCGTATTTGTGCGTCAGACGCTCCAGCGCCACACGCAGATGCATCTCTCCTTGTCCCCGAAGCACCATTTCATGGGTGTCCTGGTTGTGCTCCAGCGAGATTGAGGGATCTTCCTCGATGATCTTAGCAAGCGCGGTGGAGAGTTTCACATCGTCCTTCTTTTCCGCAGCCGCGATCGCCATGCCATAGACCGGCGGCGGCGGCGCGACATTGGCGAGCTGGGCGGTTTCGCCCTTTGCGCTTGAGACGGTCTCGCCGGTGCGGGTCGATTCCATGCGCCCCAGCGCCACGCAAGAGCCCACCGGCGCCTCACCAAGCTTGGAGGGCTCCTGGCCGAACAGTGAAAAGACGCCGGCAACACGCTCATCATCGCCCGAGGTGCCGTAGAGCACCGCGCTATCCTTCAGCGTGCCAGACAGAACGCGCGCCAATGACAGCTTGCCGCCATGGGTGGTGTGAAAGGTTTTCATGATCTGGGCGGTGGTCTCGGCGGTCTGGTCAAGGCCGAGGCGTGCCGCGGTCTGGGCAATGCCGCCGGTCTCGTGGCGCAGCGCCTTCATCAAACGCAGCAGACCGTTGCCGTTTTCGGCTGCGCCGAGAAGTACCGGGCAGATCAGCCCTTCGCGCACATCGGTGACCAGATCGTCGAACACCGTATCGCGCGGCGGCTCCATGTCCTCAAGCAACTGCTCCATCAGCTTGTCGTCATAATCGGCAAGCTGTTCCAGCATCTGGAAGCGCGCCTCGCTCTTGCGATCGCTCATCTCTTCGGGAATGTCGATGACTTCGCTCTCGGCGTGCTCGCGATAGACAAAGGCGCGCTCAAGCGCCAGATCAACAAATCCGGTAGCGATATCGTTCTCCCAAATCGGCACCTGGCGTAAAACCAAGGACACGCTCGAGGCTGGCTGCAATTGGGCCAGAACATCGCGCACCCGGCCTTCCACGGAGTCGATCTTGTTGAGAAACACAAAGCGCGGGATGCTGAGATCCTCGAGCTTCTTGAGCAGTAGTTGCAAAGCCGGAACCTTTTTCTCGTCAGGTTCGCAGACCACCACCGCGGCATCCACCGCCGGTACCACCGCGTCTAGCTCGTGCAGAAACTCAATTGAGCCCGGGCAGTCGACAAAGGTGTATTTGTCACCAAGAAAATCGAGCGAGGCGACATTCAACTCAACGCTCATGCCGTGATCGCGCGCCTCCTGCGAGCTGTCGCCGACAGTGTTGCCTTCAGCAACCTTGCCCTGGCGGGTGATCGCGCCAAAGCGCGCCAACAACGCCTCCATGAGTGTGGTCTTGCCGCTGAGATAGGGTCCAACGAGCGCGATTGTGCGCGGACCCGCAATTCTGCCAGCGCCATTGTCTGCCATTTCCGCCTCCACCTGGTAGCGTGCCTTTTGTCCTTCGTGTCACCGGATGGTCACAAGACTGGCCGTGCGATGCAAGATGAATCGAACCCAAGCCCGTGACACGGCAAACGCCGTGAGTGCGGCGGTTGCTATTTGAGCGTTGAACAGAACCGCTTGATGCGCACGCAAGCCTCTTCCAGCGCCTCGGTGGAGGCGGCGTAGGAAATGCGGAAATGCGGCGAAAGTCCGAAGGCCGAGCCATGAACCACGGCAACGCCTTCAGACTCCAGAAGGCTGGTGACGAAGCCCTCTTCGGTCTTGATCTCAGACCCTCCCGGAGGCGTCTTGCCAATGCAGCCGGCGCAGCCTGGATAGACATAAAATGCGCCTTCGGGCGTTGGGCAGTAGATTCCCTCAGCCTCATTCAGCATCGGCACCACCAGGTCGCGGCGCTCTTTGAAGGTCTTGACCCAGCTCTTCATGAAATCCTGCGGCCCGTTCAACGCCTCCACCGAGGCCCATTGGCTGATCGATGTCGGGTTGGTGGTCGATTGCGACTGGATGGTGCGCATCGCTTTGATCAGCACTTCGGGCGCGCCGCAATAGCCGATGCGCCAGCCGGTCATCGAATAGGCCTTGGAGACGCCATTCAAGGTGAGCGTACGTGACTTGAGCGCAGGCTCGATCTCTGCCGGCGTGGAAAAAACGAAATTGTCGTAGACCAGATGCTCGTAGATATCGTCCGACATCACCCAGACATGCTCGTGGCGCAGCAGCACATCGCACAGCACCCTGAGCTCATCGCGCGTGTAGGCAGCCCCGCTCGGATTGCAGGGCGAGTTGAAAATCAGCCACTTGGTTTTCGGTGTGATCGCACGCTCAAGCGCGTCGGGCGTCATCTTGAAGCCGGTTGCAGCGGAGGTATCAACCACCACCGGAGTGCCTCCGCACAACAGCGTGATGTCGGGATAGGAGACCCAATAGGGCGCCGGGATCACCACCTCGTTGCCCGGATTGATGGTTGACATCAGGGCGTTGAAAATAATTGCCTTGCCGCCCGGCGCGACAGCGACTTCGGCGGTTGAATATTCAAGGTTGTTTTCGCGCTTGAACTTGTCGGCCACCGCCTGCTTGAGTTCGGGAATGCCGTCGATTGCGGTGTATTTGGTCTCACCGCGCTTCATCGCGGCCACCGCTGCGCCTTTGATGTGGTCGGGGGTGTCGAAATCCGGTTCACCGGCGCCGAGCCCGATAACGTCGCGTCCGGCGGCCTGTAACTCGCGCGCCTTCTGGGTTACCGCGATGGTGGGAGAGGGCTTGATGCGCTGGATCGAGCTCGAAAGAAAGGTCATCTGACCGGCCTTTTCTGAGAGTGCAAAAACGGCTCTACTATACGCTTGAGGCGGCCGCCGGCTCAAGGGGGCGGGCGACAGAATTCAAACGCTCCATGGCAAGGGCCTTGGCGATCTCGACAGTTGTGGTCCCGGTTTTGGCGGAACGCTTGAAAATCTGCGCCAAAGTCGCGCCGATGCGTTCAAGGTCAGCCTTGAGTGCGGCAGGGTCAAAGTCCGGGCCTTCATGACCGATGGAAATGACGCCGCCAGCATTGATGGCATAGTCGGGCGCATAATGTATGCCGCGCTGCATCAGCCTTTCGCCGTCGTCACCGGTCTCCAGCTGATTGTTGGCCGAGCCGGCGATCGCCTTGGCGCGTATTTCGGGGATGGTGCGCGCATTCAGCACCGCCCCCAGCGCGCAGGGACTGAAAATCTCGACCTCGGCAGCGTGGGCGCGCTCCGGTGCGATCACCTCGGCGCCAAACTGGCTGACTGCGCAGTCAATCGCGTCCTGGCGGATATCGGCAACCACCAGACGCGCACCGGCCTCATGCACATGGCAGGCGAGAGTCATCCCGACATTGCCGAGCCCCTGCACCGCGACACCAACACCTGAAAGATCATCACTGCCCAGAGCCTTTGCCGCCGTCGCCTTGATGCCACAAAAAACGCCATAGGCGGTGTGCGGCGAGGGATCGCCGACACCGCCCTCGGGGATACCGCGCACATGCGGCGTAACGGTGCGCATCAGCTCGATATCGGCCACACCGATGCCGACGTCCTCAGCTGTCAGGTAACGCCCCTCAAGGCTGTCCAGCGCGCGGGCAAAGGCGAGCAGCAGGGCCGGTGTCTTGTCAGTCCTGGAATCGCCAATGATCACCGACTTGCCGCCACCAAGGGAAAGGCCCGCAAGAGCATTCTTGCAGGTCATGGCGCGCGACAGGCGCAGCGCATCATGCAGTGCGGCCTTGTCTGACTCGTAAGCCCACATGCGGCAACCGCCCAGTCCCGGGCCAAGTCTTGTGTCGTGAATGGAAATGATCGCGTTGAGGCCACAGGTCTCGTCTTCGATCGAGAGAACCTGCTCATGGCCGTCAAACGCCGGCTCGCCAGCCACGTCGCCCATGGTGTGAACCCGCATCCGCCGCTCCTTTGAGTGCCCGACCGCACCAACGCCCCAATTGCTGGCGGCGCTGGGCCGGTGCCGGGACCGATTTCGAATCAGCCCAACTGAGACCGAGCATATAGGGAGTGGGAGAGAACCCGAACAGATCAGAATTCGGTGCGCAGGCGTTTTGGAATATCGGCAAAGCCACCGCGCGCGCGGATCGACCTTAAAGTCGATAAAGCGCTCGTATTTGCGCTGTTTTTGCACGCCGGAGAATTTGTAGAAGGCGGCAATGGCGGCCTTGCCCCGGAACACTGGCCCGCTGGTCTGGTGGACAGGATTGGCCACGTCGTGGCGACCCAGAATGCCATTGGCATAGTGACAGGCATTAAGAGGCACGGATTTCGGGCAACCAGTGCGCGGTGGTCACCGAAATGTTGAAGCAGTCGAGATTGACCACACGGTGCGGACCATTGAGCGGCCAATGCAGCATCTGGCCCGCTTCGAGATCGACAATTGTCGCGTTCTCGTCGAATCGCGGCGAAGTAAGGCATATCCTGCTCGTCGGCCTCGTTGAGGATGATCTTCTCGATCGCCTCGGGCGTGATGAACGGCGCTTCGATTGGATAGACGAACACGCGCTTGCGCCCGCGGATTTGCCACAGGGACTGGCCCAGAATATCGGAATGATAGAACACTTGTGCAGTGGGCGAGGACATCAGGATGCCGAAATTGTGCTTGAACGTCTTGAGCCCCGGAACGTTGACCTCGACCTCGGAGAAGATCTGCTCGAGCAGCGCGCGATAGGGCTCTGAGACCAGCGTTACCTTGCGCGGATTGAGCCAGATATTGCCGCTCTTGATGGCATTCAGGACTTCCATGCCAGAGCTGGCGCCAAGATCACCCTCGCGCCAGCTTTCCGCATGATGACCGCTTTCGGCCACCGTCATGGTGTGCAGGTCGTAGTGCTCGCGCGGAATAGGTCTCAATGAGCTTTGCCCTCTCCTCATCGGTGAACAGCGGCGATTGGTGCAGCCGGTGGCCGATCTGGACGATTTCATTTCCCCAAATTGGCGGTTGTGTCGGCGTCCCAGTCAACAAAGATCTTTTCGCTCATGATTGCTGATCCTTTGCTTGTGAAAGTGGTGTGTGTGAGGTGCGGCCCGTTTGATGGTGCCGGCGAGGCCAAGCACACGCGCGGCAAAAGAGGCGCGCAGGGCACCGGGAAGGGCGAGATAGGCCCGTTTCAGTCGTTTGCGCTGGACGGGATTGTGGACCAGCGAGACGATGCGTCTGACGGCGCTGACAGGAAGGGTGTGGCTGCGGGCGTGGGTGCCGGGCGTTGCCCATTCGGCCTTGTAGCTGTCGGCAGGCGTTAACAGATCGAGGGTGACGCGGCTGTCGAAAATGTCCGCCAGATGCAGCTTGCCGACCGAATGGCGCGAATGGGCGACATCGAATGCGCCGAAATAACCGACCAGACGACCCTCCGAGCCAAAGGCGATCTGGGTTGCGGCAAGGTTGCCGCCAACCCGCAGGACGGAGAAGTGAAGCCACCCGTGCGCGTTGGCGCGCTGGGCAATATCGGCCATCCAGGCACCGCCATTAGCACGCGCCAGGAAACGCCCGTGCAGTCCGCGCTCGGCCAGCCATTGGCGCTTGAGCTCGATCGCCCTGGCCGTGTCTTTGGCGATGGCGTCGGGATCGGTGACCAGTCCATAGGCGGGTGCGCCCTGCTCGGACAGTCTGCGGCGGCGGCGCAAGTCCTTGCGCAAGCTCGAGGGCCGCGAGGCCATGTAGGCGTCGAAATCGGCAAAATTGCCGGTCACTACCTCGTAGCTGGGCTCTTCCTAGCCTGCGCATTTGACCAGCGGCGCCAGAAATGCCGCAAGATTTGCATCGTCGCGCACAAGATTCAGATGCAGCGCGTCGATGCGTGCGCGTTTCAGCCCGGTCCACATGGCGGTATGCAGCGGGCGATTATCAGCAAGCGTCTGGTCGACCAGAATATCGCCATACTGGCCGGTGCCGGCGCCCATAGCGATAGGGCCCGGCCAATTCCAGCGTCATGATCGCCACCAGATCGCTGCCGCGCCGGACTGTCAGCAGCAAAGGTGCGGCGCCGTTTTGCGCGCCAAAATGCTGCCACCAAACCCACGATCAGTCGAATGAACAGAAATATTCCGCGCATGGCGCGCGGCTCTCCAGCGCCCTCCATCATCTTCAGGGCGACAAATCCTGACGCATCCTCGATCAGACCCACAGTGAGGCCGGATGCGGACGGCTCGGCACGTGCCGCCACCGGAGCAAAGGCCGTTCGCGGCAACGCGGTTGCCGCGACTGTCGAATGTGTGAGCCCAGTGGTTTCGTGCACCGATGCATCCGCCGCACGGACATCCCCACGTACCGTTGATCCCGCTATGGGACAGCGGTTTGCCTCTACGCTCCGATTGTCCCGGAACGCGATGCGTGGGTTTGGTCCTCCTCCAGCAAGCAAAGTGCTTGCCAGGGCGGGTTATAGAAATGGCGCGTGAAGCCTCACTCAAACCGATGGTGAGAAAATGGGGTTTTGCCGAAAGGTAATGGGAAACCAAAAGCGCCGGCGGCAATGCCGCCGGCGTGTTAGTTCCGCGGAGCTGGCCGGTGTTCTAACTCCGCCGCGCCAGATAACCGGAAATGGCGGCATCGAGCACGCGATATTCCTCGCATGATGAGCCGCATTCCGCCTTGATCAGGGCAAGCTGGCGGCGCGCCTCATCGATACGGCCGAGCGCCACATAGCCTTCTCCAAGATAGGACCGTGCGCGGGTGAAATCGGGCCTGAGAGCCAGCGCCTTGTGGTAATAGGCGAGCGCTGCGTCGGTCTCACCCAGCTTGCGATGGGCAAAGCCCAGATAGTTGAGCACATAAGGATCATCAGACCGGCCAAGCATGTTGAGCGCCGTGATCGCTTGGCGATAGGCACCAGAATGAACCAGCACCGCGGCGTCGACGAAATCCGGATCAGCGCCATTCCAGCCGGTCGCCGGAAGCTCCTGTGGCAACTCGCCCGATTTGGGCACGCAGCTCGCCTCCTTGGTCTCCGGATCAACACTGACTTCAAAGCCATCCGGGCAGTCCAAATTGGAACTAGGGTCACCCGTCCCGGTGGGTTCCGAACTGCCGCCGCCACCCATGGCGCTTGCCGGGGCTGCGTGTACCGCGGTCAGCATGACAATGGCGGCAATAGCGCAAAGCCAAACGGAATAGTGTTCAATACGGGTCATGACTCATTATCCTATAGAAATATGGCGGCGTACGCGCCCGTGACTCATGCTCGTCAATTCGGACGAGGTGTCGATGCGCACTCTAGCGCGTTTGACGCCTGCCAACGAGGGTTTACCAGTCGCGAGCGGTCAAAGCGGCGTGACGGGCCCGGAGCGGAATTTGAACCGATATTCACGGGCTGACGTCCATCGTCGAGCTGATATTGCCTCCACGGGCGGAAATCTGCAACCCCGGACCATCGTCGTGGGGATCGAGGGACATCGAGAACGGTGACGCCAGCGTATATCGCGCCGGGATTGCCGATTTCGTCGTCATCAGGACACACCTCGCCCGTGGTTCTTGCCGGACTGCATGACAACCGGACGCGTCACGCCGGCGGTGGCTGCGGCCGAAGTTCGGCGATCAGCCGCAGGATCTCGGCGAACAGGCCCCCTGGCACCGCGCCCTCGGCCAACCGGGCCAACTGGACTGGAACATGACGTACCGACTGTGTGTGACGATCCTGATCGGCTTCTCCTTCAGGCCGGTCGGCGACCATCGCCTGACCGCCTCCGGCAGACCCGGCGTCCGCATGAAGTTACCGGAATTGCAGGCGAGCGCATGAAGCCGGAGCCGCACGGCATTGTTCCGGAACCTCCGGCATGACAGCCGGGTCCGCACAATCGCGTTCCTGCCTTCCTTGATGTGCTGCCCGGCTGTGCCGCGCCGGTTGCAGAAGGCGACCACGCGCCTGGCAGGGCGGTTCAGCTTGGTGACGATGAAGCCGACGCCCGGATGCCGTTCGACCCTGGCGACGATCCGACGCTTCTTGTCCCATGAGCCTGCCTGATGGCTGAAGCCGGCATGGGTGCGGATCATATGATCGGGCGAGCGGTCGACGGGTCGGGTCGGAAGACAGGCGATGCTTTGCCGAAGGATCGCGTCGGCTTTGAGACCGATCGCCGAACTGCCGGATCGCCGAACCGGTTGAACACAAACAGCGGGTGCAGACGAAGTGTCCATTCCAGGCGGCACCTTCCCGATCGCCATGGAATCCATGTCGAGCACGACGGCCCTGGGCGGATGCCGCGCGTGCACCCGGTCAATCCATTGCCCCGACAGATCGGTCGGTGCGGGGAGGTTCTCGTCACCGGCAGGGAACTCCGTCTCCAATCGTCCCATCCGGCCGGCGCACGCGGCCTGCCCGGCTACGGCGCGCCCGCCGACAATCCATCGCATCGCGGGATCGCGTCCCGGGCGGTCGGCGTCGGTGGTGATTCCGCAACCGTGGAACCCGAGCTTCAGGCGGCGGTCGAAATCGAACCGAAGAGGCCCGTCAACCGGTTCACCCGCCGGGTTCGCCATATGCCGCGCCCCAAAATGCGCTCAAGACATTGTTTTCTTGTGACGGAACCAACCGATCAATCACATCAATTAATGGAGCCACATGGGAAATGCGGGTTAACTGTACTGCTTCAGACATTCCACGCATTCCGTGACTTTGTGCGATGATCCGAAGCAATCCCGGGGCAAATTTGCGATTTTCGTATTTTATGCTTTTATTCAATTGGAATTATCGGCACAGGCGGCAAAACCATGGTGGCCAGGCAATTTTTGCCGGGTAGGGGGGCCAATCGCGGTCAAGCTGTACCGCCTTGCAAACATTGCTGCGGCTCCAACCTTGGGATAATCACCAAGGCTGATGCGACAGTGCCAATGCGCACCGCCATCGCCATTCGCGATCAGGATTGATGAACAAACTGCCCACCGATAACCCGCTTGACCTGCCTGACAGCGCTGGTGACGCGCGTGCGCGCCGCATTGTGGTAGCCATGTCGGGCGGCGTAGATTCCTCGCTCGCCGCGGCGGCCTGCGCGTGCGCCGGCTATGAGGTGGTCGGCGTTACCCTGCAGCTTTACGACCATGGCGCTGGCGTGCCTGAGGGCCGCACCTGCTGCGCCGGCCAGGATATTCACGACGCCCGCCGCGTTGCCGATCAACTGGGCATTACCCACTATGTGCTCGACTATGAGTCGCGCTTCCGCTCCGCCGTGATCGATGATTTCGCCGATGCCTACGCCGCCGGGCTGACGCCGCTTCCCTGCGCGCGCTGTAATGAGCGGGTCAAATTCGCCGACCTGCTCGACATGGCCCGCCAGTTGGACGCCGCCGCCCTGGTAACCGGCCATTATGTGGCAAGCCGCGCAGGCCCGGCCGGGCGCACGCTGCATCGCGCCCGCGACGGCGAGCGCGACCAGAGCTATTTCCTGTTCGCCACCACGCAAGTCCAGCTCGAGATGCTGCGCTTTCCGCTGGGCGAACTTACCAAGGACGAGACCCGCGCGCTGGCGCGCGAGCTGGGGCTCAGCGTTGCCGACAAGCCCGACAGCCAGGACATCTGCTTTGTGCCGAGCGGTCATTATTCCGCGCTGGTCGAACGCCTGCGGCCCGAGGCCGCCGAGCCCGGCGATATTGTCGACAGGCAAGGCCGCGTTCTCGGCCGCCATCAGGGCATCATCCGTTTCACCATCGGCCAGCGTCGCGGTCTCGGCATTGCCACCGACGAGCCTTTGTTCGTGGTGCACATCAATGCGGCAAGGCGTGAGGTTGTGGTTGGCCCGCGCCAAGCGCTGGAGACGCGCCAAATCCGTATCAGTGAGATCAACTGGCTGGGCGAGCGCTCGGCTCTGCAAATGGCGGGCGAGGAGCTTGAAGTGCATGTCAAGATCCGCTCAACCCAGCCGCCCATGCCGGCGCGTCTGCGTTTTGACGAGGCTGGCGCCAGCGCCGCTTCCGGGCAAGCCAAGGAAGGGCAGGCCATTGTCACCCTGCACGATGCTGAATTCGGCGTCTCGCCAGGCCAGGCCTGCGTCATCTATGAAAGCGGCGCACCGCTGGCGCGGATACTTGGCGGCGGCTGGATCGCGCATGGCGCAACCGCGCTGGCGGCGGACCGTCAGACCGCCGGTGCGGCGGCCTGACATGACCGACGCTCGCCCGGCCCCGGCGCGCGCGCAGGCAAGCGGCTGAAAGCCGGCATGGCGAGGCAGGCTGAGCCCGCACGGCATGCGCAAGGGCTGCTCTCGTGCTTGGCATTTACCGCCTTGCGAAAGGCCATCGGCCTGCTGTCAAGCGCGGCCCGCAGCGCCGCCATCGCGCGCATCGATTTCGGTGACGGCCAAGGCGGCACGATCTTGGAATTCGGCACCGGCTCTGGCGACTCGCTCGGCCTTTATCCTGCCGGCGCGCGGATCATAGGCGTTGACTGGCGCGCCGAGCCGCTGGCGTTTGCCGCCGCGCGCATGCGCCGTCTTGGCATCCACGAGATCGGCGGCCTTGCCGTTGTCAGCCCCTCGGCGCTGCCATTTGAAGACGGCGCCTTTGCCACCGCGCTGGCAAGCTTTGCCCTGATCGAGCTCGATGATCCGTCATTAGCGCTGGATGAACTGGTGCGCGCCGTCGGCCCCGGCGGTGATATCGTCATTGTCGACAATTTCGCCCATTTGCGCGGGGGAGAGGCTAATGATGGCCTTGCCGCGCTGATCACCCGGCCGGACCTCACCCTGGCCGCGACTCGCCAGCTGCCGCCGTTTGGCCTTTACACCCTGTTCTGCCTGCGGGTTGATGCACGGGCCCAAGACGGGGCGGGTGAGGGCGCGCAAGCCGCCACCGGGCCCGGCGGGGGCCCAAGACGCCGCCGGGTCGCACGGCGCGCGCTGAGACATGTCCCGGACCGGAAGCGAGGCTAGGGGCGAAGCTAGGCGGAGTGCCCGGGGTTGTAGCAGGGAGCCCAGTGGGTGAGAGAGGGGGTGAGGATGAGGGGCGCGGCCCGCATGCGCGCCTCGCTTGACAGGTTGGAAAGGCCGTCTTACATCGGCGGGCTGATGGCGGAGTAGCTCAGCTGGTTAGAGCAGCGGAATCATAATCCGCGTGTCGGGGGTTCGAGTCCCTCCTCCGCTACCAAAAATCCAGGCAACACTGCCAAACAGCCAGAAACCTTGGGAGCTACCAGCCTACCTCCGCATCACAGCTGTAGAGTGGGTGCAAGCCGCCCCGCTTATTCCACTCCGGTGTCGATCACGTAGAAATGCGACGGTGTCCACGCTCCGGTTGAAGAGCTCGTGCCATTTTGGGTTTGAGCCGGTGTATTTTCGCCAAAATATCAGCGCCGTTCTGGCATGCAGCCCCAATCTGCGCGGCTTAAACACCAGGCTAATATATTCTGAACGACCGGGCCCAATCAGCATTGGCCGGGTAAAACTCTGGCGGAGCCGAAAATCGATATGCTGCCTATTTGCGCGCCTGGTCCATTTTTCGCCGACCTCAATGGGAAACCGGTCGTTGTTTGTGATCAATATTTGTGCGAATTGCGCCTACGCGGACGAAACCGAAACACGGCCAAAGTCGATTGAGTCTAGGCTCAGGACCCATTAATTTGCATTGAAGTGCGATTTCTGATTCAGGATGGCAAAGGCGTTTGCCATGTCGGATCTGTTTCTGCTCTCACACGCTCAAATGTCAAAGATCGAGCCATTCTTTCCTAGATCCCACGGAGTTGCCCGGGGGATGATCGTCGTGTTGTGTCAGGCATCGTCTGCGTGCTGAAGCCGGCATGGGTGCGGATCATATGATCGGGTGGGCGGCCGACGGGTCGGGTCGGAAGGCAGGCGATGCTTTGCCGAAGGATCGCGTCGGCTTTGAGACGGATCGTATACCGGTCGCCCTCGGCCTCCGGAAACTCATGGATGTCCGGTGCGGCGCAGGCGGCATCACCTTGGAAAAAGCGGCGCAGGTCCCGTTCCCGGTAACGCTCGACGACGGGTTGCAGAACGCCGAACTGCCGCATCGCCGAACCGGTTGAACACAAACAGCGGGTGCAGGCGAAGTGTCCATTCCAGGCGGCGCCTTCCTGATCGCCATGGGTCGGCCTGATCGCCATGGAATCCATGTCGAGCACAATGGCCCTGGGCGGATGCCGCGCGTGCCCCCGGTCAATTCATTGCCCCGACAGATCGGCCGGTGCGGGGAGGTTCTCGTCCCCGGCAAGGAACTTCTGTCTCCAATCGCCCCATCCGGCCGGGCACGCGGCCTGCCCGGCTACGGCGCGCCCGCCGACAATCCATCGCATTGCGGGATCGCGTCCCGGGCGGTCGGCGTCGTTTACGTCCTCATGGCCACCGAGGCGGCCGAAGACGGATTGGCAAAACAATCCAATCATCGCGTGCCGACCGTTCTTGCCGGTGCGCGGATCGACAGGCTGATGGCCGGCCATGTCCGTCAAGCCGAGCGCGTCATCAGGCTCGCGGCAGGCCGGCCATCCGGCGTCGGTGGTGATTCCGGAACCGTGGAACGCGAGCTTCAGGCGGCGGTCGAAATCGAGCCGAAGAGGCCCGTCAACCGGTTCACCCGCCGGGTTCGCCATATGTCGCGCCCCCCAAAATGCGCTCAAGACATTGCGGCACTGTAGCCGGGCAAACAGAGCGATATGGTGCGGTGCGGCACAGAAACTGGGGATCAAGCATCACAGGTGCTGGCGCACCGGGCGCGAACTCATTAAGCTAGAGGCTGGGAACACCTTGGATAATGACAGGATGCGGGCAGGAGGTTGAGTGAATGAATGTAGCGCGTGACCAGCTTCGCTCGTTTATCGAGAGGATCGAACGCTTGGAAGAAGAAAAGCAGGCGCTTGCAAGCGATATCCGCGATGTCTATGGCGAAGCCAAGGCAATGGGGTTCGACACCAAGGCGTTGCGCCAGATCGTGCGCGAACGAGGCCAGGATGTGAACGAGCGCGATGAATTCGAGGCGATACTCGATACCTATCGCGCCGCACTCGGCATGCTGCAGGACGACGATGAGAGCCAGGCGCCCGATCAACCGCGCGAACAGGTCTCGACCGCACAGCCATAGCGCCTATACTGGCAGTTCCTGGTCGGAGGGGATGATGATTCCACGTGTGATTGTGCTGCTTGCTCTTGCAGCGATGCTGATAGGCACACCTGTCGCGCGGCCCAGCGAGAACTCTCCTTGGCGGCCCATATGGGCCTCCCGGCGTGGAATGCGGGCCTTCAGATGACTATTCGATCGTTGCCCCCGTGCCGATCGAGCTTCTGATCGGGCAGGGCAATCACTACCAGCCACTGGCAGGGGTGCCGCCTTGCCCGGAGGCTGCCAATCATCTTGTGTGAATACCGCACCGGCTGGTGCCGAACCCAGTATGGGCGTTATGATGGATGGCTGTACGAACCGGATCTGCGCGCAATTCTGCATTATCCGCTCGGCCATTAACCGGGCCTTCCCAAAAAACTGACCGGCGGTTGCTCTTGGCGCCCGTCTGACCAATTGGCCGACGCGCCGCGACCTTGTCCGGCTCGACAAAAACTGGAAGGAATTCAAGAATGAAGCGCACAGTCTGGATGGCCGTCATTGCATTTGCGGCCATGGTTGGGTTGACGGTGGCCTATGTTCTGACCGGAGAGAATCCGGTGATCAAGATGAGCCAGTCGGACAACGTCATCAAGATCGAAGCCGCCGGCGTCAATTATGCCGGTTGGCCGGATATGAGTGTCAGCGTCAATGGTAACGAGGTCGGCACGGTCAAGGTCGAGACTAAGCAGCGGAAAATGTTCACCGTCGATGTCCCGGCCGACGCCGGCACAATCTCAAGCGTGGAAATCAAGTTTCCCAATTCAACCGACTGCAGAAAAGGTCAATTTTCCTATGAATCGGCGTGCACCGACAGAAAGCTGATCGTGCGCAAAGTATTCCTCAATGAACAGCAACTCGAAAACGGTGAGGCCAGCGGCGACCGCAACACCGCCTTTTCGCTGCAGTCGTCGGAAGGCGGCATCGCATTCAAGGTTGAGGGATAAGAGCAGCGCCGGTTTACCTGCCTAGCGGCCCCTTGGTGATCAAATATTGGGGACCGGCAAAAAATTTGCGCTCAGTAGCCCCCGTGCCATTGGTGCAGGCCGAGATCGGCCTCGCCAAAGCGCTCCTTGCCCATAAATTGCTGGTGCCAATAGGGATAGATCAGCTTTGGCCGGCTGACTTCCTCAAGCCTTGTCAGCTCCTCGGTGGAGAGCTTCAGATCGATGGCGCCGAGATTATCCTTGAACTGCTCCTCATTGCGCCCGCCAATGATCAGCGACGTGACCGCCGGGCGGCCAAGCAGCCAGGAAAGCGCAACTTGCGCTGGCGTACAACCGCGCTCATCGGCAATCGCCACCAGCGCATCGATGATGTTGTAAAGCCGGTCCTCGTCATGGATCGGCGGATTCTTCCATTTGCGCGCGAAATGGCGTGAGCCTTCCGGGCCGGTTTCGCCGCGCCGGTATTTGCCGCTGAGAAGGCCGCCGGCGAGCGGGCTCCACACCAGAATGCCAAGACCTTCGGAGATGGCGATCGGCACCAGCTCGTTTTCCGCTTCACGCGCCTGCAGCGTGTAGTGGATCTGCTCGCAGATAAAGCGCTCGCGATGATCGCGCTCAGCCACACCGAGCGCTTTCATCACGTGCCAGCCGGAAAAGTTCGAGCAGCCGATATAGCGCACCTTGCCGGCGCGGATCAGGCTGTCAAACGCCTCCATGACCTCTTCCAGCGGGGTCATGCCGTCCCATTTATGGGCGAGATAGATATCGATATGGTCGGTGCGCAAGCGCTTCAGGCTGGCTTCACAGGCGGAAATCACATGATGGCGCGACAGGCCAAGATCGTTGGGCCCGTCGGCCATCGGGTTCCACACCTTGGAGGTGATCAGAACCTGATCGCGCTTGCCCTTGAGCGCGTCGCCGAGGATTTCCTCCGACTGGCCCCTGGCATAGCCATCGGAGGTGTCGACCAGATTGACGCCGGCATTGATGCACGCATCGATATTGCGTTTGGCTTCCTTGACGCCAAGCGAGAACAGCGGACTTGAAGCCTCGCTGCGGCCATAATTCATGGTGCCGATGGCGAGCGCGGAGACCTTGAGACCGGAGCGGCCAAGAAGGCGGTATTCCATTAAATTCCCCCTATTGGGTCAGCACAAAAAGATGGACCAGTGCTGTAGAACAGCCTGCAATGTCCGTGAGGGCTCAAGCCTTGAATTCGATCTCATAACCGATGATATCGCTACCGCCGGTATTGACCGCATTGTGCTCGACCGGGCCCTTATAAGATGAAGTGGTGCCGGGCTCATAGTCGAAATCGCGGCTGGTGCCGTCGGCAAAATGCGAGGTCAGCGTGCCCTTCGACAGGCGCACCACCGTGTAGTCGAGCTCGTGGCGATGCCAGCCGGTCTGCTGGCCGGGCTTGATCACATAGTGGATGACGCGCGAGCGCTCATCCTCATGCACGATGACGTGCGGCGCGGCTGTGCGATCCTCAGCCATGGCGGTGTAGTTCTTGGATGCGGTGTCGGTCATGTGTCTGCCCTCCCCTCAGGTTTTGCAACGGCGCTCATTCTTGCAGCATTGTTCGGGGATCATAGCCAGCCGGCGGCCGGGTGCAATGCGGTGGTGACCGGCTTTCATGCAGGCGGCAGCTCCTTCGCTCATTCTGGCCGGTCGGCTACCGGGATCACCAGCTTGAGGCCTGACCACACCGCATCGACGGCACAGACCTTCACATCGACAAGCCTGTGCGCCAGCGCCAAGGCGCGGATAACGTCCTCGGTCAGTGTGGTCGCCACCTTGTAGGCCTTTTTCGGCCAGGACGCCCAGATCATGCCGTTGGGCACCAATGACCGGCGCAGGAGATCAATCGACGCTTCAAGCGCGCGCGTCTCTTTCGAACATATGCACATAGTTGAACGGGCCCTCGGCGCAGGCGGCGGCGAGCGCAAGCTGCTCTAGGCTTGGCAACACAAGTGCGCCCGGCGAACGCGTCATAGAGCGCCAACTCGGCAACCTCGCCCGGGATACCAATCAGCAGCGCGGTCTGATCCGGTTTGATGCCGAGCTTCTTCAACAAGGGTGTGCCAGAATATACCGCGTTCACCACACCCTCCCCTCCCTATTTGGTGATCCATTATTCTTATATATACACTATATTGACGTACCTTAAGTTGTAACGCGCATCTTCCATGCGGATATGTTTTGCCAACCGTGTGCGGCACAGAGGCGCCGACCAAAAACGGGAGCTTATTGATAGGTAAGAGTTGTGAGCGTATCCAGGTTTCCTCGCGTGTTCGCGCCGGCCTTTTGTCTGGTGCTGCTCGCCGCAGGCTGCAATGCGTCGGCCAACAATCCCGATCATTCCGAGTGCCGCCGCGAATGGGTGAGGGCGCTGAATGTGATCTTCGAGACATCGTTCTCCAACACCGATGTCAGGTGGATCCGTGCCTGCATGGCCAGGAAGGGCTACAAGCGCATCTATGACAACAGGCGGTGCGCCAAGCTCGAGGCCAGCACCAAGGAACCGCGCTGCTACGCCAAGATCCGCAAAGAATTGAACAAGGGGTGAGAGCCCCTTCCCTCCCCAGCCGGCTGACGCCATATTCCCCCCATGGCGGCAAATCACGACACTCCGGGACTGGGCGAAGCGCCGCAGGCCAAGATTGCGCCTGCCGCCGCCGATGCGGCGATTACGGAAAACCTGCCGCCTGATCTTGCCGCCTTTGTGCCGCATCGCCCGGCGCGGCCGGAAAAATCCGAAGGCGGTATCGCGCTTCAACTGACCACCGACTATGAGCCCGCCGGTGACCAGCCGTCCGCGATTGCCGAGCTGGTGGAGGGCGTCGGTGCCGGGGAGCGCGGCCAGGTGTTGCTTGGCGTTACCGGCTCGGGCAAGACCTTCACCATGGCCAAGATGATCGAGGCAACCCAGCGCCCGGCGCTCATCCTTGCGCCCAACAAGACGCTGGCGGCGCAGCTCTATGGCGAGTTCAAGTCGTTCTTCTCGGAAAATGCGGTGGAGTATTTCGTCTCCTATTACGATTACTACCAGCCCGAGGCCTATGTGCCGCGCACCGACACCTATATCGAAAAGGAATCCTCGATCAACGAGCAGATCGACCGCATGCGCCATTCGGCCACCCGCGCGCTGCTCGAGCGCGACGATGTGATAATCGTCGCCAGCGTGTCGTGCATTTACGGCATCGGCTCGGTTGAGACCTATACCGCCATGACCTTCTCGCTCGATCAGGGCGAGAGGATCGACCAGCGCCAGCTCTTGGCCGACCTGGTGGCGCTGCAATACAAGCGCAACGATGCGAGCTTTGTGCGCGGCACGTTCCGGGTGCGCGGCGACACGGTGGAGCTGTGGCCGGCGCATCTGGAAAACCGCGCCTGGCGGATTTCGCTGTTTGGCGACGAGATCGACGCGATTACCGAATTCGACCCGCTGACCGGCGAGAAGACCGACCGGTTCTCACAGGTCAAGATCTACGCCAATTCGCATTACGTCACCCCGCGCCCAACGCTGCAGCAGGCGATCAAGGGCATCCGAGCCGAGCTGGTGATCCGGCTTGAGGAACTCACCGCCCATGACAAGCTGCTCGAAGCCCAGCGGCTGGAACAGCGCACCATGTTCGACCTTGAGATGATCGAGGCCACCGGCTCATGCGCCGGCATCGAGAACTATTCGCGCTATCTCACCGGCCGCGCGCCGGGCGAGCCGCCGCCAACGCTGTTCGAATACCTGCCAGACGAAGCGCTGGTGTTCGTCGATGAAAGCCACGTCACCGTGCCGCAGCTCGGCGCCATGTATCGCAGCGACTTCCGGCGCAAATCGACGCTCGCCGAATATGGCTTCCGCCTGCCGTCCTGCATGGACAACCGGCCGCTCAAATTCGAGGAATGGGACGCCATGCGCCCGCAATCGGTCTATGTCTCGGCCACCCCGGGCGGCTGGGAGATGGAGCGCACCGGCGGGGTGTTCACCGAGCAGGTGATCCGCCCCACCGGGCTTATCGACCCGCCGACCGAAATCCGCCCCGTCGAGACCCAGGTGGAAGACCTGATCAACGAGTGCCGCCAGGTCGCGTCCGCCGGCTACCGGGTGCTGGTGACGACGCTGACCAAGCGCATGGCCGAGGACCTCACCGAATACATGCACGAGCAGGGCATTCGCGTGCGCTACATGCATTCGGACATCGACACGCTGGAGCGCATCGAGATCATCCGCGATCTGCGCCTCGGCGCGTTTGACGTGCTGGTCGGCATCAACCTGTTGCGCGAGGGGCTCGACATTCCCGAATGCGCGCTGGTGGCGATTCTCGATGCCGACAAGGAGGGCTTTCTGCGCTCGGAGACCTCGCTGGTGCAGACCATCGGCCGCGCGGCGCGCAATGTCGATGGCCGTGTCATCCTCTATGCCGACCACATCACCGGCTCGATGGAGCGCGCCATTGCCGAGACCGACCGCCGGCGCGCCAAGCAGACCGCCTACAACACCGCCAACAACATCACGCCGGAAAGCATCAAGTCGCGCATTGGCGACATTATGGGCTCAGTCTATGAGCGCGACCATGTGACGGTCGATTCAGGGCTGGCCGATGCCGGGGCGCTGATCGACCACAATCTGGAAGATTTGGAGAAGAGGATGCGCGCCGCCGCCGCCGATCTGGAATTCGAGGAGGCGGCACGACTGCGCGACGAGATTCAGCAGCTGCAGGAGACGGAGTTGTTGGTTGCCGATGACGCGATGGCGCAAGGGGAGAATAAGGGGCGGAGTGGAGGTATGTCAGGACGGGGGAGGAAGGGGTGAGACGGGGAGGGTTGACTTATGGTTAGCATGAGTGAAGTCGAAAACTAGCGTATGATCGCACCATGTTTACGCGCGCAATTCTGACAAGACCAATAAGTGATCCACCGGAATCAGGTGAGAGTTGGATTTTTGATAAACTTAAACCGAGATTTAGAATTCTCCTATGGCGCGCATCCAAAAATGACGTAAAAAATATTATTGCATTCGAGCAACACAATCCACAGTAAAATCAATACGAAAAACATTTCCATTTGATTCATATTACGTCATATTTTACGACTGAACAGTATTAGTAATTTTATTTTTGTATAGAACAATACAATAAAATTTCTGCAGGAGACTTAATTACGCACGAGATTGGGTAGAAGACGAGATATCGAAACTCAAAGGGTTGCCAAATCGTGCAGAGCAAAATATCGCTTAAAAAAGAGCAATAAGAATTCGCCTTCGGCTTTTGACGTTTGAACGTGCTGCAATGGCGATCCAAAATCGAATGCGGACTCGCAACATATCGCAAGTATATATCGATCGACTCGACAAACTGTTCGCAGCGCACGTCCCCCAAGAAATTCAACAGAAACCTGTCTGCTCGATTAGTGTCGGAACTCATTATAGCCACGAGATGAGGGCTGCGGCGAGCGCGATAGCTACCGTGACGTTTTTAATGTTGCGCTCGAAGCGAGTCGCGATGCGCCGCCGGTCTTTGAGGCGGCAGAACATGCGTTCGATGATATTTTGCTCCCTGTAGATGGCCTGATCGTAGTGATATCGGATCTTGCGGTTCTTTCGCGGCGGGATGACGGGCCCGGTCCCGCGCTCTTCAAGCCATTCGCGCAGTTCCCGGCTGTCACGGCCTTTGCCGGCGACAGGTTCGGCGGATGGCGGCATAGCCTCGATGCAGCGCTGTGCGACCTGAGGACCTCGATTTACCTCGCCAACCCTGGCTGATCATGATTCACTGGCGCTATGAAGTGAGGGGTGATGGATGGTTCAGCAAGCCGGATTTTTCGACGTTGATGAACGGCTCAAGCGTTTGGGCGATCAGTTCGAAGCCCGGGTTGCGGCGGCGGACTTCGAGATTTTCCGTGCCGATCCGGACACGGCACCGGCGTACGCGGATGGCAGGAAGGGCGCACGCCCGCCCCATGACCCTGTGCTTATGTTTAGGATCCCGATCATTCAGGCGCAGAACACTCTCTCGGACGACCGTGCGGAGTTCCTGATCAGCGACCGGCTGTCGTTCATGCGTTTCCTGGGGCCGGGCCTGCAAGACAAGGTCCCCGACGCGAAGACGATCCGGGCGTTTCCCGAGCGCCTGATCCCGGCCAGGGCGATCGACGCTCTGTTCGCCCGGTTCGAGACCGCCCTGCGGGACGCAGGCTATATCGCGCAGGCTATATCGCCATGTCAGGGCAATTGGTGGACAGCACGCCGGTCGCCGCCCCAGGCAACGCAATACGGACGAGGAAAAGAAAGGTATCGAGGCAGGCAGGACCGCCGCCGGGATCTGGCCCTCGGATCCCGCCAAAGCACGCCGGAAAGACATTGATGCGCGCTGAACCGTCCGGTTCGGCAAGGCGAAGACGCCCGTGGACGGCGGTCCCGCGCCAAGGATTGCCGGACAAAACCAACACCGGCTCTGGCGTCCGTGCCGATAGCGCGTACCGTTCGAAGCAGAACGAAGCGTTCCCGGCACGCCACGGTTTTGTCAGCCATGCCCACCATCGCAAACCCGGGGGCAGGCTCATGCCGAAGCATATCCGCCGTGGGAACAAGACAAAGTCAAAACACCGCGCGCCGGTCGAGCACGTCTTTGCCGTCCAGAAGCACGTGATGGGTATGGCAAGTCCGCACCATCGGTCCGGCCCGCGCAAAAACCGGGGATCGGCATGACAAACATCGCCTGCAACATCCGCCGCCTGGTCCAACTCGGAGGCAGCGTCACCCCCTGATCACAGGACGGAGCCATTTTTTGCCTCCCTCCCTCACTCCCACCAGTGCATCGAATCCTGGCCTTCGCCTTGGTTGCCGTTGGGGCCGCCGCCGCCTGAGCGAACAAAGGTCTGGCGCTCATAACCCGGCCCGTATTTGCCGTCCAGCGCCTCGATCAGCCAGTCCATGCCCATTGAGTGACAGTCGAGCCGCTGGCCGGGACCGGGGAACAGATTGGTCTGGTGGTAGGTGTCCTCATAGACCCACAGCTCCTTGGGCGCTGTGATATTGTTGTAGAAATTGTAGACTAGCTCGATTGGGCTGCGCTTGTCGTATTCGCCTGCGGTCAGCAGCACCGGGCATTTAATGTTGCCCTCGTTTCCTTCGACCGCCATGTCCTGAACGATCTTGTCGAGCTCGGCTTCGCTCGAAGCGCCGGTGAGATAACCGAACAGCTGCTTGTAGCGCGGAGAAAAGGTATCGAGGATCCAGTATTTGTCTATATAGGACGCCCACAGACCGACCACCGCCTTGATGATCGGATTGCCCAGCGTGGCGACTTCAAGCCCCCAATGACAGCCCATTGAGATTGAAAACACGCCGATCTTGTCGCCATCCACCTCGTCGCGCTTGGCCAGCCACTCGGCCACCGCGATCACCGCACGCCCATAGTTGTCGGCGGTCAGCTTGGTGCCGCGAATATTGCTCATGCCCTGGCCCGGACCGTCCATCACCAGCATGTGGATGCCACGATTGATCGCGTGGTTGACTTGCGGGTCGGGATGAATCTCCTTGGTCATGTCGCAGCCGGGAATGACGATCGCAACCGACGCCTTGGGCTTGCCCGGCAGCATGTGGAAATTGCACTGCAACTCCGCGCCTTCGAACGGGATCTCGACCCGCTCCATCGGATAGGGCGAAAGCTCCATCACCTTTTCATAATTGGCGATGCAGCGCCCGTGCAGATAGCGCTTCTCGTCGGTGGTCTCGAGCACCGGATGCTGGGCGGCGGCGAATTGGGCTGAGGCCCGGTAGTAAAGCTCGAGCGCCGTGACCTTGTGGCCGGCGGCCTCTTCTTCGGCCGCAACCAGCTCCATGCGCTGGGCGATCTTGCCCACATGCTTGGAGATCTGGTCGTGGCTCTTGACGCTTGGTGGCAACACACGATCGTTGCCGTCCCAATGAAAGACGCGGCCGGTTTCCTTGACCAGATAGTCAAAGATCCATTGCTGACGGTCGCGATCGAGGCGTGGTATTCTCATGGGGATTTCTCCTCGTTTTCTGTTCGATCCATGCTAAGCTCGGCCGCATCGGGCCGCGCACTAGCGTTGCCGCGCACTAGCGTTGCCGCGCACTAGCGTTGATGCGGCGTACCCCCCCCGCAGGTTGGGGCCAATCGGCCACCCAAGGGGATGCGCTGCCCTTCGTCCGGAATTGGCTGGGAGCAGGCGTTGCTGACTCAGATGCGCCGCGCGCGGACTATCGCACCACCGCGGGCTGCGTGCAACGGCAGGGCTTGGGCGGCGTGCCCGTGCTTGCGCTATTCGCCGGCTTCCACAGCCTCAATGAAGCCACCCACCAGTGCGTTCCACTCATCGGGATGGGTGGGGATAGGAGTAATGCCCGCCTTCTTCCATGATGTGCCGGCGCGCATTGGGGATCGTATCCGCCAGATCCTCGGCGAAATAAAATGGCACTTTCGCATCGTCGCGCGTGCCGATCACCAGCGATGGCCGGTTGATCCTAGCGATCTCCGAAAGCCGGTCGTGATTCAGCGTCATGTCGATGCGGGCGGCGAGAATCTCGACCGGCGCCACGGTTTTGAGCGAGCGCTCCTCCAGCGCCATCACCTTGTCGAGATTGTTGCGGAACTGCAGCACGCCATTGGTGAACATCGAGGAGACCTTGACGTATTCCTCAGGCCCGTAGGACAATGCGATGTGCTTGCGCGTCACCTGAAGCCGCCGCATATATTCATCCACCCGGGTCTAGGTATTGTTGAAGATGCAGCCGCGCAGGCGCTGAGGGTGATCGAGCGCCAGATTTTCCAAAACGCAGCCGTCGGTCGATGTGCCCACCACATGCGCCTTGTCGATCTTGAGCGTGTCCATCAGGTCGATCACGTCGCGCGCCAAAGCAGACGTCGAATAGGCATCCGCCTCCATCGACCGGTCGCTGTCGCCGGCGCCGCGATGGTCGAAGGTGACGCAATGATAGTGTTTTGAGAAATGCTCGAGCTGGCTCACCCACGCATCCCCAAGACCGGGGATGAAGACCGGTCCCGCGCCAGCCTCCATCACATTGGGCGTCAACTCGCCGATATAAAGTCTCGCCATTGCGCGCTTCCCTACAGTTCAACTCTTCTACCCCGACTTTAAAGATTAGCGCGACTCAGCAAAATGCCGGGCTCTGCCAAATCGGCTTTTTTGCGCCACAGTGTGGTTGCTGCGCTTGCGGTAGCCCCGTGCGCTGCGCAAGATGTGCGCCTCAATGATCGGTAACAGGCGAGGCACAGATGCGCTAGCGCGGACGCAGGCAGAGCTCCAATATCGAAGATCGGCGCGGCGGCAAGATGAGCCTTGGCGTGCTGGCGCTGGTTCTGGGGGCAGCGGTGGCACCGCACCACAAAGCGCGTCTTCACAGACGCGCCCGACCGATGAGGAGCGTCTTGCCGAGTTCGTGCGTGTCATTCTCGCTGACACCGAGGATACTTGGGACGGGATCCTGCGCGACCAGGACGGTCCCTACCACGATCTGCTGTTAAGCGGATCGGTGCGCTCGGCCTGCGGCCATGTAAGCGCCGCGTCGGGACCGTTTTACTGTCCCGGTGACAGCAAGGTATATATTGATCTTGGTTTTTATAGCGACTTGGAGCGGCGCCTGCATTCGCCCGGCGATTTCGCCCAGGCCTATGTGCTCGCCCATGAAGTCGGCCACCATGTGCAGAACATTCTGGGCATTCTGACGGAATTCAACCGTGTCCGGCGCACATTGAGCAAGGCCGACGCCAATGCCCTGTCAGTGCGGGTTGAATTGCAGGCTGACTGCTTTGTCGGCCTGTGGGCCTACCATGCCGCCCGCCGCCGCAGTTTTCTCGAACAAGGCGATATTGAGGAGGGGCTTACGCGCCGCCTCCCAGATTGTCGATGATACGCTGCAGCGCCGCTCGCAAGGCTATGTGGTGCCAGAAAGCTTCAATCACGGCACATCCGAGCAGCGCGTGAGCCGGTTCAGCCGCGGTTTCAAGAGGGGCGGATCGAGGTGTGTGACACTTTTCCAACAAGCAGATTTGATCTTGTTTTCTAGCCACTGAAATTCTTCATCGCATCGGTCATGATCTTCCATGGTGACGTCGCGGATGTGAGTGGCAAGGGTCCAGATCTGGCCCGTAAGGATCGGTGAGGACACTGGTGCGGTCGCCCCAGAACATGTCCTCAGGCGCCGATTTCTCACTCATGCCGGTATCGAGGGCGCGTGCGTGCGCGGCATCGACATCTTCGACATAAAGATAGAACTTTGCGCCTTGCTCGAGCCCGGCCGGTACACTGCCCATGCCGGGAATTGCATCGTTCAAAAACAGCCGAGATGTGCTGATCTGCAGCATCGCATGGACGATAGACTGACCGTCTGGAGTGTGGTCAGCGCTCCGCAATTGGTGGCGCCGAGCGCTGCTTCATAAAGCGCAATCGCCGCCTTGGCGTCCGAGACGGTGAGGTGCGGCGTGATGGTGTGAAAACCTTCCGGCATGGCGGCCATGGGTGATTTACCCCTCGATTGAACAACCAGCGGGCGCGCAATCCATCAAGCACCGCCGGTACGGTCAGAGCATGTCGCCACCGGGCGTGCGGACAAAATCAAACTTGATTGAAGCGGCTATTCTTGGACGCTGACGTTATTCATTTGTGGCTTGCGGCCGCCAACAAGCAGCCAGGCCCAACCAGCCAAACTCGATAGAACCTAGACGCGCGTTTTGTAGCGCTGGGCGCAGGTGCTCAAGAACTCATCCGGGTCGCTCTTCCGCCAGTCCTGGGCGGAAAAGATCTCGTTCTCGTTCCAGCCGTCAAAGCCGGCATCACGCATCCAGCCCTCGATTTCCAGGATGTTGATGATGCCGTCGCCCATCATCGCCCGGTCCTGAAACCGTCCTCTGGTCGGCACCCGTCAGTCGCACACATGGAACGCCAGCAGGCCCGGGCCGCACCCCGAGCGCTCAAGCTAGGCGCGCAGATTGGGATCCCACCACACATGATAAAGATCGACCACCAGCCCGGTGCCCGACCCCAGCGACTCGCACATGTCGTTGGCCATCGCCGTGGTGTTGACCGACGAGATTTCGCCCGCCGCCATCGGCGTGATCAGCTCAAGACCAAGCTGGACATTGCGCTCGGTGGCATAGGGCAGAAGCTCGGCCATCATGTCGCTCATCAGCGCGCGGGTGGCGCCCATGTCCCCGGAGACTTCCAGCATCGACCCGACCATGACGACGACAGAGCCCGCGCCGACCGCCGCCGCATCGTCGGTCACGCGCTTGTTGTCCTCAAGCTGGGCTACCCGTTTTGCCGGCTCAGAAGTGGTCATCGGCGAGATGCCCGACAGCCCGATCACCTCAAGACCGGCATCGGTGATCAGTTTGGCGCCCGCCGCTAACTCATGCTCATTAAGCTTGTCGTGCTTGACCGTCATGGCGTGGAAGCTCATGGCGGGCATAGCCGTCGACAGCTTGCTTGAAACTCCAATAGGGCGTTGTGTGCTGATGCATGGCGAGTTTTTCGATTGCGGCCATCACAAATCCCCCCTGAAGTTGCATGGCAGCGCCCTCAAGCGCCGGATGGTTGCTCTTCCATCGACATCAGGAAGCGGGTGAACAGATGCCGGCTATCCTGCGGGCCCGATGAGGCTTCGGGATGATATTGCACCGAAAAGGCCGACCGATCGGTGGCGGCGATGCCGCAATTGGTGCCGTCGAACAGCGAGCGATGGGTCTCAATGACGCCGTCTGGCAGGCTCTCGCGCTCGACCGTGAAGCCGTGATTCATCGATGTGATCTCGACCCGGCTCGATTCAAGATCGACCACCGGATGATTGGCGCCGTGATGACCGTAGCTCATCTTGACGGTGCGCGCGCCGAGCGCCAGCGCCAGGATCTGATGGCCGAGGCAGATGCCGAATACCGGCGTGCCATTGTCGATCAGCGCCCGTACCGGCTCCAGCGCATATTCGCCCGTCGCCGCCGGATCGCCTGGCCCATTGGAAAGAACCACGCCATCGGGCTTGCGCGCCAGGATCTCCTCGCTGCTCGAGCGCGCCGAGACCACCGTGACGTCGCAGCCAAGGCCCGCCAGTTCGCGCAGGATATTGCTCTTGGAGCCATAATCGATCACCACCACATTGTGGTGCGCCGCTCCGCGCTGGCCAAAGCCTGTCTGCCAGAACCACGGCGTTTGATCGAAGCTGTAAGTCTGGGTGGTGGTGACCTCGCCTGCCAGATCAGCGCCCTCAATGCCCTGCCAGGCGCCCGCCTCACGTGCCAGGGCGTCGCTGTCAAACCCCTGCTCCGGATCATGGGCGATCATCGCCTTGGGCATGCCGCGCTCGCGGATCAGATGGGTCAGCGCCCGCGTGTCGATGCCTGATAGCGCGATAATGCCGCGCTGGGCGAGCCAGCGGTCGAGCCGGTGTGCCGAGCGATAGTTCGATGCATCGGTGATCTCGGCCTTGAATATCGCGCCGCTGACCCCGGAGGTGGCGGCTATATTGGCGGTCTCCATGTCTTCATCATTGATCCCGACAATGCCTATATGGGGAAAGGTGAAGGTGATGATTTGCCCAGAATAGGACGGATCGGTCAGGATTTCCTGATATCCGGTCATTGCGGTGTTGAAGCAGACCTCGCCGACCACGGTACCGATTGCGCCCAGCCCGCTGCCGTAGAGCGCGGTTCCGTCCTCCAGGACAAGTGCGCCGGTGGTGCGCTGCGGCGCCCAGCCGGCTGGCGGCACGCGGCTTGTAATCTCGCTGAAAATATTGTCGCTCATGAAAAGGAAATCCACAGCTTGATCGGGTGATCCAAGGATCGAGCGCGAGGCTATGCCAGTGTGGCATTTCGGTCAATCCGGGAGTTTTTTAAAAAAACATGAAAAAACAGTCGCTTACAGAACATAACGGAGTTGCCCCATGGTTTTGCCTGTTCTATCTTCTGCCATCCGAAAGGGGCGGCGATGAATTTGCGCGAGAAGTTCGGCGCTTCGCTGAAGGACGCGGTTAAATCGAAAGACAAGCGACGCGTATCGACGCTGCGGCTGATCAATGCGGCGGTGAAGGATCGCGATATCGCGGCGCGCACCGCTGGCGCCGATGAGGGCGTGTCCGACGAGGTGATTCTCGACATCCTGGCCAAGATGGTGAAGCAGCGCAATGAATCGGTGCGCACCTATGAAGAGGCTGGGTGCATGGAGTTGGCCGAGCAGGAAGACGAGGAAATCAAGATCATCCGCGAGTTCATGCCCAAGCAGCTCTCCGAAGGGGAGGTGGCCGCCGCCTGCGGCGCGGCGATCGAGGAGATCGGCGCATCCAGCCTGAAGGAAATGGGCCGCTGCATGGGGCTGTTGAAGGAGCGTTATGCGGGCCACATGGATTTCGCTAAGGCTGGGGCGATCGTCAAGGAACGGCTCAAATAACAGCCGGCTGAAGCGCCATGACACTGGCCAAGATTTTGATCGGCGCTGCCGCCGTGTTTCTCATGTTCCCGTCCGTTTTTCGCCTTGTCGTGAGAAAGCCAAAGGCGGTCGACCCGGTGGTGCTCATCGTCGGCGCGCTGCTGATTGCCTGGCTGGTGGGCTATAGGCTGTAAGGGCGGGGATGTCATTTTTGCACCACGAACTGGCTGAAGCGGCGCCGTGGTCACGCTTGATATCGGAACGAAGCGGGAACTATTATCCACTGCTGACGTGCATACGCCCACAGAATCTACATAAGTTATGCACAGGACATCCCCGGAACGGGGATGCGCTGTCACCCATGGATTGACCGCCACGTCAATGCACCGTCTAAGCTCACGTGCCGACTGCACCGATTGATATCGCCAATGCGCTTTCCGCCGTCACTTCTGGATGAAATCCGCGCCCGCATTCCGGTCTCCGAAGTGGTTGGCCGCAAGGTGCAATGGGACCGGCGCAAGACCCAGGCCTCCAAGGGCGATTATTGGGCCTGCTGCCCGTTTCACAGCGAAAAGACGCCATCGTTTCACGCCGGTGACCGCAAGGGCCGCTATCACTGCTTCGGCTGTCAGGCGGGTGGCGATATCTTCACCTTCGTTACCGAAACCGAGGGCATGCCGTTTCCCGAAGCAGTGGAAATGCTGGCCCAGCAGGCGGGGGTCGAAATGCCCAAGGCCAACCCGCGCGAGGCCGAGCGCGAGCAGCAACGCGCCAGCCTTTATGAGGTGATGGAAAAGGCGGCGGCTTTTTTTGAGTCAAGCCTCACCACTGGCCAGGGACGTCATGCGCGCGGTTATCTGGACAGCCGCGGCCTCAACGAGGATGCGATCTCGCGCTTTCGCCTCGGCTATGCGCCCTCATCGCGCCATGCCCTGAAGGAGCATCTGGCGGCCGCCAGCATTACCTCCGAACAAATAGTCGAGGCCGGCCTGCTGATCACTGGCGATGACATCGCCGTTCCGTTCGACCGCTTTCGCGACCGGGTGATGTTTCCGATCCCCGATTCGCGCGGCCGCATCATCGCCTTTGGCGCGCGCGCGCTGTCGCCCGACGTTCCGGCGAAATATCTGAACTCGCCCGAAACCGCGCTGTTTTCCAAACGCGGCGTTCTTTACAACTACGCCGCCGCGCGAAAGCCAGCCCAAACCCATGGCACTGTGATTGTCGCTGAGGGCTATACCGACGTCATCGCGCTGTGCTTGGCCGGATATGAAAATGCCGTGGCCCCGCTTGGCACCGCACTCACCGATCGCCAGCTGTCGCTGTTGTGGCACCTGGCGCCCGAGCCGGTGCTGTGCTTTGACGGCGATCAGGCAGGCCAACGCGCCGCCCTGAGGGCGGTGGAGACCGCACTGCCCGATCTCAAGCCCGGCTTTTCACTGCGCTTTGCCTTTCTGCCCGAGGGCCAGGACCCCGATGATCTGATCAGAACCGCCGGTGCGGGCGCCATCGGCGAAGTGCTGGAAAGCGCCCGGCCGCTGGTCGACACATTGTGGGAGAGCGAATCGCGCGGGTCTTTCGACACGCCCGAACGCCGTGCCGCCCTTGATCAGCGCTTGTCAGATACGTTGGCCCGCATTGGCGATGAGCGCGTGCGCCGCCATTACCGTGAAGCCATGTCCGAGCGTCTCAAGCGTCTGTGGCAGGGCGAACGGCAGGCCCGCGCATCTGACGGCGCGGCGCGACCGCTGGCCGCCCGCCCGTATGAGCGTTCATATGCAAGCCCCTATGGTTCGCGCCCCGGGCGTTCGGGACCGTCGGCGCGCGCGGCATTCCCCGATGTCAGTTCCGAACTGCGCCGCCATCCGCTGGTGAGAAATGTGGCCGGAGCGATCAATCCGCGCGAGGCATTGTTGCTGCTCGCCGCCATCAATCATCCCTGGCTGGTGGAGGCCCATGCGGAGGAATTGGCGGCGCTTGATTTTTCCTTGTCCGAGCTTGACTCACTGGCCAAGCGAATCATAGATTTCGCCGCTTCCGCTCCGGGTCTTGAACAAAGCGCTTTGAGATCCCAACTGCGCGAAGAAGGTTATGCTTCGATCCTGACCCGGATGGAGCGGATTTTATCGCATGGGGGCGATTGGTTTGCACAGCCTGATGCCTCACCTGAGGACGCGGAAATTGGCTGGCTTCACACGCTCGCCCGCCAGCGCAAGGCCGTTGTGCTTTCCCGCGAACTCAGCGCGGCAGAAAGCGAATTGGCCCGCGAGCCGGGGGATCGGAACGCAGCGCGCCTTGACGGCGCGCGAGAAGCAATTGAAGTGTTCGAGGGCAACGAGGTTACGATTGAAGGCTATGGCCGTGCGCGAACCGCATCTGATAGTGCCCGCCCCCTCGATCACTGGATCGAAATCAACAAGCATCGCCTGCCCTGACCGGCGCCTTTGTGCCGTCACGGTTAGCGCGACGTTAATGCAACAGGCGGTATGAAACGGATCTCCTTGGTCGGTCCGGATTCGGACCCCTCATTTGATGGAATATGGCGATGGCGACGACGACGGTAGAAACAGCAGCACCGGTCAGAGAGAAACCAGCCGAGACATCTGACGGCCCGCTGCTCGATATGTCCGATCAGGCGGTCAAGCGCATGATCAAGACCGCCAAGCAGCGCGGTTATGTGACCTATGACGAGCTGAACGAGGTATTGCCGTCCGACGAGGTCTCTTCCGAACAGATCGAAGACACCATGTCAATGCTCTCCGAGATGGGCATCAATGTCGTCGAGAGCGAAGAGGCTGAAGAGGCCAATTCATCCAACGCCAATGGTGAGGAAGCTGCCGCCGGAACGCGCGCGCTTCCCGTCAAGGTCGAAAAGCCTGCATCCACCGCGCTCGACCGCACTGACGATCCGGTACGCATGTATCTGCGCGATATGGGCTCGGTCGAGTTGTTGTCACGCGAGGGCGAAATCGCCATCGCCAAGCGCGTTGAGGCTGGCCGCGAGGCGATGATTGCGGGCCTGTGCGAAAGCCCGCTGACATTTCAGGCGATCATCATCTGGCGCGATGAACTGAATGAAGGCGGCATCCTGCTGCGCGACATTATCGACCTTGAAGCGACCTATGCCGGCCCCGACGCCAAGCAGGCGCCGGCGATCCAGCGCCCTGACGGGGAGTGCGGCGAGACAGCCGGAGCAAATGGCGCAGCCGCCGCTCCCGGCGGCGCTGAAGCAGGCGAAGATCGCGAGGCCACCGCCTCTGATGAAGACGAGGATGGCGAGAACAGCCTGTCTCTCGCCGCCATGGAAGCCGAGCTCAAGCCCCAGGTTCTTGAAAAATTCGATGCCATCGCCTCAAACTACAAGAAACTGCGCCGGCTCCAGGACCAGCTGGTCGAGCTCAAGCTCAAGAACCAGTCGCTGTCGCCCTCCCAGGAGCGGCGCTACAAGAAACTGAAGGCCAACCTCGTCGAAGAGGTCAAATCGCTTTCGCTCAACAATAACCGTATCGATGCGCTGGTCGCCCAGCTCTACGACATCAACAAGCGCCTTGTCGGCTACGAGGGCAGTCTGGTGCGTTTGTCGGAGGCCTACCGCGTGCCGCGCGAGGAATTCCTCGCGCGGCATCAGGGCAACGAGCTCGACCCCAACTGGGTGCGCCGCGTCGGCCGGCTGACCAGCTTTGGCTGGAAGAATTTGATCAAGTCCGAGCGCAACTCGATCATGGAACTGCGCGGCGAGGTGCACAGGCTCGCTTCCGAGACCGGCCTTGAGATCACCGAGTTCCGCCGCATCGTCCACATGGTGCAAAAGGGCGAGCGCGAGGCGCGCCGCGCCAAGAAGGAGATGGTCGAGGCCAATCTCCGGCTCGTCATCTCGATTGCCAAGAAATACACCAATCGCGGCCTGCAATTCCTCGATCTCATTCAGGAAGGCAATATCGGCCTGATGAAGGCGGTCGATAAGTTCGAATATCGCCGCGGCTACAAGTTCTCGACCTACGCCACCTGGTGGATCCGCCAGGCGATCACCCGCTCGATTGCCGACCAGGCGCGCACCATCCGTATTCCGGTGCACATGATCGAGACCATCAACAAGCTGGTGCGCACCTCGCGCCAGATGCTGCACGAGATCGGCCGCGAGCCGACGCCGGAAGAACTTGCCGGCAAGCTCGCCATGCCGCTGGAAAAAGTGCGCAAGGTTATGAAGATCGCCAAGGAGCCAATTTCGCTGGAAACACCGATTGGCGATGAGGAAGACTCCCATCTCGGCGACTTCATTGAGGACAAGAATGCGATGCTGCCGATCGATGCCGCGATCCAGTCCAATCTGCGCGAGACCACCACAAGGGTGCTTGCATCGCTGACACCGCGCGAGGAGCGCGTGCTCAGAATGCGCTTCGGCATCGGCATGAACACCGATCACACGCTGGAAGAGGTCGGCCAGCAATTCTCGGTCACCCGCGAGCGCATCCGCCAGATCGAGGCAAAAGCGCTGAGGAAGCTCAAGCATCCGTCACGGTCAAGGAAGCTGCGGAGCTTCCTCGACAATTAAAGGGCTGTTTCGCCGGAGACGACTTCGGCGAGGGCATCCCCCGCAAAGGCGGGGTGCAACGACAAACAATCCAAAGACAGGGGCGCTTGATGCGCCTTTTTTCTTTGACTACCCCGCATCCCCAACGCGTCACCACATTGGGGAATTTTTGACATACGTTCTCCTTCGTCATGCCCCGGCTTGACCGGGGCGTCCATCGTGACTGTCAACTTATTCAGGTGCGCGCGGCATCTCCCTATGGACCCCCGGGTCAAGTCCGGGGTGACGAGGTGGGGAGGTCCAGAACGACGATCCATTCGCGCTACCAATTCAGTATTCCGCTGCCGCGAAACCTATCCGTCATATGCTATAGGTGGAATCGACAGTAAATCTTGAGCAAAACCCGAGGCGAGGGGCGCACGCCGGTGCCTGAATTCACCAACTGCGAGAAATTTGAAGCCTGACTCAACACGCAGCCGCGCGAGGTCGCGGTCGTGATTGCCACACGCGCTGCGCTGTGGGTGCTACCAACGGTCGGTGCATTACTCAACGGCGACAGACTTTATGCTCGTCGAAGTGCTTTCGTTCTGCCGACATTCCGTGCCGCCGCTGCCTCATGGTCAGTGGTAATGTATCTGTCGAAAGCACTAAGAATGGCACAAGCAGCGACACGTGCCTCTGCCGGTGCCGCCGCCTATGCAGGAGCAGCTGAATCAGGCGAACACCGGCTCGACTGTCCGGGCGGACACGGCGTATCGGTCGCAGAAGAACGAGAAGAAAATCGCCCGGGCCGGGCTGACCTCGAAGGTCCATTTCCGCCGCCCGCCTGGCAAGCCGATGCCCGTGCATCACGACAGGGCCAATGCCGCACGGTCGAAGGTTCGATCCGTGATCGAACATCCCTTCGCCGGGATGAAGGCACGAATAGGGCTCTTCATCCGCACCATCGGCTTCGACCGGGCGAGGGCCAGGATCGGCATGGCCAGGATCGCAGTCAACATGAAACGGCTCCTGTTCCGGGAGCGCAAAGGCGCCGTGGCATAGCCCGGCCCCGGCGAAACCAAATCCCGAACCACAACCCAGGCAAAAGGCCGACACGCATCGCGGCCGTAAATGCGCTCTCGTCACCCGATTCCAGGCAGCAGACAGGGATCTGCAGGGTGTCCAGAGGCCTCCCGCTCGGCTTCGTGCTGACACCTGGCCAAGCGCACGATGTGCAGGGCTTTGTACCGCTGTTCCGCATGATGACCGGCCGCATTGAGGCGTTCCTCGCAGATCGCGGCTATGATGCCGATGCTATCCGCCAGGAAATCGCCGCCGCAGGCGTCGAAGCGGTGATCCCTGCAAAGAGCAATCGTCTTGACCCCATCACGCACGACCGGACCAAATACAAATGGTGCAATCTCGTCGAGCGGTTGTTCAACAAACTCAAGAACTGGCGCAGGGTCGCCACCCGCTACGACGAAACCAAAGAGTCCTACCCTAGCTTCGTCGCCATCGCATCAATCAAACTCTGAATACCCTTTGTCCACGAAACCTAAATCAAATCATGTGAAAAAGTTCTCATTTTACTTGTGGGAATATCTAGATTCGCCGTATATGAATGCACGCACCGTGCAGACAAAAGGGGCGGTAATAGTGGAAACCGTAGCAGAATACCCGGCACGGGCTGCAGGTTTGGTTGTTGCTCAAGGGGGAGCAGGGGGATTTCCAGAGGCAAGAAGGGCAGTTGAAGAAATTTGGCGTAGTATTAGCCAAGATTCTATCGCGATCGAAGATGATTTAAGCGCAGAACACATCGCCGCCAAGCCGCTCTGGTCGAACGACCGGGTTGCGGGGTTGATTCAAATGTTTGCCTCAACACTTCAGTCTTTGATGGAAAGATGGATTGTTCACGATGGGCTGCCGTCGACGTTTCTATTTTACCGATAGCCGGAAGGCAGAGATTTGGGATCGCCGGCAGCCTGGGGAGTCGATGCGTTCGATTGGCCGCGGGTTCGATCGCAACTCATCGTCGATCTTTCCCTTGCTGCCCCGGACGTGTGCTATCCGGCAGCTGGCGCGCGCAAGGTCGCGTCCAGCATTGGCCCATTGTGATCGAGAGGAGATCTCCGGAGGGCTTGGGGCGCAACTGTCCTTTCGTGCGATCGCGCGTCGGCTACACCGAGCGCCGTGGACGATCAGCCGCGCGGAGTATCGCGCTGCGCGGTCGGATCAGGCTGCCCGGGACCGGGCTCTGCGCCCCAGGCTGTGCAAGCTTGCTTGTCGGCGATCGCTTTGCCGGACACGATCGGGCAAGCTTGCGCGCAAGTGGTCACCTCAGCAAATCACGGGCTGTCTGAAGCGCAAGCATCCCGATGATGAGGATGCCCGCCTGTCCCATGAGACCATCTATCGAGGCCTGTTCATCCGCACCCGGGCAGACCCGGGGCGTTCTGAAGAAGGAATTGCCGGCCCGTCTGCGCGCAACACGCGCGATCCGCCGCTCCCGATCCGCGACGTCCGGCCACCGGGAGGGGGGATTCGATTGCCGGCTCTCGCAACAGTTACATCGCAACGCCGGTCGAGCGTCAGTCCCGTTACGTGCTCCTCGCCAAGGTCCCCGACAAGAACACCGACGGCGTCGTAGCCGCGCGCGTCAGGCAGGTTCAGCACCTGCCGCGTGAACTTGCGCGGGTCGCTCACCCGGGACCGAGGCAAGGAACTTGCCGACCCAGGCATCTCACGCTTGCGACCGACCTCGAGGTCTGCTTCTGCGATCCCCACAGCCCCGGCAGCGCGGCACCAACGAGAACACCAACCGGCTGCTGCGACAGTACTTCCCCAAAGGCACCGACCTGTCTATGCACGGCCGGACCAAACCCGATGCCGTGGCGCGGGAACTCAATGAGCGGCAGAGAAAGACGTTGAACGACCCTCACCTGATGAGAAGTTCGCCGAGTGTGTGGCGGCGATCAGTTGAATCGGCAACTGAATTGGGACACGATTGGCTGGAAGCCGTTCAAGCGCCGGCTGCTCGAAGCAGAGACGAAGATTGGGACGTCTGGACCGTCTGGTACGAAGCACGGCTCACCGGCGGCCCGACCTATCCGTACCTCTCGCCCGAAGCCAATGAGGAAATTGAGGTCGCCCGCGTGCCGATTGCCGATGAGGTTTGGGCTGAAGGCCCGGCTGTGGTGAATGCCGAGAGCAAGCGGATTGTTGAGCGGTTGTCTGGTATTGACAAGCTCGCTGGGCGGCGGCGTTGGCAGATCGGGGAACGCTACTACGAACCGGATCAGCCGGGTGGCCCCGATGACCACCAAGTTGCAGCCGAGCCAACAACTGCCCAACTTCACGCTGGGCTGGTACGACGGGCAGAAGAGTTGCGCCAGAACGCCGTTGGTGTTGAAGAAAATCTGGGTTGGGAACCCGGCATCTATGAGGCAGCGACCGAGCGATTTGCGGTCTCGCTTGCCATCGAAACTCATGAAGCGCCTGATCATATCGGCACGATGTACGATGCGATCGTTGAGGTTGCATCCTATCTCGATTTTGACAACAGCATTCGCTCAAGCGGTGGGTTTCGGAACATGTCGCCGCTCGAAGCCGACCGGAGGCGCGAACTCGAAAGTGCCATCCGGGCGGCTGCGGCCTTCATCCGAAGATTCCTGACAGCCAAGGAGATTGATGACGAGTGCGGGACGTTTCTGGCACGTAAGGAACTGTTTGAAACAGCGCTACAATTTGTACGTGCTGCCGGTGAGGCAACGGTAATTTCACCTCACGATACCGAATGTCTGACGGTGCTGCTGCGAAATGCCAACACCGAGGGAGAACTCGCGCACAAGGCAGCATCAAGCGGTTATCTGAGTGCCCGTGGGCTAGTGTCCGCAGCGATTGGGGGTTACATGGCACTGGTTACCGCCGCCGCCGTTCCTCCAGACGAACTTGTCAGCGCGACACGCCACCTACTGGTCAATGCCCATGATCAAATCATGGAAATGTTGGAGGGACTGTCACCAGATGAGCGGCATGCCCTGACCATGGAATTGGAAGATCTAATTCAATCCCAAGTTCCTGAAATGCCATCTCCTAAAGTGCGGCAGCATGACGGACGACGAGAAGAAGACAGTTGATTGCAGCCGTCGGTACCCCCCTTAACCCAACCCCTCTGCCCCGCTATCCTGCCCCCAGCCAACACTACCGGAGCACATGCCCATGCCGCGCGAGGAAGCCGTCACTTTTAAATCCGAGGGCCTGACCCTCACCGGCATTGTCCATATTCCCGACGATCTGAAACCCGGCAATCAGCGCCCGGCGTTTCTGGTGCTGCACGGCTTTGGCTCCAACAAGTCATCGCAAAGCTGCGTCCAACCCTGCAATTTCCTCACCCAAATGGGCTATGTCACCATGCGCTTTGACATGCGCGGCTGCGGTGAGGCGGAAGGCGAGTTCGGCCGCATCATCTGCCTTGAGCAGGTCGAGGACACCAAGGCAGCGCACGCTTATCTCGCCTCGCGCCCCGAGGTCGAGGAAGCGCGCGTCGGCGCTATCGGCTCAAGCTTTGGCGCCGCGGTTGCGGTCTATACCGGCGGCGGTTACGAGCCGCTTGCCGCGGTCGTCTCGTCCGGCGGCTGGGGCGATGGCGAGCGCAAGTTTCGCGGCCAGCACACGAGCGCGGAGGCGTGGGTGAAATTCACCTCGATGCTGGTGGAGGGCCGGCGCATGCGCGAGGAGACCGGCAAGTCCCTCATGGTCAGCCGCTACGACATCGTGCCGATCCCCGAACATCTGCGCACCAATCTGGCGGCAAATGCGGCGGAGATGTTTCCCGCCGAAACCCCCCAGTCGATGTTCGATTTCCGCGCCGATGAGGTGGTCGGCAATATCGCCCCGCGCCCGCTGTTGCTGCTGCACGCCTCGGTCGATTCGGTGACGCCCACCGAGCAGTCGATCGAGCTTTTCAAGCGCGCCGGCCAGCCGACAGATCTGCATCTGACGGCCGATACCGACCACTTCATGTTCGCCGACAAGAACGTGCGCGTGCGCCAGATCCTCACCGGCTGGCTGGAAGAGTACATGCCGATGCGGTGAGGGGAGACTCCCCCCTCTATTCCATCGCCTCGCACACGCGGATGTCACGGTCGGCGCCGTCGTCCAGAATTTCGAGCGCTTTCTGGTAGCCCTCGCTGTCATGCGCGGCGATGGCTGTGGCAAGATCGGCAAACTCGATCAGCACCACCCGCTGCATCTTGCCGTTCTCATAAGCCTTGGACGGGTTACCGCGCACCAAGATATTTGCTGCCAAAGCCGCCGAGCACCGGCCCGGCAAATCCGACATAGGCCTTCATCTTGTCCGCATCCTTCACCTCGTTATAGGTGACGACCCAATATCCCTTCGCCTTCGATCTGCTCCCTTTGAAACTTTTTGGATGTTTGCGCTGACAAGAGCGGCCGGGCGGCAAAATAGACTGGCGCGCCCGCCCTGCCGCCCCTTGATGGCAGCGCTTTTAGCGAACTTATCCCCACGCTCCAAACCTGCCTCATAATGCGCGTGGTCAACCTTCTGCGTAGGGAGCACGAGATGAACCCGCTGGTCGCCATTGCAGCTTCGATATTGCCGGAAATCCTCAAGACCGGGGTTGGCGAAAAGTCCGGCCGCAGCGGGCGCGCCAGCCTGATCGCCGATCTGGTGTAAGGGCGGTCGAGCGTGCCGCCCATGGCCCGGGCCGCCGGCGATCTCATCGAACAGTGCGCGCCCGCCTTCGATACGGCGCTCCCCATCCTCTCGCAGCTCAGCTGCTCAAGGCCGAGGTCGCCGAACGCGAGGTACGGTGGTCCATCGCCTGCTGGATGAAGGCAGCCCGCTTCCCTGCTTGCAAGGTGAGGGCCTCGATTTACCTCGCCAACCCTGGCTGATCATGATTCACTGGCGCTATGAAGTGAGGAATGATGGATGGTTCAGCAGGCTGGATTTTTCGACGTTGATGAACGGCTCAAGCGTTTGGGCGATCAGTTCGAAGCCCGGGTTGCGGCGGTGGACTTCGAGATTTTCCGTGCCGATCCGGACACGGCACCGGCGTAGGCGGATGGCAGGAAGGGCGCACGCCCGCCCCATGACCCTGTGCTCATGTTCAGGATCCCGATCATTCAGGCGCAGAACACTCTCTCGGACGACCGTGCGGAGTTCCTGATCAGCGACCGGCTGTCGTTCATGCGTTTCCCGGGGCCGGGCCTGCAAGACAAGGTCCCCGACGCGAAGACGATCCGGGCGTTTCCCGAGCGCCTGACCCCGGCCAGGGCGATCGACGCTCTGTTCGCCCGGTTCGAGACCGCCCTGCGGGACGCAGGCTATATCGCGCAGGTATATCTCCATGTCAGGGCAATTGGTGGACAGCACGCCGGTCGCCGCCCCAGGCAACGCAATACGGACGAGGAAAAGAAAGGTATCGAGGCAGGCAGGACCGCCGCCGGGATCTGGCCCTCGGATCCCGCCAAAGCACGCCGGAAAGACATTGATGCGCGCTGGACCGTCCGGTTCGGCAAGGCGAAGACGCCCGTGGACGGCGGTCCCGCGCCAGGGATTGCCGGACAAAACCAACACCGGCTCTGGCGTCCGTGCCGATAGCGCGTACCGTTCGAAGCAGAACGAAGCGTTCCCGGCACGCCACGGTTTTGTCAGCCATGCCCACCATCGCAAACCCGGGGGCAGGCTCATGCCGAAGCATATCCGCCGTGGGAACAAGACAAAGTCAAAACACCGCGCGCCGGTCGAGCACGTCTTTGCCGTCCAGAAGCACATGATGGGCCAGAAGCACGTGGTGGGTATGGCAGTCCGCACCATCGGTCCGGCCCACGCAAAAACCGGGGATCTGCATGACAAACATCGCCTGCAACATCCGCCGCCTGGTCCAACTCGGAGGCAGCGTCACCCCCTGATCTGATCACAGGACGTGTCCGTTCAATAGCAACCAGGAACGCTCTGAAAGCGGGGCACGTCGCTGCATCCGAAACACAAGACCGGTTCAGATGACCACGCCGCGCCAAAATCACAGAAAATCGGACGAACAAACAGGATTGATAGAGGTTCTCAGGTTCTTGAAGGCGCTCAGAGTATTTGTCTCGAACCGCCCCATTTGGCTTTCTGATGCTGCGTAAGGATCAAAGTTCCGCTGCCCGGCGATCAACCTCATCACTGGATCACGGGCAAGCCGGCTGGCGTCATTAACGTCTTCATAACCGGCGATACGGCCAAAAACCGACTGGCGGAACAGGGCAGCCAGTTCATGACGGGAGTTCCTGCCGCTGCGGTTATCGTGAAGTTCCCATGACGCCATCCGGGTCAACCCCAGAGCATCGTCCAGTTCCCGAAACAGCAACAAGCCGCCATCCAAGCCACGCTTTGTGCCGTGGAACCGGAGCTTCAATCTCGGTCAAAACCGACGTTTAAAGGTGCTGAAATCGACTCACCCGGAGCTTCCCCACCAAACCACCCATGACCAGTACCTAATGCTTTGAATTGATTCAGAAAACTTGAATCCATCAAGCCGAATCTGTCAATCCATCTGAGATATGCGGGTTTACTACTTCAGCGGCTTGATACGCTTATATTGCAATCAAGACATCCAGCATCCGAATTTGCTGTTCCGTATGACCATATTGAGCTTCAATATTGTAATACTCCCCAAGTTTGTTGAGTACGACGAAGTTGGAGAATGAGCAGTTATTCGGACGCCCTGAAAGACCCTTGGCTTTGAGCGTCTTGGCGTGATGCCGTGGGGATGTCAGCGACAGAGGGTACGATGGCCGCACAGCGCGGGTTGTTCGATCCGGACGAGCACTACGCGGCGTTATCGAAGTCGGGAGATCCGCTGGAGCGGCTTGCAGGGGGGTATCGACTTCGAGCTCTTCCGGCCAGAGTTGGATGCGACGCTTGATCGTTCCGATGGCAGGCAGGGCGGGCGCCGGACGAGACGACCATCCGGCGGTTCCGGGAAGCCCTGGCGCGGACCGGCGCGGTGGAGAAACTCTTCGCCCGGTTCGACGCGCATCTTGAGGACGCCGGATATCCCGCCATGGGCGGGCAGATCGTCGATGCCACCATCGTGGCGGCCCCGCGCCAGCGCATGACCGATGCCGGGAAGGAGATCGTCAAGGGTGGGGGCATCCCGCCTGATTGGCAGGCCAATCCCCGGAAACCGGCGCAAAAGGATCGCGACGCGCGTTGGACGCTCAAGCGAGGGCGCAAGAAGACGAGCCCGGACGGCACGGCGATGGGCGCAATCGCCACGCCGGTGTTCGGCTACAAATCCCATATCAATGCCGTGCGGCTCCGGCTTCATGCGCTCGCCTGCAATCCCGGCGCGATATACGCCGGCGTCACCGTTCTCGCTGTCCTTCGATCCCCACGACGATGGTCCTGGGTTGCAGATGTCCGCCCGTGGAGGCAGTATCAACTCGGCGATGGCCGTCATCCCGCGAATGTCGGTTAAGGGTCTTACGTATAGTCGCAATTGTATAGTCGTAATGCGGGCATCATAAGGATTTTCCGGAGATAGTGCATGGTCGTTCCTTTTGATAATACCTCTGTGGATGAAGAAGAGCAAAGACGGACAGGCCAACAGGAATCGGTGCATTCCACACGCGCTTGTCTTCTCGTGCTCGGCATGCACCGATCCGGGACCAGCGCCGTTACGCGGACTTTGAACCTGCTCGGATCGTGCTTGCCCAAGACTGTTTCGGGTTTTGGAAGGGGCAACGAGGGTGGCCACTGGGAGCCAGCGCCTCTGGTTCTATTGCATGATTCAATGCTTGCGGAAGCTGGAAGTCGCTGGGATGACTGGCGGGTCTTTGATCCAGAACTAATTGGATTTAAACGTGCCAGATACTTCAAGAGTGAGATTAAGAGACACATCGTCGAAGAATACGGCGAAGCGCCACTCATTGTCCTGAAAGATCCTCGTATCTGTCGGTTTGCTGGATTTTATCAAGAGATGCTGGGAGAACTCGATGTCGAGCCCCTGTTTGTTCTGACGCATCGCAACCCATTGGCTGTGATTGCCTCGCTCCAGGAGCGAGACAACATGACGCGGGGATTTGCAAGCCTGCTTTGGTTGCGCCATGTCCTTGATGCAGAGTTCGCGACGCGCGGCAGGCCGCGGGCCTTTGTGTCTTACGAAGAGTTCCTAGACGGCTGGCGCAAGCAGGCGCGCCAAATTGCACAAGCGCTGTCCCTGTCATGGCCGCGGCCGCAGGAAGAAGCAGCGGCTGAGATCGAAAATCATCTGTCGTATGATCTGCAACACCATGATGCCGCAATGAGCACGCTGGAAGCTGATCCTGAAGTCGTTGGCTGGATCAAGACGGCCTATCGGGCGTTGTGTGGCCTGTCGCAGCAGGCGAACAGCGAAGCGGCACTGGCCGCGCTTGACCGCGTGCGAGTGGAGTTCGAGGCAGCCGCGCTGGTTTTCGGTGAGGCGACGTTCCCGGAGTTGAATGCGCGGGAACGGCGGCTAACAAACGCCCGTGATCGCTTTGCCGGAGAAGCGCAACAGGCTGTGGCCGATGTGCAGCGCCTGAACTCAGAATCTCAATCTTACAAAAGCTGGTTAGACACAATCCTGGCTGAGTCATCACAAAAAGATCAGCGGATTGATGCACTTTCTACAGAATTAGATCAGATCGGCGAGCAATTGAAACAGAAAGCTCTGCAGTCCGAATCAGATAGGATGGTGATCACTGAAATTATCTCGAAATCTTCACAAAAAGAGCAGCGGATTGAGGCTCTTTCTACAGAATTAGAGCGGATCGCCGAAGAGTCAAGAGATGTCGTGTGTCGACTTGAATCTTTCATTGCCGAACAGGCAACCGCCAACATCGAACCTTCCGGTGCGCAGCCGGATATTTTCCTATTCTCTATTATCCCATGGGATTTTCGCCAACAACGACCGCAGCACATTGCCAAATTTTTATCTGCCAAACGGCGGGTATTCTACTTTGAAATGGAGCTCTCTTCAGGGGGGCTGTCGGTCGCAAAGGTAGCAGAGAATCTCTATCGGGTGAGATTACCGCGCGCCACGATCGGCTTGATTCTGCCCTACAGCGGTCAGCCGAGTTCAGATCAGATTCGAAGTTGGCTGTCCGCCTTCTATTCCTTTATCGATCAGGTAAACGCTACAGCCTTCAAGCAGGTCCTCATTCAGCATCCATTTTGGTGGCAGTTTCTGCAGCATCTCTCCCCTGAATTTCAGATTGTTGTCGACTGTATGGACGATATCAGCGGTTTCGATCTGACCGTGCCGCACAACCTGACATCTGAGCAGAACATGCTGCAGAAATGCGACAAGCTGGTCGTCAGTTCTCAGTACCTCTACAACAAATATCAGGCCTATGATCTACCCGCCCTGATACGCAATGGCTGTGAAATCGAGCATTTTACAGAAACCGGAAGCGTCGATGGCATACCGAATTTCCTCCTAGCGAGTGGTTTTTCGAAGCGGCCAGGCAAGATTTACATTGGCTATGTCGGGGCAATCGCTGAATGGTTCGATGCCGAACTTTTGGCGAATGTCGCACGGGGCGAGCAAGATTTCGAGTTTCATCTTTGTGGAGGAGTGACATCAGCAGATGCTGCCAAACTCGATGAGTTGGACAATGTCACCATGTATGGAGAAATTCCGTACGATGACGTGCCCGGCTTTCTGGAGCAGATGGATGTCCTGACCATCCCCTTCAAACTCATTCCGCTCATTCACGCCTGCGACCCGGTAAAATTTTACGAGTATTCGGCCATGGGAAAGCCTACGGTGACGACGCCGCTCCCGGAACTTGCGCGGGTAGAGCAACTCGTTTTTTTTGCAGAAACGGCGAAAGAATTTGCGCGTCAGGTGAGGCGTGCCCATGAGAAGTGTGGCGATAGCGCTTTCCGAGCGGCACTAAGGGACTATGCCGCCGATCATACGTGGCAGAAACGTGGTGCGAAATTTGAAGAGGTGCTGACAAATTTCCCGTTGGTATCTGTGATTATTCTTTCCTGTGGCATGCCCATTTGGGTTAAGGCGGCGCTGCAATCGTTATACGCAGGGAGCGCACATTATCCGAATCTTGAGGTCGTAGTCGTCGATAACGGGTCTCCTCCCGCGGCGCTAGCGGAGCTTGGCGCTTGCACGGCGGAGTACGCGGACGTTTCGTTGATCGAGAATGGGGAAAATCTGGGTTTTGCACGCGGCAACAATGTTGGACTGAAGGCCGCCTCGGGCGAGTTTGTCCTACTTTTGAACAATGATACCTTTTTAGCGCCGGGTGCAATTCACGCTATGGTTCGCCATCTTCAGCGAAATCCCGGAATCGGAGTTGTCGGTCCGCTTACAAACAATATTGGCAACGAAGCCATGCTCCCCGTCAATTACGGAAACATGGAGGAGATGAAGCTGATCGCCCGTGAGTGCACAACGGGATATCGTGGCCAATTTACTCCGATCCGGGTTGCTGCCTATTTCGCCGTAATGTTTCGCAAGCAGGACCTCGGTCTGTTCGGCCTGCTTTGCGAAGAGTACGGTCTTGGCATGTTCGAGGACGACGATCATTGTGAAGTCATCCGCTCGAAGGGGTATCTGTGCGCAATCGCCGAGGACGCCTTCATCCATCATCACCTATCCGCTACTTTCGATACGGAGATGGATGCCGAGCGCAAAGAAGCGTTGTTCGACAGGAACCAGGCAATCTTTGAGGAAAAGTGGGGCCCTTGGCAGCCTCATCAGTACCGGCAATCAAGGCCTGCATCAGACCTGGAGCGGAGTGGTGAATAGACGAGATTGACGATCAGCTTGATCAATATGGCAATTACAAAATTAAGCACATTTCCTCGTCCTTTAGAGTTCCTTTACCGCAGGTTGCGTTCTAAGCGTTCGATGTTTAGGTGTGGCAGCACTGACGATTGCCAGATGGTCCCATCACACGCGCTCTACTTGAATAAAATCCGGGAAAACCGCATAACCATTTAATGGGCCATGAGCCTGATGGAGGCTTCTATTTTCCGTTGTTCGGAGAGCGGCTGAGCGAATGGGGCGTGGATATACGTCGGCGCCGGTCTCCTCGGCGGGGAGTTCTGAGGCCGAAGGGCTTGCATTCGGGCATTCCGCGCTATGCAGGACAAAAGTTTGAAATGGGGCTGGCCGCCACGCGTTGCCGTGGCGGTTTTTCAGATATAAACCCCAAAGGCCAGTTTCACTGGAAGCGCCCTCCCCCATCGTCGCTTCAAGAACATCATTATCCGGAGGCAATTTCCATGACCAATTACACCAAAAACATGCTGCCGCCGGCGACGCTCAATATCGGTGATGCGAGCTATGATCTGCCGGTATACGAGCCAACAATAGGCCCAAAAGTCGTTGATATTTCTGCGCTTTATGGTGCAGCCGGCATTTTCACTTACGATCCGGGTTTTACCTCAACGGCGAGTTGTGCCTCGAAGATCACGTTCATCAATGGCGACAAGGGAATTTTGCTGTATCGCGGCTATCCGATTGAGGATCTGGTCGGAAAGTCTGATTTTCTCGAGATCTGCTATTTACTGCTGGATGGTGAGTTGCCCAACAAGGAGCAGAAGAGCGAATTCGACCACGCGATCACCTATCACACCATGCTGCATGAGCAGATGAACCGCTTCTACACCGGCTTCCGCCGCGATGCGCATCCAATGGCGATCACCTGTGGCGTGGTTGGTGCGCTATCAGCATTTTACCACGACTCGACAGATATCAACGATCCGCATCAGCGCATGATTGCAAGCCGGCGGATGATCGCCAAAATGCCGACAATCGCAGCCATGGCGTATAAATACTCCGTCGGCCAGCCGTTCAGCGCTCCGCGCAACAATCTCGATTATGCGTCCAATTTCCTGCATATGTGCTTCTCGGTGCCTTGCGAGAACTATGAAGTCGATCCGGTGCTGGCACGCGCCATGGACCGCATCTTCGTGCTGCATGCAGATCACGAACAAAATGCGTCCGCGGCCACGGTGCGGCTTGCAGGTTCGTCAGGCGCCAATCCGTTTGCCTGCATCGCCGCCGGCATTGCCTCCTTGTGGGGTCCGGCCCATGGCGGTGCCAATGAGGCAGCTCTCAACATGCTTGAGGAAATCGGCACCAAGGACCGAATTCCTGAATTCATCGAGCGTGCCAAGGATCGTGATGATCCGTTCCGGCTGATGGGTTTTGGCCATCGTGTCTACAAGAACTACGACCCGCGCGCACGCATCATGCAGGCCAGCTGCTATGAGGTACTGGATTCGACCGGCAAACGCGATGAACCGCTGCTGCAAGTCGCCATGGAACTTGAGAAGATCGCGCTGGAAGATGATTATTTTGTTGACCGCAAGCTGTATCCAAATGTCGATTTTTATTCCGGCATCATTCTGAACGCCCTCGGCTTTCCCAAATCCATGTTTACGGTTCTATTCGCCGTTGCACGTACCGTTGGCTGGATTGCCCAGTGGAATGAGATGATCGAGGATCCGGAACAGCGCATCGGCCGACCGCGCCAGCTTTATACCGGATTTGAACAGCGCACTTATGTACCGATGGAAAAACGCTGATCGCACACCAGTGCGGGCGTTCAGGCGTCGGCGTTTGCAATTGAGGTCCGGTTGACCGCTCCCAAAACGATCTGCGCTGCTCGGTTGCTGGGCGGCGTACCATCGCCTGTGACTTTGGTGGCAATCAGATCAAGGGCTGCCAATTGAGCCTCACGCGCCTTGCTCTGGACCAATAGCGGAGCGATGCACTCGGCCAGACGAACACCGGTGCATTCGCCCTGAAACAGCGCAGGAACCGGCGTATCACCGTGGACCAGATTGGCGAGCACAAACGAGCGAACAGATGCGTGCCTCATAAGGACCGGCAATATGAAGGCCACGACTGGTTCTGTACGATAGCCCACGACCATTGGTGTACGTGCAAGAGCGAGCTCCAAGGTAGCGGTACCCGAGGCGACAATCGCCGCATCTGCAATCGTCATGGCGGCACGGCGATCTTCCGGCTCACTGACAATCATCGGATGCAGAGGCCAATCCATGGTCTCGCGCTCAAGTTCTGACCGCAAACGCGGCAGCGTCGGCATCACCACCGGTATCGGGCCACTGGATGAGGCCAGGATCGACAGGGCATCGCGAAATGGCCTACACAGGCGTTTCAACTCACTGCGCCTGCTTCCGGGCATTACAGCAAGAACGGGCCGGCCGGCAGGTTCCAGACTTGTTCGCAGAGCTGCAATTCGCGCCTCATCGACCGTGCCGTTCTCGACCGCCGGGTGGCCGACATAATTGCATGGTGGACCACCAAGATGCGAAAAAACGCCCGGCTCGAAAGGCAGCAAGGCCATGACCTGGTCGACAAAGCCTCGCATTTCGCGCGCCCGTCCAGACCGCCATGCCCAAACGCTTGGTGCCACATAGTCGATGACCGGAAGACTGGACATGCGCGCGCGCGCGCGCCGGGCAACACGGTGACTGAATTCGGGACAGTCTATTATGACCAGAATATCGGGCTGGCGATCGACGATGAAATTGACAGCTTGATACAACCGGCGGGCAATCCGCGGCAATTGTCGCATAATCGCAAGCGGCCCCATCACTGCGATATCGTCCATCTGGAAGCATGAATTCAAACCGCGTGCTTCCATTTCCGGGCCGCCGACGCCGAAAAATTCACACGCAGGCGCTCTGTTCACCAGGGCATCCATCAACGCCGCGCCAAGATGATCGCCGGACGCCTCGCCAGCAACGAGGGCGATACGGAGCTTGTTCACTGAACTGCCGGTCATGATATCGCGTCGCGGCCAGCGCCCGGATCAAGGGCGGTCAGGAACATGCCACGTTGATCGGCCAGGCTCACCATCTCGTCGACATCGACGGCAAGAACACGCTCTCCGGCAACAACGATGCCGGCAAGGCCTGCAGCAGCGGCCAGTTCCACCGTCCGGGGGCCAACGGTCGGCATGTCAACCCGAAGATCCTGGACCGGCTGCGGCCATTTGATGATAACGCCTACTCTCTTGGCATTGGGCACCTTATTGAGCAGGGCCACGCGTTCCAGCATGGCATCGGTGCCTTCGGCGGCCTCCACCGCCAGAACACGTCCACGCGCCACACATACGCATTGACCGATATCCAGGGCACCAAGCTGGTGAACCGCCCTCAATCCGACCTCAATATCACGCTGATCGCGGGCAGCGGGGTTGATCCGGCAATGATCGCCGGGAGGAAACAAGAGCTGAGGCGCAACCTCATGCGCGCCGCGTACCGTAAAGCCTTCCCGTTCAAAGAAACAAACAATCCGGGACAGAAGCCTTGCATCTCCGCTCCAGAGAAGGTCGAGGTTCTTCAACAACGTCCAAACTAACGAGGGGCCAGCGTCCCGCCGCCACTTTGTGGGGCGATGCACCTTGCCGATGAGAACAAGCTCGCGGCATCCGGCATCGCGCATTGCCCGCATGATTTCCGCGCACTGTCCGATGCGCAGTCTTGCCACAACAAAATCGCTGAAATCAGCGGCCGCAAAACCTTCAAGCGCAACGATGAAAACCTCGCGCCCGCTGGCTCGTGCACTCTGCGCCACGCTTAAAGGGAGAGGGCCTCCACCGGCAATAATTGCGAGCTTTTCGCGATCTGCCATTCCGCTACCGCGCGCCTTAAACAGCCTCTTCCAGAGATATTGTGCCGCGTTTGACCGGATAGCTGAGCTTGCGGTCAGGATGTGCCGTGATGAATGTGACCAGATCAATCACCGGCGCACAGTCGGCAAACCGGTCGCCTGCCCGCGTGGCGCGGTCCATGATCCCGACCGGGGGGCCATCGAAGATCATCCTGTATGACTCACGTAGACATTTTATCGTGTCACGAGAGTAGCCGCGATGCTTGAGGCCGATCAGGTTGAGCCCCTGCAGCGTGCAATCCTGACGTGTCCCCTTGGCAATTCCGAACGGAATAACGTCACTTGAGACCGCACTGGGCGCCACGACATAGGCGTGCTTGCCAACGCGAACGAATTGCTGGAACAGCGTGCTGGCCCCAATTACGGCGTGTTCGCCGACTGCACAGTGGCCCGCGAGTGTTGCCTGGTTGGTCAGAATGACCTTGTCGTCAATCGTGCAATCATGGGCGACGTGGGAATTGACCATGAGGAAACAGCCGCTGCCGATACGTGTCACACCATTTCCATGCGCCGTGCCGCGATGGATTGTGACGTTCTCCCGGATCAGGGTGTTTTCGCCAATTTCCAATCGTGTCGGTTCACCTGCATATTTGGTGTCCTGGGGTTGCTCTCCCAGTGTCGCGTTGGGAAAAATTTCACACCCAGCGCCCACGCTTGTGCGCCCGGTGATCACCACATGGGCGTGGATGCGCACACCCGCCGCTAGCGACACTTCGCGCCCGACGACGCTGAACGGACCAATCTCGACGCCTTGGCCAATCGATGCGCCATCTTCAATATAGGCTGTGGAGTGAATGCCTGACATCAACTGAAAACCTAGGATTGCTCACTCATCATGGCACTGATCTCGGCTTCAGCCACGAGATTGTCACCAACCATTGCCTCGCCTCTGAATTTCCAGACTTCAAATCGATGTCTGATCTTGGTCATATGATAGTGAACGGTGTCGCCGGGAACCACCGGGCGACGGAATCGGGCCTTGTCAATGGTCATGAGAAAGACTTTTGGCTCGCTACCCTGGGTTTTTCGGGCATTCAGGCACATCGCGCCGCCGGTCTGTGCCATGCCCTCGATCTGCAGAACCCCCGGCATCACCGGGTTTCCCGGAAAATGCCCCAGGAAGTAGGGTTCGTTTATCGTCACATTCTTGATTCCAATACCAAATTCATCCGCACGCATTTCAACGATGCGGTCGATCATCAAGAACGGATAGCGGTGCGGCAGCAACTTAAGCAGATCACCAATCTCCGCACTGTCCAGAACAGCGTTTTCCATTGTCGCTTCACCACCCATTGTGCTGAGCCATGTGCCCTTTCAAGAAACCACGCCTTTGTCCTTGCGCCCCTTGCGAGCAAGCTGTGTAATCGTGAGCAGTTCGCGCAAATACTGACCCAGTGGTCTGGCCGGAGAGCCCACAACGCGCGCGCCGGCTGGAATGCTTTTGTTTAAACCAGCTTGGGGGCCCACCTGAGCACCCGTACCGATTTCGACATGCGGGTTGATCCCTGCCTGGCCGCCGATAAGTACACCATCCCCCACGCTTGCGCTGCCAGATATACCGGCCTGGCCGACAACAACACATGACCGGCCCAAGCTGACGTTATGGCCAATATGTACGAGATTGTCGACTTTGCTACCCTCGCCGACAATCGTGTCGCTCAGAGAACCGCGGTCGATTGTTGCATTGGCGCCGATTTCAACATTGTTGTGAATGATGACGCGGCCAATCTGAGGAATCTTGACAAATCCATCTGCGGTTTGGACATAGCCAAATCCATCCTGACCAATGCGCGCACCGGAGTGAATGATGACATTGTCACCAATCAATGCGTGCATAACAGTGCAGCAAGGTGCAATCTTACAATTGCGGCCAATCTTGACATCAGCGCAGATCACAGCATTTGCGCCAATCACGGTGCCGGACCTGATTTCCGCACGAGCGCCAATCACCGCCCCCGCTTCAATTTCGACATTTGTCTCCAGGCGCGCGTCATCCTCAACCACGCCGTTGAGTGTCGATCCGGTTTTGGATCCGTGGCGCAGCGCATCGGGGTAAAACTCAGACACCGCGAGCGCGAATGCCAATTCAGGTGTCGGCGTCAGCAGCGCCACGGTTTGTTGCGGCAACCATTCTGCAAATTCAGGCGCGATATAACAGGCGCCGGCATTCAAGCCCGAGGCCGAATCCAATCGCTTTCGATCAATCAAAAAGGTGACTTCATTGGGCCCACACTCGCTCAATGAGGCGACATCGCAGATCGACAGTGACGGGTCGTCCGCCTCGGCGAGCGTGGTACCGGTCTTTTGTGCCAGCGCGGCCAAGCTGATCGGACCCCGGCATTCAAAAAACGTCTGACGATTCATTGTTGATCGGTACTACGCGGCGCCGTATTTCGCAATCGCGGCGGTGATGCTCAAATTGTGGGCAAGCTCAGAACGACGTGCCGCCGGAAAAGCGGAAAAACTGCTTCTGATCGAATGACTGCGACAAGAACGCCTCGGCGAAGTCGAAACGCATTGGTCCGATTGGAGATTCCCATAACAGGCTGACACCGCCGGATGCGCGCAGGGCGGAGGAATCAGCAACACAAACAGACTCACCTGGTTCCAGGGCAGGACAGCCGGCCGTCGAATTCACATCAGTGCCGAAAGCGGTTCCTGCATCGACAAAAGCGGCACCGCGAATTCCCAACTCTTCCGGCAGACCCAGCGGGAAGGTCACTTCGGCCGATGCTCCCGCATAGGTCTTGGCTCCAAGCGCATCCCGCCCGGACGAGGCCGTATCGCGGGGACCGAGCCCGGCACTGTCAAACCCACGAACGAGGTTAGGGCCCTTGAAGAAGGAGTCGTTGATCCTGACGCTCTTTCCGTTAAAGCCTTCGATGTGGCCAGCCTGGCCGCGCACAGAGCCAATAATATCCTCAAACAATTCGTGCACATAGGTGCCGGTAACGGTGGCGCGCACATAGTTGACGTCTCCGCCCAAGCCGGCAAAATCATGGGCGGCCACCAGTTTGATGCCGTCTGTCGGCTTGAGCGGGTGATCTAACGTGTCATAGGTCAGGGTAAGACCGACAAGTGAAGTGTCCGTAACGCCGACCTGCTCCTCCACAGCCAATGAAGCTGCATCGCTAACGCCGAACAATTCATCTCGGGTGTAGGAATAGCGCGTGTTCAAATACGTGTCCTCGCCAAATGGCAGGCCAAATCGTATTGCCCCGCCGACCTGGGAACTCTCGAACGATGACTCGTCGGTGGAGTCGGTCTCGACGGAAAAGATATCAAATCCGGCCGAGATGCGGCTATCGAGGAATCTGGGTTCGGTAAAGCGCAGATCCATGCGCTGGCGGCGCCCGCTCACCGAACCGCCAATGCGCAGATATTGTCCACGCCCCAGCAGATTGCGTTCGGTCAGGCTTGCCTCACCGACAACCGAATCGACGGTGGAAAAACCAACGCCAAATGACAGCTCGCCCGTGGCTTTTTCTTCCACGATCACTTTGATGATCACGCGGTCTGCAACCGAGCCCTCTTCGCTGGTCACGTTGACGCTGGCGAAATAGCCAAGGCCAAGCAGCCGGCGGCGGGCCCTCTGCACCAAAGTGCGATTGAAGGCATCACCTTCCGCCAATCTGAATTCACGGCGAATGACATAATCAAGTGTTCGAACATTACCGATGATGTCGATACGTTCGACATAGATGCGTGGCCCGTCGTCGATCAGATAGGTGACCGAGATGGTCAACGCCGCCGGATCGCGACTTGGTCGCGGGCGAACTTCGACAAAGGCAAAGCCCAGTTCGCCGGCTTCAAAGGTGATGTTCTCAACCGTCTTCTCGATCAGCTCGGCGTTATAGACTCCACCCTCAAAGGTCTGAATCTGCGACTCGATCAACCCGGTATCCAGAGATGTCAGGGTGGAATCGATCCGGATATCGCCAAACCGGTATTGCGGCCCCTCCTCGACAGTGAAGGTGATGAAAAAATTCTGTTGCTCACGGTCCAGTTCCGCCACTGCGGAGATGACGCGGAAATCGGCGTAGCCATTCTTCAGATAGTGCCGGCGCAGCAGTTCCCGGTCGAAATCGATCTTGTCGGGGTCGTAGACCGCGCCTGATCCAATCAACCGGCTCCACCAGTCTGATTCGGCGGTCACCACCACTTCACGCAAATCCCCATCTGAAAACGCGGAATTCCCGATGAAGTTGATGTGGCTGATTTCCGTCGCCGCCCCTTCATTGATTTCAAACACCAGATCGACCCGGTCCTGATCGCGCTGGATGATTTTGGCTTCAATCTGGGCCGAGAACCGGCCTGCACGGCGATAGAGCGTGATTATTCGCTGGACATCGCTTTGCGCCCGCGCACGGGTGAATACGGTGCGCGGCTTGGCCTGCACCTCGCGGGCCAGCGTCTTGTCATCGAACTTTTTGTTACCTTCAAAGGCAACGCGGCTGATAATCGGATTTTCCCGTACCGTCACAACCAGAGTATCGCCGCGCCGGTCAATCACCACGTCCTCATAAAGGCCTGTTTCAAACAGTGCCTTCAATGACTCATTGATCAACTTGGCGTTGAACTGATCGCCAACACCGATGCGCAAATATGTAATGACGGTTTGTGTTTCAACGCGCCGATTGTCCTCGACCTGTATGTCACGGACAACGCCTTGCGCCGCTACCGGTTGAGTGGTTGTGGCGAGTGCGCCAAGCGCCAACGCCAACCACACCGATACCACTAGGAACATTCCCCCGGAACGCCGAACTCGCTCCATCAATCCCTGCTTCTCGTTCGCTTCCTGAGCCCCGGTTAGCTTGTAACGTCTTTTGCGGACAAAGGAAACAATCCCTTTAGAAGACATCAAGCTGCACGAGGTCGTTCCACGTGGCAAACAGCATCAGCATCAACACCAGCCCCAGACCAATGCGAAAGCCAATATCTTGAACAGATTCACTTAAGGGACGCCCCCTCACCGCCTCGATACCAAAAAACAGCAAGTGACCACCGTCAAGCATCGGGATTGGGAAAAGGTTAATCAGGCCGATACTGATGGACAATACCGCAGCAAGATTGATCAGAACCACAAAACCAAGGGTCGCGGCCTGACCTGAAATCTGTGCAATTCTAATCGGACCGCCAAGCTGATCGGCCGACTGGCGCCCTGCGATCACCCCACCTAAATAGCCGAGCGTTGCCTCTATGACACGGTAGGTCTCACTCACACCAACCCACGCCGACGTCAGTGGGGCATAGCGCTGCACCTTGGTGTTTGACGCCGCACCGGAACTTGCGACACCCAAAAGACCGACGCGCGCGGTGTTACCAAACGGGCCAACCTTTTCACGCAATTGCGGAATTGCGGTCAGCACAACCTCCGCGCCGCCGCGCTCGACCACGACGGTGAGTTCAAGATCAGCACTCTGCTCAACGATTCGCGTGATGTCGGAGAATGATTCGATGGCGCGGCCGTCAATCGAGATCACCAGATCTCCAGGCTCAAACCCTGCGGTCTGCGCAGCACTTCCCGGCTGCACCTGATCAACGACCGGCAGGGTGATCGGCTTCCCGAGCGTTGCGAACAACACAGCGTAGATGACAATGGCAAGGATGAAGTTGGCGATCGGGCCCGCGGCGACGATGGCCGCACGCTGGGCAACATTCTTGGCGTGGAAACTGTTCGGGTCGTTCAACGCTTCTTCGTCTTCGCGATTGGGCACACTCGCAGCGTTTTCGTCTCCGAGAAACTTCACATAGCCGCCGAGAGGCACCCAACCAAATTTCCAGCGGGTCTGATGACGGTCGGTAAAGCCGAACAATTCACGTCCAAAACCGACAGAAAAGGTCTCGATCCGAACACCACACCAGCGGGCGACCAGGAAGTGACCAAGCTCATGAAAAAACACAACAATGGTGATCACGAACAAGAACGCGACGATGGAAATCACCACCGAGGAGCCGGTATCACCGAGAAAGCTCAAATCCATTGCCAGTCGCCTCTTTGGTGTTCGTTCACGCCGGTGGCGCGGTTTGCAGTGTCTCTATCGCGAGGTGGCGCGCGGCGAAGTCGAGTTCAAGGACCTCATCAATTGCGAGAAGATCGGCGCCGCCAAGCCGGCCAGTTGCCTCATCCATCGCGCTTTCGACCACGCGCGCAACATCCAGAAAACCGATCCGGCCGCCAAGAAATGCTTCAACCGCGATTTCGTTGGCGGCGTTGAGCACGATGGGCGCATTTCCGCCGTTGCGCAAGGCATTCACGGCAAGTCCAAGCGCCGGGAAACGTTCCGTATCGGCAGCTTCGAAGGTCAAATTCCCGATCTGCGCTAGATCGAGCGGCGTCACCGGTACTGCCATGCGATCGGGCCATGCGAGCGCCAGTGAAATCGGCGTGCGCATGTCCGGCTCGCCCAACTGGGCAAGCACCGAGCCATCATAATATGCGACCAGGCTGTGAACGATTGACTGAGGATGGACCAGCACCTCGAGCCGGTCGGCATCAATCGCGAAAAGATGATGGGCTTCAATCAGTTCCAGCCCCTTGTTCATCATGGTCGCTGAATCAACAGAGATTTTCGCGCCCATGCTCCAATTGGGATGGGCGATCGCGTGTTCGGGCCTGGCGCGCGACATTTCTTCGCGTGTCCAGGTTCTGAATGGCCCGCCGGACGCGGTGAGGATGATTTTCGCGACCGCATCGGGCTGCGATTGGTCCAGCACCTGGAAAATTGCGCTGTGTTCGGAATCCACCGGCAAGAGTGTGGCGCCGGTCCGAGCCGCTTCGCGGAAAAACAGGGCGCCAGCCGCGACCAGGCATTCCTTGTTGGCAATTGCCACGGTTGGACAATGGGCAAGAGCTGCAAACGTTGCTTCAATGCCTGCTGCACCGACAATCGAGGCCATTACGATATCGCTCTTCAGGCAGGCCGCCTCGACAAGCGCCGGCGCGCCGGCAGCGGCGCGGATGTTGGTGCCGGCAAGCGCTTCGACCAGATCATTGTAAGCGTCGGGATCGGCGACAACCGCCAGCTCGGCTGAGAATTCGCGCGCCTGACGGGCCAGCATCTCGACATTTCTGTTTGCGGTCAGTGCCACTATCTGAAGCGATTGGGACCGGCGTACCAAGTCAAGCGTGCCCTGGCCGACGGATCCGGTTGATCCCAAAATGGTGACGCGGCGCTCGCCGGGCGCTGCGACTATCTTGGGCGCAACCCCGCTTGCGCCTACCATATCAGTGCCCCCCTGCCGGCATGCTCCAGCCCGGCACGCGACGTGCCCAGGGCAGCAGCAGCAAGCGCTGCAAATATCAAGCTATCAACACGATCCATCACGCCGCCATGTCCGGGGATAAGAGCACCTGCATTTTTAGCACCGAATTGGCGCTTTATCCATGATTCGGCAAGATCGCCCAAAACCGCGGCGATGCCCACCCCCATACTGGCGATCACAAGACCACTGGCAGATGTATCGGCAACAAATTTGGCGGTGAGAAGGCCAACGACGCCAGCGCCCAAAACGGCAGCAATGGCGCCAGACCAGGTTTTCGCTGGAGAGATCCGCGGAGCGAGCCGCGCTCCGCCAATAAGCCGGCCAACGGCAAAGGCCGCACTGTCGCTGATCCATACCAGCGCGAGCAGCCAGCAAATGGCCATGAGGCCAAAGGAGCCGTCACCACGTAAAATGACAAGCGCCAGTGCTGAAAAGCCGGCATAGGAAATGCCGATGACGCACCAGTCGGACCGCAATCCAATGGCGGAACAAACCAATGCGGCAATCAAAATACTCACCGACAAAGTGGCGATTGCCGCAACGGCACCGCATAAAGCAAACGCCGCCAGCCCGGCAACAACCGCGCCAGCGGGCAACATGAACGCCCCGATCGGGGCGCTTGGTGCGGTCAGACGGCTCCATTCAAGGCTCACCAATATCCCGGCAACGGCCACAAGGCACAAAAACGTACCGCTGCCCAAATACGCCGCGAGAAGCGCAAGCGGTACGAGAAGCGCAGCGGACGCCAGCCTGCGCACCAGCTCTGAGTTGAAATAATGTGAAACGTGCACAGGCGCAAGGTTTTAACCGGCCGAACGGGCGGTAACATCTCCAAACCGGCGTTCGCGATTCTGGTAGACGGTGATGGCATCACACAGCGCCTGGGCATCGAAATCCGGCCACAGAACATCGGTAAAGACCAGTTCGGTATAGGCCGTTTGCCACAGCAGAAAGTTGCTGAGCCGCTGCTCGCCGCTCGTTCTGATCAGAAGATCGGGATCGGGCAGGCCAGCGGTATCGAGATGGCGCTCGAACTCATCCACATCCACTGCATCGGCAGACAAAAGGTCTGCCTCGACCTGTTGTGCAACCTTGCGTGCGGCCCGGGCAATTTCATTGCGGGAGCCGTAGTTGAAGGCGGCAATGAGCTGCAATCCGGTATTTCCGGCAGTGAGATCCTGGGCATCATTGATCAGTTTGAGCACTTCGGGATCGAGACGAATCTCCTCACCGATCACCCGCACCCGGACATTGTTGCGATGCAGCGCCGCCAGGTCCTGTTTGATGAAGCGCTTGAGCAATTCCATCAAATGGTTGATCTCGGCCTCGGGACGGCTCCAGTTTTCCGAGCTGAATCCGTAAATCGTCAAATAGGGAATGGCGAGTTCGCCGGCGGCACGCACGGTTCGGCGCACAGCTTCCACGCCATTGCGGTGCCCGACAGCGCGCGGCAGGTTGCGCTGCGCAGCCCAGCGCCCGTTGCCATCCATGATGATCGCGACATGGTGCGGCAGGCGTGTTCGATCGACATGATCAAGAACCGCCTTGTCGTCGGCTATCGCCTCTTGCACCATCGCGTCTCTTGCCTTCGCCACTACTAAACTTGCGTAATTTCCGAGTCTTTTGTTGCAAGCAACTCATCAATTTCGCTCACCGTCGCATCTGTCAGCTGCTGGACTTCCTCTGACCATGCCTTGTGTTCATCCTCGCCAATATGGCCGTTCTTCTCCAGGCGCTTGAGCTGGTCCATTCCATCGCGGCGCACATTACGCACCGCAACGCGCGCCTGTTCGGCGTATTTTGCGGCAACCTTGGCAAGCTCCAGCCGCCGCTCCTCATTGAGCTTGGGGATCGGGATGCGCATAAGCTGGCCATCAACAGCGGGATTGAGGCCAAGATCGGAGTTGCGGATCGCCTTTTCCACCGCGCCTGCAAGCCCGCGATCCCACACTTGAACCGAGATCATGCGCGGGTCAGGCACCGAGACGGTCGCCAACTGGTTGAGTGGCATCTTGGCGCCGTAGGCATCTACGGTAATCGGATCAAGCAGGCTTGCCCGCGCACGCCCGGTTCGAAGGCCGGCAAATTCTGACTTCAGCGCACCCACAGCACCATTCATGCGCCGCATGATGTCATCGACATCGAGTTCTGTCTGTTCGTCGGTCATTTCACAGCCCACCCCTAGCGGTTTGGCGATGATCTACGTTGAGGGCTCTCCGTCGACGGTGGTAAAAATCCCCCGGCCCGCAACGGTGTCAAGCAATGCACCGTCACGATGGATCGAGAACACAATTATCGGGATCGAATTGTCGCGGGCAAGTGCGATTGCTGTTGCATCCATGACACCGAGATTGCTGGCGAGGATATCGTCATATGACAAATGATCATAGCGCACTGCATCTGGATCGGTCTGCGGATCGGCGGAATAGACGCCATCGACATTGGTTGCCTTCATGACAACGTCAGCGTCGGTTTCGGCCGCACGAAGGGTCGCGGCGGTATCGGTGGTGAAATACGGATTGCCGGTTCCGGCGGCCAGAATCGCAACCTCACCGCGTTCAAGAACGGCGAGCGCACGGTCGCGGCTATAGCCCAGGCAGAGCGCATCCATGGATACGGCGGAGAGCGCCTCAGCCGGAACGCCACCGGCGCATAGCGCACTTTTCAGCGCGATCGCATTCATCACCGTTGCCAGAATGCCCATATGATCGGCGACGACGCGATCCATGCCGCCGGCGGCACCGGCAAGCCCGCGAAAAATGTTGCCGCCGCCGATGACAATCGCAAGCTCAACGCCGGCCGCCCGCACACTGGCAATCTCGCGGGTTAGCCGGTCCAGGGTCTCAACATCTATGCCATGGCTCTGAGTGCCCATGAGAGCTTCTCCGGACAGCTTCAGGAGCACACGAGAATAACGAGCAGATGCCATGGTTTAACCTGTTTATGGGCGTTGATTATTCGTTCGTCTTGGCTCTGCCCGCACGTGCCTCAACTGCCTGCCGCGGCCGCAACCTCGGCAGCAAAATCACTTTCTTCACGCTCGATGCCCTCGCCGAGCGACATGCGCACAAAACCAGCCAGTGCAACCGGGCTGCCAAGTTCCTTGGCGGCATCCTCGATCACCTGGCCGACGGTGCGGTCACTATCAATCACGAATGCCTGGGAGGTCAGCACAACCTCTTCGTAATATTTCCGCATCCGTCCCTCGACCATCTTGTCGATAATGTTGTCGGGCCGACCGGACTCGCGCGCCTGCTCGGCCAGCACCTGGCGCTCGCGCGCGACCACTTCCGGGTCGAGTTCCTCGATGGAAAGTGCCAGCGGGCTGGCGGCGGCGGCATGCATGGCCAATTGATGGGCGAGACTGGCAAGCTTTTCGCTATCAGCTTCAGATTCCAGCGCCACCAGCACGCCGATGCGGCCAAGGCCTGCGGCAATCGCATTGTGGACATAGGCACTGACCACGCCATTGTTGACCGAAAGTGCGGCGCTGCGCCGCAAATTCATGTTCTCGCCAATGGTGCCGACAAGTTCGGTGATGTGATCGGTGACCGACTTGCCGGCGCCTGGATAGTCTGCTGCGGCAGTTGCAGCCAGATCGCCGCCATTTTCCAGGGCAAGTATGGTGACATTGCGCACCAGGTCCTGGAACTGCTCGTTGCGGGCGACGAAATCGGTCTCGGCATTAACCTCGACAAGCGCACCCGATTTGTCTGCGAGCGCCGAGCCGACCAACCCCTCGGCCGCGACACGTCCCGACTTCTTGGCCGCTTTCGACAAGCCCTTGGCACGCAGCCAATCGGTCGCGGCATCATTGTCGCCATCGGTTTCGGCAAGTGCTGCCTTGCAATCCATCATGCCGGCGCCGGTCTGGTCTCTCAGAGACTTGACCATCTGTGCAGTGATATTCGTCATTTGGTGTTCTTAGCTCCGCATCCCGACAAGATCGGGTGTCTTAACTGCCTGCCGGTGCATCAGCCCGATCTGCGGCCGTCTGTCCGGCTTCCGTGGCCCCCGGGGTCTCTGTAGCTGCCGGCACTTGTTCCGCAGCTTCGGGACCGGCGTCTTCAGCTGCCGGCTCGGCAACTTCCTCGCCCTCCAGCACCGGCTCAAGAACCGGACTTGCCGCTTCGCCGACATCGATCCCGGCGGCGGCTGAGCTTTGTGAAATGCCGTCAAGCACGGAACGGGTCACAAGGTCGCAATAAAGGGAGATGGCGCGGCCTGCGTCATCATTGCCGGGGATCGGATAGGTGATGCCTTCGGGGTTTGAATTGCTGTCGATCACCGCAATCACCGGAATTCCAAGTTTCCTGGCTTCCTGAATGGCAATCGATTCCTTGTTTGTGTCGACCACAAACAGGATGTCCGGCAGCCCGCCCATATCCTTGATGCCGCCGATGGTGCGATTGAGCTTGCTGCGCTCACGCGTCAGGCGAAGCAGTTCCTTCTTGGTCAGGCCCTGGGCTTCGCCCTCGAACATCTCGTCGAGCTGACGCAAGCGCCTGATCGAATTTGAGACGGTTTTCCAGTTGGTCAGCGTGCCGCCCAGCCAACGGTGATTAATGAAGTACTGCGCACACTTACCGGCAGATTCAGCGATCGGCTCGGACGCCTGCCGCTTGGTGCCGACAAACAATACCCGGCCGCCGGAGGTGACGATATCGCGCACCGCAACCAGTGCCTGATGCAGCATCGGTACGGTCTGCGACAAGTCCATGATGTGGATGCCATTGCGATCGCCGAAAATGAACGGAGCCATTTTCGGATTCCAGCGATGGGTCTGATGGCCGAAATAAACGCCAGCTTCGAGAAGCTGGCGCATGGAAAAATCTGGTAGCGCCATGTCTGTTCTCCAGATCCGGTTGTTCCTCCGCAGGGCTTTGGCCGCGCCCGAGATGGGTCACGACACCGGATCACGTAACCGGAGGCGGAGAACCGCCGTCCGGTACGCACCCCGCGTGCAAATTGGCTGGCGTTATATGGTCTCAGCCGACACTTGACAAGCGTGATGACACCGCTCCTGAACAGGCGTCGCCGGCTCTGTTTCAACCGCAACTATACCGGCGATCGATTTGAGCGAACTGGCGATGCTGGCGCTCACCTCAAATGTGCGGCCAAGCTCGAGTTCATATTCGCACCGTGCCGTATGGTCCTGCACGATCACCGACACGATATCGTGCCCGGCGCCAGACGCGAGCTGCGCCGACAAGGCCTCCAACGGCCGATCATCGCGGATGAAAACGCGCAAATGGGAACATTCGGCAGAGCCGTTACTTTGCAGCTCTGAGGATGGATCGCTTTGCTTGATCGGGCACGCGTCCTGCAGGCGAAGACGCACCCGGTCGCCCTCAAGTTCGGCCTCGACCCGCAAAATCGCCGCCATACCATGCTCAAGCACATCGCCGGTTTGCGCCAGCACATCGGAAAACACCACAGCCTCGAACTGACCGGTTGGATCGGAAAACGAGACGAAAGCATAGCTGTTGCCGGTGCGCCCGCGCCGGTCGCGCCGGCCGGTGACGGTTCCGGCAAGACGCGCAGCGGTATGGCCGCGCTCACGCACGTCCTGTTCGAAACTGCGCCACGGCGTCACGCCGGCATCGGCCAGAGCCTCGCGGCAGCTATCAAGCGGGTGACCGGAAAGAAACGAGCCGATGGCCTCGAATTCCTCATTGAGCCTGGTCATCGGGTCCCAGGGGGCGATGGCCGGCAGCTTGATCTCGACCACAGCCTTGCCGCCAACACCAAACATGTCGTCCTGTCCGTCCGCTCTTGCCGCGGCGGCGCGCTGGGCTTCATGGCACAGCATATCAACACCGCCAAGCAATGCGGCACGATTGTCTGCCAGCTCATCGAACACACCGGCGCGCACAAGATTTTCCAAGGTGCGGCGATTGACGATCTGCGGGTCGATGCGGGAGGCAAAATCGGACAGCGAGGTGAAGGCGCCGCTGGCCTGACACTCAGCTGCGATATGTTCGACCGCATGGCCGCCGACATTCTTCAACGCCCCCAGCGCGTAGCGGATGGCGCCGTCCTCGACCAGGAAATCGCGGCCTGAGTGATTGACCGAAGGCGGCAGAATGCGCGCACCCATGCGGTCGGCTTCGCCACGCAACTGCGCCAGCTTGTCAGTGTTGCCCATGTCATGGGTCATCACAGAGGCCAGAAACTCCAGCGGAAAATTGGCCTTCATATAGGCGGTCTGATAGGCGACCAGCGCATAGGCGGCAGAGTGCGCCTTGTTGAAGCCATAGCCGGCGAATTTGTCGACGAGATCGAAAATATACTTGGCGCGATCGGGATCGACGCCCTTTGCCGATGCACCATCGATGAAACGAGCACGCTGGGCATCCATCTCCGACTTGATCTTCTTGCCCATGGCGCGGCGCAGAAGATCGGCCTCGCCCAGTGAAAAGCCCGCCATGTGCTGGGCGATCTGCAGCACCTGTTCCTGATAGATGATCACGCCGTAGGTATCTGCGACCACCGGCTCGATCAACTCGTGCAAGGCCTCAGGCTGTTCCTTGCCATGCTTGCAGGCGAGATATTTGGGGATGTTTTCCATCGGGCCGGGACGGAACAGCGCCACCAGCGCGATCAGATCCTCGAAATTGGTGGGCGCGGCGCGCACCAGAAGATCGCGCATGCCGGCACTTTCAAACTGGAACACGCCAACCGTGTCGCCGCGGCGAAACAGCTCGAAAGCTGCCGGATCCTCCAACGGTATGCGTGAAATGTCGATCTTGGTACCGGCGGCACGCACGATGTCGCCGCAGGTCTCAAGCACGGTCAGGGTCTTCAGGCCCAATATGTCGAATTTGACGAGGCCGGCCTGCTCCACCCATTTCATGTTGAACTGGGTGACCGGCATTTCGGTGCGCGGATCACGGTAGAGCGGCACCAGCTCGGTCAAAGGCCTGTCACCGATGACAATACCGGCGGCATGGGTCGAGGCATGGCGATAGAGCCCTTCAAGCGCGCCGCCGATTTCAAGCAGCCGAGCAACCGCCTCATCGCTGTCGCGCTCCTCGCCAAGGCGCGGCTCGCGCTCGATCGCCTGGGCAAGGGTGACGGGGTCGGCCGGATTGTTGGGCACCAGCTTGCACAACCGGTCGACCTGGCCATAGGGCATTTGCAGGACGCGTCCGACATCGCGCAGCACCGCGCGTGCCTGCAGCTTTCCGAAGGTGATGATCTGGGCAACGCGGTCATGGCCGTAGGTGTCGCGAATATGACCTATCACCTCATCGCGCCGCGCCGGGCAGAAATCGATATCGAAATCAGGCATCGACACACGATGCGGATTGAGGAAACGCTCAAACACCAGATTAAAACGCAGCGGATCTAGGTCGGTGATGGTCAGCGACCAGGCAACCACCGAGGCTGCCCCCGAGCCACGGCCCGGCCCCACCGGAATGCCATTGGCCTTGGACCACTTGATGATTTCCGAGACAATCAGGAAGTAGCCCGGAAATTCCATGGAGTTTATGATTTCGAGCTCATGGGCAAGGCGGGCGCGATAGTCCTCGGCACTGAAGCCCGGGTATGGCCCGCCCGCGGCAAGGCGCGCCTCAAGCCCCTCTTGTGCCTGGCGCTCGAGCTCGGCCGCCTCATCGATTGCATCGGTATCGCCGCTGCCACGGTAGCGCGGCAGGATCGGCGTGCGCAGTATTGGGCGCATGGTGCATCGCCGTGCAATCTCGAGCGAATTTTCCAGCGCCTCGGGCAGGTCGGCAAACAACTCGACCATTTCCGCCGGCGGGCGGAAATGCTGGTTGGGGCTGCAACGCCGTCGGTCTTCATTGGCGACCACCTCACTGTCGGCAATGCAGATCAATGCATCGTGGGCGGTGTGATCGTCACGGGTTTGGAAAAACACATCATTGGTTGCGACCAACGGCAGGCCGCGCTGATAGGCAAGGCGCAACAGCTCGCATTCAACCGCACTTTCACCGGGCAAATTGTGGCGCTGCAGCTCGACATAGAGCCGGTCGCCATAAATCTCCTCAAGCACGGCGAGCCGTGTGGTGGCGAGATCGCCCTGCCCAGCCGCCAATGCCCGATCGATCGGCCCGCCCGCCCCGCCAGTGAGCGCAATCAGCCCCTGGCCGTTTTGACGCAAGCACTCAGCCGTGACATGTGTGCCAGCGCTGCCCTGATCATCGAGAAACGCGGCGCTCGACAGGCACATCAGATTGGCATAGCCGCTCTCGTCATGGGCAAACAGTGCAATGGAGGGGTGGCGCACCAATGAAGAACCCGGGGCTGCGCGCGCGGTCGCTTCACCGTCGGTACAATCGACCGCCACAGTGCAGCCGATGATCGGCTGGATGCCCTGACCTGCCAGTGTTTCGGAAAATTCCAGCGCACCGAACAGATTGTTAGTGTCGGTCAGACCGAGCGCCGGCAGATTGTGTTCGCGCGCCAGTTGCGCAAGCTTCTTGACCGGCAGCGCCCCTTCCAGCAGCGAATAGGATGAGCGCACGCGCAAATGGATGAATTCAGGTCCGTGCGACATTCCTACTCGCCTCCTCAAGCCGGTGCATCTTGATCGCTCCGGCAAGCCCTGTCACCGCCGCGTCCGGTCAATACCGGGCCAATCTGCATATTTGTGGAAAACACCCTCGCCCCGCGCCGTGCAGATGCGCGAGTGGGTGGCTTCAGCGCAGCGCCGCCAGAATGTCGGCCCATGTCGCAACGGTGGCAAAAAGCAGCATCAGCGCACCCAGCGCCGCGCCGTCCTTGATATAAATCATGATCGTTCTCCCTTTTGATACCAGCGTAGTTCGTGTTTTGTTCTTTTTGTCAAACACAAATATTGATCTGACGCCCTGAACGTGGATGAAGCTCGCAACGCATTGGATACCAATGTGAATTGGGAATTCCATCATGGCGGCGCGCCGGTCGGGGCACGCCGGATGATGATGCAAGGCACTGCCGCGTGAAGGCTGCCACGGTTTGAGGCAACCGTGGTCCGGCCTGTTTCCGCTGGCAGGTTCAGTGCAGGATCTGGCTGAGGAACAGCTTGGTGCGTTCGCTCTCGGGATTGTCGAAGAACTGGGCGGGGGGCGCCTGTTCAACGATCTCGCCCTCGTCCATGAAAATCACCCGGTTGGCGACCTGGCGGGCAAAGCCCATTTCGTGGCTGACGCACAGCATGGTCATGCCGCTTTCGGCCAAATCGACCATCACTTCCAGCACTTCCTTGATCATTTCCGGATCAAGCGCCGAGGTCGGCTCATCGAACAGCATGATGCGCGGCTCCATGCACAAAGAGCGCGCAATGGCGACGCGCTGCTGCTGACCGCCGGAAAGCTGGCCCGGGAACTTTTGGGCCTGCTCGGGGATCTTGACGCGTTCCAGATAGCGCATGGCAAGTTCCTCGGCATCGGCCTTGGGCAGACGCCGCACCCAGATCGGCGACAGGGTGCAGTTTTCGAGCACCGTCAGATGCGGGAACAGATTGAAATGCTGGAACACCATGCCCACTTCGCGGCGCACCTGGTCGATGCGTTTGAGATTATCGGTAAGCTCGATGCCGTCGACGACAATGCGCCCGCGCTGATGCTCCTCAAGCCGGTTGATGCAGCGGATCATGGTCGACTTGCCCGACCCTGACGGTCCGCACACGATGATGCGCTCGCCGCGATAGACCGATAGGTTGATGTCCTTCAGCACATGGAATTCGCCGAACCATTTATGCATCGACGATATCTCGATGGCGATTTCATCGGAGACGATATTGTCGGTCGTGACACTTTCGGCCATGGGGCTTTATTCTTTTTACCAGAGCGCAATCCGATCTGATTTTACTCAGATCTGCGCTCTATCTATCTGTTTTAACCGCATCATCTGATCGATCCTCGCTTCGCTCCGGTCGGATGATGCTCTAGTGGCCCGTGTGGAGCTTGCGCTCCAGATACATCGAGTAGCGCGACATGGAAAAGCAGAAGACAAAGAAAAACAGGGCGACGAACACATAGACCTCGGTCGATAGCCCCTGCCAGGTCGCGTCCGACAAGGTCGCCTTGCCGATACCCAACGGATCGAGCAGACCGATGATGATCACCAGGGTGGTGTCCTTGAACAGCGCGATGAAGGAGTTGACGATACCGGGAATGGTAATCTTCAGCGCCTGCGGCAGAATGATCAGGCGCATTGTCTTCCAATAGGACAGCCCCAGCGAGCGTGAGGCTTCATACTGGCCTGAGGGAATGGCCTGCAATCCGCCGCGGATCACTTCGGCCAGATAGGCCGACGAAAACAGCGTCACCATGATCAACACGCGCACCAGCAGATTGAAGCTGGTGCCCGGCGGCAGAAAATAGTTGAGCAGCGTCGAGGCGACAAACAGCAGCGTAATCAGCGGCACGCCCCTGATGAACTCGATAAACCCGACGCACAATATCCGCACGATGAACAGATGGGACTGGCGGCCCAGCGCCAGAAGAATGCCGAGTGGCAGCGAGGCGGCAATGCCGGTGACACCAATTACCAGGGTGAGAAGAAAGCCTCCGAATTTCGCGGTTTCGACTTCCGGCAGGCCAAACCCGCCGACCAGCAGAAAATAGGCGATCACCGGATAGACAAGCGAAAACAACAGCCACTTCGCCCTGCCCGGCACCTGATCGAACAAGATCGGCACCAGCGACACTAAAAGCAGCACAAAGGCGAGATTGGCGCGCCAGCGCTCGGACCGTGGAAAGTCGCCATAGATGAACTGATCGACCCGCGTGGTGACAATCGCCCAGCAGGCGCCATCTCCCGTGTCCCAGCATTCCTGGCGTGAGCCGGCCCACCACACCGCATCGATCACCGCCCATTGGAACAATGGCGGGATCAGAAGATAAAGCACATAGATCGAAACGAGTGTCAGGGCCGAATTGACCGGTGAGGAGAACAGGCTCTCGCGCATCCAGCGAATAGCACCGATCGAGGTGATTGGCGGGGCCATCACCTCTACCTTCTCGTTTACCTGATGGATCGGAGCGGGCATCAGCCTTCAGCGCTCCACCAGGCTGATGCGTTTGTTGTACCAGTTCATGAAGGCGGAGATCAGCAGCGAGATCATCAGATAGACCGACAGCACGATCGACATGCATTCAAGCGCTCGGCCGGTCTGGTTCAGCGATATGCGGCCGATGGTCGCGGTCAGGTCCATATAGCCAACCGCAATCGCCAGCGAGGAATTCTTGGTCAGGTTGAGATACTGGCTGATCAGCGGCGGGATGATCACCCGTAGCGCCTGCGGCAGGATGACGAGCCGCATGGTCCATTTCGGCTTGAGCCCAAGGGCATAGGCGGCCTCGGTCTGGCCGTGGCTGACGGATATGATGCCGCTGCGCACAATCTCGGCAATGAAGGCGCCGGTATAGATCGACAGCGCGAACCACAGCGCGAAGAACTCTGGCTTGACGGAAACGCCGCCGACAAAATTGAACCCCTTCAGTTCCGGCCAGTCGACATTGATCGGCGCACCGGTGGCGAAATAGGCGATCACCGGCAAGCCGACTATCAGCGCCAGATTGATCCATGCCACCGGATAAATCTTGCCGGTTTCTTCCTGAACGCGCCGGGCGCGAATGGTAAACCAGATGGCAAAGGCGATCGCGGCGGCAAGGCATGCAAAGATCAACCAGGAGCCGTCCTCGAAGATTGGCCGTGGTATGTAAAAGCCGCGGTTTGACAGGAAAAACCCGCTCATCGGCTCGGAGGCATCACGCGGATGCGGCAGGGAATGCACAACAATGCCGTACCACAGCAGAATGTGCAGCAGCACCGGCACATTGCGGGTGAACTCGATATAGACCGTCATCAGTTTGGCGATCAGCCAATTGTGCGACAGCCTGAGAATGCCGACGGTAAATCCCAGAAGTGTAGCAAAAGCAATTCCGGTCAGAGCGACAAGGCCGGTATTGAGCAGCCCGACCAAGGCCGCGCGCGCATGGGGCGAGCGCGAGGAATAGTCAATCAGATGCTGATTGATGTCGTAGCTCGCCGGGTCCCACAAAAACCCGTAACCGGTCTCAATGCCGAGATCGTTCAGGTTCTGGATGGTATTGTTGACGATCCATGAGACCGAGAACAACAGAACGATCAGGGTGATGATCTGAATGACGATTGAGCGAGAGCGCTCATTGGCCCACAGATCGGAGATCCGGAACGATTGTTCAGGCCGGTCGGCCGCCGCCATATCAATTTCCCGTCGGGGCTGGATTCAGTGAATCCGGCCGGCATCCGCTGAGGGACGCCAGCCGGTTCATTTCTCTTAACGGAACGGCGGTGCGTAGAGGATGCCACCATCCTTGTATGAGGCGTTGACGCCGCGATCGAGGCCGATCGGGGTGTCGGGGCCGATATGGCGATCGAAGATCTCGCCATAATTGCCCGTCGCCTTGATCACGTTGACGGCCCAATCCTTGTCAAGACCGAGCATGGCGCCAAACTCGCCTTCGGTGCCGAGCATGCGGTTGATCTCAGGATTGTCAGTGCCGGATGCGAGCTGGTCGATATTGCTGGAATCGATGCCGTATTCCTCGGCCAGTATCAGCGCATTCAGTGTCCAGCGTGCAACGTCACCCCATTCGTCATCGCCATGACGGACCAACGGGCCCAACGGCTCTTTGGAGACGATTTCCGACAGGATGACATGATCGTCCGGGTTTTCCAGAACTGCGCGCGTGGCAGCAAGGCCGGAACGGTCGGAGGTGTAAACGTCACAGCGGCCGGCCAGATAGTTCTGGCGGGCTTCTTCGTTGTTCTCAAGCGGAACAGGTTCGTAATTCAGATTGTTGGAACGGAAGAAGTCGGCGAGGTTGAGCTCGGTGGTGGTGCCGGTCTGAATGCACACCGAGGCGCCATCGAGTTCAAGTGCGCTTGTGACACCGAGATCCTTCCTGACGAGGAATCCCTGACCGTCATAGTAGTTGACGCCGACAAAGGTGAGTTTCAAATCGACATCGCGGCTGTAGGTCCAGGTAGTGTTGCGCGACAGCACGTCGATCTCACCGGACTTCAGCGCTTCAAAGCGGGTCACACCAGTCAGGTTGGTGTATTTGACCTTGCCGGCATCGCCAAATACTGCAGCGGTGAGTGCCCGGCAGAACTCGACGTCAAAACCCTGCCACTCGCCAGCATCGTCCTTGTAGGCAAAACCGGGAAGACCGGTATTGATACCGCATTGCAGAAAACCCTTGGCCTTGATGTCATCCAGCGTCCCTGCGCCGGCAGTCGATGCGAGGCCGATGAGAATGCTTCCTGCCATGATCGTGAGGAGGTTCTTTTTCATGTTCAATCCTTTCGAATTACTCCCTGATTTCAGCCCTTGGGGAACGGCGGCAGACCGCCGGCGGCTTATTTGATGACCGCGGTCCAATGCCGTTTCAATCCCCACAATAGCTTCGAGGTTTAATCTCAGGCGTACATCACGTTTAGTCAAGTGATTAACCAAGTTATTTGAACCCGCATTTCCCATACGGCTCCGTTAATTGATGTGATTGATCGTTGGTTCCGTCATAAGAAAAAATGTCTGAAAAAATGTCTTGAGCGCATTTTGAGGCGCGGCATATGGCGAACCCGGCGGGTGAACCGGTTGATGGGCCTCTTCGGTTCGATTTCGACCGCCTCGGTGGCTATGAGGACGTAAACGACGCCGACCGCCCGGGACGCGATCCCGCGATGCGATGGATTGACCGGGTGCACGCGCGGCATCCGCCCAGGGCCATCGTGCTCGACACGGATTCCATGGCGATCAGGAAAGCACCGCCTGGAATGGACCCTTCGCCTGCACCTGCTGCCATCCGCTGTTTGTGTTCAACCGGTTCGGCGATCCGGAACGCAGCCCAGGGCGACCAGTATACGATCCTTCGGCAAAGCATCGCCTGCCTTCCGACCCGACCCGTCGGCCGCCCACCCGATCATATGATCCGCACTCATGCCGGCTTCAGCCATCAGGCAGGATCATGGGACAAGAAGCGCCGGGTCGTCGCCAGGGTCGAACGGCATCCGGGCGAACGTGTCCCGCGCGTCGGCTTCATCGTCACCAGGCTGAGCCGCCCTACCGGGCGCGTGGTCGCCTTCTGCAACCGGCGCGGCGCGGCCGGGCAGCACATCGAGGAAGGCAGGAACGCGATTGTGCGGACCCGGCTGTTCCGGAACAATGCCGTGCGGCTCCGGCTTCATGCGCTCGCCTGCAATCCCGGTAACTTCATGCGAACGCCGGCTCTGCCGGAGGCGGTCAGGCGATGGTCGCCGACCGGCGTGAAGGAGAAGCCGATCAGGATCGTCGCCGGGATCGTCACACACGGCCGGTACGTCACGTTCCGGTTGGCCGGCCGGTTGCCGAGGGCGCGGGTGCCAGGGGGCCTGTTCGCCGAGATCCTGCGGCTGATCGCCGGACTTCGGCCGCAGCCGGCGCCGGCGTGACGCGTCCGGTTGTCATGCAGTCCGGCAAGAACCACGGGCGAGGTGTGTCCTGATGACGACGAAATCGGCAATCCCGGCGCGATATACGCCGGCGTCACCGTTCTCGATGTCCCTCGATCCCCACGACGATGGTCCGGGGTTGCAGATGTCCGCCCGTGGAGGCAATATCGGCTCGACGATGGTCGCCATCCCGTGAATGTCGGTAAAGGGTGCATATGCACTTTCGTGTCGAGAACGGGGATCCCGGTACTGCTAACCAGAACGCCACGTAAGGTGATGATGGAAAATCAAAATAATCGACACTGACAGCCCGCTCGATTGATCGGTAGGTCAAGGGAGGAACAACATTGAATTGCGCTCAATCTTACTCAGAAGTACCGTACTCGGCACCGTTGCCGGCGCATTTGCGCTGGGTTCGGCGTCAGTCGGTTAAGGCAGGCCCGATCAACGTGCTGTCGGCCAATGAAAGCACATGCGGCATTTACGCCATGCATGTCCCGGCAGAGCTTGGTGTTTTTGAATTTGCACTTCAAGACTGAGTTCATTGTTTTAACTCAAAAGGCTTTTGCTCAAATGAATGGTTACAATTGCCGCTTGGCAGGGCGATGTCATCAATGAAAGCGCTGGTAACCGGCGGGGCCGGGTTCATTGGCTCGGCTCTCATCCGGCACCTAGTTGGCAAGCGGGGCGCGTTGGTTCTCAATATTGACAAGCTGACCTATGCCGCCGAGCCGAGATCACTGGTGCCGGTTGAGGGCAATGAGCACTATGCGTTCGTTCAGGCGGATATTAACGATCGTGACGCAATGGACGAGGCCTTTGCGACGTTCCAGCCCGACACGGTGTTCCACCTGGCGGCTGAAAGTCATGTTGACCGCTCGATTACCGGATCGGCCGATTTCATCCAGACCAATATCAATGGAACGCACACCTTGTTGGAGGCGGCGCGCCAATATTGGCAATCAAGTCCCGCGCGCGACGCCTTCCGCTTTGTTCACGTCTCGACCGATGAAGTCTATGGCTCGCTTGGCGCAGAGGGGCTGTTTCACGAACACACCGCATATGATCCAAGCTCGCCCTATTCGGCGAGCAAGGCCGCGTCAGATCATCTGGTGATGGCCTGGCATCGCACCTACGGCTTTCCTAGTCTGATTTCCAACTGCTCGAACAATTATGGGCCCTGCCAGTTTCCGGAAAAGCTGATTCCGCTGATGATCCTGAATGCCCTAGAGGGCGAAAAGCTGCCGATCTACGGCGATGGAATGAATGTGCGCGATTGGCTCTATGTCGAAGACCATGCCCGCGCCCTGTGCCTTATCGCGGTGAATGGCCGCACCGGCGAGACCTACAATATCGGCGGGCGAAACGAGCGCACAAATCTCGCTGTGGCTGAAACCATCTGCACACTGATGGATGAGCGTCAAAAACAAGGCGTGCCGCACAACAAGCTGATCAGTTTTGTCGCCGATCGCCCGGGACATGATCAGCGCTACGCCATTGATGCGACCAAGATCAAGAGCGAACTTGGATGGCGAGCTGAGGAGGATTTCGAAAGCGGGCTTGCAAAAACAGTCGGCTGGTACCTCGCCAATACTGAGTGGTGGAAGCCGCTGCGCAAGCGGGTCTATGGAGGGGAGCGGCTGGGCCTGGTTGAGGAAAATCAGCTGGCGGCCCACACAGGCTGATCGATGAGTGTCGTCGTCATCGGCCAGAACGGTCAACTTGCCATGGCGCTTGGCGAGGAGGCCGCGGCGGTAGGCATGCCGGTTGTTTCGCTGGCGCGCCCTCAGATTGATATGGCCCGTCCGGATTCAATCGAGCTCGCGCTTGTAGAGTTGAAGCCGCAACTGGTGATCAATACGGCTGCCTATACGGACGTTGATCAGGCCGAAAAGGAATCCGAACTCGCGTACATCATCAATGCCAAGGCGCCCGGTCGGATCGCGGCACTGTGCGATCGGCTGGATGTGCCACTGATCCATGTGTCCACGGATTATGTGTTTGACGGCGGCAAGATTGGAGCCTATGTCGAAAGCGATTTACCCTATCCGACCGGCGCTTATGGTGCAAGCAAGCTTGAGGGCGAGATGCGCGTTGCGCGCGCCTGCACCCGGCATCTAATTTTGCGAACGGCGCAGCTTCATAGCCCGCATGGCCGGAATTTTGTAAAGACCATGCTGAAACTTGCCGATGAATGCACCGAAGTGAGCGTGGTCGACGACCAGTCTGGCAGCCCGACCTATGCACGGCATCTTGCGGCAGCGATCATTGCCATCGCGGGCAAGATCGATACCCAACCGCAACAGCCTTGGGGCATCTATCATGCGGCCGGAACCGGCAGGACGAACTGGTGCGGGTTTGCTGAAGACGTCCTTGCCCGTTCACGCAAACTCGGCGGTCCTAGTGCGAGCGTTCAGGCCATCTCCACAAAGGACTACCCGACGCCCGCTAGGCGACCGGCCAATTCCGAACTCAATTGCGACCGGCTCGCGCACGCATTCGGGCTTCGTCTGCCACATTGGAAGCACGGTGTGATGGAGTGTGTCGCGCGGATTTTGAACCCCGATGCCAAAATCCCATCGGTCAAAGTGGAGGCGAGGCGATGAAGGGTATCATTCTTGCTGGCGGACAGGGGACGCGGCTTTACCCGATGACGCTGGTGACGTCGAAGCAGCTTTTGCCGGTTTATGACAAACCAATGATCTATTATCCGCTGACAACGCTGATGCTGGCGGGAATAAAGCAAGTCTTGCTGATCTCGACACCGCAGGATCTGGGCGACTATGAGCAGCTTCTGGGTGATGGCAGCCAATGGGGGATTTCGGTCTCATATGCCCCGCAGACCCGACCGGAAGGGATCGCACAGGCTTACATCATTGGTGCTGACTTTGTTGAAGGTCAAAAGTCGGCGCTCATTCTGGGTGACAATATCTTTTACAGCCATGGTCTTCCAGAACGGCTTGCGGTCGGAGCTGACCGCGGCACCGGTGCCACCGTGTTCGCCTACAATGTTCCTGATCCCGAGCGTTACGGCGTGGTTGAATTTGATCGAAGCGGCCGTGCGATCTCGCTTGAGGAAAAGCCAAAAGCACCGAAATCAAGCTGGGCGGTGACCGGGCTTTATTTCTACGACGCAAAAGTTGTCGACATTGCCGCGTCCCTGAAGCCATCGGCGCGCGGTGAACTTGAGATCACCGATGTCAACGCCGCCTATCTGGATGCGAGTGAACTCACCGTTGAGCGTTTGGGGCGCGGTTATGCCTGGCTCGATACGGGCACGCCAGAATCGCTGATCGAGGCCTCGGCATTCATCCATGCGATCGAACGACGCCAGGCGAGCCGGATTGCGTGCCCGGAAGAAATTGCATTCCGCATGGGGTTGATCACCCGCGATGAGCTGTTGGCACTTGGCCGCGGTCTCAGCGCTTCAGACTATGGCCAGTACCTGTTGCGGGTGGCCGAGGAACCGGAGGGATAGGTCTCGTTGAAATCTGCCTCGGCCAAATTGATGGATTGTCAGAATTTTTGATGTAGTGTGAACCCAGCCGAGTGAATCCCAGTGGTGCAGGACATGGCGATTGTCTGCGGTTCAGGGTTTATCTCCGTTTACTCGCACATTGCCCGGGCAGTTGATCGGTGATCGGCTTGTCAACGCCGGAGCAAACGTCCACCACCAGGCGGAACAGGCTTTGGAGCCTTGGCTGACTTGCGGGAGTTCGATCTTGGTGTCTTGTGGTGCCGCAGCGGCCTTGTTTGAGGCGGAAGCTCTCGTCATTCATCTCCGGAATGTGGGCATGACGGGTGAGCCGGTCGAGCGGCGCGCCGGTCGGCGACAGGGGCACATATCCCGGTTCATCGATGATCGGCAGCCGGTATTCGGTGAGCTGCTTCAAGCAGACGCAGAAGCCGCTTCTCGTCGCGGGCTTCCGGCAGTTCACGGACCAGGGCTGATGCGGTGATGAAGCCGACGGTGAGGCCCTTCCGGCAGGCCGCCGATGCCGGCCCGAGCGCGATGTGGGTCTTGCCGGTTCCCGAGTTGCCGACAGCGATGATGTTCTCATTGCGGGTGATGTCGTCGCACCGTGCCGGTTCCGGAACCATCATCTCGTTCAACGACGGGATGGCTTTGAAGTCGAAGCCGCCGAGGTTTTCGGTTGTCGGGAAGCGGGCCACCTCGATCCGCCGTTCGACCATGCGCCGTTCCCGGTCGATCGGCTCCAGCTCTGCAAGGCGCAGGGGATAACGGGTATGATCGATCCCCTCGGCAGCGCATTGCCTGGCGACCTTGTCGTCGTCGCGCAGGAACATCGGCAGCTTCAGGATCTTCAGACGATGGGCAAGCAGAAGCAGGAGCTGCGGCGTGTCACTCATGAGCGTCCACCGGCCGGCGCGGCAATGCGGCAAAGGTATCGGGTCGTTCCCGGCCGGTCAGTGGGGCAGCCTGGTCCGGAGCATTGATCTTATGCTCGATGAGCGCCGGGGAGTGCAGCGGGTCGAAGGCGAAGTCTTCCCTCTCGCAAGACCGGCGATGGCGGGCGATGACCTCGGCACCGCCGGAGATCGCCACCTCATGGACATAGCCGCGGACCGGAACCTCGCGGTGCCCGCAGGCTGTCGGAACCGGGTAGTCATTGCCGCGGTAGCGAACCGGCGACGGAGAACTCACCCGGGCGGTGCGCTTGTCGCAGGCATCGCAGGACCAGCCGGCAGATCCCGGAAACGGGCAGGATCCTGCTCCGGCCGCTTGCCGATCGTTTCCAGGTAACCACGCAGTCTGTCCTGCATCCGGTGCCGGCACTGTGCTTCGAGCCGGGCATTGAACGCCTCAAAGCTCTCAAACCGAGGCAGCCGCACCATGTAGTTGCGACGGGCATCGCCAACCGATCTCTCGACCCTGCCCTTGTTATTGCCTTTGCCCGGACGGCCAAAACGATCCTCGAACAGATAATGGGAGATCGGTTCGCTGAAGACCCGGGTCCGCTGCCGGCGGCCCTCTCCCATAATGTGGGCAACGGCAATCCCGGTGCTGTCATGGAGGATCGATAGCGGCACGCCACTGAAGAAGGCAAAAGCCGACACATTGCCATCGCGGAACGCTTCCGTCGTCGAGGCCGGACAGGCCTTGACGAAGCAGGCGTCGCTCTGCGGCACATCCATCGCCAAGAAGTGGATCCTGCGTTCGACACCGGCGATCACCGCAAGCGCCTCACCGAAGTCCACCCGGGCATGACCCGGCTCATGGCACAGCGGCACATACATATCGCGCCGACGCTGACGCGCCGCAAAGACATAATCCTTCACAATCGTGATGCCACCGGTAAAACCGTGCTCATCGCGCAGGCGTTTGAATATCCGCTTCGAGGGGTGACGCTGCTTGTTCGGGCGCTGGCCGTCTTCCTCGAGAATCCGGTCGATGATGCCGACAAACGGATCGAGCTTCGGGCACGCCGGAGGCTTCTTGCGCCGATCGCCGGGAGGCACCGAATACCGCAGCATCCTGTCGACCGTGCGCCGATCGATCCCGAACAATCCCGCTGCTTCGCGCCGGCTCATCCCTTCAACAAAACCGCACGCCGTACCTGAACGCAAAGCGCCGCACCCTTCATCCCCCGCCCTCTGCCAAAGGCATGAAGGCTGTCAATGGTGGAATATCACTCCGGCCGATCAGGCCGCTTCACCGGGGGAGCATCGCTCCAGCGTTCTCAGGCGGCTATAGCGGCGCTCAATACGCGGATGGCAATCGCAAAAACAGCGCCGCGCCGGGCGTGGGCCCGGTCGCCTTTTTCCAACAGGAATTCGCGGGCAAGCTCGACAACACGCCGGGGCTGCGCAATCGCGCCGATACTCATTGTGTGCTCGGATTCATAGGCATGACTGCAGACCTAGCAGATCAGCGTTGCCAAAGCCTTTCCACACACAGATAAGACATCACAGGGCGTGTGTGGCTTGCTGCTACCCGGCAAAGCCGCCATCAGCGAGGAATTGGTCCTCTTCCGGCGTTGATGTGCGGCCGAGTGTGGCGTTGCGATGGGGAAAGCGGCCAAACCGGGCGATAATATCGCGGTGATCCACCGCCCATTTGAGATCAGCTTCAATGCCCGCCGCCTCAAACAGAGCAACGCATTGTTCCTGTGTTTCAAGGTCTTCTGCGTGTTCGTATGGCAAATAGAGCCATTTTCGTTTCTCCACCGGCAGATTCTTGTCGACACTGCGTTCAATGGCGGCACGAGAGATGGCGAGCGCTCGATTGTCCGCACTGAATGCCTGTGAGCTGCCGCGATGAATGTTGCGGCGGAACTGGTCGAGCACCAGGATCAATGCGAGCGTTCCCTCAGACGTCTTGCACCAGTCATCGAATGCGCCGTTTGCTGCCTGTTCGGCGGTGTGGCCGAAACGGCGCGTGATCTCGTCGTCGAATTCCGGAGCCTTGCCGAACCATTGCTCAGGTCCGGCGTCAAACCAGAATTCGACAATTTCAGATGGCGTTGGTTCCTGGCCCTGATTGGCGGTCATAATCTGATTTCGCCCATGCAAATCCGGTCATATGCGTGTGAGTCCAGTCTGTGAAATTTGCCCGTCAGCGCATCTGCAAAATAGAGTCTGTCAGTCGTTTTAGCCGGATTGAAACCGTCTTCGGAGGAGCCTTGTTTGCGTTGTTTGAAGGTGCTGGTTTTTTCTATCTCGCTGCCAATCCGCAAGAAAACCGGCCGCGCATAGTCTGGCAGGTTGTCAGAGAGATGGTTTGAGAGCTCTGCCAGATCAGGCGTGGTTGTGAGCGGCACGATCATCGCCATGGGTCGGCCTGATCGCCATGGAATCCATGTCGAGCACGATGGCCTTGGGCGGATGCCGCGCGTGCCCCCGGTCAATCCATTGCCCCGACAGATCGGCCGATGCGGGGAGGTTCTCGTCACCGGCAGGGAACTTTGTCTCCAATCGCCCATCCGGCCGGCGCACGCGGCCTGCCCGGCTACGGCGCGCCCGTCGACAATCCATCGCATCGCGGGATCGCGTCCCGGGTGGTCGGCGTCGTTTACGTCCTCATAGCCACCGAGGCGGCCGAAGACGGATCGGCGCAACAATCCCGTCATCGCGTGCAGGCCGTTCTTGCCGGTGCGCGGATCGGCAGGCTCATGGCCGGCCATGTCCGTCAAGCCGAACGCGTCATCAAGCTCGCGGCAGGCCGGCAAGCCGGCGTCGGTGGTGATTCCGCAACCGTGGAACTCAAGCTTCAGGCGGCAGTCGAAATCGAGCCGAAGAGGCCCATCAACCGGTTCACCCACCGGGTTCGCCATATGCCGCGCCCCAAAATGCGCTCAAGACATTGGTTCTCGTGATAGAATCAACGATCAATCACATCAATCAATGGAGCCACATGGGAAATACAGGTTAATGAAGTTGTTCGAAAAGTGGCATGACCTTAACCCACATTCCCCAGGTAACGTGACGTTTTCGCGCTTCCGACAGCCGGTAACATGTTATTTCAGCATGTTGTGTGGGCTGTGGGCGGATCACGGATCACCCGCAGGGTGCAAGCGAAACGGGTGATATCAGGCTCGGTTTCGACAGTCGGGTGCGGCTGGAATGCCATGGCTCGAAGATCGGTTCCGACGGTGGCCCGTTGCTGTTCCGGGAGTTGAACGAGACCCCGGAATTGAACGATATTGCCGGCGGTCCTCTCGGAAATACGCGAACCGTCCACATTCCGTGGTCGGGCTTTTGCGGCAGGTGGTCGGAGGGCGTGGCGTTGATGCCGAGGCTGCGTCTGCCGGCCGCATGGGTCGGTTCGAGACCGAGGTGTCGGCGGCCGCCGACAATCGCGGTGTGCCGGCGGACGTATCCGGGCGATCGATCTTGTGCACGACAAGCTGAGCAACGGCCGGCATTGCAGGATGTTGACCGTGCTCGGCGAGTATACGCGCGAAGCTCTGTGTGTGGGCGTTGCCGCCAGGATGGGTTCAGCCGATGTGCCGGAGGCGCTTTCTCCACTGCTGCTCAAGCGCGGCAAGCCTGAGTACCTTCGTTCCGACAATGGACCCGGGTTTGCGGCCGCACCATTCCGGGACCGGCTTCAGCGTGTCGGCATTCAACCCGTCCGGATCCATCCGGGATCGCCCTGGGAGAACGGCTACAACGAGCGCTTCAACGGAACACTCCGCCGCGAACGCCCCAACACCGAGTGGTTCACGACCACACGCCAGGCTCGGATCGTCATCGATATCCGGCTTGAACAGTACAACCGGATCCGCCACCATTATGCTCTCGGCATGCAAACGCCGGTAACCGAAACCATCTTGGACAAATCGCAAATCAGTGGCCCAAACCATGGAAGCTAGACGCGCGCGCCAGAATGCCTCTGGGTTCGAAATAGACCGCTGCGCCGTCATGCAGGGTGGCCGTCAACACCTGAGCGGTCGGCGTTTGGGCCCAGGGAATGGGCGACAGAGTTTCCGGAGCCGGGAAAACCAGGCGTCGGGATCGCCGAGGAAACCAGTCCCCAGACGGTCTGGATAAACAGCGTCGCGTGAATCGAGCACCAAGGTGGAGGCCGGCATGTTGAGGCCTTCGCCGGCCAGATCGTCCAGTACCGAGACCGGGAACTGCATTCTCTTGGCAATGCCGTTGATGTCGCTGAACATCACCTCGACATTGCAGGTGCCGGGGTGGGCCGCCAGATAGACGCGCGCCTCTTCGGCAAAGTCTGTTTGCGTGTGTTTGCCGCCTTGAGCGGCAGGGCCTGTTGTGGTGGACATTGGTGATCGTGATCATGGATGGCGTGGATCAGACATTATCATTTGTGGTTGTGGCAGTCGCGCGCCAATAGTATTTCCCCATCCTTGAGGCCGAACCCGGCCAGAGACCACAAGAGGGCTGCATTCAATGGACGAAATGTTCATCCAGACCGACGAACAGCGCGCGATACTCGACACAGTGGCGCGATTTGTCGAAGAGGTTGTCAAACCCAAGGTCGCCGATCTCGACGCCGAGGTCAACCCGCAAGACGGTTATAGCGACGAGATCGTCGAGGCGGCGAACGCGGTCGGCATCCGCACCATGACGCTGTCGGAGGAATATGGCGGGCTTGGCACCGATTCACTGACGACAGCGATGGTGGTCGAGGAGTTGGGCATAGGCGATCTTGGCACCTCGGTGGTGATGGCGCAGACGCTGAAACTCGCGCAGATCATGGAAAAGGTACTCAGCGACGACCAGAAGCAGCGCTCGCTGGTGCCATTTGCACAAGAGCCGCGCGGCGTTCTGGCAATCGGCATCACCGAGCCCGACAATGCGTCCAACTACTTCCTGCCGCACCCGACACCGTTCCGCACCTTCGCCGAACGCGTGGATGGCGGTTTTGTCGTCAACGGCATGAAGCACTTCATCTCCAACGGCAACCGGGCGAGTTTTTATCTGTTATTCGTGCAGACCTACAAGGGCAAGCCGATGCTTGAGGGCACCACCTGCTTCTTGCTGGAGCGCGGCCGCGAGGGCTTCACCATCGGGCGGGTGCACGACAAGCTGGGCGAGCGCACGGCCAACAATGCCGAGCTGATTTTCCAGGATTGCTTCATTCCCGATGAAAATATCGTCGGCGAAGTCCATGGCGGCTTTCCGCTGCTGCAGCAGTTTTTCCCCTCCTCGAACTCCTATGCCGGCGCCAGCGTTCTGGGGGTTGCCGTGGCGCTGCAGCAAAAGGCGATCCAGTGGGCGCAGATGCGCGTTCAGGGCGGCAAACCACTGATCGAACATGACGGTATCAGAGCGCAATTGGCTGAAATGCAGATGCTGATCGATGCCTCGCGCTCCTACATCCACCGTGCCTGCTTCCTTGCCGACAATCAGGAGCAGGGATGGGACTGGACGCTGGGCGCACTGCCCAAGGCAATGGCCTCACAGGCGGCGTGGAAGATCGCCACCTGGACCATGGAGATCCATGGCGGGCATGGCTACATGAAGGAATTCGGGGTGGAGAAGCTGTTGCGCGATGCGGCGGCGTTCCTGCATTCGGACGGGGTCAACCGCACGCTGTTCCTGAAAGCGGCCAATATCATGTTCAAATAGGGCAAGTCTGGCGCCGGAGCGGGCATTTGAGTGCGGGCTGTTGATTTCCAGTGAAAGTTGACGCGGGCGGGTGATAGATTTCCACTGGGAAGAGACCCGTGTTCCGACCTCTTCCCCGGCTTTGGAGTCGGGGGATTATGGAGTGATCGACATGGATTTACCGAGTGTAATCCGGTGCCGGCATTTCCGCGATTGAAAGCCGATCCCAGAGATGGCGCGGCGCACCGGACTGTCGCGCCACACGATCCGCAAGTCTCTGCGGTCCGGCACTGTGGAACCGAAGTTCAAGGTTCCCGATCGGGCGAGCAAGCCGGCCCCGTATGCGGACAAGCCGACCCCCCGGCTTCAGATCGAGGCGGGCAAGTCGCGCAGCAAGCAGCGGTGTACAGTCAAGCAGATGCATGCCGACCTTGTCGCCTTGGGCTTTGACGTGTCCCATGGCCGGGTTGCGGCCTTTGCGCGCAAGTGGAAGGCCGAGCGGCAACACGAGCAGCAGACCGGGGGCGCGGCACCTTCGTGCCGCCGGTCTTTGCGCGTGGCGAGGCGTTCCAGTTCGACCGGAGCGAGGATCGGGCGGCGAACGGGTCAAGCTGCAGGTGGCACATACCAGGCTGTCGCATAGCCGGGGCGCAATGAACGGCGTTCGAGGTGGCCAAACCGGTTAAGGACGAACAAAGGATGATGGCACATGCAGCCGAAATGCCCGTTCCAGGCGGTGCCGTCCTGAGCGCATGGGTCTGCGCGCCATGGGGCGGACCGACCGAACCGTCCATGTCCGGTGTGATCCATTCGGGCGCCATCGCGGCGTGAGCCCGATCAATCCCCCGATCAATCCATTGACCGGATACGTCCGCCGGCGCACCGCGATTGTCGGCGGCCTCCGACACCCCGGTCTCGAACCGACCCATCCGGCCGGCAGACGCAGCCTCGGCATCAACGGATCGAGCGCCGGACGGTCCGCGTCGTTCACATCATCATATCCGGCCAATCGCCCGAAGACCGACCGCCGCAAAAGCCCGACCACGGAATGTGGACGGTTCACGGATCTCCGAGAGGACCGCCGGCAATATCGTGCAATCCCGGGGTCTCGTCCAACTCCCGGAACAGCAACGGGCCACCGTCGGAACCGATCTTCGAGCCATGGAATTCCAGCCGCACCCGACTGTCGAAACCGAGCCTGATATCACCCGTTTCGCCTGCACCCTGCGGGTGATCCGTGATCCACACTCTACAGCCCACACAACATGCTGAAATATAACATGTTACCGGCTGTCAGAGGCGCGAAAACGTCAACGGTACCTGGGGAATGTGGGCTTTAACCGGTTTGGCCACCTCGAACGCCGTTCATTGCCCCCCGGCAATGTTCACAGCGCCGATGGCCGGGAAAATGTGCTCAAGCCGGTGTTGGCGCGATATGCGGATCGTGAGCTGATGCGGTTCTCTTCCGGGCCGATGCCGCTTTTGCCGTCCCGGAGCTCTATAAGACGCCGGAGTCGGAAGGCTGTTCCTGCGCTGTCCGGTCTGGGAAGACCGCTGTTCCGGAAAGCAGGATTGCACCTGTGCTCAAGCGCCCCGCGGGTCACCCGCCAACCCATGTGCGGGGCATCTGCGGCGACTTCGCGTATCGGGCCGCGTCACGGGACAAACCACGGCGGGTCGTCGCCGAGGTCGAACGGCATCGGGGTGACTTGTTCCCGAAGATCGGCTTTGTCGTCACCAAGCCGCCGATGGAGCCGGACCGGATCATTCGGTTCTACAACCAGCGCGGCACCGCCGAACGGCATGTCGAGGCAGGCAGGCAGGCAGGCAATCGATCGGCGTGTCTTTCCTGCAAGGGCATGGCGTGGAACGAGGTGCGGCTTCAGCTTCATGCATCGGCCTACAATCCCGGTGTCTTTCTGCAGGGCACCGACCTGCCGGAGGAGACGGCCGACCGGTCGTCGACCGGCCTGCGGACCTGCCTCATCAGGATCGGAGCGCGGGTCGTCCGCCACGCCCGAGCCATCACGTTCCAACCGGCCGGGGCGGCTGTCGGCGGCGCTCTGTTCACCGCATCCTTGCGGCCATCCAACGGCTCCGTGCGCCCCCGGTACCGGCCACCGCTACCTGCATGACGGTGTCGGCGATCAAACCCGGGCGAAAGCGGCTCGACGGGTCTGACCCGACGGGTGCCGGTCAGACCGACTTCCGGTTCAAGCCCGTTGCAGCGTCCATAAATCGCGCCCGGTTCACGAATCGGATGCCCGAATCACGACACGGCCCGCCCAAGAGGATTGATCCGTACGCAAAACAGCGGCAGCATGATCGAAATGGCGTTCTAATTGGGGAATGTCGGTTGATGGAAAGCTGAGTGATGAATGTCTGAACCGGGCAATCTTCACCACACTCACCCAAGCGCAGATCCTGATCGAGCAGTGGCGGCGCTTCTACAACACCGAGAGGCCACACTCGTCGCTGGGCTATCGCCCACCTGCACCTGAAACGGTATTGCTGAGGAGGCCAACAATCCCATACGCTGCAACCCTGATCGGCCAAACCGCCGATTGGACCTTGGTCAGATTCCAACTCAAAGGCTGGATCACCAAACAGACCCCGCACACGGGCTGCGATTTCAATCGGTCGATGCAACACAAGCGTTAAAACGTTCGGCTAGGGTCTCAAAGCCCAGCGTCTTGCGCGGCCGTTCGTTGAGCTGCCGAGCCACCTTGTTCAGTTGCACTTGGGAGTATAGCGACAGGTCGGTGCCTTTGGGGAAGTACTGTCTCAACAGGCCGTTGGTGTTCTCATTCGATCCGCGCTGCCACAGGCTGCGCGGGTCGCAGAAGTAGACGTCGGTATCGGTCACCAGGCTGAAGCGGCGATGATCGGTGAGTACCTTGCCGCGGTGATCGTTATTGGATCTGGCGAGCAGTCGACAATGAGGGCGAGGTGCTCGACTTTCTGGTCCAGCGCCGATGAAACGCCAAGGTCGCCCGCAAACTGATTGTGAATCTGCTGAAGAAGTTCGGTTTCGCACCAACCCGGATCATGACCGATCGCTTGCGATCTTATCCTGCGACCTTCCGCGCGATGGGGTTCACTGCCGAGCATGATCGGTGCTTGCGGGCAAATAACCGGGCGGAGAATTCCCATCTGCCAGTATGCCGACGGGAGACAAAACAGCAGCGGTTCAAGTCACCGGGCTCGGCCCAACGCTTTCTCGCCATCCATGCCGCCACCCACATACCTTCACCCATCAACGTCATCTGCTACGCCGCCCACACTTCAAAGAGCTTCGTGCAGGCTCGTTCTGCACCTAGGCGGACGCATCTGCCGCTGCGTGACGCCTATCGCCGGCCCAAATTCCTGCGACCGAGCAACGACAACGTGACAACGCCAGGCAGGTGGGCTAAAGCGTGGAAGTCGCGGGACTATCCCCACTCCTCCAGAAAATACAAAAACACACCAAAATCTGAAAGTTGGCTGGCTGGGGAACCTGGATTCGAACCAGGACCGACGGAGTCAGAGTCCGTTGTTCTACCGTTAAACTATTCCCCAAACGGTGCAGGCCGTTAGATCACACCAAATAAGACAGCCTGTGGGCCGATGACAAGCCCTCTCGTGAACCCTGCAGCAATTCCCTGTAGCAATAATTTCCTCTCATTGACGTCTGTTACGGTCGGGCTGCAATGAGCGGTCGGTCGGCGCACGCATGGCTGATGGCCGGTCAGTTGCCCGGACAACGAGGTTTCGGCGAAGGGCGGGACAGTGTCTGTCGCGCGTGGCCGGAGAAGCTACCGCCCGTCGGGAAGCAAGGCTGCGAGTTCCGGTTTCTTCATCTCCCCTGACAGGGCGAGATAGAAAGTCTGCCAGTCCGTGATGCGCAAGTTCTGCAACAGGCTGCGCATCCTGTCCCAAAGGGAGAGGATACGCTCCCGGTGCTCCCGCGCCTTCAGTGTCTGGAACGTTTCGTTCTCAATCGCCCATCTGCGGCGGGCGGCCCGCATGACGGACATCACCGTGTCCCGCTCCGGCGGGAGATCGGTGATCCACATGTTGACCCTCACCTCGAAGCTCGCGTCGTTGAGCGGCAGGTGTGCGTCCCACTCGAAGCGATGCATCCTGCCGGTCGTCTTGTCACGCGTCTCCCGTGTCTGCTTCGTCTCGCTGGCCTTGACCCGACTGAACAGCAGTTCGTGATTGCCCGGCTTCGCGCCGAGGATGAAACGAAAACCCTTGTCCCGCAGATGCCTGATGCGGGGTCCGTTGGACGCCGGCCCGTCCTCGACGATGACCGCCTTGATGCGTGCGTGCTCCCGGCGCAGGTCGCTGAGGAGACGCTTCGCGGCGTTCCGCTCGCAGTCGTTCTTCGTGGTTCCGTCCTCATTCCGGACCGGCTCCGGCGCCAGTGGGAACACCTCCTTCAGGTCGGGGTGGACCACCGCCGCGCCGAGGGGCTGGTGGTCGTACGTCTTCGACCCGTCGTCGCGGTGGCTCTTCACGCAGCAGCGTCTGCAACCGACCTTGTGCGAGGAATGCTGGCCGGTGCCATCCACCGAGATCAGCAGATGCCCGTCGAAGACCGTCCAGCCTTCGAGCACCTTGCCGCGCGCGCATCCGCGTGTCCGAGGGCATTTTTTCCACGCCAAAGAGCGAGCGGAGGTTCCACGCCTGGACCGGATCCTCGCCGCCGCGCACCTGCCGGTCAAACTGAAGCCCGGTCAAACTGAAGCCCGGTCAAACTGAAGCCCGGTCAAACTGAAGCCCGGTCAAACTGAAGCCCGGTCAAACTGAAGCAACGACGGAAACTTGAGTGAAAACACCGCCAGTGCGGACATCAGGCAGTCGGACAGGCTGAAGTCACGTGTGTTGATCGGGTCGGGGATGCGGGCGAAGCATGCCTGGCATCGACAGATGTTTGCGGAAAGAGTTTCCGGACATCTGAGAGCCTCTATCAACTGCCGATGGAGCAGGTGCGTGGATCGCATTGCGGGCGGTGGATGGCACGACGAAAAACGGGCCGGCGCAAAAAGCCCACCAAAGAAAACGCGTAGACCTGCCCCAACAAATTGATAATCAACAAAAATAATCCTACAGGAAATTGCTGAAAATCAACAGAGATCCATTTGACCGGTCGTCCGGTCACTTCGGCCGCCCACAGCGACAGCGCATATTTCGGATAGCACCCGCCTTTCATGCCAAAGCCGCCCCCATATTGTCGCAGATCACCCGGAAATGGTTCTGCGGTTTTTTGAAATAGGCATTCGCCAGAGTGCCACGGGTGCGGAGTGCCCGCGCAGATGGCCGATGCCGACCCGGGCACCAAGGCATTGTTCCTTGCGCGTCAGGGCGTCAGCCACATGACGGCAAACCGTGTGCGCATTGTCGATCAACAGGGCGTGGAGGTTGCCGCCGACGGCGTGCAGCTGGGCGAGATCCTGCTTCAGGGCAATACGCTGATGGCTGGTTACTATAAGGACGAGGCCGCAAGCGAAGCGGCTTTCGTGGATGGCTGGTTTCGCACCGGCGATCTTGCGGTTCGCCATGCCGACGGTGCGATCGAAATCAGGGACCGGGCCAAGGATATTGTCATCTCCGGTGGAGAGAACATCTCGAGCCTCGAAATCGAGAGCGTTCTACACCAGCATCCTGCTGTTCTGCTCGCCGCTGTGGTGGCTGCGCCGGATGCCAAATGGGGCGAGGTGCCATGCGCATTTCTGGAGCTTAAACCAGGCACGTCGGTTGACGCGAAAGACATCAGCGGCTTTTGCCGTGAGCGGCTCGCAGGTTTCAAGATGCCCAGGCACTTCTGGTTTTGCGAGCTGCCGAAAACCGCGACCGGCAAGATCCACAAGTTCCGATTACGCGAGGATGCTGTGGCGCAGCTGAATAAATCGCCGCCGGATTGACTGAGTGTGAGCGCGGCGGGCAGAGCCGGGATCATTCCACCTGCGACGCGCCTGTGCTTTAGTTTGTCTGCCAGCGAGGGGATCGTCAGCAGATGGACGGATTTTAGGTAGCGGTTGCACGGCATGATGCGTCCACTCGATGTCCTGCGCCTTTATTGCGGCCATGAGTACACCGTTGCCGGTGCGCCGAGCGTCACGATCAGCCGTTTTTGTTGTTCGGGCAGCGAAGCTGGAACTGGGGCGCGTTCGTTGAAGCCGTGGCGGACCTTGCCGCGAACTTGGCCGGGCGCGGCATAGGGCAGGGCGACCGTGTCGCCATCGTTGCGCACAATTCAGACAGCCGCGTCTTGTTGCTCGGCGCACTGGCGCGATTGCGCGCCATGATTGTTCCGGTCAATCCGAAATTTGGCGAGGGTGAGCTTGCCTATGTGCTGGGCCATGCCGATCCGAAGATGGTGATGGTTGGACCTGATGTGGTCGCGACGGTGCGCACTGCACTTGCACAGGCTGGATGTTCTCCAGCGATCATCTCTGCGGGCGCGAGAGGTGATGACGGTGTTCCATCGCTTCTCGATCTGACTGCCGGTGAACCTGTGGGCGCGTAAGCGCTTCTGGATGTGGCGGCGGACGACACGCTGGTGATCATCTACACCTCCGGCACCACCGGATTTCCCAAAGGCGTGATGCACAGCCACCGCAACTTTCTGCTGGCGGGCGAGGCCTTTGTTCAATGCGTTCATCTGAACCCGGATGACCGGGCGATGATCCTACTTCCCTTCTACTATATGAACGCGCTGTTCTATTCGCTGGCAGGCACTATCGCGGCGGGCGCCAGCATGGTGGTGGTGGACAGATTCTCGGCATCTTCGTTCTGGGAGACAGCCGCTGAAACCGGTGCGACCGAGGTCAACCTCATTGAGGCTGTGGGCACGATCCTCGCCGCGCGGCCACGCTCGGAGTATCGCCCCGATCACCGGCTGCGCGCCGTCTACGGCGTGCGCGAGAATGTGGCGCAGACGTTTCGTGATGAATTCGGCATAGGCGATCTGCTGGGCGGTTATGGAATGACCGAAATCCCCAGCATTACCTGCAATCCGTTCGGTGTCGAGCTCAGAGCCGGCAGCATGGGGCCGGTTGGCGCGCATCCCGATCCTGAACGCATCTGGGCCAGGTGCCGCGTGGTCGATGAAAACGGGTGTGAGGTGCGGAAGACGTTGGCGAGCTGTGGGTCAACACGCCGATTGTGATGCAGGGTTATTTTGCGATCCCGTCCAGACCGATGACGCGTTCGATGACGGTTGGTTTAAGACCGGCGATCTGGTGCGCCGCGACGAAGATGGCTGGTACTATTTCGTCTCGCGCAAGAAGGATATCATTCGTCGCCGCGGCGAAAACATCGCAAGCGCCGAGCTCGACCGGGTGATCGGTACTCACCCGGATGTCTACGAGGCAGCGGCAATCGCGGTGCCGTCGGAGCTTGGCGAGGATGAGATTCTGATCGCGGTGGTGACTGCTGAGGGCAAGATCTTGACGGCGCAAGCGATCGCAGAGTGGTGCGCGGGGCGATTGGCACCTAACAAGGTGCTGCGATTTGTGATTTTTGTGGACGATTTGCCGCATACAGCAACGCACAAGATTGCCAAGGCGGTGCTGCAGGACGATACCACATTGCGCGCCCGCGCTGTCGATCTGCAGCCGGACCAAGGGGCGGCTCGGTAATTTTTTGAGTAGGGGATTTTGGTACCGATGGCTGTTTAACTGACAATTTGCGGCGCCGCCGGAACGGTGACCGGCTCGTGCTTTTTGTTGTCTACCGGCGCGCAAAAGGTGCTGATCGATTGCGGCATGTTCAAAGGCTCGAAAACGGAAAAGCAGCTCAATTACGATCCATTTCCGTTCGATGCCGCCGAAATCGACTGCACATTGCTGACCTACGCGCATATCGATCATGCGGGGCTGTTACCAAAACTGACGCACGCGGGCTTCCAGGGGCCGATCTATGCGACCGCTCCGAGCGTCGATTTGTGCTCGGTGATGCTCCCTGATTCGGCGTCTATCCAGGAGATGGAGGTTGAGAATCTCAATCACCGCAATCGCCGCCGCGGGCGGGCCGAGATCACGTCGATCTATACTGGGCCTGATGTCGACAAGTGTCTGGGGCAGTTTCGCAGTGTTGAATATGAAACATGGATTGACGTGGCCGATGGCGGGCGGGCGCGCTTTTGGAATGCCGGTCACCTTCTGGGGTCAGCCTCGATAGAGATCGAGGTCACGGTGCCCGGCGCAAACCGGCGCGCCAGACCTTGCTGTTCTCCGGCGACCTTGGCCCCGATTTCAAGCTGCTGCACTCCGATCCGGACGCCCCTGCCGGTTTTGATCATGTGATCTGTGAGGCGACCTATGGTGCGCGCGAGCAAAGCGATCGCACCCCGGCGCGCCGGTGTATGAAGCTTGGCTCGGAGGTCAACGATGCGGCAAAGCGTGGCGGCGCGCTGGTGATCCCATCATTCGCGGTCGAGCGCACTCAGGAGCTGGTGACCGATCTTGTGACGCTGATGGAGGAAGGCACCATTCCGCGCGCGCATCTTCATCGACTCGCCCCTGGCTCTGAAGGCCTCGGAAGTGTTTTTGCGCCATGCTTATGAACTTGAAACCGGCGCGGAACTTGAGCGCGCTTTTCGCTCCAAGGTCTTACATCTGTCCCATAGTGTCGACGATTCCAAGGCCATCAACCGGCTCAAGGGATTTGTCGTTGCCGCAAGCGGCATGTGCGATGCGGGGCGTATTCGCCACCATTTGAAGAACCGTCTGTGGCAGCGCAACGCCACCGTGCTGATGGTCGGCTATCAGACTGGAGGCTCGATGGGGCGGCTGCTTCTGGACGGCGCCAAACGCGTGCGCATTCAAGGTGACGACATCACGGTGAATGCACAGATTCATTCGATGGATGACTATTCCGGCCATGCCGATGGGACTGAACTTACAACCTGGATCGAAGAGCACCAGCCCATCAGGAAGAATCTGTTTCTGGTCCATTCCGAGCTGCCGGCGAGCAGCGGGCTGAGGGACTGTGTTGCCGACCGTGTGATTGCTCACAACCGCATCATCATTCCCTCGATCGATGAGGTGTTTACTCTTACTGCCAAGTGAGCAAGGCGGCGAAAGACCAATGTGCGCCGGCGCATCGGGCCCAAGGCCGCGGCCAAGCTCGATTGGAACAACGCGACCGGTCTGATCCTCGACATCAACGAAACGGTGGAAAAGGAAGCCGATACCAAGGCCCGCGACGTCATCATTCGACGATTGCGGCGAGCGCTTGAACGGGCCCGCGGCTGAGCCTGCCGGAGCCTTTCAGCTTGGTGCCTGAGGCATATAGACTCGGCTGCGAGACTCCCGCCGCGATGGCTCCTTAGGGTCCGCCCATGCGTTTTCCGGCACTGCAAGGCCGCAATTTCAGAATCTATGAGGGTGGCAGCTTCTTTTCGGTCAATGGCCAGTGGATCAATCGGGTGCTAATCGGCTGGGAACTGACCGGGTCGGCAGCATGGGTTGGAATTCTCTCCTTCTTCCTGTTCGCACCGACAGTGATCTCAAGTCCGCTCTATGGCGTGCTGCTCGACCGGGGGCGGTTGAAGCTGGTGGCCCTGATAAACTACATGGTGGTAACGCTGTCAGCGCTCGTTCTTTATTTTCTCTATGCCGGCGATGTTCTGGATATCTGGAGTCTCAGTGCGGTTGCGCTGGTGATCGGCTTTGCTGGCAGCGCTGACCGAGCAGTTCGGGTTACCATCATGCCGCGCATGGTCGAGCGCGCGGCGTTGCCCAATGCGGTCACCATTCATGCGGCCAACTTCAACGTTGCCCGACTGATCGGACCGGCGATTGGCGGCACCTTGATTGAGACCATCGGCACCGACACCACGATGCTGGTCAACGTCATCGTGTTCCTGCCCTATCTTGCCGCCGTGCTGCTGATCCGGCTGGTCGAAAAGGGACGGCCGAAATCCGAGCGCAAGCATTTCCTTGTCGAGATGATTGACGGTGCGCGTTATACGGCCACGCACCCGGCCATCCGTGAGGCGATGCTCCTGACCTGCGTGTCCTCGCTCACCGTGCGCGGAGTGGGTGAAATCGTTCCAGCGATTGCCGATGGCGTTTATCAGCGCGGCGCGGAAGGGCTCGGCCAGATGCTTTCGGTCGGCGGCGGGGCACTGATCGTGGCACTGACCGTATCCCTTGCGTTCGGCAGGCAACTGGGCTGAGGGCATCCCGCTGATCGCGCATGTGTCGGTGTTTGTTGGGCTTGTCGGCGTTTCGCTGATCGGTGCCGCGGACAATTGGTACTTTGCCTTGGCATGTGTGTCGGTGGTTGGCTTTTGCTGCACCATGATCGGAATCAACATGCAGTCGGCAATCCAGCTCACGGTCGATGAAAGCTATCGCGGACGGGTGATGAGCCTGTGGATGGTGGTGGGGCTTGGGGCCTCGGCGCTTGGTGCGCTGCTTCTGGGCGGCCTCACTGATTTGTTCGGCCTGTCGGCAACGCTGATCAGCGCAGGGCTGATCGGCATTGTCGTGGTTGTGGGTATTCGATACGCGCTGTCGCGAGCGCTGCGCTCGCGGTGAGTTTTGGAGGCAGCTAGAGCGTTTTCCCGATGAGTGGAATCGTTTGGGGATTCCCAATCGCGCACTGATGTGATTCACGGGATGCGGCAAGATGGAGGCGCATCATGGGTTGGAGAGCCGGACAGGCTGTTCGCAGGACTTGCGGGATCGAGTTCTTTCGGCGATAGATGGCGGTGAGGCAGGCGGCAGCGGTCCCAACCCGAACCGGAGCCATGCGCCGTGCAAGCCAACGCCGGCTCAGGAAATGGCGCTGGCCGGACATATGAGATCTCACCCCGGCATAACACCGGCGAGCGTGCAAACCCGGCTCGAGGCCGATCATGGCGTTTTGATCTCCACCGGCGCGGTGTGGAATGCGGTCCGCCGGCGCGGCCCGTCGTTCAAAAAAAGCCCTGAGGGCCGCCAAGCAGGACCGGCCGGACGTGGCAGCCCGCCGGCGGATGTGGAAGGCCGCCCAGCCCTTCATTGATCCCGAGCGTCCGGTCTTGCTCGATGAGACCGGCGTCAACACCGGGATGGCCCGCCTCTACGGTTGGGCGCCGGTCGGCAAGCGCTGCCGGGACAGCGTACCCTTCGGCCACTGGAAGACGATGACTTTCATTGCCGGCCCTCGCCTCTCAGGCCTCACGGCCCCCCGGGTCCTCGATGGTCCGATGGATGGCCATGCTTTTCGCGCCTATATTGAGGAAGTGCCGGCACCGGCACCGACACGCGGTGATGTCGTGGTGCTCGACAACCTGCCTGCCCATAAGGTCACCGGCATCCGTAAGATCATCGCCTCCCGACGCGCCCGGATCTTCTATCTGCCGCCCTACAGCCCCGACATGAACCCCATCGAGAAGGCCTTTGCCAGGCTCAAGGCGCTGCTCGGGCAAGATCCGGCCCGAACCGTCGACGCCCTCGTTGAACGCATCGGCTGCACTATCGACTGCTTCCTCCCGGCCGAATGCGAAAACGTCTTCCACGCAGCAGGATATCAACGCTCAATGTGAAAATACTCTAGATTTTTTAAAGCCGAACGCCTGACGACGAACGACCTTCGTCAGGCGGTTGTGCATGTGCGCCGGAAACTCGGAACGTCGGAGCGGCGCACATGTCGTGAGGTCGGCGTCGCACGCTCAACGCAACAGTACAAATCCAAACCTCAACACGATGATGACCTGCCGCTGGCATTGATCCGGCTGGCCAAGCAGTACGGGCGATACGGATTAATGGAAAGCTGAGGGATGAATGTCTGAACCGGGAAATCTTCGCCACACTCACCCAAACGCAGATCCTGATCGAGCAGTGGCAGCGCCTCTACAACACCGAGAGGCCATACTCGTCGCCGGGCTATCGCCCACCTGCACCTGAAACCGTATTGCCGAGGAGGCCGACAATCCCATACGCAGCAACCCTGATCGGCCGAACCGTCGATTGGACCGTGGTCAGATTCCAACTCAAAGGCCGGATCACCAAACAGACCCCGCACAGATGGTACCTCCGGTGGGCGCGTCGTCTCACCGCCGCATCATCCGGTCTGGAACGACTGAGCGGCGCTGAAACACACGAACAACATTGATCGGTGCGCTAGCGGAGAGGGCAATGTACCGGTTGGTCATGTGCAACAAGAACTACTCCTCCTGGTCGCTGCGCGCCTGGCTGGTGATCAAACAGACAGGGATTGAATTTGACGAAGAATTAATTGGGCTCGACCAACCCGATACGGCGGGCAAGATTCGGCACTATTCCCATGCCGGACGGGTGCCGATCCTGATTGATGGCGACCTGTATATCTGGGAATCGCTGGCGATCATCGAATATCTGGCGGAGCGCCATCCGCATGCCGGTCTGTGGCCTGTTGTTGAGCGCGCAAGGGCGCATGCAAGGGCAATTTCAGCAGAGATGCATGCAGGATTTACCGCGCTGCGCTCCGATTTCCACATGAATATTCGCCGCCCGGCGAAGCCACATTCGGCAGGCATTGCCGAGCAGGTGGGTGCCGATATCGAGCGCATTTGCGAGATCTGGCGCCATACTCTTTCCGGTTTTGGCGGAGATGGGCCATTTCTGTTCGATGCCTTTGGTGCCGCTGACGCCATGTTCGCACCGGTGGTGAGCCGGCTTCAGATCTATGCCGTCGAAATTGGCCCCGTAGAGCGTGCCTATATGGACGCCGTTCTTGAGTTCCCAGCCTTTGTTGAATGGCAGCGTTCGGCGCACGTCGAATCCTGGATCTTGCAGGCTGAAGAAGTTGATTAAGGTTGCTTCAGTAAGGTTGCTGATGGGCAGCCAGAGCTAAATATCTGTCCACTTTCAATTGCCGATTCAACTGATCGCCGCCACACACTCAGTGAACTTCTCATCAGGTGAGTGGTCGTTCAACGTCTCTCTCTGCCGCTCATTGAGTTCCCGCGCCACGGCATCGGGTTTGGCCCGGCTGTGCATAGACAGGTCAGTGCTTTTGGGGAAGTACTGTCGCAGCAGCCGGTTGGTGTTCTCGTTGGTGCCGCGCTGCCAGGGACTGTGGGGATCGCAGAAGCAGACCTCAAGGTTGGTCGCGAGCGTGAGACGCTTGTGGTCGGCAAGTTCCTTGCCCCGGTCCCGGGTGAGCGATCCGCGCAAGTTCACGCGGCAGGTGCTGAACCTGCCTGACGAGCGCGGCTACGACGCCGTCGGTGTCCTTGTCGGGAACCTTGGCGAGGAGCACGTAACGGGACTGACGCTCGACCGGCGTTGCGATGTAACTGTTGCGAGAGCCGGCAATCGAATCTCCCCTCCCGGTGGCCGGGGATGGCGAGGTCCCGTGCGGCGGCCGGACGTTCGCGGATCGAGACCGCATCTTTAATCCGGCCGAGCCCGTCGCGCTTGAGACCGGCGTGCCGGGAGCGGCGGATCGCGCGTGTTGCGCGCAGACGGGCCGGCAATTCCTTCTTCAGAACGCCCCGGGTCTGCCCCGGGTCCGGATGAACAGGCCTCGATAGATGGTCTCATGGGACAGGCGGGCATCCTCATCATCGGGATGCTTGCGCTTCAGACAGCCCACGATTTGCTGAGGAGACCACTTGCGCTCAAGCCTGCCCGATCGTGTCCGGCAGAGCGATCGCCGACAAGCAAGCTTGCGCAGCCTGGGGCGCAGAGCCCGGTCCCGGGCAGCCTGATCCGACCGCGCAGCGCGATACCCCGCGCGGCCGCCATTGCGCTCCACCACGCGGCTGATCGTCCACGGCGCTCGGCGTAGCCGACGTGCGATCGCACGAAAGTACAGTTGCGCCCCAAGCACTCCGGAGATCTCCTCTCGATCACAATGCGTCAATGCTGGACGCGACCTTGTGTGCGCCAGCGGCCGGATATCACCCGTCCGGGACAGCAAGGGAAAGATCGGCGATGAGTTGCGATCGAACCCGCGGCCAATCGGACGCATCGACTCCCCAGGCTGCCGGCGATCCCAAATCTCTGCCTTCCGGCTATCGGTAAAATAGAGACGTCGCCGGCAGCCCACCGTGAACACTCCATCTTTCCATCAAAAACTGAAGTGTTGAGGCAACCATTTGAATCAACCCCGAACAAGCCAGTCAAAGGCTTCTTCTGTCGCTTCGGCTTCGCATCAGGCCGCCGCCAATGTGCAGACGGTCGCGGCAGCAGCTGAACAAATGGCCACCTCGGTAACGGAGATCAATTCGCAGATGATGGAAACCGCGCAGGCGGCCCAGAAGGCTGAAACCGGTGTCGATCAGGCCAGTGGTCAGGTTGAAGTGCTGGCTGCGACGGCAGCCAAGATCGGTGAAGTGGTCAAGATGATTTCCGAGATCGCCGAGCAGACCAATTTGCTTGCCCTCAATGCAACAATTGAATCTGCCCGTGCCGGCAAGGGCTTTGCTGTTGTCGCGGCCGAGGTCAAGGAGCTGGCGAACCAGACGGCAAGGCGACGGAAAGCATCAATCAGCAGATTGAGGAGATCCAGACCGCGACCAATGAGGCGGTGGTTTCCATGGCTGATATCGGAAAGGTCATTCGCCAGGTCAACGAAACTGCGGCTGTCGTTGCCGCGGCCATGGAAGAGCAGGCTGCGACAACCAGCGAGATATCCCACAGTGTGCAGGAAGCGGCAACAGGCACGAATGAAGTGACCGAGAATATCGTGGGCGTGACAAGTGCAGCCGAGGAGGCAGGTACCGCCTCTGCCGGTTGGAACGTGACGGCTCGGGCGTGGCGGACGACCCGTGCTCCGATCCTGATGAGGCGGGTCCGCAGGCCGGTCGGCGACCGGTCGGCCATCTCCTCAGGCAGATCGGCGCCCTGCAGGAAGACACCGGGATTGCAGGCCAGTGCATGAAGCTGAAGCCGCACCTCGTTCCACGCCATGCCCTTGCAGGAAAGACGCGTCCGATTGATCACCTTCCTTCCTTCCTCGACATGCTGTTCGGCGGTGCCGCGCTGGTTGTAGAACCGAATGATCCGGTCCGGCTCCATCGGCGGGTTGGTGACCACAAAGCCGATCTTTGGGAAGTCGATCTTCGGGAACAAGTCACCCCAATGCCGTTCGACCCTGGCGACGACCCGCCATGATTTGTCCCATGACGGTTTGTCCCGTGACGCGGCCTGATACGCGAAGTCGCCGCAGATGCGCCGCACATGGGTCGGCGGGCGCCCCGCGGGGCGCTTGAGCACAGGCGCAATTCTGCTCTTTCCGGAACAGCGGTCTTCCCGGGCCGGATGGCGCAGGAACAGCCTTCCGCCTCCGGCGTCTTGTAGAGCTCCGGGACGGCAAAAGCGGCATCGGCATCAACGCCACGCCCTCCGACCACCTGCCGCATCAACGGATCGAGCGCCGGACAGTCCGCGTCATTCACATCATCATATCCGGTCGATCGCCCGAAGACCCGCTGCCGCAAAAGCCCAACCACGGAATGCAGACAGTTGTGGACGGTTCGCGGATCTCCGAGAGGACCGCCGGCAATATCGTGCAATCCCAAGGGCTCGTCCAACTCCCGGATCGGCAACGGGCCACCGTCGGAACCGATCTTCGAGCCATGGAATTCCAGCCGCACCCGCCAGCCGCACCCGACTGTCGAAACCGCGCCTGATATCACCCGTTTCGCCTGCACCCTGCGGGTGATCCGCCCCCCACAGCCCGCACAACATGCTGAAATATAACATGTTACCGGCTGTCGGAGGCGCGAAAACGTCACGTTACCTAGGGAAAGTGGGTTAACCGACAGTTAATGCTAAAATGGCGCGGCCGTTCGGCAGCGGCCGGGCTTGCTGCCCGGCCGATAGATAGCCCATCACCCCATGTTCGGCATGACGAACTTGGCACCTTCACGCACGCCCTGTGGCCAGTGCGAAGTCACCGTCTTGGTCCGTGAATAGAATTTGATCGAATCAGGCCCGTGCTGATTGAGATCGCCGAAACCGGATCGTTTCCAGCCGCCGAAGGTGTGATAGGCGAGCGGCACCGGGATCGGAACATTGACGCCAACCATGCCGACATTGACGCGCGAGACAAAATCGCGCGCCGCATCGCCATCCCGGGTGAAGATCGCAACGCCGTTGCCATATTCATGCGCCGACGGCAGTCGCAACGCTTCTTCATAGTCGCCCGCACGCGCCACCGTCAGCACCGGGCCGAAGATTTCCTCTTTGTAGATGCGCATGTCATCGCGCACCCAGTCGAACAGGCAACCGCCGATGAAATGGCCGTTTTCATATCCTTGCAGTTTGAAATCGCGGCCATCAACGACCAGATCGGCGCCTTCTTCCACGCCCAGATCGACATACGACCTGACGTGATCGAGATGGGCCTTGGTGACCAGCGGTCCATAGTCTGAATCGGGATCTGTCGAGAGCCCGACTTTCAGGCTTTCAACCCTCGGCACCAGCCGGCTCACCAGTTCATCGGCGGTCTTCTCGCCCACCGGCACCACCACTGAGACCGCCATGCACCGTTCGCCGGCCGAACCATAACCAGCACCGATAAGCGCATCGACCGCCCGGTCCATGTCAGCATCGGGCATCACGATCATGTGGTTCTTGGCGCCACCGAAACACGCGACGCGCTTTCCGTGGGACGCTCCGGTGGCATAGACATATTGCGCGATATCGGACGAGCCGACAAAACCGACAACTGCAATATCGGGATGCACCAGCAGTGCATCGACCGCTTCCTTGTCGCCATTGACTACATTGAAGATACCGTCCGGCAGGCCGGCTTCGCGGAACAGCTCGCCGAGCCGCATCGGCACCGATGGATCGCGCTCGGACGGCTTGAGGATGAATGCATTGCCGCATGCAATCGCAGGCGCCGCCTTCCACAGCGGGATCATTGCCGGAAAGTTGAACGGCGTGATCCCGGCCGCCACACCCAGCGGCTGACGCACCGAATACATGTCGATTCCCGGTCCCGCGCCTTCCGAATATTCGCCCTTGGCAAGATGCGGAATGCCACAAACGAATTCCGCCACTTCAAGACCGCGAATGAGATCGCCCTTGGAATCCTCAACCGTTTTGCCGTGTTCGCTCGACAACAGACGCGCCAACTCGTCCATATGCTGATTGAGAAGATCGACAAACCGGAAGAAAACCCGCGCCCGGCGTTGAGGGTTTTGAGCCGCCCATTCCGCCTGTGCCGCCTTGGCCGTCGCAATCGCCTCGCCGACCTCGCTGGCACTGGCAAGCGCCACGCGGGACTGAACTTCACCCGTATTGGGATCAAACACATCGCCTTCACGGCCGCTCGAGCCAGCAATCTCAGCGCCGCCAACGAAATGACCAATTTTCTTAACCATCACAGTTCCCTCCGATCTGCGGCCGTCAACCGTCATAAATGCTTGCAAGGTCTTCAATATCTCCCGTGCCCTTAGTGAACAAGCCGTGCCAGCGCCGTGGTTGTTCACAAATGATTAAGCACTTGCGTTCATCCTTTGCCCATACTCGGCATGAACACAGTACAGCGCAGAATGTCCAAGTGTTGAGTACGTTCAAACGTCGATGACATGCTTTTGTGTCGCAACATCGCCACAATGAGCGCTATTGTCCAAGGTGGCGTAGAGGAGTTTCACCCGTGAAGTATCTGTGTGGCGCCATAGTTGCCCTTGGCCTTGCTCTTCAGCCGGCCGCGGCCCAGTCGGCAAATCCGCTCAGTGCCCTGTTCAATACGCTCAGCCCCAGTAACTTCAAAGCACCTCCCATGCCTTGGCAGCTGCAAGCGCGGCCTAACACGCCCCCCGCCAGCCAGACTACCGTTGCATCCAGTCAATGGAACAGCGCCGCGCCTCAACCGATCAAGCAGGCGCAGCTCTATCCGCCGCCGCAGGCAGGTGCGGCAGCCCAGCTCGTGCCGCCCGCCCCGCAGCTTTTGCGCCCGCGCCCCTTTGGCCAGCTGCAGACTGCCGCCCAGCCGCGCCCGGCGCCACGGCGAGGGCTATTCAGCTGGTTCGGTGGTTCGGCGCGCTCAAATTCGCGCTATGCGCCGGCAGCGACGCCGCAGGTACGCCAGGCATCCCTCCAGCCGGCCGCCAATGAGGAATATCTGCATCGCCAGATCGTCGCCTCAACTTTCAATTATCAACCCGGCACCGTGATCATCGATACCCAAGGCCGCTTCCTCTATCTGCTGATGGAAAATGGTCAGGCGCTCAGATACGGCGTCGGCGTCGGTCGCCAGGGTTTTGAATGGTCGGGCACCGCGACAATCGAACGCAAGGCCGAATGGCCGGCATGGGTCCCGCCCAAGGAGATGCGTGAACGCGAACCCTGGCTGCCCGAACGCATGGAAGGCGGCGTTGAAAACCCGCTCGGTGCCCGCGCGCTCTATCTGTTTGAGGGCAACAAGGACACGCTTTATCGAATCCATGGCACTAACCAGCCTGAAACCATCGGCCTGGCGCTGTCGAGCGGTTGCATCCGCATGCTGAATGACGACGTGATGGACCTCTATCAGCGTGTTCCGAAGGGAACCAAGGTCGTCGTTATCTAGACTGCCCCGGCCCCCGTCACCCGATCTCGCGCAAATTGTCCCAGTATAGCCTGGAGCGATTGACGTAAGAGACCACGCCTGCGGCAATCATTGTGCGGTGACGCTCGCCAACCTCGCCCACGACTTTTCCGGGCGAACCCATGACGATGGAATTTTCCGGGATTTCCTTGCCCTCCGTAATTAGTGAGTTGGCACCGATCAGGGATCCGCGCCCAATTTTCGCACCATTGAGCACGATCGATCCGATGCCCACCAGAACATCGTCGCCAATGGTGCAGCCGTGGATCATGCACATATGGCCGACGGTCACCCGCGCTCCCAGGGTCAAAGGAAAGCCCGGATCGGTATGGGCAATGCAGCCATCTTGAATGTTGGTCTCCTCGCCAACGGTGATCGGCTCGTTGTCACCCCGCAAAACCGCATTCCACCAAACGCTGACATCGCGTCCGAGGCGGACATTGCCGATGACCACCGCGCTTTGCGCAACATAGGAAACCGTGTGGTCAATCTCAGGTGCGGTCTCGCCCAGGGCATAGATCATATGTATTCTCCGGTATCCATTCGGTGCGCATCCGCCCACCTGCTCAACCAAGAGCGTAGAAACGCCGGGCACGCAGATCAATGCAGAGCCCGAACCTATGTAACGGAGACAAATGAATGGCCGAGAGCAGTTTTGCAGGCGTGCTGGTCCCCGCACTCACCCCTTTTACACCGGCACTCGAACCGGACCGTGCTGCATGGCTTGCTCACTGTCGCTGGCTGCTGGACGAGGACGCCGACGGGCTGGCGATTTTCGGCACCACCAGCGAGGCCAATTCGCTGGGCATCGACGAGCGCATGGAACTTCTCGACTTCGCTGTCGATGAGGGCATCGATCCCGCCCTGCTGATGTCGGGAACCGGAACCTGCGCGCTTGCCGACACCGTCAAGCTCACCTCCCATGCGGCCAGCCGCGGCGTCGGCGGCGTCCTGCTGCTTCCGCCGTTCTACTATAAGGGTGTTGGCGATGACGGCTTGTTCGCCGCCGTTTCGGAAGTGATCGAGCGTGTGGGGTCCGCAGCACTCAAGGTCTATCTTTATCACATCCCGCCTGTGGCTCAGGTCGGCTATTCGGTGAGCCTGATCGAGCGTCTGGTGAGCACCTATCCAGAGACAGTTGTCGGCATCAAGGACTCCTCCGGCGACTGGTCCAATACCAAGGCAGTGCTTGATGCCTTGCCGCAGATTGCGGTCTTTCCCGGCTCGGAAATCTTTCTGCTGGACGGGCTGCGCGACGGCAGCGCCGGCTGCATTACCGCATCGGGCAACGTCAATCCGGCCGGCATCCGCGCGGTTTACACCAACTGGCGCGAAGAGAATGCCGACTGCCTGCAGGAGCGTATTACCGAGATTAGAAAGACCATTCAGGCCTTCCCTGCAGTTCCGGCGCTCAAAGCGATCACCGCGGCCTTTACCGGCAGTTCCGACTGGAGCATCACCCGCCCACCGCTGGAAGCACTGGACGAGGCAACAGCGCGCAAGCTGCTTGATGCCCTCTCGGGGATTGGCTTTTCCATGGCCGACAATCGCGACTGTCACGCTGCGTGAGCAACGACCTTTACGCGCGATGAAGCCGGAGCGGGATTGCATGGCCTGCGGCACCTTGGCCGCACGGGCCCGCGCCCCTGATACTTGCCGGGCACCATCCTGCTTTTTGCCGAATTGACCGGGCCCCGATCTGCTCCGCGTTCGGAGTTTGCGCCCGGCGCCGTCAGGAATATAACCACACCTCAGATGAGATAGATGATCCGAAAAGGCGGCAATGATCGCCCTTTTTGAATTACGAGCCACAGATAGCGAGCCATGGGGAGAACTGAATGGCCACTCCACAACTTCTGGTACACGACCGGCGCGACAATGTCGGTGTCGTGGTGATCGAGGGGCTGGAGGCAGGAACCGATATGCTCTGTGTCGTCACGGAGGACAATTCCGACTTCCGCCTCACCGCCAAAGACGACATTCCGATCGGTCACAAGGTCGCCCTCACCGATCTTTCCGAAGGCGACACCGTGATCAAGTATGGCGTGGATATCGGCCGTGTGGTCGCGCCAGCCGCCAAGGGCGGCCATGTCCATACCCACAATCTCAAGACCAAACGCTGGTAAGGGGAAGCACATGGCCAATTCGGGTAAAATCCACGCCTACCGCAGAGAGAACGGTCGCGTCGGCGTGCGCAACCATATCGTCATTCTTCCGGTCGACGATATTTCAAATGCCGCATGCGAGGCGGTCGCTGCCCACATTCAGGGCACCATGGCGATCCCCCATGCCTATGGCCGCCTGCAATTCGGGCCCGATCTCGACCTGCATTTCCGCACCATCATCGGCAGCGGCGCCAACCCCAATGTTGCAGCGTGCATCGTCATCGGCATCGAGCCCGGCTGGACCCAGGACGTTGTCGACGGCATCGCCAAGACCGGCAAACCGGTTGAGGGCTTCTGGATCGAGCAGAATGGCGATATCGCCACCGTTGCCGCGGCATCGCGCAAGGCCAAGGAATTTGTCCACTGGGCAAGCGAGCTGCAGCGCGAGGAATGCGACTTTTCCGAGCTCTGGGTCTCCACCAAATGCGGCGAATCCGACACCACCACCGGGCTTGGCTCATGTCCGACAGTGGGCAATTTCTACGACAAGATGATTCCCGAAGGCATCTATGGCGTGTTCGGTGAAACGTCGGAGATCACCGGTGCCGAGCATATCTGCGAAGCCCGCGCCGCAAGCCCTGAAATCGGCAAGAAATTCATGGCCACTTTCCAAGCCTACCAAGACGAGGTGATCGAGCCTAACAAGGTCGACGACCTTTCCGACTCCCAGCCGACAAAAGGCAATATCGAGGGCGGCCTCAGCACCATTGAGGAAAAGGCCCTCGGCAATCTGGAAAAGATCGGCCGCAGCTGCCGCTATATCGACGTTCTGGAGCCCGCCGAAACGCCGGCCAAGGGGCCCGGCCTATACTACATGGACACATCATCGGCGGCGGCCGAATGCGTGACCCTGATGGCAGCCGCCAGCTATGTTATCCACACCTTTCCCACAGGCCAGGGTAATGTCATCGGCAATCCGATTGTGCCGGTTGTGAAGATATCGGCCAATCCACGAACCCTGAGGACCATGTCTGAACATGTCGATGTTGATGTGACCGGTATCTTGCGCCGCAACATGACAATCGATCAGGCAGGTGACGCCCTGACCACCATGGTCGAGCGCACCGCCAATGGGCGCTTCACCGCGGCCGAGGCGCTGGGTCACCATGAATTCGTCATGACCAAGTTGTATCGAAGCGCGTGAGCGGTTCAGGAAGCAACAGCAAAGTCACGCTTGCCGTGGGTGAGGCGCAAAGCCTTGCCGCCGCGGCACTGGCTTCCAGCAACACCGGTGCCGAGATCGCAGCAAGCGTTGCTGAAGCGCTGGTTGCCGCCGAAATCGACGGGCAGGGCGGGCATGGCCTAGCGCGCGTGCCGTCCTATGCGGTGCAGGCGCGCTCGGGCAAGGTCGATGGCCATGCCAAGCCCGTGTTCGAACAGACAGCGCCCGCCATCATCCGTGTCGATGCCGCCCACGGCTTTGCCTATCCGGCCTTCGACCGTCTGGTCACCGACCTGCCGGTGCTTGCCCGCAACACCGGTATTGCCATCGCCACAGTGTTCCGCTCGCACCATTTCGGCCAGGCCGGACGCCATGCCGAGCACTTGGCCGAACAGGGCTTTGCCGGATTTGCCTTCACCAATTCACCCGGCGCCATCGCCCCCTGGGGCGGGCAGCGCGGCTTGTTTGGAACCAACCCGATCGCGTTTGCCGCGCCACGCCAGAATGCACCGCCGCTGGTAATCGATCTAGCGCTGTCAATCGGCGCGCGCGGCAAGATCATGGCAGCCCAGCGCACCGGCGAGCCGATCCCCGAGGGCTGGGCGCTGGATGCTGAGGGCAACCCGACCACTAATCCATTCGCCGCACTTCCCGGCACCATGCTGCCGATCGGTGGCGCCAAGGGCGCGGCACTGGCGGTGATGGTCGAAGTGCTCACCGCAGCGCTCGCCGGCGCCGGTCATGCCCATGAGCAGTCGAGCATGTTCTCAGGCGAGGGCGCACCGCTGACGCTCGGCCAGACCCTCATCGCAATCAATGTCGGACCGGCTTCCGGCGGACTGTTCGGTGAGAGGCTGGAGATCCTGATCGGTGAGATCGAAGCCGAGCCCGGCACGCGACTGCCGGGAACCAGGCGGCTGCAAAACCGTGAACGCGCAGCCCGTGAGGGTCTTTTGATTGCCTGCGATCTGCTGGAAGAAATCAGACAGATCGCGGACGGCGGAAGCACCTAAAAGCCGTCCGCCAAAGTGGTTTGACACCATCAGGCAGCACCACGCACCGCGCGGCCATCGACAAAGTGAATACCGCATTCTTTGACGTCGGTGCCGCGCCAGCGCCCGGCACGCGGGTCTTCTCCCGCCGCCACCGGCGTCGTGCAGGGCTCACAGCCAATCGAAGGATAGCCATCCGCCACCAGCGGATGCTCTGGCAAGGCGTGGCGCGAAATATAGGCGCTGACGTCGTCGGCCGACCACGCGGCGAATGGATTGGCCTTTATGTGACGGCCGTCTCGCTCAAGCACATCAAGCTCGGCGCGCCCAACTCCCTGATAGCGCTTGCGCCCGCTGATCCATGCCGAAAAAAGCGCAAACCCATTCCTCAAGGGCACCAACCTTGCGGAAAAAGCGGCACACATTGGGATGGGTCCCGTGCAGATCGTGCGCCGGGTCGAACTCGCCCTCATGGACTGTATTAGGCCGCAATATCCGAACATCGCTGAGGCCCAGAAGGAATGTAAGTTCTCTTTGATAGTCGAGTGTTTCGGGAAACAGGAACCCGGTATCGAGAAACAGCACCGGCGTCGAACGGTCGACCTGCGAGATCATGTGCAATAGCACCGCGGACTCGCCTCCAAATGAGGAAACAAGCGCAATCCGCTCGCGGAAATCATCCTCGATCAGGACACTGAGCAACTCCGCCCATCAAGCCCGGCACGCATGTGCCGCACGCTGGAAAGCTGACTTTCGGTCCGTTCGATGTCCTGGGCCGGCAGCGCCACAGGCCTTGCGGGTCCTATTCCGCCGCCGGGTTTGCGCGTTCGGCCTGCCTGAGTTCCATGATCGAGCGCGGCGCTTTGGTCCAGTCAGCCCCGGCGCGCTGATAGCGAAGGCTCAGCGAGCCTGCGGCATCGTGCCAGTCATCCTCGCTCTGGCGCGCGAACACCTCATCGTCAACCCACACCGCATCAAACCCGCAGGTCCGCGCGAACGCATATTGATCGGGAATGACATGCCCGGCCGCCCATAGCTCTCCTTCAAAGCCAAGCGCCCTGATCCGTTGCGCCAGCGAAAAGCCGCGCCCATCGGCAAAGGACGGAAACGTCACACTGATCAGCGTCAGCACCTTGAAATGAGGTGCCACCAGGGCAAGATCGGCGTCGTTGGCAAGCGCCAATCCAACCGGCAATCCGGCCTGGCCATCGAGCACTTCGTCAAGACGGTCCAATGGCGCGATCAGATGTGATGCGCGCGCCAGATTGTCCCCCGGCTCGGCCGGTCGCCAGTCATGGCAGACCACTCCCTCGTCCTTAATCAGCGGCATAGAGTGCCTCCTTGAATGGTTCGGCACCAATGCGCCGGTAGGTATCGATGAATCTTTCGCCATCACTGCGCCGTGCAAGATAGGCCTCGACAATGGTCTCGACCGCATCGGCAACCTCTTCGTGGGCAAATCCCTTGCCGACGATTTCGCCGACTGCCGCATTTTCGGTGGCATCTCCGCCGAGTGAAATCTGATAGAATTCCTCACCCCGCTTCTCCAGCCCCAGAATGCCGATATGGCCGACATGGTGATGGCCGCAGGCATTGATGCAGCCGGAGATCTTGACTCCCAGCTCGCCGAGCTCGCGTTGCTTGTTGCGATCTGCAAAACGGTTGGAGATCGCCTGCGCAATCGGGATCGAGCGCGCGGTTGCAAGCGCGCAATAATCAAGCCCCGGACAGGCGATAATGTCGGTCACCAGCCCAAAATTGGCCTCGGCCAATTCGGCCTCGCCAAGCGCCTGCCAAAGTGCATGCAGATCGTCCTTGCGCACGTTGGAAAGCACCAGATTTTGGGTGTGCGTGACCCGCAACTCACCCAGCGAATAGCGCTCGGCAAACGATGCCACCGCGCGCATTTGCTCCGAGGTGGCATCGCCCGGCGCACCGCCAATGGGTTTGAGTGAAATGTTGACGATCGCGTAGCCGGCAACCTTGTGCTCGGCAACGTTGACCCGGCGCCATTCGGCAAATGCCGGATCACTGGCAAGCGCCGCTTCAAGCCGGGCGGACTGATCGGGCAGGCTCTCATAGGCTGGCGGTGCGAAATAAGCATTGATGCGTTCGATCTCGTGTTGATCCGGCTGCACCGCCAGTCCGCCAGCACGGGCGAATTCCGCCTCCAATTCGCCGCGAATCTTTTCCGCACCCTCCTCATGGACCAGGATCTTGATCCGCGCCTTGTACTTGTTATCGCGCCGGCCATGCAGATTGTAGACGCGCATCACCGCCTCCAGATAGGCGAGCAGATCCGCTTTTGGCAGGAAGTCGCGCATCACCACACCGACCATCGGCGTGCGACCCTGACCGCCGCCCACGATTACCTCATAACCGGGCTCGCCCGCCTCATTGGTGATCATCCTCAAGCCGATATCGTGCAACTTGACCGCCGCCCGGTCGTTTGGCGATCCGGTCACCGCGATCTTGAATTTGCGCGGCAGGAAGGAGAATTCCGGGTGGAATGTCGACCACTGGCGGATCAACTCGGCGGTTGGCCGCGGATCCTCGATCTCATCGGCCGCAACGCCTGCCCACGGATCAGACGTGACATTGCGAATGCAGTTGCCCGAGGTCTGGATCGCATGCATTTCGACTTCGGCCAGATCGTCCAGAATAGCCGGCACATCTTCAAGCTGCGGCCAGTTGTACTGAATGTTCTGGCGCGTGGTGAAGTGGCCGTAACCCTTGTCATATCTGTCCGCGACGTCGGCCAACCGCGTCATCTGCCGCGATGATAGCGTACCGTAGGGGATCGCCACCCGAAGCATATAGGCGTGAAGCTGCAGATAGAGCCCGTTCATCAGTCGCAGCGGCTTGAACTCGTCCTCCGTCAGCCGGCCCGCCAGACGGCGTTCGACCTGGCCACGAAACTGTTCGACCCGCTCAGACACGATCTGCGTGTCGAACTCGTCATAGCGATACATGCACAATCCTTCCTGCGGCGCCTGCCGGCCCGGCCTTGCACGCGCACCTGACGGCGCGCGGTATTGTTGCCTGGTTCAAGCCGCGTTGGCTTGGCGGGTCTCTGCCTGCTTGCCAAGATCGGAGTGAACAGTGGGCCCGAGCGTGCGGATCTGCTCGCGCAGCCTCACCGGCTCGATCTTGCCGCCTTCATGCACAACATCGATCAGATAGGGCTCGACGATGATCTGCGAGTTGAGCGCCCGCTGACCCGCTTTTTCAAGCCAGCTCTCCTCCTCATCGCTTTCCGCGATCAGCGCCTCACCGACCTTGGAGGTCCACAACTCGCCCTCGGACAGAAACACCACCTCGCCTGAAAGCAGATGATTTGCTGTCAACACTTTATCGCTCATGCCGCACCTCTTGAGTTCAATGCCGTCGCTGTTGAGACGGTCTTTGCCGGTAAAAGCCCAACCAGAAGCACCGCCGGTCCGGTGATTCCGTTTGATTTGATCAGTGATGAAAGCGTTGCCAATGTGCCCGCCACGATGCACTCGTCCTCGCGTCTGGCATTTTCAACCACCGTCACCGGTGTTTCGGCGCGCGCGCCGTGGAGCAGCATCCGCCCCTGAATGAAGCGCGCCTGGCCAACGCCCATATAGACCGCGAATGCCGCGCCATCGGCTGCCAGCGAACGCCAGTCGTGTTCTGCCGGGCCGTTGGCATCGCGTGCGGTGATCAGCGCCACCGATTGATTGCGCTGACGCCTGATCAGCGACACACCGGCCGCTGCTGCTGCACTGGCGGCGGTGATGCCGGGCACGATCTGAACTTCGATGGAGACAGTTAGAAGCGCCTCGATTTCTTCGTCCGCCCGTCCGAATACCAAGGGATCGCCACCCTTGAGCCGGACCACGCGATAGCCGGCGCTGGCTTGGCTGGTCAAAATCTCGTTGATTTCAGCTTGCGTAATCGACCGCTCGCCCGGCGTTTTGCCCACTGCGATAAAGCGTGCCTCGCGCCGCGCCAGTTCAAGAATGCGCTGATCGACAAGGCGGTCATAAACCACCACATCGGCGCTATCGAGAATGTGGCGCGCTTTCAGCGTCATCAGCTCCGGATCGCCCGGCCCGGCACCGACGAGCCACACACAACCGGTCTCGTCATCATCCAAGGCGCCGGGCAAGTCAGCCGCCGCCGCTTCCAGTGCGCGCTTGCCGCCCCGCCAGCCGCGCTCGAACAACTCCGACCAGGCGGCGCGCGGCGCCGCGCCAGCAGCGAACAACCGTGCGACTTGCCCACGTAGCGCTGCGGCCTGTTCCGCAACCCGGCCCAGATGCAGCGGCAGTAGCGCTTCAATGCGCGCCAGCACCGGCGCTGTACCTTCGGTGTCGATCGCCACCGTGACCGGATCGCGATCGACGATTGCCGGCGTGATGAAATCGTTCAACTCGGGCGTATCAACGACGTTGACCGGGATCGAACGCGCGCGCGCCGCACGGGCAAGCTCAACCAAATCTGCATGCGGATCGGCGCCAACAACACGAACCCGCGCGTCGCTTTTCAGCGCCAGACGCGTTTTTTGCAGCGCTGCCTCGCCGACACCGGCCACAAGGGCGTCGCGCTCTGCCAGATCAACAAAGATTGGAAAGTATCTCATCTTCCCGTCACATCACCCCGGTCACCTAGCCAAACACGCGCGCTACGACCACCACGGCCACAAAAATCCTTGCTTTTATAAGCTGGTTCTAATGTGGTGGATTATATCGCCTGTTATATGGACGAAAATTGCGAAGTTGGCGCGCAAACAGGAATGAGATGCTTTAAATTCGGCAATCCGTGGTTCGCACCATATGCGCTGTGGGCAAGCGCGATTTCACACTGAAACCCGCAGTCTGCCCATGGTCCTCGAACAACCCGTTTTCGCACTGCAAAACCGCTGGCCAATCCGCCAACCGACAGTCCGGGAGAGGCGGCTGTCGCTGGTGCTATTCGGTATCGATCACATGCATGAACGAGCCCGCCACATGGGCCTTGGTCAGCCCCGCCTGGTCCAGATCTTCTCCCTGCATACCGGTGATCGAAAACAGCGGTGTGCCAGCCTCATGCAGGGCATGCGCATAGTGAAACTCATGGCACCTGAACACCGTGCCGGCTTCAACCAAGGGCTGCCCCGCTCCTGCGATTGCGCGGCGATATCCAAGAGTGCGCCGCGGTTCGGCGAAACTGGTCTCAAGCGCCAGAAGACCGGCCATGCGGTGGCGAATACCGTCCGCATCCACTAACCCTTCGCCCAGCACCATATAGCCGCCGCATTCGCCATAGATCAGCGCACCTGAATCGGCCGCCGATCTGAGGCCGGTAAGAAACGTGTCATTTGCGCTGAGCCTGCCGGCATGAAGCTCCGGGTAACCGCCGGGCAAGATCACCGCGTCGGCCGATGGGTCAGGCGCCTCATCGCCCAGCGGCGAGAAGCGGCTGACCTCGGCGCCCTTGGCCCGCCAACCCGCCAGCACATGGTCATAGAAAAATGCAAAGGCTTGATCGTGCGCCACCGCGATGCGCTGACCGGGCGGAGGCAATGGTGTTGCCTGTTTTGTGTCGGTAGCGGCCAGAGCCCGTGCCGCTGCAACGAGACGCTCCAGATCGATATGAGTAGATGCCAGTTGCGCAGCTAGGCCAATCACCTGATCAAGGCTTGCGTTCTCTCCTGCCTGCACCAGACCCAGATGACGGCTCGGCAGATCAAGCGCCGCATCGGGTGGAATAATCCCGAAAATCTCAATACCGGCTGCCTTAAACGCGCCCCTCAGGAGGCTTGCATGACGCTCGCCTGCCACCCGATTGAGGATCACGCCGGCAATTTCAACGTGCTCATCGAATGTCGCAAAGCCATGCGCCAGCACTGCCGCCGATTGCGCCTGACGTGAGGCGTCGATCACCAGCACCGCCGGCAGTCCGAGTGCCTTGGCAAGATCCGCGGTCGAACCCGCACCATCAGATCCGCCATCGAACAGACCCATGACACCTTCAAGGATGAGGAGATCGGCGCCGGCCGCGTGCGCCAACGCAAGCTGGCGCAGAAGTCCCGGGCGCATCGCCCAGCAATCGAGATTGACCGCCAGGCCCCCGGCAGCGGCAGCAAGAAATGCGGCATCGATATAGTCAGGCCCGGCTTTTGCTGCTGCGACATGAACACCCGCCGCCCGCCAGGCTGCAATCAGCCCCGTGGTGATCACCGTCTTGCCGCTGCCGGTAGATGGAGCTGCAATGATCAACCCGCGTGCTCTTGACGGTCCGGTCAAGCGCCCTCATCCTGCGCGCCGTGACCGCGCATGATTGCCGCACGCAGACCGACATTGGCGCCGATGGCGATGATCACTGGCGGCTCAATGCCATGCGTGCTGGCGTCCTCCACAGCGTTGGCAAGCACCGTCTCGATCACCCGCTCGCCCGGCATCGTTGCCTGTTCGATCAATGCCACCGGCTCATCTGGGTGCCTTCCCGCAGTGATCAATCGCCGCGCAATGTCATCCAGGTGAGCTAGCCCCATATAGATGACGATCGCCGGCATGCGCGCCATTGCCGTCCAATCAATCGCCTGCGGCGTGTCCCCTTTCGCATCATGGCCGGTGATGAAAACCACTGCTGCATTTGTCGTGCGATGGGTGGCTGGAATGCCGGCAGTGGCAAGCCCCGCGATCCCGGCGGTCACCCCCGGCACCACCCGAAAACCGATACCCGCGCGCGCCAGCGCCAGCGCCTCCTCACCGCCGCGCCCGAACACAAAAGGATCGCCGCCCTTGAGCCGCAGCACCCGAAGCCCGGAGCGCGCCAGTTCAATAATGCGCCAGGTGATGTCGGGTTGTTTGGCAGAAGGCTTGCCGCCGCGTTTGCCGGCGGGGATCATCTCGGCCCCCTCGCGTGCCAGTGCCAGCACGCCCGGGCCGACCAACGCGTCGTGGACGACAACATCGGCATGTTTCAGCGCATGCGCCGCACTCAACGTCAGCAATCCCGGATCGCCCGGACCGGCGCCCACAAGCCAAACCTCTCCGGGCGCAAATTCAGGCGCATCGAAACCGGTTCCACTGATCATTGCGATCGGGCCATAGCTAATTCTATATGTCGGACATGGCACGAAAGCCCAAACAAGCCTTGCGCCGCGGCTGGACCACCGGCGCCTGTGCCACGGCAGCCGCGAGCGCGGCCTATAGCGCGCTGCTGACCGGCCGCTTTCCAGATCCGGTAACCATCCGCCTGCCGCGCGGCCAAACCCCGGCTTTCGCGCTGGCTTTTGAGGGGGTCGGCGCTGAGCACGCATGTGCCGGAATCATCAAGGATGCCGGAGATGATCCCGACGTCACCCACAATGCGCTGGTGATCGCCGATGTACGTCACGGACCGCCTGGCTCCGGCGTTAGCTTCCGCGCCGGTGAAGGTGTTGGAACAGTCACCCTGCCAGGACTTCCGATTGCGCCCGGCGAGCCGGCAATCAATCCCGTGCCGCGGCGAATGATTACTCAGGCGATCGCTGAAATTGCTGCCGGCCATGGAGCTGCCGCAGATATCATCGTCGAGATATCGATTCCTAGCGGCAAGGAGCTCGCCCAGAACACATGGAATCCCCGGCTCGGTATTGTTGGCGGCCTGTCGATCCTCGGAACCACCGGTATCGTCACCCCCTATTCCTGCTCCGCTTGGATCAATTCGATTCATAGCGGCGTCGATGTGGCGCGCGCTGGCGGCTACAGACTGCTCGGCGCCGCCACCGGCAAGACCTCCGAGCAGGCCCTGCGCCATGCAGTCGAGCTTCCCGATACCGCTCTGATCGACATGGGTGATTTCGCCGGCGGGCTTCTCAAATATCTGCGCCGCCACCCGGTTCCCGCACTCGTCATCGCCGGCGGCTTTGCAAAGATGACCAAGTTTGCCCAGGGCTTCCTCGATCTTCATTCCGGACGCAGTACCGTCGATTTCACCTGGCTTGCAGCTCGGCTTGCCGAACTCGGCGCCGACCGGACCGTGGCCGCGCGCACGTCGAGCGCCAATACCGCCAACCAAGTGCTTGAAATTGCCGGTGCGCTGGCGCCAGGTCTTGCCAATGGGGTGGCCATGGCGGCGCGCGCAACCGCGCTCGGCGTCCTCGATGACACACCGGTCTCGGTCACCATTTTGGTGGTCGACCGTCAGGCCAATATAGTCGGCTGCGCCAATGGCTAGACCGGGTCCGGTCAGGATCTTGATCCTCGGCGGCACGGCAGAAGCAGTGGCGCTCGCCAAGGCTCTGGAGCAACAGCCCAGCATTGAAGCAATCGTATCGCTCGCTGGACGAACCCATACCCCTGCTCCCACCCAGGCCCGCACAAGGCGCGGCGGTTTTGGCGGTGCTGCGGGCATGCGTGCATTTCTGGCAGCAGAGCAGATCGCCGCCGTGATCGATGCCACCCATCCCTTTGCAGCACGGATCTCAGCTAATGCGGCCAAGGCCTGCACAACCGCATCCATCCCCCGGATCGCCCTGTTGCGCCCGCCCTGGATGAGTGTGCCCGGCGACAATTGGCACCGTGTGACAGATGAACACCAGGCCGCCACCACACTGCCCGGGAATGCGCGCGCCTTTCTTGCCATCGGACGGCAACATATCGATGCCTTTGCCAGTCGGCCCGATGTCTGGTTCCTGATCCGCGTTGTCGACCCGCCGGAACAATCACTCCTGCCAGGGCCCCATAGCGTGATCGCCGAACGCGGGCCGTTCACCCAAGATGGTGAGCTTGATCTCTTCAACACCCATGCCATCACTCACATCGTTGCGCGCAATAGCGGTGGCAGCGGCGCCAGCGCCAAGATCGCAGCGGCGCGCGAACGCAGCTTGCCGGTGGTCATGATCGACCGCACCGCACCGCCGCCACAACCGATTGTGGACAATGTTGCCGCCGCGCTCGAATGGCTTGCCGAAATCATTGGCTGAGCCCGCGGCGCGGCCTCAGAATATGCGCATGCGCGGGATCATAAAGCGCGCTTTCCTGAAATGCCGCTTCATGCAGCACCGGCCCCACCAGGATCAGCGCCGTGCGGGTAATTTTTGCGCGCCGAACTTTGGCGGCTATGTTGCTGAGCGTTGCCTTGATGATCATTTCGTCCGGCCAGCCGATGCGATAAGCCACCACCACCGGACAATCACTGCCATAATGGGGCTCAAGCTGCCGCCTGACAAAGCCAAGATTGCGGATCGACAGATGGATCGCCAGCGTTGCGCCAATACGCGCAAGATCAGCAAGCGCCTCACCGTCTGGCATATCGGATGCCTTCATCGCAGTGCGGGTCAAGATCACGGTCTGCGCCACCCCCGGCAATGTCAACTCACGCCGTATTGCGGCTGCGGCAGCGGCGAAAGACGGTACCCCGGGCGTCGCGTCATAGGCAATTCCAAGCTCATCGAGCACCCGCATCTGCTCGCCAATCGCCCCATAGATCGATGGATCGCCGGAGTGGACGCGCGCCACGTCGAGGTCGTCCGAATGAGCTTGTTTCATATCTGAAATGATTTCTTCCAGCACCATCGGGGCCGTATCGACCAGCCGCGCTCCGGCGGGGACCTCGGCAATCAATTCGGTTGGCACCAGCGATCCGGCATAAAGGCATACCGGACAGGACCTGATCAGTTCACGGCCGCGCACCGTGATCAGATCCGGCGCGCCGGGACCGGCACCAATGAAATGCACAATCATCGCGCCACCTTTGAAAGACCCGTATCACTCTGGCCCAGCGTGTAGCCACGCGGCGTATAGACCGAAGTGGCTCCATTGCCGCGTTCAAAGCTGCGCGTCGTTGATGAGCCGACAAGGACTAGGCTCAGCATGTCGACAGCATTGGCATCGAACTGGTCGAGCCGCATGATATCGACGGTTTCGCCGGGCCGGCCAAGCGCGCGCGCGAACACCAAAGGCGTTGCTTCTGAGCGGTGTTGGCGCAGAATTTCAATCGCCCGGCTGAGCAGCTGGCGCCGTCGCTTTGAGGCCGGATTATAAAGCGCGACGACGAAATCGCCCTGCGCCGCGGCCACGATCCGCCGCTCGATCACCGCTGCAGGCGTCATCAGGTCAGAGAGCGATATCGCGCAGAAATCATGGCCCAATGGCGCGCCGGCGCGCGCGGCGACGGCCTGCAGCGCCGAAATTCCGGGCGCCACAGTCACCTCAACACGGCGCCAGTCCGCCGGCCCGGATTCGATCATTTCAAAAGCCAGCGCCGCCATTCCGTAAATACCTGCATCTCCCGATGATATCAGCGCCACGCGCCGGCCTTCAGCGGCCAAATCGAGCGCATGGGCAACTCGCGCCGCCTCTTCCCCCAGCGCAAAATCATGAGCCCTCTGGCCGCGCCGCAGCGGCCCTGCAAGATCGAGATAAAGGCCATAACCGACGATGTCGCTGGCCTGGCAGATCAGCTCATCTGCCTCCTTGCTGCGCCATTGCCGCCCACCTGGGCCAAGGCCCACTATGGCAAGGCTGGCGCGCCCACGACCGACATTTTCCGCCTCGAGGGGCACGGGCGCACGCGCCAGTGCGCAGGTCACGCGCTGGCCAATACGTTTTGCCACAACCAGTTCGCCCTCGGGGCATACTGCTGCCAGTGCCGCCGCCTCCGCAACGCCATGACAACCCACCGCCTGGTAGACCGTGTCGGACGGATTGATCAGCCGCGGCGTTTCTGCCTCAAGACGCCCGGCATCGAAAAACCGCGCCGGCCATGAATATGTTTCGGATACGAAATGAAGTGCAGGTTCACCTTCCTTGAGATCAAGCGAGGCCAAGACCGCCACCGATTGAGGTGCAAAGCCGGCTTCATCCAGCAGCTCGCGCACCAGCGCAGCGGCATCGCCGGGTTCAGCGCCGCGCTCAGCGCCGATCCCGACTGCAAGGGTCTTTGGATGCACGACTAGCCGATCCGGCGCCCCGGCAACGGCTTGCTCGCTCACCACAATCTCAAGGGGAGCGAAATCAGCGACATTGAGACCTGCAGCTTCAAGCCAGGGCGCATCACCGCTGATGCGGACCGATTCGCCAGCCAGCAGACGGCGCGTGAAGTCCTTTAAATGCTGAGGATTGGCAAGCGTGTAGCCCGCTGGCAGATCATCAAGCGCAGTCCCCAAAACGGCATCGCTGGCGGCGGTAATCGCCGCATGTGCGCCAGTTTCAGCGGCAATTCTGCGCGCCAATCGATTGGCGCCCCGATGACCGCCGACAAGCGGCACCACACTGGTGGCGGCCTCATCAATCGCCACCACCGGCGGCTCATTGGTCTTGTCGGCAAGCAGCGGCGCAACGGCACGCACCAGGATTGCGGCGGCACATACGCCAATGATCGCCCGTCCATCGGCAAACAGTCCTGCGACATGGCTGGCGGTATCGCTGAACACAATGTCACCGTGTTCACCGCGCCCGGCAAGCACATGGACTTCCGCACCATCGACAAATCCGGCGATACGGCGCGCCAGCGCCAACCCGCCCGGCGTGATTGCGACAATTTCCGGCGCTTTCACGGCTGCGCCCCGATCCGTTGCGCAATCAGGATCATCGAGAAATAAGGCGCCGTTTCGGCGCTGAACCGGGCGAGCGGCATCTGGCGCTCATGCCCCAGCGTGGCGCGCTCAATGTAATGCGCCCGATCCATCAAGCCGAGCCTTTCGATCAGCGCCGCAAGGCGGTGCACATGCCTGCCAACCTTGACGATGGCGATGGTGTCCATCCCGGCGATGCGCAACTCAAGCGCTTCATCGTCAAGCGTGCCGGGCACAACGCACAAGGCCTCCCGGCCGCGCAGTAAAGGGGTCTGGAGCCGTGCCGGTACCGCCAGAATTGACGAGATTCCAGACACAATTTCGTATACGAAATGATTATTGAGGCGCTGCCAAAGGGCGATAAACGAGCCATAAACCAACGGATCGCCCGCGCACAGTATGGCCACATCGGCACCGCTCTCCAGCACCTCTGCGATCTCGGCAGCCGCAGTGTCATAGGCCGCCTCGCTGCCGCCACCTGAGGGCGGCACACGCATCACGATTTCGCGCTGGTCACTATTGATATGCGCGGCCGCAATGTTGCGCGCCGTGCTTGGTGCTTCGCCGAGCTGCGGATAGGCAATGACCGGCGCCTCATCGATCACCCGGCAAGCCTTGAGGGTCAGGAGTTCGGGATCACCCGGCCCGACGCCAACGCCGTAAAACGTTCCCGCTGCTGAATTCATGGCGCTGCCCACGGCCGTTGCAGCACCCATTGGGTGACCGGCATCATCGGGTGCCAACCAAGCTGGCGGCCAACCAGTTTTGCCCGCGATACCTGCACCCGCATGAGATCGCCGTCATGATGCATCTGCAGGCGCTGAAGCAGGGCCTCGCCCGCAATGGTCACCGCATTGGCCACTAGGCGGCCGCCCGGGGACAAGGCCGAAAGCGCGCACTCCACGCTTTTCTCGCCACCCTCACGCGTGAGCCCGCCACCGATAAACACAGCGTCCGGCGCCTCCAGCCCTGACAGCGCCGCCGGCGCACCGGCTTGGATGATGCCGATCTCCGGTACGCCAAGCTTTTCGGCGTTTTGCCTAATGAGCGAGGCCCGTTCAGGCCGTTCCTCAATGGCGATCGCCCGCGCGCGCGGCGCCGCGCGCACCCATTCGATCGAGATCGCACCAGAGCCAGCGCCGATATCCCACAACAGAGCTCCGGGCAGCGGCATCAGGCGCGCCACAGTGATGGCCCGGACTTCCCGCTTGGTCAGTTGCCCGTCATGGCTAAAGACATCATCGCCAAGCCCCGGAACAACCGCACGAATCTCCGCCCCCGCGCCGGCGACACATTCAACCGCGACCATGTTGAAAGGCGCGACATCGCCAAAATCATATTGATCTGCGGCCACTTCCCTCACCCGCTCTCGCGCACCGCCCAGATGCTCAAGCACGGTAAGCCAGCTGCCCCCAAAGCCGCGCCGCGATAATCGCGCTGCGACCTCACGCGGCGTGTCGCCATCTTCACTCAGCACAAGTAAGTGCTCACATGGATGGATGTATCGTTCCAGCCGCGCCGCCGGGCGGCCGTGCAGGCTCACAGCTGTGATGTCATCTTCCGGCCAGCCGAGCCGTGCCGCCGCCAGCGACAGGCCCGATGGTGAGGCAAACACCTGCATTTCACCGGCAGGCACATGCGCGGCTAATGTCGCGCCGATGCCGCACCACATCGGATCTCCCGTGGCAAGCACGCAGACCGGGCTTGCCCGCCGCTCTCGTATAGTGTCAATCCCCGCCGACATCGGTGACGGCCAGGCCATGCGCTCACCACCGCTTTCGGGCACCATTGCCAGATGCCGGGCACCGCCAACCAGAAGCTCCGCCCCCTTGATCGCCTCACGGGCGTTCGGTGACAGCCCATCCAGCCCGTCCTCGCCAATACCGACCACGGACAGCCAAACGCTCATCGCCTGGCCTCTGGCGCCGACGCTGCAATGGCCAGCGCATTGACCGCGGCCGCCGCAAGCGCACTGCCGCCACGCCGTCCAGTCACCGCGATGTGGTCGATGTCATGGCAGCACGCAGCAAATGCAGCCTTGGACTCAGCGGCCCCGACAAATCCGACCGGCATGGCGATCACCAGCGCCGGATGCGGCGTACCGTCGTCCAAAAGCTCGATCAAGCGGAAGAGTGCGGTTGGCGCATTGCCGATCGCCACCACCGCACCTGCCATCTCGCCCGCCCAAAGATCGACCGCGGCGGATGAGCGCGTTGTCCCGTGACGCGCGGCGATTCCCGACACCCGCGCATCATTCAAAAAGCAGTGGACCTTGTTTTCGCGTGGCAGCACGCGCCGCGTGATCCCCGCCGCCAGCATTTCGCTGTCCGTCAGGATTGGCGCCCCACTACCAAGCGCGGCAACACCACGGGCAACTGCCGCCGGCGTTGCGGCAACAAGCCCGGCGATTGCCGGATCACCGGCCGCATGAACCAGCCGTAGCGCCAGAGGATGCAGCGCCTGATCAATGCCTGAAAGGTCTGTCTCCGCCTCGGCGATGCGGAAGGATTTGGCGTAAATGTCTCCGGGCGTCCTCAGATAGCCGCGCATCGCCTGCATCATTTCTCCTCACCATCGGCAGCCAGAGTGACCGGGCCCAGCGGGTGATCGCCATGGGGATAGGGATGGTGATGGCCGTGGGGCTTGCTCTGGCCGGTGCCGATACCCTCGACATGGTGGTGATGACTTTGCTGCGGCAATCCCACTTCCGCCTCAAAACCAAGCACCTGCTCGCGGTATTTGCACATCTGGCAGTTCATCACACCGCTGCCGTCGATGATTTCACTGGCCCGGTGGATCAGCGTGTCGACGACCTGCGGATGATCGCCAAGATAGGGCGCCTTGATGAACTCGATGTCGGGGAAGGCCTCCGCCGCTTGATCGGTCGCCTGATAGATGCGTTTGACCAGAACGCCGGTGAACAGGAAATAGGGAAAAACAACAATGCGTTTGAAACCGAGCTGCGCCGCACGCTCCAGCGCCGGTGAAACCAGCGGGAAGGTGATGCCCGAATAGGCGGTCTCGCCCCACCCAAATCCGAGCCCCTCCCATAAAAGCCGCATCACCTTGGCAACATTGGAATTGGCGTCGGGATCGGAGGCGCCGCGTCCGACCACCACCAGCAATGTATCATGCCGGTCAACGGATTTGAGCGGCGCCAGCGCTTCCTCGATCCGCGCGGCGGCAGCACGCAACATCCGCGGATCGATACCAAGCTCACGGCCATAGCGAATGGAAAAACAATCATTGTCGTGGGCATAGGCGTTGAGCGCGGAGGGAATATCGTTCTTAGCGTGGCCAGCGGCGAACAGCATTGCCGGAACCGCCAGAATTTCAGTCACACCGCCCCCGCGCAGCCGGTCCAGACCGTCGCCAATGACCGGCGTTGCGAATTCAAGATAGCCATAATCGACCGGCATATCGGCAAGGCGTTGACGCACGGTCATGGCCAATTGCGCGAACTCGGCCACCGCCGCCTGATCGCGGCTACCATGGCCGCAAATCATCACGCCGGTGCGGCCATCGGCCAATTCTGGCGCAAACAGGGAAGCGGTGGAATTTTCGATCTGTGGCATTGTCGGAGTCCGTCGCTCAGCATCATCGCAATGACGGGCCCCGGGCATGGCTGCCAGCGGCTCTTGTCGGTCCCGGATCAAGCCCCCGATTTGGGTCGGCCGCACCGGGTTCCATTTCATCCCGCAACGGGAACCGTCAGAGCGGACGATAAAGGGCCGCACACCTTGCGGTCAATGACCAATGCGGGGACTTCAACCGTGCCGTGTCAGCGCCTCGCGCATGATCGCGGTGGGCTCGCCGCCAAAACAGCACAGCACCACTTGTTTCGGCCAATCTTCACGATCCAGATGCGCCCGGATTTCCTGAACCGAAATTTCGGCCGCCCGCGTCGTGGGAAAACCGTATATGCCAGTCGAGATTGCCAGGAAGTCCAGTGAAGCAAAGCAATTGTCGGCCGCAATCGACATTGCCGAGCGATAGCAGCTTGCCAACAGCCCTACCTCGTCATGTGCGCCGCCGCGCCATTCCGACCTCTATAAGCCCACATTTCCCAAGTACCGTGACGTTTTCGCGCCTCCGACAGGCCGGTAACATGTTATATTTCAGCATGTTGTGTGGGCTGTAGGGTGCGGATCACGGATCGCCCGCAGGGTGCAGACGAAACGGGTGATATCAGGCTCGGTTTCGACAGTCGAGTGCGGCTGGAATTCCATGACTCGAAGATCGGTTCCGACGGTGGCCCGTTGCCGATCCGGGCGTTGGACGAGACCCCGGGATTGAACGATATTGCCGGCGGTCCTCTCGGAGATACGCGAACCGCCCACAACCGTCTGCATTCCATGGTCGGGCTTTTGCGGCAGTCGGTCTTCGGGCGATTGGCCGGATATGATGATGTGAACGACGCGGACCGTCCGGCGCTCGATCCGTTGATGCGGCAGGTGGTCGGAGGGTGTGGCGTTGATGCCGAGGCTGCGTCTGCCGGCCGGATGGGTCGGTTCGAGACCGAGGTGTCGGCGGCCGCCGACAATCGCGGTGCGCCGGCGGACGTATCCGGTCAATAGATCGATCGGGCTCACGCCGCGATGGCGCCCGAATGGATCACACCGGACATGGGCGGTTCGGTCGGCCCGCGCCATGGCGCGCAGGAGAACACCGCCTGGAACGGGCATTTCGGCTGCATGTGCCATCATCCTTTGTTCGTCCTTAACCGGCTTGGCCGCCTCGAACGCCGTTCATTGCGCCCCGGCAATGTTCACAGCGCCGATGGCCGGGAAAATGTGCTCAAGCCGGTGTTGGCGCGATATGCGGATCGTGAGCTGATGCGGTTCTTCCGGACCGATGCCGCTTTTGCTGTCCCGGAGCTCTACAAGACGCCGGAGGCGGAAGGCTGTTCCTGCGCCATCCGGCCTGGGAAGACCGTTGTTCCGGAAAGCAGGATTGCGCCTGTGCTCAAGTGCCCCGCGGGTCGCCCGCCGACCCATGTGCGGGGCATTTGCGGCGACTTCGCGTATCAGGCCGCGTCACGGGACAAACCATGGCGGGTCGTCTCCAGGGTCGAACGGCATGTCGAGGAAGGCAGGCAGTCGGTCAATCGGACGCGTCTTTCCTGCAAGGGCATGGCGCGGAACGAGGTGTGGCTTCAGCTTCATGCATCGGCCTGCAATCCCGGTGTCTTCCTGCAGGGCGCCGATCTGCTGGAGACGCCGGTGAGTGCGACGGTTTGACCAGTGACCAGCGCGCCCGGCTCAAGGCGTTGGAGCGCGAGAATAAAGAGCTACGCCAGGCCAACGAGATCCTGAAGAAGGCGTCCGCGTATTTTGCACAGGCGGAGCTCGACTGCCCGTTCCGCAAATGATTGCCTGCACTGAAGAGCATCAAGGGGACTTTGGGGTCGAGCCGACCTGCCGTGTGCTGCCGATCGCCCATCGAGCTGCTACAGGCATGCGGCCATCGCCCGGGATCCTGATTTGGCGTCAGACCGAGCCCGGCAGGATGCGACAGACCTGAAGGAGATCAAGCGTGTCCATGACGAGAGCAAAGGCAGATACGCAGCCCGCAAAGTCTGGCACCCGTTGCGCCGGGAAGACAGGGATATCGCACGGTGCACTGTAGAGCGGCTCATGAGAGAGCATGTATTACAAGGGGTTACGCGCGGCAGGAAGAGAACCACGATCCCTGATCCGGCGCAGTCCTGCCCGGATGACAAGGTCAATCGCGACTTCACCGCCACCGCGCCCACCCGGATCTCTGCCAACCAGATCCGGGTGTCGGACTTCACCTGCGTGTCGACCTGGATGGGGATGGTCTATGTGGCCTTTGTCATTGATGTCTTCGCCCGCAAGATCGTGGGCTGGCGCGTCTCGACGTCCATGACGACGGGCTTCGTGCCGGATGCCTTGAGCCAGGCGATCTGCCAGCAGTGTCCGGCTGAAGGCAGCGGGTTGATCCATCACTCGGACCGCGGCAGCCAGTATCTGTCAATCCGCTATACCGAACGTCTGGGGGAGGCCGGGATTGACATCTCGGTCGGCAGCATTGGCGACAGCTATGACAACGCCCTGGCGGAAAGCGTCATCGGCCTGTTCAAGACTGAGGTCATCGAGTTCTTCGGGCCGTGGAAATTCGTGGCCCGGGTTGATTGGGAAACCCTGCAATGGGTCAGTTGGTACAACACAGAGCGGCTACACGGCGCCATCGGCCACCGACCGCCGCAGGAAATGGAGGACGCCTTCCATGCAAGCATGAACGCCCTTGATAAAGTCGCATAGGTTTGGAACAAAAAAGTCTCCAGTAAAACCGGGGCGGTTCACTTTTACCCAATATGGCCGTGTCGATGCAACTGCGGAAGCCGATGTGAGCGCCAGCGGCTTCGGGCCCGCGGAGAATGGCATGTGGCGCGCACGAGCCGTCGCGCACTCATTTGAACGCTCGGCGGGCTTCATAACCACAATCGAGGTCGAAGCGCCGGAGACGCCGAAGAAATGAGGTCCTTCAAATGGATGTTGAAAGGTGTTTGAGAGAGAGATGATCTGAAGCGACAAAACCAATACCTGGCCACCGCTGATATGACAAAAACGGCCGTTACAGATGACCTGCGCTGTGATCAAACCCGGTGTCACGCTACAGTCAAAAATATAGAATTTTTCAACATTGTGGGAGGAGATGACGTCATTCATGTCGCCAGTACTAGTTGTTTGATCCTGCGGTTTGATGGTGTGATGCTTTCGTTGGAATGGAAGAAAGCATTATGGGACAGGTTCGTCACGCGAGCGCCACGACCACGCACGCTGTCAGAGCAGCAATACAGCGATCGCGGAACTGAGCCGGGAACCGGGTGTCAACCCCAAGACGATTGCCAGGTGGCGGAAACGGCAGACGGTTGAGGATCGCAAGACAGGCCCGAAGGAACCGCGCTCAACCGTTCTCAGTGAAGCCGAGGAGGCGATGATCGTTGCCTTCCGGCGGCACAGGTTGCTTCCGCTGGATGACTGCCTCCATGCCCTTCAGCCGTCAATCCCGCGCCTGACACGGTCGGCCCTGCATCGGTGCCTGCAACGGCATGGCATATCGCGCTTGCCTGACGTCGAAGGGGACACACCAAAGCGGCAGCGTTTCAAGAGCTATCCAATCGGGGGCTTCCACATGTACATCGCCGAGGTCCAGACCGCCGAGGACAGGCTGTAGCTGTTCGCAGCCATTGATCGGACCAGAAAATCTGCGGTCACTCAGCTCGTAGACAAGGCCAACCGCAAGACAGCCCGGGAGTTCCTTGAACATCTGCTCGAAGCCGTCCCGTATCACATCCACACGATCCTGACCGATAATGGCATCCGGTTCGCCGCGCAGCCACGGAACCGAAACACGATCTATTCCCGGCCCATGCGCTTTGACATGATCTGCCACGCCAACGGGATTGAACACCGGCTGACCAGGCCCAGCCATCCATGGACCAACGGCCAGGTCGAGCGGATCAACCGGACGATCAAAGACGCCACCGTCAAACGCTATCACGACGACAATCATGATCAGCTGCGCACACATCCGGCAGACTTCATGGCATCCTGCAATTTCGCCCGAAGGCTAAAGACCCTCAACGTCCTGACGCATTACGAATATATCTGCAAAATCCGGACTTCAGAGCCAGATAAATTCAATGGCAATCCGATCTACAAGATGACGGGACTGAACAACTAGTCGTCACTGACGCACATCAGCCAATTGTAGTGCACACGGTAGCCGGCAGAGACCAGCAGGTTCACGGTTTCATGCAACGGCAGTCCGACAACAGCGGAATAGGACCCGGCAATGCGCACCACAAACGCGCCGGCGAGTCCTTGAATCGCATAGCCGCCGGCTTTGCCGCGCCACTCACCGCTTGCCAGATAACTTTCGATCTCATCGCGCGACAGACGCTTGAAACGCACCCGCGCTTCGACCGTGCGCTCACGCATACGCCCTTTGGAATCTATGAGACAGACCGCGGTGTAGACCCGGTGTCCGCGGCCAGACAACATGCGCAGCGCATAAGCTGCTTCTTCAAGCAGAGTAGGCTTTGGAATTGAGCGCCGTCCAATGGCGACCACGGTATCGGCGCCAAGCACCAGCGCATCCTTCAATTCCGGGTCTTTCTGATTGGCGGCACGCGCCATTTCAGCCTTGGCGCGAGCGAGACGGCGCGCGCGAACGCGCGGCAATTCGCGCCGGCCGGGAGTTTCGTCAATATCAACGGGTCTTAGGGAACCCGGCTGAACGCCGACCTGCTGAAGCAAGGCCAGGCGCCGTACCGATCCGCTCGCAAGCACGAGCTTGGGTTGGCCAACAGTCATAAAGCGAAAGCTCCGCGGGGCCGTCTCACGCGCCGGTCATCGGTGGCCATGGCGGACCTATTCCTGCCGCAATCGGGCGAGAATGATCGCGATAGGCGGCAAAATCAAGCCGTAGCAGCCAACCCACAAAACGGTGCCCCATGGACAACAGTTCGTCACGGTTCACCCGCCAAGATCGAGCTTGCTGCTTATCCAGCCGATCAGCCTTTCGGCAACACTCAAAACCGCAACAACGGCAACGAGGGAGACCAGAAAGCGCATTTCAAGAATGAAACCCCGGAACGGCTGGGGCAGTATTTGGCCCAGAAGCGGGCGTGAATACTCCCATGAGAGCCAGGCGATGAGACCGGCAAGGACCACCATGGCGACGGTAGTGAGGAATGTAAAGGCAGCCTTCATTTCATGGCACTCTTACCGTGCCGGGATCGATCCGCAACACCATGAGATCGTCGCGCCGCTCGACCTCGCCTTCAATTTCAACAATCAGCGCCACAATATCGTAGACTTCATCGGCTAGGGGGCCGCCAGTAGAATCAGCGAGCAGAAAATAGGACTCACCATCGACCGCGCCCGAGGAGATGAAAACCGGTGGCGTGCCGCCGATCAGACAGATATTGGCGCAGGCTTTGTGAGCAAGCCCGCGCCCGGGGCGCATCGCTCCTTGCGCGCATTTGCCATCGCAAACCTCGCCGGTTAGCCGCCAGCGACCGAAACTGCGCGCCGGCGCTGGCTGATAATCTTCAAGCGCATGCGCTGCATCTGTGTCCAACTGCCTGACAGAGCCCGGGCCTCGCATTTGCAGCATGTCGATATTGCTGCGCCTGAGAAGCCCTCCTTCAACTTCAACCAATTGACCGTCGAGCTCAGCAACCTTGAGGCCAGCCCCCCGCTTGCCAGGCCCCGCCAACAAGACCGCCCGCGGCCCCTGATTACCGTTCGCCGGCAAGTGGAGAACCGGATATGGATCAAGGCGCAAGCGGCCTTGGAGTTTTTGACGGCCCTCCTCGAACACAATACGCGCATTACCCGGATCGCCGACACTGGCACTCAAGGAGAAGGCAAGCCCGATCATGGCGCCGAGAAACGCAGCGGCAAATATCATCAGAAATATCGCCAAAGGCTGAGGCACCTGGTTCAGATAGCCGACATAGAACGGTGCGCGATCTGGTTTGCTCATGGCTCAAAATCCGGGATCGGCACTGGCTTGACAGGCGTTCCTGGTGGATTGGGATGCGGGTCAAGCATTACCCGCCCTGCCTCGCAGCGCAGGCGATAAGTGGCGATCTTTTCAGTGAATGGCGACGGCGCACAACCATCGGCAAGGCGGTACTGGAAGCCATGCCATGGACAGGTCACACAGTCATCGATCACGCGGCCTTCGCCCAATGGCCCGTTTTGATGGGCGCAGACATTGTTGACGGCAGATAGCGTGGCGCCATTGCGAAATATCGCTACACGTTCGCCAAAGGGTGTGGCGACAATGATGGCGCGGCCATCTTCAATATCTCCCACATCGCCGGCATCGAACCATTCGGTACCACCGGCATCAAGGCACTCGCCAGCATTGAGCGACCGGGTCTTGCGCGCAGCTGCGAAATGCAGCGCACTGACTGTGAGGGTCGATGCCGTCACCACCATGGCGAAGACCGGGCTTGCGGCAGCCTGAAGATAGCCAAGGGCGATGTGAATGACGACTGCGGCATAGGCCACATAAACCGACATGTGGATCGCCTTCCACACCGGCGGGGTCAGGAAGCTAAGCCAGAAATCATGGCTGGTCACCGCCAGTATCGTGAGCAGGGCAAGCGCACATATGCCGAACAATTCGAACGGAAATCCAATGATCTGGCCGAAGCTCGAATTGGCCGAAAGCAAGGCAACGAACGGATCGGTGGGGCTGAAGGCGAAGTAAAAGCCGAGCACATAAGAGACATGGACAAAGGCAATCGTGCAGGTCAGGACGCCGAAATGGCGACGATTGTAGAGGAGCGGCAGAAAGCAGGTATCGAGACGCGCCAGAGGACCGATGCTGACAATCAGCGTCAGCATCAGGAAGGCGCAACTGCCGAATGCCTGCATGCGCAATATGGCGCCGCTCAACGGCCGGGTCTGATCGGCGAACGAGGGTGCGACACGCAGATAGATCAGGATATAAAGGATCACTGCGGCCAAAAGCACAAAATCGTAGATCAGCTTGTTACGGTTCCAGCCAACCGGACCGTATTTGACGCTCATTGGCGCTCACCGCCCTGGCTGATCTGAACCGCCGGGCGGTCCAATGGCGCCGTCTGGCGCATCACCATAAGGGCAAGCAGTGCCAGCGGCAGAATGAGCGCCAGAATGGTCCAGATGCGGGCATGGGCCGTGTGATGTGGCCTTTGCCGGGGGGCGGTCTGGGTGGCTCCGCGTTCCAGCGCCAGCCAGCGCAATAGCACCAGCGGCCACAGCACCACCACGCCTGGGGCGATCAGCGGGCGAAACATATATGAACCGCGAGCTGAAGGGTCGACGCGATCAATGCCAATGGTCAGAAACAGGGCCGCAACCGCCATCCCGGCAAATCCGTAGACCTCGACAATGCGCACTATGGTTTCCGCCGTGCTCATGCTGGCTCAAAGCTCCTGCGCCTGTGCATCAACGCGCGCCTGCACCCGCAAAGGCAACGCCTGACAGTTCGGCCATTTCGGGTTTGAAGGTTGTGAGATCATCGAGCGTGAAGTCGATGAAGTGATCGTGGCCGCAAGCGCGCGCCATCACCTGCATCAATTCCACCGAGGCATCGAAGAAATTCTTGAGCTGCAGCGCTGATTTCTCAACCACCAGGCGCGATACCAGATGCGGCTTCTGGGTGGCGATGCCGACCGGGCAGTTATTGGTGTGGCAGGCGCGCAGGGCAATGCAGCCGATCGCCTGCATGGCAGCGTTCGACATCGCGATAGCATCGGCGCCAAGCGCCATCGCCTTTACAAAGTCAGCCGGTTTGCGCAAGCCACCGGTGATCACCAGCGATACATCGCCGCGACCTGTCTGGTCGAAATGACGGCGCGCGCGTGCCAGTGCCGGGATTGTCGGCACTGAAATATTGTCGCGGAAGATGATCGGTGCCGCACCGGTGCCGCCACCTCGCCCATCAAGGATGATGTAATCGACGCCGACTTCAAGCGCTGCATCGATATCCTTTTCGATGTGCTGGGCCGAGAGCTTGTAGCCAATCGGTATACCACCGATGCGCGAGCGCACCTCGTCAGTGAATTCCCTGATCTCAGACACATCGCTCCAGTCGGGAAAGCGCGAAGGCAAGGTCGCCGCGGTACCTTCCGGCAATCCGCGCATTTCGGCGATCAGGCCCTTGACCTTGTCGCCGGGCAGATGCCCGTCCTTGAAATGGAACGCCTGCACCTTGTCGATCTTGTCCCAGGAAAAGCCAATGCGCACAGAGGTAAGCTCATAGAAATAGTGCGGGTTTGCTTCCTGTTCCTCGGGCGGCATTCCACCCTCGCCCGAACATATGCCGGTGCCTGCAAGCTCCGCCCCACGCGCCAGCGCAACCTTGGCCGAAGCCGACAAGGCGCCAAAGCTCATGTCAGAAACAAACAAGGGTATGGCGAGCTTGAGCGGCTTTTGCGCATTGGGGCCGATCACGACCGCGGTGCCGACAGGCTCCTCGTCGAGTAGCGGCAGGCGATGCAGCTGGGCGGTCAGGATCTGAATGTCGTTCCAATCCGGCAATTCACCGCGCGGCACACCCATCGCCGCGACCTGGCCATGAGGGCCGGTCTTTTCCAGCCCGAACCGGGCGTAGTGCTGGATCAGTCCGGTATAGGGCTCCTCCTCGATACCGTGGCTGGTATCAGTATAAAGCCCCAGATAGGCATCGAGATTAAACGGCTGGGGATGATCATTCGCCCAGGCTTCGATCTCATCGGTGTCGACCAGAACCGCGTCATCTTCGACCCAGCAAGAAAACTTCGGTAGCGCTTCGTTGTTACTGTATTCCGAAACACCACTGTCGAGACGGTAGTCCCAGTCATGAACCCCGCAAATGAGGTTGTCACCGCGGACAAATCCATCGGCCATCAACGCGCCTCGGTGCAAACAGCAGCCATAAAATACCGAGACTTCCGCATCGAACCGCACAACGACAAGATCTACTTCGCCAACCAGCGCATAAGCCGGTTTGCGGTCTTCCAGTTCGTTCAAATTCGCTACTTTGATCGGCTTCATACCTGCCTCCCTCTTACAATCGCTGCACGTTTTTCCGGCAGTCTTGCCAACCCAACAATATTGCGAACAGCGCGGGTTGGGGTTTCACCGTTCGACCAGATAACACCAGCCCACTAAATCAAGCGTAACAAGATAATCCTAAGTTACATTAACCCCGCATTTCCCATATGGCTCCATTGATTGATGTGATTGATCGTCGGTTCCGTGATGAGAAGCAATGTCTTGAGCGCATTTTGTGGCGCGGCATATGGCGAACCCGGCGGGTGAACCGGTTGACGGGCCTCTTCGGCTCGATTTCGATCGCCGCCTGAAGCTTGAGTTCCACGGTTGCGGAATCACCACCGACATGGCGCGTTCGGCTTGACGGACATGGCCGGCCATGAGCCTGTCGATCCGCGCACCGGCAAGAACGGCCGGCACGCGATGAGGGGATTGTTTCGCCGATCCGTCTTCGGCCGCCTCGGTGGCTATGAGGACGTAAACGACGCCGACCGCCCGGGACGCGATCCCGCGATGCGATGGATTGTCGACGGTCGCGCCGTAGCCGGGCAGGCCGTGTGCGCCGTCCGTATGGGGCGATTGGAGACAGAGTTCCCTGCCGGTGACGAAAACCTCCCCGCACCGGCCGATCTGTCGGGGCAACGGATTGACCGGGGGCACGCGCGGCATCCGCCCAGGGCCATCGTGCTCGACATGGATTCCATGGCGATCAGGAAGGCACCGCTTGGAATGGGCACTTCGCCTGCACCTGCTGCCATCCGCTGTTTGTGTTCAACACCGGTGCGGCGATCCGGCAGTTCGGCGTTCTGCAACCCTCGGCATGACAGACATCGCCTGCAACATCCGCCGCCTGGTCCAACTCGGAGGCAGCGTCACCCCCTGATCTGATCACAGGACGTGTCCGTTCAATAGCAACCAGGAACGCTCTGAAAGCGGGGCAAGTCGCTGCATCCGAAACACAAGACCGGTTCAGATGACCACGCCGCGCCGAAATCAAAGAAAATCGGACGAACAAGCAGGATTGATAGAGGCTCTCACCTTCTGCGACCGGCGCGGCACGGCCGGGCAGCACATCGAGGAAGGCAGGAACGCGATTGTGCGCACCCGGCTGTCATGCCGGAGGTTCCGGAACATCGAGTGCCGCGCCGGCATCATGCGCTCGCCTGCAATCCCGGTAACTTCATGCGCACGCCGGGTCTGCCGGAGGCGGTCAGGCGATGGTCGCCGACCGGCGTGAAGGAGACGCCGATCAGGATCGTCGCCGGGATCGTCACACACGGCCGGTACGTCATGTTCCAGTCCAGTTGGCCCGGTTGGCCGAGGGCGCGGTGCCAGGGGGCCTGTTCGCCGACCGGCCCTGCACCGTGGTCTATGCCATCACCGAGCCGGTCGAGGCTTTGTGCTGCTCGGCGCACACCACCCTCCTCCATGAAGGCCATGTGGTCCAATACGGCCCCACCTCGCGGATCTACCGCGAGCCGGAAAGCCTGCTCGCAGCAAGAGTGTTTTCCGATCCGCCGATCAACATGGCGAGCGTAACCAAGCGCGGCGGCACCATTGCTCTGGCCAATGGTCCTGAATGGGACGTTGGCGATCAGGCCGGGCATTGGCCCGATGGTGAGTACACCATCGCCATCCCCCCACCATATCGAGCCGCGCAAGAGCGAGGCCGCTACCTTTCCGGCCAACGGCAAGGTACTGGTGACCGAGATTCCGGGCTCTGAAAACGTGGTTCATTTCGACCTTGGCGGCGAGGTCTGGGTCTCCCAGTCACACGGTGTGCACCCGTTCGAGATCGGCGAGGATGCGGTGCTCTACGCGCAAATCGGCCAGGCGATCTATTTCGACGTCACCGGCAACCGCGTGGAAGCGTGAGGCAGGCGGGCGATGGCGACAGTTACTCTGGAAAATGCGCCACTCCTACATGCCAAACCCCTCCTCGGACGCCGACTGGGCGCTGAAGCAGCTCGATGTGGAGTGGGAAGATGGCGGCGCCTATGCGCTTCTCGGCCCGTCCGGCTGTGTCAAGACAACGCTGCTCAACATCATTTCCGGCCTTTTAACCCCGACCGAGGGACGGGTGCTTGCTGTTTGACGGGCGCGATGTCACCGCCCTGCCGCCCGACCAGCGCCATATCGCGCAGGTGTTCCAGTTTCCGGTGGTCTACGACACCATGACGGTGCATCAGAATCTGGCGTTTCCCCTGCGCAATCGCGGAATCGGAGATTGCCCCGCGGGTCGATCAGATCGCCGATATGCTTGAGTTCAAACCAATCGCTCGACCGGCGCGCTGCCGGGCTGACGGCGAACGAAAAGCAGAAGATTTCACTGGGCCGCGGGCTGGTGCACTCGGACGTCAATGTCATCGTGTTCGACGAGCCGCTGACGGTGATCGATCCTCATCTGAAATGGGTGCTGCGCTCGAAAATGAAGGGCTTCACAAGGAGCTCACGCGCACCATGATCTATATCATCCACGATCAGATCGAGGCGCTGACCATCGCCGACCGGGTGATGGTGATGGACCTTGGCGAGGTGGTACAGATCGGAACACTGATCGAGTTGTTTGAAGAGCCGCGCCACACCTTTGTCGGCCATTTCATCGGCTCTCCCGGCATGAATGTGCTCGATTGCGAATGGCAGGACGGAAAATCGGCAATCGACGGGCACCAGGTCGCGGCATCGAATGCCAAGCCAGTCACCAATGGCGGCGACGGGCTGCAGACCGGCCGATTACAAATCGGAGTAAGACCGGAGTTCGTGTCGTTTACCGCGCGCGGCTGGCCGCCGGTGGATATTGTCAAGGTCTCCGATGCCGGGCGCTACCGGGTGGTCGACCCCCGCCTCGGACAGCACATCATCAAGATGCTGGTGGATGAGGATGTGGGGGTCGCGGCGGACAAGGCGCGCATCAAGTTCGATACCAAGATGACGCGCATCTATCACGATGGCTGGATTGTGGAATGAGACGGCAATGAACAAGATCAACAATCAGAAAGCGTGGCTGTTCGTGCTGCCGGTGCTGGTCCTGGTGGCGTTCAACGCCATCATTGCGCTGATGACGGTGGTCAATTATTCTGTGCAGGAGATATTCGGCGCCAATACATTTTTCTGGGCCGGGCTGTGATGGTTTGAGGAAGTCCTCGCCTCTGAATACTTCCATGCCTCACTTGGCCGCTAGTTGTTCTTCACCTTTACGATTCTCGCCATCGAAGTGCCGCTGGGCGTTGCCATAGCGCTCGCCATGCCGTGCAAGGGCATGTGGGTTTCGGTGTGCCTAATCCTCATGGCGCTGCCGCTGCTGATTCCGTGGAACGTGGTGGGCGCGATCTGGAACATTTTCGCGCTGCTCGATATCGGCATGATGGGGCACGGCCTCAATGCCATGGGGATCGACTACAACTTCACCCGTAATCCGACCGACGCCTGGTTCACGGTGATCATCATGGATGTGTGGCACTGGACATCGCTGGTGGTGGTGCTTGCCTATGCGGGGCTGGTGTCGATCCCGGATACCTACTACCAGGCCGCCAAGATCGACGGCGCCGGGTCGTGGGCGATCTCCCGCTACATCCAGCTGCCAAAAATGAAGCGGGTACTGACCATCGCGGTGCTGCTGCGGTTCATGGATTCATTCAACATCTATACCGAACCGTTCGTGCTCACCGGCGGCGGGCCCGACAATACCACGACACTGCTGTCGATCGATCTGGTCAAGATCGCGCTTGGCCAGTTCGACCTCGGGCCGGCGACGGCAATGTCGCTGATCCACTCCCTGATCATTCTTCTGTTCAACTGGATTTTCTATGCGATGATGACCCGCAATGAAGAGCAGTGATGAGACGCCTTAGCTGGTTGGTGCCGACGCTGTACATCGTGTTTCTGATGCTGCCGATCTATTGGCTACTGGCGATGTCGTTCAAGACCACCAACGAGATTCTGGTCGCGTTTTCGCTGTCGCCGCAGGAATTCACCACCGCCAATTATGAAACCATTCTCACTGATCCGACCTAGTATATGGGCTATGTCAATTCGCTGATTTATGTGTCGATCAACACCGTCCTGTCGGTGATGGTGGCGCTGCCGGCGGCTTACGCATTTTCGCGCTACCGCTTCCTCGGCGATAAACACCTGTTCTTCTGGCTGTTCACCAACCGCATGGCACCGGCGGCGGTGTTCGCGCTGCCTTTCTTCCAGCTTTATTCGGCGATTGGGCTGTTCGACACCTATATCGCCGCGGCGCTGGCGCATACGCTGTTCAATATGCCGCTCGCCGTCTGGATCCTCGAAGGCTTCATGTCCGGCGTGCCCAAGGAGCTCGACGAGACGGCCTATGTGGACGGCTATTCGTTTCACCGGTTTTTCGTCAAGATCTTCATACCGACCATTGCCGCGGGCATCGGCGTTGCCACGTTTTTCTGCTTCATGTTCTCATGGGTTGAGCTGTTGCTCGCCAAGACGCTGACCGCGGTGGAGGCAAAGCCGATCGCGGCGACCATGACTTGCACGGCAAGCTTGTCGGGTTATGAGCTGGGGCTATTGGCGGCGGCCGGGGTGCTCACCATCATTCCCGGGGCATTCGTGATCTATTTCGTGCGCAACTACATCGCCAAGGGACTTGCGCTCGGCCGGGTCTAGAGCCGGGCAGGCGCGGGAGGACGGCATATGGGGCTGAGCTGGATGGCGTGGACCTGGCCGACGGCGGCGTTTTTCGGGTTCATCGCATTTTGCCTTGTCAGCATGACGGTATGGGAGTTGATTGCGCCCGGCGGTGCGCCACGTCGCGGCATCCTGACGCTATCAACCACGCGCGGCGACCGGCTGTTTATCTCGCTGCTCGGTACCGCCTATATATTGCTCGCTTGGCTCGTCTTTATGGGGCGGTGTTGGCATTGCCGCTGTCTATTGGCTGATCGTGTTCCGCTTCGTGTGAACGCCCCTGCCCTTATCCATGAGTGGTCATATTCTGGCGATAGATCAGGGAACAATGTCATCGCGCGCCATGGTGTTCGACGATACGTTTTCAGTCGCGGGTGTGGGACAGGTGGAATTTGAACAGCATTTCCCGCGCTTGGGATGGGTCGAACATGATCCGGCCGATCTGTGGCGCACCAGCGTGGCGACGGTCAAATTGGCGCTGGAGCAGGCCGGGCTCAGGGCATCGGACATTGCCGCGCGAAACCACGCTGGTCTGGGATCACAGAACCGGCGAGCCGGTCTACAACGCCATTGTCTGGCAGGACCGGCGCACGGCTGATTTTTGCGCGCAGTTGAAAGCCGCCGGCCATGAGGCGGCAATCACGGCATCGACCGGCCTCCTACTCGATCCATATTTTTCCGCCACCAAGATCGCCTGGATACTCGACAATGTGGAAGGCGCGCGGGGGGCGGGCAAAAGCGAGCGCGCTCGCCTTTGGCACCGTCGATAGCTGGTTGATATGGAACCTCACCGGCGGCAAGCACCATATCACCTATGCGACCAATGCCGCGCGCACCATGCTCTATGACATCGGCGCCGGGCGCTGGGATGATAACATCCTGAAACTGCTTGATATTCCAGCGGGCATGTTGCCGGAAGTGAGCGACAGCGCGGCTGAATTCGGCACCACTCAAAAGGACCTGTTCGGTAGCGAGATCGCAATCCTTGGCATTACCGGAGACCAGCAGACGGCAACGCTTGGCCAGTCTTGCTTTGAGACCGGCGTGGTCAAGGCCACCTATGGAACCGGCTGCTTTGCGCTGATCAACACCGGCAGCGCGCCATTGGGACGCCAATGCGCGCGGTGCGATGTTAGGCCTGACACGCGCCACCGGGCCTGCCGAACTTGCCTGCGCCGCGCTTGAATCGGTTTGTTTCCAGACCGCCGATCTGATCGAGGCCATGCATGCGGACTGGGCACCGGACGGCGTACAATCCTGTGCGTCGACGGCGGCATGGTGGCCAGCGACTGGACCATGCAGTTTCTTGCCGACATTCTGGCAAGCCCGATCGACCGCCCCGAAATACTCGAGACTACGGCGCTGGGTGCGGCTTGGCTTGCCGGTTACAAGGCCGGCGTGTGGCCAGGACGCGAGGGCTTTGCCAAGGCCTGGAGATTTGAGCGCCGGTTCGAGCCGGCGATGGAAGATGATGTGCGCCGCACCCGCCTTGCCTGTTGGCGCGACTATGTTAAACGCACATTGACCAGCTAGGCTGGCCCGTCCCGACCATCTCGTTGACGAGACCTTGCAGGCGTGGCCTTGCGCCGTTGAAATTTGCCCGGCAGAGCATCTGCGTCTTTGCGACAGAGACGCGTGATATGTAGGTCTCTTAAGGTTTGGAGTCATTGCGTGAACCTATCCCCTGAACAGCAGGCAATACTTGACGGCGCCGACGGACCGGAAATGGCGCTGGCGATGAAGACACTGGTGCGTTACGGCGAGACCTTCGATGCACCGCGGCTGGTGGAGATCAAGAGCGCACACCTCACCGGCAGCTTCGCGATCACCTCGTTCACCGGCTATTACGGACTGCTCGACAAGCTGATCAGGGCCGGCGTCAAGGTCAAGGTGCGCACCACGCTGGACCCGTGCCCCGGCTACGACTATTCGATGCAGAACCGGCTTGTGGCATTTGCCAAGCAGAAAAAGTATGAAGGCCAGTTGGCCAAGCTCGGCGTGACGCCAAACTATTCCCGCATTTCTTAGTATGAGCGCCAATTTTCCTGAGTTCGGCGATGTGCTCGGCTGGGCGGAATCCTCGGCGGTGATCTATGCCAATTCGGTCATCGGCGCGCGCGCCAAGCGCAACTCGATCATGGTCGATGCGTGCGTGGCGGTGACCGGGCTGACGCCTGATTTCGAGCTGCTGCATGATGAGCATCAGCGCGGCGAGGTTCTGATCAAGCTCGATATTGACGAGATGGACGACGATGCGCTGGGCTTTGTCATCGGCGAGAGCATTGTAGACTGCATTCCGGTGCTGACCCAATATCCGTTCGACCAAGTGCAGCTGAAAAATCTGGGCGCGTCGATGGCAGCATCAGGCGGCATCACCATGTTTCATGTCGAAGGCCTGACGCCGGAATGTCCATCGCTCGACGCAGCGTTTGACGGAGCGCCGGCCGAGACCAATCACCATCACCCAGAAGGACACCGGCTCGACCGGCCGGCCCAGGCCGAGTCTGGCATGGTAGTGTTCGGTTGCCCGCAGATGACGCTTAATGAGGTCGAACAGGTGGGGCAACATTTCGTCGGCAAGCAAGTCTCACGCAAGACGCTGTTCATATCGTGCCGGGCGATTATGAGGCGCTGCGCAAGCTGCCGCTTCATGATCAGCTGGTCGAGGCGGGCGTTGAATTGCACACCCATTGCCCACTTGCCGGGCTGACCTTGCGCCTGTCGCCTAAAAACAAGACGGTGCTGACCAATTCCGGCAAGCTGTACTACTATCTGAGTGGCGCGAGCTACGGAAATCTCGAAGATTCACTTATCGCAGCTGGCGTGAAATCCTGATTGCATCATGACCTCATTTTCCGGAAAACCGGTGCTTGGCGGCCGGGCGCGCGGCCCCTTGCTCTCAACCGACCAGGCGGTCAACTTCACCGCGCCGCCTTCACCAAGTTCCGCAATGGCTTTCCGCTGTGGCGCGCGGAAGTGAACGATCGCCACCACCCTTGGCACAACACCAAGATCACCGGCAAGGTTCTGGCGGTTCCAGCGTGCATCGGCTCGATCCATACCGGGCTGGTGCTGCTCGATCTGGTGCGCAAGAAAGCCGGCCCGGCGGCGATGATCGTCGACGAGATCGATACGCTGATGGTGTCGGAGATCCTACTCTCGGAGGTGTGGTATGAAAGGTCGGTGCCGATCGTCGAGTATCCGACCGCGGAAATTCGTGCAAAATTGACCGACGGCCAGATCGCTGAAGTCGATGGCGATTCTAGCACCATCACGCAGGTGGAAGATCGCTGATGCGGATGTTGATTGCAGGTGGAACCGGCCTGATCGGCCATCGTTTCGCGGAATTGCTGCTTTACCAGGTCAATATCGACGTCACCCGGGCGCTACTCGATGGCGCGCGTGCTGCCGGGGTGCATCGATTTATCCATATCGGTTCGCCATCGATGTATTTCGACCGCACGGGAACGCTGGGCCGCGAACAGCGGCGTACGAAGCTGGTGATCCTCAAAACCCAACATCGGGCAGAGCTTTTTCCTGAATTCAGTGTGGCTGGCGCGCGTCAGGCGTAGCATCATGAAGACTGGAAAGGCCAGCGAGGATCAATCCGCAGGCCGGCGATCAAGGGGGCGCGCATGACACTTTCAACCACGCTCGGCGACTGGGTTCATGACTGCCGGTTCGATGCGCTATCGGATGACATCGTGACCAACGCCAAGATGCACATTCTGGACGGGCTCGGTGTCGGGCTGGATGCGGCGGCGCTGGAGCCGCTGTTCGATCCGATGATCGGCATCGTTCAGAAATGGGGCAATGACGGACCGTCATCGGTGCTCGGCAAGTAGTTTGGCCTGCCCTCGCGCTATGCCGCCTTTGCCAATTCGATCATGATGATTTCAAGCGCCTATCAGGAGACCCACCGCGCCTCGGTCGGCCATCCGCATTCGTCGATGCTGTCCACGGCGCTGGCGATTGGCGAGGAACGCGGATCGAACGGGCGCGACTTCATTGCCGCCGTGGTTGGCGGATATGAAGCCTTTGTGCGCATGGCGGCATCAATGAACCCGTCAGCACTGCACCGCGGCATCCAGACCACCGGTGCGTTTGCTCCATTCGGCGCTGCCGCCGTGACCGCCAGGCTGATGGGCCTTGATCGCGATCAGACCCGCCACGCGCTCAACCACGCGGCCAAATTCGGCGGCGCGGCGCTGGTCGAGGCGCATGGCGCAACGCCCTATTACGCGGTGCATCTGGGCCCCAACACGATGAAGGGCATCTATGCCGCTGAGCTCGCCTCAGCCGGGGTACCGGGATCGGACACGATTCTTGAAGGCGGCGGTACATCGGCCAAGGGCTTTCTCGATGCCTATGCGGACGAGTACGACACCAGCCTGATCGAAAACGGCATGGGCGGGCTGCTCGGCATTCAGGACACGGGCTTCAGCTTTCACTCGGTCGCGAGCTATTCGCGCACCACCATCGATGGGCTGTTGTGGCTGATCAAGGAGCATGAGCTGACAATCGACATTGTCGCCGCAATCGAGGTCAAACTTACCGAGGCCTTGTTCAATTTCGTCAATGATCGGGCGCAGTTCTCGTCCGACGGCGACCGGCAAGCGCATTATTTCATTCCCCTACATATGGCGCTGACCATGGTTCATGGCTGGGTCGATTCACCGATGCTGAATGATGAAACGTTCGCTGATCCGGTGACCCAGGGCCTGATCGAGAAGGTCACGGTGTCGTGCGACCCGAGCCTTGATGCCGATTTTGCAAGCACCAAGCCGACGCGGCGTCAGGATGTGTGGCACGGCGATCCGGCCGATCCGTCGACATTGCAGGAAATCGAACAAAAATTCCGCCGCATTGCAGGCCGGGTGATCGGCGACAGCGCTGCCGAACAGGCCATCGCGATGTTTTCGGATCTTGAAAAGGCTGAGGATGTGCGCCCGCTCGGGCAGCTGATCCGCAAGGGCTGAGGACTACAGCAAAGGGCCACCCGGATAGGTCGATCCGGATGGCCCGTAAAGTGGGTTGGAGCCCGCGTTGGGCCGTTTGGCGAGGGGCTAGTAGTGCCAGACGCTAAAGCTGACGCCGCCATGTTTGCCGCCATAGCCGTCCTTCCAGCCATAGCCCTTGCCGTAGTCTTTGCCGCCATAGCGATAATGGTTCTGAACCGGCCGGATTTCGATGATGCGTCCCGACCAGGTGTTGACGGTGATCCTGACCAGCTTGCCACGCGGACCACGGGCTTTGATCTTGTAGGTGTGGTTGTACTTTCTCACACCATGGAAGTCATAAAAGCCCTTGTAGCGCAGCTTGTGAATGACGCGCTTCACTGGCACGCGGCCATGATTGCAGTACGAGGCCTGAATAACCTGCGGCGCCGAGTGATGGCTGTATTGGTTTTGTGCGTGAGCTGGTAGGGAAGTGGCGATCATTGCGGCAATGGCCGCGCCTGCGAATGTTGAAAGTTCCATCGGTTTTCTCCTCTGATCGAGCGTTGAAGAGGAGAATGACCGCCAGCGGCTGAACCAACCCGGAAGCGATCGTTCATGCGAGGTTTAGGCAGGGTTCATGTGAGGTCGAGGCTGGCGCGCGGATGGGCGCCAAGCGCGTTGGCCGATGGCTTTAACACCGGTCGGTCTCCGACCGTCTGGGTCTTGTGCATGATGCGCCGCGAGTCGGACGGGAACGCCTCGCGATGGTGTATGATGCAGCGATTGTCCCACAGAATGAGATCGCCCCCCCCCCCCCCGCCAGTCGTGCATCCACTGAAACTCCGACTTTTCGGCATACGCCCACAGGGCATCGAGCAATTCTTCTGATTGTGACAGTTCCAGCCCGTTCACATAGGCGCGCACACGCCGGCCGAGATAGAGGAAATTGTGACCGGTCTCGGGATGGGTGCGCACAATCGGATGGGGGCCGGGTGAGATGCGGATATCGTCTTCGAGCTCATAGCCGCGGCGCAACATGCCGGCGGCGTTGTAGGTCTCATCATGCTTGATGGTCAGGCCTTGAATGCGCGCGCGCAAATCGGCATCGAGCGTTTCATAGGCGGCGGTACATGTTGCTCCAGCCGGTTCGTCCGCCGGTGGGCGGGATTTCCAGCGCATACAGGGTGTTTGCCGCATAGGGCCACTAATTGAAATGGTAGTCTGTGTGCCAGCACGCCTCGCCATCGCCGAGAACGCCGATGGCAACGCCGTTCTCCACCACATTGGAAATCACGCTGACATTCGGATGGCCATTGAGTTCAGCGCCTGCCTCGCACTGATGGGTGGGAAGCGAGTCCTTCAATGTGCCGAAATGGAGGGTGAAGGCGACCAGATCATCGTCGCTCAACTGCTGGCCTGTAAACAGCAGCACCAGATGGTCGAGCCAGGCCCGATAGATGAACTTGGCCTCGGCATCATCCATGCGCTTCAGATCATCGCAGATGATTTCCGCACCCAGGCAATGGGGAGGCGGTCTGATCTCAACATTGCCGTAGCTCTGTGCCTCGGGCAGATCGTTTGTGCGATGCATCGACATTGGCCCCTCCCAAATTGCCCAGAGGTGATCATAGGCCGGAGCGAGGCTGGTGACGAATCGCAGGAGTGCTCACGTCCCGGCCAGCGGACACATGCCGGCGACCGGCGACGGCACCAGTAATGTGGCTTCCTGGCTGACCATCAGCGGTCTGATTTTCTGCAAATGCGCATCCCAGTCTGGCCGCGCATAATTTGCCGCGCGCAGCTCGGCGCGCTCGGCGACAGTGTCGTATTTCCATAAATGCTTGATCTGGTTTAGCTTTCACATGTCACCCTGGAAATAGACAGCCAGATGGTCCTTCATCCTAGGGTCTTGGGCGGCAAAACCTCCATCGGCGTAATGCTGCCAGTATTCGGCGGGTTTTCCGGGCTGAAGCGTGTAGGTGCACAACTCAAAAATCATGTCTCGTTCCCCTTGTCGGATTGATATCAAGAGACACTGTGCCGTGAGTTGAGGCTTTGGGACACTCCCCTTGCCTCCCCTAGCTGTGGATTTGCGTGTATCTTGCGCGCATTCAATTTGGGCCAGCCAACAAATCAGGAGCTTTGAATGCGCCGCAAGCAATATGGGGTTGCGGTCATCGGGTCGGGTGGGGACCTTGCGCGCCAGCATGGCGGCGGCCCATCCGGCGGTCAGCTATCTGGCGGTGAGCGATCAGGATATGGACAAGGCAAAGCGCCTGGCCGAAGATGTCGGTGCGGACCGCTATTCAGGCGATAATTCCGAACTGATCAATGATGATCAGGTGGGCGCGGTGATTGTCTCGACATCTGAGCCCAATCACGCAGCACCGGCAATCGAGGCACTGGAGCTCGGCAAGCCGGTGCTGGTGGAAAAGCCGATTGTGCTGACCATCGCCGATGCCGACCGCATGAATGCAGCGGCAAAAGCATCGGGCGCCAGCATTCATGTCGGCTACAGCCTGCGCTTCAACCGCCAGTTCCTAGTCGGGCGGCAACAGATCATCGACGGCAAGCTTGGCCGTATCACCGGCGCTGTCGGGCGGTTTTACAACAACCGCGCCAATGCCTTGCAGGTGCTGCAGCGCTCGGACGAAGCAACCTTCGTCAAGGATGCGCTGACCTATCTGGTCGATCTGTTCGGCTGGTATCTGGATGACGCAAAGCCGGTCGAGGTGTCGCGCGCAGCCATGAGCTTGCCTATCGCAACAAGGCTATGAGGCCGACGAAAACACTTTCGCGATTGTCACCCACGAGGATGGCACGATTGCCAATCTGTCCATCGGCTATGCGCTGCCGGCGGATTATCCAAGCCATGGACGGCTGATCCGGGCGGAAGTTCTGGGCGACAAGGGCGTGCTGTTCCTCGATCAGGACCATCACAAGAGCATTCTGCACTCCGAGGTGCCCTCAACCCATGCCTATGCGGGGATCAACACCAATATGGCATTCCTCACCTCCAATGCCTTGGGCAACAAGACACTTGGCGGCTATTGGGCCCGCTCGGCGATGAGACGCGCTCATGGCTTGATTTCGTCTCGACCGGCAGGCCGTGTCCGCACGCGACCGGCGCGCAGGCGCGCCAGACACTTGAAGTGACGACGGCGACTGACATGTCGGCAGCGCTTGGCGAGGCGCTCACGTTGCCGCTCAAACCGGGGCTCAATTCATGATCCAGGTGCCGCCAGCGTTATCTCAGCCGCGCTCGCGGGTTGCCAGAAAGCGGATATCGGGCCAGTCGCGCTGCATGCGCTCCAGCGCCCAGTCATTGCGCACTAGAAACACCGGCGAGCCGGCACGGTCATTGGCGAGCGCTGCTCGGTTGGCCTCAAGGAAGCACTTGAGCTCTTGAGGATCGCCCGCATCGACCCAGCGCGCCGCCTCAAAGCTGGCGTTCTCAAAGGCAATCGGCACACCATATTCCTTCTTGATACGTTCGGTCAGAACATCGAGCTGCAGTGCGCCGACAACGCCGACCAGCCAGTCGGCGCCGATCATCGGACGAAACACCTGGGTGACACCCTCTTCGGCCAGATCACCCAGCGCCTTGCTCAACTGCTTGGCCTTCATCGCATCGGCAAGCCGCACACGGCGGATGATCGCGGGTGCGAAGTCGGAAATGTTGGAGACCCGCACATCGGCGCCATCGGTCAGCGTGTCGCCGACGCTCAGCGTGCCGTGATTGGGGATGCCGACAATGTCGCCGGCCACCGCCTCTTCGGCCAGTTCGCGGTCCTGGGCGAAAAAGAACATCGGATTAGAGATTGTTACATCACGCCCGGTCGAGACATTGCGCAGTTTCATGCCGCGGCGAAAAGTGCCCGAACACAGCCGCACAAAGGCAATGCGGTCGCGATGGTTGCGATCCATATTGGCCTGCACCTTGAACACAAAGCCGGTGACATTGTCCCCGCCCGGCTCGATGGGATGAGGCTGGGCAGGCTGCGGGCGCGGCGATGGCGAGCAGGAGCCGATGCAGCTCAAAAGCTGGCAGACACCAACGCCCTTGAGTGCTGAACCAAAGAACACCGGTGTCAGATAGCCTTCGCGATAGGCTTCCACATCGAACTCGGGCAGCCCGGCGCGGGCAATGCCCAGACCCTCGAGCGAGGCGCGGCGCACCGGATCGCTCGCCGCTCCCTCCCCTTCAACCAGCCGGTCGAGGTCGGACCAGTCGCCCGAATCAAAAGAGCCGTCGGGCAACACCATGCGGCCCTGCTCGACATTGAGGATGCCCTGAAAATCCACTCCCATGCCGATCGACCAGGCCACGGGCGACACATCGAGCGCCAGCGTGTCGGCGACCTCTTCGAGAATTTCCAGCGGATCGCGGCCCTCGCGGTCGACCTTGTTGACGAAGGTGATGATCGGAATGTCGCGCAGGCGGCAGACCTCGAACAGCTTCAGCGTCTGGCTTTCGATGCCACGCGCCGCATCGATCACCATGACAGCTGAATCGACGGCGGTAAGCGTGCGATAGGTGTCCTCGGAAAAGTCGGAATGGCCCGGCGTGTCGAGCAGATTGAAGGTCAGGCCCTGATACTCGAAGGTCATCACCGAACTGGTGACGGAGATGCCGCGCTTTTGCTCGATCTCCATCCAGTCGGAATTGGTGCGGCGGCGCTCTCCTCTGGCGCGCACATGACCTGCGAGCCGAATCGCACCGGTGGTATAGAGCAGCCGTTCGGTCAGCGTCGTCTTGCCGGCGTCGGGATGGGAGATGATGGCAAAGGTGCGCCGCGATAGATGCGGTGGCCCGGACGGACGGACGGGTGCTGCCTGGTTTTGGCCATCACGTGGCGCTGCAGCCGGCGCGGCGGGAGGAGAGCTGTTCATCGAAAAAGTTCGGCCTTTTGCGTCGAATGGGGTCTCAGACAAGCCCCGATCGACCGGTCCGGTGGTGATAGCTAGATCAAATTGCGTTGGGGTTAAACCGGCTTTATACGGCCGGCTAGTTTACCGGCCTGCCCTTGCCTTTCAGGGTGCACCTGAATCTTGGGTGCTCTGGGTCGTATCCGGCAATTGCGCGCTCACCCCTGAATAGGCTGGCAATTGCACCCAACATGGTCACCTCAACTTCAATCTCGGTCACGTCAGGCGAAATCTCCACTCCGGTCAGCGCCTTGACGAGGCCTAGTGTAATGGGAAGTTGTGCGCGCTCAAGGCCCATTTCAATAGCTTCCAGAAACGGTTCTTCCTCGCCAATGTGCGCGACATACCAGGCGCTGCACAGCTCCTTTGCCATGGCGCGCATCAACAGGCTGGTGTTCAGAGCAAAAACCCCGGTGCACACGAGCTGACCGAGCGGGCCTAGGCGTCGGTGATGTGGAAGCCACACATCAGCGCCAGCATTGCTGCGATGACTAAGGCGCGAAACATGCGAGTGCCTTTGCGACAAGCGTGTTGATGCTCGACCAGTACCCCGCATCGTGACCGGTGCGCGCCAGCATCATGTTCTGCGAGGGCAGGATGATGATCAACTGGCCATAATGACCGGCGGCAAAGAACATGTCCGCCGGTGCGTCGGGAAACGGCTTTTCCATGCCGCGCATCGGCAGATTGAGCCAGAAACCACGCTTTCCATAGGGCCCCTCGCTCCTGACATAGGCGTCATAGCCGGGCCCATAATCCGTGCTCAGCTGCGCCGGATTGAGCGCTTTGGCGTCTTGCACCCAGCCGGGCGGCAAGATGCGCTGCCCCTGCCAGATGCCATCGTGCAGATAAAGCTCTCCCAGACGCGCCATCGCCCGCGGCGTCAAATGAACATAGGACGAGCCGACAAAATTGCCGGCACCGTCACACTCAAAGACCACCTCCTCTGCAATGCCGAGGGGCTCGAACAGCAGTCTCCAGGGCAGATCGCTAACGTCTGCCCCTGCCGCGCGCCTGAGCGCGCCCATGATGAGATTTGCGTTGCCACCGCTATAAAGCCAGCGGCTGCCAGGCTGAAAGACAATCGGGCGATTGAGCGCGAAAGACGGCATATCGCGCTGATCGTCGAGATAGAGCATCTGAAGGATGGTCGAGGTCTCGACATCGCCTTCATAGGATTCCTGCCAGGCAAAGCCGGCTGTCATTTCGACCAGATGACGCAGTCTCACCGAGGATAGCGGTGTGATATCGGGCACTAGGGGCTTCTTGCGCTCCGATGCGGCATAGAACTGCGGGAGCATTGTATCGAGGATGATGGATTTGCCATCAGGCGTTTTCAGGCGGGCCTCGATCGCCGCACCCAGCAATGTGGCGGTGACCGTCTTGGAGGCCGACCACAGGCTGTGCGGTTTGCCGTGGTCGAACACGCCGTCATAGTGCTCGAACAGCAGTTTGCCATTGCGGGTGACGATCAATTCATCGGTGCGCAGGTCATCGGGTGTGTCGTCAAGCACGGCAAAGGTGAGGGAATCGTCGACGCAGGCGGGATTGTCGCGAAACGGTGCCTTGAGGCCGTCAATGGCGCCGGCTTCATGCGTTGGCCTGCAACCTGAGGGCCTCGATTTACCTCGTCAACCTTGGCTGATCATGATTCACTCGCGCTATGAAGTGAGGGGGGATGGATGGTTCAGCAGGCCGGATTTTTCGACGTTGATGAATGGCTCAAGCGTTTGAGCGATTTGGGCGATCAGTTCGAAGCCTGCGTTGCGGCGGTGGACGTCGAGATTTTCCGTGCCGATCCGGACACGGCACTGGCGTACGCGGATGGCAGGAAGGGCGGACACGCCCGCCCTATGACCCTGTGCTCATGTTCAGGATCCCGATCATTCAGGCGCAGAACACTCTCTCGGACGACCGTGCGGAGTTCCTGATCAGCGACCGGCTGTCGTTCATGCGTTTCCCGAGCGCCTGACCCGGGCCAAGGCGATCGACGCTCTGTTCGCCCGGTTCGAGACCGCCCTGCGGGACGCAGGCTATATCGCGCAGGCTATATCGCCATGTCAGGGCAATTGGTGGACAGCACGCTGGTCACCGCCGCCCGACATCGCAATTCCGTCTTTCGCGGACAAGAACCACGCAGGCATCGACAAAGCGTTCCGCTTCATCCGCCGTTGGCATGTCATGGATGCCGCCCGCCATGACGGGCGAATGCCGCGCCAAGGATTGCCGGACAAAACCAGCACCGGCTCTGGCGTCCGGGCCGATAGCGCGTACCGTTCGAAGCAGAACGAAGCGTTCCCGGCACGCCACGGTTTTGTCAGCCATGCCCACCATCGCAAACCCGGGGGCAGGCTCATGCCGAAGCATATCCGCCGTGGGAACAAGACCGTGGGAACAAGACAAAGTCAAAACACCGCGCGCCGGTCGAGCACGTCTTTGCCGTCCGGAAGCACATGATGGGTATGGCAGTCCGTACCATCGGTCCGGCCCGCGCAAAAACCGGGATCGGCATGACAGACATCGCCTGCAACATCCGCCGCCTGGTCCAACCCGGGGCGGCGTCACCGCTTGATCACGGGACGGGTCCGTTCAATAGCAACCAAGAACGCTCTGAAAGCGGTGCAAGTCGCTGCATCCGAAACACAAGACCGGTTCAGATGACCACGCCGCGCCGAAATCAAAGAAAATCGGACGAACAAGCAGGATTGATAGAAGCTCTCACCTCACGATCCGCATATCGCGCCAATACCGGCTTGAGCACATTTTCCCGGCCATCGGCGCTGTGAACATTGCCGGGGCGCAATGAACGGCGTTCGAGGCGGCCAAACCGATTAAGGACGAACAAAAGGGTGACGGCACATGCAGCCGAAATGCCCGTTCCAGGCGATGCCTTTCTGCGCGCCACGGGTCTGCGCGCCACGGGTCTGCGCGTCATGGGGCGGGCCGACCGAACCGTCCATGTCCGGTGTGATCCATTCGGGCGCCATCGCGGCGTGAGCCCGATCAATCCCCCGATCAATCGATCGACCGGATACATCCGCCGGCGCACCGCGATTGTCGGCGGCCGCCGACACCCCGGTCTCGAACCGACTCATCCGGCCGGCAGACGTGGCCTCGGCATCAACGCCACGCCCTCCGACCACCTGCCGTATCACCGGATCGAGCGCCGGACGGTCCGCGTCATTCACATCATCATATCCGGCCGATCGCCCGAAGCCCGGCTGGCGCAAAAGCCTGACCACGGAATGCAGACGGTTGTGGACGGTTCGCGTATCTCCGAGAGGACCGCCGGCAATATCGTGCAATCCCGGGGTCTCGTCCAACGCCCGGATCGGCAACGGGCCACCGTCGGAACCGATTCTCGAGCCATGGAATTCCAGCCGCACCCGCCAGCCCACACAACATGCTGAAATATAACATGTTACCGGCTGTCAGAGGCGCAAAAACGTCACGTTACCTAGGGAATGTAGGATAAAACAACAGGGCGCACAGAAAACCATAAATCATGAAGATGACGGCACCGATTCGCAGGAACGTCAAGTCAAACGACTCGGGCGGCAGTTCGGAGATCTCGGGCACACCGGAACCGCTGACATCGGCTCTTGTGCACCGTTCAAACAACCCGAAGGCAAAAAGCCCGGACACAAACCCGCCGGCATGCCCGGCGAGCGCGACATTTCCCAACGTGCCAAGAAGCAAAGCGACAAATCCAAGCGGATAGAGGATCCTGCAAATCAGGAAGTAGACGAAGCTCCTCGGCTCCGTGAACACCTGAATGGGAGATGCGAGTGGCACGGTGCGCACGTTCTTGTCCGGCCGGAACAAGGCCCTCAGACGATCATTGGTGCGTGGAACAAAACGAAGGATCGCCGCCAGAATGGCAAATCCGCTGCCCGACGCACCGATCAGCGAGACCGGACTGCCCCAATTGCAAATCATATGGCCGTGAGTACTGGCAGCACCCGATGCGAAGAAAACGGCAAGAACCATCATGTGCCGATGCGCCAGGCAACCGTGCGGCCGAAAACAAACAGCGTAATAATTGCCGAACAGGTGTGAGCCATAGCCGTGCAGGAAGGTGTAGGTGAACGGCGACCACATTGCCGCCAGCACCCATATGGGACCGCCGTCAAAATGTTACCCGGCAGGTAACGCGCGGGAATGAACGAAAACAGGATGCGGTAAATACCATAATAGTCGGTGGTGTAGAGGTTCCAGACGCGAAAAACATGCGCGGCGATCAATGCGCCGATCAGCGCGCCAACTACAACGCTGGCGCGCCGGTTCTTCAAAAGCCCGACAATAATATAATGGCGGCCGCCATACCACACAGGCCCTAGCCATAGAGAAACCAAGGGCTGATCTGCGCGTAGGAGATCGGCTCGCCGGCGGCGTTGCCGGCATGGGGGAGTAGCAGCAAAAGCAGGATTGCAAGACGGGCTAGGTTGTCGTGGACCAAGCTTGACATGAGATTCACATTTCGATTCAGGGCTGCCTTTTGGAGGCGGCCTTGGGCGAGCGGATTGGTGTAACGGATGAGGAATGGGCGCTGATCGGGCCGCTGTTGGCGCCACATGAGATTCACATTGGAGCGCGGTCGCGGGTGCCGTCCTGCACAGGACAACCGCCTGTATTTCGAAGGCATGATGTGGATCGCGCGAACCGGAGCGCAGTGGCGGCCTCTGCCGGATGACTATGGCAAGTGGAACAGTATTTTCCGACGCTACCGAAGATGGGTCACGACCGGCGTGTTCGATGCGATGCTCGAGACGCTGGCGGGACGCGATGCCACCGCCGACATGATCGATAGCACGGTGGTCCGGGCACATCATTGTGCCGTCGGCATAAAAAGGGGGCTCAGCAAACAGAGGGGCCTGGCCGGTCACGCGGCGGCTTTACGACCAGGCTCCACGCGAGGTGCGATGCCAGAGGCCTCCCGCCCGGCTTTGTGCTGACACCTGGCCAAGCGCGCGATGTGCAGGGCTTTGCACCGCTGTTCCGCATGATGACCGACCGCATCGAGGCGTTCCTCGCAGATCGCGGCTATGATGCCGATGCTATCCGCCAGGAAATCGCCGCCGCAGGCGTCGAAGCGGTAATCCCTGCAAAGAGCAATCGTCTTGACCGTATCACGCACGACCGGGCCAAAGACAAATGGCGCAATCTCGTCGAGCGGTTGTTCAACAAACTCAAGAACTGGCTCAGGGTCGCCACCCGCTACGACAAAACCAAAGAGTCCTACCCTGGCTTCGTTGCCATCGCATCAATCAAACTCTGGATACCCCTTTGTCCACGACAACCTAGGGCAATACGCATCTTGCGGTCCTCACCAATGATGCGAGGACTTTAAATCTTGCCAAATCCGAGCGACGGTTGATCTATCTCAAGTGTGGTTTTTCGCGATCTGGGTGATACCAAATGACAATTGGTGTTCACTGAACCGCCTTTGCGCCTGTTGGGCTGTAGCCAGCACGATCGCCGGGAAATTGAATATTGGGGGGTGAAGCAATGGATGTCGGCTTTGTCGGACTGGGCGCCATGGGCCGGCCGATAGCGCACAATTTGATCGCCGCCGGGCACCAACTCACCGTCCATAACCGTTCGCCTGGCCCTGCCCGCGCGTTTGAAGGAACGGGCGCGCGGATCGCCCAAAGCCCGGCAGAGGCATGCGGCGGCGAGATCGTCATCACCATGCTGGCTGACGATGAAAGCGTTGAATCGGTAGTTCTGGGCCCGGGCGGCATCGCCGAGCAGATGACGCCCGGTGCTATCCATATCTGCATGGCAACGATCAGCCCTGATCTGGCAAAGCGGCTTGAAGCAACGCATGAGGCGCGCGGCTAGGCCTATATCTCCGCCCCGGTGCTTGGCCTCCCGGAGGCGGCGGCAGCGGCGCAGGTGTTCATGCTTGTGGCCGGAGCCCAAGCGGCAACCCAGCGCTGCCAACCCCTGTTCGACGCCATGGGCAAACAGACCTTCGTTGCCGGCGAGCAAGCGTGGAAGGCCAATCTTCTGAAAATCTGCAACAATTTCATGGTCACCGCCGCGATCCAGAGCATGGCCGAAGCCTTCGCGCTGGTGCGCAAATGCGGTATCGACGCGCACGTCTTCCACCAGATCATCAACGAGGCGATGTTTCCCGGCCCGATCACCCGCATCTATGGCGCGATGATCGCCGGCGATACTTATGAGGCTGCCGGATTTCCCTTATCGCTTGGCTTGAAGGATGCGAGCCTGACGGTGGAAGATGGAGAGGCGTTCGGCGTGCCGATGCCGGTCGGCACCATCATTCGCGATAAATTCCTCGCCGGGCTTGAGCGCGGCTATAACGATTTCGACTGGGGCGCGCTTGGCCGGGTGGCGGCCGATGATGCGGGGCTCAAGCCCAAGGGTTGAGCCGGACGGGCGGCGTTACGGAATGATGTGGTCGCGGCGCATGCGCGCCAGTTGATTGGTGACTGTCTCTTCGGTATCGAGAAATTCATGCCAGCCGGCTTGGCGCGCCTTGTTCAAGCACGACATCTGGTCAAAGGCATTGCGGAAGGCATAATCGGCAAAGCGCCAGGTGGTTAGGTCGCCGAGCGCATAGCGGCGCAGTTGATGGCGCTCGACGATCTCCGCCCACAGGCCTTCCTTGTCGGCCATGGTCTGAACTAGGCTCACATGCTGGCCGGGGGCGGTTTCCATGTCGAAGAATTCGGCAATGCGCTGCCACAAATGGCGCACCCGCGTGAAATCGCCATTGGTGATGTTGAACGCTTGATTGGCAGCTGCCGGCGCGCTCGCCGCCCACAGCATGGCGCGTGCCAAAAGTGCCACATCGGTGATCTGGTAGACCACATCGAGGGTGCGCGGGTCGCCCGGCCAGCGCAGCGGCAGGCCGAGATGCTTTGAAATGGTTGCATAGACAGCAATCGCATTTGCCATGTTCATTTCGCTGCCAATTGAAAAGCCCCACACCCCGTGCGGGCGCAGCGCCGACCAGTTCCAAGCCTTGCCGCGCTGGCGTTCGACCAGCCAGTCCTGCTGGTCATAGTAGAAATTGGGCGGCATGTGGCGGGGGTCGTCCTCGCGCGCCGGCGTGCGGTAAGGCGCGCCGAACTGCACGCCATACCATTTCGCGCCCTGCATCAGCTGGATATGGGCAAGGCCGGGCGCTGCTTTCTCGATGGTCTCAACAAGCCCGGTGAGCATGGCAAGATTGGGCGCACCTCCTCGGCGAAAGTGTCGCGCGGCGCATAGGGCGTGAAAAAGACTTGGGTGACGTCCGACAGCCCGCCGAGTTTTTCCTCAATCGCAGCGGGATCGAGCAGATCGACTTGGATGAAGCGCGAGGAGGTGTCAAAGTCAGGCGCCCTGCGTGACAGGCCGATGACGTTCCATGATCGGTCGTGTTCCAGATACTCGACAAGCGAGCGGCCGACAACGCCAAGCGCGCCGGCAATCAAAGCTGTTGGCATGGGCTCATCAAGGCTCCCTCAAATTGCTGCAATATGGATGGCGCTCACGCGCGCGGCGTATCGGCCACCGGATAGCGCGTATATTGGGATATCCAGTCAAAGCCGACCAGATCGACATAGGCCTTCATCAGGCGTTCGGTGATCGGCCCCGGCACGGAACCATCGCCGAACAGCGAGCCGTTGATCGAGCACACCGGACAGACGCAAAAGCTGGTCGAGGTGATGAAGAACTCATCGCCATTATAGGCATCGAACAGGTCGAAGTCCTTTTCCTCGCATGGAATACCCTCGCTCGCCGCCAGCTCCATCACCGTCTGGCGGCTTACGCCCGGCAGCACATAGCGCTCGCGCGGCGTCATCAGAACCCCGTCCCGGACTATGAAGATATTGCTGCCACGCCCTTCGCACAGATTGCCGTTCTCATCGAGCAGCACCGTGAAGGCTTCGGTATTTTGCGCCTGCACCTCAAGATCGGCGATAATCAGATTGAGGTAATTGTGGGTCTTGGCGCGCGGCGATATCATGTCGGGCGCGGTGCGCCGTGTTGCCGGCACGATCACGTCAATGCCGTCGCGATAGAGCTTGGCCCTAGTTGACAGCGGCAGCGGGATGCACTCAACGATCACCGTTGGGCCGGTATAATCGGGCCAGGCCGAACGCTCATTCGGATCGATAATGCCTCTGGTGATGCGCTGGCTCACCCAATAATCCTCACCGGCGTCGATCAGCGGCAGGTTGCGCTCAAGGATGTCCTCGGTGATCGCCGCCATCTCATTGATGCTCAAGCCCGGGTCAATACGTACATAGCGCAGCGAGCGATAGAGCCGCTCCAGATGCTCGCGCAGCTTGAAGATCTTGTGGCCGAATGTGCGCGTGGTATCGAAAACCGCATCGCCATATTTGACGCCGCGGTCGCGGAACGGCAGAAGTGCCTCACTTTCGGGGACGATCTTGCCATTGAGATAGACAACGCGCTGGTTGGGTCGTGTCATGCTAAAGCCTCGCGGCGACTGGTGCAGTCGATGTTGTTCTTTAACCGATAATTGGAAACTTCGCTAATGCGATTTGCGGTCGACACTGGGGGGACTTTCACCGACCTGATTGTCGAAGACGATGATGGCGGCCTTCACATGTTCAAGGCCGCAACCACGTCCGAAGATCCGATTCTCGGCGTAAAGGACAGTCTCGGCGTTGCAGCCGACGCCTTTGGCGAGCCTCTGGAGGCGCTGCTTGGCAAGGCGAGCCTGTTCATTCACGGAACCACGCACGCGATCAACGCCATCGTCACCGGCACCACGGCCAAGACGGCGTTTCTGACCAGCCAGGGCCACCGCGACATATTGGTGTTTCGCGAGGGCGGTCGCGTCGAGCCGTTCAATTTCACGGTGCCGTTTCCCGAGCCCTATATTCCCCGCGCCCTCACCTTTGAAGTGCCGGGGCGAATTGTTGCCGATGGGTCGGAATTCGAGCCGTTCGACGCGCAAGCGGTGCGCCGGATCGCGGCGGAACTGCGCCAAGCCCGGATCGAAGCGGTATCGGTGTGCTTGCTTTGGTCGATCGTCAATCCCGAACATGAGCTGATGGTCGGCGACATCCTGCGGGAGCACCTGCCGGGCGTGCCGGTGACGCTGTCGCACCAACTCAATCCATCGCTGCGCGAATATCGCCGCGCCTCGTCGTCGGCGATCGATGCATCGCTGAAACCGAAAATGCAGACCTACCTGCACGGCCTGACCGGCAGATTGACCGATGCCGGCTTTACCGGGCGAGTGCTGATCGTCACCTCACAAGGCGGCGTCATGGATGCCGATCAGGTGGCAGAGGCGCCGATCCATCTGGTCAATTCCGGCCCCTCCATGGCCCCCGTCGCCGGACGGTATTTTGCACGCATCGATGAGGATTACGGCAACGCGGTGATCGCCGATACCGGCGGCACAACATACGATGTCAGCCTAGTGCGCGCGGGCCGCATTCCGTGGACACGCGAGACTTGGATCGGCGAGCTCCATCGCGGCCATATGACCGGCTTTCCCTCGGTCGATGTGAAAAGCATTGGCTCGGGCGGCGGCTCGATCGCCCATGTCGATGCCGGCGGCATGCTTCATGTCGGCCCGCAAAGCGCCGGCGCGGTTCCAGGCCCGGCCTGCTATGGCCAGGGTGGGGCCAAGCCCACCGTGACCGATGCTGCGCTGGTGCTCGGCTATCTTGATCCTGAGTATTTCCTCGGCGGAGCCAAGAAGATTGATGTCGCGGCAGCAAGGCAGGCGCTGGAACATTACGTGGCCGCGCCCCTCAATCTCGGTGTTGAAGATGCAGCCGCGGCAGTGATCAATGTTGCCACCGAAGAAATGGTGCAGGCAATCACCGACATCACCGTCAATCAGGGCATCGATCCGGCCTCGGCGGCACTGATTGGCGGCGGCGGCGCTGCCGGTCTCAACCAAGTGGCGATCGCGCGCCGGCTCGGCAGCCACCGCGTCGTCATTCCCCAGGTTGGGGCAGCGCTCAGCGCGGCGGGTGCGCTGATGTCGGATCTGGCAGCGCAATACCGGCGCGCCTTGTTCGCCTCTTCTGCCCAATTCGATAATGACGGCGTCAATGAAGTGCTTGGCGAACTTGAAGCTCAATGCCAGGCCTTCGCCGAGGGGCCGGGGGCTGGTGCGATCGATCAGCGGGTCGAGTTTTTCGCCGAGGCACACTATCCCGATCAGGTGTGGGAGATCGAGGTGCCGCTGGCGGGTTCCCGGTTCGAGAGCAAAGAGGATGTCGCCGGCCTAGTGGAAGCATTCCACCGCGCCCATGAGGAGGTATTTGCGATCCGCGATGCGGGCTCGCAAATCGAGATCATGGCGTGGGTTGCTAATGTGCGCTGCCGCCTGCGCGAGAATGCTGAAACAGCGCCTGAAACAATCGCATCAGATGATGCGCAGATACCGGCGCGCGATGTCTGGTTTGCCGGTCATGGCAAGGCTTTGGCCGACATTCGGCGCCTCGATGGCATCGCGGTTGGCGAAACGCTCCAGGGGCCGGCGATTATTGAATCGCCGTTTAGCACCATCGTTGTCGATCCTGGCGCCAGCGCCACGCGCCGCCCATCGGGCAGCATCTCGATCGACCCCGGCAGACCACCGGCAACAGAGGCTCGGCCATGAGTGTCACAGCAGAAAAACCGGCGCTGGATGGCGTCAGGCTGGCGCTTGTCAACAATCGTCTTGAGGGCATTGTGCGCAAGATGGCCAATACGCTGCTGCGCACCGGCCGGTCGGGGGTTCTCAACACGGCGCGCGATTTTTCCTGCTGCATCGTCACTGCCGGCAACGAGCTTCTGGCGGCGGCGGAAAGCCTGCCGATCCATGTGCTGTCGGGCCCCGATATCATGGCGCGGTCGATGCAGGAGTTTCACCCCGAGTTCAAACGCGGCGATGCCTTTTTGCACAACTCGCCCTATCACGGCTGCTCGCATCCGGCAGACCACACACTGCTCATTCCGGTGATCGATGAGAATGGCACTCACCGTTTCACGGTGCAGGCAAAAGCGCATCAGGCCGATATCGGCAATTCGATCCCGACCACCTATCACGGCCGCGCGCGCGACGTTTATGAGGAAGGCGCGCTGATCTTTCCCGCCGTTCAGGTGCAGCGCGACTATCGCGACATTGAAGACATTGTGCGCATATGCCGCATGCGCATCCGCGTTCCCCACCAATGGTGGGGCGATTATCTGGCGATGATGGGGGCGGCACGCATTGGCGAGCGCGAATTGCTGGCGCTGGCCGATGATCTCGGCTGGCAGGAACTGGAGGACCATGCGCGCGACTGGTTCGACTATTCGGAGGCTTGCATGGCCGATGCCCTGTCCAAGCTGCCCGCAGGTACTGCCGAGCGCCAGAGCACCCACGACGCGCTGCCCGACATGCCACCAGAGGGCATCACCATCACCGCCAAGGTGAATATCGACAGCGCCAATCAAATCGCCGAGATCGATCTGCGCGACAACCCGGATGCTCAGCCGTGCGGCCTTAACCTGTCGGAGGCGTGTTCACGCACCGCGGCGATGCTGGGCGTATTCAACTCGATCGACCATACGGTGCCGAAGAATGCCGGCAGCATGCGGCGCATCCGCATTCAACTGCGCGAGAACTGCGTTGCCGGCATTCCCATCCATCCGACGAGCTGTTCGGCGGCGACCACCAATATCGCCGACCGCGTCGCCAATGCGGTACAGGCAGCATTCGCCGAGATTGCCGATGGCGCCGGCATGGCTGAATGCGGCGCCAGCACCGCGCCTGCCGCCGGTGTGATTTCCGGTATCGATCCGCGCCTCAATCGACCGTTCGTCAATCAGGTGTTTTTAGGCCGCACCTGCGGCGCCGCCGCGCCCACGGCGGATGCCTGGCAGACCATCTGCCATGTCGGCAATGCGGGCATGTGCTATCTCGACAGTGTCGAACTCGACGAGTTGCGCTTTCCGCTGCACGTCAAGGCGCGCGGCTTTGTGCCCGATACCGAAGGCGCCGGGCGCACCTACGGCGCGCGCGTGGGATTTGCGATTTTCGGGCCGCGCAACTGCGAGCTCAATGTGATCTACAATAGCGACGGGCATTTGAACGGCCCCAAGGGCGTGCGCGGCGGTCATGATGGCACCTCATCGCGACAGCATGTGCTGAGCCGCAACGGCGATGAGAGGGCGGCGCCACAATTTGGCCGGGTAACACTTGGCGATGGCGAGTATTTGTGCTCGTACTCCTGCGGCGGCGGCGGCTACGGGCCACCGCACCAACGCGACGTGCAGGCGGTGCTGCGCGACATCCAATCAAGCGTCGTCAGCACCGAGCGCGCCCGGGACATTTACGGCGTGGTGCTGGACGAAGACGGTGTACTCGATGAGGCCGCAACATGGAAAAGACGCGCCGACATGGCAGGGAGAAAATGACGGATCAAGATCAACCCAGGTTCGGCGGCAAGATTGTCCTTGTCACCGGCGGCTCGCAGGGCATCGGCGCTGCCATCTGCCGGCGCTTTGCCGCCGAAGGTGCATCAGTCGCGGTGGTCGCCAGCACCAGCCGCGACAAGGCGCAGATCATCGTCGATGACATCTCGGCCAGGGGCGGCGCGGCTGAGGCTTTTACCTGCGATGTTTCAAAGCTGGCCAAGATCGACAAACTTGTGGGTGACGTGATCTCGTCGATGGGCCGCATCGATGTGCTGGTCAACTCGGCCGGCGTGTTCTACCCGACCCGCATTGGCAAGACCGATGAGGCGATGTTCGAGCGCATGTGCGACATCAACCTCAAGGGCTGCTTTTTTACCTGCAATGCGGTGGCACCGCATATGATCGAGCGCGGTTCCGGCAAGATCATCAATCTTGGCTCGACCGCCGGGGTCACCGGGCGCAGCCAGTACATCGTCTACTCAGCCACCAAGGCGGGCGTCATTCACATGACGCGCTCGCTCGGCGTGGCGCTGGCGCCGCACGGCATCAACGTCAACGCCATCGCGCCCGGAAACACTGAAACGCCGATGAACGAGGACGTGCGCACTGCGCCGGAATATGCCGCAACACGCGAGGTGATCGCCGATCGCACACCGAGCAAGCGGTTATTTGCCGATCCGAATGAAATCGCCGGTGCGGCGCAGTTTCTCGCCTCGGACGATGCCAGGGCGATGTATGGCGCGGTGATGCTGATGGATGAAGGATCAACCGCCGGCTATTGACCGCCCTGCCCGGTTGATGCAGGAAGCGGAAACTTGTCGAGGCCCGGCAGGTAGTTGTCTTCAATATCGACCTGCAGCGTCACCAAAACCCGCACCATAGCGTTGTAAGGCGCGATGGTGACGGTGAGATCGACCATCTCCTCCTTGTTCAATCGCTGATGCAGCGCATTGAAGGTGGCATCCGACATGGCGAGCTCTGCCAGCGCATCGAGCTTGTGGGCGCGGCCTTCGAGGAAATTGATCAGCTCGGCAATATCCTCGTCCGAAACGCCGAAATCCTTGGCCAGAATGACGTGATGCGACCATTCATAAGGTGCGGGGGTGATATAGCCGACCGTCATGATGGCGAGCTCCTTGATGCGCGCATCAAGCCGGCTTTCATAGTGGATGAAATGCGCCAGATGCAGGCCGGCGCGGCGGCAATTGGGCGAGTTCACCAAGACACGGTTGAGATTGATCGGCCGCTCGAGCAGGTCCTAGTTTTCCGGTGAGAGGTCTTTCTGGTCGAGATAGGGCAGCCTCGCCATCTGGGTGGTTCCTTCTGGATATGGCCGTTTGGGTGAAACCCCGGCGGCATTGATCTGACAGGCACGATCAAGCCTTGTCCGGCACATTTGGGCAAGGGGCAGTTGACACCCCACGCCCGCCCGGGTGCCAATCAATCAGGCTGGTAAATGCTTGAGGACTACGTGTGTGCGGCAAGCCAGGGCATCGAACGCCAGTCCCGCAATGCTATCGGACTGCCAGACCAAGCGCGCGACGATGGTGATTTTTTCGGTCATGAAGTACAGGCCGACATGATCATCAATCCGAAACATATGGTCGGTTTCAATCCGCGCGCCGTCGACAGATAACTGACGGATGTTGTAGCAATGCGCGGGCGGCGACCCGTTCTTAAACTGTATGCGTGCGCTCTTGAGTGCCCTTAGGCAGGGTTCATGGCGTTGTTCTCGCTCGGCATCCCGCTCGATAAGAACGGTCCGCTTTTGACGATGGATTGAAATGTTTGCCTCAACACTTCAGTCTTTGATGGAAAGATGGAGTGTTCACGATGGGCTGCTGTCGATGTCTCTATTTTACCGATAACCGGAAGGCAGAGATTTGGGATCGCCGGCAGCCTGGGGAGTCGATGCGTTCGATTGGCTGCGGGTTCGATCGCAACTCATCGTCGATCTTTCCCTTGCTGTCCCGGACGGGTGATATCCGACAGCTGGCGCGCACAAGGTCGCGTCCAGCATTGACGCATTGTGATCGAGAGGAGATCTCCGGAGGACTTGGGGCGCAACGGTCCTTTCGTGCGATCGCGCGTCAGCTACGCCGAGCGCCGTGGACGATCAGCCGCGTGGTGGAGCGCAATGGCGACCGCGCGGGGTATCGCGCTGCGCGGTCGGATCAGGCTGCCCGGGACCGGGCTCTGCGCCCCAGGCTGTGCAAGCTTGCTTGTCGGCGATCGCTCTGCCGGACACGATCGGGCAGGCTTGAGCGCAAGTGGTCACCTCAGCAAATCACGGGCTGGCTGAAGCGCAGGCATCCCGACGATGAGGATGCACGCGTGTCCCATGAGACCACCTATCGAGGCTTGTTCATCCGGACCCGGGGCGTTCTGAAGAAGTAATTGCCGGCCCGTCTGCGCGCAACACGCGCGATCCGCGAACGTCCGGCCGCCGCACGGGACCTCGCCATCCCCGGCCACCGGGAGGGGGATTCGATTGCCGGCTCTCGCAACAGTTACATCGCAACGCTGGTCGAGCGTCAGTCCCGTTACGTGCTCCTCGCCAAGGTCCCCGACAAGGACACCGACGGCGTCGTAGCCGCGCTCGTCAGGCAGGTTCAGCACCTGCCGCGTGAACTTGCGCGGGTCGCTCACCCGGGACCGGGGCAAGGAACTTGCCGACCTCGAGGTCTGCTTCTGCGATCCCCACAGTCCCCGGCAGCGCGGCACCAACGAGAACACCAACCGGCTGCTGCGACAGTACTTCCCCAAAGGCACTGACCTGTCTATGCACAGCCGGGCCAAACCCGATTCCGTGGCGCGGGAACTCAATGAGCGGCAGAGAGAGAGACGTTGAACGACCACTCACCTGATGAGAAGTTCGCCGAGTGTGTGGCGGCGATCAGTTGAATCGGCAGTGACATTGCCTGTCAGTTCGCCGTTTCTACGGTTGATCGTCCTCAGCATCTTCGTCTGCGTCGTCGGCCGCCAGTTCCCTGACGCTGGCATTCGTCAGCCTCCAGCGTTGGCCAACTCGTTCCAGATCCCCTGTTACTTCCACAGGATTTCGGGCATCATGAGCGCGGATTGCCACGGAATAATTGTTCTGGTCGAAGACCGCGTTTACCGACTGCGTTTTATCATCAACTTCAGCCTTGAATGTTACCAAGCCCTCGTCCTCGTTTTGATCTCGTTTCAGTTTATGTACACGGCCAAAAAGGGTCATTTCTAGTCTCGGCTATTTAACTCGGAATGCACGTGCCGCCTCCTTCAAGACAGCAGCGTCATTTTCGGAGAACACGATTTTTCGACGCGCTTCCGGCGTTGGTCGAGTTCTTGCCCAGCTGACGCTTATTTCTAGACCGTCGGATTGATAGATCAGTTTTGCAACTGCCTCGCACATATTCGCGCTGACGCCACTCGATATCGCGCTCTCGAAAGCGGAGGTTCCGTCACCCGAGTGAGCCATCTCTACTGCATTCCTGGATGCTTCAAGCGCCTCTACCAGTCGTCGCGTGACCTGCCGCTCCATGGGCTCGTCGTCGAAGCTGTCCCATGCTTCGTCGAGCAACGGTTGAAGCATCGGCGGGACGGGAGCCAGGAGCGTCACCACGAAGCAGCCGTGTTCTGTCTGTCCTAATCGTACGCGCCTCATATACTCAGACGCTTCTTTATTCGCTCCAGCTCGGTAAACTGACTGCGGGATCCGAGTGGCACATGCTGCTGCCAGCAGCATCTCCCTGGCTTGGGACACCAATTCGACGCCAGCGTCGAGCGGGACAGACCCATCATCGTCCGCTCCAATCGCCTGAACTCTTACAACGTCGTGATCAGCACCTGTGAGGTCCCGATATGTTGCCAATTCGTCTCGCTCGTTGACCTCAGAGAACACTCCGATCAGCCGAGACACCGCGGCCGCATAATCCGCTAGGCGGTCTGTCCGCGGCAGTATGATCTCTGGCCTTCCGTCACCAGCATAGGCGTCCGCATGTGCGCCGTAGGCGTCCGTTTTTTTCCAGCCTTCGCCGCGTGCGTACGCCGCCAACGCGGCGGGCGATATCGCCCTGAGGGCTTCAACGTCGATAATCTGGACCTTCATGTTATGGCCCCCCGTCGAGCTTGCTCCATCAACGCCTTGAGAGCTTCGACATCAAAACGGTTGCTCTTCTTAATCGAGACCGTAACGCTTTCTGAATTCGTCCTCTCGGGGAAACCGTGAAGTGATACCCAATATGCGCATCGCCTTATCGCCAATTCCTGTGTGTTCACGTTTATCCACGAAGATTCTTCTTTTGGTAGCTCAAGAACTACCAGAATTCTCGGCACAGACGTCTCTTCTCGGAGTAAATCATAGTTTCGACGGCGGAGTGCATATCGGAATTCGTCGTCACTTCCATCGGCAAGATTGATTGTCGCCTTTAGTTGAATATCGAGACTGGGTCGCATGGATCCGCCAGCCCTACATTGAACATCGACGCCATCGCGGTCGAAATTCTGAACCGCAAGCGTATAGCCAGCGATGGCAGCGATGGCCTCAGCATAAGCGCGGGACAGCGCTTCCTCTTTATCCGTCTGTACGAGAATGGCGTCGCTCACGCAATTTTCTCCACCATATGGACACCCTGCAGACCCCTGTCTGCTGCCTGGAATCGGGTGACGAGAGCGCATTTACGGCCGCGATGCGGGTCGGCCCTTTGCCTGGGTTGTGGTTCGGGATCTGGTTTCGCCGGGGCCGGGCTATGCCACGGCGCCTTTGCGCTCCCGGAACAGGAGCCGTTTCATGTTGACTGCGATCTTGGCCATGCCGATCCTCGCCCGGTCGATGCCGATGGTGCGGACGAAGAGCCCCGTTCATGCCTTCATCCCGGCGAAGGGATGTTCGATCGCGGATCGGACCTTCGACCGTGCGGCATTGGCCCTCTCGTGATGCACGGGCATCGGCTTGCCGGGCGGGCGGCGGAAATGGACCTTCGAGGTCAGCCCGGCCCGGGCGATTTTCTTCTCGTTCTTCTGCGACCGATACGCCGTGTCCGCCCGGACAGTCGAGCCGGTGTTCGCCTTCATCCACAAGCCCGCCCGCTACGCGTCTGTCATGCCGGGCGGCATCGGTGACGATCCATGTCCGCACGAAGCCGTGGCGCCGGTCGGCATTGAGTATGGGCACCCTTGTACTCGACAACGATCAGCCGACCGCCCTCCATCTGCGCCGCGAAATCCGGATAGAACTTGTCCGTGGCAGTCGGCAACTAGAACGAGTTGGGGTGGCGGGCGACGTTGCGGATCCAGAACCTGAGGCCCGGCAAGCTGTCGATGACCTGCGCGCACTGGAATTCCTCACCGTTCTCGGCCCCGTCGAAGGCGGGCACATGATCCGGGCCGAGGAAGTGCCTTCCCGGTTTCCAGCTGCCGCGGTACCGGCGCTGATCCCAGTACATCCCGTCCTTGAAGGCGAATGCCTGGTCGAAGGAAACCTCGACCTTGGCCTCCGGAGCGAACAGATACCGCTGATAGACGCCATCGCGCTCCTGCTGGCGAATGGCGGCGTCCACCCTTCGACATCGACGTCGAGCACCAGCTGTTCCTCTTCGTCGGCGAACTGATAGGTGATGCGGTTGCCGTCGAGGTCGATCTCGAAGCTGCGCGCCGTCTCGCGGATCGCGAACGCGCCTTCACCAAGTTTCGAAGAGTGGTCGAGCAGCGACCAGTCGTGGAACTCCATGAAGACGTCGGTGTCCGCGAACTCTAACTCGCCTTGAATCTCGGACACCAGGCGGGGAACCTCAAACGCCTCGCCCTGTTCTGCTGGCGAGAGTCGATCCTTCACCTCGACGCGGTACCGCGCGACCGCCTCGGAAAAGCCCGTCCGCTTGGTCTCGGGGAGGGCCTCGATGATCGCCCGTTCAAGGCCTGCATCAACACGACCCGTCACGGCAATCTCGACCTTCCCATCCTCAGCCTCGCGAACGCTCACCCCTTCACGCTTCTTCAGTTCGACAACCACCGCGGGCGTCGCCGTCACCGTGTGCTTGAAAGTCGACTTGGGGTTGTCGCGCGGGCCGAACAGGCCGGTATCGGCATCGGGCGAGGTCTGCGCGGGCTCGATGTTGTCGAGCGCTTCATCCGCCTCGAACCCCATGGCAACCAGCTTGTCAACCAGCAACCGCGCCGCCTCCCCGAATGAAGGCTCCGACAGGAACGCATAGGCGCGGTTCAGATCCTCGGCCTTGCGGCGCTTGGCATAAGGCATCCGCAGGAGACGTCCCAGCAACTGCTCGACGTCCACCGCGCTCTGAATCCGCGAGACGGAACAAAACGCATAGGCGAAGGAACAATCCCAGCCCTCCTTCAGCGCCTCGACAGTGATGACGGACTCGATCGGGCATTGCGGATCGAACAGGTTGATGCCGTCCAGCTCGCGCTGATCGCCGGCCGCCATGGTGATCTTCTCCTCGGGGATCTGCTCGACCTCCATCAGGTGCTTCTTCAGCACCTCGACCGTCACCTCCTGGTTCTTCGCTGCGCCTGGAACAGGACGATGGGGCGGATATAGTCGGGATCATCCTCCGCTGTCTCAGCCAGCGATGCCCTCGACGCGATGGCCCCGTTCACCGCGTTCCGCCAAGTGTCGTGCTCGGACAGCGTGATCGGCAGCTTGATCATCTCCTCGAGTTTCAGTTCCTGCGCCGTCACGCTGTGCAGGATGTTGGAGTTGAACCGCGGCGTCGCCGTGAACTCGATGATCGCCGACGGGTTCACTCGCGCCTGCATCTCGCGCGTCAGGCCGGTGACCGCGTTGTGCGCCTCGTCCACGATCATCAGCGGCCGGTGAACGTGCATCAGATTGGCGAAGGAGAACTTCACGCCACCGCCTTTCAGCGTTTCCAGCCCCGGCAGGGTCTTGGGCAGCGCCATGAAATGCGGTTCCATGTTCTCGTTGTGGGAGTAGACCTTGCGCCCTTCGGTGTTCGACACCCGCAGGGTCTGGATCGTGCCGACGACGATGCAGCAATGGTCGCGGATGTCGTGCGGGCGGATATGCGTGAAATCGGCGATGTCGAACACACACACGGCCATCGAAGGCCTCGTCCAGCGCCTGCCGATAAGGGTGGCGGGCGTTCTTCAGCGCCTCGGACGTCTGCAGCCGGATGGTGTTCGACGGCACCAGCCAGAGGATCATCGGATAGTCCTTCTCCACCCATGCATCGCGCGCGATGCCGATGGAATGGGCGCCTAGGATCGTCTTGCCACCCCCGGTGGGCAGGCGCAGGCAGACGTAGGGAGCGGCCGGCAGTTCGGCGAGCGGCGTGTAGGTGCCGCCGTATCTGCCGAGCCGCTTCGGCCTGGTCCGGCTCCTTCGTGATCGCCTCATACGCGCCCTTCGGGCCCGCCACGCGCGCCTCCTCGAAGAACCGGCGGAGAACGGAGAGAGTTTCGGTCTGGTATCGCTCCAGTTTCATCAGATGCCCCCGCAAGCCATGACGGGAAAAGCAGGCGCCGGTTTTTCATTCGACATCGCGACCATCATCATCAGGCCCGCGCCTTGACGTCGTAGGGCGTTTGCTTGAAAGTGATGCGCTCGCCGGTCCAGCGTCGCGGGCGTCAGCCGGGACTGCTCGCCATAAACGGTCAGGGGACCGTCGAAACAGGCCCCGGCCCGCTCGATTTCCTCGCGAATGAAAGCGAACGTCGCCCGAGTCAGGACTTTGCCGCCGCCCGGTCGCTTGTCGCCGAGAATGCCGTTATAGAGCAGCGCATAGGCGCGGCCGTCCCGGATGCCGAGCAGCGGCCCGCCGTGTTTCCCGTGCGCCGCGCTTGGCCGCGCGCCGTCCCACGGGCGATCGGTCTCGGAGAACCACATAGGCGCGGCCAGCACCGGGCAGCGGATGTCCCGCCGGATGTGGCCCTCCTCGCCGAACACGGGCGGTCCGAGGCGATAGAACCGGAATCCGCCGCCGCCCGGCCAGTTCACCGCTTTCGAGATGCCGCCCCGCGTTCGCCCTCGATGACCTTGTTCAGCCGCGACGCGCAGTGGGTGCGAGCATGGTCGCCCATTTCGATGCCGATATAGCGCCGCCCCATCTTGTGCGCGACGGCCGCCGCAGTGCCGGAGTCGAGGACTAAATCACCTTCACTGCTGCTTAGGTCAATACATCTTTCAACAAGGCGTTCGGGCTTCTTGCCATTCTCAAACCCCACTCCTCCCCCATCAGCGATTCCATTCCAAGGGATATCCGTCCACAAGTTCGTGAGAGGTTTTGCAGGCACTAACGAGCCATCGATCTTTTTAAGCTTGTTTCTGTAGAAATACACTTGTCTCCCATTCAGGCAGTAGATGTCCTCAAATCCATCGCGCTCAAAGTGCAGGACGACTTCTTTCAATGCCTTGGAGCGATCCGGCATCTCAACGATCTCGTGCCCGGCGTCATTGCTGATTGCGGTGGCCTAGAAGACAGAATCTGCGTATTCTAGGGCAAATTGTGCAACCTGAATATCAAAGTTCACACGCCCCAAATCCTTGCGTGCAGTGCGTGTATCCCTTTTATCTAGTTTTTCAACGACAAACTGATTTAGACCCACGATTTTCCATTCGCTGTGGTGCGCCGTACGGTTGAAAATCAACTTGTTGTATCCTGGATCATAGACGCTTTCGACATACCGCTGCTCGTACTGATACAGTTCGCGATTGGCAGAGTACATGAGCACATACTCGGTCTGTGAGTATGGCGATGGGTTTACTGTCTTGTGTCCAGAAGGATCAGAGGTCTTCACGCATATCGCGTTTAGGAAGTTCTTGCGCCCGAATATCTCATCGCAAATCACACGGAGATAAGTTCCCTCTTTGTCGTCGATCTGTATCCAGATAATTCCATCCGGACTGAGCAGGTCGCGCAGCAGTTCAAGCCGCGGCCACATCATGGCCAGCCACTGCGTGTGCTCGAGGTTGTCGTCATAGTGCTTGAAGGCGGAGCGTGTATTGTAGGGCGGGTCGATATAGATGCATTTCACCCGACCGGCATAGAACGGCAGCAGCGCCTCCAGGTTGTCGCCCTGGATCAGCATGTTGCTCGCGCCACCGTCGCCCGCCGACAGGTCCGGGACCTCTTGCAGCAGGCGATACGGCACGCACTGTGCCGTGCGGATGTCTTCGTCCCGTGTCAGCCAGTTCAGTACCGGCATGCGTTACCGCTCGTCCTCTTGTTTCTTGCTGGAGGGGTCCACGGTCATGCTGGTCAACCGCTGGTATTCCTCGACGGCAAGGGCGACCACCACGGGCTCGGCCCGCGCTTCGTCGATCAACTGGCCGAAGTGATGCTTGGCCTCGCGGGCAGACACGGCCTTCATTGGCCCCTCCCCGATTTGTGATCAGAATGATCACAATGGGCCCCTGATGGTCAATCTTCGACCACCTCATCCACGCCGACCGGATCACCTCGGGCTTCTGACGCGCCTGTGTCGAGCGCCTCGTTGCGTTCCTTCAGCCATGGCTGCGTCAGGGTGCAGTATCCGCGCGATTTCGGCGCGGTTCTGCTCGCCGATCAGGGATGAGCCGCGAGGAGATCGACCGCGTGGTCGCCGCCGGTAAGCGCAAGGTGGTCAATCTCGACCGTCCAGTGCGGGTACACATCACCTATCTCACCGCCTGGGTGAACAAGGGTGGCAGCATTCATTTCCGCGACGATATCTATGGCCGCGACAAGACACTTGCCGAAGCACTGGCCCGCTCATATCACGGCAGCATCTGATCTGATTAGAAAATCGTCAGCTCCACCCTCGGGTACGCCAAGGCCATTGACTCCTTGATGAGCGCGGTCTTTAGTGACGCTGCTCCGCAGAGAATCAACGAGCGGATTTTGAGGGAGATCCAGGATGACTTTGCAAATTGGCGAAACGGCTCCCGATTTCGAGGCCGAAACGACGGATGGCAACATCAGCTTCCATGAATGGCTGGGCGATTCATGGGGGGTTCTGTTTTCCCATCCCAAGGACTTCACCCCGGTATGCACCACCGAACTTGGCTATATGGCCAGCATCAAGCCCGAATTCGACAGACGCAACACCAAGGTGATCGGCCTCAGCATCGATCCGGTGTCAAATCACCAGGAATGGTCGAAGCACATTGAGGAAACGCAAGGCCACGCCCCCAACTATCCGATGATCGGCGACACCGATCTCAAGGTCGCCAAGCTTTACGGCATGCTGCCGGCATCGGCGGGTGACAGCTCCGAGGGGCGCACGCCGGCCGACAATCAGACGGTGCGCAACGTGTTCGTCATCGGCCCGGACAAGAAGATCAAGCTGGTGATCGTCTACCCGATGTCGACCGGGCGCAATTTCGACGAGGTGCTGCGCGTCATCGACTCGCTGCAACTGACCGCCAACCACCAGGTCTCGACCCCGGCCAACTGGCAGCAGGGCGAGGATGTGATCATTCTTCCCGCCGTCTCCGATGAAGCCGCGAAGGAGAAATTCCCCGGCGGCTGGAAAACCCTGAAACCCTACCTGCGGATGGTGCCGCAGCCCGATTGAGCAGGCTTTAGATTGGCAGCCCACGGCTGTAGACGGCACCAACCCTCTCTCCGCCATTAGTTATGCTAAAGGGGTTTGAGGCCCTGACCGCTGGCGGAATCCTAATCCGATTATGCGGCGCAGGGAATTTGTGCCCGAAATTCAGGCGCCAACGGGGTAATATTGATGCGGATCGATCGTTGCTTCACTGAAGCTGGTGTGTCCCCCTATGCCCGAATCGCGTTTCGCGAGACGGTGAGTGAAATCCGCAACCCGGATGGCACGGTGGTTTTCCATCTCGACAATGTCGAGGTGCCCGAATCATGGAGCCAGGTGGCGGCCGATATCATCGCGCAGAAATATTTCCGCCGTGCCGGTGTGCCGGCACGGCTGAAGCCGGTGGAGGAGAACACGGTGCCCTCATCGCTGTGGCGTCATGTGGCCGACGAGGACGTGCTGGCGGAACTGCCTGAGAGCGAGCGCAGCACATCTGAAATCAGCGCGCGGCAGGTATTCGACCGGCTGGCCGGTACTTGGACTTATTGGGGCTGGAAGGGCGGCTATTTCGATTCAGAGGCCGACGCCCAGGCCTTTTACGACGAAAACCGCTACATGCTGGCGACCCAGCGCTGCGCGCCCAATTCGCCGCAATGGTTCAACACCGGGCTGCACTGGGCCTATGGCATTGACGGGCCCGGCCAGGGCCATTCCTACGTCGATTTCGAAACCGGCAAGCTGACGCGCTCCAAATCGGCCTATGAGCATCCCCAGCCGCATGCCTGCTTCATCCAGTCGATTGAGGATGATCTGGTCAATGACGGCGGCATCATGGATTTGTGGACGCGCGAGGCGCGGCTGTTCAAATACGGCTCGGGCACCGGTTCCAACTTCTCCAGGATCAGGGGCGAGAACGAACCGCTTTCAGGCGGCGGCAAATCGTCCGGCCTGATGAGCTTCCTCAAGATCGGCGACCGGGCGGCCGGCGCTATCAAATCGGGCGGCACCACGCGGCGCGCCGCCAAGATGGTGGTGGTCGATATCAACCACCCCGATGTCGAGGAATTCATCGACTGGAAGGTGCGCGAGGAGCAGAAGGTCGCGGCTCTGGTGACCGGCTCGAAAATCTGTGCCCAGCATCTCAATCAGGTGCTCAAAGCGTGTCTCAATTGCGAAGGCCCGGACGATGATTGCTTCGAGCCGCAGAAGAACCCGGCGCTGAAACGCGAAATCCGCGCGGCGCGGCGCACGAATGTGCCCGACAGTTATATTCGCCGGGCGATCCAGTTCGCGCGCCAAGGCTACACTGAAATCAAGTTCGACACCTACAATACCGACTGGGATTCAGAAGCCTATGTCACCGTGTCGGGTCAGAATTCTAACAATACGGTGCGCCTGACCGACGAATTCCTGGAAGCGGTGAAGGAAGATCGCGACTGGCAGCTGACCTCGCGCACCAAGGGCCAGAAACCGGTCAAGACGCTTTCGGCGCGCGAGTTGTGGGAAAAGATCGGCTATGCCGCATGGGCCTCGGCCGATCCCGGCATCCAGTTCCACACCACCATCAATGACTGGCACACCTGCCCCAAGGCGGGCGAGATCCGCGCCTCCAATCCGTGCTCGGAGTACATGTTCCTCGATGACACGGCGTGCAATCTGGCCTCACTCAACCTTATCAAGTACCGCAATGAGGACGGCACGTTCGCGGTCGATGATTTCACCCATGCGGTGCGGCTGTGGACCATCGTCCTGGAAATCTCGGTGCTGATGGCACAGTTCCCGTCAAAGGAGATCGCGCGTCTGTCGTTCGATTACCGCACGCTGGGGCTCGGCTATGCCAATATTGGCGGGCTTTTGATGACCAATGGCGTGGCTTACGATTCAGCTGAAGGCCGGGCGCTGTGTGGCGCCATCACCGCGGTATTGACTGGCACCTCTTACGCCACATCGGCGCAGATGGCGGGCGAGCTTGGCGCCTTCCGCGACTATCCACGCAATTCAAAGGCGATGCTCAAGGTGATTCGCAATCATCGCCGCGCCGCCCACGGTCTGGACCAGGGATATGAAAAACTGGCAACGCCGCCGGTGCCGCTCGATCATGACAATCTGACCGACAAGGTGCTGGGCGTGGCAGCGAGGAAGGCCTGGGATGAGGCCTTGAGCCTTGGCGAGGCCCACGGCTACCGCAATGCGCAAGTCACAGTCATCGCGCCGACCGGAACGGTGGGCCTGGTGATGGACTGCGACACCACCGGCATCGAGCCCGATTTTGCGCTGGTCAAGTTCAAGAAGCTGGCGGGCGGCGGCTATTTCAAGATCATCAATCAGGGCGTGCCCCAGGCGCTGAGCACGCTGGGCTATAATGATGAGACAATCGAGGGCATCATCTCCCATGCGCTGGGTCACGGCACACTGGCCGATGCGCCGGGCGTCAACCACGCAGCACTACGCCAGCACGGCTTTGGGGAGCACGAGATCGAAATTGTCGAAGGCGCACTGGCCTCGGCCTTCGACATCAAGTTCGTGTTCAACAAATATTCACTCGGCGCGGAATTCTGTACCGAAACACTGGGGCTTGATGTCGACCAGCTCGACCGCCCCGATTTCGATCTCCTGTCGGCCATCGGCTTTTCCGCCGCCGACATCGAAGCTGCCAATATCCATTGCTGCGGAGCGATGACGGTCGAGGGCGCGCCGGGACTCGATGACGCGCATCTTGCGGTGTTCGACTGTGCCAATCCATGCGGGCGCACCGGCACGCGGGTTTTGTCGGTGGAAAGCCATATCCGCATGCTGGCGGCGACCCAGCCGTTCATCACCGGCGCCATTTCCAAGACCATCAACATGGAAAATTCGGCAACGGTGGAGGATTGCAAGCAGGCGTATCTCTTGTCCTGGCGGCTCGGCCTCAAAGCCAACGCGCTTTATCGCGACGGCTCCAAGCTGTCGCAGCCGCTCAATGCCCAGTGGCTGGTGGAGAACAAGGAAGAAGACGCAGACGATGCGATCGAGGATCTGGCCGCTGCACCGCAAACGGCGAAGATCGAAAAGATCGTCGAGCGCATTGCCCAACACGAGCGTGACCGCCTGCCCCATCGCCGCAAGGGCTATACGCAAAAGGCGGTGGTCGGCGGCCACAAGGTCTATCTCAGGACCGGCGAATATGACGATGGCCGTATCGGCGAGATTTTCATCGACATGCACAAGGAAGGTGCCGCCTTCCGCTCGCTGATGAACAATTTCGCCATCGCCGTGTCGCTCGGCCTGCAATATGGCGTGCCGTTGGAGGAATATGTCGACAGCTTCACCTTCACCCGCTTTGAACCGGCGGGCCTGGTGCAGGGCAACGACGCGATCAAGAACGCGACCTCGGTGCTCGACTACATTTTCCGCGAGCTTGCGATCTCCTATCTCGACCGTAACGACCTGGCCCATGTCGAGCCGTCCGAAATCGGCCATGACGTGCTGGGCTCAGGCGAGGATGAGGGCCGCGAGGCAACACCGGTGCCGGCGGGACGGTATGTGTCGAACGGCTATGCCAGAGCCCGGGCCGACAATCTGGTGCTGTTGCCCTCCCCGGGCGGTGCGGCGGTAGCTGCCGCGGCAACGGCACTGGCCGAGGAAATCGCCGCCAGCGCCGTTGCCAAGGTGCAGTCGGCGCCGCAATCTGTGGGCGCGGCGGCGGTCCACACCACGGTCGATGCGGTTTCGGTGCCGGTCAAGAGCGCGGCTGATCTGGTGGCCGAGGCACGCATGCGCGGCTATGAGGGATCTGCGTGCGATGAATGTGCCAACTTCACCATGGTGCGCAACGGCACGTGCCTCAAATGCGACACCTGCGGCGCCACCAGCGGATGTAGTTGAAGACCGCACCCAAATTGATAAATCGTCACCCCCGGACTTGATCCGGGGGTCCATGGGGCGGTGCCGCACGCATATGGGGGAGTAGTGAGACCCGATGGGTTGTGCCGGATCAAGTCCGGGGGTGACGAGGTGGGCGGTGGCGCTCTTGTTCGGAGCGCATGTCTTTGCCGCTGCGGCGGTTCAAGTTGCGGTCACCGGCCGAATGGCGTGCGGCGGCAAACTGAATGGTGCCCCCTGAGCCATCACCCGACATTCCCCGATTAGAACGCCATTTCGATCATGCTGCCGCTGTTTTGCGTACGGATCAAGCCTGTTGGGCGGACCGTGTCGTGGTTCGTGCATCCGGTTCGTGAACCGGGCGCGATTTATGGCCGCTGCAACGGGCTTGAACCGGAATTCGATCTGACCGGCACCCGTCGGGTCAGACCCGTCGAGCCGCTTTCGCCCGGGTTTGATCGCCGACACCGTCATGCAGGTAGCGCTGGGCGGTACCGGGGGCGCACGGAGCCGTTGGATGGCCGCAAGGATGCGGGTGAACAGAGCGCCGCCGACAGCCGCCTCGGCCGGTTGGAACGTGACGGCTCGGGCGTGGCGGACGACCCGCGCTCCGATCCTGATGAGGCGGGTCCGCAGGCCGGTCGGCGACCGGTCGGTCCGCGTCATTCACATCATCATATCCGGCCGATCGCCCGAAGACCGACTGCCGCAAAAGCCCGCCAGCCGCACCCGACTGTCGAAACCGAGCCTGATATCACCCGTTTCGCCTGCACCCTGCGGGTGATCCGTGATCCGCCCCTACAGCCCGCACAACATGCTGAAATATAACATGTTACCGGCTGTCGGAGGCGCGAAAACGTCACGTTACCTGGGGAATGTGGGTTCAATATCCATTGAGCGATAAGCCTGCGGCAATTTGTGGCCGTCCGACGCATCGAGGCTGAACTGCGAGCAGCGCAGCCGTGTGACCTCCTCGAAGGCATCATCCTTGAGAGAGATGTTGCAGCAGACCAGAGCAATGGCGGTGCCGTCCCGTCTGAACAGCGCCGCTCTGACAAACGCCTCGGGCAGTCTAGAAATGGTGGCGAGCACATGGGCGATCTCGCCCAGCCGGTTGCTGCCGGCAAATTCAAGAATAGCCGCATCGAGTGAGCGCGTTCCATCGGCAATCGCCTTGGCCTCCAGCATGCCGCGTCTCGATGCCAGACGCGCCTCGTTCACTTCCCTGGCGGCATTATCGATCAGCGTTTCACCTCTTGTGCCAAAGGGCTTCAAGACGGCTGCGGTAGTCCGGCGGAAAGCCGGTGATAACCCGGTAGACAACCGCTTCGGGTATGTCGGTCCGCTTGCTGAGGGCTTCGGCCAACCCTTCGGTTGCCGGCGCATGGCTGGACAGGCGCACAAAACCGTTCTCGCTGATTTCGGCGCCCTTGTTTCTGACAACGGCGCGGAAGACCGGCGCGGTGCCATTGTCGATGATGGCGTTGGTCACCTCGGAGCTGAGGCTGGGGCGCTTTGACATTGCCAGAAAGTGCCCTTCCGATTGCGCGCCGGCAATCTCGACCAGATCATCGTCATTGAGTACCGGGGATTGTGCCAGCACCGGCTCGCCCACACCTACCGAGGTGTCCTGCGCCAGCCTCTTGGCCAGCTTGTGGGGTGTTATCGGTTGCGGCGCAACGCTCTGTGAGAGCTCGACGCGCCCGTTTTCGTCAATTTGATCGAGCAAGGTGATAAGCGTTTCACCATGAATGGTGACCGTCTCTGTGGGATAGGTATCCACATTGAGAAAGTCCGTCAGCCGCGCCATCAACTCCTGGCGCTTGTCGCTGGACCGCTCCAAGGCGAGCTGCCCAAATGCCCGCAGTTCGCTGGAGTTGGGCCCGTATCTCTGCGATTTGGAGCCCGACATCGGCATATCTCTGAGACCTGACGTCAAACATCTGAAATCACTAGGACGCCCTGAACCCCCCTGGCTTTGAGCGTGTTGGCGTGATTCCGTGGGGATATCAGCGACGGAGGGTACGATGGCAGGCAAGGCGGGCGCCGGCCGATGGACCCGGTCCTCATGTTCAAGGTGCCGGTGATCCAGGCGCTCTACGGTCTGTCGGATGCGCAGGCGGCGTTGCAAATCATGGACCGGCGCAGCTTTGGCCGTTTCCTCAGCCTCGATGACGGCGCGCGGGCGCCGGACGAGACGACCATCCGGCGGTTCCGGGAAGCCCTGGTGCGGACCGGCGCGGTGGAGAAACTCTTCGCCCGGTTCGACGCGCATCTTAAGGACGCCGGATATCTCGCCCGGATATCCCGCCATGTGTGGGCAGATCGTCGATGCCATCATCGTGGCGGCCCCGCGCCAGCGCATGGCCGATGCCGGGAAGGAGATCGTCAAGGGCGGGGGGCATCCCGCCTGATTGGCAGGCCAATCCCCGGAAACCGGCGCAAAAGGATCGAGACGCGCGTTGGACGCTCAAGCGAGGGCGCAGGAAGACGCGCCCGGACGGGCACGGCGATGGGCGCAATCGCCACGCCGGTGTTCGGCTGCAAATCCCATATCGATGCCGACCGGCGCCACGGCTTCGTCCGGACATGGATCGTCACCGACGCCGCCCGGCATGACGGGCGCGTACCGGGCGGGCTTCCGGATCAGCCGAACACCGGCTCGACTGTCCGGGCGGACACGGCGTATCGGTCGCAGAAGAACGAGAAGAAAATCGCCCGGGCCGGGCTGACCTCGAAGGTCCATTTCCGCCGCCCGCCCGGCAAGCCGATGCCCGTGCATCACGAGAGGGCCAATGCCGCACGATCGAAGGTCCGATCCGCGATCGAACATCCCTTCGCCGGGATGAAGGCACGAATAGGAGCTCTTCGTCCGCACCCTCGGCATCGACCGGGCGAGGGCCAGGATCGCAGTTAACATGAAACGGCTCCTGTTCCGGAAGCGCAAAGGCGCCGTGGCATAGCCCGGCCCCGGCGAAACCAAATCCCGAACCACAACCCAGGCAAAGGGCCAACACGCATCGCGGCCGTAAATGCGCTCCACCTCGCGGCTGATCGTCCACGGCGCTCGGCGTAGCTGACGCGTGATCGCACGAAAGGACCGTTGCGCCCCAAGCCCTCTGGCGATCTCCTCTCGATCACAATGCGTCAATGCTGGACGCAACCTTGTGTGCGCCAGCGGCCGGATACCACCCGGGACAGCAAGGGAAAGATCGGCGATGATTTGCGATCGAACCTGCGGCCAATCGAACGCATCGACTCCCCACGCTGCCGGCGATCCCAAATCTCTGCCTTCCGGCTATCGGTAAAATGGATACGTCGACGGCAGCCCATCGTGAACACTCCATCTTTCCATCAAAGACTGAAGTGTTGAGGCAAACATTTGAATCAACCCCGCAACCACCAAACGCAGTTCATTGCCGTTGGGGTCGGTGGCTTGAAGTTGTGCCCCAACTTTCAGATCAAGTGCGGCGGGAAGCTGGTTGCGATCGACCACGTGCATGAGCTCTGGATTGTGCGGCCCATAGGCGTCTTTCGGCTCGATAGTGGCGGTTTTGGTATCACCCGCCGCCATATCGACAAGCGCGCTGTCAAAGCCGGAAATGACTTCACCGCCGCCAACGGTAAATTGGATCGGGTCACGCTCGCGCGAGGATATCGAACACCACCCCGTCAGAGCGCTTGCCTGTATAGTGCACGGCAACCGTGTCGCCGGTTTTCGCCTGCTTTCATGTCAGCGCGCCCCTTTCAGCAAGTGGAATTGCTAATCAGATTCGGGCGTCGCGCGGCACGAACACCTTACGAGCGCCTAGGAGCGGCCGGACTGGTGCGTGGCTTGGCCACCAGCCCTTCGCGTTGTGCTCTCTTACGTGCGAGCTTGCGTGCCCGGCGGATAGCTTCGCCGGCCTTCCGTGCTCTTTTTTCTGATGGCTTTTCATAAGCGCGACGGCGTTTCATTTCGCGAAACACTCCTTCGCGTTGCAGCTTTTTCTTCAAGGCCCTGAGGGCCTGATCAATATTGTTGTCGCGGACGATGACTTGCAGGGGACCAATCCTCTCGAATGTCGGAGTTGTAGCGCTCTGGCGCAAAAATGAAATGAGCTGCCAGGCGCAACAACGCCCGGCAGCTCGGAATATTAGTCTAAATCAGGCGTTCTGCAGATTGGTCGCGGCCGATTTGCCCGAACGCTCGTCAGCCTTGACTTCGTAGCTCAGCTTCTGGCCTTCCGCGAGCGGCGGCATGCCAGCGGCCTCGACGGCGGTCGCGTGAACGAAAACGTCCGGGCCGCCTTCAGTCGGCTCAATGAAGCCAAAACCTCGGCTGTGATTGAAAAACTTTACTGTACCTATGGCCATGAGAGCCTCCTTTTGACAGCGTAGAATACGCTTCAGCTCGCGCACCATCGCGCAAACTCACATCCGTATTAAGCGATGTCTTGTAGGAGGCCGCTTATTGTGGCCAGTGCATGCAAGGCAGTGCGAAATATCGAACCTCCTTCATATGCGCGCTTTTGTGCCATTCGTCAATGTGGAGAGGGTTTACAATCTGAAGAAGTGCCCGAATATTTAAAGCAACTTGAGATTGCGTTCGGTTTGTTTCCAGCCAGGTGACGAAGCCACTCAGCCGTGTCTATAAATGGATGCCGAATACGGATAATTTTGGAGATTGAGATCGTGGAACTTGGATTGAATGGCCGTAAAGCGGTTGTCGCTGGCGGATCGCGCGGCATTGGCAAGGCGATCGCGCGTGAATTGGCGCGCGAGGGCGTTGATATGGTGCTGGTCTCGCGCAATCAGGACGAGCTTGAGGCAACGGCCAGTGGAATTGCCGCCGAGTCAGGGCGCACGGTTTCTGCGATTGCCTGCGATGTAACCAGCCGTAGCGAGGTCGAGACAATGATCGCCAAGGCAACTGAACTGCTCGGCGGTCTGGATATTCTCGTCAACAGTGCAGCCGCGCCCGGCGGTTCACCCTCGGCGATCGGCGCCATTGAAGACATTGTTGACGAGGATTTCCTCAACGATTTCGACACCAAATATATGGGCGCGCTGAGATGCACCCGTGCCGCAATTCCATTGATGAAAAAGGCCGGCTGGGGCCGCATCGTCAATATCAGCGGCGGCAATGCGCGCACCCCCGGAAATCTTTCAGGCGGCGCGCGCAACTCTGCCCTGGTTCACTTCTCTCGCACGCTTGCCATGCAGTTGGGGCGCAACGGCATTACCGTGAACTGTATCCACCCGGGCCCCACCCGCACTGAACGAACCGTGCGGCAGCTTTCCGAACGCTCAAAAAAACTCGGTATTTCGCCTGAGGAAATCGAAGTGCGCGACTATGCCAAGGGCGGCGCGCGCGCCAATGCCATCGGGCGCATGGTCGATGCATCCGAAATTGGCGAGCTTGTCGCATTCCTGGCTTCGGACCGGGCTGCAGCGATGACCGGAGAGCTGCTTTCCCCCAATGGCGGCGCCGGCGGCGGTGTCTACTACTAGGCCGTGCCCACAAGCACGGCTGTAGCCGGGTGGGGCAGGGAAGCTAGCTGAGGTTTTGTGAGAAAAACTCCAGCACTTTGCCCCAGGCATCCTCGCTTTGCCTCTCGCGATAGCGCTCTGGATTGTTGAACATCTGAAAAGCGTGACCGGCGCCGTCATTATGCATCGACATCTTCAGGTGAAGGATTTTGATCCTCTTTGCCGAAGAAGCCGGCGATCGGGCATTTGATATTGCCCGCCAGCTCGATCGCCGGCGGTGTATTGGCGCCCATCGCCACCTTGATACGCCCGCCATAAAAGATCGCACATGCCTTGAGTGTCGGGATGTGGCAGGGGCGCCGAGCCACGATACCCCCCTCCCCAGCAATGGCCGACAACGCCGATGCAATCGACTTCGACCCCAGGCTCACTCGCAAGCAGGTTATAGGCGGCCTTCAAGTCCTCCACCGCATTGTCATCGCGCCATCGGTCTTTCTTGATCTCAAGGCCATCTTCCTTGGGCCACCAGTGGAAGATGAAGGGAACTGCGACCGCATAGCCGTTTTCGACGTAGCGTTCTGCGGCGGTGATGGTGAAGGGGTCATCTCGATTCCGGTATGGCCGCCTGGTATGTGCGGAGCCAGCACGATGCCGGGAAAGGGCCCCTCGCCTTCGGGTTCAACAGAAAAACCTCCATCGGGCTGCCATTGACGGTCAGTGTCTCAATGCGGTGCATGGGTCATCTCCCTGGCAGGGATGTGAGTGCGATTGAAAAATGAATTGGTGTTTTTGTCTGGTCGCTGCCCGCGTCAACCGCGCTGCTGACTGAACGGCAGGACCCCGATCAGACTGTCATAGGGCGTCATCACGGTGTCCTAGTACGGCTTGCGCTCGCACATGCAGGCGTAATAGGCCTCAAGCTACGGCATAGGCGGGCGCTCATTGTCGCGGTCGAAATAGCGATAAGAGTGGTGCCGATCGGAATGTCGCCGATTGAAATGTCATAGCCGGCGATCCACTGCCAGCCTGTGCGTTGCAGATGACCATCGATGATGCCCAAGACCTTGGGGCCGCTCCCTCGGTGAGAGCTGCAATGCGAGCCGGGTCCTGATCGGCTTTAGGTGTGCGCACCGAAACGTGGAACAGGGCAACAAACGTTCGTTCTGGATTTATAATTGCTCGTAAGATATCGTCATGCCTCACTCAGGACCGAGGAGTGAAACAGTTCGGCCGGATCGACCGTTCCTGTTGCCAGCCCTTGCTCATGCGCATAACGCGCCATCGCATTGAGCTCCGGCAGATTTGTCTCAAATCCGTAAGGCCAGATCTCCGGTCCTATGATTTCCTTGGCTTCATCGAGTGTCGCACGTGCCCAGGGAAGTGTCACGCGCTGCACGCCGATTGCGGCAAGGTCATCAAGTACCCGCTGCCGCGCTTTGCTGAATGCCTGATAGACGGCGCCTGGCAGTCATGGATGCTGTTCCGCAAGGGAACGGCGCACGCTAATGCCGTGCATAATCGGGAAGAAGCCCGTGCGCCGATAATAGTCTTCTTCGACCTTGCGGTAATCGACAAACAATCGTTCGACTTGAGGGTGGCCGAACACGCTGGGCGGGAAAGGCACCACCAGGGCGCCGATCTCACCGGACACCAGCATCGCCGAAAGTGTCTGGTCGGCACCGATCGGCTCGACCCTGATATGGTCCGGCAGATCAATCTTCACCCGCTCACCACCGCCCGGCTTTTCAAGCCCGCCGGTGCGCCAGGTCACGTCTCCGGCACCGACACCGTAATCATCGGCCAGCATGCCGCGCACCCAAAGCGCTGCGGTCTGCTGATATTGCTGGACGCCAACCTGCTTGCCAACCAGATCGCCGGGCTCGGCAATGCCGGAGGAGGTGTTGATGTAGATCGAGGAATGGCGAAAAACGCGTGAGTGAAATGCCGGGACCGCAACATAGGGGGGACTTCGCGCGCAGTCGGCACCAGATGGCTCGACATCGACATTTCCGTGACGTCATAAGTCATCTCGCTCACCGCGCAGCCTCAATTCCCACCTCGCCGGACAACACAGGCCGTGACCGATCGCTTGGTGAGCAGGCCACTGTGATCTTCAGTCCCGCCACCGTGCTGTTCCCATCTCGTTTGCCCCCCGCTGATGTGAAAGTGTCACCGATTTAACTCACGGGCGATAGATGCACCTGCGATGTTCTGTCCAGGCCGTGTTGTCGGTTGCATGCGGGCGGACGCCGAAACATCGCGCAATGTTTTATTACGCGACAGATTTGATCTACTCTGCTGTCAGTATTGACTGTGTATATCTATTTGTTTGCTCCCGCGGTTTGATGGTGTGATGCTTTCGTTGGAATGGAAGGAAGCATTATGGGACAGGTTCGTCACGCGAGCGCCACGACCACGCACGCTGTCAGAGCAGCAATACAGCGATCGCGGAACTGAGCCGGGAACCGGGTGTCAACCCCAAGACGATTGCCAGGTGGCGGAAACGGCAGACGGTTGAGGATCGCAAGACAGGCCCGAAGGAACCGCGCTCAACCGTTCTCAGTGAAGCCGGGGAGGCGATGATCGTTGCCTTCCGGCGACACAGCCTGCTTCCGCTGGATGACTGCCTCCATGCCCTTCAGCCGTCAATCCCGCGCCTGACACGGTCGGCCCTGCATCGGTGCCTGCAACGGCATGGCATATCGCGCTTGCCTGACGTCGAAGGGGACACACCAAAGCGGCAGCGTTTCAAGAGCTATCCAATCGGGGGCTTCCACATGTACATCGCCGAGGTCCAGACCGCCGAGGGCAGGCTGTAGCTGTTCGCAGCCATTGATCGGACCGGCAAATTTGCGTCACTCAGCTCGTAGACAAGGCCAACCGCAAGACAGCCCGGGAGTTCCTTGAACATCTGCTCGAAGCCGTTCCGTATCACATCCACACGATCCTGACCGATAATGGCATCCGGTTCGCCGCGCAGCCACGGAACCGAAACACGATCTATTCCCGGCCCATGCGCTTTGACATGATCTGCCACGCCAACGGGATTGAACACCGGCTGACCAGGCCCAGCCATCCATGGACCAACGGCCAGGTCGAGCGCATAAACCGGACGATCAAAGACGCCACCGTCAAACGCTATCACGACGACAATCATGATCAGCTGCGCACACATCCGGCAGACTTCATGGCAGCCTGCAATTTCGCCCGAAGGCTAAAGACCCTCAACGTCCTGACGCCTTACGAATACATCTGCAAAATCCGGACTTCAGAGCCAGATACATTCAATGGCAATCCGATCTACAAGATGACGGGACTGAACAACTAGCATTGGCCGAGCGTTGCAGTGCGATCTGTCCGGAGAACCGAACTTCCGAAACACTTGGTGGGAGAGGGCCCCTCACAGCGGGGATTTCTCGCAAGTCAGAGAACTCCACAGCTGTTGCCGCGAGGCGCGGGTCAAACGTAACTTGCATTGACTCGGAGAGGCTTGTGCCAAGAGTTGAAGAGACGACCTCATAAAGCTTGAGAACAAGATCTTCGTCGTCTACCTCAGGTGGTGCTGTCACAGGGCACAGATCCGGCGCGGCTTACCAGAATACAAAGGAGCGAATTTCCATGGATTCACGCGGGTGGGCACCTGATGGCGCAATCGGATTGTGGAATGCGGAATGCGCGGTCCAGCGGCTCTGATTGGACGCGTCGGAATCATAGACCTTGAAGACCAGCGCCTCGTCGCGCGTCATCTTCGGAAACCAGAACCATTCATGCGCCGGATTGTGGGTGATGCGGTAGGTCTGGCCGATTCGCCCCGGCGCGCGGCGCTCCGAGATCAGAAGATCGCCCGGATCAAGCGTGCGGGCATCGCACATGGCAAGCGGCGTGACCTCGATCGGGGTGTTGATGGCGCGCCATATCTGAACAATGGCAAAGCGGCGCTTGAGCAGTTCTTCGGCCTCGTCCGGCAGGATATCGCGCAACCGCTGCGGACCTGACCATTCTGTATAGTCGTTGTGCACAGAGGTCGCCGGCTCGCGCACCTTGCGCGCCGCCTCATCACTGTGGCGGCGCGTATGGTCGAAAATGTGAACCCGCCTGGCGCCGGTGACGCCCAGAATGAGGCACTCCATTTCGGAGTAGTAGATATCCTTGATCGCCTGATCGTCGTAGAAATCCGGCACTTGTGATTTCTGATCGATAAAGATGAAGCCGTGGGTATGCAGATCGAACTGGCCGCGCAATTCGCGTCCATCGCGCATTGAAACCGGCACGTCCTGGTATTTGCCGACCACGCGGCGGCTGGTGCCGCCGGTCTCGGAAATCTCGTTCACCAGTTTCTCGCCGGTGTCGATCGCGTAGGTGAGGTTGGCGTTGATCGTCTGTCCCGCATCGGGCAGGATCGCGGCATCACTCATCGGGAACTCCTTTCGATCGGATGGCGAAAGATCGCAGCATATTATACCGGCCCTTCAGGTCCACCATCGCGCGCAAGCTGGCGCTTGACCACAAACACCAGATAGAGCGCGGTCGCGCCGCCGAGCCAGGTGGTGGTCATTTGCGCAAAGCCAAGCTGCAGCGAGGAGGTGTGGTGCAACTGGGCGACCACAATCGACAATAGCGCGCCCCAGCCCATATGGAGAAACCCGCTGAGCGCAGAGGCCTGGCCGGCAATCTGGGGGGCTACCGTATTCAGCGCCTGGGCATAGCCGATGGACAGCACCAGACCGGTGCCGAAATTCGATATCGCGAAAGCAAACAGCACCGGTGCCGGGGTAGTCACGCCCCAAAGACCCAAGATCACCTGAAGCAGGCCACCGGTTACGGACATCGCCATGCCGATCACTACGATCCTGTCGACCGGCATGTGGAAGGAAAGCCTGCGGGAGACGTAGCTGCCAATGATGTAGATGGTCGGCATCATGCCGATATAGACGCCGAACAACATCGGCGGTACGTCCATGACAATAATGAACACGATCGGCACCGAGGTTAGATAGGCCTGCATGGCGCCTGAGGCGAAGGCGACAATCATCGAGTAGCCGAAAAACTCCGGATTGCGCAGGAGCCGCACATAAGTGATGACAAGCTGGCTTGCCTTGGGCGGACTGCGCATGTCCGGCGGCAGGGTTTCCTCAAGGCTTGCCACCACCCAAACGATGACCACGATATTGATGATGGCGATGGCGATGAATGACGCCTGCCAGCCGAACCAGTGGACGATGAAGCCGCCGAGAAACGGCGCCACCGCCGGGCCAATGCCGATGGCAATGGCAAGCCAGGCCATGGCCTGTGCCGCAGCAACCCCTTCAGAGGTGTCGCGGATCATGGCGCGCCCGACCACCATGGTGGCGCAGGCTCCGATCGCCTGAAACGCGCGCGCCCAAAGCAGCGTTGTTATGTCCGGTGCGGTGGCGCAGACCATGCTCGCGAGCGCGAACACCGCCAGGCCGATCACCACCACCGGGCGGCGCCCGAAGCGGTCGGACAAGGGTCCCATCACCAGCTGGGCAATGGCAAAGGCGGCGAGATATGTGGCGACCATCGACTGCACCGCCGACATTGTAGTGTCGAGATCGCGGGCGATGTCGGGCATGCCCGGCAGATAGATCATGGTGCCGAGCTGGCCGGCAAACATCATTGCAAACAGAAGCGGGATCGAAGGCGGACGCGGGCGCCTTGCAGCTGCCGTCTGGTCGTACGGGCCGGTCATGCCGGCGGAGATTTACCGCTGGTTCTGGTGATCAGCACGCGCCCGGCAATCACCAGCACCACGCCAAGGATGCCGGAGCAGATCAGTGTGGTGCCCATGCCGACAAGATCGGCGACGAAGCCCAGGCCGATGGCGCTGATCGCCGCACCGCCAATCACCAGAACCACCCACATGCTCATCACCCGGGCGCGGTAGGTGTCGGTAAGTTCGATCTGGATGGTCGCCTGAAGATCGATACCGTTATTGGTAAGGAAAAACCCGAGCGCAAATATCAGCGCCATGGCACACACCCAGTCGGTGGTGAGACCGAGCAGGGCGACCGCGATCAGACCGCCGAAAATGGAGACCTGCGCCGAGTTTGAAATACCGGGCACCGGTACGCCTGAACGGCGCAGCGCAATGCTCACCGCGGCCAGCAATGCCCCTGCGCCTGATGCAGTCAGCATTTGTCCAAGCCCCTGCGCGCCGCGCCCGAACTCGCCATCGGCGATCGCCGGCAAGATCTCGATGATGCCGCGCGCGGCAAGCGAGAGCACGCAGGTCAGGATCATCGCTTCGCGAATGATCGGATGACCCAGAGCATATTGCGCGCCGTCGCGCATCTCGCGGAAAAACGCTTTTCGTTCCTGTTTCGGGCTATCGCGATCCCTGATCTTGACCACCAGCAGGACGGTCAGAAACGGCAGAATCATTGCCGCGTTGACCATTGTCGCAACGTCGGTGCCATAGGCATCGATCAACAGCCCGCCGATCGCCGGGCCGACCAGGCGTGCGGTGTTGAAATTGATGCCGTGGATTGCAACCGCATTGGCGATTGCATCCTTGTCGACAATGCGCGGCACCAGAACAAAGCGAATGGTGCGGTCGGCGCTTGAGGTAATGCCGATCACCAGCGCCACCGATCCGAGCAGCCAGATCGTCAGAATTCCGGTGAGCTGGAATATCAGCAGCACAATCACTGTGGTTGCCATTACGGTCTGGCTGATGAGAGCGGCGCGGCGTACATCGATACGGTCGAGCAAAACGCCGAACAGCGGACTTGCCACGATGGTCGGCGCAAACAGAAAAAACGAGAGCAGACCGACCCATGAGGCAAGGCCGGTCAACTCCCAGCCGAGCCAGCCGATAATCACGCGATTGATCCACAGCGCCACCATCGCCGACGCACTGCCGGTGGTGTAGAGAACGAAATCTTTGCTTTGTAGCGCCTGAAAGCGCATGCAAGTGGAGTCCCCGAATTGCCAAACGCGCTTGTACGCCCATCGCGGCGTCTTGCGCAATCAAGCGGCGTTGCAAGCTGTTGAGATCGACTCAAATGGCCTGATTGATAGGCAGTTGGCGCTGACTGCTGGGATTTCGCAAGCCCTTGACGGCGCTCACTGCTACATGCAATCCGGGCCCAAACAATTCTCGCGCCTGTGATGCACGCAAATTCAGGAACGCGGTTAGCAGTTATGGGCTTGATCGCCCGCACGTTTGATTCTACATGTATTGCACACGGAGGCAATGATGAACATCACCAGCGTTTTTTACAAATTCCCGGATCAAGAAGCCTGCATTGCGCATTTGGAAAAGGTCCGCTGGGGCGATGATCCGCATTGCCCGCATTGTGGGGCTACAAGCGTGGCTCGTAAAGACGATCAAGGCCGCATTGGCCGATGGAACTGTCATGGCTGCAAATCCAGCTTCAACGTCTTGGCCGGTACAATTTTTGAAAAGACCAAAATACCCCTTCAAAAGTGGTTTCTGGGAATTGCTCTGATTGTCAACGCCAAGAAAAGCCTATCAAGCTGTCAACTTGCCCGCGATCTGGATATGAATCAAAGATCAGCATGGTTCATGCAGAAGCGCATCCGTGCCGAAATGGCTGGCAAGCAGCGTGAAATCCTGTTGCAGGGCATTGTTGAAGCCGACGAAACATATGTAGGCGGTAAGCCACGAAATCGCAATAAACCTTGCAATAACAAATACTTGCCCCCCCGCCGCATAATCCGCGAGGCCGTGGAACGCGCAAAACGCCGGTCATTGGTGCGGTAGAACGAAGCGGAAAAGTTGTTGCACGTGTCGCCAGCGACCTTACCGGCAAAGGTATTCTCCAATTTATCAGAAGCAGCGTCGATCCCGAAGGGTCGCTGCTTATCACTGATGAGTTCAAGGCTTACAACGCTGTTTGGGCAACCATGGCACATGCCACGGTCAATCATAGCAAGGGTGAACATGTTTCCGGCAACACCCACACCAACACGATTGAAGGCTTTTGGTCACTTCTCAAGCGGGCCTGGTGCGGTTCGCATCACCATTATCGGAAATGCCATACGCCTCTCTATGTCGCGGAAGCATGCTGGAAATACAATCAGCGGAAGAACTATAACGCCTTTGGATCATTAATGTGTGGGTGTTTCTCATGAACCGACTCTATTATGGCGACTGCCTGACTGTGCATTCAGGAAATACCGTTAGGCAGCGTGGACCTGATCTATCTCGACCCGCCGTTCAATTCCAAGCGCGACTACAACGCGATTTACAAGGATGAAACCGGCAGGCCGTTACCTGACCAGATTGAAGCCTTCTGCGATCTATGGACACTGGACGAAGAACGTGAACGCGCCATTCGACAGCTGCTCATTTTGATGCGCGAAGCCGGTGTTGACGATGGCATCGCAGAGTTCTGGAAAATCTGGTGCAACGCGCTTCGCAAAACTCAGCCGGGCCTATTGGCCTATCTCAGCTACATGACCGAACGGCTGTTGCCCATGCGCGGTATCCTCAAGCCGACCGGATCGATCTATCTACACTGCGATCCAACTGCCAGCCATTACATCAAGGTGATGATGGACGGAATATTCGGCCACGGCAATTTCCTGAACGAAATCGTCTGGGGCTATCGGACCGGCGGCGTGGGCAAGAGATGGTTCGGGCGCAAGCACGACATTCTGCTTCTCTACGCCGTCAAATCCGGCAGGCACACATTCAATGTGCAAAAGGAACGATCGTATAACAGAGGCAATAAGCCATATAGATTCAAAGGAGTTAGAGAATATCAAGACGAAGAAGGGAAATGGTACACCATGACTTCGATGCGCGATGTCTGGGAAATCAACGCTATAGGCCGCACATCGAAAGAAAGGCTCGGCTACGCCACGCAAAAGCCGCTTGCATTGTTGGAGCGAATTATTCAAAGCAGCTCAAACAAAGGAGATGTGGTGTTCGATCCTTTTTGCGGCTGCGCGACGACGATAGAAGCGGCGCATAGGCTGGAGCGCAGGTGGATCGGCATAGACATCGCCATTCATGCGGTCAAGCGTGTTGCGAAGGTCAGGTTGCAGGACAGGCTTGGTCTGAAACAAGGCATTGATTTTGAGATCGAGGGTGTCCCGCGCAACATCGAGGGCGCCCGCGATCTATGGGAACGTGACAAATATCATTTTCAGAAATGGGCAATCGAGCAGATCGACGGCTTTGTCACCGCGCGAAAGACGGCTGATGGCGGTATTGACGGGCGGCTCTATTTTGATATGGGGGGCGCAATCTTGAAAGCATGGTGCTGGAAGTGAAGGGCGGCGAAAATGTCGGTATCAGTGTTGTGCGTGATCTGCGAGGGGTTCTTGAACGTGAAAATGTGCCAATGGCAGGCCTGATCATCATGGACGATCCGGGGACGACCAAGGCGCGGAACTTTGCTCGTGAAATGGCGACGGCGGGCGATCTTGACGTCATGGGTGTTCAGTATTCGCGAATGCAGTTGCTGACCATTCTCAGGACATTCTTGACGGCAAGCGGTTCCTGACGCCTTCTGTGGCGCGGGCCAAAGGGGCGGCACAGCATGCGCTACCGCTAGGTTAACGGATAAACCCATAACGACTGATTGCGTTCAGGAATGTTGGATCTGATGTTGAATTCCGGGCCGGCTTACGCACCCGCCGAACTGACCGGCGAGATTGAAGCCAAGAGCCGCAAGGCATCAACCACCTTTGACGGCGGCGGCAGCATGACATGGCGCATGTGGGGCAGCGGCCCGCCCCTGGTACTGCTGCATGGCGGTTATGGCTCGTGGCGGCACTATATCCGCAATATCGAGCCGCTTTCGGCCGCATTCACGCTTGTGGTCCCCGACATGCCGGGCTTCGGCGATTCCGACACCCCGCCGCCAGATATCAGCATTGACTGGATGGCCAACGCCGTCGCATCCGGTGCGCGTGACATTCTGGGCACGGGCACCTCCTATCGAGTCGTCGGCTTTTCCTTCGGCTCGGTGATTTCGGGCCACATGCCGCGCTTTGCCGAGTACGGCATGAAGGGCCTGATTGTCGTCGCCTATAACCGGCTCGGCATCTGGGAGTTGCGCCGCCCGGATATGAAGAACTGGCGCGTCGCCAAGACGCCCGAGGAGCTGGAGGCAGCCCAGAGCTTCAATCTCGGGGCGCTGATGATCCACGATCCGGACAATATCGACGCGCTTGCAGTTTACCTGCAGATCGAGACCACGCGGCGATCGCGCATTCGCAGTCTCACCATCGCCAAGACCCATGATCTGCCGACGCGGCTCACCCAGACCGATATTCCGATCTCAGCGATCTGGGGTGAGCATGACGTCACATTGCAGACCGGTGTCGGCGATGCGCGTGACGCCTTCAACACGCTGTTTCCAGGCAACCATCACGTGATCATCGATAATGCTGGTCACTGGGTGCAGTATGAAGCCGCCGATCAATTCAATCAGGCGGTGCGTGATCTAAACGCCAAGATGGATGCCGGTTGAAAGCGTGTGGGTTCTTCTTTTTTGGCGGCCAGGGGCCGCAAACGGCCTATTCGGTTGAAAAAGTTGCCTTAGTATCGGCATTTTGGGCTGCTTCAGTTTCCCCATTGCTTTGGGAGATTTATTGCGATGATGGGACCAAAGCAGGAAGCGCAGGCCGCATTGTTTTATGAGTTTTGTCTTGAAGATCATGTTCCAGCGATCATTTGTTGCGGTCGATAGATCGGTTTGCTGATCTGTCTGATATCCGTCCACACACTGCATTGTTCTACAGTTCAACCGGTCGACCTTCTATTGATCCGGAACTTCTGATCCGAATGTTGCTGGTTGGTTATTGCATGGGCATTCGTTCTGAACGGCGACGATGCGAAGAGGTTCATCTCAACCTGGCCTGCCGTTGGTTCTGCCGTCTTGATCCGGCTGATCCTGTTCCCGACCATTCGACCTTCTCCAGGAACCGCCACGGTCGGTTCCGCGATAGTGGCCTTCTGCGTCATGTGTTTGAGACGGTAGGTGCCCGTTGTATTGCTGAGGGCTTTGTCAGCGGCCAGCGTCCTGCTGTTGATGCCAGTCTGATCGAAGCGGATACCAATCGGCAAAACTCCACATCGAAAGAAGAATGGCAGACGGACAAGATTAATCACGAAGACGCACCCCGTGCGGTGCGCGAGTATTTGGACACGTTGGATGATGCAGCTTTTGGTGCAGCCACTCCGGTGCAGCCAAGGGTCACTTCCCATTCCGACCCCGCATCGCAATGGACTGCGGCACGCAAAGGCCCGGCGTATTTTGCATATTCTGCCAACGACATGATTGATACGGACAATGCTGTGATCCTGGATGTGGAAGCCACGCGATCAGTTCGACAAGCCGAACCTGGTGCCATGCAAACCATGATCGACAGAACTAAACACACCTTCGGCAGTCAACCCGAACGTATGATTGCAGATACCGCTTATGGAACCGGACCATTGCTGGAATGGCCGGTTCAGGAACGGGGTATGGCTCCGCATAGTCCGGTAGTCGATAAATCTGGCCGAACCGACGGAACTTTCGAACGTGTCGACTTTACCCATGATGATGAGCACGATCTTTATATCTGTCCTGGTGGGAAAGAACTCAAACAAAGCCGTCGTGCCTTCACCAATCCCAGAACACCCGGGCCAGACAAGTATGGTGTGTTGCGTTACCGCGCCAAAAAGGCTGATTGCGAAGGCTGCCAACTCAAATCCCGGTGTTGCCCAAAGAGCCTCAGCGCAAGGTAACTCGTTCCATCCATGAACCTTCACGCGATGTCGCCCGCAAGATCTACCAGACCATCGACTATGCGATCTCATGCAAGTTGCGCAAAAAGGTCGAGATGCTGTTTGCTCATCTCAAACGCATTCCGGGGCTTGGAAGGTTGCGATTACGAGGGCCCTGTGGGGCCAAAGACGAATTCCACCTTGCAGCAACCGCTCAAAACCTCAGAAAACTCACAAAACTGATCAAAGCACCAGGCCCAATCAGTAAAACAGCAAAGAACGGCGCGTAGAAACAGTGTGATCATCAACCGGCAAGCGTCAGACAAGCGACTTTTTCAACGGAATAAGCTCGGAGACGACGCGGCGTTCCACATGGCGCTCGAACAGGAGCCCGATGCCCCATCCGGCCAGCACCAGCGCACCGGCGAGAGTGGCGCCAGCGGCCACCATCAGGCGCAGGCGCAGCGATCGCCTATTCATCGCCAGCATCCTCGCCCATGTCGGCGCCAGCACGGGAGTATGATCTGATGGGTCGCCAGGCGGGGGTGAAGGCCGGTTTACTGATTATCCCAGTCGCCAAACGATCCATACCCCGGGTGTTTGAAGTCGCACGGCACCTCGATCAGAACCGGACCCGGCCGGTCCATGGCGGCACTCAGCGTCTCGCCCACCTTGCCCGGATCTTCCGCCTTCATGCCGGTGGCGCCAAAGGCATGGGCGAGTGCGACGAAATCGGGCGGCATGAGGTCGACGCCGCTGCGCCGTCCATAAAAGTGATCCTGATGGCGCCGTTCGACCCCATAGCCGCGGTCATTGAACACCATCACCTTGACCGGGATGTTATGCTCTACCGCGGTCATCAGATCCTGGATAGTGAACATGACGCCGGAATCGCCGATCATCGTGATGGAGGGCGTTTCGGGCCTGGCGACCGCCGCGCCGATCGCCGAAGGCAGCGCGAATCCGAGCGTGCCGAAACCGGAGGGTACGAACCATGTGCGCGGGCGATAGGCCTTCCAGTGCGAGCGCGCCCAGAACACGATGGTGGTCGGGTCGTTGAACACCATGGCCTCATGCGGCAGCACCTTGCGGATCTGGTCGAGCACTTGTATCTCGACCGGCGTGCCGACACTCTGGGCGATGCGCTGATTGATCTCGGCGATCTCGGCTCTGGGATCAAAGGCCGACTGGTGGCCCGTCTCGGCCAATGCCGCCTCAAGCTTGCCGAGCCCGTCGGTGGCATCTGAGACGATGCCCAGCGTCACCGGATAATTACGGCCGATCTCAGCCGGGTCGAGATCAATCTGCACAATGGTTGCGGGCAGCTTGAGCGACCAGCCGCCCGTCGGAAAATAGGAAAGCCGACTGCCGGCAACCACAACCAGATCGGCGGAGGCGATCAGCTCGCGCACCGGGCGCTCATTGGCCCAGTTGCCGATATGAAGCTCGTGATCTGGCGGGAACGATCCCTTGCCGGCCTGGGAGGTCAGCACCGGCGCACCGAGGCGCTCGGCCAGACGCAGCAGAATGGCAGATGCGCCTTCAGAGGCCACAACCCCGCCGCCCGACCAGATGATCGGGCGCTTGGCTGCAGCGATCAGCTCGGCCGCGCGGGCAATTTCCGCCGCGCCCGCCTTTGCCCGGTCGGCACTAGCGCGTGGCAGCAGAGGCGCGTCGGTTTCAGCGCGAAACGCCTCGCCGGCAATCTCGACCATGGCCGGGCGCGGGCGGCGCGATTTCAGCGCCGTCATCGCGGCATGAAGGGCAGAGGGAATTTCGCTTGCCAGCAATGCCTGCTGGAAGGCGTCGGTAACCGGCCGGAACACCCCCTTCTGATCGGCAATGTCGTGGAAATAACCGCGCCCTCGCCGTCGCACATGGGCCGGATTGTCATTGACCACATGAAGCACGGCGGAGGAATCGTTGAACGCCGTTCCCATAGCGGTCAGCGTGTTGAGCGCGCCCGGACCGCCGCTGGTGACGGCAATGCCAATTTCTCCGCTCGCACGAAAAAATCCGTCAGCCATGAATACCGCGCCCTGTTCATGGCGCGGATTGATGGCGCGCAAGCCTGGGTGATCGAGAAAAGCGTCATAGACACCGAGCGTATCGACGCCCGGTATTCCGAACAGAGTTTCAACGCCTTCCGCCACCAGCGCCTCGACCAGCGCATGTGCGCCATTGCGTGTTGTCATTTTTCCCTCACAATCATCGGCTAACATCGTAGCGCGCATTCCGCGCGGAACTTGGTACCATATCACAGGAGTTGAAATTGGTTGAGACCTCACCCCTTCCGCCTGGAACGCAAAGATTCGAAGCCAGCGCTGTCAAGTCCTTCATTGCCTCGGCACTGATCAAGGCCGGACTCGAGGCAACCGACGCCACCCTTGTCGGCGATGTGCTGGTCGGCGCTGATCTGCGCGGCATCCGCAGCCACGGGCTGGCGCGGCTCAACTATTTCCTCACCCGTCTGGAAGCAGGCGTGATCAACAAGAGTCCCAACATCACCTTCGATCAGCGCAGCGCCACAACAGGCCTCGTCGATGCCGACAACGGTATCGGCATCATTGCCGCAGGGCGCGCCATGGACTACGCCATGGCGACGGCGCGCGAGTACGGGTCGGGCTTTGCGGGCGTCGCCAATTCGAGTCATTTCGGCTATGCTGGTTATTGGGCCGAACGGGCGATGCGCGCCGGTTTTATCGGCATTTCGATGTCCAATAGCGGCAAGCGCGCAACTCCGACCTATGGCGATGAATCGATCCTCGGCACCAACCCGCTGGGGGTCGGCATTCCGGGCGGCGAGGGTACGGATTTCCTGCTCGACATGGCAACCACCACCGTTGCGGTGGGCAAGATCGAAACCGCGCTCAGGGAAAACCGGCCGGTGTCCGATGCCTGGGTGTCGACCGCCCGCGGCGCGCCCAAGCTCAATGAACGCAATTCGCTCGGCTATGACGCGCCACTCTTACCGCTCGGCGGGGCGGGCACCGAAGCTGGCGGGCACAAGGGCTACGGTCTCAGTCTGATGGTGGAGCTGTTCTGCGGCGCGCTGACCGGCACCACCCTGTCTGACCGCATCGCGGGCGCCTCGGGCACTCAGCGCCCGGCGCTCGGTCATTTCATGGGGGCGATCCGTCTTGATGGATTTCGCGACACCGGAGATATCCACACTGACATGGCCGGCAGCCTGGAGATCCTGACCAGCGCCAAGAAGACACCGGGCGAGGAGCGCATCTATATCCATGGTGAGCCCGAAGCGATCGCCACGGAAGAAAATCTGCGCCTCGGCGTTCCGGTCACGCCGGCGGTGATGGAGCAGGTGAAAAAGATAACCACGCGCCTGGGGCTGAATATCGAGCTTGGCGACGCCACTGGCGATTGAGCCAGATGCGTTTCGTTGACCCCCGATCAAGCCGTTCCTACGATCCAAAGTGAGGTGATAAAAGTGTGCCGGATACTGGTCTTGAGCCAGAAATAAAAGCGGCCGGCACCGGCAAGGCGTAGAGATTCTGACCTTGACATGGAAATTTACCGGAATTGCCACCTTATCATCAATGACAGATTGAGCAGTCATACCAAACAGGTAGGAATGACATGGCTACAAGAAATAGCGTGAACGCATTCAGCAGCCTAGCGGTGGCGTTGGGGCTTGGCGGCCCGGCAGCATCGGCCGATCAACTGACGATTGTCGGCGCAGGGCCCGGAGCTGGCGCCTACCAGCTGGCCGGGGCCATGGCCGAAGCGGTCAACCGGGTGAAAGAGGCCGATGTGATCGTCACCAACCGCGCCTCCAAGGGCTTTGTCGCCAATACCCGCATGGTCGAGACCGGCGGCGCTGATCTGGCGCTAACCAACGGCACATTCGTCTACAGCGCCCAGAACAGCCTGCCGCCATTCACTGAAATGACGGCAGAGAACATCCAAGGCGTCGGACCGGTCACCACCTCTTGGTTCCATATGACCTTTGCCGCCGATTCAGGGATCGGGTCCTATATGGATCTTGCCGGCAAGCGGGTGAATTTCGCCGCCAAGGGGTCGAGCACCGAGTTCATAACGCGTATGATCTTTGAAAAGCTCGGCATTCTCGATCAGATTTCGCCGGAATATATGCGCTGGGACCAAGCTGCGACGGCCTTGACCGATGGCAATGTCGCGGCTTTCTCGATCCCCAATCCGGTGCCATCGCCATCGGTTCTGCAGGCCTCCGCGTCACGCCCGATTCATGTGCTGTCGCTGCCTAACGAGGTGATTGAGCATTTCATCGAGTACAATCCCGATTACTACCGCGACACCGTTCCGGCCGGGTCCTATGCAGGCATGGAAGACAAGGAGTTCGAGACCATCGCCTACTCAATCTTTGTCGCCGCCAATGCGAATGTCCGACGACGTTGTCTACAAGGTCACCAAGACGGCCCATGACGACACTAGCCATGATTTCCTGATCAACGCGTTCAAGTCATGGCAGATCGGTCTGGAGGCAAGCAAGTCTGACGACTTCATCGACCAGATGAAGGGTTTCGGCCTTGAGCTGCATCCCGGTGCCGCGCGCTACTGGAAAAAGCGTGGATTGATCAACTAATCCGGCCCGCTCAAAGCTCCCCCGGCGGAAGGCCGACACGTGGCCCGGCCTTCCGCCGCTTCCCCCCCAACGCCGCCGCGAGGGCGTGAGATCCGGATGTCGATAATCTGGACAAGCATCAAGAAGGGCCTGCGCCTGTTCTTCATGCCGGATATCTCTTCGCGCCGCGTGCTGCGTGAGGGGGCTGGCGCACGAAAATCTGATTGTCTGGGGGTGGCAAGCGTTGTCATTGTGGCGGTTGCTGTCTTTCTCGCCGGCGCCAAGCTGACGTTTTACCTACCGTACTACTTTGACTGGCGGTGGATCGAGGTCACGGTTCTCGATCTGCCGTTCTGGGCCTGGGGGCTGTTCTGGGCATTGGTAACGGGGCTTTGCCTGCTCCCGAGACTGACCGCGATCGCAATTGCTGTCACCTTCTCGCTTTACTACATTTACGCGGCCGCAAACGGCGCCACCATCCGGCCTCCCGGCATGGGCGATCTCATAAGCCTGCCCTATTTGCCGATCTACGCCTATCACTACTTCCTGCCGCTGTTTATCGCCTTTTCCGGCGTTCTCGTCTTCGTCTTCTATCCGGCTTCGCGCCGCTCACCGCAGGACCGTCCTTCCTTTGTTGATCTCCTGTTCTGCTTGGCGATCTTGGTCTCGACCTTCGATTTCATCTGGAGCTTTGCCGAGCGCGGTGAGCGGGCCGGGTTGGTCTACTGGAACGACGTGGTATTCGGCGTGCTGATGACGCTGGTTTCGCTGGAGATGTGCCGGCGCATTCTCGGCATGGTGCTGCCGGCGCTGGGACTTTTGTTTCTCGCCTACACGCTGTTCGGCCAGTATTTCCCAGAAGCACTCGCTCATGGCGGCTTTGCACTGAACGAGGTGGTCGCCTATCTGTACTCGACCGACAGCATATATGGCACCATCGCCAATGTGTTCGCGACCTATGTATTCCTGTTCATCGTGTTTGGCGCCATCCTGCAACTGACCAAGGTCGGCGATGTGTTCATCGACATCGCCTTTGCGCTGGTCGGCCGCTTTGCCGGCGGGGCGGCCAAGGCCTCGATCATTTCAAGCGGCCTGGTCGGCTCGATTGTCGGATCGGGCGCTGCCAATATCGCGGTCACCGGCACCTTTACCATCCCGCTGATGAAGCGCTCCGGCTACAAGTCGCACTATGCGGCCGGCGTGGAGGCGGTGTCCTCGATCGGCGGGCATTTAATGCCGCCGATCATGGGCTCGGCTGCCTTCCTGGTCGCGGCATTTGCCGAAGTCGAGTACACGACAGTGGCAATGGTCTCGCTGGTGCCGGCAATGATGTTACTATTACTCGGTCTATATGGCACTGCATTACCGTGCCTGCCGGACCGGTATCAAAGGCCTGCCGCGTGAGGAGTTACCCAATTTTCTCGAGATCATGCGCAAGGATGGCTACCGGCTGTTGCCGGTAGCGCTACTGATCGGGCTTTTGATCCTGCGCTTCTCGCCGTTCTTTGCCGCCTTCTGGTCGATTGCCGCGGCACTTGCGGTATCTTGCGTGCGTGAAGAAACACGGCTGCTGCAGCTTCCCGCGCCGATGGCCCGCCTGATCCGATGGGGTGGCGCACCAAAGCCATTGGAGGGCGAGTGCGTCCCGTCAGGCCCATTTTCCCATTGGGGCGGGCTTACCGGTGCTGCGCTTCCCTGCCATCGTGCTCGAATATGCCGGCGGCAGTTTGCCGATGGCGATCGTTCTGTGCGCCATCGCCAGCTACATCATGGGCATGGGCATGACCATCACGGCGGCCTATGTGATCCTCACCATCCTGGAGGTTCCAGCACTGGTGGAACTCGGCGTGCCGCTTTTGAACGCCCATCTCATTATCCTGTGGCTGAGCCAGGATTCATCGCTCACCCCGCCGTTCGCGCTCGGCGCCTTTGTCGCCACCGGCATTGCCGGTGCCGACCCCACAAGGACCGGGTTCGTCAGTCTGATGCTGGCAAAGCCGCTTTATATCGTGCCGTTCCTGATGGCCTATTCGCCGATCCTGATGGATCCGGGAACGCCCTGGTGGGACGTCATGCTGGTGTGGGTCACCGGCTTTGTCGGCTTTTCTGCCTTGCGGTGGGGATGGAAGGCTTCCGCCGCCGCCCGCTTGCCTAGTGGGAGCGGGGATTGTTTTTCGCAGCTTCTGCCGCGTTCTTCTTCCGGGTGTGGTGGATCAATCTGGCGGCACTCGGATTGCTGGCTGCCGGCATCGCCTTCCAGACATTGGTCAGGGAGCTCGCGATTGCGCCCGATCCGAAGCCTGTGACCGGCCCAGGTGAGCCTTGATCGCGGTGGCGGCGCTGCCTAGGATCGACCAATCCATTCAGAAAACCTGCAGGAGCAGTTCAATGGCCAAATATCATCTGATTTCATCGCCGACCTGCCCCTGGGTGCAGCGCGCGGTGATCGTGCTGCGCACCAAGAAGGTTAATTTCGACGTCACCTATATCAATCTGCGCGAAAAGCCCGACTGGTTTCTCGAAATCTCGCCCCACGGCAAGGTGCCGGTGCTCAGGTTCGATGATGAAATCCTGTTCGAATCGAACGCCATTGCCGAGTTCCTCGATGAAAGTTTCGAGCCGCGCCTGCATCCGGCCGACCCGATCAGGCGGGCACGCAACCGTGCCTGGACCGACTTCGTGCCCGATTGCGTGCGCGATCTGGTGGCGATCAACTATGCCAAAACCACCGATGAGCTGCCCGAGGCGATCGAAAAGGCCAAACCACGCCTCAAACGTCTGGAAGATGCCCTGGCCAATGAGCGCAGCGAAGACGGCCCCTATTTCAACGGCAAGGATTTCTCGCTGGTCGACGCCGCCTATGGCCCGTTCTTCCAGCGCTTTGCGATCTGCGAGAGCCTGCTCAAGACCAGAATTCTCGACGGCTTTCCGCGCGTCAAGGCCTGGTCTGAGACGCTGCTCGCCGATGACAGGGTGATCGGTGCAGTGCCGGAGAATTTTCTTACCAAATACCGCACCAATCTCGCTCGCCGCGGCGCCTATGCGGCAACGCTGATGCCAACCGCCGAGGCTGCCGAATAGGTCGCACCGCCCGGAGCGGACGGGCTTGGACCCGCTATTCCAGCGGGTTCATGCAGATCTTCTGGAATGCCGGCCGCTCGGTAAGGCGTTGGTACCAGGCATCGAAATTGGGCGTCGCCGGGCGGTCCTTGACCAGCGAGATGAACCGGTGGGCCATCGGCCCGAGCGGAATATCGCCGATACTCAGATCATCGCCGGCGACGTAGTTGCGGCCCTCAAGGTGGGTGTCGAGCATTGCCCATAGCTGGTTGCCGCGCTTGATCCCGGCATTGATCGCGTCCATGTCGCGGTCTTCCGGCTTGGTGCGAACCATGCCCCAGAACACCGGGCGGATCATCGGCGCGATGGCGGCGAGTTGCCAGTCCATCCAAATCTCGGCGCTGGCGTACACGCGTGGATCGCTGGGAGACAGTGTGCCGGCGGCATGTTTGCCCGCCAGATAGCGGGTAATCGAGTTCGATTCCCACATGGCAAAACCGTCATCCTCGATCAGCGTCGGCACTAGGCCCATCGGATTGATCGCCAGATACTCGGCCTTGTCATTTCCGCCGAACTTGCCGCCAATATCGACCTGCTCATATTCGAGCCCGATCTCCTCCAGCGCCCACAGCACCTTCATGACATTTCCGGAACTTTGCCGTCCGAGCACTTTCAGCATTGCTTTCTCCCGATAAACTAAATTGATTGGCGCGTGGCCTTTGCGCCATCGGACAACTTTCGCAAGCGGCATTGCAAGCATAGAATGGCGGGCGATCCGTTCCGGTGACATAATCCTGCGACAGGAGCCAAGATATGCCCTTCATCATTCGCGCAAATCAACGCACCGAAGAACCTGCCTCCGGCATCAGGCGCGACAGGCTTTTGACGCCGGACGACACGTCCGATGGCAGAATACTGATCGACCGCTGGCATCTGGCGAAAGGCGCTGATCTTCAGCTATCGATCGAGCCTGGAACGCTTGCCTGGCTGCAGGTGCTGGGCGGGGAAGTCTCGTTCGGCGAGAGCGTGGCGACATCGGAGATCATCACCCGCCTGCCGGCGCCCTTTGCCACCAGCATCCATGCGCGCGAGGCCTCGGACCTGCTGATCTCGCAAGTTCCCGATGCGCACCGCTTCGGCGAGCTTCCGAGCAATGGAGCACTGGTGCAAAAGTCGTTCGACTGGACGCGCGAGCCGGTGCTGCAATCGGCCCATGACGATCGCAAACGCATCTATATCGCCACCAAGTCGCTGTTTGAGAGCAGCGCGCTCAAGGGCGAAATGGTAATCTATCCGGCCGGCGCCACCTGCCCCGAACATCACCATGAAGGCGCTGAGCATTACCAATTCATCGTCAATGGTGAGGGTCTGGCCTGGATTGACGGCGTTGAGGAGACGCTGCGCACCGGCGACGTGCTCTACAATTTTGAGAATGAGCACCATTGGTTCCGCAATGACGGGGACGAGAACTTCTCCTTTGTCGAATATTTCGTGCCCGGAGACTGCAAGACGGTGTGGGCGCCAGGGGCGGATATTTGTGAATGGCTGCCGACCGGGGCTGATATCAGGGGCCGCGAGCCATCGCGCCACATTCCCCAGCACGCCCATGGAGACCAGACGCCGCTTTAGAGGAAATTTTTATAGACCCGTTTTGGTCTGGCAGCCTACGGCTGCAGTCGGCACCGGCCCTCACCCCGCCACCCATGAGATCATACTCCCATGGGTGGCGGGGTGGGGGTGAGGGCCAAGTATGAGGTTCGGCAGTTTGCGGTCCTCATAATTGATGATTCGGGGCCGCTAAATAAACAAGGCTGGTGCTGCAGACAACAACCAAACCCTTTTACCCCTTGTGGTATAACGCGCAATCAGATCTTCATCGACACTGATGCCAAGACCCGGCCCCTCGGGCGTGACAATGTGGCCCTCAACGACGCTTACGGGATCGCACACCAAATCGCCGGTGAGATATTGATTGGTGATATTGGCGTCCCATTCGAGCCTTGCCGGCAAGATTGGCGGTCATGCCGGGTTCGCCCATCAGGCTTGCCGCCGCCGCACCCAACTGGTGATGTCGCGGGGCCCGTGCAAACCCTCATCGGCGCCAATCGGAATCGATGCAGCTTTTACACAGGCACACATCGCTTCAAGATCATGACCGGCGACGGGTTGTTCAAAAAAATCAAGCCCGGCGTCGCCCGCACCTTTTACAAACAAAAGTGCTTCAGGCGGCGAAAAGCCCTCATTGGCATCGACAGAAACCCGGGGCCCTAGCCCCACAACCTCACGGGCAGCACGCGCGGTCTCGATTTCATCCGGCGCGCCGGAAATGCGCCAGATCATGGCGGCGCGTTCACGCTTTTTTCCGCCCAGCACCTCATGGAGCGGCAGCCCCAGATGCTGCCCGGCAAGATCGAGAAGGCCGGTGTCGATCGCCGATTTGGCGGCGTGATCGGCGTGCATGGTAGCCTCGATCAGATCGGCAATGGCCTCGGCACCGGTGACCTCACGGCCTTCAAGGCGTTCAGCCATAAAGCGCACTGCGGCGACCATTCCGGGCGAGGTCTCGCCGGTCATCATGGCCGCGGAAGCTGCCTCCCCCCAGCCAGTGTGGCCTTGCCCATCGGTGATGCGGACAATTAGATCGTCCGATTTGGTGATGGTGCCGATCGACATCCTGATCGGTGTGACCATGGGGACTGCAATCACCATGGGCTCGATGTGTGCTATGCGGAACATGTGTCTCGCCTGTCAGCCCGCGACTTTGCTCGCCTCGAATCTGAGCCGCTTGAGATTGAGTGAAAGCCAAAGCACGCACAGCGCCTGGGCGCCAACAAAGCAGCCAAAGCCCCAGCGATAGGCTTGGGCCGGATAGCGCCCGGCGGCGTCCGCGCCCCACAGATCGAGGACGAAACCGACACCGGCCTGAATGGCGAACACCAGAACGAAGGTGAACACCGCAATGGTGGAGATTGAGCGCGCCGCATAGGAGGCCGGGTAGGTTCGATTGAGGATCGGGTGCACGGTTGCCCCGATATTTCCGGTAAAGCCCATTACTATCCATGGCCAGTAGGCCTTGGGGTCAAACTCGGCAGCGATGGCAAATTCGGTAAAAACAAGTGCCGCCAGTCCTCCCGCCAGATAGGCGGAACGATCAACACCGCGCCGCGCCAAGTGATCGATCATCGCGCCATTGACCAAAGTGCCGGCCGACATGGCGAGTGCGATCACCAAAAGCCGCTCGCCGATCTCGACCTGTGTGAGACCGGCCACATCACTCATCCAACCATTGGCCCACAGGCTTTGAATGGTGAAGAAGCCGGCAAGCCCGATCGCGGCGGCTGGGGAAGCGCGCCAGAACACCGGATGGGTCAGGATCTCGCGATAGACAGCAAGGCTGGAGCGCTTGTCCTTACTGGGAGCTGCATTGCCCTCAGGAACAATGAAATAGACGGCGACAGCCAGAATGGCGCAAAACAACGATATTGCGAGGAACATGTCGCGCCAGCCATAGGCGTTGAGCACCATCTGCAAGGGCCGTGTGGAGGCAAGCGCGCCAAGTGATCCGGCAAACAGAACAAGCCCGTTGGCGGTAGCAAACCGGTCGCGCGGGAACCACACGGTGACCGCCTTGAAGGCGGTGGTCAGACAGGCAGCAAGGCCAAAACCGAGAAGCGCACGTCCTGCCACCAGCATGGCGAAGGAGTCGGCACGGGCGGTGATGATACAAGCAATTGCGGTCATCACGATCTGGCCAATGAACAGCCGTTTTGGACCATAGCGGTCGAGCAGCAGTGCCAGCGGCACATATTGGAGCGCTGCGACCAGAAAAAACACACTGGTCAGAATGCCGATTTCCGAGGCGCCAAGGCCAAATGTGCGCGCCAGTTCCGGCGCCAGCACCGCATTGGTGTTGCGGAAAAAGAATGACAGAAAATAGCCCATGCCAAAGGGTACGATGACGATCAACAGAAGATGTGGTGTCATCCCCTTGGTGCGGCCTGCATCAAATCCCGCGCTCACGTCTGAGTGTGCCCAACCAAATTCACTGCCCTGCCGCCTTACTTCAATGGCCAGAAATTGGCTGGCGACATAATCTTGTTCTCCTAGTGAGCAATCAAGCCGGTGGTTGCCTCAAGGAATTTGTGCCCGTCAGGATCGGCATCGAGGCTGGCGCGCAACGTCTCCATTTCACCCACATTCTCACAAGCCCGGATGTGAACGTACTGGTTGCGCGCGCCAATCCGGCTGGTGAAGCGTAGGATTTTCTGACGCTAAAATTAAAAGCCCCGCGCACAAGGCGCGGGGTTGAATGATGCAATGCTCAAACTGTTGGGTCAGCCACTCAGATTTTGGCGTGACGCACCGAATTCGTGGCCTTGATCGCACGGGTCAGATAATCGTCGCGATCATACATATCTTCATAAAATCGCACAGTTCCGTCGGGCTCAGGCCATGCGGTGAAATAGGACACATAGACCGGAATATTGGCGTCGATCTCCTCTGAGATATTGCGCCCCTCGCCGATGCGCGCATCGACATATTCGACCGACTTTCCAAGCACTGCGGCCGCCATTTCACGCGGTTGATGCAGCCGCACGCAGCCATGGCTGAAGGCGCGTGTATCACGTTCGAACAGGTGCCTTTGTGGTGTGTCGTGCATGTAGATCGCATGCTTGTTGGGGAACAGGATCTTGACCCGGCCAAGCGCACTTCTTGCTCCCGGAGGCTGACGCACATTGACCGGAACCTGCTTGGCGGCAACGCCGCCCCAAAATTAACCGAGGATGAAGATACCCGCCGTCCAGAGGCGTCGGAGACTTCATAGCCGGCGCGATCGAGATAGCTCGGATCGGCGTACAGTTGCGGCAGCATTTCGTTGACGATGATCGAGCGCGGCACGCCCCAATAGGGGTTGTATTCAACCTTCTCGATCTTATCCATGAAGAAGTTGGTCTGGTTCGACTTCTTACCGACCACAACCCGCATCGACAGCGGATCCTTGCCCGGCTCGAAGTAGGTCACCTTGAAGGCCGGCTGATCGATGAACACATGGCGCGGCCCCAACTGGCGCGGCAGCCAGCGCAGCCGCTCCATGGTGAACTCTATCTTGGCGATCTTGCCGGCATTCGATTCCGGCACCATCGCTCGGATGGTGTTCTTGCCGATGACACCATCCACCGACAGGCCCTTTCCCTTCTGGAGGCCTTTGACCAGCGCCACCAGATCTTCGCCATAGGCACTGCCATCAGCATAGGCATCGAGTGCTGCTTGATGCTCTTCCAGCAGCGCTGCCGAACCCGATTGCTTGATCGCGGCAACAATATTGAAAAGCTCCGGGCTTTGCTCGCCGGGCCTCAGAAAGGTTCCATCGGCGATTTCAATGGTCTGCGGCGTTTCCAGACCGCGAAGTTCTTCAAGCTCCGATGCGAGCGCGGCAAATGCCTCATTATCGGGACTTTGCGCGTCGAGATAGCTCGCGATATCGGTCGCCGCGACAATCTCGACCAAAGCGGCGGCAAGATCGATCTTCTTGCGCTCAAAGTCGTGATAACCGGACAAGCGGTTGGGATTGATGCGGCCGCGATTGGCATCAAGCACAAAGGTCAACACTTTTACCGACATCGTGAACTCGAATGCAATCAGTGAGAGCTCAATTTGCGCGCTGCTTGCCGGAGCGGCACTGCTAGCGGGCAGTTCAACCGCATAGTCCTCACTCGAAAGGCCGAAACGTTCGGCACCTTTCAATGCGGTAATCGCTTCATATGCGCGCGCATTGACATGGCCTTTATCAACCCAGAGAAACTCCGGATAGCGCTTGTAATGAGCGATCAATGCCGCGCCGACTTCAGGCAGCGCCTGCATCTCGAAAGTTTCGAACTCGGCGCGTGCGGCGTCAAAAGCGGCATCCATGACTTGCGTGGGCAGTGGCCCGGCGGCCGCGACCTTAGTTTCCGCCAGGGCTTTGAAGGAAATCTGATTCAGCAGATCAGGTTTATAGGTGAAGTATTTGGGGCTGCTCACATAGGCCTTCACCTGCGGGTATTGCGGCTGCGAGGAACCGCCCCACCAGAATGGCGAACCATATGATGGCCGGCGCGCATGGCTGCGCTGCGACAGGCGCGGACTGTATCGCTGCGCGGCGAATCCACCGCCATTGAAAAAACCCTTTGCTTGCGCCGGCTTGGTCGCGGTGTCAGTCAGACCTACCGCGCAAACGCCTGCCACAGCCAACACTGCGAGCGGCAACTTGCAAACCATATCCCCTCCGAATTCTCCGCAATGCGCGGCGCGAACGAACACCGTCGCAACCGTTAGGATGAGTTCGGACACTAACCGAGCAGTTCACCAAATTAAGTTGTCGTGGAAGGGGTATCCAGAGTTTGATCGATGCGATGGCGACGAAGCCAGGGTAGGACTCTTTGGTTTTGTCGTAGCGGGTGGCAACCCTGCGCCAGTTCTTGAGTTTGTTGAACAACCGCTCGACAAGATTGCGCCATTTGTCTTTGGCCCGGTCGTGCGTGATGGGGTCAAGACGATTGCTCTTTGCAGGGATCACCGCTTCGACGCCTGCGGCGGCGATTTCCTGGCGGATAGCATCGGCATCATAGCCGCGATCTGCGAGGAACGCCTCGATGCGGTCGGTCATCATGCGGAACAGCGGTGCAAAGCCCTGCACATCGCGCGCTCGGCCGGATGTCAGCACGAAGCCGAGCGGGAGGCCTCCGGCATCGCACCTCGTGTGGAGCCTGGTCGTAAAGCCGCCGCGCGACCGGCCAGGCCCCTCTGTTTGCTGAGCCCCCTTTTTATGCCGCCGGCACAATGATGTGCCCGGACCACCGTGCTATCGATTATGTCGGCGGTGGCACCGCATCCCGCCAGTTCGGCCAGCGTCTCGAGCATCGCATCGAACACGCCGGTCGTGACCCATCTTCGGTAGCGTCGGAAAATGCTGTTCCACTTGCCATAGTCATCCCGCAGAGGCCGCCACTGCGCTTCGGTTCGCGCGATCCACATCATGCCTTCGAAATACAGGCGGTTGTCCTGTGCAGGACGGCACCCGCGACCGCGCTCCAATGTGAATCTCATGTGGCGCCAACAGCGGCCCGATCAGCGCCCATTCCTCATCCGTTACACCAATCCGCTCGCCCAAGGCCGCCTCCAAAAGGCAGCCCTGAATCGAAATGTGAATCTCATGTCAAGCCTAGTCCACGAAACCTAGTAGAAAGGGATCACTGATATCGGTAAATTTCTCGTCAATAACAGTCGAATTGAGACGACCTGTGGCGCGCTTACCATGCATCACCCGGCAACCGGCCAAGATATGCGCGACGGTGCTAATCAATACGCGCGACTGATGGCTTGGCCGTCCCTCTCATCGATCCTATTATCCATCCGCCAGAGCCACTGCAGCTTTGCTTGTATTTGGCCGCAAGGGTTCAAGAACAAGGGACACACACAAAATGAACACCGGCGGTGACGTGCCACGTGATCTTGACGCGCTTATTGTGGGCGCCGGATTCGCCGGTCTTGCCATGCTCAACCGCCTGCGCGGCGAGAACTATGCGGTGCATGTCTGCGAGGTTGCGCCCGATGTTGGGGGCACCTGGTACTGGAACCGCTATCCGGGCGCGCGCTGCGATACAGAGTCGATGCAGTACTCCTACCAGTTCGACAAGAAATTGCAGCAGGACTGGGAGTGGACCGAGTGTTTTGCGACCCAGCCGGAAATCCTGCGCTACATCAACCATGTCACTGAGCGCTTCGATCTGCGCGGCGACATCTCGTTCAACACCCGTATTGAAAGCGCCCATTTCGACAATCAGGCCGGGCGATGGCGCATCGCCACAGCTGATGGCGTCATCATCACCGCGACATATTGCATCATGGCCACCGGATGCCTGTCGGCGCCGATCAAGCCACAGATCGAGGGGCTCGAGTCGTTTGAAGGCGAGTGCTACCACACCGGCACCTGGCCGCATGAAGAAGTTAACTTCAAGGACAAGCGCGTCGGTATCATCGGCACCGGCTCATCGGCAATTCAGGCGCTGCCGCTGATTGCCGAGGATGCAAGCCATGTCCATGTGTTCCAGCGCACCCCGAACTATACGGTGCCCGCCCATAATCGTCCGCTGGCCCCGGACTATGTGCGCGATTTCAAAGCCCACTATGTGGAAAACCGGGCGGCCGCCAAGAAGCTGGTGGCCGGATTTCTGTGCGACTACAATTCCAAGTCAGCCCTTGAAGTGGGCGAGGAACAACGCCAGCGCGAATATCAGGAGCGCTGGGACAGAGGAGGTATTGCCTTTCTCGGTGCTTTTTCCGACATCAACCATGATGCCGATGCAAATGCGACAGCTACCGCCTTTCTCCACGACAAAATCCGCGAGATCGTCGATGATCCTAAGCTCGCCGAGTTGCTGATTCCCAATTCCGTGGTCGGCTGCAAGCGGCTGTGTGTCGATACCGACTATTACAAGACCTACAATCGCGACAATGTCAGCCTTGTCGATGTGCGCTCCTCGCCGATCGAGCGCATTTCCGCCAAGGGCGTGGTGGTTGCCAGCTGGGAATATGAAATCGACATGCTGGTTCTGGCCACCGGCTTTGATGCGGTGACCGGCGCGCTCAAGCGGATCGATATTCGCGGCCGCGGCGGACTTGCTCTCAAGGACAAGTGGGGTGACGGTCCGTGCAGCTATCTGGGCCTGGGCATTGCCGGTTTTCCCAATCTGTTCACCATTACCGGTCCCGGCAGCCCGTCGGTGCTGACCAACATGCTGCCGTCGATCGAGCAGCATGTCGATTTCATCGCCGAGTGTCTCGGGTTCATGCGCGACAACAATCTGACCCGGATCGAGGCCAAGCCTGAGGCGGAGGACGGCTGGGTCGCCTATAATGAGAAATGGGCCCGGGCATCACTGCGTTATGATTGCGCGTCGTGGTATCTGGGCGCCAATGTTCCCGGAAAACCGCGTGTGTTCATGCCGTTTGTCGCCGGCCTGCCGCTCTATATCAAGAAGTGCGAGGAAATCGTTGCCGACAATTACCGCGGCTTTGCATTCCAGACCAAGGACCAAAACCAACCCGCGCAACAGGACGGCAAAGCGCCGGCACAAGCCTCCTGAGTGCGCGTGGAAGCAGGATCTGAAGTGGTTTTTCCCGAATATGAGCGCCATGACGCGCTGGCGCTGGCTGTGCTTGTCGCCAAGGGCGAGATAACGCCACACGAGCTGGTGGATGCTGCAATGGCGCGCATCGCCGCCCATGATCGACAGCTCGGCGCCATCGTTCTCGACATGGAAAATGATGCCCGCCGCGCCATTGATGACGGCCTGCCACGGGGACCCTTCAGCGGCGTTCCCTATCTCTTAAAAGATCTCGGCATCACCACCACCGGCCACCCGACCACTGGATCGTGCCCGCTGTTCGCCGCGTTGATTCACGACCATGACAGCACTCTGGTCGAGCGCTACCGCGCCGCCGGACTGGTGATCATCGGCAAGACCAAGACGCCGGAGCTGGGCGTATGCATAACCACCGAACCCAAGCTCTACGGGCCGGCGTGCAACCCCTGGGACCTCAGCCTTTCACCCGGCGGCTCGTCTGGCGGTGCGGCGGCGGCGGTGGCAGCCGGCTATCTGCCGATGGCTCATGCCACCGATGGCGGCGGCAGCATCCGCATTCCGGGCTCATTGTGCGGGCTGTTCGGCCTCAAACCGTCACGCGGGCGCATACCCTCCGGTCCCGATGTCGGTGAGGCGCTGGCCGGCATGGCGACCGGTCATTGTCTGTCGCGCAGCGTGCGCGACAGTGCCGCACTGCTCGACGCCACTCAGGGGCTGGCGCCGGGCGATCCCTACGCCGCACCGCCGCTGGAGCGTGCGTTATTGGATGAGGTCGGCGCACCGCCGGGCAGGCTCAAGATCGCTCTATGCGCCAGTGATTTTGACGGACAGCCGGTCGATCCGGAATGCGAAGCCGCATCGCGTTCGGCCGCACAGCTGTGTGAGGAGTTGGGTCACCATGTCGAGGAAGCCCGGCCTGACTTTGAAGGCCTTTCGCTGATTCAGGCATGGCAGGTGATCCCGGCGGTCAATCTGTGGAACATGATCCACGCCCGCGCGCACCAGCTAGGCCGCGAACCGCAGCCAGACGATCTTGAGCCGGTCAATTGGGAGTGGATGAATGAAGCGCCGCGCTACAGCGCCGCCGACTACATGAACGCGGTCAACATCATGCACGCCCTAGCCCGCCGCCTCGGCCAATTCTTCGAACGCTACGACCTGATGCTAACGCCAACGCTGGGCGTGTCCAAGCTTGAACTGGGAGTGGTCAAAACCGACCGTGACGGTGTGGCCGGTCATGTCAGGGAGATGTTCAATCGTATTGCGCCGCACACCGCGCTGTTCAACCAGACAGGCGGTGCTGCGATGAACGTACCGCTTTTTTGGACGCAAGACAACCTGCCGGTCGGCGTTCATTTCGCAGGGGTGCTTGGCGATGAGCCCAAGCTCATCCGCCTCGCCTCCCAGCTTGAACAGGCACGGCCGTGGTTTGACCGCCGCCCGCAATTTGCCGCCTGAACCGGCTTGAGGATCATGAAAACAACCGATATCGAAGCAAAGCTCGCAAAAGCTGGATATGTCGCTGACGAAGTGATCGCCACGGCACTGGCGCTGGCACTTGAACTTGGCCGTCCGCTGCTGCTCGAAGGCGATGCCGGGGTTGGCAAGACAATGCTTGCCAGCGCGCTCGCCGAAAGTCTCGATACACGGCTGATCCGGCTGCAGTGCTATGAGGGCCTTGATGCCTCCACGGCGATTTATGAGTGGAACTATCAGCGCCAGCTTCTGGCAATCAGAGCATCTGAGCGATTTGCCAGCGATGCCGGCGAGATCGAAAGCCAGATATTCTCCGCCGACTATCTGCTCGAGCGCCCGCTGCTCCAGGCCATCCGGCAGGATAAGGCGCCAGTGCTGCTGATTGATGAAATCGACCGGGCGGATGAGGAATTCGAAGCCTATCTTCTGGAAATTCTGGCGGACTTCCAGATCACCGTGCCAGAGCTTGGCACCATCACCGCGACCACCATCCCGCATGTGATCCTGACCTCGAACCGCAGCCGCGACCTTTCCGACGCGCTGCGCCGGCGCTGCCTCTACGCCTTCGTCGAATTTCCCGAGCCAGAGCGTGAACAGGCGATTATCCGCGCCCGCTGCCCGGGCATCGATCAGGCGCTAGCGGCACAGATTACCCGCTTTGTAGCAGCGCTTCGCAATGAAGACCTGAAAAAACGCCCCGGCGTTGCCGAAACGCTTGATTGGTGCGCGGCCCTTGCCGGTCAACCGATCGCAAGTCTGGAGGTAGACCCCGATCTGGTGCGCAAGACCTTGATCTGTCTTTTGAAAACCGAAGCGGACGTCAAGGCAGTGACCGGCGAAGTCGCCAACCGGCTTTTGAGCGAGGCCGTCTGACAACCCGTGATGTCGGCACCGGTTAGCACGAGATTCCTGAAATTCATCGCGGCGTTGCGCGGCGAGGGTTTTGTCATCGGACCGCGTGAGGCCTCTGATGCACTGAGCCTCATTGCGCACAATGAGCCGGAACTCAGCGCGGTGCGGACGCGGCTCAAGGTGCTGTTGTCGATGAACCGCGATCAATGGGACCGCTTTGACGGCCTGTTCGATGCTCATTGGTTCCCCAAGCCTGAACCGCGCCCGGTCTCAGAGTGGGAGGCTGCCGCCAGCATCATCGCCATGTCTTCGCCCAGCATTGCAGGCCAAACGCAGCTCGATGAGGGAGGAGCGGTACAGGAGGAGAGCGGCCGGCAAGCGCAGGCTTCCGGTGAGATTGAACTGTCCTCCGCTTCAACCGCCGAGGCGCTGACACGCATCGATCTGGCCGACATCGCCGATGCCGATGAACTGGCCGAGGCCGAGCGCATCGCGCTCAAATTGGCAAAAGCCATGCGCCTGCGCATTTCGCGCCGGCTGCGAGCAGCAAGACGCGGGCCTCGCCTTGATCTGCGCCGTGTGATCCGCGCCTCACTGGCGCGCGGTGGCAAGCCCACCGACCTTTATTTCAAGAGGCGCCCGCGCTGTCAGGCGCCGCTGGTGGTGCTGCTCGATGTCTCGGGATCAATGAACGCCTTTGTCCGGGTGTTCGTGCAGTTCGCCCGCGGTCTTGCCGGTCAGCGCATCAATGCCGAGGTGTATCTGATGCATACACGCATGGTTGATGCGACCGCGGCGCTCGGCGAGCGCGAGCCCGCGCGGGCAATGGCGCGGCTGGTGGAGATTTCAACCGGTATCGGCGGCGGCACCAGGCTCGGCGCTTGCCTTTGCGATTTCAATCGTGTCAAGCGCCGCAGCAGCAAGCTGAAGCGCGCCGAGGTGATTGTGTTCTCCGATGGCTATGATTCCGGTCCGGAAGAGGTTTTCGCCCGGGAATTCGAACTGCTGGCGCAGCGTGCTAAAAAGCTGATCTGGCTCAACCCCTTAAGCGGCCGCGCCGGCTACCGTCCGACGACGCTGGCGATGCATGCCGCCCTGCCCCATATCGACCATTTCGCGCCGGCCAACACGCTTGCCTCACTGGCAGCGCTGGAGGCCGAGCTTGGCGGGCTGTGAAGCGCGGCGATCTCAGTTGGAAACCATCTTCAGCACAATTTCGAGATTGGCGGGATCTGTTTTCAATTCGCCCGCATGGACGCGCCTTGTCACCGCCGCCACCGCGGCATTGACTGGTGCCGGGCGCCCTGCACCCTCGCATATCTCTGCCACCCGGCCATTGATCTCATCGACCTCGCTATAGCGGCCCTTGAGGTGATCGTGCAGCACCGCATCTCTGGCGTTGGGGCCGACATCGGCAATGATCTTGTCGAGCAGGAGTTCGAGCAGCCGGTTGGTGCCTTCGACGTCCTCGCGCTTGAGTCCGAATATGGGCTCGATGGTGTAGCCTTGGATCTGTCCGGCGGCCAGTGCCTCTTCTCCGGCCCTCAGCGCCAGATCGCGCATCCCCGGCAGCTCCATCGCTTCGGTCGCCTTGAACCCGGTCAGCGCGCGCGGGCCCATGGTCATGGCATTGACGATCAGCTTCATCCATTTGGCTGAAAGGATGTTGGGCTGGATCGTGACGGTGCCGGCGGCGGACAAAAACGGCTCGACCTCGGACTCGCGGCCTGCGGTTGAGGGATCGAGACTGCCAAGGCCGAACCAGGTGTGATCGGGCGGCGTGTTGCGTTTGACCAGGCTTGGCGTGAAGATTTCGGAGGAAAGTTCGACCACGCAGCCAAGGGTTCGCGATGGTCCGACCGCAGCGGCAATATCATTGATGGTCATGCCGTTCTGTATGCCGACCAAAAGCCCGTCATCGGCAATGTGAGGCGCGATCAGTTCGCTGATCCAGCGTGTGTCATAGGCTTTGACCATGACAAACACGATGTCGAATTTATCGGTGAAGGTGGCAATGTCGCACAAATGATGCGCCCTTACCGCAACGTGCAGCTTTTCTTGCGGCATCTCGATTGTCAGGCCATCGGCGCGCATCGCTTCAACATGGGCGGGCCATTGATCAATCAGCACCACATCATGGCCTGCATGTGTCATGTCGGCTGCAACACAACTGCCATTGGCGCCAGTGCCGAGCACCGCGATTTTCTTGCTCATAGTCGCTCCCCAGAAATCATTTCCGGGCTCGCATAGCGCAAAATTACGGGTAAGCAAAACCTTGTTGCACAAGTTTCTTTGCAGAAATACATCCTTTAACCCGCATTTCCCATATGGCTCCATTGATTGATGTGATTGATCGTTGGTTTCGTCATGAGAAAAAATGTCTTGAGCGCATTTTGGGGCGCGGCATATGGCGAACCCGGCGGGTGAACCGGTTGACGGGCCTCTTCGGCTCGATTTCGACCGCCGCCTGAAGTTCGAGTTCCACGGTTGAGGAATCACCGCCAACGCCGGATGGCCGGCCTGCCGCGAGCCTGATGACGCGCTCGGCTTGACGGACATGGCCGGCCATCAGCCTGTCGATCCGCGCACCGGCAAGAACGGTCGGCACGCGATGATTGGATTGTTTTGCCAATCCGTCTTCGGCCGCCTCGGTGGCCATGAGGACGTAAACGACGCCGACCGCCCGGGACGCGATCCCGCAATGCGATGGATTGTCGGCGGGCGCGCCGTAGCCGGGCAGGCCGCGTGCCCGGCCGGATGGGGCGATTGGAGACAGAAGTTCCTTGCCGGGGACGAGAACCTCCCCGCACCGGCCGATCTGTCGGGGCAATGAATTGACCGGGGGCACGCGCGGCATCCGCCCAGGGCCATTGTGCTCGACATGGATTCCATGGCGATCAGGCCGACCCATGGCGATCAGGAAGGCGCCGCCTGGAATGGACACTTCGCCTGCACCCGCTGTTTGTGTTCAACCGGTTCGGCGATGCGGCAGTTCGGCGTTCTGCAACCCGTCGTCGAGCGTTACCGGGAACGGGACCTGCGCCGCTTTTTCCAAGGTGATGCCGCCTGCGCCGCACCGGACATCCATGAGTTTCCGGAGGCCGAGGGCGACCGGTATACGATCCGTCTCAAAGCCGACGCGATCCTTCGGCAAAGCATCGCCTGCCTCCCGACCCGACCCGTCGGTCGGCCCACCCGATCACATGATCCGCACCCATGCCGGCTTCAACCATCAGGCAGGGTCATGGGACAAGAAGCGTCGGGTCGTCGCCAGGGTCGAACGGCATCCGGGCGAACGTATCCCGTGCGTCGGCTTCATCGTCACCAGGCTGAGCCGCCCTGCCGGGCGCGTGGTCGCCTTCTGCAACCGGCACGGCCGGGCAGGTACACATCAAGGAAGGCAGGAACGCGATTGTGCGGACCCGGCTGTCATGCCGGAGGTTCCGGAACACTGCCGTGCGGCTCCGGCTTCATGCACTCGCCTGCAATCCCGGTAACTTCATGCGGACGCCAAGTCTGCCGGAGGCGGTCAGGCGATGGTCGCCGACCGGTGTGAAGGAGACGCCGATCAGGATCGTCGCCGGGATGGTCACACACGTCCGGTTGTCATGCAGTCCGGCAAGAACCACGGGCGAGGTGTGTCCTGATGACGACGAAATCGGCAATCCCGGCGCGATATACGCCGGCGTCACCGTTCTCGACATCCCTCGATCCCCACGACGATGGTCCGGGGTTGCAGATGTCCGCCCGTGGAGGCAATATCAGTTCGACGATGGCCGTCATCCCTTGAATGTCAGGGCAATCAAGTTTGATTTTGTCCGCACGCCCGGTGGCGGCATGCTTTGGCCGTACCGGCGGTGCTTGATGGATTGCGCGCCCGCTGGATATTCAATAGAGGGGGAAATCACCCATGGCCGCCATACCGGAAGGTTTTCACACCATCACGCCGCACCTCACCGTCTCGGACGCCAAGGCGGCGATCGCGCTTTATGAAGCAGCGCTCGGCGCCACCAGTTGCGAAACGATGACCACTCCAGACGGTCAGTCTATCATCCATGCGATGCTGCAGATCGGCACATCTCGGCTGTTTCTGAACGATGCAATTCCCGGCATGGGCAGTGCACCGGCCGGGCCCGAGCAAGGCGCCAAGTTCTATCTTTATGTCGAAGATGTCGATGCCGCGCACGCACGTGCCCTCGATGCCGGCATGAGTGAGAAATCGGCGCCTGAGGACATGTTCTGGGGCGACCGCACCAGTGTCCTCACCGACCCTTACGGCCAGATGTGGACCCTTGCCACTCACATCCGCGACGTCACCATGGAAGACATGACCGATGCGATGAAGAATTTCAGTGGCTAGAACCGACATTCCCCGATTAGAACGCCATTTCGATCATGCTGCCGCTGTTTTGCGTACGGATCAAGCCTCTTGGGCGGGCCGTGTCGTGGTTCGGGCATCCGGTTCGTGAACCGGGCGCGATTTATGGACGCTGCAACGGGCTTGAACCGGAATGCGGTCTGACCGGCACCCGTCGGGTCAGACCCGTCGAGCCGCTTTCGCCAGGGTTTGATCGCCGACACCGTCATGCAGGTAGCGCTGGCCGGTACCGGGGGCGCACGGAGCCGTTGGATGGCCGCAGGGATGCGGGTGAACAGAGCGCCGCCGACAGATCGGCGCCCTGCAGGAAGACACCGGGATTGCAGGCCGATGCATGAAGCTGAAGCCGCACCTCGTTCCGCGCCATGCCCTTGCAGGAAAGACGCGTCCGATTGATCGCCTGCCTGCCTGCCTCGACATGCTGTTCGGCGGTGCCGCGCTGGTTGTAGAACCGAATGATCCGGTCCGGCTCCATCGGCAGGTTGGTGGCGACGATGGCTGGGGACGATACCTGCGATGTGCGCCGGACCTTGAACCCGCTGTTCGTCGAGGCGCTGATGGGCTGGCCCGCCGGGTGGACCAGCTTCGGCTCTGTGGCAACGGAGTGGTCACCCTGGTTGCGGCGCATGCGCTGCGAACTCTCGCAGTTGAACTGTCGGCCGATGGATGAGCAGGCGGCATGAAGCAGAGCCGGGCCATGTAGCTGGTCGAGGCCGTCGCACATGTGGCGGTCGGCTACGGCCTCGATCGCCGTTTTCACGGTCGGTATTGTCGGACCGGGTATCCCGGGAAGCCGGCAAAACGACAAGGAAGCCGCCCGTCTGGGCTTTGCATCCGCCCGGGACCATCTCGATGCGAAGAAGGAAGACATCTCGGACCCGGTCGAATGGGCTGTACTTATTGCCCAGCGTGGGAATGAGTAACGGCAGCGCATCGCCGCTGAGGAAGCCCAAGCGGCTCGCGTGAAGAGGCAAGCGGAAGACAAGGCCAAGGCTGAAGCCGAAGCGAAGGCCGAAGAGGAAGCCTGCCGGAAAGAGATCGAGTGCTGGGGTGAGAAGGCACACACAGTCGCGACTTTTGCATGTTCGCGCCTGGTCGAGCGGCTTGCCAAATTCGATTTCGAATGGACCGATGGCTGGACGGAACCCAAATTCAGCCACTTCCGCTGGCGTGACATCGAAGCCGGTATGGTCACCGTTATCGGCGACAAAATCAAAATGCAGAACGGTTTCGGCGCCTGGAGCCACATGATTTATGAGTGTGACATTGATCCGGTCTCAAAGAAGGCGCTGGCCACAAATGACATCTCAAACCAATCGCCTCAAAATCTCAAATCCGCCGCCGCGCCACACTTCAGCGGCAGTGTCTTCTTGCCGTTGGGCCGCGTGCCGGTGGTGATCATCTGGATCAGGTCATCGTTGGAATATTCCGCAATGCCGTCGACCGGGTGACTGGTCAGATTGGCAGAGACTGAAACGCCCCATGGGCCCTCGATTTCGAACCCGCCGGCGCCAAGTTGATTGTCGAAATCGTGACGGCCTTTGACCTGTGGCGTATGGCATTCCATGCAATGGCCTGCAGGACCGGCGAGATAGGCGCCATATTCCACGCTTGTTCCATGTGCGATATCGGCAACCTCGCCGACCGGTGGCCATAGCTCTCAGGCAACGCAATCCGATAGGCCGATTTTGGCACCTCGTTGTTGACTGCCGGCAGCGCGCGCAAATACGCGACGATCGCCGCAGCGTCGGTATCGGAGATGCCGCTATAAAGCCCGATCGGCATTGGCGAGCCGATCAGCGTGCCGTCGGGGCACTTGCCCTCGCGGATCGCGGTGATGATTTCCCCGTCCGACCAGCCGCCAATGCCGGTCTCGACATCAGGCGTGATGTTGCTGCGTAAGCGGTAAAAGGTTCGATATCCAATATGAGGCGGCCGGCAAGCTCCTGGCTGTCAACCGGACCATCCGGACCCAGTGGTGTGTGGCAATTACCGCAGGCGACAATCGAGCGTATCAGATAAGTGCCGCGCTCCAGCGGCGTTTCGGTCTTGGTCGGCAATGCCGCAATCGCGGCAATCGCCGCTCCAAAAATCAAACTGCAATTGATCCGCATGACACAACCCCGCCACGCGTTACTGAAACTCATTTGCAATAGGAATGCGTCGCCCGCCGCCCGTCAAGTGAGTGGTTGTTGTAAATGTGTGTTCACCCGGTCATCGCACATGCCTTGCGAGCAGCACCGCGGCACACTGAGGGACCCAATCTGATTGATTCGTGACAACGGAGTCTGCATTGCCACGCGCGCAAGGTCTTCGCCGAAAAACCCTGGCCGTTGACGTTGGCCGGAACCGGGCGGAAGCATCGGTTGAGATTGCCGGTGAGACAATAGCGCTCGCGGTGACCTGGCACCCGCGCGCCCGGCGGTTCACCCTGCGCGTCGATCCGCGTACTGGCGGCGCGCGGTTGAGCGTGCCAAGTCATGCTGATCTCGATGATGCCATCGCGTTTCTCAAGCGCCATGAAAGCTGGCTCGTGCGTGAGCGTGACAAGATCGCCGCGCCGGTGCCATTCTGCGATGGCTGCGTGATCCCGCTGCGCGGTGCGCCGCATGTGATCAGGCAAAAACCGGTACCGGGCCGCAAGATCACCCTTGGCGATGATTGTGGAGCGCCGGCGATCTGGATTGCCGGCGCCGCAGACATGATGGCGATCAGGCTCACACGCTGGCTGAAAGCTGAAGCGCGCCGGGAGATCAACTCGTGCGTGGTCCGTCATGCAGCCCGTCTTGGGACCAGCCCTGGACACATTGTGCTGCGCGACCAGCGCTCGCGGTGGGGCTCATGTTCGTCGAGCGGCTCGTTATCGTTTTCCTGGCGCCTGATCCTGGCGCCTGACAGCGTGCTCGACTATGTCGCCGCCCATGAAGTTGCCCATCTATTGGAGATGAACCACGGGCCTGGCTTTTGGAAGCTAGTGGACGACACCGGCGTTGATGTCGCACTGGCGCGCCAGTGGCTCGCGCGCAACGGACAAGGTCTGCATCGCTATGGGCAGACCGACGCTTGATTTGCGGCCGTAGGCTGGCAACCGAAAATGACAGGCAGACCGAACGGCCAGACCTAAACCGTCGCGGCTCTATCGCTGACGTTCGTTCTCCACAGGCCGGCCACCCAGTATAAGCCGCGTCTTGGATTTTTCGGCACGCCCGCGCCGTGTCGCCCGGTTTGGCCGGGCTTGCCGCTGCAGTTGCTGGCCAAAAGGCTGGCCCCCCTGTCCGGGCGGGAAGGCCGCTTGTCCGGGTGGAAATCCGGCCTGTCCCGGAAGCAAGGGGGCGCCCGTTCCTGGCTGATAGTAGCGATATCCATAGCGGCCAGCACCATGCGCTCTCGGGTCGGCTTGCGGTTGCTGCCGCTGCCCAAACCCGAACAGATTGCTGAAAAACGAACCGACACCTGAACTGGGTGAACCATAGGGCTGAGCCGCCACTATCTGGCTCTCCGGCAGATCGATCGGGTCGAGCCCTTGATGAACTTCCTCCATGATCTGTTTCCAGATCATTGCCGGAAGACTGCCGCCGGTGACGCGGTTCATTTCCGAATTGTCGTCATTGCCGACCCACACCCCGGCGGTGTAATGGCCAGTATAGCCAATGAACCAAGCGTCCCGGTAATCCTGCGTGGTGCCGGTTTTGCCGGCGACCTTGTGCGCATTGAGCTGCGCGCGGCGCCCAGTGCCGCCAGATACCACATGACCCAGCATCAGGTTCATGTCACCAACCTGGATCGGTGTCAGCACCCGTGTCTGGGAATTGTCCACATTCTCGTAAAGCACCCGCCCGTCAGCGGACAGAACCCGCGAAATGACATGCGGTTTGGCGCGCTTTCCGCCGCTGGCAAGATTGGCGAACGCGCCGGTGAGCTGATAGAGCGTCACCTCGCCGGTTCCCAGCGCCAGTGACGGTTGCTCGGGCAGATCCTCCTCAATGCCCAGCCTGCGCGCCACATCGATCACCGACCAGATGCCGACCTCATTTGCGACCTGTGCCGAGATGGTATTGATCGAGCGCGTCAGCGCCTCGTCTATGGTCACCGGTCCACGATAGGAGTTTCCATAGTTTTTCGGCTCCCAGCCGTCGATGCTGACGGGCTGATCGACACGCACATCCCAGGGCGTAAAGCCGTATTCCAGGGCCGCCAGATAGACGAACACCTTGAATGTCGAGCCCGGCTGGCGCAGCCCCTTGGTGGCGCGGTTGAACTGGCTGTTGTCATAATCGAGACCGCCAACCAGAGCCTTTACCGCTCCGGTATTGGTCATCAGCACCACACCCACCTGCTCGACCTTCTTTGCTTCACCGTTCTCCGCGATCACCTTTTCCGCGGCTTCTTCGGCAAGACGCTGCATTTCAAGATCGAGCGATGTTTCGACCACAAGGTCACCCTGCACCTCGCCGATCACCTCGGGCAGTGTTTCGGCGACGAAATCGAGAATAAACGGCGCGGTCTCGAAGGTTTCCGATTGGGCGCGCGGCATGCGCAGCATCTGACTGGCGACGAATTCTTCTTTCTCGGTCACAAAACCGGCGGTTCTCATGTTGTCGAGCACCACCTGCGCCCGGGCCACCGCCCGGTCCTTGTTGGTGGTGGGGGCGAATTTCGACGGCGCCTTTAAGAGCCCGGCCAGAATTGCCGCTTCGCCAAGATTCACATCGCGTGCACTTTTCTCGAAATAGCGTTCCGCTGCAGCCTCGACACCATAGGTGCCTGCGCCGAAATAGACCCGGTTGAGGTAAAGCTCGAGGATCTCCTGCTTGGTGAATTCCTGCTCCAGCCGGATTGCCAGCACGATCTCCTGGAGCTTGCGCAAATAGGTTCGGTCGGGCTTCAAGAACAGGTTCTTGGCCAATTGCTGGGTCAGCGTCGAGCCGCCCTGAACCACGCGCCCGGCGCGATAATTGGCGATGGCTGCCCGTAACAGACCCTGAAAATCGATCCCGATGTGTTGGAAAAAGCGCTGGTCCTCGATTGCAATCACCGCTTGCACCAGAGTGTTCGGCAGCTCTGCAAAGCGCACCACTCCAGCGTGCACCGTTCCGCGCCGTCCCATGATCTCGCCGTCGCCTGAAACCACCGTGATGCTGGGCGGGCGCATCGGAATTCTGAGTTTGTCGGGGTTCGGCAGATCGCGCGCGACGTAGTAGAGCCCGGCACCGACACCGGTCAATCCGATAATCGCGAGAAACAGGCTGGCGCTCGCCAGCCAGCCGAGAAGCGAGCGCGACCGCCGCCGCTTGGGAGTACTGCGCCTAGAGCGCGCCTGTGTCTTGCGCCGCCCCCCCGCGCTCCCCTTGGTGGAGGACTTGCCGCGCTTTTCCGGCCGCTTGGCCGTTTTGGCGGGCGCTTTCTTCGGCCCTGAACTTTTTTGCGGCGATGACATCTAACTCTTACGCCTCAGGTCATGGGTCTGCAGCCAACTCCGCCGGAAATCGCGCACCAGCCGTCTTGCAGGAATGTCGTGCATCCAACGCCTGCCGGCATGTTCGCCGGCCAGCACAACTCACTATTGCTACAGAACCTTTACCATACACACTTTTCTGGACAAATTCTCGGCATCGGGCCTGAACGCCGCTGCACCGCGCCACGGGTCTTAAACGTCGAGATTAGCCACCTGCAATGCGCGTGACTGGATGAATTCACGGCGCGGGTCGACATCGTCACCCATCAGCTTGGCGAACAGATCGTCAGCCTCGTCGGCTTCACGCACGCTGACCTGAAGCAGCGAGCGAGCATTGGGATCAAGCGTGGTCTCCCACAACTGGTCCGGGTTCATCTCGCCAAGACCCTTGTAACGCTGCAAATTGACGCCCTTGCGCCCCACCGACATCACCTGCTCGACCAGCTGGCTGGGTGAGCGGATCTCGACCTCATTGTCCTTGACCCGCAAGATTGCGCCCTTGGTATACAACTCCTGCAGTTCCGCGGTACGCTCATTGAGCTTGCGCGCATCCGACGATGCGATCAGCTGCGCATCGATCAAGTGCGTTTCAAGCACGCCGCGCAGCTTGCGCTCAAAGGTGAGCCCGCCATTGTCCAGCGCCGTGCCAACCCAGCCGCGCTCGGTCTCGTCGGACAGCCGGTCGAGACGGGCTGCGATATAGTCGGCAGCGGCTTTGGCGTGCTCTGCATTGGCCAGCGTCGCCGGATCGAGCGCACCAGCGATTGCTGCCTGCTCGACGATGAAGCGCGGATATCTGGGGGGCAGATTGGCGAGGATCGAGACCACATTGCGCGCCAGATCGACCACATGGATGAGTTCAGCGCCCGCATGATCGGCGCCATCGGCGGTGGTCAGCACAGCGCCATCCAGCCCGCCCTCGATCAGATAGGCCTCAAGTTCGCGCTCATCCTTCAGATATCGCTCCGAGCGGCCCCGCGTGACTTTGTAGAGCGGCGGCTGGGCGATGTAGAGATATCCACCTTCGATCAGCTCGCGCATGTGGCGGAAAAAGAACGTCAACAGCAGCGTGCGGATATGCGCACCATCGACGTCGGCGTCGGTCATGATGATGATCTTGTGATATTTGAGCTTCGATATATCGAAATCGTCGCGGCCAATGCCGGTGCCCAGCGCCGTGATCAGCGTGCCAATTTCGTTTGACGACAGCATCTTGTCGAAACGCGCCCGCTCGACATTCAAGATCTTGCCCCGCAGCGGCAGCACCGCCTGGTTTTCCCGGTTGCGGCCCTGCTTGGCCGAGCCGCCGGCTGAATCGCCCTCCACCAAGAACAACTCCGATTTTGCCGGATCACGTTCCTGACAGTCGGCGAGTTTGCCGGGAAGGTTGGAGACATCAAGCACGCCCTTGCGCCGTGTCAGCTCGCGCGCCTTGCGTGCGGCTTCACGTGCGGCCGCCGCCTCGACAATCTTGGCGACGATAGTGCGTGCCTCGCTCGGATGCTCCTCGAACCACTGTCCAAGGGCCTCGGAGACCACGCTCTCGACAATCGGGCGCACTTCGGAGGAGATCAGCTTGTCCTTGGTCTGGCTGGAGAATTTCGGATCGGGCACCTTGACCGACAAAACGCAGGTCAGCCCCTCACGGGCATCATCACCGGTGAGCTGGACCTTTTCCTTCTTGGCGATACCTGAATCGGCGGCATAGCCATTGACGGTGCGCGTCAGTGCCGCACGAAAGCCGGCCAGATGCGTGCCGCCGTCACGCTGGGGAATGTTGTTGGTGAAGGTCAGGACATTCTCGTGATAGCTGTCGTTCCACCACATGTCGACTTCGACCACCAGATCGTCGCGTTCGGTGCGCAAGGTGATCGGCTGATCAATCAGCGACTGCTTGGCCCGGTCGAGATAGCGCACAAATGCTTCCAGCCCGCCATCATAGTGCATCACCTCGGTGCGCGGCTCGACACCGCGCTTGTCGGTGAGCGTGATCTCAACGCCGGAATTGAGGAACGCCAACTCACGCAATCGGTGCTCGAGAGTGGCAAAATCGAATTCAGTCTGGTTGAATATCTCGGTCGAGGGCAGGAAGGTAATCTCGGTGCCGGTTCGGCTGTCCGCGTCGCCTTTTTCTTCAAGCAGTGCCACGGGCACACCGTCGGCAAAAGACATTTCGTGGGTCTTGCCGCCGCGCCAGATCCTGAGATCGAGCCTTGATGAAAGTCCGTTGACCACCGATACGCCAACGCCGTGCAGTCCGCCGGAGACCTTGTAGGAATTCTGGTCGAATTTCCCGCCGGCATGCAGCTGGGTCATGATGACCTCTGCCGCAGGCACGCCTTCACCCTCGTGCATGTCGGTTGGAATGCCGCGGCCATTGTCGGTCACCGTGACCGAGCTGTTGGGATTGAGCACGATGCATACAGCATCGCAGTGGCCAGCAAGCGCCTCGTCTATGGCATTGTCGACGACCTCATACACCATGTGGTGCAGGCCTGAGCCGTCATCGGTATCGCCGATATACATGCCCGGCCGTTTGCGCACCGCATCAAGGCCCTTGAGGACTTTGATCGATTCGGCCCCGTAATGCTCGGGTTCAGGAATCGAGGCGGCTTCGGACATGTCGATTGAGATTTCTCCTGAGCGTTTCCGTGTGCCGGTGCATAATCTGACCACGTGTCGCAAGCACCATGCTTGCCCCCAAAATCCCTCGCGTTACCACCGCGATCAGGGCTTATTGCAGTGCCAGTGCCAAGGGCACGCGAAGCACATTAATAATATCGGTGTTTAGCCCTGATTCTGCAAGTTTATTCGCGTCCGTGATCACGGCCTCGGTCGCGGCGTTTGAGCAGTTCAGGCGGGGGCCACCTGCCCATGCTCGACGCGCAAGAAATGCGCTTTTGAACCGAGCGGTGAAAACTGGGAAATGTCGGTGCCGGTCAACCACGCTTGGGCGCCGAGTGAAAGCACTTCCCCAAACAATGCCCCACGCCGCCGCCCGTCAAGATGGGCGGTGACCTCATCGAGCAGGATCACTGGCGCTTCACCGCCGTGCTGTTCGCCTGCCAGCCGCGCCTTGGCGAGAATGACCGAGATCAACAGCGCCTTTTGCTCGCCGCTTGAGCAATGGGCAGCGTCCGCCCCGGTCATGACGTGATGCGTGGCAAGGTCACTGCGATGCGGGCCGGAAAGTGCGCGGCCTGCCGCTTGATCGCGCCCGCGCGCGGCCTTCAGCTCGCCGCGAAACCGGTCCTCGACATCCACCGCCGGAAGATCCGCAAGCGCTGCTTCAAGCGTGCCGGTGATGCTAAGTTGTGCTGGTGGAAAGGCCGAATCGCGCCCGGCATCGTCAATCAATGCCTGAAGCCGTCCGAGCGCCATCACTCGGCTTCCCGCGAGCGCAACACCGATTTCCGCCATCTGCGCTTCCAGCGCCTCAATCCACGGGGTCTCGCCACTGCCGAGGGCCAGAAGGCGGTTGCGTTCGCTCATGGCGCGTTCATAGCGGCTTGTGCTGCGCTGGTGGCCGTGATCGACAATGCCGACCAGCCGGTCAACAAACCGGCGCCGGTCACTGGCAGGGCCAGTGAACAGCCGATCCATCGAAGGCGTCAGCCAGACGATCTGCAGATATTCGCTAAAAGCACCGGAGCTTCCCACCGGCTGACCATCGATGCGGCATTTGCGCTGGCGCTCCATTCCCTCGCCATCGCCCGCAAGCCCGGTGCCGAGCCGTGTTGAGCCTGCCGCGCGCTCGATCTCGCATGCGACGGCCCAGCCCCTGGCGCCCCCATGGCGTGCGCAATCAGCCAGCGCCGCGCGTCTGAGGCCACGCCCGGGAGAAAAGAACGAAATCGCTTCCAAGAGATTGGTCTTGCCGGCGCCGTTCTCGCCGGTCAGCACCACCGGCACCGGATCGACATGCAGCATCAGATGTTCGTAGTTGCGAAAATCGGTCAGCGTCAGACGCCGCAGCGCCACCATGCCGGGCGCTGTGGTTTCACTCTGGCCGCCGATTCCTGCCTGTTCGCTCACGTCATGCAGGCGACACGAGCCCGCAGCCAAGGTCAAGCCTTGAGGTTGGCGGCCAAAAGGCGCTTGAGGGTGGCGCCCCGGCAGCGCACCTTATGCGCAACCTAAACGCCCGGCATCAGGAAACGCATATTGACCCAGCCATAGGTGACGCCATGGGAAATCTGGCACCATGATCGGGTACATGCTCCAGCGCGCATCATGCCGGTGGCACCAGGCATCAGGGAACCGACGATCTCGGAGCTGGCCGAGGGGCCTGCGCGCGCATTCAGCACATCGTTCCAAGCCACGCCGACAACCCGAAAGCCGGGCTCGGGCCAGGCATGATCGGGCGCATCTTCCGCCACATAGCGCGAATGAATCCAGCCGACAGCGCCATCAAAGCGGACCTGGTACCAATTGCCGACATGGCCGCCCAAACTCTCGATCAGGCGGCCATCATGAGGAATGCGGTGCACGATCTGATAACTCGAGGCAGGGCCTGCGCGCATATTGAGCATGCCCACACCGCGACGTCATTGACCCGTTAGTAGTCGGGGCTATCGGCGGTGGCGTGGGCCGGCAACTGGTTCAGCATCAACGCCGCGCCCAGAAATACCGGCATCAGTCCGCGTCTTGAGATCGTCATGATCTACACTCCCTGGGTACCGCCGCTTGCGGCCATGTTCGGGACAGAGCAAACCAAATCTGCGCTGTATTACCGCTGAAGCAGCCGTTCAGCAAACAGACAGCTTCATGGGCGGGGAGTTCAAGGTTGTGTCGCCAAGGTCAGGCGCTACGGTCGATCTTGATTGCCGATCTGCTCGGGCTGTGCCGGCTCCTGAGCACCCGCTGGAGTGCCGCTTTCGGGCGTTGTTTCACCCCCATCAGCACTCTGATCCGTAGCTTCGGTATCAGTCTCGCTCATCTGCGCTTCCAGCAACGGATCGCCAATTTCTGCTTCCTTGGCCGCGGCCAGTGACTCGGTCTCGGGCTTTGGCGCTGACTTCGGTCCGCCAGCGCTGACGCCAACCCGGGCCGGGCGCAGCACCCGGTCGGCGATCATGTAGCCGGGCTCGACCACCTGGGCGACGGTGCCCGCGGGCTGGCTTCGATCGGGGACTTCGTACATTGCCTCGTGAACCATGGGGTCGAACTTCTCACCCGCCGGGTCGAAGCGTTTGACGCCGTGGCGTTCAAATACCTGCTGCAACTGGCGCTCGGTCAGCTCAATACCGGCCAGCAGGCCGGTCACGGTTGCATCGCCGCCACTGCGCGCTTCGGGCGGCACCGCTTCAATGGCGCGGGAAAGATCATCGCTGATGCCGATAATGTCGCGCGCAAATCGCGAAATCGCAAACCGCGTCGCGTCATCCTTTTCACGCTGAGTGCGTTTGCGCAGATTGTCCATCTCCGCCATCGATCTGAGCAGGCGGTCGCGGTAATCGGCAATTTCCGCCTGGAGTGCTGCCAGCTGTTCGCTCTCGCGTACCGGCGCATCCGATGCGTTTTCGCCAGGGATTGCCTCGCCGGCTTCTGCAGCCTCGTCCGGCTGCGGCGCTTCTTGATCTTTGTCGCTCATATGTTCCTCAAATCCTAGGCTCGGCAACGCTCGCAAAGCATCGGGAAATATTCGAATTCATAAGTTAGTTAGAGCCTGCATTGTCCGACGACAACCCCGGCATCTGGATCGTTTACCGCAAAATGCGCTGCATGATCTGCGCCGTGTAATCGACCATCGGAACGATGCGCGCATAATTGAGCCGCGTTGGTCCGATCACCCCCAGAACGCCAACTACCTTCTGACTGTCATCGTGATAGGGCGCCACCACCAGCGAGAAATCGGAAAGCGAAAACAGATTGCTTTCCGAGCCGATAAAAATGCGCACCCCGTCGGCGCGTTCAGCATGGCCGAGCAACTGGATCAGATTGTCCTTGTGCTCAAGATCGTCGAACAGCAGCCGCAAACGATCGAGATCGCCGGTGCCTTCCGCCCCGGCGATCAGATGCGAGGCGCCGCGCACCACCAGGAGCTTGTCGCCAGCCTCGCCGCTCTCACCCCACGCAGCAAGGCCCGCTTCCACTACCGATGCGGCAAGTTCGTCAATCTCGGCGCGCTTGCGCGCAAACTCGATTTCGGCCTGCGCCCGCGCTTCGGGGAGTGTGAAACCGCGCATATGGTGATTGAGATAATTGGCCGCCTGCGCCAGCGCTGATGGCGTCATGCCCGCCGGTACTTCCATGACCCGATTTTCCACATTTCCATCGGTATCGACCAGCACCACCAGAGCGCGCCGCTGATCGAGCATGACGAAATCGATATGGCGCACCTCGGCCGCGCTCTTGGAGGCCAGCACAATGCCCGCGCAATGGCTAAGGCCGGAGAGCATTTCACCGGCACGGCCAAGCGCATCCTCGAGATTCATGTCGCGCTGTGCCGCTTGCTCCTCGATGACCGCACGATCGACATCGTCGAGATTGCCCACCTCCAGCAGCGCATCGACAAACAGGCGAAGCCCGCCTTGGGTCGGCACCCGGCCGGCGCTGATATGCGGTGCATAGATCAGCCCCAGTGCCTCCAGATCCTGCATGTCATTGCGAATCGATGCCGGAGACAGGTCGATCGGCGTGTGCCTGGAAAGCGTGCGCGAGCCCACCGGCTCGCCGGTTTCCAGATAGGTCTCGACGATCTGGCGGAAGATCTGGCGCGAACGCTCGTCAAGCGTAGCGATGCCGGAAGGATCAGGTGTCATCAGCCCACAATTTTAAGGCTCGCTCTCAACTGGGTCTTCAAACGAAGCTGTGTCATGAGTCTTATCTAGCCGACATTCCCCAATTAGAACGCTATTTCGATCATGCTGCCGCTGTTTTGCGTACGGATCAAGCCTCTTGGGCGGGCCGTGTCGTGGTTCGGGCATCCGGTTCGTGAACCGGGCGCGATTTATGGACGCTGCAACGGGCTTGAACCGGAATTCGATCTGACCAGCACCCGCCGGGTCAGACCCGTCGAGCCGCTTCCGCCCGGGTTTGATCGCCGACACCGTCATGCAGGTAGCGCTGGCCGGTACCGGGGGCGCACGGAGCCGTTGGATGGCCGCAGGGATGCGGGTGAACAGAGCGCCGCCGACAGCCGCCCCGGCCGGTTGGAACGTGACGGCTCGGGCGTGGCGGACGACCCGCCATGGTTTGTGGCGGACGACCCGCCATGGTTTGTCCCATGACGGTTTGTCCCGTGACGCGGCCTGATACTCGAAGTCGCCGCAGATGCGCTGCACATGGGTCGGCGGGCGACCCGCGGGGCGCTTGAGCACAGGCGCAATCCTGCTTTCCGGAACAGCGGTCTTCCCAGGCCGGATGGCGTAGGAACAGCCTTCCGCCTCCGGCGTCTTGTAGAGGTCCGGGACGGTAAAAGCGGCATCGGCCCGGAAGAGCCGCATCAGTTCACGATCCGCATATCGCGCCAACACCGGCTTGAGCACATTTTCCCGGCCATCGGCGCTGTGAACGGCGTTCGAGGCGGCCAAACCGCTTAAGGACGAACAAGGGGTGATGGCACATGCAGCCGAAATGCCGGTTCCAAGCGGTGCCTTCCTGCGCGCCATGGGTCTGCGCGCCATAGGGCGGGCCGACCGAACCGTCCATGTCCGGTGTGATCCATTCGGGCGCCATCGCGGCGTGAGCCCGATCGATCCCCCCCGCCCAACATGCTGAAATATAACATGTTACCGGCTGTCGGAGGCGCGAAAACGTCACGGTGCCTGGGAATGTGGGGGTAAACAGATCTGCGCTCTAGATGTCTGTTTTAGCCGCATAATCTGATCGATCCTCGCTTCACTCCGGTCGGATTATGCTCTAGCCGCTGCGGGCGGGCCCGTCGGTGATCACCTTGTTGAGGAGCTGCTCAAGCGCTTCATAGGGCTGGGCTCCAACCACGCCATAGCCGCCGGCAACGAAAGTTGGCACGCCGGTGACGCCATATTGCCGTGACTTTTCCCAATCGGCATCGACATCATCTTTATAACGGCGGGTCTGCAGAACCTCGCGCGCCTCATCGACCGGCAGGCCGGCGGCCTCGACGATTTCGAGCAAGATGTCAGGGTCGCTGATATTGCGGGTGTCGACGAAATAGGCGCGATAGAGCGCGTCATGCAGTGCATCGCCGCCTTGTTGGATGTCGGCCCATTTGCCCAGTTCCTGCGCCAGACGGCTGTTATAGCTGTGGGTGCGCTGGCCATAGGGCAGCCCTTCATCGTCCATCAGGGTCTTCATGCGCTGATGGACGGCGTCAGGATCGATGCCGCGTCCGGCATAGACGTTGGCCATGGTGCGGCCCTCGGCGGGCGTGTCTGGGTGCAGCGGGAATTGGACCCACTCAACCTTGACGTCGAACTCCTGCTTCAGCTTTTCAATACGCACGGTACTGAGATAGCACCAGGGTCAAACGTAGTCGGTAAAAATTTCCAGCGTGATCTGCTCAGCCATGCCGACTCCTTGTTGAACGCGCGCGCAGCATACGATGCCGGACGCGGTGCACGCACCTTTTAAATCCACTCACCCTTGTCGGCGCTGGCCAGAACGCCGCTGCCGTCGAGTGTATGGCGCAGAAGATCGTAAACCTCGCCTTCGAGTTCGGCCTTGAGCAGGTCAATGCGCTTCAAATTGAGGGCGATGACATGGGCATAGCCGGCCGGATCGCGCTCCTCGGCCTTGTAACGCTGATCGCGCGCCACAAGCGTTTCGCGATAGCGCTCCAGCGCCTCGATCATCTGCTCGAAATTCTCAAGCGCCTGGTTCAGGTCCGGATCGTTGATTTCGACCATCTATTCCTTGCCCGCGCGCGCAGAACGCAGCGAGCCCCTCCAGCGATCGGGATATTCCATGATGGTGCCGGCCTCGGTCATCGATCCAACCGCCTCAAGCGCGGTTTGCAGGATGGTGCGCTGCTGCTCGGGATTGAGCGCTTGGCCCATGAGGTTGCCTTGCGGAAAGCGCATATAGATGGCACGCGGCGCGCCCACCATCTTGGTGATATGCGGGTGCGCGGTCATCGACATTGTCGAGATGCCGCTTTGCTCAATGGCATTTTGTATCAGTCCCACGGACCGGTGGCAGATGGGTCAGCCAGGTGTGAGCAGCGCAATATCGACGCCCTCGGCACTGGCCTTTTCGACAATGCCGGGGACCGTATCGCGCACCGTGACGGTCGGGTTGGGCACCCAGCCCATCATGCCGTAATGGGTCTTGGCGATACCGCCGATCACGCCCTCATCGCGCAACTCCGCCAGACGTTCGATCGGCAGGACGACGTTGATGTCGCGGTCGGCATCGATGTGGTTGTAATGGGTGTGGGTGATCATCAGATCACCGAGCGGCGTGTCGGACGGGATCTCGCGCAAGGACCAGTCGCCGTCCGCCTTCATCACGTCGTAGGGTTCCTGGGATTTCTTATGGACCCCGCCGGTGGTCAGCAAGGCGACGGTGCACTCAGAAAGCGGCTTTTTGAGCGGCGTCAAGGCGAGCATTTCGTTGCGCACATCGGCGAGTGCGCCGTGGCCGCCCGGTTTCATCCAGTCGGTCCACCGTTCCTGCCACTTTTCGGTGAATTCGAAATCAACAAGCTTGCTCAACGGCTCGCCACTCCCCCGGTGCGGATCGGAACAAATCCGGTTCATTCATTAAATCACAGGTTAGAGCCCGGCTGGCGGTGGGTCAATATCACAAGCCTTGAATGTCAGGGGCCCGTGAATGTGTGGGGCCTTTGTAGGTCCGGGGCCCTGAAAAGGCCCATGGCAAGCGGGCAATCGGCGGTCATGAGGTAATTACGGCAGTTTTCCAGCCAATGGAGATTGGGCGCCCCGGTCGGGAATAAAGCCGCCCATGGGCGCGCGGGCAGCCATCGACAAGCCACGACAAATGCGCTATTGCCAGCGCTGAATTTGCGGGCGGCCCGGCCTCGCGCTCAAAGCGCGGACGGTGGCTTGCGCGTTTCTTTTGTGTTTCGAGGTCCAAAACCAATGAACATTATCGAAGAACTTGAGGCCGAGCAGATCGCAGCACTGGTTGAAAAGCGTGCCGTGCCCGAATTCGCCCCCGGCGATACCGTCCAGGTCAATGTGTGGGTGCGCGAGGGCAACCGCGAGCGCACACAGACCTATGAGGGCGTGGTGATCGCGCGCTCGGGCGGCGGGCTCAATGAGAGCTTCACGGTGCGCAAGATCTCCTATGGCAAGGGGGTGGAGCGCGTATTCCCGGTGCACTCGCCGATGATCGATTCGATCAATGTGGTGCGCCGCGGCAAGGTGCGCCGCGCCAAGCTCTATTACCTGCGCGGGCGGCGCGGAAAGTCGGCACGTATTGCCGAGAAGGTCGATCCCAGGCGCGGCAAGAAGAACGCCGAGGCCAAGGGTGCCGATACCGGGGCCAAGGTGATATTCACCGCGCCCAAGGGTGAGGCGGATGATCTGAAGAAGATTTCCGGTGTCGGCGAGGGGCGGAAAAACGCCTGAACGCGCTCGGCATCCGCAACTACGTGCAGATCGCGGCGTTTTCCGATTATGATATTGCACGTGTCGACGATGTGCTGAGCTTCAAGGGCCGGATCGAACGTGAAGGCTGGGTTGACCAGGCCAACGGCGCTGATGGACGAAGCGACGGTCAGGGAAGTGACTTAAGCCGAAAAGGCCGAGGCAAGCGAAGCTGAATGCAGCGCCGACGAGACCAAATCCGAATAATTTGCCCGGGCGGGTGTGGCTCCAGGTTCAAGCACCTGACCACCTGCAATATTGATGAGTCTGACGTGATCGGCGGGAATGCGCCCGGCGGAAGTCTCGTTGCGGCGTTGTTGCGCTCAAATCTGGGCGCGTAAATCTGGGGGTTCAGCGGTGAATATCGATCTTCTCAAGAAACTGTGCGAGACGCCCGGTGTACCGGGCCGCGAGCACCGGGTGCGTGCGCTGATTGAAAAAGAGATCAGGGGCCTATTCGACGAGGTGCGCACCGACGCCATGGGCTCGCTGATCTGCCGGCGCGATCCGCGCGCGGCCAAATCGAAGGCCAAGACCAGGCCCGGCCCGACCAAGGTGATGCTGCTCTGTCATATGGACGAGATCGGCTTTCTGGTCAGCCACGTCACCGAAAAGGGCCATATCTATGTCCATCCGGTGGGCGGGTTCGATCAGCGCAATCTGTTCTCGCGCCGCGTGCTGGTGTGCACCGACAAGGGCAACTTCAAGGGCGTGATGAACCCGGCCGGCAAGCCGGTGCACATCCAGGAACCGGAAGACCGCAAGAAGGTCCCGGAGATTTCAGGCTTCTTCATCGATATCGGCCTTGGCGCCAAGACCGGTGAGCATATTCAGGTCGGCGATTTCGTGGTGATGGACGAGCCTTTGATCGAGGTTGGCGACAAGGTGGTCTCCAAGGCGCTCGACAACCGCATTGCCTGTTGGCTCGGCATTGAGGCGGTGCGCAAGGTGGCCGCCGACAAAGCCAAGCACGCCGCCGAAATCCATGTCGCCTTTACCGCCCAGGAAGAAGTCGGCCTGCGCGGCGCGCGCACCGCCGCCTTCCAGGTCCAGCCCGATATCGGCTTTGGCATCGATACCACGCTTGCCTGCGACACCCCCGGCGTTGCCGAGCATGAACAGGTGACCGCCCAGGGCAAGGGCTTTGGGCTGCATGTGAAGGATTCATCGTTCATCGCCGATACCGCCCTGGTGGCCGAGATCGAGGCGCTGGCGAAAAAGAACAAGATCGCCTATCAGCGCACCATGCTGGCGCGCGGCGGTCAGGACGGCGCGGCGGCGCAGCAGGCAGCCGCCGGCGCGCGCGCGGTCGGCATCGTTGTCGGCACACGCTATATCCACACGGTCACCGAGATGATCGACACCGGAGATCTTGCCGCCGCGCGCGACATTCTGGCGGTGTATCTTTCGAAATAAGACGACTGTTGACCGGGCGGTGCCTCCCGGCCCATATCAGCTTTTGACAACACACAACCGATCACGGGATCCGCGAGCACATGTCCGCGCCACAAACGCTTTACGACAAAATCTGGAACGATCATCTGGTGGATGAGGCCGATGACGGCACCTGCCTCATCTATATCGACCGCCATCTGGTGCATGAGGTAACAAGCCCGCAGGCCTTTGAAGGCCTGAGGCTGACCCACCGCAATGCGCGCGCGCCGGCGCGCACGCTCGCCGTGGTTGATCACAATGTGCCGACCACCGACCGTTCCCACGGCATTGACAATGAAGAATCGCGCATTCAGGTCGAGGCACTGGCCAAGAACTGCGCCGACTTCAAGATCGAATATTTCAACGAGCTCGACCCGCGCCAGGGCATCGTGCATGTGATCGGGCCCGAGCAGGGCTTCACCCTGCCGGGAACCACCATCATGTGTGGCGACAGCCACACCGCCACCCACGGCGCGTTCGGCGCGCTGGCAATGGGCATCGGCACCTCCGAGGTCGAGCATATTCTGGCAACCCAGACGCTGATCCAGAAAAAGGCTAAGAACCTCAAGGTGGTGGTCGATGGTGAGTGCCCCGTGGGCGTTGGCGCCAAGGACATCATCCTTGCGATCATTGGCGAGATCGGCGCCGGCGGTGGCACTAATCACGTGATCGAATATTCCGGCGCGGCGATCGAGGCTCTGTCGATGGAAGGCCGCATGACGGTGTGCAACATGTCGATCGAGGGCGGGGCGCGGGCCGGGCTGATCGCGCCGGATGAGAAGACCTACGCCTATATCAAGGACCGCCCGCGCACGCCGAAAGGTGCTGAGTGGGACACGGCGCTGGCCTATTGGCAGACGCTGCCGAGCGACGAGGGCGCCCAATTCGACCGCGAGGTCCACCTCAACGCCGTCGCTCTGCCGCCGATCGTCACCTGGGGCACCAGCCCTGAGGATGTTGTCTCGATCACCGGCATTGTTCCCGACCCGGACGAGATCGCCGATGAGAACCGGCGCGAGACCAAGAAGCTGGCGCTCAAATATATGGACCTCGCGCCGGGCACCAGGATCACCGACATCAAGATCGACCGTGCTTTCCTTGGCTCGTGCACCAATGGGCGGATCGAGGATCTGCGGGCTGCCGCCAAGATTGTCGACGGACACATTGTCGCCGATCATGTCAACGCGCTGGTAGTGCCGGGGTCGGGGCTCGTCAAGGCGCAGGCCGAGGCTGAGGGCCTCGACAAGATTTTCCTTAATGCCGGCTTTGAATGGCGCGAGCCGGGCTGCTCGATGTGCCTTGCCATGAATCCGGACAAACTTGAGCCGGGAGAGCGCTGCGCCTCGACCTCGAACCGCAATTTCGAGGGCCGTCAGGGCTTCAAGGGCCGCACCCATCTGGTCTCGCCGATCATGGCAGCGGCGGCCGCGATTGCCGGCCATTTCGTCGATGTGCGCGAGATGGGCTAGCAGCAGGTCATCAGGTGCGAGCCGCGCCTGACATGCGATCGCCGCCGGACTGGAGTTCAAACAAGGCGCCAAGCCTGGCGCAATTCGAAGCCATGGCGGCCGAGGCCTTCGCCCGGCTTGATGCCGCCTTTCGCGCCGCCTGCGGCGATGTGGTGATCACAGTCGAGGATTACCCGCAAGCCGATGTGATCGAGGAGATGGAGCTGGACAGCGGGCTTGAGATTCTCGGCCTGTTTCAGGGTGTGGGGCTGGCGCAGTCCGGCGAGGCGCAAACCGGCGAGCCGCCCAACATGATCTGGCTCTATCGCCGGTCGATCCTCGAATATTGGGCCGGATATGATGAGACCCTGGGTGCCATCATCACCCATGTGCTGGTGCACGAGATCGGCCACCATCTGGGTTTTTCCGATGAAGACATGGAGCGCATCGAGCGCACCGCCGGTCAGACTGGCCAGGCGTAGCGGCGGCGATGTTCACAAGTTGGCAAGTTTGCGCTCGGTCCGGGCCATCACTGTGTGTTAGATCAGCCCGGCAACGGTAAATCCGCTCACCAGAGGCAGCACGCCACCATCGAAGCTATAGCCAATGGCCCAGCCGATGGGCAGGGACAGGAATGTCGCGACCGACCCGACAAGGGCAGCGCCGGGCCGACCATATGACCCAGCGGTTCCATCGCCAGCGCGTTGAGATTGCCGAATATGATGCCCATGCAGAAAAAGCTCGCCAGCAGCCATGCCATGAACAGCCAGAGCGGCGGCACGCCGCCGGCGATCCGCGCCAGGGGATGAAGGCTGCGGATAATGCGGTAACGCCGATCAGTGCCCGCCAGGTGAGAAAGCGCATGCCAAAGCGCATCACCATCTTGGAGTTGAGCAGCACCGCTACGCCGATGGCCAGCGCAGCAATGCCGAAATAGAGCGGGAACAGAAGCCCGGTGTTGAAACTGATCTGAAACACCTGCTGGGCCGCGCTCAGATAGCCAAGAAACGCGCCCTTGATGGCCGATCGCCCGAAGACCGGCTGCCGCAAAAGCCCGACCACGGAATGCAGACGGTTGTGGACGGTTCGCGTATCTCCGAGAGGACCGCCGGCAATATCGTGCAATCCCGGGGTCTCGTCCAACTCCCGGAACAGCTCTTCGAGCCATGGAATTCCAGCCGCACCCGCCAGCCGCACCCGCCAGCCGCACCCGCCAGCCGCACCCGCCAGCCGCACCCGCCAGCCGCACCCGACTGTCGAAACCGAGCCTGATATCACCCGTTTCGCCTGCACCCTGCGGGTGATCCGTGCTCCACCCCCTACAGCCCACACAACATGTTGAAATATAACATATTACCGGCTGTCGGAGGCGCGAAAACGTCACATTACCTGGGGAATGTGGGATAAGATGGTTTCGGTTACCGGCGTTTGCATGCCGAGAGCATAATGGTGGCGGATCCGGTTGTACTGTTCAAGCCGGATACCGATGACGATCCGAGCCTGGCGTGTGGTCGTGAACCACTCGGTGTTGAGGCGTTCGCGGCGGAGTGTTCCGTTGAAGCGCTTGTTGTAGCCGTTCTCCCGGGGCGATCCCGGATAGATCCGGACGGGTTGAATGCCGACACGCTGAAACCGGTCCCGGAATGGCGCGGCCGCAAACCCGGGTCCATTGTCGGAACGAAGCTACTCAGGCTTGCCGCGCTTGAGCTGCATTGGAGAAAGCGCCTCCGGCACACCGGCCTTTGCCCATCGACGAAATTGTTTGAAAACCGAATTCCGGTTGCCGAAATCCGATTGCCGAAATCCCTGGGCGGGTCACGCCATTACCTGCGATGGTTTCAGCGCCTCGAACTGGAAAACGCCTCACCCCGTACTTGACTCTCCACCGCGATTTGAGCCCATCATGCGCTGTTTCTGACCGGGCCGGATTTCGCGTAGCCCCGAACGCGAAATATGGAGAGGATAACAGACAATGGCACAACAAACCCGGACCGATTTCGACTATGACGGCGATGGCAATATCGACCTGAGCGTGCACGAAACGTTTGATGACGACGGCAGTCTGATCCGAACCGATTTCGACGATGACGCGGACGGCACCATCGACCGGAGGGCGTTCGACCTGGACGGTGACGGCAATATCGACCGGACGGCCCACCTGAACTCGGACGGTCGCTGGGAGCGGGTGGAACTGGATCTGGACGATGACGGTAATATCGACCGGATCGTTCACAACGCGTTTGCCGCGGACGGCACCCGGAGCCTGACCCGGAGGGACTTCGACTCAGACGACGACGGCACCATCGACCGGAGCGAGGCCTACACTTACAACGCGAGTGGCAGTCTGATCCGAACCGATTTCGACGATGACGCGGACGGCACCATCGACCGGAGGGCGTTCGACCTGGACGGTGACGGTAATATCGACCGGACGGCCCACCTGAACGCGGACGGTCGCTGGGAGAGGGTGGAACACGATCTGGACGATGACGGCACTGTCGACCGGATCGATCACCAGGCGTTTGCCGCGGACGGCACCCGGAGCCTGACCCGGAGGGACTTCGACTCAAACGACGACGGCACCATCGACCGGAGCGAGCACTACACTTACAACGCGAGTGGCAGTCTGATCCGAACCGATTTCGACGATGACGCGGACGGCACGCGCGACCGCATCGCGTTCGACCTGGACGGTGACGGCAATATCGACCGGATCGTTCACCACGCGTTTGCCGCGGACGGCACCCGGAGCCTGACCCGGAGGGACTTCGACTCAGACGACGACGGCACCATCGACCGGAGCGAGGCGAGGCCTACACTTACTTCGACTCAGACGACGACGGCACCATCGACGCCTACACTTACAATGCGAGTGGCACCCGGACCCGAACCGCGACGATGACGCAGACGGCACCATCGACCGGAAGGCGTTCGACCTGGACGGTGACGGCAATATCGACCGGACGGCCCACACGAACGCGGACGGTCGCTGGGAGCGGGTGGAACTGGATCTGGACGATGACGGCAATATCGACCGGATCGTTCACCACGCGTTTGCCGCGGACGGCACCCGGAGCCTGACCCGGAGGGACTTCGACTCAGACGACGACGGCACCATCGACCGGAGCGAGGCCTACACTTACAACGCGAGCGGCAGTCTGATCCGGACCGATTTCGACACCGACGGTGACGGCAGCCTGGATCAGGTCCGGTATGACGGCGGGATTGATTTCAGCGGCGGGTTTCCGGACCATGCCGGACTTGAGGTGGTTCAGCTGGGCGGGGACGGCTCCGGGGATGGCGGCACGGATCTGACCATCCCGGACAACACTGTCTTTGCGGGCGCTTCGGGGGCCCGGGTCCGGATCGAGGGCGGAAATACGGACACGCTGCGCTTCGACATGGACGACTTTATCGAAGGGGACCGTGTCGATTTCGAAGGAGAGAACTATCGCAGTTTCACGGCCGACGATGGAACCTGGTCATTCACGGTCGATGCGGATGTCATGCTGTTCGATATCTGACCCGGTGAATCCCCGGGAGTCCATGAAGCGCGACAATGAGTGATCCCATAGCCGCGACCGGCGCGGTCCGGCGGCGGTGTATCGGCACCCTCGCCCGGCGGGTCATCCGGGTCGCCCGTCCCGTATCACGGCGGGCCTGCTGTTTGAGTGCGGCTTAAGGTGCCCGGGCCGGTCCTGAACTCACTTCGCTTCCGGCGCGGACAGGGATGGATGGCCGGCGCGGGATGAAAATCCTTGGCGCCCGGGTTTGTTTGCCGAAGCCGCGGTCCGGACAATGGCCAAAAACCGCCGTGGCGGGCGCTGTGCCGGGCCCCGTGTCTGGCTGCCCCCCTGTCTGACTGGCCCTGTGGTGCAAGGCAAAGCGCCCGCGCCCCTGACTGCTGATCGACCCGGGCTCAAACGAGTTGCGGGAGGATTTGGCGTGGGTGGGAAGCAAACAAGAGGCGTGGAGGAGCGCAGCTCCGACAGGGAAGAAAACAAGAGGCGCGCAGGAACGCAGTTCCGACAGGGAAGAAAACAAGAGGCGCGCAGGAACGCAGTTCCGACAGGGAAGAAAACAAGAGGCGTGGAGGAACGCAGTTCCGACAGGGAAGAAAACAAGAGGCGCGCAGGAACGCAGTTCCGACAGGGAAGAAAACAAGAGGCGCGCAGGAACGCAGTTCCGACAGGGAAGAAAACAAGAGGCGTGGGATTTGGTGGGTCTCCGCATTCCCGTTTGCCTAATGAACTCCGGAAATGACAAAAAGGGCCGATGATCAGGGAGAGCAGACATGAGCGACAGCAAAGCCAGCAACACCATCCGTGATGCCCTTGCCCGCCGCTTCGGCGAAGACTTGACGGTGCCCGAGCTTGGCACAGGTGAGACCGCCATCGCCGCCATGGCATCGCGCGGCGCTGCACGCGCCTTTGATGGCCGCCCGGTGGCGCCGGAACTGTTGCGGCTGCTGATCGCCGTGGCGCTGTCATCGCCGACAAAATCCGACCTTCAGCAGCGCGACGTGGTGATTGTCACCGATGAGCAATTGCGCTTCGAGCTGCACGACATCATCCGCCATCGCTGGCTCGATACCACACCGGTGCTTTTAGTGTTTCTCGGCAATAACAGGCGCCAGCGCCAGCTCCATGAGTGGCGCGGCAAGACCTTCGCCAATGATCATCTGGATGCGTTCTTCAACGCCGCCGTCGATGCCGCGATCACGATGGAGGCGTGCGTCACGGCAGCCGAGGTGGTGGGCCTTGGCGCCTGTCCGCTCAGCCAGATCCGCAATGACTGCGCGCGGGTGCAAAGGCTTTTGAAACTGCCCGACCATGTGTTTCCGGTCGCCGCACTGGCGCTGGGCTGGCCGGCGCAAGTCCCGCCGGTAACGCCGCGCCTGCCGCTCGATCTCACCATTCACACCGACACTTTTGATGACAGCCGCGCGCAACAACTCATCGAGGAGTACGACCGCCGCCGCGACGATGTCATGCACTATGCCCGCCAGCGCGATGAAGAGTTGCACGGCAGGTCGGAGTTCTATGGCTGGTCGGAGGAAAAGGCGCGCCACTATGCAAAGCCCGAACGGGCCGATTTCGGACGTTTCGTGCGCGATCAGGGATTCAATCTGGAGTGAGGGAGATTGCTTGGCGCCGGCGCTCACCCGCCTTTCGGGCGTTCTTGGGTTGCTGCGGCCCTTGGCCGCAGAACAAAGAGGGCCGGTGCCGACTGCAACCGCAGGCTGCCAGCCAAAAATCTACTCCCCGACATCCTCCACATGGCCATGACAGCACGCCTGCAGCTTGTTGCCGTCGGGGTCGCGCGCATAGGCGCCATAATAGTTGCGGTGATATTGCGGGCGCGGGCCGGGTGCGCCTTCGTCGGTGCCGCCATTAGCAAGGGCTGCCTCGTAAAAGGCGCGCACCGCCGCGCGCGTCGGCGCGAGGAACGCCACATGCATGCCGTTGCCGGCGCTTGCCGCCGCGCCGTCATGGGGCCGCATCACCCACAACCTGGTGCCGCGCATCTCGCCATAGCCAAGTGCGCTATCGTGTTCAAAAAAGCGCTCGATACCAAGTGTCGCCAATACCGGATCATAAAATGCGCGCGCCCGTGCGATGTCATTCGATCCGACCGTTACATGGCTGTACATGGACCCTCTCCCTTAACCGACGATCATTCCCACGCCGTCGCGGCGCGGATCACCGGCCGCTTCAAATGTTCCATCATTGTGACGGGCGACCGCGTGCACACCGCCAAAATAGACGCTTCGCTCTGCCCAGGCGAGATGGTCGGCAAACAGCTCCACCAGCCGGGTGCGATCGCCCGCATCGAAAAAATCCTCAAAGTCGAGATGGCCGCCTTCAATATGCAGCCTCGGGCTGGTGATCGCCGGCTCAAGCCGCATGCCGTCGATCAGATGGGCGGTCACCGCGGCAATGGCGCTGCGAATGCGGTTCGAACCGCCAGAGCCCAGCGCGATGATCTCCTCGTCCAGCTCAACGATGGTCGGCGCCATCATCGAGGCAAGCCGCACTCCTTCGGCCCATTTGCCAAAGCCCTGCGGATTGAGATCGGCCTCGCCCAACATGTTGTTGAGCATGAAGCCGCCGACCATCTGCCCGTTGCCCTCGCCATTGGTGACGGTGGCGGCCGCCGCATTGCCATTGGCGTCTATCACGCTCACATGGGTGGTGCCGCGCCGTGCCGGCGTTGCCGCGATCTCCTCAAAGGCCGCCAGCAATTGCGGATGAGAGGTGAAGGCATCACTGGTGGCGGCCTCGCCGCGGCGCGTACGGTCGGCCTGGTCGATTGCTTGCGCCAGCGCCAGCGTTCCATGCTGTCCCGCCATTGCGGCAAGAATCATCAGCACCATCACACCGCCTGCTGCCGGCGGTGGATTGGTCCACACATGTGCATCCCCGATGGTGCCGGCGAGCGGTGTGCGGCGGGCCACCTCATAGGAAACAAGATCGGCCCGGGTGAGATGCCCGCCCCTCGCGCCAACCCGATCCGCGATAGCTTCGCCAAGTGCGCCCTCGCCCATCGCCGCCGCGCCGCTGGTCGCGATCTCTTCCAGCGTGTCGGCAAGATCGCGGTTTTGGAAATGCGCACCGGCACCGAGCACATCGCCTTCAGGCGCGAACAGCGCCCGCGATGCCGCCTCGTCGGTGAGGATCGGTTGCAGGATCTCGAATACCTTTGCCTGAAACGGCGTGATCATGATCCCCGCGCGTGCAAGCTGCACCGCCGGTGCGATCAGATCGGCCATATCCATGCTGGCGAGTTCATCGTGAACGGCAAAAAGCCCTGGAACGAAACCCGGCGCTGCTGCTGCTGCTGCGCCGATGTGGAATTCCTGGGTGGTGGTGCCGAAATCAGCATGCACAGCGCGGAAATCAATCGCGCTGTCTGGCGCGCGGCTCTGCAGTGTGGAGACAAAGAAGTCGTACAGTTCAGGTGCGCCATCGGCAGGGCGGGCGAGAACAAATCCGCCGCCTGCGGGAGATGCCAGCACCGGCTCGGCGATACATGCCGCCCACAAGGCGGCAATCACCGCATCATATGCATTGCCGCCCGCACGCAATATCTCCGCCGCAACCCCGGCGGTGACCTCATGGCCTGCCGCTACCGCTCCGCTAGCGGTCATGGCCTTGGAGCGACCTTGGGGGCGATCTGGGTTTCCGCGCGCCGGCCTATTCGGCAGCCACCGCCAGCTTCGGCGCCGCCGACAGCACTTCGGCATCGACCGTGGTCTCGAAGGCGGAGAAATTCTCCTGGAACATGGCGACCAGCTCACGCGACTGGGCATCGAACGCCTCACCGTCATCCCAGGTCTGGCGCGGATCAAGCAGTTTTGCTTCGATACCCTCGACTTCCAGCGGCACCTCAAAGCCGAAATAGGGGTCGGTGCGCATCTCCACATTGTCGAGCGTGCCTGCCAGCGCCGCCGACAAGAGCGTGCGCGTCACCTTGATCGGCATGCGTGCGCCAACCCCTGCGCGCCCGCCGCTCCAGCCGGTATTGACGAGCCAGCATTTGGTGCCGTGGCGCGCGATCATGTCGCGCAACAGGTCGCCATAGACCTTGGGATGTCGCGGCAGGAAGGGTGCGCCGAAACAGGTGGAGAAAGTGGCCTGTGGGTCGACCACACCCTTTTCGGTACCTGCGACTTTGGCGGTGTAGCCCGACAGAAAATGATACATCGCCTGGCTTGGTGTCAGCCGTGCGATCGGCGGCATGATGCCAAAGGCATCGCAGGCCAGCATGATCACCGCGTCCGGATGGCCGGAGCAGCCGGATTTGCTGGCATTGTCGATAAACGAGATCGGGAAGGCGGCACGGGTGTTTTCTGTCAGCGAGTCGTTGTCGAAATCAGGTTCGCGCGTTTCGGCATCAACGATCACATTTTCCAGAACCGTGGAGAAACGGCGCACGCCTGCATAGATCTGCGGCTCGGCCTCCGCCGACAGATTGATCACCTTGGCATAGGAGCCGGCTTCGCAATTGAAAATGCCCGCTTCGCCCCAGCCGTGTTCGTCATCGCCCACCAGAATGCGCGCCGGGTCGGCCGACAATGTCGTCTTGCCGGTGCCGGACAGGCCGAAAAACAGAGCCGAGACCCCTTCCTGCGTCATGTTGGCCGAACAATGCATCGGCATCACACCCTTGGCCGGAAGCGTGTAGTTGAGATAGGTGAACACCGACTTCTTGATTTCGCCGGCATAATAGGTGCCTGCGATCAGGATCGTGCCGCCGGTAAAATCGTACGCAATCGTGGTCTCGGTGCGCACTTCATAGCGCGCCGGGTCGGTATTGAAGCTCGGCAGATCGATGATTGTGAGGTCGGGAGTAAGGCCATCAAGGTCCTCGCGCGGCGGCACGATCAGCAAATGGCGGATGAACAGCGCCCGCCAGGCAAATTCGGTTACTACCCTGACGCTAATGCGCTCGTTCTCGTCGGCGCCGACATAAAGGTCCTGCACGAACAGCGTCTTGCCCGAGGCGTGATCGCACATGTCGCGCTCGAGTTTCTCGAAATTCTCGCGCGCGAGGCGGCCATTGTTGTCCCACCACACCTCGCCTTCGGTCTCCGCTTCGCAGACCACGAACTTGTCCTGCGGCGATCGCCCGGTGTGCTTGCCGGTCTCGACCGAAATCGAGCCGTCAACCGTGATGATGCCTTCGTTGCGTGCCGCCGCGTGCTGCATCAGACCGGAATCGATCTCGTTCCAGTAGATCTTTTCTGCACCGGCGATCCCCGAAGCCTCGGCGCCGCATTGCGGGTTGTGGCGACCAGATTGTTCCACACTAACCTCCCTGTGGAGCCGGTTCCTGCGGCCCCTTCATCATACCGCCATCCGGTTTATGACTGGCAGCTCGAATTGGCAACTCGAACCTTGCGAAAAACTGCAATTAACTCAGCAATCGAACCAGTATTAATCGTCAAAACCCCAGCCCTGTTTGGGTGCGCGGCAGTCAGCGCAGGAAACCGACGCATCACCGCCAATGCGCGTATCGAAGAACAGCAACTTGCCGGGCTCGACTTTTTCCGGAGTTTGTGGATTGTCTGCCGGAACTGGCGCGGCCCAAGCGCGGCCAATGGCGGGTTTGAATCGTCCATTGGCTGTGAACGGGACAAGGCCGAGACAGGCCGCAGTGATTGCAAGCGACAGCACTTTGCTTTTTTCATCGCTCTGCTCCTAATTTTTCTGGTCCAGCCAGTCGTCAATCACCGCGTAATTGACGTTGATCTTCTCCTGCCGGACATGTTCGGGCCCGGTCAGCGCCTCGCCCGAAAGTGATTTCAGAAATGCCGTCAGACTGACGCATTCGCGCTCACTCAGGTCGAGCGTTTTGATGCGCGGGTCCTTGTTGGGATCACCGCCGCCGCCGCTGTTGTAAAACGCGACGACGTCCTCCAGCGTCTTGAGCATGCCGTTGTGCATGTAGGGCGCTGTTTGGTTGAGCTCGTGCAGCGTCGGCGTCATTAAGGTAGCGATATTCGATTCATCGACCTTGCGGGTGCGGATGTGAGCACCGACATCGCGGCGGATGTTGGCGGATGTTCATGTAGTTCTCGATACCCTGGAAACTGGCGAACGTAACGAAGGTTATGTGCCTTGCCGGGTTCGACCAGATTTCGGGATTTTTCGGCACGCCGATATTGTGCGGCTGATCGTCGGTGAAGCGCGTATGCTCTTTGAGCTGGCTGCGCGCGGCGGCGGTCGGCGCAGGGCTCACTTACGACCCGGTTCAGTTCGAGCGCCTCGGCGTGCGTGGCATCAAGCCGATGCGGAAACTGCGCTGGCCTGGTACCACCGGGCGCTGGGCGGCGTTAAAAAAGGCGCGCTGGAGGAGATAGAGCGGCTCGAAGCCTGGCTCGCACGCTAGGCACGGGGTCTCAAACTGACGCCGGGCTGCCCCTTGGCCGGAGCATTCAATGCTCCGGTCTTCTTTCTGTGCTGGCGTGCCAACGGCACCGGCCCACATTTTTTTGCGGCCCCTGGGCAACAAATATGGGAGCAGCAAAAAGCACCAGCCCGCACCTGCCCGGTAATGTTCAGCAGGCCGGATCTCTGGCACAGGCGGCGAGCGCTGCATTGGTTGCCGGCCCCAGCTGGCCATCGACCTCGTTGGCATAGTGGCCCCGGAATTTCAGGTAGTTCTGGCGGTGGCGGATGAATTCCTCGCTGGCGCTTTTCATCGCCGTACGGAAGGCATTTTCGGATTGCTCGATCCGCCCGGCATCCTTGAAGGCCATCGCCTCGCACCACTTGCCGACATATGACACACCAAGTTTCCACGACAGTTCCGCGCAATCGGCCGGGATTTGATCGACCGCGCCGGTCTGCGCGTGCGCCCGCGCACGCAGGTCATAGGCCGCGACCGCGCCGGGATTGGCCGAGATTGCCGCCTCGATGATCTTCAGCGCATCCTTACCGCGCCGCTGGCCCAAAAGCGCCTCGCTTTCGCCGAGTGCGGCGGCCAGCGATTGCGGCTTGACCTCGCGGGCCTGCCTGAAGTCCGCTTGTGCGGCTTCAAACGAGTCCTGAAGCAAGCCGATGCGGCCGCGATTGAGCAACGCACCGAAATGCGCCGGATCGCGGGTCAATATGTCATCGACGATGTCTTTCGCCTTGTCGATGTCGTAGGCCGCGATCAGTTTTGCCGCGCTGACGTTGAGCGCATCAAAGCGCGACACCGCAAGAGCGCCGGCGCTGCCATCTGCAAAGGGGCGCACCACCGTTCTCTCAATGGTGATTTGCGGCTGCGCGGCCTCGCTCCCCGCCGGACGGCTGAAGGTGGAGAATTCACCCGGCTTCGCTGGCGAGATATCGGTGGTGGTATTGCGCACCACGCGCGAGCCCTCGGCGCCCGGCGGCAGGATCGGTGCCGGCAGGAGCGATTCTGAGCTCGCTTTGCCGGCATCAACCGTTGCCGCGCCCTGTGTGGTGGTGGAGAGCCCGGAAGCTGATGGCGGTGTCTTGCCGGCGAACCGGATTTCATAAAGGCCATAGCCCGCAAGGGCGAACACCACCACAACCGTGAGTGCGGTGATCAGCATCTTTGTCCATCGCCAGCCAGACGCGACGGCAAGTTCGCTCGCCTCCTCGTCTTGGCGCGGGGCTTGTTCCTCGACCGGAAGTTCCACCGTTGTGCCAAAGGCGCGCCGAAACTCCGGCTGCTCGACCATCCATGGCGACAGATCGTGCGGGGCCGCCTGGTCTTGAGCTTGCGGATGAGGCGATTGCTCTGCCGGGACCTGCTGCGTGGGCGCTGCCGGGCTGCTGGCGGTTTGCGGTGAACCGGACACCGGTGCCGCGCCCGGTTGCGCCTCGGCCACGCTGGCGTCTGCGGCAGGCGCGGGCGGTGTGGCAATTGGCGCGGGTATTTTTGCATTGCTGCCGGGCTGGTCATTGGGCGCTGTCTCATGCACCCAGCGCCAGTGCTCGGCCTCCGCCCGTGTGGCCGGTTTGGTCAGGATCGGACGCGCCGGTGCAGAGGTGGGCTTGCGCGGCGGCGCTGCCACGACCCGCGCCGGTGCTTTTCTTACCTGCCGGCTTTTGCCTTGCGAATTTTGCCCAAGCAGCTGTTGCCCTGGCGCCGGAACGCCGGTGGCGGTTGCGCCGGGCTGTTCATGTTCCGGTTCCGGTGCTGATGCCGCATCGGATTGGGCTTGCCCGTCGGTGGAACCATCGGGCTCCGCGCCGTCCTGCATCGCCTCACCCGGCGCTGCCTCATCGGACCCGGCATTGGGCGGCGGCTGGCTGTCGAGGTCGGCCATCAGCTTGCTCAGCACCCGCAGCACATTCTGCCCTGAAGGCGGCCCCCAGCCATTGGGCCATTCCGATCCGTCATCATCGTCTTCCAGATCCTGGTACGGTGCGCCCTGACCGTTCTGACCGCCACCATCACCGCTAGCCGCCGCGCCCTCTGGTGCCTGATGTGATGTGGTTGCTGCTGAGGCGCCGGCTGCGCTTTTGGCCTGCGCGTCCCCCTGTGGCGCGGCCTTTGCGGGGGCCGTTGTGGGCGAATGTGCCGGGTCCACGGGCGGGGTCGCCTCTGTGCTCTCGCCGGTCTCGGAAGCCGATGCCTCCGGCGCTTCACCGTTCTCACTCAGATTGTCGTTCGACGGCGCCGTGGTCGAGGCCGCCTTGCCGGTAATGCGCGCCAGCAAATGGTCGAGCCGCGAAATTTCCCGGCTTGGCGTGGTATCAGTGCCGGTTTTCTTCGCGCCGGCAGCCGGGGCGGTCCCGGCCGCGGGGTCTTCAGCCGCAGCTTCATCACTTGCGCGCTGATCAGCCTCAACTTCACCAGCTGCTGCTTGCGCTGTCTCTTCCGGGGCTGGGAGTGTGTCTTGGGTATCGCCCTGTTGTGCTTGGCGCGCGCCTGCCGTCTCCGCTTGGGCGTCTTTGGCTGGCGCTTCACCTTGACCGGCTTCCTGGGGCGCTTGCGCCGCAGCGCTGGTGTTGGGTGGCGTCACGTCGGGAACGGCGGAAACGGTTGTGGGTGCGCCGCTGTGCTGTACGTCTCCCTGTCCCGCATCCTGTGCTGGCTCAGGGGGGGCAGGAGAGACCTCGGGCGCAAGCGCCGCTGCGCTGGCGCCCGGTTCAGCATCATCGCCCATCGCCCCATCCCCGCCACCGATGTGTTCCGCGGTGCCGGTTTTTTGGGCCTTGCGCCGATTACGGCTGTCTGATCCCCGCGTGTTCATCAAAAAGATTGCGCCGCTTCAAACAATCAGGTCAGTGATACATTCTCTCATGCATGTTTTGTCGTATTTTAACTATGAGATAGCAGCAATGAGATAAGGATTGGTTGAGATTTCGCATCAAGTATCCTGACACTGGGCGATGTCTGTAATGGTCGAAGCCACGGCATTGCCTGTCAAAGCCGTGTTCTCAACCGCCAAAGCCGCTCCATCGCCCGCCGGATGGTGTTCCAGGCGTGCTGTCGGGAACAGAATTATTTCATCAAACCGCCAGTCTGCGCTTTTTTGCGGCGGGACTTGCCGATGCGCTCGGTGACAATGTGTTCGTTTGGTTGTTGCGCCTTTGCCTGCGCCCTGCAAGACTGCGCTGCCGAACCAGCTCACTCCAACGCGTGGGCAGCATTTGCCATGTTCTTGTGGATTGCCATTGTCGGTCTTGCGCTTGCCGCTATCGCGCTGGTGACGCGCCACGATGCCGGCACTGTTCTGGGCTTTGCCAATCAAGATTTCGCCCACCTGGTGACCTTGTTGGCGCTGGCGCTGGTGATCGGCGGCAGGGTTTTCTGGCGCTCCAAGGGCAATCTCGCGGGTGCTTTTCGCACGGCTGCGGCGTGGCTGGCGATCGCTGCAATTCTGGTTGTTGGCTACACCTATCGCCATGACGCCGAACAGGTGTTGGTGCGGGTCATGGGTGAGATCATTCCCGGCCGGGCGATCGATGTGGCGCCGGGCGAAGTGGCGATCACACGCGCTGGCAATGGTCATTTCGTCATCGCCGCCACGGTCAATGGCTTTGCCATCGACATGCTGTTCGACACCGGCGCCACCAATATCGTGCTCACGCCTGAGGCGGCACAATCCTGCGGTATCAATCTTTCAGATCTCACCTATTCACAAGCGGTATGGACCGCCAATGGCCGCACCACCGCAGCTCCGGTGCTGCTTGACAGCGTCGCGGTCGGCCAGATTGTGGTGACCAATGTGCGCGCCATGGTTGCCCGCCCCGGCGCCTTGCGCGACAGCCTTCTCGGCATGAGTTTTCTCGATCGCATCCAGTCCTGGAGCGTCACCGGCGACCGGCTGACGCTGAAGGGGTAAGGTAGGTTTTCTTGGCGGCCCCTATTATCAAATATGGGGGCTGCAATCTGCACCGGCCCTCACCCGGCCACAACCCTGATGATGCCGGCCTCGTCGCGGCGCATCGCCGGCAGGCCGACACCGTAATAATCAAGGCCCGCGGCTGCCGCGTCGGTGGCGGCGAACATGTTGCGCAGATCGATCAGTGTGCGGCCCTTCATGCGCCGGGCAAGCTCGCCAAGCTGCACCGCCCTGAACTCGTTCCACTCGGTCAGCCCCACTGCCGCATCGGCGTTTTGCGCCGCATCGAACACGCTTTGGCACCATGCGACATCGCCCAGCAATTGCGCCGCGGCCTCTGCCCCGTGCGGATCATAGGCCCTGATCAAAGCGCCCATGCCCTGCAGCGCCGGAATGATATCGAGGCTTGGCGCCTCGCGCATGTCGTCGGTTTCCGGCTTGAAGGTCACCCCCAATATGGCGATCGTGCGCCCGGCCACATCGCCGCCCAGCGCATCGGCAATGCGCTGGGCCATGTCGGCCTTGCGCTGATTGTTGACCTGCTCCACCTGCTCGATCAGGGTGATCGGCGCGCCGTGATCGCGGGCGGTGCGGATCAGCGCCTGCACGTCCTTGGGAAAGCACGAGCCGCCATAGCCCGGGCCCGGATGCAGGAATTTGTTGCCGATGCGGCCATCCGAGCCGATAGCGCCGGCCACTTCCTGAACATCGGCGCCGGCTTTTTCGCACAGATCGGCGATTTCGTTGATGAAGCTGATCTTCATCGCCAAGAACGCATTGGCGGCATATTTGGCAAGTTCGGCCGATTCACGCCCGACAAACATCACCGGTGCCGAGCGCAGCGCCAGCGGTTGGTAGAGCCTTTCGATCACCGTGCGGGCACGCGCATCGTCGCAACCCACCAGCACGCGGTCGGGATGGGTGAAGTCGCGGATCGCCGAGCCTTCGCGCAGGAATTCGGGATTGGAGCACACCGCAAAATCGGCCGCCGGATTGGCGGCCTTGAGTTGGGCTTCGATGTCGCGGCTGGTGCCCACCGGCACCGTCGATTTGGTCGCCACCACGGTAAAGCCGGTCAGATGCGGCACCAGTTCGGCCACCGCCGCGCGGATGAAGGTCAGATCGGCATGGCCATCGCCGCGCCGCATTGGCGTGCCGACGGCGAGAAACACGATATCGGCCGATGCCACCGATGCCGTCAGCCCGGTGGTGAAAGACAGGCGGTTTGCCGCACGATTGCGGGCAATCAGATCATCAAGACCCGGCTCGTAGATCGGCACCTTGCCGCTCTGCAAATCGGCGATGCGGCCTGCATCATTGTCGACGCACGACACCGTCCAGCCGAATTCGGAAAAGCAGGCACCGGAGACCAGCCCGACATAGCCGCAGCCAATGATGCAGATGTTCATTCAACACCTCCCGGTACACTTTGAGCACCAAGTTCTCACAGCCCAAAGCACTCACAACCTTGTGCGCGCTGGGCAAAGCCCTATTATCTTAATGCCCTCCCGGCAACAGGCATTCTCGCCCCTGCGCGCTTGCCTATGGGCATTGAAACACCCAGTCTTAACAGCCCTTGGGGAATAGTTGACCATCCGCGCGCAGTTGGCATCGAAGCCTGCCAGCACCACCCATAAGAGAGCATATAGATGCCTGCCGGCTCTTGCGCCATCGCATGCAACGATACGCAACCTCGTATGAAGGAATTTGTTGATGCCTCATCCCATTCGCAAAGCGGTCTTTCCCGTCGCCGGTCTCGGCACGCGGTTTTTGCCGGCGACCAAGGCGGTGCCCAAGGAAATGCTGACCATTGTCGACCGTCCGGTGATTCAGCATGCAGTCGATGAGGCGCGCGCCGCCGGATGCAGGCATTTCGTGTTTGTCACCGGCCGCAACAAGCATGTCATCGAGGATCATTTCGACAAGCAGTTCGAACTTGAAGAAACCCTGCGCCTGCGCGGCAAGACCGAGGAACTGGAGTTGTTGCAGGCCGATCTGCCGGGCGCCGGCCAGGCAAGTTTCACCCGCCAGCAAGAGCCCTTGGGGCTCGGCCATGCGGTATGGTGCGCACGCGAGATCATCGGTGATGAGCCTTTTGCCCTGCTGCTGCCCGACATGCTGGCCATGGGCGAGCCGGGCTGCCTTGTGCAGATGATCGAGGTCTATGACCGCAATGGCGGCAATGTCATCGGTGTTGAGGAGGTCCCGCACGAGGAGGTTTCAAGCTATGGCGTGGTCGGCACCGGCGAGGAGATCGATGGCGGCTTTCGCATCACCGGCATGGTCGAAAAACCGGCGACGGCGGACGCGCCGTCCAACCTCATGATTATGGGTCGCTACATTCTCCAGCCCGAGATATTCGCGCTTCTCAGCCACCATCAGCACGGCGCCGGCGGTGAGATTCAGGTCACTGACGCGATGATCAAGCTGCTTGAGGATCAGGATTTCTTTGGCGTGCGCTTTTCGGGACGCACCTTCGACTGTGGCAGAAAGCTCGGTTTTCTGGCCGCCAATGCCGCCATGGCGCTGAAGAACCCTGAACTCGGCGCTGCCTTCAGAAGCGAACTTGAAGGGCTGATGAAGGGCTAGGCGGTAGGGGGTGAGGGCCAGAGATGATGATGGGCCGTGTGCTCAGCCTCTGACCGCCCAAAATCGGCTCGGGGCGTGGGTATATGAGCGCCCAGCTAGGGCAAGCTTGAGATTGATGCCGCAAAAGCGCTCAAAAGCGGACGCTGCAAAAGCTCGCGTGGATGACCCGGAATGACCCAGGACGGCCATTCATCGTGAGTTCAAGTGCTGGTGCACATGCTGGCAGTCACCCGATGGATGCGTAGACTACAGTCTGACAGTTAGATTAGGAGGGGACGATGGCCCGGCTCGCCGCTTACGTAGTTGCTCTTGGTGCGCTTGCGGCTGCGAGTCTTGCCCCTGCCCATGCCGAGAAGCGTGTTGCGTTCGTGATCGGCAACTCAGCCTATGAATTCGTTGCCAACCTCGCCAACCCCCGAAACGACCCAGCGGTGTGGCTGAACTGTTGGAGCAACTCGGCTTCGACGTCACCCTTGCCGTTGACCAGTCTTCTTCTGGAAATGCGGCTGGCTCTCAGGGACTTTGGGCGCGAGACACGCGGTGCCGATATCGCGGCGGTCTACTATGCGGGCCACGGCATCGAGATTGACAAGCGGAACTACCTGATTCCGGTCGATGCGAGCCTTGTGACAGACCAAGACGTGAACTTTGAGGCAATCGCGCTTGATGACGTTCTGCGTGCGCTTGAGCGCGCGGATGGGTTGCAGATGGTGATCCTCGAGGCCTGCCGGGAGAACCCGTTTGCCGCCAATATGGAACGGGCTGGCGCGACCTGCTCCATTGGGCGCGGGCTTGCCCGCATTGTGAGCCTGAGGGCTCATCGGTTCTCGTCGCCTATGCAGCGCGCGAGGGTCAGGTGGCGGACGTAACAGCTCCTACACAGCAGCACTTCTGGAGAACCTCACCACTCCCGGCATGGAGATCGGCCTTTTGTTCCGCAACGTGCGCGCAGCGGTGAGAGACGCCATCGGCCGTGCCCAGCAGCCCTTTGTCTACGCTTCGCTCGGTAGGGACCCAATCTATCTGGTGCCGCCCACTGAGCAGGACGCGTCCGCTGCGGCAGTGATTGCTGCGCCAAGTCAGACCGCGCCATCAAGTCTGGACGAGGCTGAGCGCGGCTGGAATGCCACCAAAGACACGACCAGTATCGCGGTGCTCGAAGCATTCATCACCCGTTTCGCGGGCACATTTTATGGCGACCTCGCCCAAGCAAGGCTCGGGGAGTTGCGTGTCGGCGTGGTCGGCACAGATGGAGAGAGCAGCAATATCAAAGGCTCTGAATTCCTCCAGTCGGACGTCCTTCTGGTGCAGAGGCTGAGTGACACCGGCTGTTGGGCGAATTTGACATCGCGACACAAGCCGCCGAGTTCGGTGATCCTGAAGCAACCACCGTACTCGGTCTGCTCTATGCGGAAGGGCAAGGCGTTGAGGAAGATGATGAGCGGGCCGCAAGGTTCTTTTCCCGGGGTGTGAATGCTGGACATCCCCGGGGGAAAGCGTATCTGGCTTTAGCCATGGATCGCGCAGAAGGCACCGACTATGACTCGCGCGGTGCCGCTCGGTTAATCATGGAGGTGATTAACCGAGATAAGGCAACTGCGCACCAGCTGCTCCTTTCTGAATATGCGCCATTTTGGACGACTCCGTTCTGGTATGAGCTACGTACACTTATGCGAAATAGCGGCTGGAACATCCAGGGCGCCGTCAATCCGATATCAGGCACACGGGCAGCCTTGGCGGCGGCTTTGGAGCGTTGAAATTATGCGACACGCGATCATGCCGAGTGGAATTGGTATTCAGATCACCAACGCCTACTAGGGTCTGGACTCATTATAGCCACGAGATGGGGGCTGCGACGCGCGCGATAGCTGCCATGACGTTTTTAATGTTGCGCTCGAAGCGCGTTGCGATGCGCCGCCGGTCTTTGAGACGGCAGAACATGCGTTCGATGATATCTCGCTCCCTGTGGATGGCCTGATCGTCGTGATATCGGATCTTGCGGTTCTTTCGCGGCGGGATGACGGGCCCGGTCCCGCGCCCTTCAAGCCGTTCGCGCAGTTCCCGGCCTTTGTCGGTGACAGGTTCGGCGGATGGCGGCATGGCCTCGATGCAGCGCTGTGCGACCTTGCAATCATGCACGTTTCCGGGCGTCGGGAGCAGGACGCAATTGACAAAAACATGGGGCGGCCCTTGTGGTCGCGGACGGCGTGGAGCCCGGTGTTGCGTCCGCCTTTGGTGCGGCCGATACCATGGGGCGTGGGGGCCAAGACCCCCCTTTTCCACCGCCGGCGCAGCGATGAACCTTGATGCAGGAGCTGTCGATGAACAGCCGGTCAGGCGTATCCTCAGTGTCTGCCGGAGCGCTGAAGATACCTTATTCATATAGCGCGCTCGGCCTGGCGGGCGAAGCGGTTGCAGAGCGTCTTCCTCGGCCCGTAGATATCGGCGCAGTCGGCCCGGCGACCGCCACAGCGCAGCGCATGGACGATCCCGCTCGGCACAGGACGATCATCAACGCGGTTCTTGCCGCGCGCATCGGTCGGCAGAAGCGGCGCGATCCGAGCCCGCTGAGAATCGGAAAACCAAGAGAAATCATACATCTCGTTACCTCCTCATCGGAGGCAATGAACCATCCTCGGATCAAATCGGGAAGACGGTCATTGGAGCGGATCCTAGACACCCGCGACACTTCATGCGGCACGCGCAATGTCGACGAAGGCTCTCTGGCCGGCGGTGCTGATCTCGTTTTCCTCCGGGTTTTGGTGGTGAACTCATCATAAACGCCATATTCGCCCCATAGGCAATCACCAGCTCATGCCAGTCCCAGTCAGAACGTGCTTCCGGCCGCGGGCGCACCGCGTAGAGCACATCGCGTTGGCGGCCCGCGCTTCGACCTGTGCATAGATGATGAACGAGCCGGCGCGCATGCCAAACGGCTCAAGCTCCAGCCGCTCGCGTTCGGTCACAAAATCGGTCTCTGACCGCTGATCACCCGCAGGCCTCACCTGCGGGCGCTGCGCCCGTGCGGCAAGTGCTGCCTAGTCGGTTTCGATCACCGTGATGCGCACGGCATCAAGCGGATCGATGGGAAAACCATCGGCATCGAGCATGAGGCCGGAATTGCCCGCATCCGCGCCTTGCAGGCCCTCAACTGTGACTGTAGTACCCGTTGTGGCCACTGTGCCGCGCAGCAGATCATCGCTTTCGCCTAATGGATTAAGAACTGCCGGTTGCCGCGCCGGATCGGGGATCGGCTGCGCATGCGCCAAACCGTCTGGCTGTACGATGATCACAACGGACAGCGCGGTAGCGAAAGTGAGATAAAGATGCCGCTCGCCAACACGTCCTTCCCGTATCGGCGCCGAGACGCTAAACCGACATCTGAGAGTATGGACTTCATGGTTAACGAGTGGTGTATTCACCGCCCCGATGGCGGTCAGGCCGCAGGGCAAAAAGCCCCGTCTGACGCCGCGCGCGGGCATCAACAGATCGGCGCTTAATGGATTCAACACCTCCCACCCGGACTGATCAAGGACAAGCGCTGATTGGCAGCGCCATCCGCACCATCGGGGCCGAGGCCGAGGGTGTTGCGGCGCTGGCCGATGCGCTGGGCGCCGAGCTGGGCATTGCCTTCATCGAGGCAGTGAGCACGATATCGCTCTCCACCGGCCGCGTCATTGTCAGCGGCCTTGGCAAGTCCGGTCACATTGCCGGCAAGATCGCCGCAACCCTTGCATCGACCGGTACGCCGGCGTTTTTCGTTCATGCTGGCGAGGCGCGCCACGGTGATCTTGGCATGATCACCGCCGACGATGTGATACTGGCGGTTTCATGGTCTGGCGAGACGCCGGAACTGACTGATATAATTGAATATTCACGACGTTTTTCGGTGCCGTTAATCGCGCTGACCGGCACTCCCGGCAGTGCCCTCGGCCGGGCGGGCGATATTACCCTGGCCATGCCGCGCGCCGATGAGGCATGCCCCCACGGGTTGGCGCCCACCACATCGACCACCATGCAGCTTGCTCTTGGCGATGCGCTGGCGGTGTCGCTTCTAGAAGCGCGCGGATTCACCGCCGGTCAGTTCAAGAACTTCCATCCTGGCGGCCGGTTGGGCGCCCAGCTCACCTTTGTGCGCGATGTCATGCATGCGGGCGATGACATGCCGCTGGCCCCGCCCGGGTTGCCGATGAGCGAGGTGCTGGTGATCATGACCGCCAAGCGGCTTGGATGCGTTGGCATTGTCGATGGCGCAGGCCACCTTGCCGGGATCATCACCGATGGTGATCTGAGGCGCAAAATGCACCCCCAACTGCTTGCCGCAACGGCGGGTGAGGTGATGACGCCCGGCCCCAAGGCGGTTTCTCCCTCCACGCTGGCGAGCAAGGCCCTTGAGCTGATCAACGCCTCCCAGATTACCAGCCTGTTCGTGGTCGAGGCCGGCCGGCCGGTGGGCGTTGTTCATCTCCACGATCTGTTGCGCATCGGGGTTGCGTGAACCGCCGACAGCCTCCGATTTCTCTAGGCTCCGGCCCCGATAACCGTCTTCCCGATTTGATCCGAGGATGGTTCATTGCCTCCGATGAGGAGGTAACGAGATGTATGATTTCTTCCGGTTTTCCGATTCTCAGCAGGCCCGGATCGCGCCGCTTCCGCCGACCGATATGCGCGGCAGGAAGCGCGTTGATGATCGTCGTGTGCCGAGCGGGATCGTCCATGCACTGCGCTGTGGCGGTCGCCGGGCCGACTGAGCCGATATCCACGGGCCGAAGAAGACGCTCTTCAACCGCTTCGTCAACTATAAAGAGAGACTTAAAAAAATGAAACTATTAAAATCACCTCATGGTTTACTATCACTATTGTTAATAATGTTAATGAGTTTTTTCTCTATTGATTCGCATTCTATAGCTGGAGGAATAAGATATAATGGAACAAAAAATGGTGAAAACTGTGGGATGAAATCTTCAAATGGTTCAGCCTCTGAGCTGAATGAAATCAACTGCATGTTAAACCCTGAAAGCTGTCTTCATAACGCCGCTTGGTATGAGGATCGGGACAATTCAATGTCCCCTGTTTCTACTAAAGAGGGCGTTGGGGCTGCCATGGCTACCTTTTGGACTTTGAATGGCTTTACTCAAGGAATTCAAGTTTGTCCTGGGGTTTATTTAGCTACAGCTCATGGAGTTTTAGATGATCCACGAAAAGCGAGAAAAGAAAATCGCTCCTTAAGAGAGCCTGTTCGAAACTCAGTTAGAGTTGCTGCTTACCCTATAAATCCAAAGAATGTGACAAGAGCCAGTCAAAGTAACTCTCAGTTTGTATCTCCTAGAATAAATAATCCTTCTGTCTGGGATGAGCCCTCTACAGATTATGTTTTTGTAAAAGTAGATAAAGCTCTTAGGCCAAATCATTTTGTAAGACCAGTAAGAAGTTCAAATAAAAGAATAGTGAATGCTTCAAGAAGAGGTGAAATAGATGTTCATCTTTATAGGCCACAAACTAGATTTAATACTGATTCAAGTGGAACTCCTGATTTTAATCCACAAACATTAAGCCAGCAAACTGGTAATGACATTGCAGACCTTTATCAATCCCCATTGAGAGTTAACGAGCCGTGTGAACTATTAGACATTTATTGGAGTTTTGGGAGTTCTATTAGAAGTTACTGTCCCGTAGAATGGGGCGTTTCTGGTAGTCCCAACATTGCGACAATTAATGGTGAAGACTATTTGGTAGGTTTGCAGACTAGAGGAGATAACCGCACCTATAGCAAAAGCTCAAGAGACAATTCTAATAATTCATTTGTTGTTTCTTCTAAGTTCTGTAATGACTATAAATCAGTCTGTGGCCAACCCTGTGCTGAGTTAGATGAAGTGTTACAATAAAAGATTAATGAAATCTCACTTTGATACAATTTACTAACTCCGGGACGAGCGCGGTATATGGGAAGGTATCTTCAGCGCTTCGGCAGGCGCCGAGGATACGCCTGACCGGCTGTTCATCGACATCCCGCATCAAGGTTCATCGCTGCGCCGGCGGCGGAAAAGGGGCCACTGGCCCCCATGCCCCCCCATGGTATCGGCCGCACCAGAGGCGGACGCAACACCGGGCTCCACGCCGTCCGCGACCACAAGGGCCGCCCCGTGTTTTTGTCAATTGCGTCCTGCTCCCGACGCCCGGAAACGTGCATGATTGCAAGGTCGCACAGCGCTGCATCGAGGCCATGCCGCCATCCGCCGAACCTGTCGCCGGCAAGGGCCGTGACGGCCTGAAGAGCGCGGGACCGGGCCCGTCATCCCGCCGCGAAAGAACCGCAAGATCCGATATCCCTACGATCAGGCCATCTACAGAGAGCGAAATATCATCGAACGCATGTTTTGCCGCCTCAAAGACCGGCGGCGCATCGCAACGCGCTTTGAGCGCAACATTAAAAACGTCACGGCAGCTATCGCGCGCGCCGCAGCCCTCATCTCGTGGCTATAATGAGTCTGGACCCTAGTGCATTTTCACATCGCGCGGAATTGGCGACAGGGAGAGGCAATGGCCACCAACGACACCGCCAGGAACTTGAGCGCGGGCCAGCTGTTTTCGCTTGAAGGGCGCACGGCGCTGGTCACCGGCGCATCAAGCGGGCTGGGGCGGCATTTCGCCGCCATGCTGGCGGCCAATGGCGCGTGCGTGGTGATTGGCGCACGCAGGCGCGACCGGCTGGAAACGCTCGCCATCGAGATCGAACAATCGGGCGGTGAGGCGCTGGTGGCGGAAATGGACGTGGAGGATGCGGCCAGCATCGCCGCTGCGTTCGATCAGGCGCAAGACCGCTTCGGCACCGTCGATCTTTTGATCAACAATGCCGGAACCGCCGGCAGCGGGCCGGTACTCGGTGTCGATGAGGCGGAATGGCGGCGGGTGATGGCGATCAATCTCGATGCGGTGCTGCACGTCTCGCAGGAAGCGGCCAGGCGCATGATCGCGTCGGAAACCGGCGGCGCGATCGTCAATGTCGCCTCGATCCTCGGGCTTGAGGTAAAAAAGGGCGTTGCCGCCTATGCGGTCTCAAAGGCCGGTGTCGTGCAGCTTACCAAGGTGCTGGCGCTGGAGCTGGCGCGCCACAAGATCAGGGTCAATGCGATTGCGCCCGGCTATGTCGAGACCGAGATGAACACCGAATATCTGGGGAGCGAGGCCGGCCAGCGCATGATCGGCCAGTTCCCGCAGCGGCGCACCGGCGAGGCGCGCGAGCTTTGCGGCGCGTTGCTGCTGCTGGCCTCGAACGCCGGCAGCTACATGACCGGCTCGGTGATCGTCGCCGATGGCGGCCAGTCATTAGTGATGCCTTAAAATGGTGGCGCAGCCCTCCCTTATCGACCTTACCGTCGCGTTGGCCGACCGCTACGACTTAGAAAAGCCCCGCGTCTATGTGACCGGCGCCCAGGCGATTATACGCATGATGCTAATGCAGCATGCGTGCGACCGCGCGGCGGGCCACAACACGGCAGGCTATGTCAGCGGCTATCGCGGCTCGCCGGTGGGCGGGCTCGACATGCAGTTCGAGCGGGCGAGCCCTGAGCTCGATGCCGCCAATATCCTGTTCCAGCCGGGGCTCAATGAGGACATCGCCGCCACCGCGATGTTCGGGTACCCAGCAAGCCGGGCTTTATGGCGAGGGCTGCTATGCCGGCGTTATCGGGCTGTGGTACGCCAAGGGGCCGGGCGTTGACCGCTCGGGCGATGCGCTGCACCACGCCAACCTCATGGGAACATCGCCTTTGGGCGGGGTGGTGGCGCTGGCGGGAGATGATCATATCGCCGAATCCTCGACCACCGCACATCAGTCGAAGTTCGTACTCGCCGATGCGATGATGCCGGTACTCACCCCTTCGGGCCTGCAGGATGTGGTTGATTTCGGGCTTTATGGCTACGTCTTGTCGCGCTATTCGGGCGCCTTTGTCGGGCTGAAAGCGGTCAAGGACACGATCGAGGTCACCGGCAATATTGACGGCTACCCGCGCCGGCTCGCCATCGCCATACCAAACGATTTCGCCATGCCCGATGGCGGGCTGGGTCCCAGACCGGGCGACACGGTGCTGGCGGGCGAGGCACGATTTCAAGATCCCGGCAGCTCTTGCCTTTGCCAGAGCCAATGGCCTCGACCGCGCCGTCTGGCGCGGCGGTGCACGCCCGCGCATCGGCATCGCAACGCTTGGCAAAAGCTATCTCGATGTGCGCCAGGCGCTCGATCTTTTGGGCATTGACGAGACCCGCGCCGCCGATCTTGGGCTAAGGCTTTACAAGGTCGCCATGGCCTGGCCGCTGGAGCCGACAAGCGCGCGCCTTCGCCGAAGGGCTCGATCTGGTGATCGTGGTTGAGGAAAAGCGCTCTTTGATCGAAACCCAGCTGCGCGAGCATCTTTACGGGCTCTCCAATGCACCTCGGATAATCGGCAAGCGCGATGAGACGGGCGAGGTGCTGTTCCCATCGCGCGGCGCGCTCGATGCAAACATGATCGCGCTGGCGATCGGCCAGCGCGTGGCGCAAATGCTGCCGGGCGGGGGCCTTCAGGCGCGGCTTGCCGAGCTGGAAGCGATCGCGGCTGGCGCCGAGGCGCGCCCTGGCGCCCGTGCGCGGCTTCCTTACTTTTGCGCCGGATGCCCCGCACAATACCTCAACGGTCGTGCCTGAGGGCAGCCGCGCGATTGCTGGCATTGGCTGTCATTACATGGCCAAATGGATGGACCGCGAGACGGTCGGCGTTACCCAGATGGGCGGTGAGGGCGCCAACTGGATCGGCGAAGCGCCGTTTTCCACCCGTCCGCACATCTTCGCCAATATCGGCGATGGCACCTACAACCATTCGGGCGTTCTGGCGATCAGGGCGGCGGTCTATTCCGGCGTCACCATGACCTATAAGCTACTGTTTAATGACGCGGTGGCGCTGACCGGCGGCCAGGCCAATGATGGCGGGCTCGATGTGCCGTCAATCGCCGCCCAGCTTGCCGGCGAAGGGCTGGCGCGCATCGTCACCGACGATCCGGGCAAATATCCGCCGGGCACCCAGTTTCCCCACGTCACCGCGATTGAGCCGCGCGAAGAACTTGCCCGCGTGCAGCGAGAACTCACCGATGTGAAGGGCGTCTCGGTGCTGATTATGACCAGACATGCGCGGCGGAAATGCGCCGGCGGCGCAAGTGCGGCACCTATCCCGATCCGGCGCGGCGGGTTATCATCAACGAACTGGTGTGCGAGGGCTGCGGCGATTGCGGCGCAGTCTCGAACTGCGTTGCCATCGAGCCGGTGGAGACCCAGTTCGGGCGCAAGCGCACGATCAATCAGTCGGTGTGCAACAAGGATTTCTCCTGCCTTACCGGCTTTTGCCCGAGCTTTGTCACCATTGAGGGTGGCGCCTTACGCACGCCTGCGGCGAGCGGCAAACTCGCCATTTCATCGGCCCGAACCGGCGATGGTATCGCCCTGCCCGATCCTGCCATACGCCCATCGGGTGAGGTGTGGTCGATGGCCGCCGCCGGCATTGGCAGCACCGGTGTGATCACCATCGGATCGCTGATCGCCATGGCGGCCCATCTTGAGGGCAAAGCGTGCGGCGTTCTCGACATGACCGGCCTTGCACAAAAAACGGTGCGGTGACCTCGCATCGCCGGCGAGCCCGATGATATCAGCGCCATTCGCGTTGCCCATGGCGGCGCTGATCTGGTACTGGGGTGCGATTTGGTGACGGCGGCGGCGCGGCCAATCCTGTCGCTGATGCGCGAGGGCAAAACCCATGCGGTGCTCAATACCCATCTGACGATGACCGCTGATTTTACCCGCAAGCCGAATCTTTCGATCAATTGCGATCTGCTTGAGCGTCAGATCGCCTCATCCACCGGCAAGCACAATGCCTGGTTCATCGACGGCACCGGCCTTGCGGTGGCGCTGATGGGCGATGCCATCGCGGCCAATCTGTTGATGCTCGGCATGGCCTGCCAGCAAGGGCTTCTGCCGGTCTCGCCTGGCGCCATCGCCCGCGCCATCGAGCTCAATGGCGTTGCGGTGCAGATGAACCTTGATGCCTTTGCATGGGGGCGGCGCGCGGTGGCCGACCGGGCGCGGGTGGAGGAAATCGCCGCAATCAACGCACCTGTTGATGCGCCGCAGCCAAGCGTTGCACCGGGTCTTGATCAGGTGATTGAAGCGCGTGCGGACTATCTTGCCGACTATCAGGATGAAAGGCTGGCCACGCGCTACCGGGCGCTGATTGATGCCACGCGCGAAGCCGAAACAGCCGCAACGCCGGGCAGCGAAACCTTCACCGATGCGGTGACGCACGGCTATTTCAAGCTGCTCGCCTACAAAGACGAATATGAGGTGGCGCGGCTTTTGACCGACCGCGCCTTCACAGCCCAGATCGACACGGCTTTTTCCGGCGACTTCAAAGTGGTGCATCATCTGGCGCCGCCGATCCTGGCGCGCCGCGATGAACTCACCGGCCAGCCCAAAAAACGCGCCTTCGGGCCGTGGATCACGCCGGTGTTGCGCGTTTTGGCACGGCTCAAATTCCTGCGCGGCACAAGTGCAGATCCGTTCGGCTATCTTGCAGAGCGCAAGCTCGAACAGCGCATGATCGGTGATTATGAAGCGCTGATCGGCGATCTGATGGCCGGGCAATCAAGAGAACATTGAACTGGCCGCCGAAATCGCCCGCCCGGCGCGGCGGCGGCAAGGCCTCAGACCGCCGCCTGACCCTCGCCGGCAGCAAGCCTACTTGGACGCGATGCGGCCCTCGATCTCTGGCACGACCTCGCCCGCTTCACGGATATTGGCCATCAGCTTGGCGTCGAGATCGCCGAGGAGTTTCTTGGCGGATTTGAAAACGCCATAGCCGTCGCCGCCTCTGGCCATATAGTCGTTGGTGGCGAGCTTATAGGTGGCGCCACTATCAAGCGGCGCGCCACCCATTTTGATATCCGAGACCTGCGTGCCGGGTTCGGCACCGGCATCAACAGCAAAGCTGATGCCGGAGATCTGCGGGAATCGGCCCGCGCTGTTCTCGATGTGCGAGACACCGTTTTCCAGCGCATCGGCGATCATCGTCCCGGTCACTTCCAAGAGCAGCGTCTTGTTTCCGAACGGCAGCTCGCTCAGGACGTCACGTCTGGTGATCGCGGTGCCCGGATCATAGGTGCGGTTGCCCCTGATGCCGCCGCCATTGGTGATCGTGGTCTTGCCGCCGCGCACGCTGGCGCGCCGGCTGTCGAGTTCGGTTTCGGTGGTGCCAAGCGAGAGATCGAGCTCGGCTGAAAGCTCGGCCTCATACTCCTCAATCCGCGCCTGGGCCTCAGCGTCCGGCTCGACGTCAATGTTGTCGATGGTGGTGACAAATTCGGCATCCCGCTTGGAGTTCGGCCATCGCCGTCCTGCCGTCGAAGAACACCATCAGATCGTGATCATCACCGCTGAGGATGATGTCAAAGGCGCCGGAGCGGAACAGTTCCTGGTCCTGCGACCGGCTGGCGTGCCCACGGCAACAATCAGATCGGCGCCGGATGAGCGCAGATCCTCGGCCACGGTGCAGATCCTCGGCCACGGTAATGCCGGTGGAGCTGAACTTGAGATGCCGGGGCTTGATTTGACCGGCGAATCATCGGCAGCCAACCCAATAATACCAATCTTCGCGTCGCCGGCATGCACATAGATCACTTTTAATCGCGCGCCGCGCGCTCGGCCTTGACGACGCTGGCCAGGCGGGCAAAGCTGCCGCGACCGTCATTGCCCGACATCTCGTAAATGTCGTTGACCAGAACGAATGTCACATTGGCACTGTCGTCCAACACCTTGAAGGGCATCAGCGTTGTGGCGGCGATCAGCGCCGCTGTTGGGCACCACGAAAGAGTTCTGCACCTTATCATCACCGCCTCCATTGCCTTGCTGGCATCGCGTCGGTTGATTGCGTCGCGATTGTAGTGAACTTTCACACCAATCGAGGCGTAGTGGAAGATGGGCTATCAGCAGTCGACGAATTTCAGATGACAGGATCAAAGCGCGATCATGAATGAGACGGCGGCACCAGCACGCGAGAATTTGTCCCAGGGGCACCCGCAAGTAGCGTTTGGCCGCATCGGCGTTCTTTTGATCAATCTCGGCACACCGGACGGCACCGACTATTGGTCGATGCGGCGTTATCTCAAGCAGTTCCTGTCCGACCGCCGCGTGGTCGACGCGAGCCGCCTAGTCTGGTGGCCGGTGCTCAACGGCATCATCCTGAGCACCAGACCCGGCAAGAGCGGCAAGGCCTATGAGGCGATCTGGAACCGCGAGCGTGACGAGTCACCCTTGCGCACCTTCACCCGGGCGCAGAGCGAAAAACTTGCCGAACGGCTGGGGCCGGAGATTCTGGTCGATTGGGCGATGCGCTATGGAACCTCGTCAATCGGCGAGCGGCTGACGGCGATGAAAGACGCGGGCGCGGAACGCATCTTGCTGTTTCCGATGTATCCGCAATATGCCGCGGCGACCACGGCAACCGCGCTCGATTGCGCCTATGACGTGCTGAAGCAAATGCGCTGGCAGCCGGCGATCCGCACGGTGCCGCCCTATCATGACGATGAGCGCTATATCGCCGCACTGGCAAGCTCGATGCGCGCGCATCTGGCAAAACTTGACTGGCAGCCGGAGGTGATCCTTGCCTCGTTTCACGGCCTGCCCAAGCGCTATCTGGAGCTTGGCGATCCCTATCATTGCCATTGCCAGAAGACGACGCGGCTGCTCGCCCGGGAGTTGGGCATGGACGAGGCGCAGCTCCAGATCACCTTCCAGTCGCGCTTTGGCCGCGAGGAGTGGCTTCAGCCCTATACCGACAAGACGGTGGAGGCGCTGGCGCGCGACGGGAGTCGTAACCTTGCGATCATCTCGCCAGCCTTTGCCGCCGATTGCGTGGAGACGCTCGAGGAACTTGCCATTGGCGTGCGCGAGCTCTTCGAGCAACATGGCGGCCAGAACTTCACCGTCATCGACTGCCTCAATGACAGCGACGACGGCATGGATCTGATTGAGACCATCGCGCGGCGCGAGCTCATGGGCTGGATATGAGGGCTGGCGGGCATTGGCGATTGCCGGCTGGAGGCCGGCACCTGCCCGTGTCATCATTGCCGCGATGAACGAACCGGTCGAATATATGGAGCGCAGCCGCGCCTATTACGCAGCGCATGGCTATGACACGCCTTATGTCTGGGCGCACTTTGACGAGGTACCGTTCACGCCGCTCAAAAAGCCGCTTTCGGATTCCACCCTCACCGTCATCACAACCGCGGCGCTTTACGAGCGCAAACCGACCGACGCGCGCGCGCTTGCCTCGTTCAACACCGCAAATCCGCCGGAGCGGCTCTATGCCAATGATCTGTCGTGGGACAAGCGCGCCACCCATATGGACGACAGGAACTCGTATCTGCCGATCGATACGCTGCACGATCTTGTCGCCTGTGGCCGCATCGGCGCGCTGGCCGCGCGCTTTCATTGCGCGGCAACGGACTATTCGATCCGCAGAACGCTGGAAATCAACGCACCGCAATTGCTGGTCCGGGCGCGCGAGGACGCCGCTGACATTGCGCTGATGGTGCCGGTCTGACCGGTGTGCCATCAGACCGTGAGTCTGATCGCCCGATATTTTGAAGAAGGCGGCATCCCCACCGTGATCCTCGGCAGCGCGCTTGATATCGTGACCTATTGCGGCGTGCCGCGCTTGGTGTTCACCGACTTTCCGCTCGGCAATCCCTGCGGCAGGCCATATGACGCCGATATGCAGCGCGACATCATCGAGCGCGGCCTGAGGCTTGTGGAGACAGCGACCGGGCCGCGCGCCATCGCGCAAACGCCCCATGAATGGAGCGAAGATCAGGGCTGGCGAGACCGCTATATGGAAGTGCGTGACGAAGACCGACCAACATTGCTCAAACTCGGTGCCGAGCGCCGCGCGCTCAAGGCACGGCTGAAAGCCGAGGGACGGGTGCGCAAGGACGGCTAGAGCATAATCCGACCGGAGCGGGAGCGAAGCGAGGATCGATCAGATGATGCGGCAAAAACAACAAACCAGAGCGCCGATCTGATGCAGTCGGATCGGATAGCGCTCTAGCAGGCACCGGCGCCGTCCAGGTATTGCCGTCGCCAGGCGGCACCAAATCTTCAGCATTGACCTTTGGCGCAGAAAAACCAAAATAACGGCACTCGAATTTCTGCTCTGCCTTGCCGTGTTGGTCCACTAGCTGCCCTTCCCAAGACAACGCTGAAATCGAATGGAAGCCCGGGTGATGGTCGCGCGGGCGTTGAACGCCAAGCATTGCTGATGGAGGCATCATGCCAACAGGTACCGTAAAATTCTTCAATCACAACAAAGGCTACGGCTTTATCCAGCCCGATGGCGGCGGCAAGGATGCATTCGTTCATGCAACCGCTGTCGAACGTGCAGGTCTTCCGCCGCTCGAAGAAGGACAGAAGATCACCTACGACCTTGAGACCGATGAGAGGTCTGGCAAGGAAGCCGCGACCAACCTTCAGTCTGCCTGATCACCCGGCCTGGCCCCTGAGGTGACCCATGGGGCCGGTCCGGAACCGGTGGCCGCCGAAAACTGAAATTTTGTGATCTAGATCACAAAGTGCGGGCGGCCATCCGCCTATGTTGACTTCAGCAACCAAGCACAAGTGATCGCGGCGGCTGCCCCTCACCGCCAGATCCGCTCTCAGGCCCTCTGTAACCCCCCGGTTCGGAGGGCTTTTTCTTTGGCGGGCATGGCGGCAAGAGCCGGTGACCCACACCTCACGCCGCAAACTCCACACCTTGCGAATCTGCTATGTTGTGCTCCTTGCGGCGTGCGGTGAACGGCACCGCGCGGCCTGTCAGAGAAGGAAGCCCCCGTGGAAGATCTGCTTTTCGGTTCAACAGTCTTTGTCATCATCATTGTCGTGCTCGGCGCCATCGTGGTTCTCAAAGCGGTGCGCGTGGTGCCGCAGGGATACAACATGACGGTCGAACGGTTCGGGCGCTACACGCGCACGCTGGAGCCCGGCCTTGGGTTCATCGTGCCGTTCGTCGACCGCATAGGCGCGCGGTTGAGCATGATGGAGCAGGTTCTCGACGTGCCGACCCAGGAAGTGATCACCAAGGACAACGCCATGGTCGAGGTCGATGGCGTGGCCTTCTTCCAGGTGCTGGACGCGGCGCGCGCGGCCTATGAGGTCGAAAGGCTGCACAATGCGATCCTCAATCTGACCATGACCAATGTGCGCACGGTGATGGGCTCGATGGATCTGGACGAGCTGCTCTCGCAGCGCGACGAGATCAATGCGCGCCTGCTCCATGTCGTGGATGCGGCGGCATCGCCTTGGGGGGTCAAGATCACCCGCATCGAAATCAAGGACATCAACCCGCCGCGCGATCTGGTCGAGGCGATGGCGCGGCAAATGAAGGCGGAACGCGACAAGCGCGCGGCGATTCTGGAAGCAGAGGGCTTGCGGCAGGCCGAAATCCTCAAGGCCGAGGGCGAAAAGCAAGGCGAGATTCTGGCTGCCGAAGGTCGGCGCGAAGCCGCCTACCGCGATGCCGAGGCGCGCGAGCGCGAAGCCGCGGCCGAAGCCCAAGCGACCAGTGTGGTGAGCGAGGCGATCGCCAAGGGTGATGTGCAGGCGATCAACTATTTCGTCGCCGACAAATATGTCGATGCCCTCAAGGCCCTGGCGACGGCGCGCAACCAGAAAGTGCTGATGCTGCCGGTCGAGGCAGCCTCGGTGATCGGCGCGATTGGCGGCATTACCGAGCTCACGCGCGAGGCGTTCGGCAACTCCTCGGGCGGCAGCACCGGTTCGCTGCCGCCGGTCGGGCGCTAGGGAACGGCCAATATGGGAGATCTCGACGCGATCATGAGCGGGCTTGGCGGCTGGACCTGGTGGGTGGTGGCGGCGGTGCTGCTGGTGCTTGAGCTGATTGTGCCCGGCGTCTATTTTCTGTGGCTGGCGGTTGCCGCCCTGGCAGTGGCGCTGTCCACACTAGTGGTCGACTGGTCATGGCAATGGCAGCTTGTGTCATTTGCCGCATTGTCGATGATCAGCATCATTCTGGCGCGCATCCTGGTGGCCAACCGGCCGGTCGAATCAGACCGGCCGATGCTCAACCGGCGCGGCGAGGCGATTGTCGGGCGCGAATACGTGCTCGATGAGGCGATCGTCAATGGGCGCGGCCGGGTCAAGGTCGCCGACAGCATGTGGCGGGTTTCGGGCGAGGACCTGCCGACCGGCACCCGCATTCGCGTCGCAGCGGTCGAGGACGGCGTGCTCGCGGTGGTGCGGGCAGAAGGCGAGAGGTAATGACGGAATCTGCTGCAGCGGGTGAACAGTCCGGCTGACGGTCTTGGCTCAGTACTTATCAGGGTTTTCAATCTGCTGGCGCTGTTCGTGATCGGCGCAACCATTGTCTGGTCGGCTGTTTATGCGTTCATCGGCATGGCTGGCGCGGGCCACGCCACGGTGGAGGATATTCTGCTCCTGTTCATCTGTCTGGAACTTGGCGCAATGGTTGGTATCTATTTTGTCACCAACCACATGCCGGTGCGCTTCCTGCTCTACGTTGCGATCACTGCCCTGACGCGGATGTTGATTGGAATTGTCAATGTGGGTCATGCCGGCAATGAGGTCGGCATGGAATTGATCATTATCTCAGGTTCGATCCTGATCGTGACGCTTGACACGCCGGTGATCCGCTTCGGCTCGCACCGCTATCCCTCGCGCACTCCAAAATCGCCTGACGCGGAAGCGGCGGTGCGCTGATCTGCGCGTAGTGTCCGAAAGTCTTGCCCCGCCGACTGTTTATGGCGCGTAGCCCGGCGGCAGCGGTGGGTCTTCGGCCATGATCAGGATTGATATGCGCCGGTTGGCGGCAAGAAACGTATCGTCGGGAACACCGTGTCCGGCAAGGTGCGCCTGACGGCATTGGCGCGATCGGAAAGACAGGTCCCCCAAGATATAACCATCGCGGGCGTAGAGCCTGGTTGAATCGGTATGGCCGGTAATCTTGATGCGGTTCGGCATCTTGGCAAGCGCCCGGGCTGATGCGGGTCAGCAATTCACGGGTGCGCGCATGGGGCTCGACTTCCCCTGAGGGAAACATCGAGCGGCCCTCCTGGTCAACCAGTTGCAGGTTGAGCCCATCGGGCTGCTCTTCAACGATGATGTTTTCCGAAAGCGCGGTAATGTCGGGCATTTCCGCCTAGGATTGGCGCAGCGACGCGGTCGCCAGGGCGAAATTGCGCGGCTTTTCAATATCGGCCTTCACATATTCGTGGGTGTTGGCCTCCGGGCCCTGCTTGCGGCGCTGATCATGCCGGATCTGGGAATAATCGGAATCCGCGTCGGTATTCACAACCGCGACGGAGCGCACATAGGGCCTGTAAGGTTTGCCTTCGATCTCGATAAAGCCGGAACTGCGCGAATCCGGCTTGACGCCGAAGGCTTCGCGCATTGAGCCGGCAACGATCTGAAGTTTTTCCCTGTCCTGGACCGAAAACGAGATGATGAGGACGAAAAAACACACCAGCAAGGACATCAGATCGGCAAAGGTGACGATCCATGCCGGTGCGCCCTCGTCACCCTTTTTTTGCTTTTGCCATATCACTTGCCCGTTCTGCCGGCTAGGCTGCGGCCGCCATTTCGACCAGACCGCCGCGCTGTTTCTCGGGCAGATAGGCAACCAGCATTTCCTTGATCAGATCCGGGCTCTTGTTCTCGCGGATCTGGAGAATGCCGTCGATCGCCAGCGTCAGATTGATTCCCTCGATCTTGGACTTGGTGGACAGCTTGTCGGTAATAGGCAGGCAGATCAGATTGGCGATGATCGCACCATAAAGCGTGGTCAGCAGCGCCACCGCCATTGACGGGCCGATGGTGGAGGGATCATCCATGATGGAGAGCATCTGCACTAGGCCGACAAGGGTTCTGATCATGCCGAAGGCGGGCGCTGCATCGCCCATCGCCTTGAAGATCTTCTGGCCTTCCTCAAGCCGCTCCAGCGTCAGATCGCGTTCGCGCTCAAGCGATTCGAGAATGAAACCCGGCTCATAGCGGTCGGCGACGAACTGCACGCCTTTTTTGAGAAAATCATCGTCGATCTCCACGCTTTCCAGGCCCAGAGGACCGGATTTGCGCACCACCGTGGCGAGATTGGTGATCTCGTCGATCATGCCAAGCGGATTGGTTTTTTCTGGGTAAATGCGACCTTGCCGCCGATCGAAAGCGCCGCTGGGATCGATGCCAGAGGAAATCTCAGAACCGTCGCCGCGGTGGTGGCGCCGACAACGATCAGCACCGAGGGGAGATTCATAAAGGTCAGAAAGTCGCCGCCAAGAAAAATCGCGACTAAGACGACAATCGAACCGGCAACGATGCCAATGATGGTTGCAAAATCCATCTTGTCCCCCGCCCGATTGCCATTTTCGGGCATTAAATCTGAGTGGCTTTACGCCATTGGGGGACGAGACCAAGCGAGGGAACCTAAATAAATTCTAAGGCGATGGCGCGAATTTACCGGGATTAATTAGGGTCTGGACTCATTATAACCACGAGATGAGGGCTACGGCGCGCGCGATAGCTGCCATGACGTTTTTAATGTTGCGCTCGAAGCGAGTTGCGATGCGCCGCCCGTCTTTGAGGCGGCAGAACATGCGTTCGATGATATTTCGCTCCCTGTAGATGGCCTGATCGTAGGGATGTCGGATCTTGCGGTTCTTTCGCGGCGGGATGACGGGCCCGGTCCCGAGCTCTTCAAGCCGTTCGCGCAGTTCCCGGCCGTCACGGCCTTTGTCGGCGACAATTTCGGCGGATAGCGGCATGGCCTCGATGCAGCGCTGTGCGACCTTGCAATCATCACGTTTCCGGGCGTCGGGAGCAGGACGCAGGGGCGGCCCTTGTGGTCGCGGACGGCGTGGAGCCCGGTGTTGCATCCGCCTTTGGTGCGGCCGATACCATGCCAGGGCCCGCCTTTTCCGCCGCCGGTGCCGCGATGAACCTTGATGCAGGAGCTGTCGATGAACAGCCGGTCAGGCGTATCCTCAGTGTCTGCCGGAGCGCTGAAGATACCTTTCCATATACCGCGCGCTCGGCCCGGCGACCGCCACAGCGCAGCGCATGGACAATCCCGCTCGGCACACGACGATCATCAACGCGCTCCTTGCCGCGCATATCGGTCGGCAGAAGCGGCGCGATCCGAGCCTGCTGAGAATCGGAAAACCAGAAGAAATCATACATCTCGTTACCTCCTCATCGGAGGCAATGAAACATCCTCGGATCAAATCGGGAAGACGGTCATTGGGGCCGGACCCTAATGGCTGCATGCTCCAAAGAGCACCGCCCTGCTGGCCCTGGCGTTGTCGGCAATCATTGTCGCTGGTGTAAAATCTGCAGCGCTTCGGCTTCTGCCGCTTCAATTGCGGCCCTGATGCGCGCGCGCCGTATCGGACGATCAGGAACATAGCGGCCTTCCGCCATACTGAAACGATTGAACGAGCGGCGCCGCCAACTACAGGCCGGCGCCGCCCGATTGATATTCAGCCGGTCACCGCAATCGGCGCCAATGCATCGATATCGGTTACCACATCGATGATCACCGGCCGCTTGGCGTCAATTGCCTTGGCCAGAGCAGGCGCCAGATCACCCGGCTGTTCGACCCTGAGGCCAACCGCGCCCATATCCTCGGCGATGCGGGCGAAATTGATTTCCGTGAAAGTCCACATTTCACGCGCTTTTTCCGTCTGCTCGCCGCCATAGGCACGGTCGAATCCGCGCTTTGACTGGTTGCCGGAGCGGTTGTTGTTGACCACGATCACCGCATTGATGTTCCAGCGCACCGCCGTCTCGATCTCGCCGATGTGATACCAGAAGCCGGCATCGCCGGTGAAGCACACCACCGGGCGACCCGGCACCGCACTCTTGACGCCGAGTGACGCCGGGAAGGCCCAGCCGAGATGGCCGGCCGAGCGGATATAGCTCTGGGTCGGCACCCTCAGATCGAACATGCCGCCCATCCACATGCCGCCATGACCGGTATCGACGACGATGAACGCATCGTCGGGCAGGTTTTGCGACAGCTCGTGGCAAATCCGTTCAGGCCTGATCGGCACCGCGTCCGATGTCAGTAGCGAGCGGTAGTCCTCATACCAGCCATTGATGTGGCGCCGGGCATTGGCGACCCATTCCTTGCGTCGCTCAGCACTTGAACCATCGGCACGGTCAGCCATCATTTCGAGCGTGACCTTGGCGTCGCCGAGCAGCGCCGTTTCCAGCATGTAGTTGCGGCCCAGAACCTGCGGATCGGTATCGATCTGGATCGACTTTGTGCCCAATTTCGGAATGGTCCAAAAATTGGTTGTCATGCCGCCGGTCTCGGTGCCGACGAAGCACACAAGATCAGCTTCCAGCACCACCTTGTTGGCGGATCCGCGCGAATAGGTTCCAACCACACCGACATTGAGCGGATGAGAGCCCGCAATGGTGTCCTTGCCATTGAGCGAGGTGGTAACCGGGATCTGCAGTTTTTCGGCCAACGCAATCAGCGCCTTGCCGGCTTTTGACCAGCGCACCCCGCCACCGGCGACAACCACCGGCTTTTCGGCCATTTCGAGCATCGCCACGGCTTTGGCCACAACCCCCACTTCAGGTGATGGACGAAACGGCGGTACCTCGAAGAACAGATCTTCGACATCGGCGTCGATCTCGGCTTCTTCGAGATCGACCTGCCCCTCATTGCCCTTGAACTGAAGATGCACCGGCCCCGGCGAACCGGTGACCGCGGTGCGAAACGCCTGGCGCACCATGTCCGGAAAGCGCTCGGCGGAATCGACGGTGGCGTTGAGCTTGGTCACCGGCTCGAACGCCGGAATGTCGTCGACTTCCTGATAGGCCCTGCGGAACTTGGTCGCCTGATCACGCCCGCCGGTCAACGCAATCACCGGCGACTTGGCAAGCCATGCATCGCGCAGGCCGGCGGCCAGATTCATCGCGCCGATGATCTGCGCCGCGCAAATGCCGGGCTTGTGCGAGGCCCGCGCATAGCCGTCAGCCATATAGGCCGCCGATTTCTCGCCATGGACGTGAATCCGGCGGATCGACGTCGTTGCCTCAAGTTCCGCCATGGTCCGGCGCAACACCGCAGGCACATGAAAGATATCGGTGACGCCATAACCGTCGAGCAGGCGCGCCATGCATTGCGCGCCCGTCATCTTGTTGCTCATTTGAAATTCCTTTCGCGCGCTGTCACGCTATTTGATGGCAATCGGATTGACCGGTGAGCCAACTCCGCCGGTGAATGGAAGGGTCGGGGCGACGAACAGGAACTCGTAGACCTTGTCGTCCACGCAATCCTCGCCAAGCTCCTTGATGTTGAAGATCTCACCCATGGTCATTCCCTGCATCGGAATGGTGATCCAGTGCCAAGGCTGGTTGATATTGCCTTCGGTGCGATTTGGCCTGACCTCGCAGCCCCAGGTGTCGGACGCCAGCGCTGAAAGCTCGGTGCGCTGAATCCATTCCGTGGTCTCGAAAGCAAGGCCCGGCGCATCGCCGCCCGGATAGCCCTCCCAACTTCCCTTGCGAAAGCACTCTTCCATCTGACCTGTGCGCACGATGACAAAGTCGCCCTTCTTCATTTCAATGCCCTGGGCTTGAGCGGTCTTGTCGAGATCCTCGCAGGTGATCGCATAACCATCCTCAAGCGGATCGCGGCCCAGCGCCCGCGCCACGTCAAGCAGCACGCCGCGCCCAACCATGCGGTCCTTGGTCTTCTCGATGCCGCATTTCTGCGCGCCGGCGGACGTCACCGTGCGGCAGTCAAAGCCGTTCCACATATAGTCCTCGTAGAACACATGACCGAGCCCGTCCCAATGGGTGGCGCATTGCAGCGGCATGGTCACCATGTCGTCGGCGCCCCTGATACCGCGGCTATCGAGCACGCCCGAATAGGCATCGGTTCCGGTGCGGATCATGTTGCGGATCGGATTGGTGCGCCCCATCGAGGGATAGGTGCTCTTTGCGCCTTGCGGCCCGTTGTGGTCGAAATTGATCGCCAGCGAAAACACCTTGCCCTTTCGCACCAGCTGCGCCGCGGCGATGATGTCTTCAGGCGTTGTGTTGTTGAGCGTGCCAATCTCGTCGTCATCGCCCCACTTGCCCCAGTTCTTGTACTTTTCCGCTGCGTCGGAGATATCCTTGCGGGTGACGGTGTAATCGCTCATTTGGGCAGTTCTTTCCGTGACTTGCGTGTTTTGACTTAGACCCCGCATCACATCCGTCGGTGATGCGGAACATTTGCTGATGACCTCGTGAAATGATCCTTGCCCGAGCGGGTATGACGGATAGATGGAAGAAAATTCAGCGTGGTCATTTGACTGAAACTGGTTGTCGGCGTGAAGTCTATTTTGCGGCGGCGGATTGAACAAGCACCCTCACCCTATAGGCCGCCCGATTTTACCAAGTTTGCCAAGGAGAACGCCATGTCAGTTGAACCGGGTCCCCTCAGACGCCTCGTCACCGGCGAGGACGCGGCCGGCCGCTCGGACGTCACCTGGGACGGCCCCGGCCACCAGGCCGCAACCGGCATGGGCGGCGGGCGCATCCACACCGATTTCTGGATCTGGAACCAGACACCGCCACTGCTGGACGAAACAGACGATGCCGCCACACGCGGTTACAATTTTCCAGGCCCCGCCGATGGCGGTCATTTGCGCATCGTCCAGGGCCGTGGCCGGCCGGCCGATTTTTCACGCGACAATGATGAAACCGCCGAAGCGCTCCACGCCGCCGTGCCTGAAGAAGACGGCCGCATTTGGAGCCGCGGCGGGCGCGATTCCTTTTCCTCCCACATGCACAAGACCCAGACCATCGACTATGCGGTTCTGCTCGATGGCGGGCGCGAGCTTGAGCTCGATGAGGAGACGGTGCGGTTCTATCCCGGAGACTTCGTCGTCGATGTCGGCGGCTGGCACCGATGGCAGACCCCGCCGGAGGGCTCGAGCATGGCGTTCGACATGTTTTCGCGGCGGAATTCGTCGATGGCCCGGACGGCGTCCTGCAGGGTAATGATCCGGCGATGGTCGGCGATGCCGCGCTCACCCTGCCGGGCGGCATCAAGCCGGTGCGTCGTGTGGTGGTCGGCGATATCGCACCTGGAAAACCGGCACTGATCAGCGATGGTCCCTCGTGCCGCAACCAAGCTGTGGCAGGCCGAGCGCCACCCGGCAGGCACCTTTGGTGCGCTTGGAGACACAAACTCTGCATCTGCCGCACGCTCTGACTTTCACCATTCTTAGTAAAAATTGTAGCCATCGCAGCTCCAATCCCACTTTTAGTAGAAACAGGAGACGAGTTGTCTCGATCCTGATACCATGCGGCCCGGTGAAGACAGCTTTTAGGGTTTAACATGCAGTTGATTTCATTAAGCTGAGAGGCTGAACCATTGCCGCCCGAGCGCCACCCGGCAGGCACCTTTGGTGCGCTTTGAAATAAACTCTGCATCTGCCGCACGCTCTGGTGCCGCGCCTGACGCTCTGGTGCCGCCCAGAGGAGGATCGCTCTACCGCACTCTGACCCTGCCGCCCGATGCCAGCTGGATCGGCAAGGCGGGCGAGGCTGAAGTTGCGGCATGGTTTGCTGCCATGGGTGCACCGGGCGCCTCAACCTATGCTCCGGATGCACCCCACCCCTACATGCAGAAAACCCCAACGCTTGATTTCTGCATGATTGTTGAAGGCGAGGCAAGCCTGGTTCTGGAGGCCGGCGAAACAGTGATGAGCACGGGCGAAGTCGCGGTGGTGCGAGGCAGCAATCACGCCTGGGCTAACCGCTCAGACGCGCCGTGCGTCATTGCCGTGTGCATGCACGCCGCGAGCTGATCTCGAGCGGCAACTACTTTGCCAATTGCGCCGCCATCCAGTCGGCTGATTGGGTACGGTATTTGTAGATGCGGTTATTGGCAACGTGGGTGCCATCCTCGATCATGTTCATCATCACCGGACCTGACGCTGCCATTGCCAGTTTTTCGGATTCTTCGGGCGGCACCACCCGGTCAAGGCCGCCGCCGACGATATAGAGCGGGCACTTGATGTTGGAAGTGCATCCGGCAAGCGTCATGCGCTTGGAGAACGCGCGCGCCTCTTCCTCGCTGTTGCAGAACGCACGCGTGGTAAAGGCAGCGCGCGTGATCGGCGGAATGCGATCGAAGATGATCTCCCAGTCGAACGGGCCGGTGAGCGAGATGCACGCCTTGATGCGCGCGTCATGCGCGGCAGCGCGCGGCGCGTAATAACCGCCAAGGCTCACCCCCCAGATGCCAAGGCGCGAGGCATCGACATCGCCGCGTCCCTCCAGCCAGTCGATCACCGCACCAACCGGCTTTTCATATTCCGGGCAGATCGGCCGGTCATATTCGCCCTCGCCCTGGCCCGGTCCATCGAAGGTCAGTGTCGCCATGCCTCGGTCGAGAAACACCTGCTCATTGGTGTCCATCTCTTCCTTTGTTGAATCGAGCCCCATCGCCATCACCAGCACCGGCGGGCGCTCCACATTGGCAGGCTTTCTGAAATTCGCCTTCATGGTGATCCCGTCCCACGGAATCTCGACCCGCTCACCTGGCGGGCGCAGCAGGGGCAGTGCCGCATTGCGGAACGCAATCGCGCGGTCATGAGCATCTCGCATCTGTTCCTTGTCATGGACGAACAGATACTTGCCGAAATGGCAGCACACCGCCGCAGTGGTGAAATGCTCGCCAGCACTCAATTCACGGCCCTCCTCCAGCGCTACCCGGCCAAGCCCGCCATGCACTTCGCCGCGCGCCACCCAAGCCGCGCACCAGTCATCCCATTTGTCGACTTCGTCCGCCACATCGTTGAAATCGGCCAGTGGCACGCCATTCGATACAAACCGGTAAGACCAATGAGCCACCGCTGCTGCGACCGTTGCATCCTTGCTCGACATAAGCTTCTCCATCTCCTGCGCTCGGGCACCTGCCATTCCCATCCAGCCGGAATATGCTGGCCTGGCGCCGGTGAAGCAACATGGAGCGCAAGGCTTGAGCCAAGCCCCTCGCCTATGCAATTGATCGCGGCAAACGCGTGATCAGGGAGGACAGGCCATGCTGGACAACGATTTCGGACTTTCCGAGGAACAGCGCCTTATGCGCGACAGCTGCCGCGCCTTCGTCGACGATGTGGTGACCCCCTTCATCAGCGCCAATTGGAAGCTGGAATGGCAGATGGAGCCGGAAGGCCGCCTGCCGCGCGAAATCTTGGAAAAAGCCGACGATCTCGGCATCAGGACGCTCGGCATCCCCGAGCAATATGGCGGTACCGAGCTTGACCCCGGCTCGGAAGTCCAGACCTTCGCGCTGATTGCCGGGGAAATCGCGCGCGGCGATTCAGGCCTTGCCGACAAGCTGGTGCAGAACTGGAAGGTTGGCGTGCTGCTGCGCCAGTTCGCGCCTGATCACATCAGGGACAAATGGTTTCCGCGTGTTGTCGAAGACCCGGAGTTCCTGTTCGCCCATTGCCTGACCGAGCCGCGCGGCGCCTCCGACCGCTGGCTGCCCTTCAATGTTCCCGAAGCAGCGATGCAGACCCGCGCGGTGAAGGGCGACGGCGGCTGGATCATCAATGGCCGCAAGCAATTCATCTCCAATGGCTATGACGCAGGACTTTATGTGGTCTACGCAAACTCCGATCCGACAAAGGGAATCCTGCAAGGCACATCAAGTTTCGTGGTACCGCGCGACACACCCGGTCTGACGGTTGCCAAATGCAACGAGACCATGGGCTGTCGTTTCATGAACAACGGCGAGATGGTATTCGAGGACATGTTCGTGCCCGACGATCACATGCTGGTCGAGGGCAATGCCATGAGCCAGGCGAGCATCTATTTCCGCCCCGGCAAGATCATCCAGGGGGCCAAGAACCTCGGCGTCGGTATCGCCGCCTTCGAGCGCACCGCCGACTATGTCCAGAATTACGTCCAGGGCGGCAAGATCCTGATCAAGCATCAGGTAGTGGCCCAGCGCCTTGGCGATATGGCGATGAAGCTCGAGGCCTGCCGGGCGATACTGCAGCAAGCCTCCCGCGCGGTCGACGAGCAATCCGAAAGCGCTGAAGTTCTGTGCAACATGGCCAAGTGCTTCATTTCTGAAGAAGTGCTGAAAGTTGCCCAGCACGCCCTTGAGCTGCATGGCGGCAATGGCGTGATGCTGGAATTTGGTATCGAGAAGCTCTACCGCGACGCCTCGATCTTCCTACATATGGATGCCAGCACCGACATTTCGCGCTTCAAGATCGTCAAGGGACTATTTCCCGATACCGCAGCCGTCTATGCCGGCAAGGAATAATCAGTGATCAGGGGGCGGTTGAAACCGCCCCCCATCTTCAAACCGAGAAAGCACAAAGCATGCACAAGATCATCGTCGGCGGGCAGGTCCATCCGGGCGGTATCGCGCTATTGAAATCCCGCAGCGACTTCGATGTCGAGGTTCTGGCCGACTCAACCGCAGACACACTGGCCGCCAATATGGGCAAGGCCGAAGCGGTTCTGGCGCGCATGCAGCTTGTCACCCGCGAGATGATCGATGATGCTCCCGATCTCAAGGTGATCTCGCGCAACGGCGTTGGCTGGGACACGGTCGATGTCGATGCGCTCACCGAGCGCGGCATTCCGTTGACTGTGGTGGGCGATGTCAATTCCACCAGCGTTGCCGAACACACGCTGATGATGATCCTCGCCGCCGCCAAGCGCGTGATCCCGCATGATGCCTGTATTCGCCAGGATAATTGGGCCTATCGCGACGAACTTCTGACAAGCGACATCGAGGGCAAATCACTGCTCATTGCCGGCTTTGGCCGTATCGGCCGCAAGGTTGCCTCAAGGGCTGCCGCCTTTGGCATGGAGATCATGGTCCACGATCCGTTTCTCAGCCCTGAGCAAATTGAAGCAGAAGGCGCACGCGCAGTCGCCGATTTCACGGCAGGCCTTGCCGAAGCAGATTTTGTGACGCTGCACGCACCGACGGCCGGCGGTAAGCCGCTTTTGGGCGCGGCCGAACTCGCACTGATGAAACCGACCGCGGTGGTGGTCAACACCTCGCGCGGCGCTCACATTGATGAGGCCGCACTCGCCGCCGCCCTCAAGAATGGCGCGCTCGGCGGCGCTGGGCTCGACGTTTTCGCGCCCGAACCGCCCAAGCAAAGCAACCTGCTTTACGGCCTCGACAGCGTGGTCCTGTCGCCGCATATCGCCGGCTTCACCCAGCAATGCGCCGCCCGCATGGCAAGCCACGCCGCCCAGAACATCATCGATGCGATTGATGGAAATCTGGACGTGGCGCGCGTCGTCAATGCCGAGCAGATTGGGCTGAAAAGTGGGGTGAGAGGCAAAGGCAGCTCTGGGCCGCCCCACGCGAATTGCATCGATCAATCCCACGCTTCCTAATAAAGGCAAAGGGCCTTGAGCGTGGTCTGTGCCGTCAGCGGCAGATCAGCGCCCTGCAGGAAGACACCGAGATTGCAAGCCGATGCATGAAGCTGAAGCCGCACCTCGTTCCGCGCCATGCCCTTGCAGGAAAGATGTGTCCAATTGATTGCCTGCCTGCCTGCCTCGACATGCTGTTCGGCGGTGCCGCGTTGGTTGTAGAACCGAATGATCCGGTCCGGCTCCATCGGCAGCTTGGTGACGACGAAGCCGATCTTCGGGAACAAGTCACCCCAATGCCGTTCGGCCTTGGCGACGACCCGCCATGGTTTGTCCCATGACGCGGCCTGATACGCGAAGTCGCCGCACATGGGCCGCCTGTTGATTCCTGCTGAGGTTTGCCGCGGGATTTTCATCGAGAAGTGACCCGGGTTGTGGTGTGACCATGTCCCCTGGTCGGGGGCCTGGTCAAGTGTTGGACGGTCTCCTTTTTCGTTTTGCCGCCGGCAGCGGAAGCCTTGAACCGGAAGCTGTCATTTCCGGTCTCCGGGATGTGGCAATGATGAGTGAGCCGGTCGAGCAGGGCCGTGGTCATCCTGGTATCGCCGAACATGCCGGCCCACTCACTGAAGTTGAGGTTGGTGGTTATAACGACGCCGGTGCGTTCGTAGAGCTTTGACAGCAGGTGGAACAGCGGCGCCCCGTCCGACGGACCGAACGGCAGGTATCCCGGCTCATCGAGGATAACGGGATCGAGGCGCGGCAGGCGCCCGGCCTTGTTCAGGGCCTTTTGCTGTTGGAGCAGGTTGACCGTGTCGACGGTGGAGAAGAACCGTACTTTCCTGCGATGATGCTCAGCCGCCCGGACGCCCAGGGCCGCAGCGATATGGGTCGTTCCGGTGCCGCGACCACCTGCAGCCACGACGTTATGCGCGCCTTCGATAAACGCGCAGCGGTGCAGCCGGCGCACCATGGCCCCGTTCACTTCGCCGGAAGCAGGGTCGAACCCGGCCGGGACCTTGCAGGCAGGGAAGCGGGCTGCCTTCATCCGGCAGGCGATGGACCGGACTTCGCGTTCGGCGACCTCGGCCTTGAGCATCTGCGAGAGGATGGGGGGCGCCGTATCGAAGGCGGGCGCGCCCTGTTCGATGAGATCTCCGGCGGCCCGGGCCATGCCGTACATCCTGACGGAGCGCAGCATGACCATGACGGCGGCGCTTGCAGGGTGGTCATGACGCAGGAGAGCCCTCCTTGCCGCGAAGGGCATCTTAGCGGGCCGGGGTCGGCCTTCTCGCGCCTCGGCTCCAGGGCCTGTGGGGCATCAATGGCAGTGATACGGGTCGGCGTCGATCGGCCGGTGCAGCGGGTTGAGGATGCGGGTCCTGGTGGGAACGCCTTCTTCAAGCGCCGGTTCGGCCGGCGCACGCGGCCTGCCCGGCTACGGCGCGCCCGCCGACAATCCATCGCATCGCGGGATCTCGTCCCGGGCGGTCGGCGTCGTTTACGTCCTCATGGCCGGCCATGTCCGTCAAGCCGAGCGCGTCATCAGGCTCGCGGCAGGCCGGCCATCCGGCGTCGGTGGTGATTCCGCAACCGTGGAACTCAAGCTTCAGGCGGCGGTCGAAATCGAGCCGAAGAGGCCCGTCAACCGGTTCACCCGCCGGGTTCACCATATGCCGCGCCCCAAAATGCGCTCAAGACATTTTTTCTTATGACGGAACCGACGATCAATCAATGGAGCCACATGGGAAATGCGGGATTAGGGTCCGGCCTCGTTAATAGCCACGAGATGAGGGCTGCGGCGCGCGCGATAGCTGCCGTAGCGATGAACCTTGATGTAGGAACTGTCGATGAACAGCCGGTCAGGCGTATCCTCGGCGCCTGCCGGAGCGCTGAAGACACCTTCCCATATACCGCGCGCTCGGCCCGGCGACCGCCACAGCGCAGCGCATGGACGATCCCGCTCAGCACACGATGATCATCAACGCGCTTCTTGCCGCGCACATCGGTCGGCAGAAGCGGCGCGATCCGGGCCTGCTGAGAATCGGAAAACCAGAAGAAATCATACATCTCGTTACCTCCTCATCGGAGGCAATGAACCATCCTCAGATCAAATCGGTAAGACGGTTATTGGGGCCGGACCCTAATGGATAAATGGTGATCTTCTGAAGCTCGATCAAGATCGGACAAACCCATAACCGATCCTTGGTCTGGGCACTTGAAACATGCTATCGGCTGACTTTCAGATTTTCAGGAGAACTTCGCATGGTTTCGGGCCCCGATACCAACAACAGCGCAATCGAGGCGTCACGCCCGGTCATTGACATGCATACGCATGTTGCGCCTCGCAAGGCCGTCGAAATTGCCGCCAAGGGCGGGACCTGGCACGGCATTACCTTCTCCCGCAACGCCGAGGGGAATCTCACCACCGCGGCTGGAAGCCAGACCATGGCCCTTCCTTGGCCCAAGCGCATGGAAACGCCCGACGAGCGCGTCGCCACCATGACTGCGCGGTCAATCGATGTTCAGATCATCTCGCTGAGCCCCCTGTTGCACTGGCACAGCATCGACGCAGTGACCGCAGCAGCCTTCGCCCGCGCTGCCAATGAGGGCATCGCCGAATATGCGGCCACCAATCCGGACCGCTATATCGCGCTCGGATTTCTGCCGCTGCAGAACCCCACCCCTCGATCAAGGAGATGGAATACTGCATCCGCGATCTCAAATTGATGGGCGTGATTGTAGCGACCAACGTCAATGGCGCGGATTGGGGCAGTCCCGAGCTGTTTCCGGTGCTTGAAGCCGCAGCCGCTCTGAATGTCTTTGTCTTTATTCATCCAACGCGCGGGCGCGCCAACTCTTGGCTCAACCGCTATCATCTACGCAACCTGATCGGTAATCCGCTGGAGACCACAGCCGCCGCCGCATCGCTGATTTTTGGCGGTGTGATCAACCGTTTGCCAAACCTCACCGTGTGTCTCGCCCATGCCGTCGGCCGTTTCAATCACGGCTATGAGGTCCGCCCGGAAGCGCGTGAAAACCTGCCAGAACTTCCCTCCGACTATCTAAAAGCGCTGCATTTCGATACCATCACTCATTCCGAGCGCGCCTTGCGCACAGTGATCGACGTGGTTGGTGCATACCGCATTGTGCTCGGAAGCGATTATCCTGCCGACATGGGCGAGCCCCATCCGGCGCAACTTGTCGACAACTGCGCCTCCCTCACCCTCGAGGAAAAAAATCTCATCCTGAGTGGAAACATGCGCCGCCTTATTGGCGCAGAGCGCATGCCCACCTCCAACTAGGCAACCGTCATGAACAACAAACCGACATCCGAAGGCACCACACTTGCAGCCGATTTCGCCGCAAGGCGCGGCAAGGTCTATCCCGCGCATGAATGGATCGCGAGCCGGTTTCCCGCCTACACCCAGATCATGCTCGACCTCGATGAAGAAATTCGCCGCAAGTCCCGCCGCTTCAACGAGGCCATGCACGAGCTTTTTCATATCGTGGCGCTGGCCGTGAAGGGCTCAAATCCGCACAACCAGCCCCACCTCAAGGCTCATATCAAAAAGGGGCTTCAACTGGGCCTCCATCCAGAGGAGATCGGCGAAGCGCTGATGGTGTGCGTCAATCCCGGCGGTGCCATGTCCCTCACATATGGGGTGACCTGCATGCTGGAAGCGATCGAGGAACTGAAGCAGGAGGGCTGGGTCGAACCCGAATAGCCCAGATAGCCAAGGCTAATGCTTGACCGGCGTTTTCAGGAATTGACGCCGGTCGCCGGACGTCACCGTCACCTCGAACGCACGCCCGTTGCGATGCACTAGAAGCGGCACCTGGCATCCAGCTTCGCCAAGATTCCAGATCGAGCGGAAAAAATCCGCAAGGTCAGTCACATCACGTCCTGCCACCGACAGCACAATGTCGCCTGAATGTAGGTCCGAAGCAGCACCGGGGCCGCGGCTGGAAAAATCGACGATCACCACATTACCGGCAAGCTCGGTTGCATAGATGCCAAGCCATGGCCGTGGCGGCCGGTTGACCCGCCCCAATGTCACCATGTCATCGAGAATCGGTGCCAGAAGATCGATCGGAACCACCATGTTGAGATCTTCGCTGCCACCGCCCTCGACCGACTGCTGAACCAGCAACGATCCGATACCCACCAACTCGCCGGACGGGCCGATAACTGCAGTTCCGCCCCAATTGGGATGCGCTGGCGCGGTAAAGATCGCCTCATCCAGCACATATTCCCAATAGCCGACGAATTCGTGCTTGGCGACAATGCGTGCCGCAACCGCGCTCTTGATACCTCCACCGCCGGCCACGATGACCGGCTCACCGCTTATCACATCTGCCGACTTGCCAATCGGCACGGCTAAAACATCAAGCCGCGCCAAGGCTTGGATCAGGCCAAAGCCGGATTCCTGATCGAAGGCCAGCACATGGCCGGGAACCACCTGTCCGTCAACCAGCGTCAGCCAAACCGACTCCGCCTCTGTCACCAGATAGCCGATGGTCAGAATAAGGCCGTCACCGCGGATGATGACACCATTGCCGGCGCGTTCGGTTCCAAGCATTTCAGCGGTAAACGCATCGCCCGGCACCCCGGTCCGAACGAGAACCGTCGCCGCCAGAATATCGTCAATGCTGAACGCGTAGTCCTTCGGATCAGGCTGCACTAGACACCATTTTGCAATGATCTACCGCACACGACCGTGCCGCCTTGCCATCCGCAGGTCAAGACAATGCACGCCTCACCGTTTGGCGAGATTGGCGAGCGGTATTGGCTGGCCGGTACGTGATGCCTCTTCCATGGCAAGCGTCACCTGAAGCGTCTTTCGCCCCTCGGCCGCGGTGGTCAGATGGCACGGGCCGCCGGAGGAGTGAAAGTCGAGCCACTCGCGCGTCTCATCGGCTATGCGTCCGAACATGCGCCCGTCAGCCCATTCGCCCGATGAACGGCTGCCGAGAAAGGCCAGGTTCATCTTCTGATCGGGCGCATAGGCATTGGTGTAGCCATGCTCGGTATAGATGATCTGATCGCGATGATCGTCATCGATCAGAACCGCGCCATCGCGGCCAAACACCTCAAAGCGGATGCTCTGTCCCGTGGTCGGGAAATTTCCAGGCATGGCGTAGCAGATATCGAAACTAAACACTGCGCCGGACGAATATTTGACCTGGGTCAGCGTCACATCGTCGACATCGTAGCCGGCATCGCGAAACACAGTGCCATTGCCGCAGGCCTGCACTTCGATGGGTTCGACATCATCACCCAGGCACCAGCCAACGAAATCGACCAGATAGGTGACAATATCAAGCACCGGTGTCGCATGGGGGCTGCGGCGCAGAATGTGCATCATGCCCGTGCGGCTGTTGTAGACCCGCGTCACGCCGCCCAGCACCGGACCGATCTGGCCGCGGCGGATTTCATCGCGGGCGACGAAATAGCGCTGCAAAAAGCGCATTGAATAGCCAATCCTGAGATCAACGCCGCGCGCTTCGGCCAGATCCGCCAGCCGGTCACCATCCTCAATGGTCAGCGCCAGCGGCTTTTCCACCATCACCGCCTTGCCGGCCTCGATGGCCGCCGCCACCGCATCGGCATGGGCATGTTCGGGCGTTGACACCACCACCACATTGACCCGTTCATCGGCGATCACTTCATAGGGATCGGTAGTGACGCGCTGAGCGCCAGTGGCCTTGCCAAGCTTGTCAGCCTGGTCCTGGTCAGTATCGGCGATCGCCAGATAATCAACCGCCGGATGCATTGACGACAACTTCGCCCGATGGGCGCCAATACGCCCGGCGCCGATGACGCCGACACCAAACCGCTTACGCTCAAATCCGTTGCTATCTGCCATCAGGCGGCTTGCCGTTTGGGGATGCCGCCCGTTTCCACGTAGCGATAGCGCTCGGCGAGCTCTGGTGCGAACCGGCGCCGTTGAGCCTCGGGAAATGCAATCCACATCCTCAGCAGATGCCGCTTGAGGGCCGGATCATCGTGATCCTCATACTCATCGCGTGCATGCAAGATCGCATGGTTGTTGAGAAACTGCATGTCGCCTTCCCGGAAATCCATCGCCAGCCGTAATTCCGGCCGCTCGGAGATCTCCTGAACGACATCAAGTGCTTCGCACTGGATCGGCGACAGTCCCAGCTCATCTCCGAACCTGGTCACCGATTCAAAGAAGGTGCGGCTGGTAATACGCGAGGTCAGCTTGCCGTCGAAACAGCTGAACATCGGGCAGGTGTACCAAGGCCGTTCGTCAGGAGGCTCCTCGCCGCGCCAATCGAGATTGAACGGCTGATGAAGCACATCAATCAGGTCCGGCCGTTCGGCGAACAGGACATTGTGCACGGTGAGCGCACTGACCAGAAAGCTTGCCCCGCCCTTCTTGGCGGTACGTACGCAGAAAAGGCCCAGCACATCGACCGGCAGCTGGTCGGAATGAAAATCGAGCTTGAGAGCGGTCTGGTACATACGCGTCGTCGGATCGGACACGGACCTGCCCTCGTCGCGCACATGGCCAAGCAGATGGCCTCGTGTGTTCTGCGAAACCGGCATTCCAAGATGGACGCCAACACCCCAATAGATCAGCTCGCAATCCGCGTCCGAATAACGCTCACGCGGCAGGCCGCGCAACAGCACGAAGCCGACACCATTCTCCAGCCAATCAGGCACTTCGCCGAGTCTTGCCGAAAATGTCGGCAACAGAAAATCCGACTTGCTGAATGGAACCGAAAGCCCTTTGGCTTTGACTCCCGTCAACGCGGCGTCGATTTCATCAACCGCCGCGCTATCCAGATACAGGATCCAGCTGTCGTCATTCTCAATTTCTGGACCCCGCCAGGCCCCGGCATGGATAATTTTCTCCCGAAGTGGCTCAGCCATTTCGCATGTCTCTCCATAAGCGTTCCCAATTGCGCCGATAAAACAGCCTGACGCGACCAATATCAAGTTTCTGAGAGTCACAAAGCCCGGCCAGAGCGGTTGTTTTGAAAGATGCCGGCCGATCACGCACACGGCAGTGGGAATGATAGCTGCTGACGCTTCCGCGAGATTAACAATCGATGACCTAGAATGCGAGGTTTCATGCCAGATCTGCAATCCAAGATTTGCACATTGGCGCTAATCTCTACCCCGCCAACAGGTGGCTTGAATGGACACCAAACGAGCGGATTGGTCAGATGTACTGATTTGAACAGGCTCAAAACATCATTTTTCTGGGGTTCACGACACTTTTCGTGTTGTCGTATCTGGCCTTCTGAGCGGTCGGGTGCGCGAGCATATGGAATTCCGCCGCACCACATTGGCGCGGCGCTCGCAATAAGCTGAACTTGAACGGTGCGCCCAAGCAGCCAATCGGGTATGCTGCGTCACACGGTTGCATTCGCCTACCCGATAAATTCGCCCGCAAATTGTTTAAAATGACCGATCTCGGCGCCGATGTGATTGTCGCCAATGAAGCGGTCAAACCGCAGCCGACCGAACCGTCCATGTCCGGTGTGATCCACTCGGGCGCCATCGCGGCGTGAGCCCGATCGACCCCCCGATCAGTCCATTGACCGGATACGTCCGCCGGCGCACCGCGATTGTCGGCGGCCGCCGACACCCCGGTCTCGAACCGACCCATCCGGCCGGCAGACGCAGCCTCGGCATCAACGCCACGCCCTCCGACCACCTGCCGCATCACCGGATCGAGCGCCGGACGGTCCGCGTCATTCACATCATCATATCCGGCCGATCGCCCGAAGACCGGCTGGCGCAAAAGCCCAACCACGGAATGCAGACGGTTGTGGGCGGTTCGTGGATCTCCGAGAGGACCGCCGGCAATATCGTGCAATCCCGGGGTCTCGTCCAACTCCCGGAACGGCAACGGGCCACCGTCGGAACCGATCCTCGAGCCATGGAATTCCAGCCGCACCCGCCAGCCGCACCCGCCAGCCGCACCCGCCAGCCGCACCCGCCAGCCGCACCCGCCAGCCGCACCCGCCAGCCGCACCCGACTGTCGAAACCGACTGTCGAAACCGAGCCTGATATCACCCGTTTCGCCTGCACCCTGCGGGTGATCCGTGATCCGCACTCTACAGCCCACACAACATGCTGAAATATAACATGTTACCGGCTGTCGGCAGCGCGAAAACGTCACGTTAATGGGAAATGTGAGTCTAGGTTTGCCCGCATTGCACGTCAATTTGCATGGCGCTTTACCCGGTGGTAGCACCTTGTTAGACAGCCCCGTCAAAACCAAGCCAATGTGGAGATGCCCATGCGGCCCTCGCAACGTCAGGCCGACGAGATCCGTCCGGTTACGCTCGAACGCGGCATTGCCCGCCATGCCGAAGGCTCGTGCCTGATAAAATGCGGCGATACTCACGTATTGTGCACCGCTAGCCTTGATGAATGTGTGCCACCCTGGCTGCGCGGCGGCGGCAGCGGCTGGGTCACTGCGGAATATGGCATGCTGCCGCGTTCCACCGGAGAGCGCATGCGCCGCGAGGCGTCCTCAGGCCGCCAGTCGGGACGCACACTTGAAATCCAGCGCCTGATCGGCCGGGCGTTACGCACTGTGGTCGACATGAAGCTGTTGGGCGAGCGCCAGATCGTCGTTGACTGCGACGTTTTGCAGGCCGATGGCGGCACCCGCACCGCCGCCATTACCGGCGGCTGGGTGGCGCTTCATGACTGCATTCGCTGGATGCGCTTGCGCGACATGTTCGACGCCGATCCGCTGCAAGACCAGATTGCCGCGATTTCCTGCGGTATTGTTGATGGAGATCCGGTTGCCGATCTTGACTATGAGGAAGACTCTGGTGCCCACACCGACGCGAATTTCGTCATCACCGGCTCTGGCGGCATCGTTGAAATTCAGGCAACAGCCGAGCGAGCGCCGTTCGGCGGCGACGAGTTCGAGGCGTTGCTGGGTCTTGCCCGCGGCGCCGTCGACAAGCTTATCGATCTGCAAAAACTTGCAGTCTCGTGACTTCGATGCGCCGCCAGCTGACCGAGCCCCGCCTAGTGCTCGCCAGCCACAACAAGGGCAAGCTGCGCGAGTTTGCCCAGCTGTTCTCACCATTTGACGTCGAGCTCGTCTCCGCTGCCGAGCTCGGCCTCGCCGAACCTGAAGAGACCGGCGTTACCTTTGCCGAAAATGCCGACCTCAAGGCCCGTCTGGCAGCCACCGCCTCGGGCATGGTCGCTCTGGCTGATGATTCAGGCCTGGCGGTCGAGGCGCTGGACGGCGCTCCTGGTATCTATTCCGCGCACTGGGCCGGTGAGACCCGCGATTTTTCCGCCGCCATGGAACGCGTCGAGCGCGAATTGCGCGCGCTTGGCGCAACCGAACCGGCTTCAAAGCGTGCCGACTTTGTCGCCGCCTTAAGCCTTGTCTGGCCCGATGGTCATGCCGAAGGCGTTGAGGGCAGGGTTGAGGGCACGCTGGTATGGCCGCCGCGCGGCGAGCAGGGATTTGGCTATGATCCGATGTTCCTGCCCGATGGTCATGACCTCACTTTTGGCGAGATGACGGCGGAGAAAAAGCATGGCAGCGCTTCCGGGCGCCCCGGCTTGTCGCATCGCGCCCGCGCCTTTGCCGCTCTTGCCGAGGCCTGTCTTGACGGCGCGCGCTGAAGCGAGAGTACACCGGGCCGAAACCGCGGCCTACGCCGATCCAGGTTTTGGCGTCTATGTCCACTGGCCGTTCTGTCTCGCCAAATGCCCTTATTGCGACTTCAACAGCCATGTCCGTCATCAGGGCATCGATCAGCCGCGCTTCCATTCAGCCCTCCTGGCCGAGCTTGACTGGTTTGCGCAGCAAGCCCCGGGTGAGCAGGTTCACTCGGTGTTCTTCGGTGGCGGCACACCATCGCTGATGCCGCCGGACACGGTGGCAGCCGTGATTGACCGCATCGGCGAGATCTGGGGCTATGAAGATGATCTCGAAATTACGCTTGAAGCCAATCCGACAAGTGTCGAGGCGGGCCGCTTTGCCGGCTACCGCGCCGCCGGTGTCAACCGTGTGTCGCTGGGTGTTCAGTCGCTTGATGACACAGAGCTTGCCCGCCTTGGCCGCCGGCACTCGGCGCGCGAGGCGCTGGCCGCATTCGATGTCGCAAGATCTGCCTTTGAGCGTACCTCATTCGATTTGATTTATACCCGTCCCGGACAGGTCGTTGACGACTGGCGCTCAGAACTTGGCCAGGCGATCGCACTGCACCCCGGACATTTGTCACTCTATCAGCTCACAATCGAGCCCGGCACGCGCTATTTCGATCTCCATCGCGCCGGCAAGCTCAATGTGCCGGCAGAGGAGTTGGCAGCCAACCTCTATACCGCCACCCAGGAGGTGTGCGATGCCGCGGGGCTTGCGGCCTACGAAATCTCCAATCACGCCTCGCCCGGCGATGAATGCCGCCACAATCTGATCTATTGGCAGGGTGGCCGCTGGGCAGGTATTGGGCCCGGTGCCCATTCGCGTCTCGGCCGCGCAAATGCTGATCGCCGTGCACTGACAACCGAGCGCATGCCCGAGCGCTGGCTGGGCGAGGTCGAGGCAATCGGCCATGCGGTTGTTGAAGATCAGATGCTCGATAGTGGCGCTGCGGCCGACGAGCTTATCTTGATGGCGATGCGCACCAGCCTGGGTCTCGATCTGGCCCATTATGCATTCCTCGGCGGTAGCATCGATGAAACCAAGCGCGGCCAGTTTGTAGATCAGGGCCTAGTTGAAATGGCCGGCAACGGTGCACGCCTGCGCCTGACGCCCAGCGGGCGTCTTGTCGCCAATGCGGTGATCGCCGAACTTGCAGCCAGCGGACCTGCGGAAAACTAAAAATTCGTGCCCGCAAAACTCTGGCGCGGCAGGTCGACCATCTGAAACCCCTGTCCCGTCACCTGCAGCACCGCGAGGCTACGCTCGATACGCCCGTCAGCGCGGAACCGGAACAGCCCATCGACACCGGCAAAGCCGTTCGGGTCGGTCAACTGCTCGGGGGTAAATCTGAGGCCGAAGGGCGCGCGTGCCAATGCCGCCGCAAGGCTCACCGCATCATAGCCAAGGCTTGCGATTGCCGCTGGCGGCCGGCCATAGGTGGTGGTGAAGCGTTGCTCGAACACCTGGCGGGTTCCCGGCGCCGGAGCCGGGAACCAGGCGCCGTGAAGCGCCGGTTCAGAAGCAATCGCCGGATCGTTCCACAGTCCCGTACCAATCAGCTGGAAACCGGGGCCACCGCCAAACCTGGTGCCCGAAACTGTACTTGCGCCCAGACCCTGGGCGATCTTGCGCAAGGTCGGATCGCCCTCTGCAACCATCAGGGCGTCGATGCGCTCCGACAATTGCGCGATCTTGGCCACCGGCTGGTCGATATTTCCCGCCCGCGCATCGAACCGCTCGACGGTGAACAACGTCGCGCCCTTTTCCTCCACGATCCGCGTCAGATCGCCAGCCACCACATTGCCGTATGCGTGGGCCGGCACCAGCGCGGCAAACTGCTGCATGCCGCGGCTGATGGTGAATTCAACGATCCGCTGCACCTCCACCGATGGCAGGAAACTCAAGAGATAGATGCCATTGCCGGCCACCGACTCGGTTGATGAGAATGCTACCACCGGAATAGAGCGTGGCTGCGCCACCTGACCGACCGCCGAGGTGGCCTGGGCGCGCAATGGCCCGAGTATCAGCTCCGCACCCTCATTGATCGCTTCTTCGGCGGCAAACCGTGCACCGGCCGATGTGCCGCGCGTGTCTTTTTGCACCAGTTCGATCGCCGGGTTGTTGAAGTCGAACAGTGCGAGCTCCGCCGCCTCTTTGATTGATTGCGCGACGGTGCGCACCTTGGGGTCCTTGTTGGACAGCGGAAGCAACAGTGCAATCTTGATCTTTTCACCGGTTGGTGCGCCGAAATCGCGGCCCAGCATCTTCGGTGAGGGGGCGCCCAACGAAAATCCGCTGCCACCGCCGCCAGCGGTCTGGCAGGCGGCAAGAAGAGCCGTGCACAGGCCCGCCAGCACCAGCCACGTGCCGGCCAAAAGCGCAAAACCGACGTGCCTCGCCTCGCGAACACGTCCTTCAACTGTTATCGACACACGCAAATCTCTGTGATGTTTCGCCGCATCTGCCAGCTAAGCTAGCCTTGTCATAGCACCAGATAAACCTTGGCAGGCCAGCCAACCAACAATTAAAGGCGGTTATTTCATGACCGAACCCTGTGCGGAGGCACCGGCGCCAGCCCGAAATGAGGGCGCGGAACCATCCGGTTTTACCATTGAAGGAGCGCAAATCCGCGCCCGCAAGCCGGCCCCCGGCCTTCACATTGTTGCGACCCCGATAGGCAATCTGGAGGATGTGACGCTGCGCGCGCTGCATGCGCTGGCCGGCGTCGACCGCGTCTATTGCGAAGATACGCGCATCACCCGACGGCTGCTGGATCGCTATGCCATCACCGCAAGACTCGGCATTTACGACGATCATTGCGGCCAAAAGGCGCGCGCCGAGATCATGCGATTGGTCACCTCCGGCGCATCTGTGGTGCTGGTATCGGATGCCGGAACGCCGCTTATATCCGATCCTGGTTTCAAGCTTGTGCGTGAGATGCGCGATGCCGGCCTGCCGGTATTTGTCATTCCCGGAGCCTCAGCCCTCACCGCTGCGGCCGCGATTGCCGGCCTCGCCACCGACCGGCTTTTCTTTGCCGGTTTTCTCGCGCCCAAGCGTGCCGCGCGCCGGCGTGCCATCTGCGAACTTGCCGAGATGGCGGCAACCTTGGTGCTTTATGAATCGCCAAGACGGCTTGCCGCCACGCTCGCCGATCTTGCTGACATTCTCGGCCCGCGCGAAGCGGCAATCGCGCGCGAGCTTACCAAGATCAACGAGGAAGTGGTTCGGCTACCGCTAGATCAGTTGGCCGAGCGCTATGTGGGCAAGACCGTGAGCGGCGAGATCGTCATCCTGATTGCGGCTGCACAACCTCAAGCCGCCGATCCGCAGGCAATCGATCTGGCGCTGGCAGAAGCGTTTGGGCACGCAAGTTTGCGCGATGCAGCCTCAGACGTGGCGGCAAAATTCAATGCGTCGCGCAGTCAGGTCTACGCGCGCGCGCTTGAAATCAAGCGTTCGCAACGGCAATGACACGCCCTGAGCGAAAACGCGCCGAACGGCTTGGCCGACTTGCCGAGGCTTTGGCGGCACTTTATCTGATGGCCAAATGCTATCGCATTCTGGCGCGCCGCTTTCGCGCGCCGATGGGCGAGGTCGATCTGGTTGCCCGCCGCGGCCGCCAGTTGGTGTTCGCCGAGGTCAAGGCCAGGCGCCAGCTGGATGACGCGCTTCATGCGGTGGGGGCGCACAGCCGGCGCCGCATTGCCGATGCAGCGCGCGCCTGGCTTGCGTACCATCCGGGCGATGCCAAGCTGGCGATCCGCTTCGATGTGATCGTGATGGCGCCATGGCGCTGGCCCGGCCATATTGTCGGCGCGTTTGATTTAAGTGGTGAAGGACCAAGAATATGAGCTTGCGTATAGCGGTACAGATGGATCCGCCCGAGAGCCTCGACTTGAGGGGCGATTCGACATTTGCACTACTGGCCGAGGCGGTCGCGCGCGGCCACGACATCTTTTACTATCGTCCCGAAGTGCTGGCCTATCAGGCAGGGCGTCTTTCGGCGCGTGGGCAAGCGCTCGCCGTGCAATCGGGGGATGTGGAAGCCCTTCACACCGGCGATGAGCGCATTGAGGACCTTTCCTCTTTCGATGTGGTTCTGATGCGCCAGGATCCACCTTTCGACATGGCCTACATCACTGCCACCCATTTGCTTGAGGAAATCCACCCCAAGACACTGGTGGTCAATGATCCGGCGGAAGTGCGCAACGCGCCGGAAAAACTGTTCGTCAACCGCTTTGCTGAGTTCATGCCGCCGACCCTAATCAGCCGCGATCCCGAAGCGATGCGCACCTTCCGTGATGCCCATGGCGACATCATCATCAAGCCGCTGTTTGGCAATGGCGGCGCCGGAGTGTTCCGGCTTGCCGGGCATGATGGAAATTTCTCCGCGCTGATCGAGCTGTTCCTGGCGCTTGGCCGCGAACCATTCATTGCCCAGGAATACCGCGCCGAGGTGCGTGCCGGAGACAAGCGCATCATTCTGGTCGATGGTGAACTCGCCGGCGCCATCAACCGTGTTCCAACCGAAGGGGATACACGCTCCAACATGCATGCCGGCGGCAAGGCCGAAGCGACTAAAATCACCGATCATGAGCGCGAGATCTGCGCTGCGATCGGGCCGGAGTTGGCAAGCCGCGGCCTGATTTTTGTCGGCATTGACGTGATCGGCGATTTTCTCACCGAGATCAATGTCACCTCTCCGACCGGCATCCGCGAGGTCAAGAAATTCGGCGGCGCCGATATTGCCAGCCTGATCTGGGATGCGATCGACCAGCGGCTGGGGCGCTAGCCCGCCATTGGGCCCATCTGAACCGGTACGGGTTTTACTTGTCACCGCAAAGCCGCCTCTGCCGAGGCCACTGCAGTTCTCAAAGCTTTAATTACAAAAGAAAAACAGTTTTTCTGATAAGCCAATACTGCTCTCAACTCCCATGGTGTCAAAAAAATCTATCTTCGTAAGGCTGATCTCGCCATGTTCACGTCTGCCAAAGATATTTAGGTGTATTAGGGTCCGGCCCCGATAACCGTCTTCCTGATTTGGTCTGAGGATGGTTCATTGCCTCCGATGAGGGGGTAACGCGATGTGTGATTTCTTCTGGTTTTCCGATTCTCAGCGGGCTCGGATCGCGCCGCACCTGCGATCGCCAACACATCTTTGATGGCAGCGGCAAAGCGATGCGCATCCGCTTGGCTTGCACGGCGCACAATCACTGACAAAATTACGCCCGATCGGCTTTTAATTGGCTTCCAGCGGCAGTAAAGCCCCGTCAGGTCGGGTTCCAATCCGCTTGACGCTAGTGCTAGCGCATAGTTGCCGGCCTTGAGTTCGATACCCGCCCACTCCATACCGCCGCCGACGAACATAGCGTAGCTGACGGCACTGGATGGCGTGTGTAGAGCGACGAGCATATCACGGCCGGCACGGCGAATATCGCTGATCGGTATCAAGGCGGCGCGCAATGTCAGATCAAGGTGCTCGCTTGACCAGCGAGCGGTGCGTGCAAGCGCATCGCGGTTGGCGGCTTGGTGCTGGGGCGGCACCGCAAAGCTTGCGCCATCGCCGCCAAAGGAAAATAGAAGGTTTGCGTCTGTGGTGGTGTTCATTACGGCACGATTGGTTCCCAGGGCACGCTACACAATTTGCAGCAGTGTTTGGCACACGCCAAGTTTGCGGGGATCCGTCGCTTGCATTTGCGTGGAGCCTGGACCACCCTCGCGCGCGTTTGGATAGAAGGGGAAGAGCTTATGATGGCAGCGCCGAGTAATCACCGGCTCGGTGGGAGGATTCTCGCCGATCAGCTGCGCATCCAGGGTGTGGACACGATTTTTTGTGTTCCGGGCGAAAGTTTTCTTGGGCTGCTTGATGGCCTTTATGACCATCGCGATGCGATCAGGCTCATCGTCACGCGCCACGAAGGCGGCGCATCGAACATGGCTGAAGCTTACGGCAAGCTGACCGGCCGGCCGGGTATCTGCGCGGTGACGCGGGGACCTGGTGCCACCAATGCAGCGAACGGGATTCACACCGCATTTCAGGATTCAACGCCGCTGATCGTGTTCATCGGTCAAGTTGACCGTGAGGCGCGTGACCGTGAGGCATTTCAGGAAATCGAGTACCGCGACATGTTCGCGCCGATGGCCAAATGGGTGGGTGAGATTGGCAGTGCTGAACGGATTCCGGAATATGTCAGCCGGGCATTCCATATGGCTCAGGCCGGCCGGCCGGGGCCGGTGGTTCTGGCGCTGCCGGAAGACATACTGATCGAGCCCGCACTGGCTCGCGATGCGCCAACGGCAAGCGTTGTTCACTGTGCACCGCCGGCGCGGCAGATGGTTGAACTGCGCACTCAACTTGGAGCGGCAAACCGCCCGATGATGATCGTGGGCGGACAGACCTGGAGCGAGGAAGCAGTCCAGAATCTCAAGCTCTTTGCCGAGTCCAATGGCTTGCCGGTGGCGACGTCCTTCAGGGCTCAGGACCGGTTCGACAATTTGAATGAACATTACGCCGGCCATGCGGGGATCGGCTTTGACCTTAATCTCAAGAAGAGAATCGGTGAGAGCGATCTCCTGATCATCGCCGGCGCGCGGCTTGGGGAGATGACGACCCTCGGCTATTCGCTGCTTGAGGTGCCATCTCCGCAACAGACGCTGGTGCATGTTCATCCCGATGCAGATGAACTGGGCCGGGTCTATTCGCCAACATTGGGGATCAATGCGGGAATGGGCGAATTTGCTGCTGCTCTGGCCGCACTTCAGCCGGTTGACGCAAGCCGTTGGGCGGAATGGCGAAGGGCGGCGAATGCCGACTATCGCGCGTTTATCGAACCAACGGCGATGGTGGGCGATGTGAACCTCGCCGAGGTGGTATTGCACCTGGCCAAAGTGCTTCCCGATGATGCGATCATCGCCAATGGCTCCGGTAACAACACCATCTGGCTGCATCGTTTTTTCTCTTATCGGCAGTTTGGAACCCAACTGGCGGCGACGTCGGGGTCAATGGGATACGGCGTTCCCGCAGCTGTGGCGGCTGGTCTGGTTCATCCAGACCGCACAGTGGTGTCCATGAATGGGGACGGGTGCTTCTTAATGCTGGGCCAAGAGCTAGCGACGGCGGTGCAATATGGATCGGCGCCGATCATCATTGTCGTCAATAACTCGATGCTGGCGACGATCAGGATGCATCAGGAGCGGCGCTTTGCTGGGCGGGTGATTGCCACCGATTTGGTCAATCCGGACTTTCCCGCATTGGCGCGCGCTTATGGCGCTCATGCGGAAACGGTGCGCCGGACGAGCGAGTTTGCAGGCGCATTCGAACGCGCCAAGTCGGCGGGCAAACCGGCGGTCATCGAAATCATTGTCGATCCAGAATCGCTCAACCCCCGTGAAACAATTTCTGATCTGAGAAATACGGCCAGCGTTTCGTAGGCCAAGCACGCCCAACGGACGCAAGGCCTCGATCATGTTTGAGGAGGTTGGGCTGGACTACAAGGCGCATCCGATCGATATCCGTAATGATGACCAGTTCGCGCTGGATTTTCTGAAGATTTCACCGAACAACAATATCCCGGCAATCGTTGATCAGGAAACCGGAGTGTCATTGATGGAATCAGGTGCAATCCTGATTTATCTGGCTGAGAAGACCGGAAAACTGTTGGCCACAGAGAAACTTGCACGCCTTCAAACCATTGAATGGCAGATGGGCGGAATTGGTCCAATGCTGGGTCAGGTGCATCATTTTGTGAAATTCAACCCCGGCAAGGTGCCCTATGCCGAGGAGCGGTTTTTAAAGGAGGCACACCGGCTATATGGCGTGCTCGACAAAGCGGCTCGGGATCCATGAATATTTGGCGGGTGAGTACTCGATTGCCGATGTGGCCACCTGGCCCTGGATTTCGCGGTACGAGTTCCAGACCATGGATTTGAACCAGTTTCCCAATGTCAAACGCTGGTACACTGCCATTGCCGCTCGGCCGGCGGTGATCCGGGGTTATGATGTTACTCCAAGCGACCAACCCGATACCGCTACCGTGACGGGGATGTCCTAGGCTCAGGACCCATTAATTTGCATTGAAGTTTGATTTCTGATTCAGGATGGCAAAGGCGTTTGCCATGTCGGATCCGTTTCTGCTCTCACGCGTTCAGATGTCAAAGATCGAGCCATTCTTTCCCAGGTCCCGCGGAGTTGCCCGGGGGGTGATCGTCGTGTTGTGTCAGGCATCGTCTGCGTGCTGAAGCACGGGCGCAATGGAAGGACGCAGCTGCGGCCTGCGGCCCGCACAAGACGCTCTGCAGTCGCTTTCGACGCTGGACCGAACTCGGCGTGTTCGACAAGATTTTCAGTCACCTGACTGCTTCCGACGGGCCACCCGATACGCTGATGCCCGATACGCTGATGATTGATGCAACACACTTGAAGGCTCATCGCACCGCGTCGAGCCTTCTGAAAGGGTGTCTTCCCCGCCACATCGGGCGCACAAAAGGCGGGCCGAACACCAGACTCCATGCCGTCTGCGATGGCGACGGACGACCCCCGGCCATGTGCCTGGCGGCTGGCCGGCTGTCGGATCATATCGGTGCGAAGCTCTTGTATCCGGGTCTCTGTGATAGCGTCAAAGCTATAATGATCGCAGATAAGGGATACGATTCAGACGATTATCGTGCGGCACTAAAAGCCGGGGGGATCACCCCATGCATTCCGCCCCGAACAGGACGAAAGGCACCCGCTTCCTTCTGCAACATTCAATACAAACAGCGCCATAAGGTTGAGAACATGTTCGCACCGCTCAAGGACCGGCGCCGCATCGCAACGCCATATGACCGGCGGGCAGACGTCTTCATGGCCGCAATCACAATGGCAGCCATCCTCATATGGTGGCTTTAATCAGTCCTGAGCCTAGATACCAAGGGTCGCCGATAGCGACAGTTGCCCGTTGGGATCGTTGCAAAGCAGTAGAAATAGGGCGCCCCCAATCAGGGCGTAGTTCTTGTTTGCCGATGAGCGGTGACCTGCATAGGCCGACCATCTGAGCTTGGCGAGAATGTTAGCGGGCTCGCCTCGCGAATGCTTGGCCACTTTGTCCACCAACTCGACCGCCTGCAAGAGTTCACGCAAGTGAACAATGATTCCGGGAATGGTGAATACGATCAGGAGAACGGCGCCGATACGGGTTCCAAATCCGATGAGTAGGGCTATGCTCCCAATCACCATGAATGAAGCTGCTCCGGCGCCCAGCAGGCGCCCAATGGCGATGCTTTCCGCAAGACTGGTATTGTTCAACAACACGGTCGAGCGCTCAGCCGTCAGTCTCCGACGTTCGGCCGTTGCCGCGATCATCCACGCACCGTGGAGGTAGACGTAAGCTACGCTTGCTCTGAGGACGAACAAACCAATGTCGTTGATCAGCGCACTATCCATGGATGAAGCTTCCCCTGTTCACGCGATGCCGACCCGGTTCTTGGCATAGTTCCCTAACAAGTACCGTCGATCCGCACCGGCTTTGCCAGAGGGCGATATTACCCGGTGTTAAGGCATTTTGTGCCGATGTTCCGCGCAAATTGTAGGTGAATGCCGGTAAAACCGGCCTGAATCGGGAAGTCAATGAGCAGTGGTGACACGACTTTGAGTACCGCTCCGCAGTTTGAAACGGCTGCGAGGGGCATGCTTGATGAGGCCGGTGGCCGGGTCACGTCCATGGGTGTGGAGGGCGAAGTGGTCGGGCGGTTGCAAAAGGCATTCGATGGTCTGACGGTCGCGGGCTGCGGCATTGCTTCAATTCTCATGCTTGCCCCGCCGCACGATCGCTTCGAGCTGACGGGTACTTTGCTGGTGGTTCTTCTTGCCATGTTCGTGCACATGTTCATGATACGGGAGACGGGCGGTTATTTTGCGCGGGGGCTGATCAATCCGATGCGTGCATCCGTCAAAGCGCTGGCTGGAATTGTTATCGCTGTGTTGGTGGGGCCTGCTGCGCTTGCAGCCATCGGTCCGGGCAATGCACTGATTGCAGCAAGTGCCTGGTGGGCAGCGATGACGGCTGCTGCGGAGCTATGACGATGCCGGCAGGTTGTCACGGTGGGTGGCGGTTGTCGGAAGCGGCGACGTGGCTCGCGAAGTTATCGAAACACTTGCATGCTCGCGCGATGGTGGGATTGATCTATGCGGGTTTTTCGACGACCGGGCCGGTGAGCGTACTCCCACGTCAATCACTGATTGCCCCAATCTCGGCAGCGTGGAGGATCTGATCGAGTTCTCCCAATGGTTTCGCATCGATGTCATCGTGGTTGCCTTGCCGCTCTCCGCCGATCAGCGCATATATGAGCTTTTGAGGCAGCTTTGGGGCATTCTGGCGGATATCCGGATCAGCGCCGCCGGCTCGCCGCTGCGTCTGTCGCGACGGAGTTAATCACATCTGGGCGGGGTGCCCGCTTCTTGATGCTTTCGCGCATCTGAAAGACGTATTTGACCATGTCGCCGCGGCAATCTTGCTGTTGGTTCTCGCGCCGGTTTTCGCCGGCATGGCGCTGATGGTGAGACTCGACAGCCCCGGTCCTGTTCTGTTTCGCCAGCCGCGCTATGGCTTCAACAATCAGCTTATTCAGATTTACAAATTCCGGTCCATGTATCATGGCGATGCCGATCGGGATCCAGCCGCCTGGTGACACGTTCGGATCCGCGGGTGATGCGCGTTGGCAAGTTTATTCGCAGGACCAGCCTGGATGAGCTGCCGCAACCGGTGAATGTCCTCAAGGGCGAGTTGTCGCTGGTCGGACCTCGCCCACATGGGGTCAAGCCCAGCGCTGCAGATACGCTTTATGATGGTGTGGTGGAGGGTTATCTCGCCCGCCACCGGGGCAAACCGGGTATCACCGGCTGGGCGCAGATCAATGGCTGGCGTGGGGAGACTGATACCACTGAGAAGATCGAGCGCCGGGTTGAACACGATCTTTATCCCACATTCCCCAGGTAACATGACGTTTTCGCGTCTCCGACAGCCGGTAACATGTTATATTTCAACATGTTGTGCGGGCTGTAGGGTGTGGATCACGGATCGCCCGCAGGGTGCAGGCGAAACGGGTGATATCAGGCGCGGTTTCGACAGTCGGGGGCGGTTGGCAGGTGCGGCTGGAATGCCATGGCTCGAAGATCGGTTCCGACGGTGGCCCGTTGCCGTTCCGGGAGTTGGGCGAGACCCCGGGATTGCACGATATTGCCGGCGGTCCTCTCGGAGATACGCGAACCGTCCACAACCGTCTGCATTCCGTGGTCAGGCTTTTGCGCCAGCCGGGCTGCGGGCGATCGGCCGGATATGATGATGTGAATGACGCGGACCGTCCGGCGCTCGATCCGGTGATACGGCAGGTGGTCGGAGGGCGTGGCGTTGATGCCGAGGCCGCGTCTGCCGGCCGGATGAGTCGGTTCGAGACCGGGGTGTCGGCGGCCGCCGACAATCGCGGTGCGCCGGCGGATGTATCCGGTCGATCGATTGATCGGGGGATTGATCGGGCTCACGCCGCGATGGCGCCCGAATGGATCACACCGGACATGGACGGTTCGGTCGGCCCGCCCCATGACGCGCAGACCCGTGGCGCGCAGAAAGGCATCGCCTGGAACGGGCATTTCGGCTGCATGTGCCGTCACCCTTTTGTTCGTCCTTAACCGGTTTGGCCACCTCGAACGCCGTTCATTGCGCCCCGGCCAGGAGGATTGATCTGTACGCAAAACAGCGGCAACATTATCGAAATGGCGTTCTAATTGGGGAATGTCGAGTCAGGGAAGTGAAGAGATGCTCCGTCTACTCGCTGCCACCACTATCTGCATCTGCCTGTCGGACCTGACGGCTCCGGCGATCGCTGCCGAGGAGCCGCAATGGCAGCATGGTCTATCACTGTTCGGCAGCCTCAAATATCCGGCCGACTTTGGCCATTTCGACTATGTCAATCCCGATGCGCCCAAGGGCGGCGTGATGCGCCGCTCGGCGACCGGCACCTTTGACACGCTCAATCCGTTCAATCTCAAGGGAACGGCCGCGGTCGGCTCGACACTGATTTACGACACGCTGATGACCAGCTCATCGGACGAGGCATCATCGGAATACGGCCTTTTGGCAGAAGCGGTACGCCATCCGGATGATTTTTCCTCCGTGACCTATCGGCTGCGCGAGGGCGCGCGCTGGCATGACGGCATGCCGGTGACGGTGGAAGACGTGATCTGGAGCCTTGATGCGCTGAAGGCAGCCCATCCGCATTTCCGCTTTTACTACAAGAATGTGGTGAAGGCGGAAAAGACCGGCGAGCGCGAGGTCACGTTTGAATTCGACGAGACCGGCAATCGCGAATTGCCGCAGATCACCGGCCAGCTCGCCATCCTTCCCAGGCATTATTGGCAAGCCAAGAACGCCAAGGGCGAGGCGCGCAAGTTCGATGGCTCGACGCTGGAGCCGCCGCTGGGCTCAGGTCCCTACCGGTTCGGCGAGGTCAAGCCCGGACGCTCGGTCGCCTATGAGCGGGTGCAGGATTATTGGGGCGCGAAAATTCCGGCCAATGTCGGACGCAACAATTTTGGCACCATACGCTTTGAATATTTCCGCGACACGACAGTGCTGCTTGAAGCATTCAAGGCCGACACATTCGACTTCACGGTCGAGAATTCAGCCAAGCGCTGGGCCACCGGCTACGACTTTCCGGCCAGGGAAAGGGGCGATGTCATCATCCAGGCATTCCAGACCAAGAACGCCGAGGCGATGCAGGCATTCGTGTTAAACACCAGGCGTTCGAAATTTACCGACCGGCGGGTGCGGCGGGCGTTCAATCTGGCCTTCGATTTCGAATGGCTGAATGCCAATGTGTTCTACGGCCAGTACCACCGAATCGACAGCTATTTCGAAAACTCCGAGCTTGAGGCGACAGGCATGCCGGAAGGGCTCGAACTTGAGATCCTCGAGCAGGTGCGCGATCAAGTGCCTACGGAAGTGTTTGAGAAGAAATACGAAAACCCGGTCGGCGGAAACCCGAAGGAAGTCCGACGCAATCTGCGCGCGGCGCAAAAACTGCTCAAGGAGGCCGGCTGGGAGGTCAAGGACCGGATGCTCACCAATACCCAGACCGGCGAGAAGATGGAGGTTGAGTTTCTGATCGTGGCGCCCGATATGGAGCGGCTGATCAACCCCTACCGGCAAAATCTGGAGCGCATCGGCGTGCGCTCCAATGTGCGCGCTGTCGATGTCTCGCAATACCAGCAGCGGGTCGACACATTCGACTTCGATGTCATCATCGACAATTTCGGCCAGTCGCTCTCGCCCGGCAATGAGCAGCGCGATTTTTGGGGCTCGGAAGCCGCGGATCGCGAAGGCAGCCGCAACACCATTGGCATCAAGGACAAGGCGGTCGACTATCTGGTCGATCGCATTATTTTCGCCAAGGACCGGCACGAGTTGGTGGCCGCGGTCCATGCGCTCGACCGGGTGCTGATATGGAATGAATTCGTGGTGCCGCAGTTCTACTCAGCCGACATCCGCACCGCGCGCTGGAACCGGTTCGGGCGGCCTGACGTGGTCCCGGACTACGGCATCGCCTTCATGAGCTGGTGGCATGATGAGGAACTGGCGGCCGGGATCACTGGCAGCAAATGACCATGAGGGGTGACAGGCGCGCGGGTGATGAAGCCGGGCTGACACGGCGCCAGACATTGGCACTGGGCGCCGCTGCGGTGCTGTTGCCCGCCTTTGGCACCAAGGCATCCGCAGGCCCGGCGCATGGCTTGGCGATCTTCTCCGAGCTCAAATACGCCGCCGATTTTGCCCATTTCGACTATGTCAACCCGGATGCACCCAAGGGCGGGCGGATGGTAACCACCGCGCCCAATTGGGCCTACAATCAAAATGTGCTGACCTTCAACACGCTCAATGGGTTTGCCAATAGCGGCGATGCGGCGCCGAGGCCTGAGCTCACCTTCGATTCACTGATGGCAGGCGCTGCCGACGAGCCAAGCTCGGCCTATGGGCTGACAGCCAGGACGGTCAGCATCTCCGAAGGCGGCAACCTGTTCGCCTTCGATTTGCGCGAGGAGGCCCGGTTTCACGACGGCTCACCGCTCAGTGCCGCCGATGTGGTATTTTCACTGATCATCCTGAAAGAAAAGGGCCATGCCAGTATTCGCCTGCGGCTCAGGGAGCTGGCGGGTGTGGAGGCGCTTGGGGACCATCGGGTCGCGGTGCGATTTACCGGCAAGCAGTCACTGCTGCTGCCACTTTATGTGGCCGGTCTGCCGATCTTTTCGGCTGCCTATTGGCAGGAGCGCGACTTTTCCGCCTCGACGCTGGAAGCGCCGCTGGGCTCGGGCCCCTACAAAGTCGGCCGGTTCGAGCAGGGCCGTTATGTCGAATATGAGCGGGTTGACGACTATTGGGCGCGCGACCTTGGTGTGGTGCGAGGGCAGTACAATTTCGACGTCATCAGGCTTGAATTCTTTCGCGAACGCATCGCCGCCTTTGAAGCCTTCAAGAAGGGCGAGATCACCTGGCGCGAAGAATTCACCTCCAAGCAATGGGCGACGGGCTACGATTTCCCGGCAATCGATGACGGACGGGTCAAGAAGACCCTGATCGATACCGAGCGCCGACCCTCGCTCCAGGCCTGGTTCCTCAATAGCAGGAGGGCCAAATTTTCCGATCCGCGCACCCGCGAGGCCATTGGTCTCGCCTTCGATTTTGAGTGGACCAACAAGAACACCTTCTTCAACGCCTATGCGCGCGCGCAATCCTATTTCGAAAAATCGGACTATGCAGCGCGCGGTCTGCCGTCAGCCGCTGAGCTTGCGCTGCTTGAACCCTATCGCGGCAAGATGCCAGAGGCGGTGTTCGGCAAAGCGGTGACACCCCCGGTGTCTGACGGGTCGGGACGCGACCGCAAGCTGCTGCGCCGCGCGACAAAGCTTCTGGTCGAGGCCGGCTGGAGCCGCGCCGATCAGGGTCTGGTCAATGATGCCGGTGAGCGGCTTCAGATCACTTTCCTGATCAACGCGCCGGTGTTTGAAATCGTGCTCGGCAAATATGTCGAGGCGCTGAAGCTGATCGGCGTGGATGCATCGATCCGGCTGGTCGATGCGGCGCAATATCAGCGTCGGCTGCTCGATTTCGACTTTGACATTGTCGGCCGCGCCTTTTCCATGTCGGCGCTGCCGGTCGAGGATGTGTCGACCTTCTTCCATTCGCGCACTCTTAGCGAGACCGGTTCCAGCAATTATGCCGGCATCAACGATCCGGTGGTCGATGCGCTGCTGCAAAAAGTCAGCGAGACGAGGTCGCGCGCCGAACTGGTGGTCGCCATGCGGGCGCTCGACCGGGTATTGCGCGCCAGCCACTTCACCGTGCTGAACTGGTACTCTCCCAATCACCGTGTCGCTCATTGGGATATGTTCGGATTCCCCGAGACCAAGCCGGATTACGGCTTTCCCTTCGAGACCACCTGGTGGTACGAGGCGGATAAAGCAGCCGCCATTGGGCGATGAGAGACATCACATGATTGCCTATATCATTCGCCGCCTGCTTTTGTTCATTCCGACACTGTTAGGCATCATGGCGATCAGTTTCGCCATCGTGCAGTTCGCTCCTGGCGGTCCGGTGGAAAAGGTGATCGCCCAGCTCACCGGCTCGGATGTTTCGGCAACCGCGCGCATATCGGGCGAGAGCGGCGGTGATTTCGGCGGCCAGCAACAAAGCCAGACCGGCGCCGCCGATCAATCGGTCACCAGCAAGTATCGCGGTGCCCAGGGGCTCGATCCGGAATTCATCAAGGAGCTGGAGCGCCAGTTCGGCTTCGACAAGCCGCCGCTGGAGCGCTTCGGCTTGATGTTGTGGAACTACATCAGGTTCGATTTCGGCGACAGCTATTTCCGCGACATTCCAGTGATCGATCTGGTTCTGGAAAAAATGCCGGTGTCGATTTCGCTCGGCCTGTGGATGACATTCCTGTCTTACGGCATCTCCATTCCGCTGGGCATCGCCAAGGCGGTGCGCGATGGCACTAGGTTCGATGTATGGACCAGTGGCGTGATCATTATCGGCTATGCGATCCCGGGCTTTCTGTTCGCGGTGCTGTTGATCATCCTGTTCGCCGGCGGCAGTTATCTCGACTGGTTTCCGTTACGCGGCCTGGTGTCGGATGATTTCTCCGACATGTCGTGGCCGCAAAAAATCGCCGACTATTTCTGGCATCTGACGCTGCCGATCATCTCCATGGCACTTGGCGCATTCGCCACCACGTCGCTGCTCACCAAGAACTCGTTCCTCGACGAGATCCGCAAGCAATATGTGACCACTGCGCGCGCCAAGGGGCTTTCCGAGCGCCGGGTGCTGTACGGCCATGTGTTCCGCAATGCGATGCTGATCATCATCGCCGGCTTCCCGGGCGCGTTTATCGGCGCATTCTTTGCCGGCTCGGTGCTGATCGAGACCATCTTCTCGCTCGATGGGCTGGGCCTGCTCGGCTTTGAATCAGTGATCAACCGCGACTATGCAGTGGTGTTCGCAACGCTTTACATCTTTTCGCTGCTGGGCCTGGTGGTGAATTTGATTGCCGACCTCACCTATACCTGGATCGATCCGAGGATCGATTTCGAGCGGCGAGACGTGTGAGCCATGGCTGAACGCGAGACAATCCTTAAGGATGAGGCGCCGCCAGCGCAGGCGGATGAGGCGGCGGTGTTCATCCCCTCGCGCGAGGGGCTGTTGAAACTGTCGCCGATCAACCGCCGGCGCTGGCAGAATTTCCGCGCCAACAAGCGCGGTTTTTGGTCTTTGTGGATTTTTCTGGCGCTGTTCGTGCTGTCTCTGTTCGCCGAGTTCATCGCCAATGACCGGCCGATCCTGGTCAGCTACAAGGGCGAATTGCTGGCGCCGGTAATGGTCGATTATCCAGAGGAAAAATTCGGCGGATTTCTCGCCAAGACCGACTATCGCGATCCGCTGATCCGCGACGAGATCAATGACAATGGCTGGTCGGTCTGGCCGCTGATCCGCTACGATTATTCGACCATCAATTACGAGCTGCCCTCGCCGGCACCGTCCGCTCCCTCAATAACGCTCACGCGCGAGACACAATGCACCGCCTATGAAGGCGGTGTTGAAGACCCGTCGTGCACGTTCTGGAACTGGAACTGGTTCGGCACTGATGATCAGGGCCGCGACGTGCTGGCGCGGCTGATCTACGGCTTTCGGCTGTCGGTGCTGTTCGGGCTGGTGCTGACCATCATTTCATCTGCCATCGGCATTGTCGCGGGAGCTGTGCAGGGATATTTCGGCGGCTGGACCGATCTCCTGTTCCAGCGCTTCATCGAGGTTTGGACATCGGTGCCTTCGCTCTATCTGCTGATCATCATCTCGGCGGTGATTGAGCCCAATTTCTGGGTGCTGTTGATGATCCTGCTCTTGTTTTCCTGGGTGGCGCTGGTCGGCGTGGTGCGGGCTGAATTCCTGCGCGGGCGAAATTTCGAATATATCCAGGCAGCCCGGGCGCTCGGCGTTTCCAACCTGGTGATCATGTTCAAGCATCTTCTGCCCAACGCCATGGTGGCGACGCTGACCTTCATGCCGTTCATCCTCAACGGTTCGATCACGACGCTGACCTCGCTCGACTTTCTGGGCTTCGGACTGCCGCCGGGCTCGCCATCGCTGGGCGAACTGCTGGCCCAGGGCAAGAACAATCTTCATGCGCCGTGGCTCGGACTTTCCGGCTTCTTTTCCATCGCCATCATGCTGAGCCTTTTGATTTTCATCGGCGAGGCGGTGCGCGATGCGTTTGACCCGAGAAAAACCTTCGCATGAGCCGGATGGGAACAAACTGATGGCGCGGCAGCCAGATGCAAGGCGCGAAACGCTGCTCGATATTCGTGACCTGTCGGTGGACTTCGTGCAGGGCGGTCAGTCAACATTCGCGGTCGACCGGGTGTCGTTCACCATCGGCAAGGGCGAGGCGGTGGCGCTGGTCGGTGAATCCGGGTCCGGCAAATCGGTGACAGCTCTGTCGGTGATGCAGCTGCTGCCCTATCCGGCGGCGCGCCACCCTTCGGGCGAAATCTGGTTCAACGGCCAGAATCTGATGGGATCGCCCCATTCCGAGCTGCGTCATGTGCGCGGCAACATGATCTCGATGATCTTTCAAGAGCCGATGACGTCGCTCAATCCGCTGCATGCGGTGGAGCGTCAGATTGGCGAGATTCTCGATATCCACAAGGGCCTTGCACCAGAGGCGGCGCGGGCGCGGGCGCTCGAACTCCTGAACCAGGTGGGCATTCGCGATCCGGAAACCCGCCTGTTATCCTATCCGCACCAGCTATCGGGCGGTCAGCGCCAGCGGGTGATGATCGCCATGGCGCTCGCCAATGAGCCGGACCTTCTGATTGCCGATGAGCCGACAACGGCGCTCGATGTCACGGTGCAGGCGCAAATCCTCAAACTTTTGAAAGACCTGCAGCGCGATCTCGGCATGGCGATGCTGCTGATCACCCATGATCTTGGCATTGTGCGCAAATTCGCCGAGCGCGTGTGCGTGATGACCGAGGGCAAGATTGTCGAACAGGGCGATAGCGCACGCATCTTCGACAAGCCCGAACACGCCTACACCAAACACCTCTTGGCGGCCGAGCCGAAGGGCGATCCGCCAAAATCGGACAAGAGCCGGCCGGTGGTGATGGCGACGGACAACCTGCGGGTATGGTTCCCGGTCAGGCGCGGATTGTTGCGGCGCACGGTCGACCACATCAAGGCGGTCGATGACGTGTCGCTGGAAGTGCGCTCCGGTCAGACACTGGCCATTGTCGGCGAGTCGGGTTCGGGCAAAACCACGCTTGGCCTAGCACTGGCGCGGATGATTTCGTCCACCGGCGCGATCCGCTATCGTGGCGAGGCGATCGACAACCGCTCGTTCCGCGTCATGCGCCCGCTCAGGCGCAAGCTGCAGGTAGTGTTTCAGGATCCCTACGGTTCACTGAGCCCGCGTCTTTCAATCGGGCAGATCGTTGAAGAAGGGCTGGTGGTGCAGGATCGCTCCATGAGCTTTGCCGAGCGGAGGCGGCGCGTCAGCCGGGCGCTGGCCGAGGTCGGCATCGAGCCTGAATCGCAGGAGCGCTATCCGCATGAGTTTTCCGGCGGTCAGCGCCAGCGCATCGCGGTGGCGCGAGCGCTGGTGCTCGAGCCGCATTTCGTCATGCTGGACGAGCCGACAAGCGCGCTCGACATGTCGGTGCAGGCGCAGATTGTCGATCTGTTGCGCGACATTCAGCGCCGGCGCGAGCTTGCCTATCTGTTTATCAGCCACGATCTGAAAGTGGTGCGTGCGCTTGCCAATGACGTCATCGTGCTACGCCAGGGCAAGGTGGTGGAGCAGGGAACGGCGGAAGAGATTTTCGACCGGCCAAAGACGGACTACACCAAGGCGCTAATGGCGGCCGCCTTCGAGCTGGAAACCGCGCCTGAAGGCGTGGTGTCGCAGTAAGTTAAGTCCTGACGACCGGGGCGTCAGCCGAGCCCGGAGATACGCCGGATACTGGTGATCGGCCCGGAGACGCGGGCAATACGGGCAAAAGCTTCTGCCGCATCCTCAATCACGGTTGCCATATGGTGGGCATTGGCGTGCAGCAGTTCTGTTGCACTGGTCAGAATCCCGCAATGGCCGCTCCAGAAAACGAGATCACCACGCTGTGGCGGTACATCCTGGCCTGTCCGGTCCAGCTCAACACCGATTTGGGCCTCGATCATGTCGCTGTCGCGCGGACAGGCGGTGCCGGCAGCCGTCAGCGACTGCTGCAAAAGGGCCGAGCAATCAAGACCCAGACTACTCTTGCCGCCCCACAGATAGGGCGTGCCGGCAAGGCCCTGGGCCACCGCGACAAAATCGGGCGCCGGCTCATCCAGCGGTGCCAAATGGCCGGAAACGACATACTCGCCATTGCCGAGGCGCGCCAATATGCCGTCATCTTCAACCACTTCGAGCCTTGAATTGAGGCTCGCCCAACCGGTGACCTGCGATTTGATATCGGGCGCGGCATAGCGAAAGGTGCGCAAGCTCGCCACACGGTGGGTCGCCTCACCAGGCTCCGGCCCCAACGCCACCGCCGGCAGATAACCAACATAATCATCGCTTTGAAGCTGCGCCCAGGCCCAGCCGTCACGCTCCTCGAACACCATCACCGCTTCACCCAGCAGGGCTTCGCTGACCCGCGGGGCATCCTCACCGGGTCCGGCATGGAGCGGCGCAATCGAGATGTGCACAGCGCGCCTTGTGCCGGCGGTGAAATTTCGCGCCTCCATAGTGTCGCTGAGATGCGCGGCCGCAAGATCGGGCCGCCACGGCGTAATGCGCAGGTCCGGATTGGTGCTCATCGCGTGAAACCATCGCCCTGCCGGCGAATGGTGTCTGCCAGCCGGTCGAGATAAAACGCGCCTTGGAGGGTTCTCTGCACCAGTACATTGCGCCGGCGTTCGACAAGCTGCCGCGCGCCCGGCGCATTCAAGGCGCGCGTGACAACCGGCCTGGTGACACCCGGTTTTGCCGCGAGCCTGAGCACCGTGTGGGGCGGCGTTCGAGATAGATGGTGAGCAGAATGGACATCCGGCGCAATGACAGATCAACATTGTCATCACGCACCAAGTCAATGCAGGTCGCCTGCCAGAAGCCAAGCGCGTCATGGATGGACAGGCCGTCAGCCATCGCCGGGGGTCCGCCGTTATTCGTTTCGGATCCGTTATGGCTGTTGCGGTGCAGAGGGTCAAGTCCCGTAGCGATCGCCAATCAGCGAGAACAGAGCGCGGATCGCCTGGGCAGCGCCGCCGTGCGGCGCATGCGGCAGTGATTGCGGCGTCCAGGCATAAATATCGAAATGCAGATGGGTATGGACCTTTTCGACGAATCTCGACAGAAACAGCGCGGCGGTGATCGAGCCGGCCATCGGCTTTTCCGGGGCGTTGGATATGTCACCCACCTTGCCGTTGATCCATTTGTCGTAACGCGGCCACAACGGCATGCGCCAGAGCGGATCTGCCTGGCTGCGTGCATGGCCGGCAAGGGCGGCGGCAACCTCGTCATCATGGGTGTAGAAAGGCGACAGATCGGGGCCCAAGGCCACTCTGGCAGCACCGGTCAGGGTCGCCATGTCAACCATCAGTTCGGGTTCTTCTTCGTCACCCAGCGACAGCGCATCGGCGAGAATCAGGCGGCCCTCGGCATCGGTGTTGCCGATTTCCACGGTCAGGCCCTTGCGGCTGGTGAGCACATCGCCCGGCCGGAAGGCCGCGCCGGCGACGCAGTTTTCAACAATCGGCACCAGCACCCGCAACCGCAGATTGAGCCCGGCATCCATGATCATCTGGGCAAGACCCAGGACATTGGCGGCGCCGCCCATGTCCTTCTTCATCAACAGCATGGCCGAGGATGGCTTGAGATCGAGCCCGCCGGTATCGAAGGTGACGCCTTTGCCGACCAGCGTCACCTTGGGTGCGGACGGATCGCCCCAGGTAAAATCGACCAACCGCGGCGCCTGGGTACCGGCGCGGCCCACCGCATGGATCAGCGGCAAATTGGTGGCGATCAGATCATCGCCCACGGTTTCACTGGCGCTGGCGCCAAAGTCGGCGGCAAGCTGTTTGACCGCCTGGGCAAGAGCATCAGGACCCAGATCGTTGGCCGGCAGGTTCACAAGATCCATGGTGCGGTGGCAGCCTTCAGCCACGCGCACCACATGGGCGCGCTCGCCGCCTTGCGGCATCACCAATCGCGCTGCCTGCTCCTCATCCTGACCTGAATGATAACTGGTGAAGCGATAGGCACCCAATAGCCATCCGAGCGCGGCCAGATCGGCGTGCTCTGGCGGGCGGGCAAGACGATAGGTGCCGGATGGCAGGGCGGCGGCAAGACGCCCGAGCGCCAGTGGTGCGAAGGGATTGCCGGTCGATGGAGCGCCGGCGATCACGCCTGCCAGAGCGCCATCCGCGCCCGGAACAAGAAGATGCGAGCCCGGAACCGGCTTATAATTGGAAGATGCGATCCAGGCGGGTGCGTTCCCACCAATCGCTGCTGCGGCCTCATCCAGACCCTGCCCGCCGGCAACGAACACATCCACCGCATCGGGCGCATCCTCGACAAGCAGGTCTTTCAATTCACTCATGATCTGGTCCTTTGGGGGCCGGGACAGGCTGGCAGCGTACCTACATCATGCCGGCGGCGCGATAGAAGCGTGCGGCACCCGGATGGATCGGGATCGGGACACCGTCAAGCGCCTTTTCGAGGCGAATCTCTTTGGTTTTAGCATGACCTGAATCCAGCACCGACCGGTTTCCCGCCCGCCATAACGCGGCAGTGGTATCCTGCACCAGGCGTTCTTCCTGATCCTTGCTGGTGAGGAGCAACGCCTTGACTGACAGGGTACGCGTGCGCGCCACCCCCGGATAGATATCCGCGGCAATTTCATGCTCGACGAAAAACCGGTTGTCGCGGCGCAATTCCTCCACCGCGGGGCCGAATATCGGCACCAGACGGCCGATCCCTCGTTCGATCAGTTCGCTGACCGCCGCGGCCGGCGTGCCGGCAATGAGGAAGAACGCGTCGAGTTCGCCGGAGGCTATCAGGTCGACAGCGGCGGCGGGGCCTTGCTCGACAATTTCGACATCATCCTCGCCAAGACCGAATGCCCGCAGGATGGCGAGCGCATCAGCTCGGGTGCCCGAGCCCGGCCGGTCGATCGAGACCCTCATGCCGCGCAGATCCTCAACCTTGCGGACCGAAGAGTCGCGCGCGGTAACAAGATGGACGGCTTCGGGGTAGAGCCCGGCAATGGCGCGCAGATTGGCCAAGGGCTCGGAGTGGCTGAAGATGCCCGATCCGCTATAGGCCCAATAGGCGATGTCGGCCTGTGCCAGGGCCGCATCATATTGGCCGGCACTGACGCTGCGAACATTCGATATCGAACCGCGTGAGGATTTGACCACCGCCAGCAGGCCCGGAACGCCGCAACGCTCCTCATCGGCGCAGGGCTCGCCGCCCACGGGCTCGGAAATCACGGTCGCGATCACCTCGCCAACCGGATAATAGGTCCCGGCGGTGGACCCGGTGGCAATCTGGAAGAAACGCACCGGGATATCAGCAGCGGGCAGTATCGAGGGCGAACGCCAGGCAAGATAGGCGCCGGCAACCAGCGCCATGATCACGACGCTCGCGATCAGACCGCTGCCTGGCAGTTTGATCTTGCGAATTGTGCGCCCAACCCGTCTTTCGGGGGGAGTTTGCGTTTCATTCGACATACGAAACCGTTCCTGACCAAGCCATGAATAATGCCAGCTGCCTTATGGTTAAACCTTTACCCCGCATTTTCCATATGGCTCCATTGATTGATGTGATTGATTGTTGGTTCTATCATGAGAATTAATGTCTTGAGCGCATTTTGGGGCGCGGAATATGGCGAACCCGGCGGGTGAACCGGTTGACGGGCCTCTTCGGCTCGATTTCGACCGCCGCCTGAAGCTCGCGTTCCACGGTTGAGGAACCACCGCCGACGCCGGATGGCCGGCCATGAGCCTGTCGATCCGCGCACCGGCAAGAACGGCCGGCACGCGATGACGGGATTGTTTCGCCGATCCGTCTTCGGCCGCCTCGGTGGCCATGAGGACGTAAACGACGCCGACCGACCGGGCGCGATCCCGCGATGCGATGGATTGTCGGCGGGGCGCCGCAGCCGGGCAGGCCGCGTCTTCGGGCGCGGCCTTTTTCTTGCGCAATCCAATGTGCTATCGTCGTAGCAACAAATTATATGTTGGAGTGACATGCTTACTGCGGAACTTGAGGGCAATCGGATCGACGCGCTTACAGCAGAACGCGGACCTTCATATTTCTGCCCCAAGTGCAAAGACGAAGTCGTATTGAAGAAAGGCCGCAAGGTCGTTCACCACTTTGCCCACAAACCTCCGACAGACTGTACATGGGCGAAAGGCGAAACCCGCGCTCACATGGAATCCAAGGTTTTGGTTGCTGACGCGTTCAAGAAACGCGGGTTGCGTGCCGAACTGGGATTCGTGGTAAAGACGCTACCCGGCGACAGAAGGGCGGACGTAATGGCGTGGTCTCCGAAGGGACTGCAAATCGCGGCGGGATCAAGGGAAATCGCAAAGAATGCTCCGCCAGACGCATGCGCCGGCGGTTTGGAATTTTCAAGAACGCAATGTCCGGCATCACGGGTGCTTGCCATCGGTTGGAAACCGGTTCCGGCGGAGACCGGCGACGTCTTTGCGGGATAACCGGTAAATTACGTGCCCACGAATTCCGCCCGGCGGCGCACACCCGGCGCGCGAAGGCGGCAGGACGGTTCCATTATCCAGAATTCCATCGGCGCCTCCGGCGGATTGCATTTCGGACGGGCGCTATTTACACCCCCCCTTTCCGCAGTTTCAACCTTTGGCATGCGCCATGCCGGCATGGCGGGCGTCAACCGTGTCCTTTCGGCAACCCTGAAACGCGCGTTCGCCCGGCTTCCGAATCGTGAGATATGCGGAGAATGCGCGTCCGGAAGATGGCGCCGGACCTCATGCGAGGCGTTTCCAAAGGAAAGGAAGTGCGATGACCGAACTACCGACCGAACGCCGGGAAGCGGATGCTCCCGTCGAGGAGACGTCAGCGCCGGACCGGCCAAATGTTTGAAATTCCATGAGATCATTGAAAACCGAGGGTTTTTCCCAAAAAAGTTGCTACACTGAAAGTGTGATGCAGTGCAGAATGACCTATGTTGGAGGCATTAAGTCGTTAAAGGCAAAGGAATGATTGAACGCATAGATTTGTTACGCAACATTGGTCAATTTCACAATGTTGCCCCCTCTGAAAACATAGTATTCACACCGTTCACACTGATATACGCGGAGAACGGTCGCGGAAAAACAACCATTGCGGAAGTCCTGCGATCACTTGCTTCCGATAGTCCCAGTTTGATTGTGGAGAGAAAGCGTCTCGGCGCTCATCATAATCCGCACGTGGTTGTAAGTCAGAATGGCGAGAAGGCTGTCTTTCAGAACGGTGCTTGGTCAAAAACCGTCCCGGACATCGCGATCTTCGATGATAGCTTCGTCGCTGCGAATATCTGTTCGGGTACAGACTTTCAAGCGTCTCATCGGCAAAAACTCCACGAACTTATCATAGGAGCACAGGGCGTCACCCTCAGCAATGAGCTTGAAGGACATGTCAGGCGTATTGAACAGCATAATACAGATCTAAGAGAGAAGAAAAATGCCATTCCTGGTGTCACACGCGGCCCCTACGACGTGAATACGTTCTGCGCATTGCAGACTGACCCTGACATTGACGCAAAACTCCTAAAAGCAAAGAGACGACTTGCGGCGGCAAAGTCGGCAGATGCCATACGTCAACGCGCAGGTTTTATCGGTCTACACATGCCAGATTTTGACACCGTCGCAATCAATACAGTTCTGGCTCAAACGATAGGCAGTTTGGAAGCCGATGCTGCTGCCAGAGTTCGCAGACACCTCGACAGTCTTGGACCGGACGGTGAGGCATGGGTGGCGGAAGGTATGTCACGCACCGCGAAAGCCTCTGAGGATAAAGAGGAGGAAGTTTGTCCGTTTTGCGCCCAAGAGCTTGCCGGATCGGACATCATTAGTCTGTATCAGGCATATTTCAGCAAAGCTTATGAGGATTTGAGAGCCGAAATTACGGATGTCCAAAATAAGCTTCGCGGCGCTCATGGGGATAACATCCCGGCAGCTTTTGAACGAAGCATACACACGGCAGTCCAGAACCGTGGATTCTGGAAGGATTTCACAGAGTTGCCCGCAATAGACGTCGATACCGCGGCGATATCCCGTGACTGGACTACGGCACTCGAAGCCGTGCTGGACCATTTGCGACAAAAGCTGGCATCACCCCTTGAGCCAATAGAATTATCGGGTGAAGCGATAGATGCAGTACAAACCTATCGATCGCGGATTAACGAAATCAGGGAAATTTCAGACCGTCTGCTTGAGTGCAACGAGCGTCTCGATACAGTCAAGGAACAAGTTGAGGTTACTGATGTCGCCGCCCTTACAGACGATCTGGATAAGATCAAGGCTCAGAAGGCCCGTTTCGAACCTGCCGTCGTTCCACTATGCGATTCTTATCTGGCCGAGAAGGCAGCAAAAGACGCCACTGAGTTGCAGCGCGATCAATCACGGGATGCACTTAAAGAATACCGTGAACAAATCTTCCCCGCGTATGAGGTGTCGATCAACGATTTTCTGCGGCGTTTCAATGCCACATTCCGTCTCGATCAGGTGCGGCCGACCAACACGCGCGCCGGACCCTCCGCTTCCTACGCTGTGGTTATCAATCAACAAGAGGTGAATATTGCAGCGAAGGATGGGCCTTCATTTCGCAATACACTGAGCGCCGGAGACCGCAATACATTAGCGCTCGCATTCTTCTTTGCCTCACTTGAGCAGGATCAAAATATCGCTCAAAAAATAGTGATCCTCGATGACCCGATGACAAGCCTAGATGAGCATCGGTCGCTTCGGACGAGACAAGAGATATTTGATCTGCATGGTCGTGTGTCCCAGATGATTGTGTTGTCACACTCCAAGCCATTTCTTTGTGCGCTTTGGGATAATGCGGACGTTAAAGTTCGCTCAGCTTTCCGCGTGGGACGAATTGATAATGGTTCAGAGTTAGCCACATGGGACGTCCGCAAAGACAGCATCACCGAGCATGATAAGCGCCACGAGTTGGTATCAAACTATGTCCACGCCGATGATCCCGACAGCGAAAGAAAAGTCGCCGAAGCACTGAGACCAATCTTGGAAGCATTTGTTCGCGTAGCCTATCCCGGCCACTTTCCTCCGGGGTCGCATTTGGGCCGTTTTGTATCTCGGTGCCAGGAACACCATGGCGGCGCCGATGAGATATTGTCGGAAGCCGATACGAATGAGTTGCGGGCGTTGCTCGACTACGCCAATCGTTTTCACCATGACAGTAATCCAGCTTGGGAAACGGAAGTCATCAACGATACTGAACTGGTGGATTTCGCACGACGGACATTGTTGTTTACATCGAGAAGATAGACAAAGAGGTGAATTATTCGTAGTTGCCTCTTGCTCGTTCCCATATGTCTGCTTCCGTCGACGGCGCGCGGCATACGCTCGGGATACGGGGCGAAGTCGCACCCTGTTCGCCGCCGCCGGCTTCTCATCGACGTCGGTCCATTGACGCCGGCGCGGGCGCGGCTTTAATCTTTCGCCAATCTTTCGCCGGCCACGGGAAACGAGGCGACCGCATCCATGTTCGAGCAGACATTCAAAAATATCGACGACGTGCTGTGGAAGGAGGCCGGGTGCACGACCGAACTCGACTATACGGAACAGACCTCCTGGCTGCTGTTCCTGAAATATCTCGACGATCTCGAACGGGAGCGGAAACTGAAGGCCGAACTTGAGGGCACGCCGCACGATCGAATCGTCCGGGGCGAATACCGGTGGTCGGCATGGGCCGCGCCGAAGGACCGGCAGGGCCGGCTCGACCACGACGCGGCGCTGACCGGCGACGACCTGATCGGATTCGTCGACGACGATCTGTTTCCCTATCTGCGCGGCTTCCGGCGGCGCGCCGGCGGCCCCGACACCGTCGAATACAAGATCGGCGAGATTTTCGGCGAGATCGGCAACAGGTTCCGCAGCGGCTATGCGCTGCGCGACGCGCTGGAGTTTGTCGACCGGCTGAGCTTCAACACGCAGGACGAGAAGCACGAGCTTTCCGAGCTTTACGAAGCCAAGATCAAGCGGATGGGCAACGCCGGGCGCAACGGCGGCGAATATTACACGCCGCGCCCGCTCATCCGCGCCATGATCCGGGTGGTCAGGCCGGAAATCGGCGAACGGATTTACGACGGCGCGGCGGGTTCGGCGGGCTTCCTGTGCGAGGCGTTCGACCATCTTTCCGCGAAGCCGGACCTGACGACGGGCGATCTGGAAACGCTCCAGACCCGCACCTTTCACGGCAGGGAGAAGAAACCGCTCGCCTATGTCATCGGCGTCATGAACATGATCCTGCACGGCGTCGAGGCGCCCGATATCGTCCACGCCAACACGCTCGGCGAGAACGTCGCCGACATCCGGCCGAAGGACCGGTTCGACGTGATCCTCGCCAATCCGCCGTTCGGCGGCAAGGAGCGCAAGGAGGTGCAGCAGAATTTTCCGATCAGAACCGGCGAGACGGCGTTCCTGTTCCTGCAACATTTCATCAAAATGCTCAAACCCGGCGGACGCGCCGCCATCGTCATCAAGAACACCTTTCTGTCCAATTCGGACGGGGCGGCGACGGCGCTGCGCAGGGAACTACTGGAAAGCTGCGACCTGCACACCGTTCTCGATTGTCCCGGCGGCGCGTTCGTCGGGGCCGGCGTCAAGACGGTGGTGCTGTTCTTCGACAAGGGCGCGCCGACAAGACGCATCTGGTATTATCAACTCGATCCGGGCCGCAGCCTCGGCAAGACCAACGCGCTGAACGATAACGATCTGAAGGAGTTCGTGGCGTTGCAGGCGGGTTTCGCCGAAAGCCCGAAATCGTGGAGCGTCGACATCGGCGACATCGATCCGGCGACCCGGGATTTGTCGGTCAGAAACCCGAACCGGGAGGAGGAAGCGCCGCCGCGCGCGCCGGAAGAGATCATCGCCGAGATCGCGGCGCTGGACGCGGAAAGCGCAAAAATCCTGAAAAGCATCCGGGGAATGCTGTGAGGGAGTGAAGATCAAGGTTCCGTTGCTTACGCCGCACGAAATGAGACACTTAGATCGGAGCCTACCTTGTAACGATTTTCGTGAACTAAAGCTTGGCCCGATCCCCGAGTCGGCTGGCAGAGCCTATGCGGAATTCTACCGATACCTTCCAAATTTCGCCTCGTTCGAACAGTAAACGCTTGACTATAGTGGCAGTCGCTGCGGCATCGGTCCCGTGCGCAACGCAATCGAAACGGGATAAAGGGGATTGATCGGCGCCTCCTACTCGGGCGATAAATGCTTGAGTTTTCAGAGGGAAGAAGTCGCGTGGCGCGTTCTCAGAAGACGAAGATCGTCGAGCACCTGTTCGATAAGCATTGGAGCGAGGCGACCGGGTCCCTCGACAAGAGCCTGATGAGCCTCGACGACGTGGCGCAAGCCATCCGCGAATGCAACAAGACGCATGGGTCCACGCTCAGCGATCGTAACCCGGCCAACTTCATGAAGGACCTGCTCCGCGGCGCGAACGCCTCGAAGAACTGGCCCGCCTCTGTTGCCGCCAAGCGATTCACCGGGATTCAAAGGACAGGCGACGGCGAATGCTTCGAGTTCATCCCCTATCGCCCGGAACAGACGGAGCCGTTTCCGGACGCATTCAAGGTCCGAGAGGATGCACCGCGCTTCCTCGTCCAATCGACCAGCCTACCGCTCGTCACAAAGTCTCTTGGGCGCTCGGATGAAACCTGGCTCATTCAGACCGCGATCAATCTACGCGTCGTCGAAACGCATTTCGCAGTCGCGCCGGCGTTTCCTCTTCTCGAACTGACCCACCTACAGACGGGGATCAAACTCCGCTCGACGGAAATCGATGCTCTTTTCCTGGGCAAGGCCGGCGACCCGAAGCGCCCGGACTCGGTATTGGTCACCTGTGAAGCGAAGCAAGAAAAGGATCCCTTGATACCCAGTCAGATAATCAACCAGGTTCAGGCCGCCTTCGTCGAGGCGGAAGTCGAGACCGTCATTCCCATAGGGCTACGGACCGTCAAGGGCGTCGGATTCTATCTGACGGAGTTCGAGGCCGTGAAACGGGCAGACGCGCCAACGTTGGATGAGCTTACCTTAGCCAGCTACGCCATCTACGAACTGCGCCCGCCCGTTAAGGGCATATGAGGCTTCGATCTCGTCTTGTTTCCGTTTCCTGGCGCCGCTCTTCTTGTCGCGCCGCCCTATCGGGTTCTCGACCTGAAAGTGCTCGGCCGCCTCGGCGTTCCCCATCGCCAGCAGCATTTCGTCCCCTAGGTCGATGGCTTCTGCAGGGCGCGTAGGTTCAACGCCCAGTGCGCGGATCACCGCGGAAGCGATGGCGCGTGCGAGGAGCGGCGGTACCGCATTGCCGATCTGACGCGCTCCGTGCCACTTGGTGACGTTGAACCGAAACCAGTCGGGAAAACCGTGCAAACGCGCCATTTCCCTTACGCTCACACATCGGGCGTAGGCGTAATGGATAGGTCTCGGGCTGGTGAAAGCTCCGCGGGCCGAGTCCGTCCCCGCTCTGAGAGTGTTCGAAACGCCGTTGGCGGGAAGTTTGAAGAAGCGCGAGATCGGTTCCACCCGCCCCTGCTCGGTCTCTCGAAAGCGACGTCTGGAAATTTCGGTGTGCTCGGTGCGGGCGCTCGCGGTCAGTCGGTTCGGGTTCCAATTTCGCGGGCGCCCGTATGCCCACGCATCGTTTCCGAGGCCGCGGAGCGGCTCTGCGTACCTGCTCGGTTTGCCGAAAACCGACGCCTCGACGGAATCCGACGACCGGAGTTCTTCGAAGGTTTCGGCGTCGGGTAGATCGCCCAGCGCGGCCTCGCAAGTCGGCCTTTCGGTAATCGTCCTGGGATATGCCGGAAGATCGCGACCCTTCTTGGTCCCCATGAGGATCAACCTCTGCCGGTCCTGAGGCACGCCGTAATCGGCGGCGTTCAACACCCGCCAATCCTTCCGAACATCGTAGCCGGCCGCCTCGAACTCCTCAATCAACTCGAACAGAAATTTCCGGTGCCTGCCTACGGTGAGACCCTTCACGTTTTCGAAGACGAAATAGGCGGCATCCATTTCCCTGACGATGCGCACGAAGTCCTTGACGAGAGAATTTCTCGGATCGTCGAGGGCGCGCTTTCCGATGAGCGAGAACCCTTGGCAGGGAGCGCCGCCGAACACGACGTCGACGCGTCGATGGCCGATCTTCGCCGCCGCGCGGATGTCGTCTCCGGAGACGTCCGTGACGGATCGCGGGATCGCGGCGCAGTGCGGGAAGTTGTACTTATGCACTGCGGCATGGACCGGATCGAGTTCGACCGCCGCGACCACGTCGAAGCCGGCTTGTTCAAAGCCGAGGCTCATGCCTCCCGCGCCTGCGAACAGGTCGACTCCAATCGGTCTCGCCATGCCTTCCCCCTATCGTTTTACCCAACATATCGGCGCGTTGCCGTCTCGACCGGCGAAACCCGGCTTCGCAGGAAATCTTCGACACGGCGAACTGCGGAGTCGAGATCCCGCAACTCGCACTGCCAGACGACCAGCGGCTCCCATCCGGTTTCGTTCAGCTCGGTCAACGCTCTCTTATCACGTTCTCTGTTTGTTTCAACCTTCGGTTGCCAGTATTCCGGTCGAGACTTCGGCAGTCTGCCCCACCTGCACCCGTGTCCGTGCCAGAAGCAGCCATGCACGAAGACGACCTTGCGGCGAGAAGGGAACACGATGTCGGGGGTACCTGGCAGATCCCGCCGGTGGAGCCTGAATCGGTATCCCAGCCGGTGCAGGGCGCGGCGGAGTGCGAGTTCGGGCCTTGTGTCCCTATGCCCGACCTTTGACATTATGTATGAGCGGCGCTCGGCCGTAACGTGGTCTGTCATCGGGACGATCGTCGGGCTCGATCGGGACGGACCGGGCGTCGGTTTCGCTGTGTGGGCCAATAGTGCTGCATATTCTTCGTCGCTCAGATGGAATCCCGCCATGGCAGCCGCCTTTTCCGGCAGTAGACCAGAGACTTGAATGAGCGGCAAGCGATCGGCGAATTGGGTTCACACCCTAGTTTTTTCTCTCAATGGTGAGCCTGGGCCGTAAATCGAGGAAATGGACAGCTAGTAAGACGGCGCCGCCCGGAGCTTCCTGAACTCGTTCGGCCTCTTTGCGCAGCAGCTCAAAAAGTTCATCGACACCGATCCGGCGGTTCTCGTCCGGATGTTCCCACTTTCGATCTTTCGCGAGGGTCACCAGCAAGGCGCCGGCCCTGCTATGCTTTGCAGCCATATATTTTTTCACGAGTTGATTCCCGATGGCATCGCGCAGGTCTTTCGCGGTGCGTCCGTCGCCACGCTTGAGCTCGATCACCGCTTCATGAGCCGAGTCTACAGAATGCAAGCGAATATCGGTTTCCTTTTCGTCCGCCGTCACAGCCTCCTGATCCACAGTGTAGATCGAGTTCGCCGCATGGCTCAGTTCCAGCGCGATTCCCCGGCGCATGACTTTCTCGTCTGATATTCCCGCCCAGACTTCCCGCGGCGAAGTATCTTGCAGAAGAAGGTCGTCGAGGTCAGACAAACGATCTTTCAAGATGGCGAACATGGCTTCATTCGTTGCGGCCGGCGCTTCGCCGCTTTGATCGAGCGCTACCGCTTGCGTTTGATCGAATACGTCAGCATCGATTTCTTGCGCCCAATTCTCTTCCGCCACGGTCAAAATTAGATCCTTGAAATCGGCACACAAAGGATCGGCAGCCATCTCGAGCTTGGCCGCCAAACCCTCTTCGCCCTTTGCGTTGAACAATGCGGTGACAATGCTATTGCGCGCCTGTTCGGCTTCATCCCGCGTATCCGGTGAATAGGACCCTTCATGCTGTGCATCGTCCTGGATCCGGACATGGCGATAGGCGAGACGAAGCAGCCGCAGCAACAGTTGCGGAGTGAAGCGCTCGTCACTCAAACCAATTGCGTTCTGACGATCCCCAAAGAGACCGGCGAACCACGTCACGGCCTCGGACCGCTCGGCCGGCTCAACTATCTCAATCTCGCCTTCCAGCTTTTCGACGCCCGCCGGCGGATCGATCCGCATCAGGGTCGACAACCAGACCAGACGCGGCGCAGGCGTCAACTTTCGTTCAAGCCTTTGGAGCGCCCGTTCCTGAAGTTTCGCAATTGCGGCGTCATCACCATGCTTCAAAATTACGCGCGTAACTTGCCGAACCCTTCCGATCGCGTTGTCGGCGTCACCGACCAGGTCTCCGTCCGCATCCAGCCAGGATTCGAGGCGCGGCAGAAATGGTTTCGCGACTTTTTCCGGCGCATAGTCAATTCCTTGAAGCAAGCCCGAATGGCCATGCGCGCCCGGCGCCTGGTTCAGTTCCCAAGACAGTTCATTCCCAAGCGTCCGGTCCACCGCGTCCGGATGCGCTTCCGCGAGAGCCTCCATCCATTGAGGGAGGCCGTTTAGTTCGATCGGGCCGTACCGCGCCGCTAACCGCGCCTCTGCATCGCTGAGCTTATTTGCCCAGTCGCGATCCTCCGCTTCGGCATAGATCGCCGCCAGACCGAGCTGCCAGTATACAAGAAGGGTATTACGCTTGTCTTCCGGTCTTTCGCTGGGAAAGGTCGGGCGATCATCGCGCCAGATCTTCATCAGAACGCGGCGAAGCCTGTCGGCCGTTTCTCGATTGAACTGCTTTTCAATGAAGCGACGATTCCAGCCCGACGACCGACTGTCGTCACCGTCATGGCGCATGGTGAGCCATAAGTTATAAGCCGTGCCCCGGCTCCGCTTAGCGGAAAAGGCGTCTTCAGGCCGATTGGCGACCTCGCGCCAAAACCGAACCCAACTGTCACGGCCCTTGGCCTTTCGGCGTTCCTCCCGCTTTTTTAGTTTAGCATGCTTCTTTTCCAAACGACGATCTTCTTTTTCGTGCTTCGATGGCTTCAGCCAATCGTCAACCCTATGCACGAATGAAGGTTCATCGGCTATGAGGGGCCTAAGCCCCTCATCGTTTCCCTTCCAGGCATCACGACCGGGCGATAAATTGATGGCTGCCTCCAGGAGCAGCGCGCGTTCGCCTCGATCGCGCGTCGCGTCGCCCAGCGCTTCGCTCACCCAGGCCAGATCCCGATCCGGTCTCAGTTGGACCGGCCCATCATAAGTCTGATTAATCTCCGCGAACCGTTTCCAAGGGTCTTTGACTTCGTGGAGCGACTGAAGCAGAGCATCATCGATCCAGAAGAGACGGGCATTATCCTCCGCATTCAGATTGGTCAGCCGTTCTCGAAGCAACTTGATCGGCTCGTCGCCGGCATGGTCCCGGTTATGCAATCGCATCGCGAGTGCGCCGGCATGAAGCCACTTGTCGTCCCGGCCGATATCGAGGCCGCGTTCGCATGTTGCGGCCAGCGCCCCGCTGAAATGTGGCCGGTGGCTGGTGATATGCGGAAACTCTTCTCGCCATTTTAGCCCTGCTGAAACCAGCGTCACGAGGCCATCGCGAAGCTCCTCAAGAACAGGGAGGTCGAGGGCCGATGCCGTTATCAACATCGGCAGTTGCCATCTAAGGTCGCCCACACTGGGATTGTCCCGCTTTATCCATCGAAGAGCCTGACAAAGCCGCTCAACCGGCATGTACTTCGGAAAAAGGCGTAGTACCGCACCGAGCGCCAATCGATCGGGCCACCGATCATCGGCGGCGATTTCGCTCAGCCTCCTGTCATCGAGGGCGACCAGCGCATCAAGAGCCTTTATGCGCTCGACCGCGGATGTCCCGATGTCCCGGGCGACATGGAATGCGATGTCCGCACAAGCGTCGATACATCCCGCTTCAATGAGACCGATAAGGATTTTCCGCACATCCGGATTTTCCACCCCGCCATGCCAAATCCGATCGATTTCGCCCGCCAACTCTTTCGATGCAAAGCGATGGACCTGTATGTGAGGCGCCTGAAGACCTCGCCACCCACCAGGACCGTAACGGTCGGAATAGGCGCGAAGAGCCCGGTTTCTTTGTGTTTGTGTGAGCGACCCGGGATCGCCTTCGTTCAAGAGCACAGCGGGCTCGTTGTCCCGCAAGATCTCAAATACCCTATCTTCTCGGAGCGCCAGCCAACCCGCCACCGGCCGCTTCGACGGTCGAACGATCGTCTTGCCTTTTGTCTCCGCGAAGAGAAGCCGTTTGAGGGCTCGAAACGGCATGCCTTGTTCCCGAAGAGCCAAGAGCCGCTCCGCGGCAAGATACTCGGCAACCGAACGATGATGGAATCGTACTCGACCATATGACGCGAAGCCAAAAAGCGGACGTTCAAGCAGCGTTTTTCGTTCGTCCGGCCTCCAATCGGACAGGACGATCGCCGGGTCGAGAGCGGCCTCCTCGTCAGCAACGTCGGATGCCGCGTTATGGCGGACGGTCAGACGTCGCGTCACCTGACCTGCGAGCGCAAGTCGGCCGGCCCCTTCTATCGCCTTGTCGGCGGACAATTCCGCCGCCTCGGATCTGTCGTCGCCAGGAAGCAGTTTCACCCGGACATTCGTCGCGACCTGATCGCGATGCGTACGGATGCGCTTGTGTTGGCGCCAGTCCGCGCACAGTTCGATGAGGTCCTGAGGTCTGCGCGCAAACTCTTGAGCATTGCGACGCTGCAAATCCTCCAGAAGGAGAACGGGGTCGTTCACGCCCCGGTCTCGGGCAAATTCGATAATCTGTTCGTCCGACAGCGGCATCAAGGCTACCGATCGCCATGCCGGCGGCCGGTTCTTGCTTTTGTCGTCCTGATGCTCCCAACGGTCACCCATTGCGATCTTCGCAAATGTCTCTTCGTTGGACTCCGAGGAAGGCGCCGGAGGAACAGGCAGCACGTTTCGGACGAATCGTTCGTCGAAAGGGACCGGTCGCGTCGTTATGACGATCCTCGCCCGGTGAAGCCGATTTCCGATGCGCTTCTTCAACCGCTTGAGCGCACGCTCGAACGAGCGCAAGGTCAGTTTCAGTTCGTCGATCGAGTCCAGAAAAAATGTCGCCACGTCGGATTGTGAGGCCAGCCAAGCGTCCAGTCGGGCTTCTTCTTCCGGATCCAACAGATCGCGAAGGTCTTCGGTCGCCAAGGACGCCAGTTCGACGAAAAACGCCGGCTCACCCGCTGTCCACAGACGTTCCGCCTGTGCGCGGCATTCGTAGGTCTTCCCCGCACCGGCTTCGGAGATCATCAGTATGCGTTGTGAACGCAGCAGGTCGTCCCACGATGCTCCTCGCGCCCAACCCAGGCCGATCAAAAAAGATTGCCGGTCCGCTTCACTGATTTTTTCGTCGGGAATGTCTTGGAAGGTGCGTTCGATCATGGTTGCGAATCTTGTATCGGAGGATTTTTTTGGTTTGGATATCATGGCTTGACATCTCTCGTAAGCCTGCCGCTGACCGCCAATCAATTCAAAGGCTTCGCAGAAACGACCTTCTCCGCCCGGCCGGCCACCGCCCCTGCTAAAGTTCGACTCGCTCGTTCCCATATGTCTGCTTCCGTCGACGGCGCGCGGCATAAACTCGGGATACGGGGCGAAGTCGCACCCTGTTCGCCGCCGCCGGCTTCTCATCGACGACGGGCGGTTCAAAACGTCACCGTCACCGGGTAGGGTTCTCCGCAGGTTCAAGATACGGGGACGGACGCGCAGATGTTCGAGCAGACATTCAAAAATATCGACGACGTGCTGTGGAAGGAGGCCGGGTGCACGACCGAACTCGACTATACGGAACAGACCTCCTGGCTGCTGTTCCTGAAATATCTCGACGATCTCGAACGGGAGCGGAAACTGAAGGCCGAACTTGAGGGCACGCCGCACGATCGAATCGTCCGGGGCGAATACCGGTGGTCGGCATGGGCCGCGCCGAAGGACCGGCAGGGCCGGCTCGACCACGACGCGGCGCTGACCGGCGACGACCTGATCGGGTTCGTCGACGACGAACTGTTTCCCTATCTGCGCGGCTTCCGGCGGCGCGCCGGCGGCCCCGACACCGTCGAATACAAGATCGGCGAGATTTTCGGCGAGATCGGCAACAGGTTCCGCAGCGGCTATGCGCTGCGCGACGCGCTGGAGTTTGTCGACCGGCTGAGCTTCAACACGCAGGACGAGAAGCACGAGCTTTCCGAGCTTTACGAAGCCAAGATCAAGCGGATGGGCAACGCCGGGCGCAACGGCGGCGAATATTACACGCCGCGCCCGCTCATCCGCGCCATGATCCGGGTGGTCGGGCCGGAAATCGGCGAACGGATTTACGACGGTGCGGCGGGTTCGGCGGGCTTCCTGTGCGAGGCGTTCGACCATCTTTCCGCGAAGCCGGACCTGACGACGGGCGATCTGGAAACGCTCCAGACCCGCACCTTTCACGGCAGGGAGAAGAAACCGCTCGCCTATGTCATCGGCGTCATGAACATGATCCTGCACGGCGTCGAGGCGCCCGATATCGTCCACGCCAACACGCTCGGCGAGAACGTCGCCGACATCCGGCCGAAGGACCGGTTCGACGTGATCCTCGCCAATCCGCCGTTCGGCGGCAAGGAGCGCAAGGAGGTGCAGCAGAACTTTCCGATCAGAACCGGCGAGACGGCGTTCCTGTTCCTGCAACATTTCATCAAAATGCTCAAACCCGGCGGACGCGCCGCCATCGTCATCAAGAACACCTTTCTGTCCAATTCGGACGGGGCGGCGACGGCGCTGCGCCGGGAACTGCTGGAAAGCTGCGATCTGCACACCGTTCTCGATTGTCCCGGCGGCGCGTTCGTCGGGGCCGGCGTCAAGACGGTGGTGTTGTTCTTCGACAAGGGCGCGCCGACAAGACGCGTCTGGTATTATCAACTCGATCCGGGCCGCAGCCTCGGCAAGACCAACGCGCTGAACGACGACGATCTGAAGGAGTTCGTGGCGTTGCAGGCGGATTTCGCCGAAAGCCCGAAATCGTGGAGCGTCGACATCGGCGACATCGATCCGGCGACCCGGGATTTGTCGGTCAGGAACCCGAACCGGGAGGAGGAAGCGCCGCCGCGCGCGCCGGAAGAGATCATTGCCGAGATCGCGGCGCTGGACGCGGAAAGCGCAAAAATCCTGAAAAGCATCCGGGGAATGCTGTGACACAAAGCTGGTCCAGAACCACTTTGGCCGAAGCCTGCCAGATCAAGCCCCCCAAGAAGATGGCAAAACAGACGCTTTCAGACGCCGACAGCGTGTCTTTCGTGCCGATGGATCAATTGGGCATATATACCAAGGCTATTGATACCGATGGAACGCGACCACTCGCTGAGGTTTATGGAAGCTATACATATTTCGCAGAGAACGACGTGCTTCTCGCAAAAATCACACCCTGCTTTGAGAACGGCAAGCTGGGCATTGCCCGCGGACTGGAGAACGGCGTGGGATTTGGCTCCAGCGAGTTCGTAGTCTTCCGGTGTCGAAAAAAGATCGACCCTGAGTACCTGTTCTACTTTTTGTCACAAGACCGCTTCCGCGATGCCGGGTCAAAGGTGATGACCGGCGCGGTCGGTCACAAACGGGTTCCGAAGGATTTCATTGAAAGATACGAAATCCCGCTTCCACTCCTCCCCGAACAAAAGCGCATCGTCGCCATTCTCGATGAAGCGTTTCAGGGCATCGACCGCGCCGTCGCCAACACCGAAAAGAACCTCGCCAACGCCCGCGAGCTTTTCGAGAGTTATTTGAATGCGGTTCTTTCCGCAAACGATGAACAGGCGTCGAAACTGAACAGCGCGATTGTCGCCCAAGACGATGTTGTGAGGGAGGGATGGGAAACGTCCACGCTAGGTGACGTTACTTTGCCGATGCAAACCTGTGATCCACGGAAGAGCCCTGACAAGTCCTTTCGCTATGTGGATGTTTCCTCCGTTTCCAACCGTACATTTGAAGTCTCGGAAGCCGCCGAACTCTTGGGAAAGGATGCTCCAAGCCGAGCTCGGAGGAAGGTAGAAGAAGGCGACATAATTTTCGCCACCATCCGACCAACGCTTAGGCGGATTGCCATGGTGCCAAAGTGGCTGCATGGCGAGATATGCAGCACTGGTTTTTTTGTCTTCCGTCCGAGAGCAGGAATAGATGGGCGATTTCTCTACTACCACCTTTTCACGAAGTCGTTTTCAGATGCCGTTGAGGCTCTGCAATCGGGTGCAAGCTATCCTGCCGTGAATGATGGGCAGGTTCGCAAACAGCCCATCGCCTTTCCACCCCTCCCCGAACAAAAGCGTATCGTCGCCATTCTCGACGAACTCAAGGCCAATTCGACCGGGCTTGTTTGCGCCGCCCGACGCAAACTCGATCTGTTGGCCGGCCTCAAGCAATCCATCCTGCACAAAGCCTTCGCCGGCGAACTGACCGCCGCCGAACCCGTCCTTGCGGAGGCCAGCGCATGAACGAGGCCGACCCGCTTGATGCAGTCGGCAAAGTGCCGGCCAAACCGATTGACCCAGTGTCGAACGCTTTCCCGGCTGACAATGACTCCGCGCTCGGCGAGCAGGTCCTCGACATCGGCCGTGCTCAAGGCAAACCGGTGATAGCCCAGACATCATAGGTGATGATCTCGCGTGGAAAACGAAAGCCTTTCAGGCGCGGCATGGAAACAGGTATCTTCATCCCCTGACCGTAGCCAGCCAAAAAGGCAAAAAACTTGACAATACCGCTTAACAATACCGTCTGAATAGCTATTCTATACCGTCTGAATAGCTATTCTATACGCTGGTTTAGACTGGAGAAGGGGTCTTCAAATTAGACCCCTGCGTGGAGAGATAGATGTACGTAAAAATTGATACCGTGCTGTCTTTTCTTGCAATCATTGTTTCAGTACTCACGGCTTACTTAACATATCAATCAACAGTTAAAATACAGCGCGAGCAATTAATTTTTGAGGACAGATTTACAAATGTTGCTGTACTAGAACCCGTTAAGGCAAGAGTTGTGGCAATTGTCTCCAAAATAAATGGTGAAATAAATGCATCAAAAATGCATAATAAAAAATTACCCATTAATGATCTTCTCAAGCTCTACGCAGAATCTCGTGACTTGTATTTTGGTATAACGCATAGATTAGGCAAAGAAAGTAGAGACAAGTTATCCATGATAATTAAGGGAATAGAAGCGAAGTACGAAGAGAGTTTTGAGGGCAAAGACCATGATCTCCCTAGGGCGGAAGCTCAGGCTTTGGCGATTAACTTTGCGGAGGAGTTTAAGGGGGTGCTTAATGAAGAGATCGATAAAAATTCCAAAATTTTGGAGGATCTGTAAGAGTCTGACTCAAAATTCTTGAGCAATTTTTCTTGCGACGTTGCGTACTGCTCTTCGGATGGCTGCGATGAGCGTCCAAGCGTCGGCGGATGCGATAGAACGTTCCCGGTCTTTTGCCGAACGGCGACAGCGTTCCAGCCAGGCAAAGGTTCTTTCGACCACCCAATGCCGGGCGATGACGACGAAGCCGGTGAGGCTTGCCGGACGCTTCACGATTTCGATGGTCGGCCTTGAGCAATCCATCCCGCACAAAGCCTTCGCCGGCGAACCGACCGCCGACCGCGCCGAACCCGTCCTTGCGGAGGCCGGCGCATGAACGAGGCCGACACCCGCGCCGAACCGATCGAACCCGCCCTGCGCGCCGCCGGATGGGGCGCGGTCGAAGGCAGCCTCATTTGCCGCGAGGTCATCGCGCCGGGCCGGTTGCAGGGCGGCGGCGAACGGCGCTCAAAAGCGCCGGCCTGCGATTTCGTTCTGACCGATCGCGGCGGGAAGCCGGCCGCCATCGTCGCCATTCCCGACGAACTCAAGGCCAATTCGACCGGGCTTGCTTACGCCGCCCGACGCGAACTCGATCCGTTGGCCGACCTTGAGCAATCCATCCCGCACAAAGCCTTCGCCGGCGAACTGACCGCCGACCGCGTCCGCGCCGAACCCGACCGCGTCCTTGCGGAGGCCGGCGCATGAACGAGGCCGACACCCGCGCCGAACCGATCGAACCCGCCCTGCGCGCCGCCGGATGGGGCGCGGTCGAAGGCAGCCTCATTTGCCGCGAGGTCATCGCGCCGGGCCGGTTGCAGGGCGGCGGCGGACGGCGCTCGAAAGCGCTGGCCTGCGATTTCGTTCTGACCGATCGCGGCGGGAAGCCGGCCGCCATCGCAGCCATTCCCGACGAACTCAAGGCCAATTCGACCGGGCTTGCTTGCGCCGCCCGACGCAAACCCGATCCGTTGGCCGGCCTTGAGCAATCCATCCCGCACAAAGCCTTCGCCGGCGAACCCGAACCCGTCCTTGCGGAGGCCGGCGCATGAACGAAGCCGAAACCCGCGCCGAACCGATCGAACCCGCCCTGCGCGCCGCCGGGTGGGGCGCGACCGAAGGCAGCCGCATTTGCCGCGAGGTCATCGCGCCGGGCCGGTTGCAGGGCGGCGGCGGACGGCGCTCAAAAGCGCTGGCCTGCGATTTCGTTCTGACCGATCGCGGCGGGAAGCCGGCCGCCATCGCAGCCATTCCCGACGAACTCAAGGCCAATTCGACCGGGCTTGCTTGCGCCGCCCGACGCAAACCCGATCCGTTGGCCGGCCTTGAGCAATCCATCCCGCACAAAGCCTTCGCCGGCGAACCCGAACCCGTCCTTGCGGAGGCCGGCGCATGAACGAGGCCGACACCCGCGCCGAACCCGTCCTTGCGGAGGCCGGCGCATGAACGAGGGCGACACCCGCGCCGAACCGATCGAACCCGCCCTGCGCGCCGCCGGGTGGGGCGCGGTCGAAGACAGACGCATCTGCCGCGAGGTCATCGCGCCGGGCCGGTTGCAGGGCGGCGGCGGACGGCGCTCCTCACATTTCCTTGCGACCCGCACGGTGAATATGACGGTTTTTAACTTGTCCGTTGACAAGATATGGCGAGGAGCATACGTTGCCTCGTAAGAAGCGCAAGTCGAAGGAGATCGAAGCCGTACTTGAAGAACTCGAGGCTCTCGGTTGGATGATCGTAGAAGGCCGGGGACATGCATGGGGCCTGCTCCGGTGTCCTGCGAACAGCAAAGAGTGCAGATGCGGCGAGTTCTGTCAAATGTCGATCTGGTCCACTCCGAAGGATCCGGAACGATATGCCAAAAAGTTGAAGCGAAAAGCGCTGGCGTGCGCAAAGCTCGATGAAGAGGATGAAAACGATGGCTGAACAGTTTGAGTTCGAACTCGTGTTCGCGCTCCCGGAGGGCGAACACGATCCGTTCGATCTCTCGAATGCTGTTTTCGAGGCCGGGTTCGATGACTCCCTGGTCGGCGCCGGGGTTCCCGGCCTGCTCGGCGTGGAACTCGAATCGGAGGGCGACGAGGCCGAGACGGTTATCCTGGAAGCGGCTCGCGCGCTCATAAAAACCCTGCCGGCAGGCGCGAAACTGCGTGAGGTCCGCCCCGATCTCGTAAGCCTTGCCGATGTCGCCGAAAAGCTGAATGTCAGGAGGCAGGCATTGCAGCAGCGCAAGATGCCGTTGCCCACCGCCGGCGGGCTCTATCGAATTGACGAACTGGCCGTGGCGCTCGATGAAGCCATGAAACCGGAGCCGGGTAAGCGACGCCCGCGATTCGATATCGAGCGCGCCGGAAAATGGCTCCGCGCCGGCCATGCCGCTCGCCGCGTCAACGCCAGGCTCACGACCTGCGAACTCGATCCGGTCTCAATCGAGATTGCGCCGCATGATGAGAAAGAGGATCGACGGATTGCGGTCTGCGCGTCGTAAAATACTCTTTGTCACCGTCCATGGCTCATCCTGACGCTTCACGCGCCGTGGCGATCGGCATGAAGAGCCTGAGCGGTTGATCGGGGAGGGGAATGAAACCGAAGCTTTCATAGCAGGTTTTGCGCCGCGCAACGGCATCGGCGTCTCCGTCATCGAAGACATCGAGCATGATAACGCATGTTCCGATTTCGTCGGAGGCCCGCGCGATTCGACTCAAGGCGTCCGCGACCAGAGCGCCGCCGAGTCCATTGCCCCGATGTTTTTTGTCCACTCCGATCATCGCGATGAACGCGGCCGGAAGCAGCCCATGTTTCATGGCCTTCTTTCGATAGGCGGCGGGCATGTCTTCGACGGCGACGGCATGCATGTTGATCCCGTGGAATCCGACTATGCGGTTCCCGGCGTCAACGACGACCCGGATGCGGACGACATCGGCCTTGCCGCCCTTCTTGGCGGTCAGCTTGAGATAGTTGTCGATTTGCGGAACGCCACAAGAAAAAGCCGCCCGATCATGTATCCCGGGATCGAACGGCCGGATTGTGAACGATGCTCGGTCTTCGACGTCAGTCGGCATTCGCAATCAGTTTCTCGCGCCGTGCGAACGCTTCCTTCAGGCGCTTCGTCGGACCGGGGGGATTGTCGAGCGCCTTAAAGAACGCCTCTTTGTCCGCCTCGCTTTCGAGCACCGTGACTTTATGCGCTTCAATCGTCGATCGCGCGGCATTGTAGGCGGCGTTCACGACAAAGGAACTGACATCCACACCGTTCAGCGTGGCTGCACGATTGATCGCGTCTTTCACAGAGGGCTGCGTGCGCACCTCCAGGCGAGCGCTCCTGGGCTCGTCGACCGAAGCCGCCATATCCTCAAACGCCAACATTGCCGTTTCCTTTCAGCGTCAGGCTCAACCGGATCAGATCGGTTGCGTGTTTCAATCTCACTCCATGTACGGGAAACAGGCGTACATGTCAAGTGTACGGCAGTTCGCCGTACATGAGGACTATGCGCTCCGCAGCATGGCGCGCACGGCGTTCCTTTCGATCGGACGCGAAAATTTCTTGTCATCCCCATGTTCCTTCCGCCGGCGGCCGGCGACAATGGAGACATGCACGCCCGCTTCTTCGCTCGCTTCCTCGCTCTCCTCGGTCCGCGCAAACTCCTTTTTGCAGACCTTCGCAAACTTCAAAGGGACCGGACCGTTCCCGGCAAGGGAGTCGGCCTCGGCTTCGGTCTTGTCGTCCGTCTCGATATCCGGCTCATCAAAAAAGACGTGATCCGTCGATGACAGGATCTCAAAGTGCTTTGCCAGATGGGACAGCTCGTGCAGCAGAGTGAACCGGAAACTTGAATGAGCGGCAAGCGATCCGCGAATTGGGTTCACACCCTAATAGGTCGATATGTTTTTTCAATGTGCGCCGCGTCGTCTCTTGGTCCGTGCTCTACAACATACTTTTCTGGACCAGATTCCTGTAGTGTTCGCCGAGCACCGTGAGCTTGCACGCCTTACTGCTCATCGCTGCGTGCCACATGTGCGGGGCACCGACGGGAACGACAAGATTGACGCGATTGAACTTCTGGAGAATGGCGAAAACGGTCGTCTTGTCGGGGTCCGGGTCGGGTGTCCCCTCCGGTTCGTTGCCATTGCGCTCCGGCTCGTAGGCCGGATCAAGCGGAAACTTGAAGCCTGCAACTGGAAAGAACTTGGCGATTCTGCGAAGGTCGGCGAGTTCAAGAGGCGGCTTTGCCTTCCTGAGTGACACGAAGGTCTTAACGTTCGTCTTGAACACTGGACGTTGCGCCCACGGGCCGAGCGACTGATCGATGTGTGCGTAGACGCTTCCGGGCGTCACCTCCCCGACTAGGTTGGCGGCTGCCCCGTCCAACGCGTCGACGAAGAGCGATGTGAACAATCCGGCACCATTGCACTCATTCGCGTATTGATCCCTCGTCGACGCGGTCAATATGGTCATGCCTTCGCTGAGCTCTGATATCGATGCGGGCGTCCTCTCGCCGACCACGCCGCTGTGACAGCTATCCAGGATTATGACCTTGTTCCGGGCGGTCGATTGATTTGCCCAAGTCATCACGTCGTTTAGCGCAATGCCTTCGCATTCAGATCCCATATCGGATGAGCAGAGGTAGCCTCCGGTCGACTCGATGTAACCGTGCCCAGCGAAGTAGAGGAGCGCAATCTCGCTGTCTCCGTCGAAGAGCTGTCGGATGGCTTCACGAAGCTGTTTCCGTGATATCTTCTCCTCAGGGCCGCTGGCCGTCATGAGGCGGGGAGTTTTGAAGTTCACAGACCCATCGGCGTTCCGCTCTAGCATTTCGTTGACGCTGCGGGCGTCCTTCACGCACCCGTATAGTGGGTCGACGTTTTCATAGTGATCGATGCCGACTACCAGCGCCTTTCGCATCCCGTCGCTCCTCACAGAGTGTCGATAAACGCCTTTATGTTATCCCAGGTCCACACCTTGGTATTCAGACCCGGGATATCCGTGCGGTCTTCCCCGTACGCCCAGATGCCACGTATCGGAACGCGTTCCTTTCGGGCGCACTGGATTTCCCATTTCTGGCCGCTTGAGTCGAGAGAGTTCTTGCTCACAAGGGCAATCACCCCGTCCGAACGGCGGATACGAGTACGGACGCGTTGCTTCCACTCCGTGTCGTAAGGCTCTTTGACGGACATATCGATGTACTCGAATTGGGACTTCGTGTTGAGCGATTGCCCCTTGAGGAGATTCCTAGCACCCTCGTCTTCGATTGCGAAAGCCACGAATACAACCTTTTTTTCTGCCATTTTACACTCGCTTCGATTTCTCTCTCAACTGCCATTTTGGGGAATGAGGCACCATATACAACGATGTGAGAATATGGGAATCCACAATGGATAGCTCAAGGCTCACGACCTGACTTCTTGCAAGTCCTCTATCGACTGGACCACATGACGGACTGCACCTACCTTTCGACACGTGAAACACAAAAGGTGGCAAAAGGCCCAAATCACATCCCATGATTGCCATTTCGGAAACGCCGGCATCACCGGAGAGAGCTTTTTCAGCGCAGATTGATCCCGCGCCGCCAGTAAACGACCGCTTACCGACCCAGGCGAACCGGCCGCCCTCCAACGATCACATTCAGCGCGGGCGCCTCGTGTCGAGGGTTGACGCTTTAGCCGATTCATCGCCTTGACGCCATCGCCAATACGCCCGGCTTCCAAAACACCGACGGCAGGCGGGGGGCCGGAGCCGCATGTCAAGCGCGGCGCCCGGCATAAGCGGATTTCAGGATACCGGGCGAAGTCGCACCCTGTTCGCAATCCATTGACGCCGGCGCGGGCGCGGCTCTAATTTTTCGCCGGCTACGGGAAACGAGGCGACCGCATCCATGTTCGAGCGGACATTCAAAAATATCGACGACGCGCTGTGGAAGGAGGCCGGCGCATGAACGAGGCCGACACCCGCGCCGAACTGATCGAACCCGCCCTGCGCGCCGCCGGATGGGGCGCGGTCGAAGGCAGCCTCATCTGCCGCGAGGTCATCGCGCCGGGCCGGTTGCAGGGCGGCGGCGGACGGCGCTCAAAAGCGCTGGCCTGCGATTTCGTTCTGACCTATCGCGGCAGGAAGCTGGCCGCCATCGAGGCCAAGCGCCGCGACCTCGGCGACACCGAAGGCGTGGGGCAGGCCAGGGAATACGCGCGGCGGCTGGGCGCCCGCTTCGCCTATTCGACCAACGGCGTCGGCATCTACCGGATCGACATGCAGACCGCCGCGGAAGGCCGTATCGACGCCTATCCGACGCCGGACGAACTGTGGAAAGCGACCTTCGGGGAACAAAATTTCTGGCGCGACCGGTTCGCCGAAATCCCGTTCGAGGACAAGGGCGGGCAGTGGCGAGCGCGCTACTATCAGCACAACGCCGTCGAAGCGGTGCTGGAGGCCATCGGCGCCGGCGAGAAACGCATCCTGCTGACGCTGGCCACGGGAACCGGCAAGACCGCCATCGCCTTCCAGATCGCCTGGAAACTGTTTCAAAGCCGCTGGAATCTCTCCGGCAAGCCGTCCCGCCGTCCGCGCATCCTGTTCCTCACCGACCGCAACATTCTCGCCGATCAGGCCTACAACGCCTTTTCCGCCTTTGCCGACGACGCGCTGGTGCGCATCGACCCCGATTCCATCCGCCGCAAGGGGCGCGTACCCAGGAACGGCTCGGTGTTCTTCACCATTTTTCAGACCTTCATGACCGGCGAGAGGGGCGAGGAGAACTACGGCGATTATCCGCCGGATTTCTTCGACTTCATCGTCATCGACGAATGCCATCGCGGCGGCGCGAACGACGAAAGCGCCTGGCGCGGGATCATGGAGTATTTCCGACCGGCGGCGCAACTGGGGCTGACGGCCACGCCGAAACGCGCCGCCAACGCCGACACCTACGGATATTTCGGCGAGCCGGTTTACGTCTATTCGCTCAGGGAGGGGATCGACGACGGCTATCTGACCCCGTTCAAGGTGCGGCGGTTCGCGACCACGATCGACGACTACACCTATGTCGGCGACGACGCGGTGGTGTCCGGGCATGTCGAGGTGGGCGACGCGTTCGGCGAGTCCGACTTCAACCGCGCCATCGTCATCGAGGAACGCGAAGCCTATCGGGTCGGATTGCTGCTCGACGAGATCGACCGGAACGAGAAGACGCTGGTGTTTTGCGCCACGCAGGACCACGCGGCGATGATCCGCGATCTGATCAATCAACGGAGCGGCGGCGACGACCCGTTCCACTGCGTCCGCGTCACCGCCAATGACGGCGCATTGGGCGAACAACATCTGCGCGCCTTTCAGGACAACGACAAGACCGTCCCCGCCATTCTGACGACCTCGCGGAAACTTTCGACCGGCGTCGACGCCCGTAACGTGCGCAACATCGTGCTGCTGCGCCCGGTCAATTCGATGATCGAGTTCAAGCAGATCGTCGGGCGCGGCACGCGGCTCCACGACGGCAAGGATTATTTCACGATCTACGATTTCGTGGAGGCGCACGAACGGTTCAACGACCCGGACTGGGACGGCGAACCGGCGGAACCGGCGGACCCTCCCGCGCGACCGGACGACGACGGGCCCGGCGGTTTCGACGAGGCGCCTCCGCCTCCGTTGGACCGCGACGACGACGAACCGCCCCGGCGCCTCAGGATAAAACTCGCCGACGGCAAGGAACGCACCATCCGGCACATTGCGGCGACAAGCTTCTGGGGGCCGGACGGCAGGCCGATGTCGGCGGCGGATTTCATCGAAAAACTGTTCGGCGACCTGACGGAACTGTTCAGGGACGAGGACGAACTGCGCGGATTGTGGCGCGTGCCGGAAACCCGGAAACGGCTTTTGCGGGAACTGGGCGAACGCGGCTACGGCGAGGCGCAACTGGCCGGCATCCGCAAGCTCATCGACGCCGAACGGAGCGACCTGTTCGACGTTCTGGCCTATATCGCCTTCGCCCTGCCGCCCGTCACGCGGCGGGAACGGGTCGCCCGGCGGCGGGACCGCATTCTCTCCGACCATGACGGAAAACTTCGCGCCTTCATCGACTTCGTGCTGGCGCAATATGTGAAGGAAGGCGTCGGCGAACTCGACGGGACCAAGCTGAGCCCGTTGCTGGAACTGAAATACGGCGCCGTCGGCGAGGGCGCGGCGCAACTCGGCGGCGCCGACAAGATCCGCGACGCCTTCATCGGCTTCCAGCGGCATCTGTATTAGGGGCGGGATTTTAGCGGCGCGATTTTTTCTCCCCAATGGAGGGAGGCCCTACGGGACGGGCATGGCGCGGATTTGGGCTTCGGAAGGTCTGTATGAAACGGCTCCTGTTCCGGGAGCGCAAAGGCTCCGTGGCATAGCCCGGCCCCGGCGAAACCAGATCCCGAACCACAACCCAGGCAAAGGGCCGACCCGCATCGCGGTCGTAAATGCGCTCTCGTCACCCGATTCCAGGCAGCAGACAGGGTTCTTCAGGGTGTCCAGCTGGGCCTACAGCTTGCCGCGGCGACCGCCAGCAGGCGCCCCGTTCCAGCCTTGTTTCTGGCCGGGGCGACAGGTGCTGCCGGGGCCGGCAGAAAGGCAGCAACAAAGCAGCGGAGGCTCCATACCGGCATTGGCCGGGCGAAAAGGAAGCCCTGGAAGTAGCGCACATTGCGGCTGCGCAAACAGGAAAACTGCTCCTCGGTCTCAACGCCTTCGGCGACGATCTTCATCTCCAACTGGTGGCCGAGATCAATCAGGGCATCGACCACCCGCGACCTGGCCGCATCCTGACCTATGGCATCAATGAACATGCGATCGATCTTGATCGCATCCATGCCGAGGTTCTGGATATAGGCAAGGCCGCTATGTCCGGTGCAGGCATCATCAAGTGCGATATGGCAGCCCAGCGCCTGAAGCTCGGCCATGACCTGCCTGGCTTTGGCAAGGTCTTTGAGCGGCCGGCGTTCGGTGATCTCGAACACCAGATTTTGCGGCCTGACGGCACTGCCGGAAAAGGCCTTCTCAACGTCTTCGACGATCTCGCTGGAGGCGAAATGCTCGGCCACCAGATTGATCGAGACGGTGAAATCGGGATGCTCGCGGCACACCACGTCAAGATCGGCCGCCACCTTGCGCAACATGCGCGAGGTGATCGGCATGATCTGGCCGGTGGCCTCGGCAAAGGGAATGAACACGTCCGGGCGCACCAACTCGCCATTTGGCTTTTGCCAGCGCAGCAACATCTCGCAGCCAGATGCCCGCCCCTCCATCGCATCTACAATCGGCTGGTAGTAGGGAACGAATTCATCCGCCCCAAGGGCCGCATCGATTTCCGCTTCCATGGTCGGGCGCCGGCGCGCGGTGACCACCACAAATCCGAGCAGCAGCACACCCAGCACACCGCCGCCGATCTTGGCGTAATTGGACACACGCAGGAATGGCGCAATCAGCGCGGCGCGCGGTGCAGCAACAGCGGCAACCACCGGAAAGCGCGCCGATGTATGCCTGATTTCGATCATTTCCGGGTCCTGCTCCAGAATCCCGGCGCGGGTCTGGCCGGAGCTGCCGACCGGCGTGCCATCGGCCAGCTCGATGCGGGCATGGCAGCTATCGCCCGGCTCGCCGTGCAAAAGCTCCATCAGCACCGAGGAGGTCTCGATGATGGCGGCAAGCCCGCCCTCACCCGGATCGGCATCGCGCAGCAAGCCCAGCGCATTGTGCCCTGGAATGCGTGTCGGAATGATCAACAGACCGAACTGGCCGCCCTGGACGGTCAGGGCGTCCCTGCGATCCATGGCCACCAGCGCCGGGCCGAAATTTGAACAGCGGATACGGTCCTGGGCGTCATAGACGCCGATTTCCTTGAGCGGCAGATTGGTGAACACGGCCTCGCCGATAAAGGCGATATTTTCCTCGGAGCAGGAGTTAACGCCGCCGCGCGACAGACTCGACAAAGCGCCCGAGGCGGTATCCAGCACCATTTCGGAATGTGCGAGCATGGTCTTGGCCATGCTTTCGAGCTGCGAAGTCCCCTGCTGGATTGCGACCCGGCGGATGACCGACTCAGGAATAAGCATCGGCCCCAACGCGGCAAACGCGCCGAGTGCGGCAAGAAATGTCATGCGAACACGGTGAGACAAAGCGCCCTCGGACTACGCAACAACTCAACCCCTCAAATCAACCACATGCTGGTTAAGGAGGGATTTCGATTGGCATCACGCAGGCGGGAGAATTATCGCCCAGATTTACTGGCTCTCGGGCGGGCGCAACTGGATGTGCAGCTCCCGCAATTGCCGGGCGGAGACTTGCGAAGGGGCGTCCATGAGTAGGTCTTCGGCCTGCTGGGTCATCGGGAACATCGTCACCTCGCGCAGATTTTCCACGCGCGCAAGCAGCATGACGATGCGATCGATACCAGGCGCGATGCCGCCATGCGGCGGCGCGCCAAGCTTGAAAGCGCGGAACATGCCGCCGAATTTTTCCTCCAGCACTGCCTTGTCATAACCGGCAATGGCGAAAGCCTTTTCCATGACCTCGGGCAGATGGTTTCGAATGGCGCCGGAGGAAAGCTCAACGCCGTTGCACACCAGATCATATTGATAGGCGAGCACGTTCAGTGGATCGTCGCCCTCAAGCGCCTCCAGCCCGCCTTGCGGCATGGAAAACGGATTGTGGGAAAAGCCGATCATCTTTTCATCCTCGTCCCACTCAAACATCGGATAATCGACAATCCAGCAGAACGCGAAGCGGTCGGTGGCTGTGAGTTCCAGCTCGGCACCAATGCGGTCGCGGGCCTGGCCGGCAAAGGCTGCAACCTGTACCGGCACGCCGCAAACGAAGAACACCGCATCGCCATCGTTCAGATCGAGTTCAGCGCGCAAGGCGGCAACGCGGTCAGTCCCAAGGTTGTTGGCAATCGGGCCGGCACCTGCACCGTCGCGGAAAATGATGTAACCGAGCCCCGGCTGCCCCTCTCCCTGCGCCCAGGAGTTCATGCGATCACAGAATGCGCGGCTGCCGCCGCCGGGTGTGGGGATTGCGAAAACCTCGGCGTTTTCCGTCCAATCGCGCCCGCCGCTGTTTTCTTCCAGAATGCGGGCGAAGATCTTGAAATCCGAACCGTGAAAGTGACCGGACACAAACGACATCTCGATCGGGTTTCTGAGATCAGGCTTGTCGTTGCCATATTTGCGCATGGAATCGAGATAGGCGATGCGCGGGAATTCCCCGGTTACCGCCCAGCCGTCGCCGAATTCCTCGAACAGGTCGCGCAACACCGGTTCAACCGCGCCAAAAACATCGTCCTGGGTGACGAAGCTCATTTCGATATCGAGCTGATAGAACTCGCCCGGAGAGCGGTCGGCCCTGGCATCCTCGTCGCGGAAACAGGGCGCGATCTGGAAATAACGGTCGAAGCCAGCGACCATGATCAGCTGCTTGAATTGCTGTGGCGCCTGGGGAAGTGCGTAGAACTTGCCCGGATGAACGCGCGAGGGGACCAGATAATCGCGCGCGCCTTCAGGGCTCGAAGCGGTCAGGATCGGGGTCTGATATTCGGTAAATCCGGCATTGACCATGCGGCGGCGCACCGAGGAGACGATCTTCGATCGCAACTCAATGTTGCGGTGAAGGGTCTCGCGCCGCAGATCGACAAAACGGTATTTGAGCCGCGTTTCCTCAGGATAGTCGGGCTCACCAAAAACCGGCAGCGGCAATTCGGCGGCAGCCGACAGCACCTCAAGATCGCGAATGAAGATTTCAATCTCACCGGTCGAAAGCGTGTCATTGATGGTGTCGTCGCTGCGGCGCTTGACCTCGCCGTCAATGCGGATCACCCATTCCGCGCGCACGGTTTCAGCCAGCGCAAATGCCGGCGAATCCGGATCAACGACGCATTGCGTCAACCCGAAGTGATCGCGCAGGTCGATGAACAACAGTCCGCCATGATCGCGGACCCTGTGGACCCAACCCGATAGGCGGGCGGTATTGTCGACATCGGTGCTTCTCAGCGCGCCACAATTGTGGCTGCGATAGCGGTGCATAGGCGGATTCCTGCGGATGGTTACGGCAGTGCGCGGCGCGGGCGGAGGTGGCCATGATGGCGGTTTGATGTCAAGGCCGTGTGCCGGCACGGCACCGCAGGGAAGAAAACAGTCACCATATTCACGCTTTAGGGGCCGCGCGGCTGGCAGCGCCACCACTGCATCGGTTATAGGAGGGCATGGATTTCATCACCAAGACGGAAACGCTCAAATCGACATGTGAGGCGTTGCGCAAGTGCGCCTATGTTGCGATCGATACCGAGTTCATGCGCGACAAGACCTATTGGTCGAAACTGTGCCTGGTTCAGCTTGCCGGCGAGGGCGTGGAGGCCATTGTCGATCCGCTCGCGGATATTGATCTGGCGCCGCTGATCAGCCTGCTGGCCGACGAAAGCGTGGTCAAGGTGTTCCACGCCGGACGTCAGGATATCGAGATTTTCTTCCATATGGCGCAGACCATTCCGGCGCCGATTTTCGATTCGCAGGTTGCGGCGATGGTGTGCGGATTTGGCGATTCAGTGTCCTACGACAATCTGGTGCGGCGGCTGACAGGTGCGCAAATCGACAAGTCCTCGCGCTTTACCGATTGGGCGCGGCGCCCGCTTTCAGAGCGCCAGTTGACCTATGCGCTGGCTGATGTGACGCATTTGCGGGTGGTCTATGAAAAGCTTTCGCAGGAGTTGCAAAAGACCGGCCGGGTCTCGTGGCTGGATGAGGAACTGTCGGTTCTGACCAGTGAATCGACATACGACCTTTCGCCTGAACACGCCTGGGAACGGGTCAAGGCCAAGCCCAAGTCCAAACGCGCCCTGGCCGCGCTGATGGAGCTTGCGGCTTGGAGAGAGATGGAGGTCCAACGCATCAATGTGCCACGCAACCGGATGCTGAAGGACGAGGCGCTGGTTGAAATCGCGACCAATCTGCCCAAGAGCGAAGCCGATTTTTCAATGCTGCGCGCATTGCCGCGCGGATTCGAACGCTCCAAGGCAGCGCGTGGCCTGGCTGACGCGGTCGAGCGCGGTCGTCATCGACCGATAGAATCCGTGCCTGCCCGGCGCCAGCGCGAGTCGCTGCCCGATCGCCTCAGTCCGATCGTCGATTTGTTGCGCGTGGTGCTGCGGCTGCAGTCAAAACGCCATCGCGTTGTCCAGCGCCTGATTGCAACCTCGGAAGATCTTGAGCATATCGCGCGCAATGACGATGCCGACGTTGCAGCACTTTCCGGCTGGCGGCGCGAGCTGTTCGGCGCTCTCGCACTCGACGTCAAGCATGGACGATTGGGCGTCACCGTCACCGATGGAGAGGTGGCGCTGGTGCCGGCGGCGGGGCAATTGGCCGATTCACCGGGCAAGTAGTCCGCGCGCCTCAACCGGCGATTTCGACCCTTCCCTCACACCCCATCAAATTTGCCAGATTGAACAAGCGGCGATTAAGCGCTCCGCCGTTCAAATCGGCAAGGTCGGCGGGAAGGGTGACGACGATTTCATCGCCGGAACGGCCCAGCAGGATCCGCTGCAGCGTACCCTCCAACGCTCCGGTCAGCGAGTAGGCAAGCCGAATTGCCGATCCGAGGATGCGGGCGCGTTTCACCGCTCGCTCATCGACAAGCTTTACAAGCACCACGGCTGCCGGATCGCGAATGCGATTGGCGTGGCAGCAATGGGATGCCAGCGCCAGAAACGCACGTCCGGCATGATCTACATCGGCGAGATTTCCGTAGATCACGGTGTCGATCGAACGCCGCCCCCGATAGTCGGGATGGGCACGCCAGGAAATATCGCCAAGCAGACACGCCGCTTCGCGCAGCCTTTGTTCAGTCGGGGTTTCGGGATGCGTGTCGCTGGCAAACAATGGGTGTGTCCAGTCCGCAAGTTCGAACCCATGTTCCACCGAGCGCGCATTGCGCTCGGCAATAGCGCGCGCACCGGCAAGCAGCGGATCTTCGCTGGCAATGGCGGCGTTGAGAGTTGAATGGAATATGCCCTCGCGCAATCCGTAAGCCGAAAACACAATCTCGCTCGGTTCACCAACCGCGATCAGCCTTTCAAGCACCAGCGCGCCGTGGGCAATTGTTGCAACGCGCGCGCCTGAAACACTTGGCATCAAACGCAACGAGGCACCGGACAGTCCACGCACCACACGTGCAATCTGCAAGGCCTCATTGGGCTGTAACGTGTAGTGATCGATGATGTGAAGAGGGTATTTGCGCTGCTCCATGTCGATGCGCGCAATGGCACGCCAGGTGCCGCCAACCAGATAAAGTGTGCGATTGCGAACTCTGGCCGGCAATTCCATCGTGGCGAGAACATCATTGACGATGACAATCGCATTCTTGGGCCGCGGCGCGCGCTCAAGCAGGCGTAAAGTGCCGATTGGCGCGGTTTCCCCGTGGCCAGCACGGCCCTCGGTGACATCCACCAATTCCAGACTTCCGCCGCCAAGGTCGCCGACAACACCGTCGGCGCCGGGCATGCCCGAGAGCACGCCCGTGGCCGCAAGACGGGCTTCTTCCATGCCGGGCAGGATCGCAATTCGTCCTGCTATCGCCTGTTCGGCGGCCTGGACGAATTCTGAGCCATTGCTCGCCTCGCGCACTGCTGCTGTGGCGACCGCGTGCATAGAACCAACGCCCATGTGTTCAGCCAGAATGCGAAAGCGGCGCAGCAGCGCCAGCGTTTCCTCGACCGCGGATTGATCGAGGCGCCCGGTACGCGAAATATCCCGGCCAAGCGCACAGATCGCCTTTTCATTGTACTGGACGAGCGGCGAGCGGCGGCAGCCCTCAAACACCACAAGGCGAACGGAATTTGAACCAATGTCGATGACACCGACGGGCGCCCCGGCATTGGCGTGCGGCTCGGCGACAACGCTCAACGTTCGCTCTCGTGCCAATCAAAAGTGGGTGGCGCATTGCTCAGCACCGACCGGCCACGGCCCGACAGGCTCGGATTGTTCATGAAATACTCATGCGCATTGAATGGCTGGTCCCCTTCCCTGGCACGAATACGCCGCCAGGTACCATCAGGCAACAGCACCCAGGATTGCTGATTGTCACGCATGTTTGCCAGCATGATCTGATCGAGGATCTGAGCATGGACGGTGGGGTTGTGAATCGGAACCAGAGTTTCAACTCGGCGGTCGATATTGCGCGGCATCATGTCGGCGGAGGAGATATAGACCTTGGCATCAACCGAGGGCAGGCCGTGACCGTTGCCAAAGCAGAAGATGCGTGAATGCTCGAGAAACCGGCCAACAATGCTCTTTACCCGAATGTTTTCCGACAAGCCTGGAATCCCCGGGCGCAGACAACAAATGCCGCGCACCACGAGATCGATTTCTACCCCGGCGTTGCTCGCCCGATAGAGCCCATCGATAATGCCGGGATCAACCAGCGAGTTCATCTTCAGCCAGATCTGCGCCGGTTTGCCCGCCTTGGCATGGGCGATCTCTTCATCGATGCCCCCGGTCAAACGCTCACGCAGCGACACCGGAGAAATTGCCAGTTGCTCCATATCTTCAGGGCGCGCATATCCGGTAATGAAATTGAACACCCGCGCCGCATCGCGGCCATATACCGGCCCGGCGGTAAAGAAGGACAGGTCGGTGTAAATCTTCGCCGTATCGATGTGATAATTGCCGGTGCCGAAATGGACATAGGTGCGCAATTGCCCACCCTCACGGCGCACCACGTGGCTCACCTTGGCGTGGGTCTTGAGCTCCAGAAAACCGTAGACCACCTGAACGCCGGCACGCTCCAGATCGCGTGCCCATCTGATGTTGGCCTCTTCATCGAACCGCGCCTTGAGTTCGACCACGGCAGTGACCGATTTGCCTGATTCCGAGGCCTCGATCAGTGCCTTGACGATCGGCGAGTTGACGCTGGTGCGATAGAGCGTCTGCTTGATCGCCACAACATCGGGGTCGCGGGCTGCCTGGCGCAGAAACTGCACGACAATGTCGAATGACTCGTATGGGTGATGGACGACGATATCCTTCTGGCGAATGGCCGCGAAACAATCGGCGGCATGATCGAGCACACGTTCGGGGAATCGCGGATTGAACGGCGGAAAACGCAATTCCGGCCGATCGGAGATAATAAGCTGGGAGCTGTCGGCAAGGCCGAGAAAACTCTCGACCACGACGGTACTGGAATCGCTGACTTCAAGCTCTCGCGCCACCATGTCACGCATCCGCGCGGGCATTGGCGGGTCGATTTCCAGGCGAATCACGTCTCCGCGCCGCCGCCGCTTGAGTGCTGTCTCAAACAGCCGGACCAAATCCTCGGCCTCTTCCTCAACCTCGATGTCGCTGTCGCGCAGCACCCGAAACGCACCGCGTTCGACAGCTTCGTAGCCGGGAAACAGGCGGGAGATGAACAGACCTATGGTCTCTTCCAGGCTGATAAAGCGGATTTTTGATGTGCCATCGGCATCGCTCGCCGGCAATCGAATGAATCGCGCCAACTGGCGGGGAATTGGCAGGAGCGCATTCATCAGGCCCGCATCGGAAAACCGTTGCAGGCGCAACACCAGGGTGAGACCCAGATTGGGAATGAACGGAAACGGATGGGCCGGGTCGATCGCAAGCGGTGTCAGCACTGGAAAAAAGTCTTCAAGAAACCGGCGGTCGAGCCAGGTTCGTTCTTCTTCTGTCACATCATCGCCGGCAATCAGATCAATTCCCTCGGCGCGCATCTGTTCCAGAATGGCGTCCCACAGAACCTTCTGCTCATCGATCAAACCGGCGGCGGCGGTGCGAATGCGCGCCAGCTGCCTGGCCGGTGTTGTCCCGTCCTGACTTGGCTTTTCAATACCGGCCTTGACCTGGTCATGCAGACTGGCAACGCGCACCATGAAGAATTCATCGAGGTTCGACGCAGAGATCGACAGGAAGCGCAATCGTTCCAGAATGGGATGGCGCCCACTGTGCGCTTCTTCAAGAACGCGAAGATTGAAGTTGAGCCAGGAAAGTTCGCGATTGAAAAAACGCTGTGGATCGTCGGCTGAAATGCTCAGCGCCAACTCCGGGTCGCCGGTTCCAGCCTTGCCGGGTGCGGCACGCGCTGAGACGGCATCCTCGTTCATCGAATGCTCTCCTGTCGACCTGGTTCATTCATCTTACAAGCATGGGTTTAGCATATGGTGACGGCGAAGACATTTTCACATTTGTCTAGTGAAATTCATTAGTTGTTCAGTCCCGTCATCTTGCAGATCGGATTGCCATTGAATTTATCTGGCTCTGAAGTCCGGATTTTGCAGATGTATTCGTAAGGCGTCCGGCCGTTGAGGGTCTTTAGCCCTCGGGCGAAATTGCAGGCTGCCATGAAATCTGCCGGATGTGTGCGCAGCTGATCATGATTGTCGTCGTGATAGCGTTTGACGGTGGCGTCTTCGATCGTCCGGTTGATCCGCTCGACCTGGCCGTTGGTCCATGGATGGCTGGGCCTGGTCAGCCGGTGTTCAATCCCGTTGGCGTGGCAGATCATGTCAAAGCGCATGGGCCGGGAATAGATCGTGTTTCGGTTCCGTGGCTGCGCGGCGAACCGGATGCCATTATCGGTCAGGATCGTGTGGATGTGATACGGGACGGCTTCGAGCAGATGTTCAAGGAACTCCCGGGCTGTCTTGCGGTTGGCCTTGTCTACGGGCTGAGTGACCGCAGATTTTCTGGTCCGATCAATGGATACGAACATCTACAGCCTGCCCTCGGCGGTCTGGACCTCGGCGATGTCCATGTGGAAGACCCCGATTGGATAGCTCTTGAAACGCTGCCGCTTTGGTGTGTCCCCTTCGACGTCAGGCAAGCGCGATAGGCCATGCCGTTGCAGGCACCGATGCAGGGCCGACCGTGTCAGGCGCGGGATTGACGGCTGAAGGGCGTGGAGGCAGTCATCCAGCGGAAGCAACGTGTGTCGCCGGAAGGCAACGATCATCGCCTCCCCGGCTTCACTGAGAACGGTTGAGCGCGGTTCCTTCGGGCCTGTCTTGCGATCCTCAACCGTCTGCCGTTTCCGCCACCTGGCAATCGTCTTGGGGTTGACACCCGGTTCCCGGCTCAGTTCCGCGATCGAAGCTTGCGATCTCTGTATTGCTGCTCTGACAGCGTGTGTGGTCGTGGCGCTCGCGTGACGAACCTGTCCCATAATGCTTTCTTCCATTCCAACGAAAGCATCACACCAGCAAACCGCGGGATCAAACAACTAGGTCGAGTTCGCAATCGACCGTTACGCAGCTGTGATTGAAATCGCAAAGGCCAAACGTCATTGGCTTTTGACGCACACCTTGGCATCCCGGCATTATGAACCGGGAATCACACGCACATTTGCGATATCGGAGTGTGACCGATGATCAGTCCACGCAGCCTGCTCACTGGCGTTCTTCTTGTTCTCAGTCTTGCCATTGCCACACCGGGGCTGGCGGTGGGTCGTCTGGCTCTGGTCGTCGGCAATGACACCTATGAAAACGTGCCGATATTGTTGAAGGCGCGCAATGATGCGCATTCGATGGCGCAAACCCTGACCAGCCTCGGCTATGATGTGATTTCGGTCGAAGGCATGGGGCGGCGCGCAATGTCTCGCGCGCTGGTTGAGCTTGAAGGCAAGATTACCGGCAGCGAGAACGTGTTGTTCTTTTTTGCCGGGCATGGTTTTGCCATTGACGGCACCAACTATCTCCTGCCGGTCGATGTGCCCGAGGCAGGCCCCGGCGAGGAAGGCCTGGTGCGCGACGCTGCGTTTTCAGCCTCAGGCCTTACTGAGAGGATACGCGCCAGGGGCGCTGCCACCGCAATCCTGATCCTCGATGCCTGCCGCGATAACCCATTTGCCCAGGAAGGCACAAGAAGCCCCGCCGGCACCAGGGGGCCTGCCCGCATGGACCCGACCGAGGGCATGTTCGTGCTCTATTCCGCCGGCACTGGCCAGGCAACACTTGATCGGCTGGGCGATAGTGACGCCCACCCTAATTCGGTTTTCATCCGCGTTCTGCTTTCCGAGGTCGGCAAGTCCGGACAGTCCATGGTGCAGGTGGCCAAGGCGACCCAGGCACGGGTGCGTGACCTTGCTGCCAAGATCGGCCATCAGCAAACGCCCGCCTATTACGATCAGATTATCGGCGATCTTTATCTCGCACCGGATGGTGTGGCAGCCCCAGTTGCCGACGCGCTTTCCTCGGTAAGCGAAGGCGGGGGCAGCAGCGTGCTTCCCGATGTGCCAGAGCAGCGGCTTGCCGCCTTGCAGATCGAGCCCGGGCCGGTTGCCAATTTCAGCTGCTCAAACTCTGGCTGGACCGCCACCTTCTCGCTGCCCGAACCTGCCATCCAGTTTGGTTACCGTCTCGGCGAGAATGGCGAACGGGTCGATGCAGGGCTGCTCGACACACTCGACCAGCGCACTGGCAGAAAGATGCCGAAGACCTATTTCTCACTGCCGCCGGATCAGCCGCAGACTACGATCTATGTCACCTGGCGTAATCCGAGCGGTGAGCAGGTGGATATCTATCCGGTCAGTTTCGATCCCAAGGGCGCACTGATCGCCAGCCAGAAAAAAATACTCGATAAGTTCTGGACCAGTTGGATTTCGTTTCGCGAGTACAACGGTCTTCAGGTGTATTTCACCCACCTGATCAGTTATCGCTGCGCCATTAAGGAAGTGCGCTACGGTATCAACAACGAAACAGCGCGCGACCTTTTTGTGATTCCGCCGTGCGAGCCCGACAACCCGCATTCAGTGCCGCCAGAAGCATCGATCTATCGAACCATTCCGCCGTCGACCAAGATGATGAGCATTCAACTCACCTATGCTGACGGCGAAAAGTCGGAAACTCGCCTCTTCAACGTTCCTCAATGACCATGATTTCGGCGATGGGCAAGGATAATGCCGCACGCATGCGCTGCCCGGTTTGCAGACAGCCTGCTTTACGCGAGCAACGTCCCTTCTGTTCAGAGCGCTGCCGCGAGATCGATCTTGGCCGTTGGCTCAAGGGGGCTTATGCAATTACCGGCGATCCGGCCTTAGCTAGCGATAGCAGCGAGGAGGGCGGCGATTGACTGAACTCTGGCATCTGGACTTGGCCCCAGTTGTTGCCTATAATGCCGCGTCGCGCGGGGGCTTGCCCTGGCTGAATTCAGCCCCGAATCTCTCGCGCCGGATGCCCAGGTAGCTCAGTTGGTAGAGCAGCGGACTGAAAATCCGCGTGTCGGTGGTTCGATTCCGCCCTTGGGCACCATTTTCCCCTAAAAACAAAGACTTATGAGGTGCGTCAAAATCGCTTATTTGTCTAGTCCCCATGGTTTGGGCCATTGATTCGCGATTTGTCCAAGATGGTTTCGGTTACCGGCGTTTGCATGCCGAGAGCATAATGGTGGCGGATCCGGTTGTACTGTTCAAGCCGGATATCGATGACGATCCGAGCCTGGCGTGTGGTCATGAACCACTCGGTGTTGAGGCATTCGCGGCGGAGTATTCCGTTGAAGCGCTCGTTGTAGCCGTTCTCCCAGGGCGATCCCGGATAGATCCGGACGGGTTGAATGCCGACACGCTGAAGCCGGTCCCGGAATGGCGCGGCCGCAAACCCGGGTCCATTGTCGGAACGAAGGTACTCAGGCTTGCCGCGCTTGAGCAGCAGTGGAGAAAGCGCCTCCGGCACATCGGCTGACCCCGTCCTGGCGGCAACGCCCACACACAGAGCTTCGCGCGTATACTCGTCGAGCACGGTCGACATCCTGCAAGGCCGGCCGTTGCTCAGCTTGTCGTGCACAAGATCGATCGCCCGGATGTGGTTCGGATAGTTCGGTCTCAGCCGGATCACCGGGGCACCATGACGATAGAGGCGCTTGCGCTTCTTGTGCCGGGCCGGCAGCTGCAAACCTTCTTCGCGCCACAGCCGCTCAACCTTCTTGTGATTTGCCGGCCAACCTTGTCTGATCATGATTCACTTGCGCTCTGAAGTGAGGGGGGATGGATGGTTCAGCAGGCCGGATTTTTCGACGTTGATGAACGGCTCAAGCGTTTGAGCGATTTGGGCGATCAGTTCGAAGCCTGCGTTGCGGCGGTGGACGTCGAGATTTTCCGTGCCGATCCGGACACGGCACCGGCGTAGGCGGATGGCAGGAAGGGCACACGCCCGCCCTATGATCCTGTGCTTATGTTCAGGATCCTGATCATTCAGGCGCAGAACACTCTCTCGGACGACCGTGCGGAGTTCCTGATCAGCGACCGGCTGTCGTTCATGCGTTTCCCGGGGACGGGCCTGCAAGACAAGGTGCCCGAAGCGAGGACGATCCGGGCGTTTCCCGAGCGCCTGACCCCGGCCAGGGCGATCGACGCTCCGTTCGCCCGGTTCGAGACCGCCCTGCGGACCCGCCTCATCAGGATCGGAGCGCGGGCGCCGGACGAGACGACCATCCGGCGGTTCCGGGAAGCCCTGGCGCGGACCGGCGCGGTGGAGAAACTCTTCGCCCGGTTCGACGCGCATCTTAAGGACGCGGGATATCCCGCCATGGGCGGGCAGATCGTCGATGCCGCCATCGTGGCGGCCCCGCGCCGGCGCATGATGACCAATGCCGGGAAGGAGATCGTCAAGGGCGGGGGCATCCCGCCTGATTGGCAGGCCAATCCCCGGAAACCGGCGCAAAAGGATCGCGACGCGCGTTGGACGCTCAAGCGAGGGCGCAGGAAGACGCGCCCGGACGGCACGGCGATGGTCGCAATCAAGGGCAGTGGCCCGCGGCATTCCTATCTGCTGCGGAATACTGCCGATGCCGCCCATCCGGCGATGAACGCGACAAACACTGCGACAATGCCGTAAGCTAGGGGCTGGTTGTGTGCGAAGTCGTACACTAGGCGCTCAAAACCGACCTTGTTGACGAACAGCGTTGAGGTTTGCGCCTGAACCACATTGCCCTGGCTGAACAGATAGACGCGGGCAGAATACCGCCCATCCGGCACATTGGCAGGCATTTCGATGGTGGCACGGAACAGCGAGGTGCCAAGAAACAGCACGCCGCCGGGCTGCTCGATATAAAGGCCTTCACTCGACTTGATCCGGGTTACCGCTTCGACGTAAGCAGCCGGGGCCGGTTCACTTCCCGAATCGGGAGATTTGAAGCCGAGGAAGTTGGTGCCGATGCCATGGCGCTCAAGCACCACAGGCGGCGCGATGTCGGTCAGGTGTCGGGTGCTGACGACGGCGTAATAGCCTGGAATGCTCTCCAGTTCGGCCGAGCCGTAGTTGATCCAGATGCCGCCGATGCGCTCCTTGCGGCGTACGACTACGGGCGTATCTGGTCCTCGAACCACAACGACAATGTCGCGCTCTGCCGTGGCTTCTCCGCCAACCGCGCCGAACAAAAGCAGATCCGCACCGGTGAAGTTGGATTGGATGGAAATCAGGTGCTGTGAGATATCGGTGACGAGGTCTTCCTGGGCGGCAAGCTGCGCTATCGGGACAGCCATCAGGAAGGCCGCGACAAGGTATTTTACCAGTGCCCTCATGGGTGGGCTCCACCACCGCCGATGGTGAGCTGAAACAACTCGTCGGGTTCGACCATTAATCCGAATGCGAGGCGTGCGCAAACCGCCAGAACCATTAGCGCGAGCAGCGCGCGGAGTTGTTCACCGCGCAGATTTTGACCGGCACGGGCGCCAAACTGGGCGCCAACCACGCCGCCAAGCAGCAGCAGCAGCGCCAGAACGATATCGACGGTCTTGTTTTCGACCGAATGAAGCACGGTCACCAGACTGGTAACAAAGATGATCTGAAACAGCGATGTGCCGACAACCACATTGGTCGGCATGCGCAGCAGATAAATCATCGCTGGCACCATGATGAAGCCGCCGCCGACACCCATGATGGCCGCCAGAATGCCGACGCAGGCGCCGATCGCCAGCGGTGGGATGATACTGATATAAAGGCGCGACTTGCGGAACCTGACGCGCAGCGGCAGTCCAAGTATCCAGCCATGTTTACCGGGCTGGCGCGGTGTTGCCGCTGCCCCTCCGCGCGCGCGCAAAATGGCGCGCATGCTTTCGATCAGCATCAGTGAGCCGATGGTGCCCAGAAAAACGACATAGGACAGCGAGATCAGCAGGTCGACCTGTCCGAGGCTTTTGAGGAAGGTAAAGATCCATACCCCGACAAACGAGCCTGCAATGCCGCCGGACATCAGCACGACGCCCATCTTCACATCGACCGCACCGCGGCGCCAATGGGCGAGTGCGCCGGAAACAGACGATGCAACGATCTGATTGGCTTCGGTAGCGACCGCGACGGCCGGGGGAATGCCGGTGAAGATCAGCAGCGGCGTCATGAGGAAACCGCCGCCAACGCCAAACATGCCAGACAGGAAGCCAACCGCTCCGCCCATGCCGAGAATAATCAGCGCATTCACCGAAAGTTCAGCAATCGGCAGATAGAGCTGCATGGCTGAGCGCGAGGTGCGCCGTGTTTAAGGGCGCAAAGTTGGATTGAGGAATTTCATTGGGTTTACGCCCGAGTGTGGCGCTACGTCAACAATTTGGCGAAAATCAAATGTCTTGCAGATCCGCATCAGCTGGCGGTTGCGGACAGAAGATGTTCAATCACTGAACGTGATGCGGTGCCGGTTTCGGGCAGGCCGCGGTCGTGCTGGAATGCAGAGATCGCATTACGCGTGCGCGGGCCGGCCAGGCCATCTGGAGGCCCTGCATCGTAGCCTAGTTGGCCGAGAAGCTCCTGTGCCCGGGCGATGGTGCTGGTATCCGAAGAGGTGCTGGATGCAGGCACTCCAGCGAATTTGCTCGGAACGTCGACAATATTGGCTTTGCGATCAAGCGGTGTGGCGCGCCATGATTGATAGGCTGTGCTGGCGGCGGCCAGGACAGCCGGACCGAGCTCGCCGGCAAGCGCGGTCATGCGCTTCCCGGCTTCCGCGTCGCCTTTGGTCGAAGCAATGGCAAACCATTTGTAGGCAGCGCCGAGATCGCGCTCGATGCCCAGACCGAGCTCGTGAAGCACTGCCAGATTGTACTGACTGTCGGCGAGACCGAATTCGGCCGCCTTGAGGAACCAGCGAGCAGCGCGCGCATAGTCGGCGTTTGCGCTGGAGCCGCCGGCAAGCAGAGCACTGCGAGGTTGTGCATGGCCTTGACATTGCCCTGCTCGGCGGCACGCTGATACCAGATCTGGGCGGCATCCTTGTCCTGCGTCACGCCCTGGCCCTTTTCGTAAAGGGCGCCAAGACGGTACTGCGCCGGGGCAAGTCCTTGTGTTGCGGCGCGCTGATACCAGTTGGCTGCTTCAGTCGGATCCTTGCGGACCGAGCGGCCTTCGGCATAGCGCGAAGCGAGTTCGAATTGGATTTTTGCATCGCCCGCCTTGGCGGTCTGGGTGAGGGTCGGCGGGGTACCGGCGGTCGGTGCTGCAGGACTTGGCAGGAGCTGTTCAGCCGGTTCAACGCTCACTGCCAGGGCCGCTAATTGCTCGGCGACGGGAGAGGCGGGCAGCGTTGCTGGTGGAACCGACGCTACCGACGAATTGTCTGATGGGGCGGTGGTTGCGGCCGGTTCGGCGTTCCTGGCCACACTCGGAGACAGAACTGTTTCCCCGCTTGTCTGCGGCGTGGGAGCGATGGTGATCACCCGCTTTGCCTGATTATTCTTGCCCTCAGGATTGGCCGGACTTGCCAGCATTATCGGTTCAATGACCGGATTGGACCGGGCTGGTGTGCTTGCGTCAGCGACCTTGGCATCAGCGACTTGGGCGGTCAGCATTGCTGTTTGATGCCGGGCCGAAAAAGTTGGCCTGCTCACTGGATTTTGGTGCGGTTGCGGCGCTGCCTGCAGAGCGGTCTTCAACAATCGCGGCGGCTGGCAGCGGTGTGGTGGCGATATTGGCCGACTTGATGCTGGAAGCACTGAATGGCAGGCGGATAACGCCGCTCAGCGACAGTGTGCCCGCGATGATAAAAAGGCCGGCTGCGGCAAACATAAAGAGAGCGCTTGCGCCCTCTGAAGCGGTTGATGATGCCGCTGCCTGTCTCGCAGTCGCCAGGTGCAGGCAGCGCAGTCGGATCCAGACCGTCTTCCACTTCGCTGGCTGCGCGCGCAGCCTGGCGGGCCGCTGCGATGAAGTCCTCATTGTGCGAAAGCGAAGGCTCGGGTGCGTCATAGGCGCGTGAGAATTCAGTCGATTCTTCACCTGGGGCCGGTTCTTCGTCGGCCAGCTTTTCTCTCTCTGCCGGCTCATCGGTTTCTTCGGAGGATTGGGAGTCCTCAGCTGGCGAAAATTCGGGAAGCGGCGGTAGACGGAACTCATCGAAATTGTCGCCCGGCAAATCGTCCGGCGTGTCGGCAAGGGACCTGGAGGCCAAATCCAGGTTGCTGGCGGATTTGGCCGCCATCGGAGCGTCGAGTTCGAGATTGTTGACCCGCTCAATCACGCGTTTCAGCGTGTCATGGATGGCTTGCAGTGTTTCCTGATTCTGCTTGTCGGCGGCGGCGGCCTGGTTCTTGACTTCGAACAGGCTTCGCTCAAGCGTCGTCAGCGCATCGCTGGTGGCGATGTCTTCTGAACCTGGGGTGCGGGACATCGCCCCCTGAACAGCATTGAATGCCGCCTTTTCTGCGGCATCGATCGCCGCATGACGGGAGCTTTCGATGGATTTGAACATTTGCGACAGGTTCGATTCAATCGACTCAAGCACCGAAAACCGCCCTTCGGCGGTTCCGAGGCGGGTCGAGATATCGTTTACCTGACGTTCCAGATCGAGAATCGCCGGCATGGCGTCGCCACTATTTCCGGCGCCATCAAAACGGGTGGCAATCTCACCCACCTTTGCTTCCAAAGCGCTGATCTGGGGGTGGGGGCGGGTGTCGCTGAGGGAGCTTCCAGTCGCTGATTGATGGAGCGCAGCTGATCTTCGAAGTTGTCGAGGCGCTCAACCGATTGCAGGGCAGGTTCGTAAGCGTTCAATCGTGCAACTACTGATTCGAGGCGCTCGCCAAGCATCTTGACGTCATTGCTGGATGCCGCGGTCGCGTGAATGCCCGAGACCTCGCTGTCGAGGGTCTTCAGGCGAGCTTCAATCGCTTGGACAACACTGGGCTTGGCCGGTTCCTGTGCGCGTCCGATCTCGCTGCGCAGCTTTCCGACCTCGTGCTTGACCTGATTGAGTTCGGCCTGCGGCGTCATCACGCGCTCGGTTGCCGAGAGCTTCGATGTCACCTGATTGAGCCGTGCCTCCAAGGCCTCGATTGCTGGATTGTTGCGCGCCCGATCAACCTTGACCGCAAGATCGGCAAGTTTTCTTTTAAAAACGGTGTGGTCGCTGCCGCTGTTTGTTTGCTCAGCCAGCCCCATGCGCCGAACTAATTCGCCGAGCCGGGTCTCAAGTTCCCGTATCGCCTCGTGGCTGGCGGGGTCCTGATCGGCGCCGGATGAATCCTGGACGCGGCCGGCAAGATCGTCTGGATGGTCTTGAGCACTTCGGCATTGCGCTTGTCGGTGAGTTCGATGTGGTCGACCACATCGAACAATGCGCGCTCGCGAGCTTCAATCCCGGCCTTTCCCGCTGGTCCGCCGTCGTGCATGGTGGCATCGGTGCGGTCGAGACGTCCAAGGATGTCATCATGGATTGATGCATTGGCTGGCGCGGGCTGCGGTGGCGTTTCTCTCCATCTTGCCAGCGGTCGAGCGCGCGCGCGTTCAGGTGCAGCCGCAATGGTGCGATCATCTGAAAGGATATCGAGGCGCTTTTTCAGGGTGTCGATGCGGCTGATCAGTTCGCCCGTTTCTGCCGGAGCAGATTCGGGTGGCAAACCGGAGCCGGCAGTGGTTGCCTGCTCGCGATCCTGGTCGAGAATTTTCTGATTCAGCCACTGGCCGAGCGTCAGCCCGGCACGCCGTGCAGCATCCTTGGCGGCTTCGCGTGCTTCAGACTCTATGCCTTTGACGCTCCAGGGTACTCCCGGTTTCATATCTGCCATGCCGTTTCTGTGGTTGGAGGGGCTGGCACAAGCGCGGTGCGGTAAAACTTCGCTCTGGGGCCAATGCGACGATTTCAGGTTATGGTGAATAATGAGTTAAGTGCGGCCTTTAAACCGTCAGAATCCGGGACACGGGGAGACCATTGCGTGCTATGCTTGTATGGTCCTTGAAAGAGCCCCGCGCGGACGCTCGCAAGATTTGCACAAAGGGTGGACTGGATGGTCAGTTACAAAGCCCCGGTGGCTGAAACGCAGTTTCTGCTGTCCCATGTGCTGAGGGTCGAGGACTACGCCAATCTGCCGGGTTTTGCCGAGGCCGGCGGCGATACTATCGATGCGGTGCTGGCAGAGGGGAGCAGGATTGCCGAGGAGGTGCTCCTGCCTCTCAATCAGTCTGGGGATCGCGAGGGTTGCAGTATCGACGGCGGAAAGGTGGCGACGCCACAAGGCTTTAAGAAAGCTTATGGAGAGCTGGCGCAAGGCGGCTGGATCGGCCTGGCAGCTTCGCCCGACAATGGCGGGCAGGGGCTGCCGCCGGTTCTTAGCGCTGCGCTGAATGAGTATCTCACTTCGGCGAATATGGCGCTAGCGATGTATCCGGGGCTGTCGATGGGCGCCTATGCCGCGCTTGAACGCCATGCAAACGAGCAGCTAAAGGCCATCTATCTGCCGAAGCTTGCCAGCGGCGAATGGGCCGGCACGATGAACCTGACAGAACCGCAATGCGGCACTGATCTGGGCCTGATTCGTAGTTCGGCAAAAAAGGTCGAAGGCGACAGCTACCTCATCAAGGGCACCAAGATCTTCATCTCAGCCGGAGAACATGACCTCACAGATAATATCGTTCATCTGGTGCTGGCGCGCATTGAAGGAGCGCCTGAGGGAACCAAGGGCGTCTCCCTGTTTGTGGTGCCCAAGTTCCTGCCGGACGAGAGTGGTAATGCCGGCACACGCAACGGCGTTGAGTGCACGGCGCTTGAAAGCAAAATGGGGATTCATGCCAACGCCACCTGTGTGATGCAGTATGAGGACGCGGTCGGCTGGCTTGTCGGTGAGGAAAACCGTGGCCTTCCGGTGATGTTCACGATGATGAACGAGGCGCGGCTGGGCGTTGGTATTCAAGGACTTGGACTATCGGAAATTGCCTATCAGAATGCGGCTGCCTATGCGATTGAGCGTTTGCAGGGCCGGGCGCTGAAGGGTCCGGCCGATCCCGACAAGCCCGCCGATCCGCTGATCGTGCATCCCGATGTGCGTCGCATTCTGATGGATATTCGCAGCTTTAACGAATCAGCTCGGGCTCTCGTGTTGTGGACATCGCTGCGTGCTTCTGTCGCACAGGCGGGCGATGAGACTGAAGCCCAGGCAGCCGAGGACCATCTCGGTCTGTTAACGCCGGTGATCAAGGGGCTTCTTACCGCAAAGGGGTTTGCCAACACCGTCGCCGCCCAGCAGATTTTCGGCGGCCATGGATATATTACTGAGACCGGAATGGAGCAATTGGTGCGCGATGCCCGCATCACCATGATCTATGAAGGCGCGAATGCGATTCAGGCGCTGGACCTGGTTGGCCGCAAATTACCGCGCGATGGCGGACGGGCGCTGATTGCGTTCTTTGCTGAGATTGATGGCACCGTCGGTGAGTTGAGCGCCGATGAAGACCTTCGTGACATGGCAGAGGCGGTGAAACGCTCGCGCGGTGACCTTGAAGCGGCAACCACATGGTTCATGTCAAATGCGATGTCAGCACCGGACAATGCCGGCGCGGGCGCCAGCGATTACATGCATCTGTTTGGTCTTGTGGCACTGGGTTTGATGTGGCTGCGGATTGCCGCTGTCGCACAGGGGGCGCTTGCTAAAGGCGAAGGCGATGCCGATTTCTTCAACACCAAGCTGGTTCTGGCGCGGCATTTCATGGTCCGAACCCTGCCGGAGACAGCGACCAGGCTTGAACGTGTCCGGGCGGGTGCTGAAACGGTGATGGCGTTGCCGGCTAAAGCCTTTTAGCAAGCGACAACGGCGCGCGCGGAGCGGGCAGGGAGGAGCAGTCGATATGCCGGAATGCTATATATTCGACCATGTGAGAACGCCGCGCGGGCGGGGCAAGCCCGACGGCAGTTTTCATGAGGTCACGGTCCTGCGTGCGGCATCTTGTGTGCTCGATGCCTTGAGGGCGCGTAATGATCTCGACACCAAGCTGGTCGAAGATGTGGTTTTGGGCTGCGTCGATCCGATGGGTGAGGCGGGCGGAGACATCGCGCGCGCGGCGGTGCTGGCCTGCGGCTATGACCAGTGCGTGCCGGGGGTACAGATCAACCGGTTTTGCGCCTCGGGTCTGGATGCCACCAACATGGCCGCAGCCGAAGTGATCTGCGGACAGGCTGATATGACCATCTCGGGCGGGGTCGAAATGATGAGCCGGGTCGAAATTGGCGCTTCGGGCGGTGCCTGGCCGGTCGATCCGGCGATTGCGCTCAAGTCCTACTTCCTGCCCCAGGGAATTTCCGCGGATCTGATCGCCACCAAATATGGCTACAGCCGTGATGATGTGGATGCCTATGCGGTGGAGAGTCAAAAACGCGCGGCAGAGGCTTGGAAAGACGGGCGCTTTTCCTGTTCCGTGGTGCCGGTGGCTGACGTAAATGGACTGCCGTTGCTGGAGCAGGATGAACACATGCGGCCCGACACCACCATGCAGTCGCTGGCGAGCCTTTCGCCGTCATTCGAACAGATGGGAGAGCTTGGCGGGTTCGATGCGGTGGCCATTCAGCGCTATCCGGAAATCGAACAGATCAATCACGTGCATCATGCGGGAAACTCGTCCGGGATTGTCGATGGCGCCGCCGGGGTCCTGCTCGGCAACAAGAAAGCTGGCCGGGCGGCGGGGCTGAAACCCCGGGCGCGGATCAAGGGGTTTGCCGCGATCGGTTCAGAGCCGGCGATCATGCTGACAGGACCGGCCGATGTGAGCCGCAAAGTGATGAAACGCGCGAAGATGACCGTCGATGACATTGATCTGTTTGAAATCAATGAAGCCTTTGCTTCTGTGGTGCTGCGCGCCAGCGACGATCTCAGCATCGATCGCGACAAGGTCAATGTCAATGGCGGCGCGATCGCACTTGGCCATCCGTTGGGCGCAACGGGTGCGATGTTACTGGGCACGCTGGTCGATGAACTTGAACGGCGCGATCTTGAAACCGGGCTTGTGACGTTGTGCATCGGCGCCGGCATGGGAACCGCAACCATCATTGAAAGAGTGTGAGCGGCGATATGTCTGAAAAAAGCTTCAGCATTGAGGTCGATGTGGACGGTGTTGCGCTCGTCACTTGGGACATGCCGGGCAAGACCACCAATCTCATCACTATGGAAACGATCGATGAGCTTGAAGCGCTGGCCACACGCTTTGGCGATGATGACGCGATCAAGGGCGTTATTCTGACCAGCGCCAAGGACGGCTTTTGCGGTGGCGCCGATATCTCGATGCTGCGCAAACTTTCAACGCTGGTCGAGCAGGCCGATGGCGACATTGAGGGCATGAAGGCGCTTTATGAAGGCATCAAGCGCCTGTCCGATGTGATCCGCCAAATCGAGACATGCGGAAAACCGGTGGTGGCGGCGATGACCGGAACCACGGTCGGCGGCGGATATGAAATCGCGCTGGGCTGCCATATGCGCATCGCCGCCGATGTCGAAGATGCCCGCTTCGGATTGCCCGAGGGGCGCATCGGGCTCTTGCCGGGGGCCGGTGGGACCCAGCGCCTTTCGCGCATGATCGGTGCAGGCGATGCACTTCAGCTGATGTTGCGCGGCACCACGGTCAAGACCCGGCAGGCGCTTGGCTCGAAGCTGATCGACAAGGTGGTGGCGTCCGGCGATTTGATCGGCGAAGCACGCAAATGGCTTTCTGAGGTCGGGACGTTGCGCCAACCTTGGGATCAGGACAGATTCCGTATTCCCGGCGGCGGTCCCTACACCAAGAACGGGATGATGACGTTTTCGGCCGGTAACGCGATCTACCGGCGCGAGACGTTCGACAATTATCCAGGCCTCAGAGCGTTGATGCAGGCGGTCTATGAGGGATTGCTGGTTTCCATCGATGTGGGCCTTAGGATTGAAGCACGGCTGTTCGCTCATGTGTTGAGGACGCCGGAAGCGCGCGCCATGATGCGCAGCCTGTTCGTGTCGATGCGGGCATTGCAGGCTGGTGCGCGCCGTCCCCCGGAAGTGCCGGATCAAACGCCAGCCAAAATAGGCGTACTGGGTGCCGGGCTGATGGGGGCAGGTATCACCTATGCGGCGGCGGGAGCCGGCATTGATGTTGTCCTGATTGATCAAGATGGTAGCGCGGCAGAAGCGGGAAAGGCCAAATCGGAAGAGCTGATCTCATCGCAGGTGGCGCGCGGGCGGGCAACTGCGTCCGAGCGCGATGAGTTGCTTTCCCGTATCACGCCGAGTGATGATTGTGCCGCTCTGGCGGATGTCGGCCTCATTGTCGAGGCGGTATTCGAGGACCGCGCGGTCAAGGCGGATGTGACAAAAAAGGCCGAAGCCGTGATCGGTGAAAACGTTGTGTTCGGATCGAACACCTCGACATTGCCGATCACCGGTCTGGCAGAAGCGAGTGCCCGGCCCGAAAACTTCATCGGCGTTCATTTCTTTTCACCGGTTCATCGCATGGAGCTGGTCGAAATCATTGTTGGCGAGAAAACTTCACCAACGGCGCTTGCCGCGGCGCTCGATTTCGTCCGGGCGATCGGCAAGACGCCAATCGTTGTCAACGATTCACGCGGGTTTTACACCTCGCGCGTGGTGGCCACCTATGTGGGTGAAGGCCATGCCATGCTGGGCGAGGGCGTTCCGCCTGCGATGATTGAAAATGTCGGTCAGATCGCCGGAATGCCGGTGGGTCCGCTGGCATTGAATGATGAAGTGGGCGTTGATCTGGCACTTGCGATCTCACGCGCTGCCAAGGCCGATCTTGGCGATGCTTACAAGGCGCCGGGCGATGATCTGCTTGCTGCGATGGTCGATGCACATGGCCGGCTTGGGCGCAAAAACGCCAAAGGCTTTTACGACTATCCCAAGAACGGCAAGAAGCGGTTGTGGCCGGGCCTTGATCAGGTATTGGGAGAAGCAAAATCAGCTGATGAATTCTCAGTCGATGTCTTGGCCCAGCGCTTCCTCACCATTCAGGCCTTGGAGACTGCCAGGTGCTTTGAAGAGGGGGTGCTGGATGATGTCCGAGATGCCGATGTCGGCGCTATTTTGGGCTTCGGTTTTGCGCCGTTTACCGGCGGTCCGCTGTCTTATATCGACATGATCGGTCCGCAGGTCTTTGTGCAGCGGTGCAAGAGCTTCGCCAAAGCTCATGGCGCGCGCTTCAAACCGTGCAAGCTGATCTGTGACATGGCTGACAAAGACGAGACTTTTTACCAGCGTTTTGCGCCGGATGATAAACGCAAATCTGCTTGATAAAAGGAACCCTGGAGGATCGAGTTTTGTCGCGTGCGATAGAGTTCTATTTCTCGATGGTGTCGCCCTGGGCCTATGTCGGCGATAAGGTGTTCAATGAAATCGTGGCGCGCCATGGGTTGCGGTTTCATACAAACCCGTCCGCTTGCCGGCGCTGTTCAGTGAAACCGGAGGCTTGCCTCTGCCCCAGCGTCACCCCGCGCGACAGGCCCATCGCTGGTATGAACTCCAGCGTTGGCGGGCCCAGCGTGACATCGAGCTCAATCTTCAGCCAAAATTCTGGCCGTTCGATTTCGCGCTTGCCGACAAGTTGGTCATTGCCGTGATTGCGGCGGGACATGACCCGGCGGATCTTATCAGCCGCGGACTGCGGGCGATCTGGGTCGAGGAGGCGGACCTGGCCGATGAGGACACGCTGGAGAGGCCGGATTTGAGGCAAGTGCGCTGCTCGCTGCTGCCGCGAGCGAGGAGACCGGGCAGCAAAATCTGCGCAGTGCGATCGGGGCTGGTGTTTTCGGATCACCCAGCGTTGTCATGGATGGGGAAGTATTTTGGGGGCAAGATCGTTATGAGCAACTTGATGCTGCGCTCGGCGAGGGTCGGGATGCATATCGGGTACCGGATTGATGCTCCAGCCGGCCGTGTTTAATCGGCCGATCTGGACGCTGCTAAACAGGGAGAGCCGGATGTTGCGTTTGTTGTTTGTTGGCATGTGCATGGTTGCGCTTACCATGGGCTATTCCTCTGCCCAGGATCGTTTTGGTGGAGACTCGGACCGCTACATGGTGTCCGAGGTAGTGGGCGGAGTTTTGCGTATTGACCGCCAGTCAGGCGCGGTTTCGATGTGCGAAGGCAAGGGCGGTGAGTGGACATGTGAATTGGTGCCGGATGATCGCGACGCAATGCTTCGCGAAATTGAAGACTTGCGTCTTGAGAACCGGCGTCTGCGCCGCCAGCTTGCGCGGATCGATCCGAATTGCGATGAACGCAACTATGGCTATGGCAGGCCGCGCCGAGACGAGGACCATGACGGCAAGTTCACCAAGAAAGAGATCGACCAAACGATGGACAGTTTCGAATACATGATGGAACGGCTCTTGGGGACGGTCGAGAAATTCGGGCTCGACGGACAGCCGCCGCGGTAGTCAGTCCGCCCAAAACAAAAGCGGCCGCCGCCCTTGTGAGGCGGCGGCCCGACTCCCTCGGGGGAACTGCCCGGCTGACTGGCTAATGAGGGAGCCGATTTGTTTGATCAACCGCACACCGTCGTTGGCCTCAACGGAACGTGAAAAGAACCTACCCTCAGTGCTGGGCGCGCGTTGGGCCGAACTGTGGCGCACACGGACAAATTTCTAGGCGATACAGGGCGAACTAGGCCGAATGCGGCGGAAGTTCGGCGCAGAGGCAAAACAACGTGGGATTAGTCATGGTCTGATTGCCGCGTGCCGGCACTTTCCGAACCCGCTGGCCGATGATGTTCTGAAAACTACGCCGCTTATGTTTCACTGACCATGCGCTAGGGCGCAATCCGATCTGATCGAATAAGATTTGCGTTCTATGTATCTATTTTAGAAGCATAATCTGATCTATTCTTGCTTCTCTCTGGTCGGATTATGCTCTAACGCCGTGGCCGGCCAAATTCACGCATGCGCTCGGCCGCGCGCTCTTTTCCATGTGACTGCGACCGCGCGGGGGGGGGGTGCGAATGTCGTCGACAAATGCCTGAATCTCAGCCGATGGCGCCGGTGTCAGCAGACTGACAACGATCATGGTGACAAATCCGACCGGCATCCCGATGGTCGCGGTGGCAAGGTTGGAAATGCCAAACCACCCAACCCGACCGGGGGTTGGGGTGCCGTTAGCCACCGCTGCGGTGATTTCATCGGCAAGCAGTGCTGAACCGCTTGAAACAGGCGACATGGAAAGCACTTGTACGCCGAATTCCGGTGCAAGCTGGGTGATCAGCAGGAATGTCAGGGCGGTGCCAAATCCAGCGGTCATGCCCGCCACCGCGCCCCAACTGGATGCGCGCTTCCACCAGATGCCAAGCACCAGAGCGGGAAAGAAACCAGCCGCGGCAAGGGAGAATGACCAAGCTACCAGCGACATAATGTCGCTGGGCTGATGAACTGCCAGCCAGCTTGCGGCCACAGCGGTAATGATCAGCAAGGCTCTGGCGACCACCAGACGCTTGGCAGTGGAAGCTTGAGGGTCGAGGCTGCGATAGTAGATGTCGTGGCTCAACGAATTGGTGACCGCAATCAGCAGGCCATTGGCCGTCGACAAAGCCGACGCCAACGCGCCGGCGGCGATGACGCCAGCGAACACGAAGGGCAGTCCGGCAATTTCGGGCGCGGCGATCAGAATCGCGTCGCGATCGATCGCAAATTCAGCAAATGGCAGCCGGGCGGTGTGGTTACCGCTGATCACTGCCTCGCCCAAGATGGCACGTTGCCAAACGGCCTCGGCAGCGCTGTCTGGGTTCTCGTTCAGTGCGTTGAATATGGCTGACTGGACGGGCGCACTGAGGTCGGTCCAGACGCTGGCCGCTTGTGCGGACATGTACGTGACGATGGTGGAGACGTCGCCCGCGCCGTTGGCCATGGCTGCCGATACCGCTTCCATGTGATTTCCCACCGCCGCGATCGAAAGCCCGTAAATCTCGACCAGCCCAAGGCTTGAGAATGTCGCAACCCAACCTGGAAGCGCTGCAACGCTTGAACCCATTACCGAGCCATAGATTTCCATCTTGGCGAAGGCTGCATAGACGGGCGCAAACGACAGTACAATCACCAGGAACAGAAGCGTCCAGGCAACCGAGGTGCGGCTTTGGCGTACCGATTTGGTGGTGAGGAACCTCATCAGAATATGGGGCAGCGAGGCGGTGCCCAGCATCAGACATATGGCCACAGCGAAGAAATTGCGCTCCCCCAGGGTTGAGAATGGTGCCATATGGGGCGTGATATCACTGCTCGCGGCAATGCGGCTTTCCACCAGTTGGGCTTCAAGACCGGTGATGTCGACCAGTGCCTCGCCGAGTGCCAGTTGAGGCAGGGGAATGGAATACAGGTGAACAGAGGTGATTATTGCCGGCACCAGAAGAGCAATGATGATGATCAGATATTGCGCAACCTGGCTCCAGGTCAGCGAACGTATGCCGCCGAGCACGGTGGACATCAAAATGGCGGCCAAGGCAATCACCACCGCCGTTTCAAATTCGATTGACAGGAAGCACGCGGCGATGATGCCGGTGGCGTAGATCTGCGCGGTGAGATAGGCGAAAGAGCAGACCAAAAGCACGATCACGGCGGTCAACCGCACCGGCAGGCCACCGAAGCGCAAAGCCAGAAAATCAGGCACCGTGAAGGCGCCGAACTTGCGCAAATAGGGGGCGATGAGGACGGCAATCAGGACAAATCCGCCGCCCAGACCAAGAATGAAGGCAAGGCCATCCCAACCAAGTGCGAACATTATGCCGGGCAAGCCCAAGAATACTGCACCGCTGATCCAGCCCGCTGCAGTGGCCATGCCGTTGTAAACACTCGGCATCTGACGCGCGCCGACATAGAATTCAACGACCTGCATGGTGCGCGTAAGCATGCCGATGGTGGCGTAGGCGCCAAGTGTGAACAACACGAACAAATAGCCCAGAACCTGGTTTGAAACGCCAACCTGTTCAAGAATCGCCGCCAGCATCACAAAGGCGGCGAAACTCAGCGCATAGATCCAGTAGACGCACGCCAGATTGTCGACAAAGGCACTCCTGCCGGAGGTGTTGGAGACCATCTCTCCTAGTCCTCTTCGGTCATACCGTAGTCGCGATCCAGATGGTCCTGGCGGTCGGCGAACCAGAATATGAGGCCGACCAGTGCGAGTGGAGAAACCAGAGCCACCAGCAGATATCCGACCGGATAGCCGGCGAGAACCGTGTCAGCGAAATCGGCGGCGAGCCAGTTCAAGCCAACTCCAAGGGCCAGCCACAGGATGAGAACCACCGCCGTTAGGCGCCGGGTTGAGCGCCAATATCCTGCTCTGTCGTCGCGTATCATAAAAGCCCTCTCCCCAGCTGCCGTCCGCCGCCGCCGGCAATAGCTTTTAGGGGGACACTAGATCAAATGCGGCTGCGGTGGCACCTGCGATCTTCCATTTGCGGTTGTTCATTCTTGTTGCTGGGAATGGTCACCAGTGTGAGGGCAATGACGGGTTTGTTCAAACCGCTCCGGCCCGGCCGGCAATCCCGGCCCGGAACAAAATTGGTTCGGTAAGTCAATCCGGGCTCAGACAGGTTTCCCGCCAATCCATAATATAGTCTAGGCTCAGGGCTCATTATAGCCACCATATGAGGATGGCTGCCATTGTGATTGCGGCCATGAAGACGTCTGCCCGCCGGTCATATGGCGTTGCGATGCGGCGCCGGTCCTTGAGCGGCGCGAACATGTTCTCAACCTTATGGCGCTGTTTGTATTGAATGTTGCAGAAGGAAGCGGGTGCCTTTCGTCCTGTTCGGGGCGGAATGCATGGGGTGGTCCCCCTGGCTTTCAGCGCCGCGCAATAATCGTCTGAAGCGTATCCCTTATCTGCGATCATTATAGCTTTGACGCTATCACAGAGACCCGGATACAAGAGCTTCGCACCGATATGATCCGACAAGCTGGCCAGCCGTCAGGCACATGGCCGGCGGTCGTCCGTCGCCATCGCAGACGGCATGGAGTCTGGTGTTCGGCCCGCCTTTTGTGCGCCCGATGTGGCGGGGAAGACCCCCTTTCAGAAGGCTCGACGCGGTGCGATGAGCCTTCAAGTGTGTTGCATCAATCATCAGCGTATCGGGTGGCCCGTCAGAAGCGGTCAGGTGACTGAAAATCTTGTCGAACACGCGGAGTTCGGTCCAGCGTCGAAAGCGATTGCAGAGCGTCTTGTGCGGGCCGCAGGCCGCAGCTGCGTCCTTCCATTGCAGCCCGTGCTTCAGCACGCAGACGATGCCTGACACAACACGACGATCATCCCCCGGGCAACTCCGTTGGACCTGGGAAAGAATGGCTCGATCTTTGACATTTGAGCGCGTGAGAGCAGAAACAGATCCGACATGGCAAACTCCTTTGCCATCCTGAATCAGAAATCGCACTTCAATGCAAATTAATGGGTCCTGAGCCTAGATTGGTTGCTGGAGAGAACAGATTCAGTCAGTTGGAGCTTCCGGCATCTCGGGGGAACTGGTGGCGCTTCATCGTTTCGTTATTGCAGATGATCATCCATTGTTTCGTGGTGCCCTTCGTCAGGCGCTGGAGGATATGCTGGAGTCGGTCGACATAGTGGAAGCGGCTTCGTTCGAGGAGGTTGTGGACGCGGTGAGCGAGGGGAGCGAACCGGACCTTGTTCTGCTTGATCTCAACATGCCTGGCACCGAAGGTTTCTCGGGGCTGATTTTTCTTCGAGCGCAGTTTCCAGCAGTCCCGATCGTCATCGTTTCGGCGATCTGTCGAGTTCGGCGCTTCCGGTTTCATTCCAAAATCAGCGGATATCGATCAGATCCGCGCGGCGCTGAAAGAAATCCTCGATGGTGATGTGTGGGTGCCGGACAATATCGGATCTGGATCTTGATGAGGATTCCGAACCGAGCAGAATCGCTGCAAAGCTTGCGACGCTGACGCCGCAACAGGTGCCGGTGCTGATGATGTTGAGCAGGGGACTGCTCAACAAGCAGATCGCCTTTGAGTTGAAAGTGTCGGAAGCGACGGTAAAGGCGCATGTCTCGGCCATTTTACAAAAACTCGGCGTCGACAGCCGCACTCAGGCGGTGATTGCATTGTCGCGAGTTGAGACTGGAGCCTCTTCCTCCGCGCGGCGCCGTGAAAGTATGGGGCGGCTGGGCTCCGGGGGCTACTCCGCAGCCAGACGGTGGTAACCTGCTTGGGCCATCAGAGCCCTCAGAGCGGCCGGTTTTATCGGCTTTCTCAGAACCGCGACGCCCATGTCTTCGGCAGCGCGCTTGACTGCTGGGCTACGGTCGGCAGTGAATAGGACGGCTGGGAGCGCCGGGTCAATTTTTGCGTGCAAGGCAGCAATGACATCAAGGCCGTTGCCCTTGTCCAGATTGTAGTCGGTAAGCACGATATCCGGGCTGCGTGCAGCACTGCGCACGATCGCTAGCGCTTCCTCACCGGTTTGAACGGTCCATATGAGGCAGCCCCAGTTTTTCAAAAGTGCGGTCATCCCCGACAGGATTTCAGGTTCGTTGTCGATCACCAATGCCGCCATGCCTTTCAGATGAGTACTGGGGATGCGTGCTGGCCGTGCCGGCTTGCGTGCGATTGAGGAAATCGGCTCGCGCGTCGTTCTGCAACCCGTCGTCGAGCGTTACCGGGAACGGGACCTGCGCCGCTTTTTCCGAGGCGATGCCGCCTTCGCCGCACCGGAAATCCATGAGTTTCCGGAGACCGAGGGCGACCGGTATACGATCGGTCTCAAAGCCGATGCGATCCTTCGGCAAAGCATTGCCTGCCTTCCGACCCGACCCGTCGGCCGCCCACCCGATCATATGATCCGCACCCATGCCGGCTTCAGCCATCAGGCAGGATCATGGGACAAGAAGCGCCGGGTCGTCGCCAGGGTCGAACGGCATCCGGGCGAACGTGTCCCGCGCGTCGGCTTCATCGTCACCAGGCTGAGCCGCCCTGCCGGGCGCGTGGTCGCCTTCTGCAACCGGCGCGGCGCGGCCGGGCAGCACATCGAGGAAGGCAGGAACGCGATTGTGCGCACCCGGCTGTCATGCCGGAGGTTCCGGAACAATGCCGTGCGGCTCCGGCTTCATGCGTTCGCCTGCAATCCCGGTAACTTCATGCGAACGCCGGCTCTGCCGGAGGCGGTCAGGCGATGGTCGCCGACCGGCGTGAAGGAGAAGCCGATCAGGATCGGCGCCGGGATCGTCACACACGGCCGGTACGTCACGTTCCGGTTGTCATGCAGTCTGGCAAGAACCACGGGCGAGGTGTGTCCCGATGACGACGAAATCGTCAATCCCGGCGCGATATACGCCGGCGTCACCGTTCTCGATGTCCCTCGATCCCCACGACGATGGTCCGGGGTTGCAGATGTCCGCCCGTGGAGGCAATATCGGCTCGACGATGGTCGTCATCCCGTGAATGTCGGCTTAAGGTTCAATATCAAGCTGCCACACCGGAAAAATATGAGCTTGATGATTGATCAGCGGCGCTAGGAGCCACTGATGCCGAAGGAAGGAAGAGATGGCAGGGCCTGACTACACCGCAGCTATCGACACAGCGCTGGACGCGGTGCGCGCCGAAGGCCGCTACCGCGAATTTGCCGATATCAAGCGCCGCCGCGGGGCATTTCCCTGCGCCGACCACCATCAGGGCGAGAATATCCGCGACATCACCGTGTGGTGCTCCAACGATTATCTTGGCATGGGCCAGCATGAAAAAGTGCTCTCGGCGATGCACACCGCGATTGACGAGACCGGCGCCGGATCGGGTGGCACCCGCAATATCTCCGGCACCACCCATTTCCATGTCGAGCTTGAAGGCGAACTCGCGGACCTGCATGCCAAGGAGGCGGCGCTTCTGTTCACCTCCGGCTTATCGCCAATGAGCCAACGCTTTCCACGCTGACGCGCATTATACCGGGCCTGGTGATGCTGAGCGCCAGCCACATCGTGCCGGTGATGGTCGGCGATCCGGTGATCTGCAAGAAGATCACTGACACCCTGCTTGACGACTATGCGATCTATGCCCAGCCGATCAACTATCCGACGGTTCCCAAGGGCACCGAGCGCATTCGCCTGACGCCGGGGCCGGTGCATTCCGACGATGCAATGCGTGCGCTTGTTGATGCGCTTGATGAAATCTGGCTTGGCATGAAACTGGCGCGCGCCGCCTGAGTGGCGGTTAAGCGGACATGACCGGCGGGGTCATATTCGAGTTTCACTTTATGCCCCATGCCGTCAAGGTCAGTGCCATTGACACTGACAGCACCGAAGTGTCGATCATGGGGCCACGAAATGCCAGTCAGGCCGAACCTGAACGCACGGCCAAGTCCAAGCTTGCCTCGGTGATCTCGAAAGACCGCCGGTCAGGCGGCGGAACCACCGTCTAAGGGCTGATTTTCCGTCCACCGCTGCCCTCTCCAGCTACCTTGGCGGGTTGGGTGGTTCGTGCTATTGAGCGCCGCGCAGCGCTGAATATGCAGCACTCGATTTACCGGCTCCGCCACAATGCCCAATGAGAATAGGGAACGGTCATGACGCTGACGTCGCATCTTGCCGAGATGAACTCCATCTCGCGATTCTTTTCGGACGACGTTGTCGATGCCGATCCGGAGATCGCGGCAGCGATAGATGCGGAAAAATCGCGCCAGCAATACGATATTGAGCTGATTGCATCGGAAAACATCGTCTCGCGCGCCGTACTTGCCGCCCAGGCCTCGGTTCTCACCAACAAATATGCCGAGGGCTATCCGGGCCGGCGCTATTATGGCGGCTGCCGCCATGTCGATGTCAGCGAGAATATCGCGATTGAGCGCGCCACCAAGCTGTTTGGCTGCGGTTTTGCCAACGTCCAGCCCCATTCCGGCTCCCAGGCCAATCAGGCGGTGATGCTGGCGCTCGCCAAGCCCGGCGATGTGGTGTTCGGCATGAGCCTTGCCGCCGGCGGCCATCTGACCCACGGCGCCAAGCCCAATCTTTCCGGCAAATGGTTCCATGCGGTGCAATATGGCGTCAGGCGCGAGGATGCGCTGATCGATTTCGACGAGGTCGAACGCCTGGCCCGCGAGCACAAGCCCCACCTCATCATCGCCGGCGGTTCGGCCTATCCGCGGATCATCGATTTTGCCCGTTTCCGCGCCATCGCTGACGAGGTGCATGCCATCTTGATGGTCGACATGGCCCATTTTGCCGGCCTTGTGGCCGGTGGCGCCCATCCAAGCCCGTTTCCCCATGCCCATGTGGTGACCACCACCACCCACAAGACCTTGCGCGGTCCGCGTGGCGGCATGGTGCTGACCAATGACGAGGACATCGCCAAGAAGATCAACTCGGCGGTGTTTCCAGGCCTTCAGGGCGGCCCTCTGTGTCATGTCATCGCCGCCAAGGCGGTGGCCTTTGGCGAGGCTCTTCGGCCTGAATTTGCTGAATACGCCAAGGCGGTGGCCGACAATGCCCGGGTTCTGGCAAGCACCGTCGAGGCACGTGGTTTCGACATTGTTTCAGGCGGCACCGACACCCATTTGCTGCTGGTCGATTTGCGGCCCAGGGGGCTCACCGGCAAGCTTGCCGAGGTGGCGCTTGAGCGCGCCCATATTACCTGCAACAAGAATGGCGTTCCCTTCGATCCGGAAAAACCGACCGAGACGTCGGGCGTGCGTCTTGGATCGCCGGCCTGCACTTCACGCGGTTTCGGGCAGGAGGAATTCCGCCGTGTCGGTATGCTGATCGGCGACGTACTCGACGGATTGGTGGAAAATGGCGAGGATGGCAATGATGCGATCGAGCATGAAGCGCGCGATGCCGCGATTGAGCTGTGCGAGAGATTTCCGATCTATCCCCCGCACGAGCCCGGTGCAGGCGAATAGGCAAGGCTGATGCGCTGTCCTTATTGCGGAAACAACGATACCCAGGTCAAGGATTCGCGCCCCAGCGAAGACAACACCACGATCAGACGCAGGCGCTCGTGTCCTGCCTGCGGTGGGCGTTTCACCACATTCGAGCGCATCCAGTTGCGTGAGCTGATGGTGCTCAAGCGTAGCGGCAGGCGCTTGCCGTTCGATCGCGACAAGCTGATGCGCTCGGTACAGGTGGCGCTGAGGAAGCGTCCGGTCGAGCCCGAACGGGTCGAGCGCATGGTCTCCGGCATTGTCCGCCAGCTTGAAAATATGGGCGAGAGCGACGTCAAGTCGGAGATCATCGGCAGGCTGGTGATGGAAGGTCTGCGCCAGCTCGACGATGTCGCCTATGTGCGCTTTGCCTCCGTCTATCGCAATTTCCGCGAGGCCAAGGATTTCGAGGACTTCCTCGGCGAATTGACCGGCGAGGAGAGCACGGCCGAACGCGAGCCGGGCGACGACTGAAGCCTTTCACATGACCACGACGACAGATGAGCGCGATGCCAGCATGATGGCATCGGCGCTGGCGCTGGCGCGGCGCGGTCTTGGCCGTGTTTGGCCCAATCCCGCCGTCGGCTGCATCATTGCCAATGAGCGCAGCGCCGACGGTCCGTGTGTCATTGCCCGCGGCTGGACAGCTGAGGGCGGCAGGCCCCATGCCGAAGCAATGGCGTTGGAACAGGCCGGCGACAAAGCGCGCGGCGCCACCGCTTATGTGACATTCGAGCCCTGCAGCCATCATGGGCAAACCCCGCCTTGCGTCGCAGCGCTGATCGATGCGGGCGTTGGGCGCGTGGTCTCGGCCCTTGAAGACCCCGACCCGCGCGTCAGCGGCCAGGGTCATGCCGCGCTGAAAGCCGCTGGCATAGATCTTGTGGTTGCCTGCATGGCGCGCGAGGCGGCGCGGTTGAATGCGGGCTTTATCACCCGCGTGCAGCTTGGCCGACCCCATGTCACTTTGAAGCTTGCAACATCAAACGATGGTATGATTGCCGAGGCCCCCGGCAAACCGGTCAGGCTGACAGGCGAGGCAGCCGATGCGCGCGTTCACATGATGCGCGCGCAGGCAGATGCGATCCTTGTCGGCTCCGGCACCTGGAGGGCCGATGATCCGCAGCTCACCTGCCGCTTGGCCGGAATGGGCGGGTACTCACCGGTGCGGGTGGTGATCGATACCCGTGCCGAACTGCCGCTCATATCGCAGCTTGTCACCACCATCGTCACAGCGCCGGTCTGGGCGATGGTGGGTGAGGGGGCTGATAACGCCCGCCGCGATGCGCTCAGTCGAGCCGGCGTCAAACTGATCGATGTTTCGGGCGCGCCGTCAGGTTGCCTCGATATCTCCGCGGTACTGGGTGCGCTCGGGCGCCAAGGTATCACCCGCCTGTTGGTCGAGGGCGGTGCGCAGATAGCCCAAAGCCTGATCGGCGCCGATCTTGCCGATCAGATCGTGATATTCGAGGCGCCGATGACGCTTGGCCCCAAGGCCGTGCCGGCGCTCGGGCATGCCGCACGCGATATGCTGGCCGACGAGACGTGTTTCGTGCTTGTCAGCTCCGACCGGCTTGGTCCAGATACCACGCGCGCATATGAGAAAAAGCGATAGGCTGAACAAATGTTTACCGGGATCGTCAGCGATATCGGTCGTGTTGCGGCCTCACAACCCAGCGCCAATGGCGCGCGGCTCGCGATTGACTGCGCCTATGATGCTGCGAGCATCGATATCGGTGCCTCGATTGCCTGTGCCGGAGTGTGCCTGACGGTGGTGGAACTTAAGGCGAGCGCGCAAGGCTGCCGGTTTAAGGCCGATATGTCGGTGGAAACCCTTTCCTGCACCACGCTTGGCGATTATGCGGCGGGCATGACCATCAATCTGGAGCGCGCACTCAAGGCAAGTGATGAACTCGGCGGCCACATGATGCTCGGCCATGTCGATGGCGTGGCGCAAATCACCAAGCGCGAGACAGATGGCGAGTCCGTGCGTTTTGCCCTCAAAGCGCCGCACGAATTGGCGCGTTTCATTGCCCCCAAGGGCTCGATTGCGCTTGATGGTACCTCGCTGACGGTGAATGAAGTCGCGGGCGCGGAATTTTCCATCAATATCGTGCCCCATACCGCCCGTGTTACCAGTTGGGGCGAACGTGAAGCAGGCGACCGGGTCAACCTGGAAGTGGACCTGCTGGCGCGCTATCTGGCGCGCCTCATCGATGCGGGAGAGAGTTGAACATCACATGCATATTCTGATTGTCGAGGCGCGCTATTATGAGGAGGTGAGTGTGGAACTCGCCGCCGGCGCCATCGCCGAGCTTGAGGCGCGCGGCGCCACATTCGAGCGTATCGAGGTGGCCGGCGCACTCGAAATCCCGCAAGCGATGAATATCGCGCTCACCTATGCAGAATTCGATGGCGCCATTGCGCTTGGATGCGTCATCAGGGGCGAGACCTCCCACTACGACATTGTTGCCGGTGAATCGGCCAGAGCCATCATGGATATATCGCTTGCTCGCGAAGTCCCGGTCGGCAATGGGATCCTCACCACCGACACAAGCGAGCAGGCGCTTGTCCGCGCCAAGGCCGATGGCCTCAACAAGGGTGGTGCCGCTGCCGTGGCTTGTCTTGATGTTGCTGAAATAAAACGCGATTTCGTCGTCAGATCCGATGTCTGACAAGCACTCGCGCGAGCGCGCCGCCGCGCGCAGCGTCGCGCGCCTTGCCGCCGTGCAAGCGCTCTATCAGATGGATATTGCCGGCACAGACATTGCCGACATCATGGCCGGGTACACCGCTGGCATCCATCTGCGCGGGCAGGGCGGAGAATTTGCCGAAGCCGACTGGGAGCATTTCCGCGACATCGTCAAAGGCGTGGTGGCAAGCCAGACCGCGCTCGATCCCCAGATCAATGAAGCTCTCGCCGAAGACTGGTCGCTGACACGCATCGATTCGACCCTGCGCGCCATTCTGCGCGCCGGCGCCTATGAGCTCTCGGCCCACCACGACGTGCCGTTCAAGACCGTGATCAACGAATATATCGACCTGGCACACGCCTTTTTCGATGATGCCGAACCGGGCGTTGTCAATGGCGTTCTCGACCGTCTGGCCCGCACCTATCGGGGCGCGGCGTGAACGGCGCCCACTTGGAGACCGCACCGGTGGCTTTGAGCGAACGTGAACTGATCGAGGAGATTCTGGCGCCGCTCGCACGTCCCGATGACGGTTCGCTCGGCCTCACCGATGATGCGGCGCTGATCGCGGGCAAGCCCGGCCTTGATCTGATCGTCACTCAGGACAGTCTGGTCGAGGACGTACATTTCCGCCGCAATGACAGCCCGCGCCTGATTGCGCAAAAGGCTTTGCGCGTCAATCTGTCCGACCTTGCCGCCAAGGGTGCCGAACCACACTCCTATTTCCTGTCGATCGCCCTGCCTGAAAAGATCGGGCGGCCATGGCTTGAGCAATTCGCCGAGGGCCTCGCCCTGGACCAGGCCGAATTCGGCATATCGCTCTATGGCGGCGATACGGTGCGCGCGCGCGCCGCGCTGATGCTCACCATCACCGTCTGTGGCACCCTGCCGGAGGCCATGATGGTGCGCCGCTCCACCTCCGCCGCAGGCGATCGCATCTACGTGTCGGGCACTATTGGCGACGGCGCGCTGGGCCTTGCCGTGCTGTCGGGCGGCTGTACTGCGCTGGAGGCGCTTTCTCAGGACGTGCGCGATGAACTCGCCGGGCGCTATCTGCTGCCGCGCCCGCGCGTGGCGCTGGCGCCGGTTCTGCGTGAGTTTGCCAGTGCGGCGATGGATATTTCCGACGGGCTGGCCGGTGATCTGGGCCTTTTGGCGCGTGCATCGGGCGTTGGCGCTGAAGTCGATGCCACCGCCGTGCTCCTGTCGCAGCCCTGCCGGGAGGCGATTGAAAACGATGCATCTCTATTGGCGCGCGCGCTCACCGGCGGTGACGATTATGAAATCCTGTGCACTATCGCGCCGGGCAACTGTGATGGGTTCGAGGCGGCGGCGCGTGAGGCGGGCGTTGATGTGACAGCAATCGGCACCATTGCCGAAGGGCAGGGCGTTCCTGTGTTCCGCGACGCTTCAGGCGGAAAACTGCAATTTGAAAAAACCTCCTACGCTCATTTTTGACGTTTTTGTTGCCGCCCCCACCACAGCGGTGCGGCTGCAGGGGCGGTGTGCTAACAAGGGCCGAGGAAACAGGAGCGCCTGACTTGAGCCAAACCGCAACAACCGATCAGCGCCCGCTGATTGACGATACCAGGGCACGGCGCAATGCGCTCATCCTAGCGCTGGCGCAGACGCTCTATGGCTGTATCGGTGTCGGCCTGATCACCTCCTCCGGGCTTGTCGGCCAGATGCTGGCGATCAACAAGGCACTTGCCACCCTGCCGATTTCGATCTGGGTGCTGGGAACCGCGGTGCTGACTATTCCGGCTTCGATGTTCATGCGCCGGGTCGGTCGCCGCGCAGGTTTCGTGCTGGGGGCCGGTCTGGGCGCGCTTGGCACCGCCTCTGCGGCAGGCGCCATCTGGGCCGATAGTTTTGCTTGGTTCTGCACCTCGATGGTGCTGATAGGCGGCTTTCAGGCCACCAGCATGTATTATCGTTTCGCCGCTGCTGATACCGCCAGCGAAGGCTTCAAGGCCAAGGCAATCTCCTGGGTGCTGGCCGGCGGTGTCGCCGCCGCCTTTATCGGCCCGCAGATCCTGATCAATACCAGAGAGCTACTGGCCCCGATCAGCTTTGCCGGCGCGTTTGTCGCCATGTCAGTGCTTGGCGTCCTTTCCATGATCGTGCTGTCATTCACCGATATTCCGCGCCTGCCAAGCGCCGTGCGCGCCAACCAGGGCCGGCCGATCGGCTCCATCATCGCCCAGCCCAAATTCGTCGTCGCGGTGATTTGCGCGATGGTCAGCTATTCGATGATGACGCTGCTGATGACGGCAACGCCGATCGCCATGATGGCCTGCGATCTGACCATCGAGGATGCCGCCTTTGTGGTGCAGTGGCATGCGGTGGCGATGTTCGCGCCGAGTTTTTTCACCGGCAATCTGATCAACCGGTTCGGCACCACAAGGGTGATGCTCACCGGTCTGGCGTTGCTTGGCGTATGCGGCCTCGTCGCGCTTTCCGGCATCCAGCTTGAGCAGTTCACCATCGCGCTGGTGTTGCTGGGACTGGGCTGGAATTTCGGATTCGTTGGAGCAACCACCCTGGTAACCGAGACCTACCGCCCCGAAGAACGCAACAAAGTGCAGGCGGCGAACGATTTTCTGGTATTCGGCTCGGTTGCCTCAGCGTCCTTCATGTCGGGTTTCCTGTTGCAGAACTTTGGCTGGTCAACAGTGGTTATGGCCCTGTTCCCACTCATTACTTTGACCGCCACCCTGATCCTCTGGTCGGCGCTCAAACGCAACCGCGAGATGGCTGCTTAACGCTACGCGCAAGGTTCGACGAATAGACTTCAATGACGCTGTTGCTTAGCATTTCGACTTTTGGCATGTTCCCGCCACTTCTCCATTGGGGGGCTCGTCTGGGCGGCAACATTGCGCCCTGGCCGCTTATGCAAAGCGGCGGTGGCCCAGGTCAGACAGGAAATAAAAAATGAGCTTGATGCTTGGGTTGATTATTGCCTGCGGTCTCGTTGCGATCGTTTACGGGATCTGGGCGATACAATCGGTGATGGCGGCAAGCCCCGGCACCGAACGCATGCAGGAAATCGCCCTGGCGCTTCAGATAGGCGCTAGCGCCTATCTGAAGCGCCAGTACATCACCATCGCGCTTGCGGGTGTGGTGCTCTTCGTGATCTTCGTCGTGCTGTTGTCGGTGCCGGTCGCCATCGGTTTTGTTGTCGGGGCAACCTTGTCCGGCGCCGCCGGCTATATCGGTATGCTGGTTTCAGTGCGCGCCAATGTCCGCACCGCCCATGCCGCGAGCGACAGCCTCGATGCCGGCCTTGCCGTCGCGTTTCGTTCCGGCGCCGTCACCGGCATGCTGGTTGCCGGCCTGGCGCTTCTGGCGGTCGCGGTCTACTACGCCGTGCTGACTGCCGGACTTGGCTTTGGAATCGCCGATCGCGAACTGGTCGATGCCTTGGTGGCGCTCGGATTTGGCGCCTCGCTGATTTCGATCTTTGCCCGTCTTGGCGGTGGTATCTTCACCAAGGGTGCCGATGTCGGCGGTGACCTTGTCGGCAAGGTCGAAGCCGGCATTCCCGAAGACGATCCGCGCAATCCCGCAACCATCGCCGATAATGTCGGAGACAATGTCGGAGACTGCGCCGGCATGGCTGCTGACCTGTTCGAGACCTATGCGGTGACCGTTGTCGCCACCATGGTTCTGGCCTCAATCTATTTCACCGGCCAGGACATTGTCGGCAATGCCATGCTCTATCCGCTGGCGATCGGCGCGGTGTGCATCCTGACCTCGATTGTCGGCACGTTCTTCGTCAAGCTCGGCCCCTCCAAGTCGATCATGGGCGCACTTTACAAGGGCTTCATCGCCACTGGCGTCCTGTCACTGGTGGCGCTGTGGCCGGTCACCGACTGGGTGATCGGCATGGATACCCAGATGTCGTCGCCAGCCACCACCTTTAGCGGCATGGACCTGTTCATCTGCGGCGTCGTTGGCCTCGCCGTGACCACGCTGATCATCGTTATCACCGAGTATTACACCGGCGTTCCGCACCGCCCGGTGCAGTCGGTTGCCAGCGCTTCGGTCACCGGTCATGGCACCAATGTGATCCAGGGCCTTGCGGTATCGATGGAAGCAACAGCCCTGCCGGCACTGGTCATCATTGCCGGTATTATCGTCACCCACTCGCTTGCCGGCCTGTTCGGCATCGCCATTGCGGTATCGACCATGCTGGCGCTGGCGGGCTTTGTGGTGGCGCTCGATGCCTTCGGTCCGGTCACCGACAATGCCGGCGGCATTGCCGAGATGGCTGAGCTGCCTGAAGAGGTGCGCTCGACCACCGATGCGCTCGATGCGGTCGGCAACACCACCAAGGCGGTGACCAAGGGCTATGCCATCGGTTCGGCCGGTCTCGGCGCTCTGGTGCTGTTTGCCGCCTATACCGAAGACCTGACCTACTTCATCTCCAACCCGGACCAGTTCGGCTATTTCGCCGGCGTTGAGCTCGATTTCTTGCTGTCGAATCCCTATGTCGTGGTCGGACTGTTCTTCGGCGGCCTGTTGCCCTTCCTGTTCGGATCGATGGGCATGATGGCGGTCGGACGCGCTGCCGGATCGATCGTTGAGGAAGTGCGCCGTCAGTTCCGTGAAAAGCCGGGCATCATGGAAGGCAAGGAGCGCCCCGACTATGGTGCTGCGGTTGACCTTCTGACCAAGGCGGCGATCAAGGAAATGATCGTTCCGTCCATGCTGCCGGTGCTCTCGCCGATCTTCTGCTACTTCGTGATCAACGCCATTGGCGGCAAGTCGGCGGCCTTCTCGGCGGTTGGCGCCATGCTCTTGGGCACCATCATCACCGGACTGTTCGTCGCCATTTCAATGACCGCCGGCGGCGGCGCTTGGGACAATGCCAAGAAGTACATTGAAGACGGCAATCACGGTGGCAAGGGCTCTGAAGCCCACAAGGCGGCGGTGACCGGCGACACCGTGGGTGATCCCTACAAGGACACCGCAGGTCCTGCGGTCAATCCGATGATCAAGATCACCAACATCGTCGCATTGCTGATGCTGGCTGTGCTGGCGCACTGATGTGAGATTGCGCAGCGTGGCTCTAACCGGGCCGCACTGTGCTGTCAATCCTGGCTGTGGCCAAGGGAGTTTTCCGAAAATCTGAGGCGCGCACGCCGATTGGCAATGGTCTGCTAGATCTTGCCTGGAAGCGCGATGCTGTTGCCATCGCCCCTGCCGCTGCCGAACCGACCGATATTGCCAAACAGCTCTGCAATATAGCTGAATTCCTTGCCGCGCGTTGGCGTTGTGCGGCTGATGAAGTCGAAAATCTTGCCGTCCTTCATGCCGTAATAGGCGAGGTGATTGACGTTGTCGGTTTGATCGAACGCCACCGCATAGACTTTGCGGTCAACTTCCTCGGGATTGTAGAAGGCCGTCGTTTCGAACACGCTGGAGATATAATAATAACGGGTGCCGGTGTAATTCGATTGCGCCGAGGGCGTGCCCAGAAGCTCTTCCACCTGATTGCGCGGCATACCGATGCGCACCGAGTCGAGCGTTTTCTCAGCCGGGATGAAGCCACGGCGGTCAACCACCGTTTGGCACCCGGTGGTGACACCGGCAACCACAATGGCAAAGACAGTCATGCGCAAACCGCGCCAGCACGAATTGCGCTTGGTGCCAAAGATGTCATAACAAGAAGCTGGCCGGGCAGTCGTCATGCTAGCGAGCTAGACGAAACTGAGCCTGACTTCAAGCTTAAACCCTCCAGGAGTGCCCGCGTTCATGTTCCGCCTGTTGAACAAACGCCGCGCCATCAGATCTGACGCAGGCCAATTATACTGTGAAATTGTGGCTCGCGCACGGCACCCGGCCCTGTTTCAGCATTTGGCCGTGCCCGACACGCTTGACGGCCGGTTCGACATGATCGTGCTGCATGGGGTGATATTATTGCGCCGCCTCAAGCAGTTGGGAGACCATGAGATTGCACAGTCGGTGATCGATACCATGTTCGAGGACATGGATCAGGCATTGCGCGAACTGGGCGTGAGCGATGTTTCGGTGGCAAAGCGCATCAGGCCGATGGCCGAGGCATTTCACGGCCGCGCGGCGGCCTACAACGAAGCATTGGACCTGCCGGAGGAAAGTGACGCATTGAGCCAGGCGATTGCGCGCAATGTCTTTCCCGACGGCGACGGCCTTTCGGTCAGCGAACGCCTCGGCGAGTATGTTCGCCGTCTCGAGCGCTGTCTGGCGGGGCTGGAGACCGGTGACATGCAAACCGGCACGGTCGCATGGCCGGAGCCGGTCAAGAGCCAATGATGTCCCCGCCAGCGTGCAGGGCGAACTTGAGGCGCATGTGCGCCAGCTCTGCGTCGTCACGCTTGAGCCGGTGGACAGCGATCTCAGGGTTGCGATTGACGAGAAGTTTTCCCGGTTATCGCAAACCAGGGTGAGGTGGTGGTCGATATCGGCGATCCCGACGACGCCGCGCTGATCACCAATGGCGAGATCGAGATCGGAGAGCTTTTGATCGATACGCTGCAACATCTCTCGATGCCTATCCACGCGCACCAGGTGCCGAGCTGGAACTTGCTCAAACTGAAACAGATGAGGGCGGGGACGAGGCAGGTGATTCTCCCTTCGCCGGTCTGGCGGTGCTGAAAACCGACCCGCCGGAGAAATGACATGACCGCCATCTCGAAAGCCAGATGCGCTTGCCAATACACGAACGCTGCCCAATTCCGTCTGGCAGGCTTGTGGATCAGTTGCTGGCGGTTATTCGCAAACCGGTTGTCACCTCATGCCAGTTCGTTATCTTCACACCGCCAAACGCCACCGGCTCCTCGCGCCGGTTGCCGCCGGCTATCGGCTTGGGACCGCATATAAAAATCATGATGCAATCGCTGACACTGGCAGTAGATGCAATGGGCGGCGACAACGAAGCCGCATTCGTCGTGCCTGGCCTCGACATTGCGCTGGTGCGCAATCCGGATATGCGGCTTATGCTGTTCGGCAATTCTGAACTGGTGGATCGCCGGCTTGCGCAATATCCGCGTGTGCGCGCCGCCAGTGAGGTGATCCATTGCGATATTGCGGTCACCATGCAGGACAAGCCGAGCGAGGCGCTGCGGCGCGGCCGGCGTCATTCCAGCATGTGGAAAGCGATCGAAGCGGTAAAGCGCGGCCAGGCCGATGCCGCAGTGTCAGCCGGCAATACCGGCGCGCTGATGGCGATGTCCAGATTCGTGCTCAAGACCATGGCCCAGATCGAGCGCCCGGCAATCGCTGCGATCTGGCCGACAGTGCGCGGTGAGAGCATTGTGCTTGATGTCGGCGCGACGATTGGCGCCGATGGCCAGCAGCTAGTTGATCTCGCGGTGATGGGTGCTGCCATGGCCCAGGCGGTGTTTGGCATCACCCGCCCTAGGGTCGGATTGCTGAATATCGGCGTTGAGGAGGTCAAGGGCCTTGAAGAGGTCCGCCGCGCCGGACAGATGCTGCGCGATTCCGATTTGCGGATGCTCGAATATCACGGCTTCGTCGAAGGTGCTGATCTTGGCCGCGGCACCGTCGATGTCGTTGTCACGGAGGGTTTTTCCGGCAATATTGCACTCAAGACTGCGGAAGGTACGGCAAAGCAGATTGCCGCCTATCTGCGCGCGGCAATCGGCCGTTCCATCTGGGGGCGAATTGGCTATCTTATTGCTTCTTCTGCATTTCGGGTGCTGCGGGAAAAAATGGATCCGCGCCGCGCCAATGGCGGTGTGATTTTGGGACTCAACGGCATGGTGATTAAATCTCACGGCGGCACTGACCCGCAAGGATTCGCCAGTGCTGTCGACTTGGCAGTCGACATGGCGCGCTCCAGCTTGGTGACGCGCATCGCTGCCGATATTGGCGACTATCACGCCCGTGCCGTTCAGGCCGCCGCGCCCAGTGATGAGAAAGCGCAAGTTTCGTGAGTGTCATCAGATCTGTCGTGCTCGGATGCGGCTCGTTTTTGCCCGAGAAAGTGCTGACCAATCAGGACCTTGCCAAGGTTCTGGACACCTCCGATGAATGGATCAAGACAAGGACCGGCATCTCGCAGCGCCATATCGCCGCTGACAATGAGCTGACCTCCGATCTGGCCATCAAGGCGGCGCGCCGGGCATTGGCGAACTCCAAGATTTCAGCCACTGACATCGATCTCGTAATATTGGCGACATCGACGCCGGACCAGACTTTTCCCGCCATCGCGGTGACCGTGCAGGCTGAACTGGGCATCGTCAATGGTGCTGCTTTTGACATACAGGCAGTGTGCAGCGGCTTTGTCTTTGCGCTTACCACGGCGGACAATTTTCTGCGATCCGGCAATCACAAGCGCGCCCTGGTGATCGGGGCTGAAACCTATTCGCGCATTCTTGATTGGGACGACCGCTCGACCTGCGTTCTGTTCGGCGATGGTGCGGGCGCTGTGGTGCTGGAAGCGCAGCTCCATCCCGGCAACCGCGAAGACCCCGGAGTGCATGTCGCCTGTGTACGCTCCGATGGCCGCTTCCGGGACAAATTATATGTTGACGGCGGCCCGTCTTCGACCCAGACTACCGGCCATTTGCGCATGGAGGGTCGCGAGGTCTATCGCCACGCCGTGGTCAAGACCGCCGAAGTGATGCAAGAGGCGCTGCGCCTTGCCGGCATCGATATCGATGAAGTGGGCTGGGTGGTTCCACACCAGGCAAACAAGCGCATTTTGGAGGCGACGGCTAAAAAGCTCGGCCTGCCGATGGAGCGGATTATCGTCACCGTCGACCGCCACGCCAACACATCTTCCGCATCGATCCCGCTGGCGCTTGATGTTGCCAGCCATGACGGGCGGATAAAGCCGGGCCAGCTTTTGATGCTGGAATCCATGGGCGGCGGCTTTACCTGGGGCTCGGCGCTGGTGCGCTGGTAGCTGGGTGTGGCCGAATAGTTGCTTTGATAAATGCTTGCAACCAATTGGTTGATTCAAATCAGGGCGCAGCATAACGTCAGTAAATTTGCGTCGAGGTGCGCACATGGGGGCCAGAACTCTGACACGAGCGGATCTGTGCGAAGCCGTATATCGAGAAGTCGGCTTGTCACGGGCTGAATCCGCTGAGATTGTCGAAAAAATACTGCATCAGATTTCCGACAGCCTGGTTGATGGGAACAATGTAAAACTCTCTTCATTCGGTACGATTACCGTGCGCAGCAAGGGTGGCCGCGTAGGCCGCAATCCCAAGACCGGTGAGGAAGTTCTGATCACGCCACGGCGTGTCTTGGTGTTTCGGCCGAGCCATGTCTTGCGTCAGCGGGTCAACAATTCAGCCTCCGGGGCTGATAGCTAGTGCCTCGCACGCCGTGGCAGCACCATTGGGTCAGTGACGAGGCGGGCAATGGCTGTTAAGGGACCGGACGCATTCCGCACAATCAGCGAGGTTGCACGCGAGCTAGACGTGCCGCAGCATGTTCTGCGCTTCTGGGAAAGCCGGTTTACCCAGGTGCACCCGATGAAGCGGCGCGGCGGCCGGCGCCATTACCGGCCTGAAGACATCGCTCTTTTGCGTGGCATCCACCGGCTGCTCTATGTTGATGGCTTCACCATCAAGGGAGTTCAGAAAATTCTGCGCGAACGCGGCATTGCCCATGTGGTGGCTGCCGCCCAGAATGGCGGCAGCGAGGCGGGCGGCGTTGAGGCGGGCATTGACGCCGCGGCAGCAGCTGACAGCGCCAAGATCGTGGCGCTGCAGCCGCATTTGCAAGCTGCTACACAGGCTGGCAGCGCTGCCGGGGCCGGCGCGCCGCAGGGCTCTGCCGCGGCAGGCGATATCAGCGGCCAGACCCAGACGGTGCTGCACGCAGCGCTCAATGAGCTTGGCGCGCTGAAGGACATTCTTGAGCGCGCACGCGAATAAATAGACACGCCCGGCACACCGCAACACCTGCCCCTGCCTGTCTGTGACAGCCCCAGTCTGCCTGTCACACCCCTGTCACACAATGCACGAAACCCAACCGGCCTGCGCTTCGCGCCGGCCGGCAGCGGCGGTGAGATGATTATTCGTCTGGTTCCGGCTTCCAGCATGATTGCGCGCGTGCACACGCGGACATATAGTCCGGCCTGCCTTTTGGCGTGGTTACGGAGCGTGGCGCAGCCTGGTTAGCGCACCTGTCTGGGGGACAGGAGGTCGGGAGTTCAAATCTCCCCGCTCCGACCAAATATTTTAATCGCCTAGCTCCCCTGAGATGCAGCACGACGAACCAAGCCCGGAGCCTTGCCCTTGAGCGCCCATATCGACATCGATGCCGCGCTTGTGGAGCGCTATCTCGCCGAATTCGCGCGCCACGGCGCCCATGGCGAGACCGGCGTGTGGCGCACGCTTTATTCGCCCGCATGGGCAGCGGCGGCGGACGAATATGCCAATTGGTGCACTGGATGGAGGCCGGCCTTGAGGTCTCACGCGATGCGGTCGGCAATGTCTGGAGCTCGCGCGCCGTGATCGGCGAGATCGCGCCGGACGTCCCTGAGACGATTGTCGGGTTTGACCGCGTCACATTGGCCGAGGCGATGCGCGATGTCGGCCTTGACCCGGCCAGATGCGGCGCGGCGCGAGGATATCGCAGCCTTCATCGAGCTTCATATCGAGCAGGGCCCGGTGCTGGAGGAGGCAGACCTGCCGGCCGCGCTGGTCACCGGCATAGCCGCCATTCGCGGCACGCTGGTGGAGATCAAAGGCACCGCCAACCATTCCAGCCCTTTCCGATGGCACACCGCCGCGACCCGGTGGCCGGCTTTGCCGTCCAGAAGCACATGATGGGTATGGCAGTCCGCACTATCGGTCTGGCTTGCGCAAAAACCAGGATCGGCATGACAAACATCACCTACAACATCCGCCGCCTCGTCCAACTCGGAGGCAGCATCACTGCCTGATCACAGGACGAGTCCGTTCAATAGCAACCAGGAACGCTCTGAAAGCGGTGCAAATCGCTGCATCCGAAACACAAGACCAGTTCAGATGACCACGCCGCGCCAAAATCACAGAAAATCGGACGAACAAGCAGGATTGATAGAGGCTCTCATCTGCATGCGCAGCAAGGATGGCCGCAGCCGCACGCCGGAGGAATATTCTTCTCCGGAGGATATCCTCGCTGGCATCCGCGTGCTGGCCGAAGGGCTTTACCGGCTCGCCTATTAAGCCCGCCCGCGCATATGCGCACCAGGTTGCCGCTATTGGCATTGACGCGACATCAAGCGGGTAGGGTGGTGCTGTATCCGTCTGGGGACAGAGGCGCGAGGTCTAAACGCTCCGCCGCCCATGCTCATGCGTCAGTTGGGGAGCGTCGGTGCGAAGCCGACGCGCCGCCTGCGCCAGCCGACAAAATCGATGAGAGCAAGGCCGGTGCCGAACAGCGGCAGCGCTGCGGGAAAGGGGACCACGGTTGTTTCTCCGATGGTGAGTGTCAGATTGCCGGTGGCGCTTGCCCCGCCGTCTGCATTTGGCCAAGCGTGGATGAAAGTATTAAAATACCAATGATAGCTATGACCGGCTAACAAATTTCCGATCAGCGATCCAACAAAAAATTGCTGATATCAGCCTCAGTTAATCCAAATGCAAAACTCTCGTTCAGATTATTAAAATTATTATTGTAAATATTATATGTTTTATCAATCATCAATTATCGAAAATATTTTATAATAACGAAAATTAAATAATAAATTTTTGTATGATTCAACAGTGAAAAACATGGAGTTCAAATATAAAGAGGAATTAGAGTCTGGACTCATTATAGCCACGAGATGAGGGCTGCGGCGCGCGCGATAACTGCCATGACGTTTTTAATGTTGCGCTCGAAGCGAGTTGCGATGCGCCGCCGGTCTTTGAGGCGGCAGAACATGCGTTCGATGATATTTCGCTCCCCGTAGACGGCCCGATCGTAGTGATATCGGATCTTGCGGGTCTTTTCGTGGCGGGATGACGGGCCCGGTCTCGCGCCCTTCAAGCAGTTCCCGGCCGTCACGGCCTTTGTCGGTGACAGGTTCGGCGGATGGCGGCATGGCCTCGATGCAGCGCTGTGCGACCTTGCAATCATGCACGTTTCCGGGCGTCGGGAGCAGGACGCAATTGACAAAAACATGGGGCGGCCCTTGTGGTCGCAGACGGCGTGGAGTCCGGTGTTGCGTCCGCCTTTGGTACGGCCGATCCATGGGTCAGGGCCGCCCTTTTCCGCCGCTGGCGCAGCGATGAACCCTGATGCAGGAACTGTCGATGAACAGCCGGTCAGGCGTATCCTCGGCGCCTGCCGGAGCGCTGAAGATACCTTCCCGTATACCGCACTCGGCCCGGCGACCGCCACGGCGCAGCGCATGGGCGATCCCGCTCGGCACACGACGATCATCCCCCAGGGCAACTCCGTGGGACTTGGGAAAGAATGGCTCGATCTTTGACATTTGAGCGCGTGAGAGCAGGAACAGATCCGACATGGCAAACTCCTTTGCCATCCTGAATCAGAAATCGAACTTCAATGCAATTAATGAGTCCTGAGCCTAGGTTGTTGTTTTTGCCGCATCATCTGATCAATCCTCGCTCCGGTCTGATGATGCTCTAGCAAAGCCGGCGATTGGCGTCATTCAGTAAACGGGCCGCACTGGCCCCGCTACTCCATTGATGCGACATGGACCGGCTTGCCGCTGGCCGCCGACTCGATCGCCGCACGAACCAGCGACAGTGCCTTTAAAGATGCGTGCCCATCGGTCTCGGGCTTGGCACCAGCCAGCACGCAATTGGCGAATTCGTCGATTTCCTCCAGCAGCGGATCGCCGATCTTGAGTTCGATCTGCTCGCCGGCGGCGTTTCCGGCTGAGAACATCTCAAGGCGCGAGCTTTCATCCGGCCCCATCTTGCGCTCGATGTCGAAGCGCCGGTCGAGCCTGGCCACGGTGCGCTGCAGATTGGCCTCGGTGCCATAGACATACATCCAGTTGGTGCGCGGCGAGGCGAAGTTCGAGCCGATATAGCCAAGAATGCCGGATTCGAACTCGAACATGGTCGAGGTCACATCATCGACCGCTGCGGGGATGTGGAGCTTCTTGAACATCGAGAACACGGTCTTGATCGGCCCGAATATGTAGTTGAGCGTGTCGGCCTGGTGAACGCCGATGGTCATCAGTGAGCCGCCCGGACAGCCGGTATCATCGCCGCGCCAGCGAAATTCATCCGGCTTCAGATCCCATCCCTGCGAGCTCGACATGTTGGATTCAACCATTATCAGCTTGCCGAGCGCGCCTTGATCGACCAGTTCCTTGACCTTGCGGTTGACCGAATGGCGCCGGTGCACATGGCCGATCATCAGCGTCTTGCCCGCCGCCTCGCAAGTCTCGGTCATGGCGCGGCCATCGGCCAGCGTGTTGGCGATCGGCTTTTCCACATAGACATGCTTGCCGTTGGTCACGGCGAGTTCGGTCTGCTCGCGGTGAAACATGTTGGGTGAAACGATGACGATGCCATCAAGATCATCGCGCCCCACCATGTCCTCATAAGAAGTATCGCTCTGGCAGCCATAGCGCTCGACTGTCGCCTGTATCGCCTTTGAGTTGACGTCGTAGCAGGTGACAAGCTCGACCTTGTCGCTGCGCTCGATGGTGTTGGCGACTGCTACCGAAAACGATCCCAATCCGCACATGCCAACGCGAATGCTTTTCCGCTCTGCCATCAGCTGCACATCTCCCCTATTCGACCCTTATTTTGGTCTGGCGCCAAGGGCCAGTCAAGCACGGCAGCGATTTCCGGTAGGAATCATTCCCTCTCATTGACGTCTGTTACGGTCGGGCTGCAATGAGCGGTCGGTCGGCGCACGCATGGCTGATGGCCGGTCAGTTGCCCGGACAACGAGGTTTCGGCGAAGGGCGGGACAGTGTCTGTCGCGCGTGGCCGGAGAAGCTACCGCCCGTCGGGAAGCAAGGCTGCGAGTTCCGGTTTCTTCATCTCCCCTGACAGGGCGAGATAGAAAGTCTGCCAGTCCGTGATGCGCAAGTTCTGCAACAGGCTGCGCATCCTGTCCCAAAGGGAGAGGATACGCTCCCGGTGCTCCCGCGCCTTCAGTGTCTGGAACGTTTCGTTCTCAATCGCCCATCTGCGGCGGGCGGCCCGCATGACGGACATCACCGTGTCCCGCTCCGGCGGGAGATCGGTGATCCACATGTTGACCCTCACCTCGAAGCTCGCGTCGTTGAACGGCAGGTGTGCGTCCCACTCGAAGCGATGCATCCTGCCGGTCGTCTTGTCACGCGTCTCCCGTGTCTGCTTCGTCTCGCTGGCCTTGACCCGACTGAACAGCAGTTCGTGATTGCCCGGCTTCGCGCCGAGGATGAAACGAAAACCCTTGTCCCGCAGATGCCTGATGCGGGGTCCGTTGGACGCCGGCCCGTCCTCGACGATGACCGCCTTGATGCGTGCGTGCTCCCGGCGCAGGTCGCTGAGGAGACGCTTCGTGGCGTTCCGCTCGCAGTCGTTCTTCGTGGTTCCGTCCTCATTCCGGACCGGCTCCGGCGCCAGTGGGAACACCTCCTTCAGGTCGGGGTGGACCACCGCCGCGCCGAGGGGCTGGTGGTCGTACGTCTTCGACCCGTCGTCGCGGTGGCTCTTCACGCAGCAGCGTCTGCAACCGACCTTGTGCGAGGAATGCTGGCCGGTGCCATCCACCGAGATCAGCAGATGCCCGTCGAAGACCGTCCAGCCTTCGAGCACCTTGCCGCGCGCGCATCCGCGTGTCCGAGGGCATTTTTTCCACGCCAAAGAGCGAGCGGAGGTTCCACGCCTGGACCGGACCCTCGCCGCCGCGCACCTGCCGGTCAAACTGAAGCCCGGTCAAACTGAAGCCCGGTCAAACTGAAGCCCGGTCAAACTGAAGCAACGACGGAAACTTGAGTGAAAACACCGCCAGTGCGGACATCAGGCAGTCGGACAGGCTGAAGTCACGTGTGTTGATCGGGTCGGGGATGCGGGCGAAGCATGCCTGGCATCGACAGATGTTTGCGGAAAGAGTTTCCGGACATCTGAGAGCCTCTCTCAACTGCCGATGGAGCAGGTGCGTGGATCGCATTGCGGGCGGTGGATGGCACGACGAAAAACGGGCCGGCGCAAAAAGCCCACCAAAGAAAACGCGTAGACCTGCCCCAACAAATTGATAATCAACAAAAATAATCCTACAGGAAATTGCTGAAAATCAACAGAGATCCATTTGACCGGTCGTCCGGTCACTTCGGCCGCCCACAGCGACAGCGCATATTTCGGATAGCACCCGCCTTTCATGCCAAAGCCGCCCCCATATTGTCGCAGATCACCCGGAAATGGTTCTGCGGTTTTTTGAAATAGGCATTCGCCAGAGTGCCACGGGTGCGGTGCGCTGACTGGATGGTGCAACGAATGGTGTATTGATCGTCAACCGGGTCGTATTCGCCGATGCAACCGCGCTCGTCCGCGTTAGGGGGTCTTCCGGAACTACTGCGCGCACGGTTGCATTGACTTCTGCGCCGCCAGAGCGCACCGCGCGAACTGACAGGTCGGGTTCGATCTTGGCGCTCTGTTCGACCGGTATATCGGCCTCGATTTCCAAGGAGGTGTCCTGGATCGATGTGACCACGGGGCTGCCGATATTGAGATAGGCACCGGGTTGAGCATGACGCGCTACCACAATACCGGCATAGGGTGCGCGGGTCTTGGCACGCTCGATCGAAAGCTTGGCCACACCGATCTCGGCATGGGCATAGGCAACGCGTGAGCGTGCAGCGCCAAGCGAAGCGGCGGAGCGGCGTAACTCGCCTTCAGCATGCTCGAATCTGGCGCTCGAAAAGGGCGAGGTGCCGCTGAGGCCCTGAATGCGGTCCGGGCTCTCTGCGCCAGGGTAACGCTGGCCTCATCGCGGTCGGCCGAAGCTTCGGCCTCTTTTTCCGAACCACCACGACCTCCTTACCTCTTGTAAAAACACAAATAATTAGTTGCGCATTTTACCAATTTGGTATATTTTCTGCAACTTGGAGTTTGTTAATGAAAATTGAGACAAAAATAGAGATCAAAGATTCCATAGCGAAAGTTTGGGAGGCTATTATTGCTCACAAAAAATTTGGAGAATGATTTAGATGTAAACTTGACCAACCTTTTAAGGAAGGTGAAATGTCTACGGGCATTATGATATGTCCTGGTGGCGAACACCTCAAATGGGAGGCCAAGATAATCAAAATTGAGAATGAAAAATGCTTAGAGTTTTCTTGGCCGCCCTACGTTGAAGATGAGTCAGTAGACCTATCAATTGAACCGTGGCAACATTGCAGCTTTGAATTGGAGGAGATACCGAGTGGGACATTGTTAAAAGTCACTGAGACAGGTTTCGACAAACTATCTCCGGCCATTAGAGATGATGCAAGAAGAGGGAATGAGCAAGGTTGGAAAATAAAGGCTGGCCAAATTTTAGAGTATATCACTAAAAATTCGTAAGTCCGAATAATTGTGCTTCGCGCAAGGCTAGCGTCAGGACAAGCCATGAATCGTCGATCGAGGCCAAGATTTCTCCTTCCTCGACCCGGTCCTCGACATCGACCGGAACGTCCTTGATCGCTCCGGCGCCCGGCCGAGACCGGCATGGTCTGGCGCATCGGCTCAGAGATCACCTCATCGACTCTTGCCGGAGCGGTCCCTGTGCCCATGAGGGCACAGTGCCCAAAGTCAGCGGCACGAAGAGAGCTGTTGCAGATATCGTCGGTCTCATGGGTGACTTGTCCAAATGCGGTCTGCCCGCCAGGCGCTACTCAAATGAAAAGCACTCGCATTTTTGGAAAGTTGGGCAATTTAGGGCGTTGGTGCAATACCTTGCCAGTTTCAAACCTTCGCGACCTTGAGACTGATCGGCACTATAACGCGAACTCAATTCGCCAGTCAGTATAGGCCCAAACCGCACCCGTGAGATTTAGCAGGATTACCAAATGCCGCAATTCACCACGCGTCCTGAAATTGTCGGAACTTTCGGCGTAGCCACCTCAACCCATTGGCTCGCCAGTCAGTCGGCTATGCGTATGCTTGAGATCGGTGGCAATGCGTTTGACGCGGCAGTGGGCGGCGCGTTTGTTTTGCATGTCGCCGAGCCCAATCTCAATGGTCCATTCGGCGATGTGCCGATCATCATTCATGATGCCGACGAGAATAGGCAGCGTGTGTTGTGCGGCCAGGGCCCGGCGCCTGCAGAGGCTTCGATTGAAACATTCGCCAATCTCGGTGTCACCGACGTTATTCCCGGCAATGGCCTTCTGGCGGCAGCAGTGCCCGGTGCGGTCGATGCTTGGCTGATGCTGGCAGAGGAGTATGGCAAGCTTGATCTGGCGACCGTTCTTGCGCCCGCAATTCACTATGCGAGCAAGGGTGTGCCGCTGGCATTGAGAGTGTGCGAGACGATCGCGGTGCACAAGGCACTTTTTGAAACATATTGGCCGACTTCCGCGGCAGTTTTTTTGCCGGGTGGCGAGGTGCCCAAGCCCGGTGCGCTGTTTCGCAACGAGGCGCTGGGGATTACCTACCAAAGGTTGGTGGACGAGGCTTGCGGGGCGAGGGGGCGGGTCAGGCAGTTCCGGGCAGCACGCGCGCAATGGTCGCGAGGCTTTGTCGCCGAGATAGTTGATCAGTGGTGCCGGACAGCAAGAGTAATGGACCACACCGGCCGTGAAAATGCGGCACTTCTCACTGGCGCAGACATGGCCGACTGGTCGGCTCATTTCGAAGATCCGCTCGGTTTCGACTATTGCGGGCACCGAGTTCTCAAATGCGGCCCATGGAGCCAGGGCCCGGTCATGTTGCAGACGCTGGCATTGGTCGAGGGATTCGACCTTGACCGCATGCATCCGGCGAGCGACGCATTCGTTCACACATTGGTTGAGGCGATGAAACTCGCCTTTGCCGACCGAGACACGTTTTATGGCGACCCGGATGTCGTGAAGGTGCCGCTCGAAACGCTGCTTGGTGCGGCCTACAATCAAGGCCGGCGGGGAATGATCGGCGATCAGGCGTCGGGCGAGTATCGGCCCGGATCGATCGATGGTTTTGGATTGGCACCTGACTATGAGGCAGCTTGCGGCCGTGCGGAGCTTGCCGAAGAATTGGCAGCACGCGGCGGCGGCGAACCCACTTTGGCACGAACTCCAGTCGATGCCGACAGCGCCTCCATGGGTGACACTTGCTACATCTCGGTGATCGATTGCGATGGCGATATGGTCTCGGCGATGCCGTCTGGTGGCTGGTTGCCGAGTTCACCTGCAATCCCCGAAATCGGTATGCCACTCGGTACGCGCCTGCAAATGGCACGGCTCGATGAGCGCGCGCCTGCCGCGCTCAGACCCGGGGTGCGACCGCGTACCACGCTCACGCCAACCATGGTGCTGCGCGATGAGGGCTCGCCCTGTCTCTGCCTCGGTACACCGGGTGGTGACGGCCAGGACCAATGGCAGACAATCTGTCTGCTGCGGTTGCTTCATCATGGGTTGAACCTGCAGGAGGCGATCGATGCACCCAGTTTCCATTCAGATCATTTCCCGAGTTCGTTTTATCCGCGTCATGCTATTCCCCGCCGCCTTGTTATCGAAAACAGGTTCGGTGGCGACGTGCTGGCGGCGCTCGATAGCCGCGGCCATGATGTCGCGTCATCGGAAGGCTGGTCGGAGGGGCGGCTTTGCGCAGCTAGCCAGTCGCCGGATGGCCTGCTGAGGGCGGCAGCCAATCCGCGTGGCATGCAGAATTATGCGGTTGGGCGCTAGAGCATGTCCAAGACATCTAGAAACCGAGGCGAGTGAGCGTGCGGTCAATGCGGTGGAGATATGCGGGACCTGAAAGGATCGCATGCTGCAATAGCGGCACAATCAAATAGATATCGCGGCGCCGGGGCAAAAAGTCGGGTGAAATCGGGCAAATCAAGTGATAGGCATCAAAGAAGGCGCGTCCGAATGTGCCATGCAAAGTCACATAGGCGAGTTCGTATTCCGGGTGACCTGCAAACACCGCTGGATCGACAAAGGCGCGGAGCTGTGCACCCTGAGTGAGGATATTGCCGGACCAGACGTCGCCATGCAAAAGCGCGGGGTACCGCGGCTCTTCAAGCAGATGTTCCAGATTCTGGGCGAGACGCTCAAGCCGGGAGGTGAATGCCTGGTCGATCAATTTCCCTTCCCCGGCGCGAGAAGCATAGTGAAGGAGACGTTGGTCGCGGAAAAACCCGATCCAGTCTGCAGTCTGATGGTTTGGTTGGAGGAGGGCACCAAACTGGGTGGCATAAGAATAGCCGAATTGATCGCTCCTGACCTGATGCAGTGCCGCTAGGGCTTCGGCAGCTGTGCGTTCGTGTATCGGACGCAATTGAACATGATCGTGTTCGATCCACTCGGTGACGAGTACGTCCTTGGTGGTAGCCAGAACTTGCGGTATTGGCTGGCCGGCTCGTCGCAAATCGGCAAGCATGCGCGCCTCGATTTCAAGATGATCTTCGAGGGATGCCTTGCCGGATTTCACTGCGGCATAACCGCTGCCGGTATCAGCGCGATATACGGTCAACCCCCAATTACCGGCAACCGGCGTGAGTTTCGCTTGCGGTACATTCAATAACCTGGCGACCTTGGCCGAGAGGTGCTTCAGGCTTGGCGGTGATCCTTTATGTGTGTTCATTGGTGGCGGGGACGATTACAGGCATTGAGGGAATGCTTTAACCGACATTCACGGGATGACGGCCATCGTCGAGTTGATATTGCCTCCACGGGCGGACATCTGCAACTCCGGACCATCGTCGTGGGGATCGAGGAACATCGAGAACGGTGACGCCGGCGTATATCGCGCCGGGATTGCCGATTTCGTCGTCATCGGGACACGTTCGCCCGGATGCCGTTCGACCCTGGCGACGACCCGACGCTTCTTGTCCCATGAGCCTGCCCGATGTCTGAAGCCGGCATGGGTGCGGATCATGTGATCGGGTGGGCGGCCGACCGGTCGGGTCGGCTTTGAGACGGATCGTATACCGATCGCCCTCGGCCTCCGGAAACTCATGGATTCCGGTGCGGCGAAGGCGGCATCGCCTCGGAAACAGCGGCGCAGGTCTCGTTCCCGGTAACGCTCGAAGGCGGGTTGCAGAACGCCGGATCGCCGAACCGATTGAACACAAACAGTGGATGGCAGCGGGTGCAGGCGAAGTGTCCATTCCAGGCGGCACCCTTCTGATCGCCATGGAATCCATGGCGAGCAGGATGGCCCTGGGCGGATGCCGCGCGTGCACCCGGTCAATCCATTGCCCCGACAGATCGGTCGGTGCGGGGAGGTTCTCGTCACCGGCAAGGAACTCCGTCTCCAATCGCCCCATCCGGCCGGCGCATGCGGCCTGCCCGGCTACGGCGCGCCCGCCGACAATCCATCGCATTGCGGGATCGCGTCCCGGGCGGTCGGCGTCGTTTACGTCCTCATAGCCACCGAGGCGGCCGAAGACGGATTGGCGAAACAATCCCGTCATCGCGTGCCGACCGTTCTTGCCGGTGCGCGGATCGACAGGCTGATGGCCGGCCATGTCCGTCAAGCCGAGCGCGTCATCAGGCTCGCGGCAGGCCGGCCATCCGGCGTTGGCGGTGATTCCGGAACCGTGGAACGCGAGCTTCAGGCGGCGGTCGAAACCGAGCCGAAGAGGCACATCAACCGGTTCACCCGCCGGGTTCGCCATATGCCGCGCCCCAAAATGCGCTCAAGACATTGGTTCTCGTGATAGAATCAACGATCAATCACATCAATCAATAGAGCCATATGGGAAATGCGGGTTTAAAATGACCGATCCTGACAGGCCAATCCATGGAGAATTGCGTGGCCAAAAATAACGACAATGGCAAGGCCGGTGGATCTGCCTCAAAGAATCGGCGATTCTATATCGATGCGTTGAAGCTTCCCGATCGGATTGCCGACAAGGCATTCGGAAGTGGCGGTTATCCTTATGGTGAGAAGCTTGCACGCAAGAAATATGAGCGAGAGCTTCTGGCATTGCAGATTGAGCTTGCCGAGGTGCAGGGCTGGGTCGCAAAGACCGGCGAGAGCATTGTGATCGTTTGGGAGGGCCGCGATGCCGCAGGCAAAGGCGGGCACGATCAAGCGTTTCACCCAGCACCTCAATCCTAGAATGGTACGAATTGTAGCGCTGCCCAAGCCGACCGGCCGCGAACGCGGTCAGTGGTATTTTCAGCGCTATGTGGATCAATTGCCGACCTCTGGAGAGATCGCATTGTACGACCGGTCCTGGTACAACCGTGCTGGTGTTGAGCCGGTGCCGGGGCTTTGCTCAGCCGAACAGACCGCCGAATTTCTTGATGAAGCACCTAAATTTGAGGCGATGCTGGTTCGCTCAGGTCTAAGGGTTTTCAAATTCCGGCTGACAATAGGACGCGAGGAACAGTTGCGCCGGCTCCATGCGCGCCGTCACGATCCGCTCAAGCATTGGAAGCTGAGTCCGATCGACCTGCTCGCCATTGAGAAATGGGACGACTACGCGCGCGCCCGACAAACCATGTTCGCGTCCACCGATTCCGCGATTGCGCCCCGGGTTGTGGTCAAGACCAACGACAAACGCCGCGGGCGGTTGAACTGCATCAGCCATGTTTTGAATTCACTTGATTACTCGCACAAGGATCGAGACGCCATTGGTGAAATTGATCCCGCTATCGTTGGCTCTGCATTTCAGGACATTGGCTGAGGTGAGAAGCAGGCATCCACCAAGAGCCAATATGGTCGGCAAGCCAAGCGAAGTACCCACGATCGAGCATGTGCATGCTGCTGCTGCGCGACTTGTCGGCAAGGCGGTACTCACACCGCTGCTTTTTTCCCCCTCGCTCAGCGAACGTTGTTGCCGGCCCGTTTACCTCAAACCGGAGTGTCTGCAACGCACCGGTTCCTTCAAATTTAGAGGAGCATTCAACCGGATTTCACAACTGCCAGCCGGGCCGGATGCAAATGGCCTGGTCGCCATGTCTTCTGGCAACCACGCGCAGGGCGTGGCGGCAGCTGCGGCAATCTGCGGGCATTCGGCAACCATTGTGATGCCCTCTGACGCACCTGCCATCAAACTTCAGAACACGCGCGCTCTGGGCGCATCAATAGTTACATATGATCGCCAGAACCAGGACCGAGACCGGATCGCGCGTGAGATCGTGGAAGAGAGTGGGGGCATTCTGGTGACGCCATTTGATGATCCCGATATCATTTCGGGGCAGGGCACGGTCGGGCTCGAAATCGCGCAAGACGCGGAGAATCTTGGCGTTCACCTTGAGACGGTGGTGATCCCGGCAGGCGGCGGTGGCCTTGCGGCCGGTACATCACTGGCGATCAAAGCACTGTCACCTGATACAGAGGTGTTTGTCGCTGAGCCTCAGGAGTTTGACGATCATGCGCGATCGTTGATTGCAGGGGAGCGGTGCGTAAATAAAAAGATGTCGGGTTCGATCTGTGATGCGCTCCTGGCGTTGTCGCCCGGGGAACTCACATTCGAGATCAATCGCAAAACACTGACCGGTGGTGTTGTCGTCAGTGACACCGAAACGGCGAACGCGGTAGGCTTGGGTTTTCGCGATTTAAACTTGGTGATCGAGCCTGGGGGTGCTGTAGCTCTGGCGGCCGTTCTTGAGGGTAAACTGCCACATGGCAAGGGCGCAGTCGTCATCGTGATTTCGGGTGGCAATATAGATGCTGCGTTGTTCTGCCGGCTAGTTGGAACCGATCAGGAAAAGAGCGCCTCGTAGTCTTTTTCGCTCAACTGCGGCAAATCGGTAAAATCTTCGGGACTGGTCTCGTCAGATTGCTTGGCAGAGCCGTTTGAATCCTGGGCTGCATCTTTTGCCGGCTCAACTTCGCCAAAGAAGACATCATCATCCGCGCCATCTTCCACCTCGCTGTCGGCAGCAAACTCGGCGTTCTTGGGTGTTGCCGTGGTTGGTGGAGTGTCTTCACCATCGCCGATATTTGTGATGATGCCGGTCACTTCGTGCAGTTCCCGGTTTTCCGCAATGTCATCCGTGAGGGTAACCTTATCCATTTCAGCGATCATGCGGTCGACTGAATCCTGATCCACCCCCTCGCCATCGCGTGCAGGACCGTTCAGGAGTAATTTGTCTTCGCATGCCTGTGTAGTGGGGGCTTCGGTGTCCGACGTCGTCGTATCACCGGACCACAATCGGTCCATGGCATTGATGCGGTTTTCGAGAGATTGCAGAACCTGCACGACCCTGGTGGTGCGCTGCCCGGTTATGTCCTGGAACGAACAGGCGGTGTAAATGTCGGTCACTCGTTCATCCGGTGCATCACAGAATTCAGACGGAGCACCCTGTTCGCAAAGTGTCCAGGCGAACTCCTGGATCTGCTCGGCCGCACCCAGAATATCGGATGTAGCGGTTTCGGTTGATTCAACAATCGCATTGAGTTCGGCAGTGGCGTCGGCAATGTCGTGCTCACTGTTTTCGGGACCGCGGATCGATGCGATCTTCTTCTTTGCGGCAGCAATCTCGTCGGCCGTTTCACAGATAACCCGACGCATGCCGGCAGATTCGTCTGGCGGAGCAATGCTGGTCTGCAGCTGGTTGATGGCCGCGAGCAGGCCTTCAGTTTCAGCGTGGCGATTGCGCCGCGCGAATTCTCCGAGGAACCATCGTCCCCGGTCTGTTTCGAGCACGGTGGCTTCGATTTTGTCGTAATCAAGATCATCCGGCGATAACGCGCCTATTGTTTTTGTATTCCCGGTCATGTGTCAACGCCGGAGCAAGATTCCACCACCAAGCGGAATGGGCTTTGGAGCCTTGGCTGACTTGCGGGAGTTCGATCTCGGCGTCTTGTGGTGCCGCGGCGGCCTTGTTTGAGGCGGAAGCCCTCGCTGTTCATCTCCGGAATGTGGACATGACGGGTGAGCCGGTCGAGCAGCGCGTCGGCCGGCGCCACAAACGACGCACCCGACATCCGGTCGGCTGCCGTCGCCATGCCATTGAACACCGGCGGAACTTCACGCCCGGCCACATAATACGCACCAACCTGCATGGTGCGCGACAGCCGGTCGATGCCGGCATAGATGACAATGGTGAATGCCACGAACAGGATACCAATCATGTCCGCCCCGACACCCGGCTGTTCCAGCACCGCCATGAGAAAAATGAAGCCAATAAATCCACCTGTATACATCCCGTAGATCTTGGGCAGATTACCGATGAAGTCGCTTCTGCCGTTTTCTGCCATGTGCCCTGCTCCTCGCCGCGCAGATTGAATTCGTCGCCAATCCGGTCTTGCAGCCGATTGAGGAAAAATCAGCACCACGAAGATGGCAAGAGAACCCTGGACGGCCATGTCGTATCCAACTGGAAAGCCCGGGAGCGACATTGCGTTCAGATCCTTGGCAACCCGGTGAACGACAATGGCGAATATGAACCACGGCACCGGTAGGGTGACCATCAGGGTGCGGGTTTCGGCCCAACGACCTTCCATTCGCGCGCGAATCGTTTGTATCGGTTTCAGGCCTTTATCTCCTCCCGCGGATGTTTCCGCATGGCATGACGTTTTGCGTCCCGATTTGATTCGTTCGATACGGGTTCGCAAAGGTCAGTTAAGACGCTTGCTCACACACGCACGATTAGACCGTTGGCGAGTATCCGGGACAGGCTGGAACGTGGCCTGGACAGCAAGAAACGGCGCACATGGCCTTTGGCGCAATCGGCGACGCGCATTGGCGATCGGGTTCGACAACAGCCCGATACCCACGCTCGATACGCCGGCCGAATTCAACCGCATCCGCGCTGCCCATGTCGCCCGGACCGCCCTTTACGGTTATCTGAAAACCCGAACGGGCATCCGCTATCCGGCTATTTTTCAGGATGATCGATTTACCGTGTCGATCAACCTTTCGAAGTCTCGGATGTTCGCCGCTTGCCTCGCTGATCCGACCGGCTTCGCAACTGCGCCTGTGGCACGCGACAGCGATATATCGAGCGATGAAAATGCCGCCTTTGCGCGCGTCTGTTATGGTGAGGCCCTCGGCCGGACGGCATCGGAAAGCACACTCCGGATCGATCCGGCTGAGGCCACCGCCCGGTTTGCCGAATGTTGCAGTGCCGTCAACCGGGGCCCGGCGGCCATCGGCGAGGCCGCATTTACCCAGAGCCCCGAGGCATCAATCGAGTCGGCGCTGATTGACGATGAACTCAAACAGTACGATACCGAAATCGTCGGTAATTTGATCCGGTTCCGCTGGCGCGATGTGCGTGATCAACTGAAAAGACGGCTTGATGCAGACGCGCCGGGCATCGCACGGACGGGTGAAGCCGAAACACCTCCGACATGCGCATGACGGCTTCGCACGCCATCTCCGCTTTTACAGACATCGCATGGGCAATGAACTCTATCCGCCCACACCGGCAGCGCGGCAAGCAGCCGGCATTCACATCACCATTTGCCCTTGCCGCAATGATTGGTGAAATTCCGGGAGGCCCGTGTCATAATGCGACGGTCACCCTTGGGGGCGCATAGCTCAGTTGGTAGAGCAGCTGACTCTTAATCAGCGGGTCCGGGGTTCGAGCCCCCGTGCGCCCTCCAGGTATTTCAAGGAGTTGGAGAAAAATGTTCGGCTGACCACCCTGGAACGCCCCGCTAAAGCAACCAGAAAGCAACAAACAGCGGTCGCGGCAGGGTGTTTAGTGTCCGTGAAGAACGCAAGTAGAGCGTGGACACAAATGAAAGAGAGTGTGGCCAAAGGCCGCGATCACCTTTTAATGCCCCGCGGGAACCTGCACAAATTCACTCAAAATATCGTGGTAGAGTTCACAGATCTTTACACTCAAAAAAGGGCAGCATATCATTCCACCATGAAAACTTTATTGATCATACCTCTGCTGCTGTCACTCATCTCATTTCCCGGTTGAAGCGCGGATCTTGATAAAGGTGTTGTTGCTTTGCGAACGGCGACTTTGCGACTGCACTCAAAGAATGGACACCCCTTGCCGAACAGGGGGATGCCCCTGCCCAAGTCTATCTGGGTCAGATGTATGCCACTGGAGAGGGTGTCCTGCAGGATGCCGCGCCTGCCGATCATCGACGCCGGCGGGTTCAGGAAGGCGCCAAGGGAAAGGCGGGCGGGCCAGGAATCGCTGGATTCGTAGCGGAGAACGGCCTTGCGGGAAGCATGCAATCGAGCGATCGGAGATCGAATTCGATCATTAATCTCAAGACAACCGACCGGAGCCAAACGATGAGCGACCTACCAACGAAATCGGCAAAAGAGGAAGAACTCGATCTGATCTTCGCCGAGGAGTTTTCGTGCGATCCGAATTTCACACTCCAATACTTTCGAGAGGCGTTTCCCGAAATCGGAAATGTGAAAATCGAAGATGTGGCAATCCAGCCAAAACTTCACGACGGAGGTTACGGGGACTTGCTCGTATTGGCCAAGGCAAACGGCAAAAGCCATGCGCTGCTTATCGAACACAAAATATCCGCCGGCCCTGCCCCCCGACAGGCCGAGAGGTACAGGAATCACGCAACGCATCTGAGCTCCGAAGGCCGGAGTGTTGTCACCGCTCTTGTCGCTCCGCGCGCCTATATCGGCGAAACGAAAGAGTACGGTCTGAGACTGAATCTCGAGGATGTAATCGAATTCATGGCGAATCCGGGGGAGGCGCGGTTAAACTATCGCAAGGCTCGAGTGATGCGAGCCATCGAAAAAAAGAAAGCCTCCGGAGTACAGGTTCCCGACGAGCGCGTGAGAGAACTTCATCGAAGATATCGTCAGACAGCCGGGCGTTTCTGCGCATGTTCCCACATATCTCTGTCATTCCCAACTCTGAAGCTGGAATACTATGATGGAGACGCTTGGATCTGGCCGATACATCATCCAGACTTGCCGAACGGAATCGAACTGCGCCACCGGCTTTGGACATCAGTGAAAGATGAAGAAGGCCAAGTCGATCTTATCGTACGCGAAGCCGATGAAAATCAGAAATCCCGTTTCGAGAGCAAAAACTCGGACCGGTATCGATATTCCGCATTCAGCCTAAAGAGTTCGAAACCGGGAGTCCAGTTGAGCGTGATATTGCCGGCTTTGAAGTCGCATGCGGAATACTCCGGGGAGGTCGTCGAACGCGCTTGTTCGACAATGGCGGAATTGGTCGCCTGGTACACAGGCGATTGACCGAGCGGCCCACCGGCAGCGCCCGCCCTGAAGGCTTCCGGTCGTTCGGCACGGCTACAAAAACGCGCCGCAAAACCGGTACGCGCGGCAGGTGGACGCCCTGAGCCCCCTTGGCTTTGAGCGTGTTGGCGTGATTCCGTGGGGGTATCAGCGACGGAGGGTACGATGGCTGCACAGCGCGGGTTGTTCGATCCGGATGAGCGCTACGCGGCGTTATCGAAGGCGGGAGATCCGCTGGAGCGGCTTGCAGGGGTTATCGACTTCGAGCTCTTTCGGCCAGAGTTGGATGCGACGCTTGATCGTTCCGATGGCAGGCAGGGCGGGCGCCCGCCGATGGCGCCGGACGAGACGACCATCCGGCGGTTCCGGGAAGCCCTGGTGAGGACCGGCGCGGTGGAGAAACTCTTCGCCCGGTTCGACGCGCATCTTAAGGACGCCGGATATCTCGCCCGGATATCTCGCCATGGGCGGGCAGATCGTCGATGCCACCATCGTGGCGGCCCCGCGCCGGCGCATGACCGATGCCGGGAAGGAGATCGTCAAGGGCGGGAGCATCCCGCCTGATTGGCAGGCCAATCCCCGGAAACCGGCGCAAAAGGATCGCGACGCGCGTTGGACGCTCAAGCCAGGGCGCAGGAAGACGCGCCCGGACGGCACGGCGATGGGCGCAATCGCCACGCCGGTGTTCGGCTGCAAATCCCATATCAATGCCGACCGGCGCCACGGCTTCGTCCGGACATGGATCGTCACCGACGCCGCCCGGCATGACGGACGCGTAGCGGGCGGGCTTCCGGATCAGGCGAACACCGGCTCGACTGTCCGGGCGGACACGGCGTATCGGTCGCAGAGGAACGAGAAGAAAATCGCCCGGGCCGGGCTGACCCCGAAGGTCCATTTCCGCCGCCCGTCCGGCAAGCCGATGCCCGTGCATCACGAGAGGGCCAATGCTGCACGGTCGAAGGTCCGATCCGCGATCGAACATCCCTTCGCCGGGATGAAGGCACGAATGGGGCTCTTCGTCCGCACCATCGGCTTCGACCGGGGGAGGGCCAGGATCGGCATGGCCAGGATCGCAGTCAACATGAGACGGCTCCTGTTCCGGGAGCGCAAAGGCGCCGTGGCATAGCCCAGCCCCAGGAAACCAAATCCCGAACCACAACCCAGGCAAGGGGCCGACACGCATCGCGGCCGTAAATGCGCTCTCGTCACCCGATTCCAGGCAGAAGGCAGGGGTCTGCAGGGTGTTTAGCTTGCCTTGCTGCCGGGTATATGGTGGTTACGGGTATCGCCGCATCCACCGGCTGCCTGGGCAGGATGGCCGGTGTGTCGGCCTGAACAGGGTCAAGCGCATCCGGCGAGGTGAGAAGGGCTGAAGGTTCCGATCATGCAACCCGAGAGACACCGACTGCGGTTGAACGATGGATCATGCATCCGTCTTTGCCCGACGGCGAAGAACCATGTCCGGTGTTATGACTTCGTGACGGACCGCACCCATCACGGCAAAGCATTCCGTGTGCTTGCGGTCATCGATGAGTACACCCGTGAGTGCCCGGCCATCCATGTCCGGCGCAAGCTCGACAGCCGGGACGTGCTGCATGTCCCGGGCAAGCTGTTTGTCCGGCACGGTGCACCCGAGCACATTCGTTCAGACAATGGCCCTGAGTTCGTTGCCGCCGCGGTGCGTGATCGGCTTGCCGGCTCAACGTCAAGACGCTCTACATCAAGCCGGACAGCCCATGGGAGAACGGCTATTGTGAGAGCTTTGATGGAAAGCTGAGGGATGAATGTCTGAACCGGGAAATCTTCACCACACTCACCCAGGCGCAGATCCTGATCGAGCAGTGGTGGCGCTTCTACAACACCGAGAGGCCGCACTCGTCGCCGGGCTGTCGCCCACCTGCACCTGAAACGGTATTGCCGAGGAGGCCGACAATCCCATACGCTGCAACCCTGATCGGCAGAACCGCCGATTGGACGGTGGTCAGGTTGCAACTCAAAGGCCGGATCACCAGAAAGACCTCGCACAAGTGGGAAGGCACGCGCTATGACAATATCGTTGTCTCGTGGCTCATGCTTGACCGCAAGGAGCCGGTCAGCCCCTATGAAAAACTTATTGCGGATTATGTAACGTGCAATGACCTCACCCACTTTTTTCCGCCGTCCCCCGTGCTAAACAAAAGCCATGAATGAAGCCGCTTCCCCATCTGTTTCGCCTGACGCCGAGGCGGTCGGGCTCGCCTCGGCGCTGTCGGAGCGCTATCTCGCCTATGCCCTGTCGACCATCACCCAGCGGGCGCTGCCCGATGTGCGCGATGGGCTGAAACCGGTACATCGGCGCCTTTTGTATGCCATGTGCCAGCTCAAGCTCGATCCCGAGCAGGGGTTCAAGAAATGCGCCCGGGTGGTTGGCGATGTCATAGGCAAATACCACCCCCATGGCGACCAGTCGGTCTATGACGCACTGGTGCGCTTGGCGCAGGAATTCTCCCAGCGCTATCCGCTGGCCGACGGGCAGGGCAATTTCGGCAATATTGACGGCGATAACGCTGCGGCCATGCGCTACACCGAGGCGCGGCTGACGGCGGTCGCCCAGGCGCTGCTTGAGGGCATAGACGAGGACGCGGTCGATTTCCGCGACACATATGATGGCGAGGAATCTGAACCCGTCGTCCTGCCGGCCAATTTCCCAAATCTTTTAGCCAATGGCGCATCGGGCATCGCCGTCGGCATGGCGACCTCGATCCCGCCGCACAATGCCGGCGAGCTGTGCGATGCGGCGCTCAGGCTGATCGAAAAGCCAAAGACCACAGTGGAGGAATTGGCGGCATCGGTGCCGGGGCCTGATTTCCCCACCGGAGGCATTCTGGTTGAGCCGCGCGAGGCGATCATCGAGGCCTATCGCACCGGGCGCGGCGGCTTTCGCCTGCGCGCGCGCTGGCAGCGCGAGGATATCGGCCGCGGCGGCTATGTCATTGTCGTAACCGAAATTCCCTATGGCGTGCAGAAATCAAAGCTGATCGAAAAGATCGCCGAGCTGGTTCAGGCGCGCAAACTGCCGCTGCTGGTCGATGTGCGCGACGAGTCGGCAGAAGACATCCGCCTGGTGCTGGAGCCCAAGAACCGCAATGTCGCGCCTGAGGTGTTGATGGAGCAGTTGTTCCGCGCCACCGATCTTGAAACCCGCTTCTCGCTCAACATGAATGTGCTCCAGGAAGGCCGCGTGCCGGCGGTGCTGGGCCTTGATGAGGTACTAGGGCAATGGCTCGCCCATCGCCGCGAGGTGCTGCAGCGGCGCGCGCGCCACCGGCTGGAGAAAATCGCCAACCGGCTGGAAGTGCTGTCCGGCTATCTCGTCGCCTATCTCAACCTCGATGAGGTGATCCGCATCATCCGCGAGGAGGACGAGCCCAAGGCCGAGCTGATGCGTACCTTCGAGCTCACAGACACCCAGGCCGAAGCGATCCTCAATATGCGCTTGCGTTCATTGCGCAAGCTCGACGAGATCGAAATCCGTAAAGAGCATGAAACGCTGGGCGTCGAGGGTGAGGCGCTTGAAAAACTGCTGGCTTCCGACCGGCGCCAATGGGCGGCCTTGGGCAAGGAAATCAAGACCATCAGGGCCAAGTTCGGCGTTGAGACCGAGCTTGGCCGCCGCCGCACCTCGTTCGCCGAAGCACCCGATGTGGCGACCGACCTTGCCGAGCTGATGACCGAGCGCGAGCCGGTCACCGTGGTGCTGTCCGATCGCGGCTGGATCCGCGCGCTCAAGGGCCATGTCGATGATTTGTCGGCGCTGTCCTTCAAGGAGGGCGATGACCTCAAATTCTCCGTGCAGGCCGAGACCACCGACCGCATCTTGCTGTTCGCCACCGGCGGGCGCTTTTACACCCTTGCCGCCGACCGCCTGCCCGGCGGGCGCGGCCATGGCGAGCCCTTGCGGCTGATCATCGATCTTGAAGAAAGCGAGACCATCGTTGCCATGGTGGTCTATCGCCCGGGCGAGAAGCTGCTTGTCGCGTCAACCACCGGTTATGGCTTCATCGTCGATGAGGATGCGGTGGTGGCGATGACCCGCAAGGGCAAGCAGGTGCTCAATGTCAAAACCCCGGCCGAAGCCGTGGTGTGCGCGCCGGCCGGTGGCGACACGATCGCGGTGCTGGGCGAGAACCGCAAACTGCTGCTGTTCCCGGCTGCTGAGCTCAACGAGCTGACCCGTGGGCGCGGCGTGCGCCTGCAGCGCTATGCCAAGGACGGGCTTGCCGATGCTAGGACCTTCAACAGGGCCGAGGGCCTGACTTGGATCGATGCCTCGGGCCGCACCTGGACAGTCACCGAGTTTGCCGATTGGGAGGGCGCGCGCGCCCAGGCCGGACGCACCGCGCCCAAGGGCTTTCCACGCTCAAACCGTTTCAACGCCAGGCGCTGAGCCTCAAGCTTCAGCAGGGCTGCTGGCAGGGCTTGCAGGCGCCTTGCTGCCACCAATGATCACCGTCTTGGTGGGATAGGCAAAGGCGATGCCTTCATCTTCGAAGCTTTTGAAAATATTGAAATATATCGCCTGCTGAACATCCATGAACTTGGAATATTCCGGGCTCTTCACATAATAGGCGACCTCGAAATCGAGCGAGAAATCGCCATAGGAGGCAAAATGCGCGCGGCCGAAACGCACCATTTCCTCGGCCTCGACAATCTCGCGCAACATGTCCGGAATGCGCTTCAGCGTCTCGAACGGCGTTTCATAGACAACCCCGAGGGTGAATACCCCGCGGCGTTCATGCATGCGGCGCATATTGCGCAGCCGCGTGGACAAAAGATCGGCATTGGGCACCACCAGCTGTTCGCCCGACAGACTGCGCAGCCGTGTGGTCTTGACGCCGATGCGTTCAATGGTGCCGGAAAATTCGCCGAAGATGACGAAATCGCCGACCACGAACGGCTTGTCGAGAATGATCGCCAGCGAAGAGAACAGATCGCCGAGAATATTCTGTGCCGCCAGCGCAATGGCAATGCCGCCAATCCCCAGCCCCGCCACCAGCGTGGTGACGTCGAGCCCCAGATTGTCGAGCACCATGAGTATCGCCAGCGACCAGATGGCGGTGCGCGCCAGGAACCTGATCAGTGAAATCGCGTTTTTGATGCTGGTCGCGGCCGCGTCCTGGCGCGAGACATGCTGTAGCGCATAGATCGCGACGATCGCATCGGCGATCAGCGCCGCCTGCAGCACCACCGCGATGGTGACCACCGATTTGACGATGCCGCTCGTCTGTCCGGACAAATCGAGCAGGAACGAGCCGGCAAACAGCGCCATGATTGCGATGAACAGGATTGAAAAGCGCCGCGCGATGCCGCGCACCATCGCCCGCCAGCCGGCGGGGTTGACCTGGGCGGCACGGGCGGTGCGTGCCATCACCGACCATCTGATGCCGGCAAGCACCAGGAACACCGCAATCGCAACCATGCCGGCAGCGCCGAAGTCTGACACCTTGATGCCGAAAATCTCGAAATTGAGTGCTATCAGGTCAAGCATCGTCAATCTTGGCTGGCGTGGAGTGTTGCCATGCTTGAGCCGGCATTCAGCCCACCCGTTTCCAGCTGTCGCCGATCAGGTGTTCTTGCGGCCGGAAGCGCGCCTTGTAGCTCATTTTGGGTGAGTCTTCGACCCAGTAGCCGAGATAGACATGGGCCAGGCCAAGCTCGAAGGCGCGGCGCATATGGTCGAGCACCATATAGGTGCCAAGACCGCGCGGTGCCTCATTCACATCGTAGAAACTGTAGATCATCGAAAGCCCGTCGCGCAGCCGATCGACCAGCGCCACACCCACCAGCCGGCCATCGTCGCCGCTGTTTCCGACCCGGTATTCGACCAGGTGCGTGTCCGAGGTGCCGGTCTCAATCATCTGTGCATAATCGAATGGCGTCATGTCGGCCATGCCGCCATCGCTGTGGCGCGCGTCGAGATAGCCGCGGAAAATCTCATATTGCTCGAGCGTCGCCACCGGCGCCAGCACGTTGGTGGCCAGGTCGCGGTTGCGCGCAAGAACGCGCCTGAATGAGCGCGTGAGGTCAAACTCATCGACCACCACGCGCACTGAGGTGCACGCGGCACAACTGTCGCAGGCCGGCCGGTAGACGATATTCTGGCTGCGCCGGAAGCCGAGATTCGACAGCGCGTTGTTGAGCTCGCGGCCCTCAGGGCCGGCCAGATGGGCGAACACCTTGCGCTCCACCTGCCCGGAAAGATACGGGCAGGGCGCCGGCGCGGTCAGATAGAACTGCGCCGGGGTCTCCAATTTGGTGTCGGTCGTATTGCGGCCCATCAACGAGTCTCCATCGCGCGCGCCGCAAGATTCGCGCGCCGACAATTTTAACCAGCCGAACGAGGTTGACCAAGGGGACTTTTGCCTGCCCTATCTCCGGCGCACATGTCTTTGCCGCACCATGCGGTTTCGTCTATAGCGGAACACATGAAAGGTGCCGCAGATGCAGTGCCGGCTTTGCGTGTGAGGGGAAATTCCCATGGGTGAGAAAGTTGCATTCATTGGCCTGGGGGTCATAGGCTATCCGATGGCCGGCCATCTGGCCGCCGCCGGCCATGACGTAACGGTCTATAACCGCACCGCCGCAAAGGCTGACAAATGGGTCGGCGAGCATGGCGGCGCCCTGGCCTCCACCCCGCGTGGCGCTGCCGAAGGTGTCAGTGTCGTCTTTGCCTGTGCCGGCAATGACAATGACGTGCGCGCGGTGATGCTGGGCGATGAGGGCGCGCTCGCTGGCATGGAAAAAGGCAGCGTGCTGGTCGATCACACCACCGCATCCGCCCATGTGGCGCGCGACATCCACACCACCGCCAAGGCCGCCGGTATCGGCTTTGTTGATGCGCCGGTCTCGGGGGCGGTCAGGCGGGTGCGGAGAACGGCGCGCTCACCGTGATGGGCGCCGGCCAGCTTACCAAGATGGTCAACCAGATCTGCATTGCCGGCGTGGTGCAGGGCCTGGCCGAAGGGCTCCATTTCGCCAAGGCGGTGGGGCTCGACGGTCGCGCCGTGGTCGATGTCATCTCCAAGGGCGCGGCCCAGTCATGGCAGATGGAAAACCGCTACGAGACCATGCTGGACGATGAGTTCGAATTCGGCTTTGCAGTCGAATGGATGAGGAAAGACCTTGCGATCATTCTCGAACAGGGCCGCCAGACCGGCACCCAATTGCCGGTGACCGCCCTAGTCGACCAGTTCTACGCCGAGGTGATGGCGATGGGCGGCGCGCGCTGGGACACATCGAGCCTCATCTCGCGGCTGGAGGAGAACAAGCCGAAGGGGTGAGGGGGGCTATTTGGCGGCGGTGCGTTCTGATGGCCGTGACTTCTTATTCGCAGGCATGGATTTGCGCAGCGCGTCATTGATACGGGTCTGCCACCGGGCCCCACTAGCCTTGTAATATTCCAGTATGTCGGCGTCGATGCGCATCGTCATCTGCACCTTGGTGGGCGCTTTTTGCGGACCCCTGGTGCGCCTGTGGCGCTCGATCAAATGCGGCGCGATCTCATGCGCCGGCTTCATTTTGGCAAACTCTGCCTCGCTGATCTCCGGGTTTTCGGGGGCGGAACTGACAACCGCTTCCGACACGACGCGCGTGCGGCGGCGAGGGGGCTTGCCGACCTTCACAAATTCGCCCGTGCGAGTGTTTCGTGTCATCTTATGCTTCATAGAGCCGCCTTTCGCGTGAAGTTGCCTGTCGCAGCGAGATAATCCGGGTTTCATCCTCGCGGCCAGTGTAAATCATCACATAGACACGCTCGCCGATATAACCGATGGCGCGGTCACGGCGCTCACCATAACCTGGTGTCGCATCCTCCTGAAATGAGTGCCGTCTCCTATTCGAAATCCTCGGCGATGGCGAAATCGGCGCCGTGCTTGGCGATGTTTTCCCGGCGCTTTTGCTCATCCCATTGATACATCGCCCAAGCCTTGTTCTTATGCAGAATGTAGTTACAATTTACCATTGTATCAAGTAAATTATATCGACAAAAAAGACAAGCAAACGTGACTGGCTGGAATCATCCCAAGACGTGGCCCGGCGATTGGAGAAATGCTCGCCGCCAGTGCTGCACTACCGCCATGCCGTCCGAGCACTCAGAATTCAAAGCGCTTTTCTATTCACTCGATATCGGTGTGCCGATCCTCGATCTGCGCCAGCAGACCGACTGGGCGCGCCGCGCGTTGTCCACGTTGACGGCACGCTCTGGGTCACCGGCCACGTGGTGTGCGTCGCGACATTGTCCGGCACGACATGCACGACCTTTCCGGCGGGCATGTCGTGCTCCGGCGCATTCAGGAAGCGGATGAACTCCTGATGCCTGTGCCGGCCCATGTTCCTGCCGAACTCCTCTCCGGCCAGCACGTTCGGCGCGACGAACAGCGTGGTCGTGCTGTTGCGTTTGTCATCATGGGTCATGGTCCGGCCACGGCCCTTTTTCGGCGGCCGGCCGGGTTGCGTTCGGTCCGGCGCCTGAATTTGCGACTTTTCATCCACCGAGAGCACCACTGCGTGCGCAGGAGGGCTGACGTAAAGCCCCACAATATCGTGCTGTTTCTCGACAAAAGCCGGATCTCGTGAGAGTCTGAACACCCGCCGGCGGTGCGGCGCCGGACCATGCGCCTGCCGAATCCTTCACATCGTCGAGGCCGCCGACCCCGCAGCGTCCCCATTGCGCGCAACTATCCGGTGCGTCGTTTCGTGCGGCGGCGGACGGATCACCCCGGCCGTCCTTTCATCCGGCGTCTTCGGCGTGCCGGGCGGGCGGCTTTTCTCGCGGAGCAGGACCATCCACGCCTTCAGCCATGAACCGTTCCTGCCAGCGCCATCGCTGCTCAACAGCACGATCCGGCATCGCCGGATGCGATATGATTGCTTTAAGCCGAATTCTATCCTCGGCCGTGATCGTCGGATGTGCTCCAGTGCCTATCCCAAAGAATCGAACATCCGGAGCCGTTTGTCTCGATCAATCCGATCTAGGGTCCGGACCCTAGATCGGATTGTATGTGCGTCGATGTGGCCTGGATCAGTTTGCACTAGCCCCAAAATGATAGTTGCGGGGTTGATTCAAATGTTTGCCTCAACACTTCAGTCTTTGATGGAAAGATGGAGTGTTCACGATGGGCTGCCGTCGACGTCTCTATTTTACCGATAGCCGGAAGGCAGAGATTTGGGATCGCCGGCAGCCTGGGGAGTCGATGCGTTCGATTGGCCGCGGGTTCGATCGCAACTCATCGCCGATCTTTCCCTTGCTGTCCCGGACGGGTGGTATCCGGCCGCTGGCGCACACAAGGTCGCGTCCAGCATTGACGCATTGTGATCGAGAGAAGGTCCCGGAGGGCTTGGGGCGCAACTGTCCTTTCGTGCGATCGCGTCAGCTACGCCGAGCGCCGTGGACGATCAGCCGCGCGGTGGAGCCGCAATGGCGGCCGCGCGGGGTATCGCGCTGCGCGGTCGGATCAGGCTGCCCGGGACCGGGCTCTGCGCCCCAGGCTGTGCAAGCTTGCTTGTCGGCGATCGCTCTGCCGGACACGATCGGGCAGGCTTGAGCGCAAGTGGTCTCCTCAGCAAATCGTGGGCTGTCTGAAGCGCAAGCATCCCAATGATGAGGATGCCCGCCTGTCCCATGAGACCATCTATCGAGGCCTGTTCATCCGGACCCGGGGCAGACCCGGGGCGTTCTGAAGAAGGAATTGCCGGCCCGTCTGCGCGCAACACGCGCGATCCGCGAACGTCCGGCCGCCGCACGGGACCTCGCCATCCCCGGCCACCGGGAGGGGGATTCGATTGCCGGCTCTCGCAACAGTTACATCGCAACGCTGGTCGAGCGTCAGTCCCGTTACGTGCTCCTCGCCAAGGTCCCCGACAAGAACACCGACGGCGTCGTAACCGCGCTCGTCAGGCAGGTTCAGCACCTGCCGCGTGAACTTGCGCGGGTCGCTCACCCGGGACCGGGGCAAGGAACTTGCCGACCTCGAGGTCTGCTTCTGCGATCCCCACAGTCCCCGGCAGCGCGGCACCAACGAGAACACCAACCGGCTGCTGCGACAGTACTTCCCCAAAGGCACTGACCTGTCTATGCACAGCCGGGCCAAACCCGATTCCGTGGCGCGGGAACTCAATGAGCGGCAGAGAGAGACGTTGAACGACCACTCACCTGATGAGAAGTTCGCTGAGTGTGTGGCGGCGATCCGTTGAATCGGCAGAAACATCGGACATTCCGATCCGGGTCGAGGGTGGATCAAATTTGCATCTGAAATCAACCTACGCCAACGATGCCATGTCTTGTGTGACGTGGATCACAATCAGACGGAATTTCAGAAGGCCAACCTCTTGGTCTGGAGCACATTGGGAAGGTCTGCGAGCTTGGCCAGAATGTCATCGCCAAGGCGATCATCGATCTCAAGCAGAGCAATGGCATTGCCGCCAGAGTATTTCCGTCCGAGATGGAAGGTTGCGATATTGACGCCTGCTTCGCCCAGAATGGAACCTAGAGCCCCGATCAGGCCTGGCTTGTCCTGATTGCTGATGTAAAGCATATGCGGCGCGAAACGCACCTCCATGTCGATTCCCTTGATCTGGATGATGCGCGGCTGACCATCAGAAAAAACGGTACCGGCGACTGAACGCTCCTGGTGTTCGGTGCGCACGGTCAGGCGCACGTATGATTCATAGGCTCCATGACTTTCGCGCCGGGTCTCCTCGACATCGATGCCGCGTTCGCGCACGATTGCAGGTGCGGAGACCATGTTCACGTCTTCCAGCAGCGGCCGCAACACACCGGTGATCGCGGATGCGGTCAGAGCGCGGGTGTTCAAGTCCCCGACCTCTCCGGCATATTCCAGACGCAATCCAAGGATCGCGGTTTCTGTCAGCTGGCCTGCAAAAGAGCCCAATTGCTCGACAAGCTGCAGATAGGGCTTGATGCGCGGTGCTTCCTCGGCCGACACGGACGGGAAATTGATTGCATTAGCGATCGCGCTGGTCAGAAGATAGTCGCTCATCTGATCTGCGATCTGCAGGGCCACATTTTCCTGCGCCTCGCTGGTGGAAGCGCCCAGATGCGGCGTGCAGATGATGTTGGGCGCATCAAACAGGATGGACTCGCGGGCGGGTTCCTCGACAAACACATCGAAGGCGGCACCGGCTATATGACCGTCGAGCAGACCCTGTTTCAGCGCTGCTTCATCAACCAGCCCACCACGGGCGCAATTGATGATCCGCACTCCTTTGCGCATAGCGGAGATCGTGCCGGCATCGATAATGTTGCGGGTCTTGTCGGTCAGCGGCGTGTGCAGGGAGATAAAATCGGCGCGGGCGAAGATCTCGAGCAAATCGACCTTCTCGACACTCAGATCCACTGCATGCTCGTCACTCAGATAGGGGTCATAGGCGATCACCTTCATCCTCAGTCCGCGAGCGCGGTCGGCAACGATCGAGCCGACATTGCCGCAGCCGATGATGCCCAATGTTTTGCCGGTGATTTCAGTACCCATGAACCGGCTTTTCTCCCACTTGCCGGCGCGCGTGGAGGCATCGGCCTCGGGCAACTGGCGAGCCAGACCCATCATCATTGCAATCGCATGCTCGGCCGTGGTGATCGAATTGCCAAACGGCGTGTTCATGACAATGACGCCATTGGCGCTTGCTGCGGGAATATCGATATTGTCGACGCCGATGCCGGCACGTCCCACGACCTTGAGTTTGCCGGCGCGCGCCAGAAGTTTTTCGGTGACCTTCGTGGCCGAGCGCACGGCCAGCCCGTCAAATTCACCAATCACATCGGCAAGCCGGTCCTTGTCCTTGCCAAGATCGGGTGCGTATTCGACATCGATGCCGTGATCAGAAAACTTGGCGACCGCAGCTTCGCTAAGGCTGTCTGAAATCAGTACACGAGGCGCCATTGGCGCACCTCCTTGTTGGGAATCGACCGGTGGCCGAGCAAAGTTGGAAAAAGCCGTTTCAAGCGGCGCTGTGAAGCGCAGCCTTTGCTTTGTGGTATGCCCATTCAATCCAAGATGTCAGGGCCTTCACGTCTGCTTGTTCAACAGTGGCCCCGCACCAGATGCGCAAGCCCGGAGGAGCATCGCGATAGGCGCTAATGTCAAAAGCAACGTTCTCAGCTTCAAGTGCGTCGACCACAGTTTTTGCAAATACCGCCTGTTCAGATGCTTCAAGGGTGTTGGTTTCGGGGGCGGTGAACTGGAGGCACACCGACGTATTGGAGCGTATACGCGGATCAGCGGCCAAAAAGTCGATCCACGGTGTCGCAGCAACCCAGTCTGCAAGCACACGCGCATTGGCATCGGCGCGCGCAATCAGTGCATCAAGCCCGCCGGTCCGTTCTGCCCAGTCAAGCGCCGCAAGGTAATCGGCAACGCAGAGCATGGATGGCGTATTGATGGTCGAGCCGGCAAATACCGCTTCATCAATCCTGCCGGTCTTGGTGAGCCGGAAAATCTTCGGCAATGGCCAGGGCGGGGTATATGTCTGAAGTCGTTCGGCGGCTCTGGGTGAGATCACCAGCATGCCGTGCTGAGCCTCACCACCCAGCACTTTCTGCCAGGAAAAAGTCGTTACATCGAGCTTTGACCAATCGAGCGGCTGGGCGAACACGGCAGAAGTTGCATCGCACAATGTAAGGCCCTGGCGATCGTTGGCAATCCAGTCCGCATTGGGAACGCGCGCGCCGGAGGTGGTGCCGTTCCAGACGAACACGATATCGCGCGCAGGATCGGTTGCGGCAAGGTCCGGCAGCGCGCCATAGGCGGCTTCCATCACCCGCACATCGTCGAGCTTGAGCTGCTTGACTGCGTCGGTGACCCAGCCGCTGCCGAACGACTCCCATGTCAGAACGTCAACGCCGCGCGCTCCCAGAAGCGACCACATCGCCATTTCAAACGCGCCGGTATCGGAAGCTGGAACAATGGCAATACGGTAATCGTCCGGCACGCCGAGCAGGGTGTGGGTGCGCTCGATCGCTAGCTTGAGCTGTGCCTTGGCGGGCGCTGCGCGGTGTGAGCGTGCAAGGCAGGAAAGATCGAGATTATCGACGGACCAGCCGGGAAACTTGGCACAGGGACCGGACGAAAACATCGGCGACCCCGGCCGCACGGCAGGGTGCGGAAGGTGTGTCATCAGTCTACCCTTTCAGATAGTCGCCCCTCGTTGGGGAGGGGTGTCCCATGGGCGAATGTATTGGAATACCGCGAAAACTGCAAGTGCAATAGCAGCTTGGCAGTCATGCGTAATTCACATGGCGTTTCGCAAAAGCGGGGATTTTCGACAAAGAGCGGCAATCAATTGCGACAATTACCGCTTGAACCTTGGAACAGTCGGGTTGCGGTTGAGGTGCCGAGCGTGACCTTGAAATAATTCACCGTCTCTTTCAATCCTTCATCCAGCGAGACCTTCCGTTCCCAATCAAGCACCTGCCTTGCCATGGTGGTATCCGGTTGGCGTTGTCTCGGATCATCATCGGGAAGCGATTGATACTCGATCTTTGAAGATGACCGCGTTAGCGAGCGCACCCTGTCGGCCAACTCGCGAATGGTGAATTCATTGGCATCGCCGAGATTGATCGGACCGGTGCAGGAGGCGTCAGCGACCATCAGCCGCAGCAGCGCGGCCACCATATCATCGATGTAGCAAAATGAGCACGTCTGGCTATCGTCCCCCAATATCGTGATCGGCTCACCCCTCAGCGCCTGGACGATGAAAGTTGAGACCACGCGGCCATCGTCGACCTTCATGCGGGGACCATATGTATTGCCCCCACATCCCCCAATTAGAACGCCGTTTCGATCATGCTGCCGCTGTTTTGCGTACGGATCAAGCCTCTTGGGCGGGCTGTGTCGTGGTTCGGGCATCCGGTTCGTGAACCGGGCGCGATTTATGGCTGCTGCAACGGGCTTGAACCGGAATTCGGTCTGACCGGCACCCGTCGGGTCAGACCCGTCGAGCCGCTTTCGCCAGGGTTTGATCGCCGACACCGTCATGCAGGTACCGCTGGCCGGTACCGGTGGCGCACGGAGCCGTTGGATGGCCGCAAGGATGCGGGGTGAACAGAGCGCCGCCGACAGCCGCCCCGGCCGGTTGGAACGTGATGGCTCGGGCGTGGCGGACGACCCGCGCTCCGATCCTGATGAGACGGGTCCGCAGGCCGGTCGGCGCCCTGCAGCAAGACACCGGGATTGCAGGCCGATGCATGAGGCTGAAGCCGCACCTCGTTCCGCGCCATGCCCTTGCAGGAAAGACGCGTCCGATTGATCGCCTTCCTTCCTTCCTCGACATGCCGTCCGGCGGTGCCGCGCTGGTTGTAGAACCGAATGATCCGGTCCAGCTCCATCGGCGGGTTGGTGACCACGAAGCCGATCTTTGGGAAGCCGAGTCTTTGGGAAGCCGATCTTTGGGATGCCGTTGGGAACCTCGGCGACGACCCGCCATGATGCCGTTCGACCTCGGCGACGACCCGCCATGATTTGTCCCATGACGCGGCCTGATACGCGAAGTCGCCGCAGATGCGCCGCACATGGGTCGGCGGGCGACCCGCGGGGCGCTTGAGCACATGACGCAATCCTGCTTTCCGGAACAGCGGCCTTCCCAGGCCGGATGGCGTAGGAACAGCCTTCCGCCTCCGGCGTCTTGTAGAGCTCTGGGACGGCAAAAGCGGCATCGGCCCGGAAGAACCGCATATCGCGCCAACACCGGCTTGAGCACATTTTCCCGGCCATCGGCGCTGTGAACATTGCCGGGGCGCAATGAACGGCGTTCGAGGCGGCCAAACCGGTTAAGGACGAACAAGGGGTGACGGCACATGTAGCCGAAATGCCCGTTCCAGGCGGTGCCTTCCTGCGCGCCATGGGGCGGGCCGACCGAACCGCCCATGTCCGGTGTGATCCATTCGGGCGCCATCGCGGCGTGAGCCCGATCTGTGACAGCGATGCCCCGCGTCCGGTATTCTTGACGCCGGTCCATGCCAGTGCCGGGTCGAGATAGTCGCAGCGGTTCATATAGACGGTGCCGGTCTCCACGCGCTCGCCAATTGATGCGGCAACGTCAGCGTCCCCGGTCCAGATCGAGGCGGTAAGGCCGTACAGGCTGTCATTCATCAGCCTGATCGCTTCCTCGTCATCCGCCACTTTCATGATCCCGATAACCGGCCCGAAGCTTTCCTCCCGCATCTGATGATTGACCTTGGTCAGCACCTGCGGCGCGCAATAGGGGTTGGCTGCAACGCTGCGGTCAAAATCACGCGCATCGATATGTGCCTTGGCGCCCGAACGTGTCGCCGCCTGCACCTGTTCGCGCACGAAATCCGCACCCTTTGCGTTGGCCATTGGACCCAATGTTGTCGCCTCATCGAACGGGTCGCCCAAAACATACTTGCGCGTCAGATCGACAAAGACGCCGACAAATTCCTTGAAAACCTTTTCGTGCACATAGATGCGCTCAATGCCGCAGCAGCACTGGCCGGAATTGTAAAAGGCGCCGTCCACTAGATTCTCGACCGCATGGCCGACCTCGGCATCGGCGTGCACGAAGACCGGGTCCTTGCCGCCAAGCTCGAACCCAAGGGTTGTGAATGTGCCGGCAACGGCTTTTTCAATGGCGCGGCCGCCGGATACCGAACCGGTGAAATTGACATGATCGACCGGATTGTCGGCAATCATGCGCTCGGACTGGCGGTGGCTGAGCACAAGATTTTGAAACAGCCCGGCTGGAACGCCGGCATTGTTAAAGGCCTGTTGAAAGCACTCGCCAACCAGAAGTGTCTGGGATGCGGCCTTGTGGATTACCACACTGCCTGAAAGCAGTGCCGGAACGATGGTGTTGAACGCCGTCAGATAGGGATAATTCCACGGCGCGATGACGAAAACCACGCCGACCGGCTGGCGCTTGATATAGCGTCGAAAGCCCGGCTGGTCGGTAAACTCGATGGGCTCGAATGCTACGGTCGCATTTTCCACGCACCATTTGAGCCGTTTCTCAAAGCCGCCGAATTCGCCTCCATAGCGCACCGGACGGTCCACATAGACCGATCCGTCAACTGGAGAGAAAATTTCGATTCGCTCGATCATACTACTCATACTCATACAAAGACGTTCGATAATATGCTGCAGATCCATCCACTTGCCGGACAAGAGGCGTCATCCAATCCTGCATCATTATGCGGGTTTGGAACGATCGGTCAAAATCCTCAATCTGCAATTGAACACAAAATGTCAACTTGCCGCACGCCAGTCCCCAATGCGCCGTACAACAATTCAAAGCATCACCGGGTGAGGCTGACTACAAGGGCGATGCTCAGCATTTTGGACTGCTCAACACGCTGTGGTTAGAATTTGGTTGTACTGGCGGCTGTGAGTCAAGTGCTGTGAACTCAAGAGACGCGGTTCTCCCTTGATTAATTCATCACTATTCTGCGTGAATTACATGTTAGCCAAGTCAAGACGTAGTGGTTCGCCGGAATTGCCAGTGCCGGGGTGCGCCCGCCAATGCCGTCATTCATTGGCGAGTGAGGCAAGGATACGCTGCAGCATCGCCGGATCATGCATGTTTTCCCTGTCCCAGCCGCCAACATTGGTGAAGTGGATCCAGTTGGACGCCCTGAACCCCCCTGGCTTTGAGCGTGCTGGCGTGATTCCGTGGGGATATCAGCGACGGAGGGTACGATGGCTGCACAGCGCGGGTTGTTCGATCCGGATGAGCGCTACGCGGCGTTATCGAAAGCGGGAGATCCGCTGGAGCGGCTTGCAGGGGGTATCGACTTCGAGCTCTTCCGGCCAGAGTTGGATGCGACGCTTGATCGTTCCGATGACGGCGCGCGGGCGCCGGACGAGACGACCATCCGGCGGTTCCGGGAAGCCCTGGTGCGGACCGGTGCGGTGAAGAAACTCCTCGCCCGGTTCGACGCGCATCTTAAGGACGCGGGATATCCCGTCATGGGCGGGGGCATCCCGCCTGATTGGCAGGCCAATCCCCGGAAACCGGCGCAAAAGGATCGCGACGCGCGTTGGACGGCTCAAGCGAGGGCGCAGGAAGACGCGCCCGGACGGCACGGCGATGGGCGCAATCGCCACGCCGGTGTTCGGCTGCAAATCCCATATCAATGCCGACCGGCGCCACGGCTTCGTCCGGACATGGATCGTCACCGACGCCGCCCGGCAAGCCGATGCCCGTGCATCACGAGAGGGCCAATGCTGCACGGTCGAAGGTCCGATCCGCGATCGAACATCCCTTCGCCGGGATGAAGGCACGAATGGGGCTCTTCGTCCGCACCATCGGCATCGACCGGGCGAGGGCCAGGATCGGCATGGCCAACATCGCAGTCAACATGAAACGGCTCCTGTTCCGGGAGCGCAAAGGCGCCGTGGCATAACCCGGCCCCGGCGAAACCAAATCCCGAACCACAACCCAAGCAAAGGGCTGACCCGCATCGCGGCCGTAAATGCGCTCTCGTCACCCGATTCCAGGCAGCAGACAGGGATCTGCAGGGTGGCTAGGTGTCGACAAATTCGATTTTGACGACCTCGCCGGTCAGTGGGTCTGGAATCCTTTGCTCCTCAAATCTGGCAAAGGTGAGTTCTTCGCGACCGAACTTGCGGTACAGGCGGTGGTAATTGGCGCCACCAGCGCCTCGGCCCTGCGGCGCACATAAACCGCCGTCTCGGTGCGGTAGATGGCGCTCTTAGTAGGCGTGCAGCGGCGACCAATCCTTGACAGAATAGTCGCGCAGATCACGCATTCGGCTCAACCGGCGCGCTCAATACCGGCTCTGCCAGGCGCATCCCCTGAAAGACTGGCCGCAATTGTATGACTAGCGCGCCAGCCCGTGCCTACCGCTATCGGTTGCCCGGTAGAGCCCTCCATCGGCGGTGGTGACATAAAGGCTTGCCAGGTTGTCATCGCCAAATGCGCAGCGCATTGGCTCGTCCGCGGGGGCGGGGTGGGTCTCGACAATCGTACCGCCCGGCGAGATCACCACGATCGATGCCGGTGTGCCGCTCTTGTTCCAACCCATGCAGGCGATGATGTTGCCGTCGCTGTCGAGGCACATGCCCTCGATACCGCGCTCTCCAAATGCCAGATTGAGCAGCGTCTTGCGCGTGCCGGCACTGCGGTGCCCGTTCAGGGGATAGGCGTGAAGCTGGCACACATGGCCGCGCTGATGGTCGCCATCGGCGACATAGAGCGTCTTCTCATCGCCCGACAGCAGGACGCCGCGCGGGCCCACCGTGTCATAGGTGATGCGGTTGAGCCGCCATTGACCGGGCCCATAAGAATCCATCCGCAATACCGACTCATGGCTCAAGAACGGATAGGAGGGCGGGCCATAGGGCGCCTGTGCATTCAGCGGGTCAGCGATCCACACGCTGCCCTTTGAGTCGACCTGCACATCGACCGGCTGATTATGATGGGCGCTGTCCAGCAGATCTTGGGTCTGCACCGCAGTGCCGTCATTGAGGTAGTGGACAACCCGCCGGCCAGCCTCCTGGGCACCGAAGACGGTGCCGTCGCTCGCCACGGCAATGCCGTTGACGCGGCCGGTCCACCAGCGAAACTGATCGGTTTTATTGGCTTTGGGGTCAAAACGCATGATGCGCTCTTCGCCCACGGCACTGAACAGCATGCCGCTGCCGTCCCACGCCAATCCCCCGGTGCGGCCCTTGAAGGGCCCGGACACAAGCTCAAAATTCCATGCCATTTTTCTTCTCCCGGCCCGGTTTAGCGCGACGGTACGCCGGCGATGTTGACCCGCGTGCGCACCACCGAGCCGACCATGGTGATGAACAGGGTTTTCCAGTCGTCCTCGCCAAAGGCGATATTGGTTGGATGATGCCCCTCGGTCTTGATGCGGCAGATCGGATCACCCGACGGCGCATGAACCCAGGTGCCGCCCGGCCCTGTGCACCACACATTGCCGGCGACATCGCACTTCATGCCGTCTGGCACTCCGCGCTCCGGGCTCTTGTATTGATGGAACACCCGGCCCGGCCCGACGCTGGCGCCATCGGCGTTCACATCATAGGCGCGGATGACATTCTCGCGACTGCAACACACATAGAGGATCTTTTCATCCGACGAGAAGCACAGGCCGTTGGGATAGACGAAATCCTCGGTGATGATCGTCATCTCCTTGCCGTCCGGCGAAATGCGGAACACCGGCTGGGTTTCCAGGTAGCGCTGCAGATCATGCTTGACCATGCCGACATTTAGGAGCCCGCCCGGCGGGTCGGTGAACCAGATCGAGCCATCCGATCTCACCACAATGTCGTTGGGGCTGTTGTGCTTTTTGCCTTGATAACCCTCCGACAAGGTCGTCCACGAGCCATCATGTTCGCGGCGGAACACAGTGCGCCCGCCCCAGCCGGCGACAATCAGCCTATTGTCGAGATCAAGGCAGGTACCGTTCGCCTTGTCGGACGGATCAAGTATCAGGGTCTGGCCGGCGCCGGGCTCCCAGGTCCAGATGCGCTCTGAAATGATATCGGTGAACCACAGCTTGCCGTTCTTGGCGTCCCATGTCGGGCCTTCGCCAAACACGATATCGTGCGCGATCACCTCAACTGGCGGGCTTGAATCGATGATCTCCTCCCAGCCGGGAGCGCATAAGTCGACTTCCACCCCTATTGTCTCAAGCGATCCGTGCATCGCAGCCGCCCCTTTTCATCAGTTATCTTAACGTTCACCACCAGCGCCCGGCACGAAAGGGATCCGCGCCGCATGCATTTTCTGGCGAAAACCACGTTGGCGATGGCGCATTAGAGCACTTTCTGTTCAAACTGCGCCAGCCCCTGAGCAAGCAAATGAGAACCAAAATGGATGTGTTCGATCTGAATGAGGAAAAACGGTTCGACAGCGTCAAGCATGTCGAACATATCTTGAGCCGGTTTTCCGGCGGTGACACTACGGTGGCGTGTTGGGAGCCTGGCCAGATCAGCCCCAATCACTGCCACCCCCACGCCACCGAAATCTATTTCTGCTACACTGGCGGCGGGCGCATGATTACGCCCGGGCGCGAGGTTGAGGTCACGCCGGGCGCCTTCATCGTTCATCCGCCCGGCGAGGTGCATGAATATGTCAACGGGCCGGAGCGCACGCTTCTGTTCCGGGTGCGCATGGGTGATGACATGGTCTCGCGCCATCTCGGCAACCGCCGGATCAAGGACTGGGTGCAGAAGCCGGAAGACGCTGCCTATTTCGCCGAAAATCCGGTGGGCTGAAGGGGCAATTGCTTGGCCCCACCTAAAGTCCGGGATGACAGTTGAACACCCTCCCTTGTTGTCGGCACCGGCCCTCACCTCCACCCGGCCACCCACGGGAGTATGATCTCATGGGTGGCCGGGTGGAGGTGAGGGCCGGTGCCGACTGCAGCCGAAGGCTGCCAAATAAAAAAAAATCGGCCAAAGCTGGCTGAATTGAAGACCTTCGAAGGAGCATGAGCCGTGAACACCACTGACCAACCCGCCACCGCGTTCCAGTACCTGTCGCGCGCCAAGGCCAATCTCGATCCCGGCACCTGGGACTATCTGATGGGCGGCTCGGAAAGCGAGACCACACTCAACCGCAATCGCCGGGCGCTTGATTCAGTGGCCTTCCGCCCGCGGGTTTTGCGCGAGGTCTCCGGCATCGACACTTCAACCACCTTGTTTGGCCACAACATGCGCATCCCGGTGATGCTGGCGCCGATTGGCTCGCTGCAGGACATTATCGAGGAGGGCGGCACTGCGCCGACCAGAGCGGCGGCCTCATTCGGCACCATTCACATGCTGAGTTCGGTCGCCCATCCCGAGCTTGAGGCGGTAGCGGCCGAGGTCGATCATCCGAAATTCTTCCAGCTCTATGTGCGCGGCGATGCCGATTGGGTGGACGAGATCCTGGCGCGCGCCGTCGACAACGGCTTTGCCGGTATCGCGCTCACCGTCGACCGCGCCCATTACAGCCGCCGCGATCGCGATGTCGCCAAGGACCATGCGCCCACAGCGCGGCGAAATATCGGTGCCGGTCTGCATCAGCAGCGATTTTCCTGGAAGGACGTCGAGCGCATCAGAGCCAACATCAACGTGCCGCTGATGCTCAAGGGCATTGCCACCATTGAGGACGCGGAGATGGCGATCGCGCGCGGCATTGATGGCGTCTATATCTCCAATCATGGCGGGCGTCAACTCGACCATTGCGAGGGCTCGGTGGGTCTGGTGCGCGAGATTGCCGATACGGTGGCCGGCCGCGCCACCATCATTGTCGATGGCACAATTCTGCGCGGCACCGATGTGGTCAAAGCCCTGGCATTGGGCGCGCAGGCTGTTGCCATCGGGCGCTTGCAGGGCATTGCGCTGGCCGCTGGCGGTGAGGCGGCAATGGTGCGGGTGCTGGAAATCCTTGAAGCGGAAATGATCAGCGACATGGGGCTTTTGGGCGTGACCAAAATCGCCGAAATCGGGCCTGAATGCATTACCGATGCCCCGCCGCTCGGCCGCGCCCAAAACTGGATCGACAGCGCCTTTCCGCTGATCAAGGAAGGCTATGGCGAAACCGACATCGCGGATCTGTGCCTGAAGCTGCCGGGAGAGAATTGAGCGGATATTTTCCCTTGGCACTGACGTGCAGTCTGCACTAGCCCTCACCCCCACCCGGCCACCATGAGATCATACTCCCGTGGGTGGCCGGGTGGGGGTGGGGGCCAACGACTTGGATGGGGGCCGTTTGCGGCCCCTATATTTGACAACCAGGAGGCCGCCAAAAACAATCCCCCTACACAAGTCCTTGATCCGGTCGACTCGCCTCAGATCAGGGAACATGCGCGATCATGCGAGCGTTGCGGCAATGGTGGCGATGCCGCCGACCACGACCGCCGGAATGCTGGTAATCCACGCCGCCATCAGCCCGGCGCGGAAATTGATCGCCACCGAGTTCACGGCATTGACCCGCCCGCGCATCTCATCGGGCGTTGCCACCTGCATGATGGTCTGGCGGACATAGACGCTGAGCATGTCCGAACCGCCCCACACCGCAAGCATCACAATTGAGAACCAGAACACTTCCGAATAGGCAAAGGCGATGGTCGAGGCGCCAAGCACGAAGGTGGAGATGAACAGGGTTGGTCCATATGGCGCGGCGCTGGAAGCTGGGTGAGCACAAGGCCGCCGATCGCCGGAATGGTGCGCATGATGCCAAGCCTCTCCGGCCCCACATGCAGGACGTCTTTGGCGAACACCGGCAACATCCCCATGATGCCGGAAAACAGCACCGCGATCAGATCAAGCGTGATCGCCCCCAGCATGATCTTTTTCAGCCACACGAACGAAAAACCGCCGAGCACCGTTTCAAGGTCGATGCGGTTGGTCGAACGCTTGACGCCGACGAGCACCATCGGAATGGCGACAAGGCGGGCAATGGCGAAACAGATTCCCACCACCAGATAGACCCACATGCCGATCAGCGCGATCAGAAATCCGCCAATCGCCGGACCCAGCATGAATCCCGCCTTGAGCACCGAGGAGGAAAGCGCCACCGCGGCGGCGAATTGCTCTCGCGGCACTACATTGGCGAGCACCGCATTGACGTCGGCTGAAAAACGTCTTGGCCGCACCATGCACCACCAGCAGCAGGAAAATCGGCCATGCCGCGGTGCCGCCCGACAGCGCGTAATAGAGAAACAGGCCCGAGATCGCGACGGCGATAAGATTGGTGACGACGCAAATGCTGTGCCGGTTGAAGCGATCGGCGGCTAGGCCCGAAACCAGGAACAGCGCCAGTATCGGCACGAATTGGGCAAGTCCGACAAGGCCAAGATCGAGCGGATTTCCGGTCAGCTCATACACTTGCCAGCCAACCGCGACATTCAGCATCTGCAGGGCGGCGCTGTTGAAGATGCGCATAACGGCGAAGCAGGCAAAGCTGGGATTGCGTTAAAGCGAGAGCGGCGGCACCGTCGGCTCGTCAGATTCCATTCTAGGCAAAGCCTCCGGCATTCTTCACCATATCTCTTTTGTAATTTGACTGGCGGCACGAACGGCCACCACGCCATATGGCACCAATCGCGCCGCGCGGCAATCAGCCCCGGCTGGCCGCTTCCGCCTCGGCAACTTTGCGATAGACGCCGGGCGCGCCGGGCGCAAATTGGCAATGGCCCCATTCATCGGCCCGGCGCAGCTTGCCAAAGGTACGATCTGCAAGGTCCTGCGCGCCTTCAAACTCATGCACCAGAAAATGGCGGCTGTTGCTTTCCATGGTCAGATAACGGCTGAGCCGTGCAAGACCCGGCACCTGCGCGCGGGCCGGAACATAGGCGGTCTCGAACCAGAAGTTGAAGGTCTGGATCTTGTCCGGCGCGACATCGAACCGGTCGATCAGCAAAAACGGCGCGAAGTTTTTTCATCGCCCTCGATACCAAGGCCGGTCAAGGCGGCGACATAACGCGCCTGATTTTGCATGCGCTCATTGTGATACGCCGCATCGCGGGGCCCCGTTCAGCTCTCTGGATTTGATAGGGCGCGCCATAAAGATCGCCGATTGTCGGCGTCACATAGATGGTGATATGGGCCTGTGGTGCGGCGGCGGCTGGCAGGTCAACGATCAGTTCCGGCGCCAGATCGCAGAATATGGCTAAGAGCCGGTGCCGAACATCTATGGCAGGGGCCAGGTGCGCTTGGCGACAATCGCGCCGGGCGTAGCGTGTCTCAGTTTGGCGACGATCTCGGACGACCATTTGGTCATTTCCGCATTGTCATCTTCATAGTGGATGAAGTGATTGGTGCGGTCTTCCAGCGAGGTGAACTCGTAAAAGCAGGCATGTTTGGCCCAGCCGGCGACCGACACCAGTTTGCGCACCCGCACGATGCCCTCAACCTTGGCGATCGAGGGCAGCCGCCATTGCGCATACCAAGTGGCAAGCTCGCCCTCGACATCGGGCGAGACGGCATTGAAGCTGCCAAGCTGGATTGCCGGCGCCACCGGCGTATCGGGCACAACGCTAGGGCCGAGAACCCGGGCTTCTTCCAGCATCAGGTTGGTGCGCACACCCTCCATGCCCGCCAGCATGGCGCGGTCTTCCTCCCCCAGCCTGGCATTGAAAGCGGCCGCGCCCGGATCTGAAAACACATGCGGCTCGGCGGCGCCGAAGATCAGCACATATTGCTTGCCGCTTGGAACCTCGCCTGGTGCTGCATGCAGCTTGACCCGGCCTTGGCCGCCGCCGAGCGGCACCACATTGGTCTCGGTAGCATAATGCGCGCCCCACATGACGCCCGGCAGCGCTGTCATTTTCGGAATATAGCTGTTGGCGATCCAGTCGAACTGCGCGTCCCGGCGCTCCTGCGGCAGATCGTACCAAGTAATCCAATAGGCTCTGTCGTTCACGTGCCTCACCCGCTTGTTATCCATCTGTTGGGTGAAATCGTGCAGCTTCCACAGGCCCAGGTCAATGCGCGGCCCCGCCAACCAGCTTGTGGCAATGGGGGTGGCTGGTCCATCATCGCTCAAGCACGAGGCCGATCCGGTGCCAGCTACGGAGGCGGAAACCATGGACATGTCGAACCCGGCAAGCTGGAAGGGTGTTTATCCGGCAACCGTGCTGCCGCTGGGCGCCGATCTTGAGATCGATGAAAGCGATTTGCGCTGGCTGATGCCGGTTGAGGGGATCTGCGGTCTGACCTGCAATGACCATGCGGGCGGTGCCTGGTCGCTGAGCCCCACTGAGCAGCGCCGCGTTACCGAAATCCATGTCGCCGAGGCGGGCGGCCCGCTCCCGGTTCTGAGCGGCATATCCGGCAGCGCCACGGCTGACTATATCGAGGCGATGAGGGATGCGAGGGACGCCGGCGCCGATGCGGTTCTGGTGATCCCGCCAGCGTCGTTTCGCGGCATTGCCGCGCGCGGGCCCGATGTGCCGTACGCCTTTTTTCAAACCTTGCCGAGGCGGTCGACCTGCCGATGGTGATCTTCCAGCACATGATCGGCTGGGGGAAAAATTATTCGCCCGAGACCTTGGCCAGGCTCACCGAGATCGATGCGATTGTCGCGGTCAACGCTTCGACTGGCGACTATCAGCTCTATGAGCATGAACTTCTGGCACTGCGCACCGCGCCGCGGCGCATATCGATCCTCGCCTCGTCCGACGTTCTGCTGTTTCCCTATTTCGCGCTTGGTCATGCCGATGGCACGCTGGTCAGCCTTGCAATCCTCGGCGCCCCGCTGGGTGGCCGAGTTCGTCGACGCCTTTGGCCGCCGCCCGCGCCATCTGGGAGCGGCTCTATCCGGTGATAGAGCCTTTCTATAAGACACCGGGGCTCAACAATTCGGCCTTCATCAAGCAGGCGCTCCACATGATGGGCATTCTTGGCGCAAGTGCTGCAGGAAGATTGCGATGCAGTGATTGACGCCGCCCGGCTTGGCCTTGCCGAGGTCTGGATCGGCGAGCATTTCACCACCAAGGTCGAGATGATCCCGGCGCCCTTCATGCTGTTCGCGCGGGTTCTGGACCGGGCAAAAAACATTCGCTTCGGCACCGGCGTCATCAATCTGCCTCACCTCAATCCGGTTGTTGTGGCAGCCGAGGCGGCGATGCTCGATCAGATGAGCGGCGGGCGGGTGATGCTTGGCGTCGGTCCCGGCGGGCCGACGGCGGCTTATATCGCCGAGCATGATTTTATTCTGATCTCGGCCAATTTCATTCCGCTGGAAAATGCCGAGGCTCAATGGAGCGCTTACAGTGCGGCGCGCGAAACGGCGGGAAAACCCGCCGATCCAGCGATCTGGCGGGTAGCGCGCAACATTCTGGTGACCGAAACCAAGGGCGAGGCGCGCGACCAGCTCAGCAATCTTGATGGCACGCTTGCCTATTAGTTCCGCTATCTGTGCGGCGCCCGCACCCTTGCCTAGGGCCACCAGATCGATGCCTCACTCAGCGCGGCGGAACTTCATGAAGAACTCGGCGTTGCCGAGATGATCGATCAATGCGTGATCGCCGGAACGTCCGGTCAGGTGCTGGATCAGCTTGTCTCCCTGGTCGACCGGCTGGACCCGCGCGCGCATTATCGCGCGCCCGAACTGCTTGTCGGCCATAGCCTGGGTGGCGGCGCGGTTCTTGCCGCGGCCCACCAGGGTGCCCGAGGCGCGCGCGGTCGAGACCATCGGCGTGCCGTCCAATGCCGCCCATGTGGCACATGATTTCGGCGCCGATCTCGATCGCATCAAGCGCGAGGGCGCAACTGAAGTCGCGCTTGCCGGGCGCAGCTTCACCATCAAGCGGCAATTTCTCGAAGACATTGACCCGGCATTCACGGGATGACGGCCATCGTCGAGTTGATATTGCCCTCCACGGGCGGATATCTGCAACCCCGGACCATCGTCGTGGGGATCGAGGGACATCGAGAACGGTGACGCCAGCGCCGGCTGCGGCCGAAGTTCGGCGATCAGCCGCAGGATCTCGGCGAACAGGCCCCTCGGCACCGCGCCCTCGGCCAACCGGAACGTGACGCACCGGCCGTGTGTGACGATCCCGGCGACGATCCTGATCGGCGTTTCCTTCACGCCGGTCGGCGACCATCGCCTGACCGCCTCCGGCAGAGCCGGCGTCCGCATGAAGTTACCGGGATTTCAGGCGAGCGCATGAAGCCGGAGCCGCACGGCATTGTTCCGGAACCTCCGGCATGACAGCCGGGTGCGCACAATCGCGTTCCTGCCTTCCTTGATGTGCTGCCCGGCCGTGCCGCGCCGGTTGCAGAAGGCGACCACGCGCCCGGCAGGGCGGCCCAGCCTGGTGACGATGAAGCCGACGCGCGGGACACGTTCGCCCGGATGTCGTTCGACCCTGACGACGACCCGACGCTTCTTGTCCCATGAGCCTGCCTGATGGCTGAAGCCGGCATGGGGCGGATCATATGATCGGGCAGGCGGCCGACGGGTCGGGTCGGAAGGCAGGCGATGCTTTGCCGAAGGATCGCGTCGGCTTTGAGACGGATCGTATACCGGTCGCCCTCGGTCTCCGGAAACTCATGGATTTCCGGTGCGGCGAAGGCGGCATCGCCTCGGAAACAGCGGCGCAGGCCCCGTTCCCGGTAACGCTCGACGACGAGTTGCAGAACGCCGCGCCCGCCGACAATCCATCGCATCGCGGGATCGCATCCCGGGCGATCGGCGTCGTTTACGTCCTCATGGCCACCGAGGCGGCCGAAGACGGATCGGCGAAACAATCCCCTCATCGCGTGCCGACCGTTCTTGCCGGTGCGCGGATCGGCAGGCTCATGGCCGGCCATGTCCTGTCCGTCAAGCCGAGCGCGTCATCAGGCTTGCGGCAGGCCGGCCATCCGGCGTTGGCGGTGATTCCGCAACCGTGGAACCAGAGCTTCAGGCGGCGGTCTAAATCGAGCCGAAGAGGCCCGTCAACCGGTTCACCCGCCGGGTTCGCCATATGCCGCGCCCCAAAATGCGCTCAAGACATTGATTCTCATCACAGAACCAACGATCAATCCCACCAATCAATGGAGCCATATGGGAAATGCGGGTCAAGACAGGTGAGGCCGGAAGGGCCGATAGCGAAATGGGTGAGCACATGGATCAGTTTGGCGCCGGCGCGCGAGACCAAACCGGCATCAGTGCGGTCTAGTGTGATGTGGGCATCCTGCCGGATTGTTCGCCCGGGCTTGGCGGCCAGCGCGCCGTCAACCAGCACCGCGCCGCGGTGCACCATGTCGGCTGCCTAGGCGCGGCTGCGCGCAAATCCGCGCTCGGTCAGAATCTGATCCAGTCTGCGCCGTGCGTTAGACACCATCGCCAAGGGCTTGACCCGCCTCGATGCCGAGAGCGCCAAGGGCGGCGGCGGCGATGGCCGGCGCATCAAGCCCGGCGTGCGAATATTGGGTCTCGGGCCTATCATGGTCGATGAAGCGGTCGGGCAGCATCAACGGCCTGATCTTGAGGCAGGCATCGAATGCGCCCTCATCGGCCAAGAGCTTCATTACATGGGCGGCAAAACCGCCAACCGCACCCTCTTCGATGGTAATCAGTACCTCATGATCGCGCGCCAGATCGAGGATCAGATCGCGGTCCAGCGGTTTGGCAAAACGGGCATCGGCCACCGTGGTCGACAGGCCAAAGGTCTGCAAACGATCAGCGGCGGCCAGACATTCGCCAAGCCTGCCGCCAAGGCTCAGCAGCGCCACGGCATTGCCCTCGCGCAGCACGCGACCACGCCCGATTTCCAACAGTTCCCGCTCGTCGGGGATCTCGACACCGATGCCCTCGCCGCGCGGATAGCGGAACGCAATAGGACCTTCATCATGGGCTGCGGCGGTTGCCACCATGCGCGCAAGCTCGGCCTCATCAGCGGCTGCCATGACGGTAAAGCCCGGCAGGCTGGCCAGATAGGTAATGTCGAACGAGCCGGCATGTGTCGCACCATCGGCGCCCACGAGTCCTGCGCGATCAATGGCAAAGCGCACTGGCAGGCCCTGGATGGCGACGTCATGCACCACCTGGTCATAGGCGCGCTGCAGGAAGGTCGAATAGATGGCGCAGAACGGGCGGTAGCCCTCGCTCGCCAGACCGGCGGCGAAGGTCACGCCATGCTGCTCGGCAATACCTACATCGAATGTGCGCTCCGGATAGGCCTCGCCAAATTTGTCGAGCCCGGTGCCGGACGGCATGGCGGCGGTAATCGCGACGATGCGGTCATCCTTGGCGGCTTGCCTGAGCAGGCTTGAGGCGAACACGCCGGTGTAACTCGGGGCATTGGGCTTGGGCTTGGACTGGGTGCCGGTGACGACGTCGAATTTGGCGACACCATGATATTTGTCGACCGATTTTTCCGCCGGCTCGTAGCCCTTGCCCTTCTGGGTGACGACATGGACCAGAACCGGGCCGTCGCGCGCATCGCGGACATTGCGCAAGATCGGGATCAGGTGGTCGAGATTGTGGCCGTCAATCGGCCCGACATAATAAAAGCCGAGCTCTTCGAACAATGTGCCGCCGGTCCAGAAGCCGCGGCCGAATTCTTCCGCCCGCACGGCCTTTTCCTCAAGGGAGCGGGGCAGGTGATGGGCGAGGTTCTTGGCCACTTGGCGCAGCGAGCGATAGGTGTCGCCCGAGATCAGGCGCGCCAGATAGGCGCTCATGGCGCCCACCGGCGGTGCAATCGACATGTCATTGTCGTTGAGGATCACGATCAGGCGCGAGCCGATCGAGCCGGCATTGTTCATCGCCTCATAGGCCATGCCGGCACTCATCGCTCCATCGCCGATCACCACGATGACGTTCTGATCGCCGCCCGACAGATCACGCGCCACCGCCATGCCAAGGCCCGAGGAGATCGAGGTTGAGGAATGGGCGGCGCCGAACGGGTCGAATTCGCTTTCCGTCCGCTTGGTAAATCCGGACAATCCGCCGCCCTGGCGCAGCGTGCGGATGCGCTCGCGCCGGCCGGTGAGGATCTTGTGCGGATAGGCTTGATGGCCGACATCCCAGATCAGCCGATCGCGCGGCGTATCGAACAGATAATGCAGTGCCACAGTAAGCTCGACGACACCGAGCCCGGCGCCCAGATGGCCACCTGTGACCGAGACGGCATCAATTGTCTCGGCGCGCAACTCATCGGCGAGCTGTGGCAGATCGCCCTCGTCCATTGCCCGCAAATCAGCAGGATCGCCAATACGATCAAGGAGTTGTCTGTCTGTCATGGTATTCACAAATTGGCCCTGGCGCGACTCGTGCCGCTACTTTGTTTAGGAGTCTTATAGCATGTCAGCCGGATGAGTCTGCGGCTCGTTTCAGGTGTTCTAATTTTCGTCCACATCGAGCGGCGCGGAGCCGCTGGTGGTACCGTCGGACTTAAGCGTGATCTTCTCGACCCGCGCTTCGGCTTTCTTCAAAAGCTTTTCGCAATGGGCTTTCAGGGCTTCGCCGCGCTCATATTTGGCAATCGACTCTTCCAGTTCTATATCGCCGGATTCGAGCCGCTCGACGATGCCTTCAAGCTCCTTGAGGGCGCCTTCGAACGTCATCTCGGCGATGTCCGCATCAGCGCTTTTTGCCTCGCTCATGAGCCCAATGATCCTTCCTTGAAGTGTTGCATTTCCTGCTTGCAGCGCCGATATATCATCCTTGGCTCAGAATGCGCAGATGCGCACCTGCTGAGGCCTCCAGACTGTTAAGATCATAGCCGCCTTCCAGCATCGATACGATGCGGCGCCCGCAATGATGATCGGTGAGCGCCATCAGCCTTTCGGTGATCCAGGCAAAATCGTCCTCCACCAACTCAAGCTGGGCCAAGGGGTCACGTATATGGGCATCGAAGCCTGCCGAAATCATGATCAGATCGGGCGCGAAGCGGTCAATCGCGGGCAGAATATGTTGGCTCATTACCGCCTGAAACGCCTCGCCGCCATCGCCGGGCCGCAGTGGCGCGTTGAAAATATTTCCGCGCCCGGTTTCCGATGGCGAGCCGGTGCCCGGATAAAGCGGCATCTGGTGGGTCGAGGCGTAGAGCACCGAACGGTCGTTGAAAAACACCTCCTGGGTGCCGTTGCCGTGATGAACGTCGAAATCGACAATTGCCACCCGGTCCAGACAATGGACCTCGCGCGCATGGCGGGCGCCGACGGCAATCGAATTGAACAGGCAAAAGCCCATGGCGCGATCGCGCTCGGCGTGGTGACCGGGCGGGCGAACGGCGCAAAACGCGTTTGCTGCCTTACCTTCAAGCACCTTGTCGACAGCGAGCACCGCCGCACCCGAGGCGCGGCGTGCGGCTTCGAAACTGCCGGGCGAAAGATAGGTATCGGCATCGAGGCCGCCAAGGCCGGTATCGGGCTCTGCCTTGCGCACGTGCTCGATATGGGAGACCGGATGAACCCGGGCAATCGCTTCCAGATCGGCGAGCGGTGCGGCAATGCGCTCAAGTTCAAGATCCGGGGCCGCCTCAAGCATGCGCTCAAGGGCGCGCAGCCGCTCGGGCCGCTCGGGATGGCCCGCCGGGCCCTCATGATCGAGTGCGGCGGGGTGGGAGATATAAAGTGTGGTCATCTGCGTTTTTTTATCCGCGGTCTCAATGCCCGGCTCAAGCGCCCGATTGAGGCAGTTTGTAAAGACCGATGGCCTCGCCGCCGCTCATCACCGTGCGGCGCAAGGCGGCGGTTTCGCCAAGCGAGGTCTCAGCGAACAGGCGCGCCAATAATATTCTCTCAGCGCGGGCCGCCTCATCGCTCATCTTTTGGCTTGCGGCCAGCGCGCCGCGCGCCAGAAAGCCGGCGCCGGAGGCAAGTGCGAACAGCCGTAAGTAGGGCGTTGCCCCGGTGAGCACGGCGGTCGTGTCGGCACCGGCGGTCTGGACGATCCAGTCGGTAGCTTCGGCCAAATCGTCAACCGCCTTGTTAAACCGGTAGCCGAGACGGCCGAACATCGGCTCGTTGGAGGCGATTGCATTGTCTGCGATCTGGCGCAACTCGGCGATCATCGCATGGGCGGCCTCGCCCTGATCGCGCGCCACTTTGCGCAAGGCCAGATCAATCGCCTGAATGCCGTTGGTGCCTTCATAGATCGGCAGAATGCGGGCGTCGCGCAAATGCTGGGCAGCGCCGGTCTCTTCCATATAGCCGGTGCCGCCATGGACCTGAATGCCGGCCGAGGCGACCTCGACACTGACATCGGTTGCAAAGGACTTGGCGATCGGGGTCAGGAGATCGGCCCTGGCCTCCGCCACCTTGCGGGCCTCATCGTCGCTGCCGTAGCGCGCAAGATCGATCGCTACCGCGGCATTGAAGCAGATGGAGCGCGCCGCTGCGGTATGCGCGCGCATCGAGGCCAGCATGCGGTGCACATCGGGATGGCGCGCGATCAGTGCCGGACTGCCATCTTTGTCGCTGCCATCCTGTCCCTGACGGCGCTCATGGGCATAGGCAATGGCCTGTTGGGTGGCGCGCTCGGCAATGCCGACGCCCTGAATGCCGACCATCAGGCGGGCCAGATTCATCATCGTGAACATTGCCGCGAGACCGTGATGCGGCTCTCCGACCAAATAGCCGGCCGCACCGCCTTCCTCGCCATAGGACATGACGCATGTGGGGCTGCCATGAATGCCGAGCTTTTCCTCAAGCCTGATGGCGCACACGTCGTTCGCCTCGCCCACCGTGCCGTCTTCACCGACCAGCCGCTTGGGCACCAGAAACAGCGAAATGCCGTGCGTTCCGGCCGGCGCGTCGGGCAGCCGGGCGAGCACTAGGTGAATGATGTTTTCAGTCCATTGCTGATCGCCATAGGTGATGTAGATCTTCTGGCCGGTGATGCGGTAGGAGCCGTCATCATCGGGCACGGCGCGGGTGTTGACGGCGGCAAGGTCGGAGCCTGCCTGCGGCTCGGTCAGGTTCATGGTTCCCGACCATTCGCCTGAAATCATCTTGCCGAGATAACGCTGCTTCAGTGCATCAGTGCCATGGGCGGCAATCGCCGATGCCGCCCCCTGGGTCAAGAGTGTGGAGAGCGCGAACGACATCGCTGCGGCATTGATCATCTCCGCCACCGCGACATTGAGCGCATAGGGAAGGCCCTGACCGCCAAAGTCCGGATCGGCGGAAAGTCCCATCCAGCCACCCGCGCACCAAGCGTGGTAGGCTTCGGCAAAACCCGGCGGCGTTACCACCACGCCGTCTTCAAGGCGTGCCGGCTCAAGGTCGCCGGTGCGGTTCAAGGGCGCCACCACATCGGAGGCAAACCGTCCCGCCTCGCTCAGCACCGCTTCCAGCATCTCCGGGCCGATATCCTCAAACGCACCGGTGCCGGCAAGTTGTTGAAATTCGGCCATGTGTTCTAGTGCGAAAACAACGTCCGCCACCGGTGCGGCAAAGGTCATGGAGAGCCTCTGGGTTTGTTGGCCGGCGCGCGGGGTGCTTGCGGGCCCCGGCCTGTGCGATCACATTGTGAGAACCTTATCGCTGCAATGCACAAGGTCAATGCACATGAATGCCCGCCCGGCTGGCACCGAAATGATGGAAAATTTGATCCGCGAGACTGATACGCGCGCCATTGCCGAGGCGGCGGCGGCCATCCGCGCAGGCGCGCTCATCGCGTTCCCCACCGAAACCGTCTATGGGCTCGGCGCCAATGCCGAGAATGGCGAGGCGGTGGCACGCATTTTCGCAGCTAAGAGCCGGCCGCGCCTCAACCCATTGATCATCCATCTGGCGCGGATCGACGATGCGCGGGCGCAAGGGGTTTTTTCAGCTCAAGCCGAACGTCTGGCACGTGCCTTCTGGCCGGGACCTCTGACGCTGGTGGTGCCGAAGTCTGCTGGCTGCACGGTGGCCGAGATCGCCACCGCCGGGCTCGACACAATTGCATTGCGGGTGCCGGGCGGGGCTATCGCGCAAAGTCTGCTGATTGAAGCCGGTGTGCCGATCGCCGCACCGAGTGCCAATATCTCCGGCCGCGTCAGCGCCACAATAGCCGCCCATGTGGCGCAGGATCTGGGCGGTTCCATCGCCATGGTACTCGATGGAGGCAACACCACCCATGGCATTGAATCAACGATTGTCCGCGCCATTGAAGGCGAGCTGGTAAGTTTGCTACGCGCAGGTGCGATTGAGCGCGGCCAGATTGAGGCAGCACTTGACTGCTCTGTGGCATTGGCCGAAACGGAAGACATCACCGCTCCCGGACAACTTGAAAGCCACTATGCGCCGCACGCTAGGCTGCGCCTTGATGCCGGCGACGTGCGACCGGGTGAGGTTCTTGTCGCCTTTGGCGTGCCGCCCGATGGTGTTACAGCAGACCTCAACCTGTCGCCGTCAGGCGATCTGGTCGAAACCGCCGCCAATCTGTTCTGTTTTTTGAGAAAGCTCGATGACATGGGGGCGGAGTGCGCGGCAATCATGCCGATACCCGAACATGGCTTCGGGGAAGCGATAAACGACCGCCTGCTGCGCGCTTCAGCGCCGCGCCAGGCGCAGGAGGAAAAGCAGACATGAATGCGGGCATGGCCGGTGGCGGGGTGAGAGCCATTGAGGCTCCCAGCGCAGCAACTCTCAAGCGATTTGCCGGGATTGTCGGAGAGCGCTACGCGCTCAGCGATGCAACCGATATGGCGCCTTATCTTTCCGAACCACGCGATCTGTTCCATGACGCAGCTGCAATGGTGCTCAGGCCCGGCTCGGTGGAAGAGGTGAGCCGGGTCATGGCGCTTGCCCATGAGACCGGTACGGCGATTGTGCCACAGGGCGGCAATACCGGCCTGGTCGGCGGTCAGGTACCGATTGCCAGCGGAGCGGAAGTGGTGGTCTCGCTTGGCCGGCTGAATAAAATTCGCGAGATCGATATCGCCACCAACGCAATGATCGCCGAGGCCGGCGTGGTGCTTGAGACCATCCAGAATGTGGCGGCGGAGGCCGGGCGGCTGTTTCCGCTCAGCCTTGGCGCTGAAGGCTCGTGCCAGATCGGCGGCAATCTTTCGACCAATGCCGGCGGCACGGCGGTGCTCGCCTATGGAAATGCGCGCGAGCTGACGCTTGGACTTGAAGTAGTGCTGGCCGATGGGCGTGTGTCGAACGGGCTGAAGCGGCTCAGAAAGGACAATACCGGCTATAGCCTGAAAGACCTTTTCGTCGGGGCTGAGGGCACGCTCGGTCTGATCACTGCCGCGGCGCTGAAGCTGTTCCCGCGACCATGCACCACCGCCAGCGCCTTTGTGGCGCTGCACGATCCGGTCGGCGCGGTCGAACTTCTGCATCGCATGCAGTCGGCGGGCGGCGGCGTGTTGACCAGTTTCGAGCTGTTGCCGCGCATCGGGCTTGAGTTCGTGTTCAGCCATCGCAGCCAGGCGCGCGAGCCGCTGGCGCAGCCGGCGCCCTGGTACGGGCTGGTCGAGATTTCCTCGACGCGCGAGGGCGAGATGCTGACGGAGGCGCTGGAAGACGCGCTTGCCGGCGCTGCCGAAGACGGCATTGTGATCGATGCCGCGATCGCCAGATCGCTGGCCCAGACGCGCGACTTCTGGACGCTGCGCCATCTGGTGGTCGAGGTTCAGAGCGACGAAGGCGACTCCATCAAGCATGATGTCTCGGTGCCGGTGGCGCGCATTCCTGCCTTCATTGAACAGGCAAGCGAAGCGGTCGTCTCGGTGGTGCCCGGATCGCGCCCGGTTCCGTTCGGCCATATCGGCGATGGCAACATTCACTTCAATGTCACCCAGCCGGTGGGCATGGAAAAGGATCGATATCTCGCGCATTGGGACGAGATGAATGCGGCTGTGCACCAAATTGTGACCGGCATGGGCGGCTCGATCAGCGCCGAGCACGGCATCGGGCGGATCAAGCGCGAGGCACTGGCGCAAAGCGCCGATCCGGTGGGTCTTGAGGTCATGCGGGCGCTCAAGCAGACACTTGATCCCAAGGGTATTCTCAACCCCGGCAAGGTGTTGTGAGCAATTTTCAAGATGCGGCTACAGGATTTTAGTGCACTGTCGACAGTCAGCCATGTTAGGATGTGGTTTGTGGCGGAATGGAGTTGAATGTTGAGAGAGGCCCGATGAATTCGCGTGTGCATATTAGCCGGTTTGCAGCAATTGTTGTCGCTGCGGCCATCCTTGCCAGCTGCCAGAGCGGTTCGGGCCTGCCGGGAGGAGCCCGCACGGTCAACGGTCTTGAAATGGCGCCGCCACCGGAAGGCGCCACCGGAACCGGTCCGGTTTCGACCGAGGGGCTTTCGAGTTACAAGGTATATAGTACCACGGAGTCATTGTGCGAACGCGCCTGCAAGGGTGAGTCTCGTTGCGTCACCCACGCCTTTGATTCGCTTTCCACTATCAATGGATATGTCGCCGGCCAGTGCCAGCTGTACAGCCGGTCCTGACCGGCCGAATAGACCGTGAGCGGAAGCGATTCACGCCACTATCCCGAACGTCCGCTGATTGGCGTCAGCGCCTTCATTACCCGGCGGGAGTCGGTTCTGCTCATCAAACGGGCAAAACCGCCGCTGTTGTGGAGCCTGCCGGGCGGGCTGGTTGAACTTGGCGAGACATTGCGTCATGCAGCCGAACGCGAGGTATTTGAGGAGACCGGGCTTGAGATCGAGGTCGGCAAGCTTGCGACCATGATGGACATCATTCGTCCCGATGATGCTGGCAGGATCGAAGGTCATTTCGTGCTTGCAGTATTCGCTGGCGAGGTCACCGGCGGTCAGTTGCAGGACGGGGATGATGCAGCGGAGGTTGAATGGGTGGGGCTCGATGCATTCTCAAGCCGCACGCTGACGCCGGGCACCGGGGAGCTGATCACCCGTCTGGCGCGCGGGGAGGTGGTGGCATGAGGAAAAACCGGGTTTTGTCACTCGCCGCGATGTTGCTTGGGGCTGCAATGTGGCTCCAGGTGCCTGCCGTCCCGGCGCAAGTGACCGACGCGAGCCATGGCGACCGGCTGTTGCGGCTTGCCGAGATCCTGGGCGCGATCCACCATCTGCGCGATATTTGCGGCGCCGATGAAGGTCTGCTCTGGCGCAAGAAGATGCTGGAGATGCTTGAGGTGGAAGACCCGCCCGGGCAGTTTCGCGCCCGCCTGATCGCTTCCTTCAATAATGGCTTTCGCGGCTACCGGCGCACCTACTCAAGCTGTACGACATCGGCCAAGACTGCGGAGAACCGGTTTTTGACCGAAGGTTCAAAGCTCGCAGCCGGGCTTTCCGCAACGCTCGCGGATGCGCAGGGCCAGCAAAACGATCCATAGGCGGGAGACCGCCGACTTTTGCTCATTTGCCGGCACGTCCGGGCCGCCATTAATTTTCCTTGCCAATGATCCTATGCGGATCGGTTCGCTGTGTTAGAAATGTCGCTGTACACAGTTTCAGCCTAATGCGTAGCCGGTCACATGATTCCTCTCTTCATTGAATTTGCCACGACCAATCAACATGGTCTTGAGGAGCGCAAGCGCGCCGCCCTTGAGCACATTCTAAGTGCATGGTCGGAAGCCGACGATGCCGGCATTGAGCCTGAAGTCGTGGCCTCGATGGCGATCTATGCAGCGCTTGCCGATCTGGTCGAGAGACCATGGGCACCGAAGCGGTGGCGAGCTGGTGGCGGATTTGCCGCAGCGCATTCGCCATGGCGAGTTCTCGGTACTGCGAACGCTGCAATAGCGGAAAGGAAATTTTCCGGCAGAGCTTCCGGTCGCGCCAGCTTGATATTCCCTTGCAGCCTTCGGCTGCAGTCTGCACCACCTCTCACCTACCCCTTGGCGCGCGCCTCCTCCGGCGTCAACGCCGAGATCGACAGCGCATGTACGGAGCTTGAAAGTTCGTCCGCCAGAATCTGATTGATTGTGCGGTGGCGCTCGAGGGGCGATGTGCCGTCAAACGCGCTGGCGATGATGGTGACACGAAAATGTGTCTCGCCACCCTCCTTCCAGCCCGCATGGCCGCGATGGCGCTCTGACTCATCCACAATGTCGATGCTGTCGGGCTCTAGCGCCCGGCGAAGCTTGACGTCAATTTCGGCCGCGACGGCGCCAGGCATGGGTTATGTCTCCAAATGGGCGGGCTGATTGTCGAGACGCGTTGCTCCGCGCTCTGCAAAGCACCATAATCTATGATGTGAAAGCTGAATCGAAATATTTCGATGGCATCCGGATCAAGCCGCGCGGCGTCGAACCGGAGGGGCCGCGCTGTCAGTGGAACGGCTGCAACCGGACCGCGACCCACCGTGCGCCCAAAGGCCGGAGCCACGAGGGCCAGTATCTGCGTTTCTGCGTCGATCATGTGCGCGAATACAATCGCGGCTACAATTATTTCGACGGCATGCGCGACGACGATGTGGCGCGCTATCAAAAAGACAATGTCACCGGCCATCTGCCGACTTGGAAGCTCGGGGTGCGCGGCGCCGGCTCACAAGGAGCAGCCGCCCAATCCTCCGCACAGCAGGAGGAAGCGGACCCATTCGAGTTGTTTGGCGCCTCGCCAAAGCCCCGGCCGCGCGCGCGCAAGCACACCATCGGCAACGCCGCGCGCAAGGCATTCGACATACTTGGGCTTGACGCCGGTGCCACAAGCGGCGAAATCAAGGCCAAGTACAAGGTCTTGGTGAAACGGCATCATCCCGATGCCAATGGCGGAACCCGCGATGCGGAGGACCGCCTCGTCGAGATCATCAAAGCCTATCGCTATCTTCGCGGCGCTGGGTTCTGCTAAATCACGCACGACCGCCAACCTGTCGACGTGAAAAACCGCATCAGGGAATATGAACGCATGACGCAAACGCTTGAAACTGAGGTCTTCCCTCTGCCCGACATCACAATATCGGTGTCGCAGGTATTCGGCATCGAGGCCGACCTTGAAGTACCGGCCTATGCCAAACCCAACGACCACGTACCCGATCTCGATGAGAGCTATGTGTTCGACCGCCAGACCACACTGGCCATCCTAGCCGGTTTCGCCCACAACCGGCGGGTGATGGTTCAGGGCTATCATGGCACCGGCAAATCGACCCATATCGAACAGGTCGCCGCACGGCTCAACTGGCCATGCGTGCGCGTCAATCTCGACAGCCATATCAGCCGTATCGACCTTGTCGGCAAAGACGCGATCGTGGTGCGTGACGGCAAGCAGGTCACCGAGTTCCGCGAGGGCATTCTGCCTTGGGCGCTGCAGACCAACACCGCGCTGGTGTTCGACGAGTACGATGCCGGCCGGCCGGACGTGATGTTCGTGATCCAGCGGGTACTCGAGGTGTCCGGCCGCATGACGCTGCTCGACCAGAACAAGGTGATCCGCCCGCATCCGGCGTTCCGCCTGTTCGCCACCACCAATACGGTCGGGCTCGGCGATACCACTGGGCTTTATCATGGCACCCAGCAGATCAATCAGGGACAGATGGACCGCTGGTCGATCGTCACCACACTCAATTATCTGCCTCATGACGTGGAAGCCTCGATCATCCTCGCCAAGGCCAAGACCTACGACAACAAGAAGGAAGGGCACGAGACCATCAGCCAGATGGTGCGAGTTGCCGATCTGACCCGCAACGCGTTCATGAACGGCGATCTGTCAACCGTGATGAGCCCGCGTACGGTGCTGACCTGGGCGGAGAACTCGGAGATCTTCAAAGACACGGCATTCGCCTTCCGGGTGACATTCCTCAACAAGTGCGACGAGCTTGAACGGCCGGTGGTAGCCGAATTCTACCAGCGCTGCTTCGGCGAGGAGCTTGAGAAATCGGCGGCCAACATTCTGCTCAACTGAACCATTTGACGATGGCCAACGAACCACGCGAAAGCCCCAATGCCGAGCTGAAACGGGTGGTGGGCGCGGCGACCCGCGCGATCTCCGGCAAGCCGGAGGTCGAGGTCGCCTATGGCACCGACCGGCCGGGGGTCTCGGGCAATCGGTTGCGGCTTCCTGAGCCGCCGCGCGACATGTCGAAGAACGACGTCGCGGTGCTGCGCGGCTGTGCCGATTCACTGGCGCTGAGGATTGCCGGGCATGATGCGGAGCTGCATGGCAAGCTGAGGCCGCGCGGTCAGGGCGCACGCGCGGTGTTCAACGCGGTCGAACAGGCGCGCGTCGAAGCGCTTGGCGCGCTGGCCATGCGTGGCTGTGCCGACAATCTGGATGCCAGGATCAACGACCAGTATGCGCGCGCCAATCTCAGCGAAGTGACCCATCGCGACGATGCGCCGATCACGGATGCATTGGCGTTGATGGTGCGTGAGACGCTGACCGGAGCGCCGCCGCCGGAAAGTGCGCGCCGGCTGGTCGATCTGTGGCGGCCGTGGGTTGAGGAAAAGGCCGCCGACCAGCTTGCCGTTCTGCGTGACAAGGTGAGCGATCAGCAAAGCTTCGCCAAGCTGGTCACCGAAGTGATCCAGGCGCTCGATATGGGCGATGAAATGGGCGACGAGGCCGAGGGCCGGGGTGAAGATGACGACGACGCCAGCGATTCGGCCGGTGAATCGGTCGAAGGCGAGGAAGGCAAGGCTCAGGATTCTGAAGACGCGCTCGATTCGGATTCTCGCGAGGGCGTGGAAGACACCGACGCCGAGGACGGGCTCGATCTGGAGCAACTGGAACGCGAGTTCGAAGGTGAGGGCGAGGAAACACCGGAAAGCGACCAGCCTTGGCATCCGGGCGGCGACATGTCGAACGAGCCGCGCGAGCCGCTCTACAAGGTGTTCTCAACCAAGTTCGATGAGGAGACCGAGGCTGAAGAGTTGTGCGATGCCGAAGAACTCGACCGGCTGCGCAACTATCTCGACAAGCAACTGCTGTCGCTCCAGGGCGTGGTGGCGCGGCTTGCCAACCGCTTGCAGCGCCGGCTGATGGCGCAGCAGAACCGGTCGTGGGATTTCGACCTCGATGAGGGCATTCTCGATGCTGGGCGGCTGTCGCGGGTGGTCACCGATCCGATGCATCCCTTGTCGTTCAAGCAGGAGCAGGACACCGAATTCCGCGACACAGTGGTAACGTTACTGCTGGATAATTCCGGCTCGATGCGCGGGCGTCCGATCATGGTGGCGGCGACCTGTGCCGACATTCTGGCGCGCACGCTGGAGCGCTGCGCCGTCAAGCTCGAAATTCTAGGATTCACCACCAGGGCGTGGAAGGGTGGGCAATCGCGCGAGGCGTGGCTGCAAGCGGGCAAGCCGCAAAAGCCCGGCAGGCTCAATGATCTGCGGCACATCATCTATAAATCCGCCGATGCGCCGTGGCGCCGCGCCAGACGCAATCTCGGCCTGATGATGCGCGAGGGGCTTTTAAAGGAGAATATCGACGGCGAGGCGCTCGCCTGGGCCCATGCAAGACTGATTGCACGGCCCGAGTACAGACGCATCCTGATGGTGATTTCCGACGGCGCGCCGGTCGATGATTCAACCCTGTCGGTCAATTCCGGCAATTATCTGGAACGCCATCTGCGCGCGGTGATCAAGGATATCGAAACGCGCTCTCCGGTGGAGCTGATCGCCATCGGCATCGGCCATGACGTGACGCGTTATTACGAGCGCGCGGTCACGATTGTCGATGCCGAGGAGCTGGGCGGGGCGATGACCGACAAGCTGGCGGAGCTGTTTGAGGAAAAAGGCCAGGAGATGCCCGCAAGGCGGGTGCGCGCCCGGGCAACTCACTAGAGCGCCTCCAGACGCGGCGCTTGCGAGCCTTCAAGAAAGCTAGAAAAGCATGACCGACATTGCCGCTCTGCCGCTCCTTTTCCAGCCCCTCAACCAGCGCGGCCTGTGCTTGCGCAACCGTGTTGTGGTCTCGCCCATGTGCCAGTATCAGGCAGAGGACGGCCATGTGATCGACTGGCATTTCCATCATCATGCGTGTTTTGCGCTGGGCGGCGTCGGCATGGTGGAGGCAACGGTGGTATTGCCCGAAGGGCCGTGGCAGACCATCGCGCCAAGCCCACTCGCGATCGATGACAACTGGCCGGTTCCCCATGAAATGACCACCGACGACATTGCGCGCATTGTCGAGAGCTTCCGTGCGGCGGCCTTGCGGGCGCGCGAGGCGGGCTTCAAGATCGTCGAAATCCACGGCGCCTATGGCTATCTGATCCATGAGTTCTTCTCGCCCATGGTCAATCAGCGCACGGATCAATATGGCGGGCCGCGCGAGGCGCGCGCTCGCGTTGCGCTAGAGATCGCAGAGGCGGTACGCGGCGTGTGGTCGGACGATCTGCCGGTGTGGTTTCGCGCCTCGGCGGTCGATGGCGCCGGCGTTGAGATCGAAGACACGGTGGCGCTGGCGCTGAAGGAGAAGCCGATCAGGATCGGCGCCGGGATCGTCACACACGGCCGGTACGTCACGTTCCAGTTGGCCGAGGGCGCGGTGCCAGGGGGCCTGTTCGCCGAGATCCTGCGGCTGATCGCCGAACTTCGGCCGCAGCCGGCGCCGGCGTGACGCGTCCGGTTGTCATGCAGTCCGGCAAGAACCACATGCGAGGTGTGTCCTGATGACGACGAAATCGGCAATCCCGGCGCGATATACGCCGGCGTTACCGTTCTCGATGTCCCTCGATCCCCACGACGATGGTCCGGGGTTGCAGATGTCCGCCTGTGGAGGCAATATCGGCTCGACGATGTCGTCATCCCGTGAATGTCGGATAAAGTATCAGGATTAATTTCTGTCGCGCAGGGCGAACGGTCCCGCGCGCTCGTAAAGCCAGGGATACTGGCTCACCATGCGGCGCACGCGGGTGATGCGAAAAGCGGCAAGCGCGATCGCCAGAATGACACATGTGTCGATGACAAAACCCCACAGGGACAGAAGTTCTCCGCCAAACAATCCCCAGATGAAAAACCGGTCGGTTAGCCCCAACAGGAAGGCGTAGGGAAAGACCTGCCAGACCGGCCGCCAGCGCCCCCCAAGGGCTTGGCCCATGAGCCACCCGGCACCTCCTTCGATCATCACCGTAACGCCGAAAAACACCGCCAAAGAATTACCCAGAAGTTCACTCATACCGATGTCTCTTCAGCCGTCTCGACACCACCCTTCCAGATAGGCGCTGCGCACCTCCGGATGGGACAGCAACTCCTCACCAGTGCCACTCAAGGTGATTTGGCCATTGACCATTACATAACCGCGATGGGCAAGCCGAAGCGCATGAAACGCATTCTGTTCAACCAGCAGGATAGTCATTTTGTCCTCGCGGTTGATCTCGTCAATGACCTCGAAAATCTGTTTCACCACCATCGGCGCCAGTCCCAGCGACGGTTCGTCGAGCAACAACAGTCGCGACCGGCTCATCAGCGCCCGGGCGATAGCCAGCATTTGCTGCTCTCCGCCCGAAAGCGTGCCTCCACGCTGTTTGTGACGTTCCTTCAAGATTGGAAAAAGGGCGAAAACGCGTTCGACATCGGCATCAAAATGTTCTGGAACCCCCGTTGTCGCACCCATTTGCAGGTTTTCGAACACGGTCATGCGCGGAAAAATCCGCCGCCCCTCCGGTGCATGAGCGATGCCCAGCCGGATGATCTCGAAGGTCGCCAGATGCGTAATATCCTGCCCGTCGAATACGATGCGCCCCCCAGTTGCGCAGGGGTTACCGCAAATCGTCATCAATGTGGTCGACTTGCCAGCGCCATTGGCGCCAATCAGGGCCACAATCTCTTGATTCCCGACCTCGAGATCAATGCCCCGAAGCGCTTCTATGCGGCCATGGGAAGAGTAAAGACCGGAAAGAGACAGCATAATTAGGCCCCCTCCTCCGAAACCGCTTCGTCGGATTCATCTTCACCGAGATAGGCGCTTACGACTGCCGGATCATTGCGAACCGTCTCGGGCGTTCCATCGGAAATCTTGCGGCCATAGTCGAGCACCACAATGTGGTCGGCGACCCCCATCACCACGCCCATGTCATGCTCGATCAGCATCAGTCCGATTTGCTCTTCGTCTCGGATCGATATCAACAACTCTCCAAGCTCGGCCGTTTCACGCGGATTCAGACCTGCTGCCGGCTCATCGAGGCAAAGCAGAACCGGCTGCGTGCACATGGCGCGCGCGATCTCCAGCCGCCGTTGTGCCCCATAGGGAAGCCCGCCTGCATTGATATCCGCCTCCTCGACCAATCCGACCTTGCCCAGCCAATGGCGCGCAAGCTCCATCGCCTCGCCTTCAGCCTTCTTGTATCCACTCCATCCCAAAAGACCGGCGACGGTAAACCCGGATGCCTTCATCAAAAGGTTGTGCTGCGCGACTATCAGATTTTCCAGAACCGACATGGCCGGAAACAGCCTTATGTTCTGAAATGTGCGAGCGACATGTGCATGCTGGGCAATGCGGAAATCGTCCATCCGCTCCAGATAGAAAATCCGGTCCCCGTGATCGAGTGAAAGCCGCCCGACAGTTGGTTTGTAGAAGCCGGTCAAACAGTTGAAGACCGTTGTCTTACCGGCACCGTTGGGACCGATAATGGCAGTGATCTCGCTGTTTCCAACCGAAAACGAGACATCGCCTACTGCTGTAAGCCCGCCAAAGCGCATGGTCAGATGCTCTACCCTCAGCAGCGCCGGTGCCCCGCTTGGCACCGCCATGCCGGTATCCAGGCTCACCTCACTCATGGCCATGACCGGTCTTGCCCGGCGGCTCGCCAAGCCGCAGCGTCGGGTCGCGATGGGCGAGCAGCCCGCGCGGCCGCCACACCATGATCGCCACCATGGCGGCCCCGAATACCAGCATGCGGAATTCCTCAAGTTCGCGCAGAACTTCGGTACCGCCAATCAAAAGAACGGCCGCCACCACCACGCCGATCTGGCTGCCCATGCCGCCAAGAACGACAATCGCCAGGATCACCGCCGATTCGATGAAGGTGAAGCTTTCGGGTGAGATGAAACCCTGGCGGGTGGCGAAAAACGCGCCCGAGAATCCGCCGAACATGGCACCGACGGCAAAAGCGGTAAGCTTGGTGTTGGTCGGATTGATGCCAAGTGAGCGGCATGCGATCTCATCCTCACGCAGCGCCTCCCAAGCGCGCCCGACCGGCAATTTACGAATGCGCAAGGTGAAAAAATTGGTGATCAGCGCCAGCGCCAGGATGACGTAATAAAGAAACACAATGCGATGCAGTGACGAATAGTCGAGTCCAAAAAATGAGCTGAACGATTCAACCCCTTCAGCCGGCCGCTTTGTGAACTCCAGACCGAAGAAACTCGGGCGCGGAATCCCGGACAATCCGTCCGGTCCCTTGGTCACCGAGTACCAGTTCAGGAGAATAACTCTGATCATCTCGCCAAAGGCGAGCGTGACGATAGCAAGATAATCGCCGCGCAGCCGCAGCACCGGAAAGCCCAAAAGGATTCCGAACAACGCCGCGAACACGCCGGCTAACGGCAAAGCTCCCCAAAACCCCCAGTCGAGATGAATGGCGAACAGTGCAAACGAATAGGCACCGATAGCGTAAAACGCCACATAACCGAGGTCGAGCAGGCCGGCCAAACCGACCACGATATTGAGACCCCAACCCAGCATGATGTAGGTGACGACTAGGATTGCGATGTCGACATAGTATCGATTGGCGAACGGCATCAGCGGCAGCGCGATCGCGAATATGATCAATACCGGCCCGGCATATCGAGCGAAAGCACGCACGCCCACGGCAATGCAATCGGCAATCTGTTCCGAGCGCTCACGCGTTGCCGCGCGCTTGGTCTGTCGGCGCAGTGCGAAAACAAACCGGCCGACAAACGCCACCACAACCGCGATCGCAACCCATGACCAACGCTCGCGCAGCGCCAGCCCGCCTGTCACGGTTTCAGTCTTCAAGCCGATGATGAAAAAGGCAAGCCCGAAGGCAACCAGTGCCGCAAGTCCGGACTCCTTGGCGATCGCGGTGCAATCGACTTGTCGGGCCTCGGCTGGAGGCTGCGCCTGGCTCGGACCTGCCTCAACCGCCACGGGTTAGACCTTCTCGATCTCAGGCCTGCCAAGCAGACCGTTGGGCCGGAAGATCAGCACCAGAACAAGGATCGAAAACGCTGCCACATCCTTGTATTCAATGGTGAAATAGGCCGACCAAAAGGTCTCGATCAGACCGATCAGAATACCGCCGAGCATCGCTCCGGGCAGTGATCCGATGCCGCCCAGAACCGCCGCGGTGAACGCCTTGATGCCTGCAAGAAAGCCGATATAGAAATCGATCACGCCGTAATAGATCACGAACATCACGCCCGCGACCGCAGCAAGGGCCGCACCGGTCACGAATGTCAGCGAAATGGTGCGGTCGACATTGATGCCCAGCAAGCCGGCCATGATTCGATCCTGCTCACAGGCGCGCTGCGCCCGTCCCAGCGAGGTTCTGGCGATCAGCATCGAAAACGCGCCCATCAAAACGATGGTGACAAGCACGATGATGATCTGCAGATAACTCAGAATGACGGTGAAATCACCCCGCTCCATCACTGTGAAGCCTCCCTGCACCACCGGCGGCAAGGGGCGCACGCGCGCACCTTGCAGGAGCTGTACATAGTTCTGCAGGAAGATCGACATGCCGATCGCTGATATCAGCGGTGCCAGACGAAACGAACCGCGCAAGGGTCGATATGCGAGGCGCTCGACTGCCCAGCCATAAATCGAGGTGAACATCATCGCCACCACCAGCACGATCAACAGCGCCAAGGGGATAAAGGTGATGCCAGCAAGACCAAGCACCAAAAATGAGATGAGCGCGATAAAGGCACC